>NZ_NKFN01000008.1:0-450507 GCF_002223355.1 Burkholderia sp. HI2761 | reverse complement strand
GTGGACGAACCTCTGGTGTACCGGTTGTCACGCCAGTGGCATCGCCGGGTAGCTATGTTCGGAAGAGATAACCGCTGAAAGCATCTAAGCGGGAAACTCGCCTTAAGATGAGATATCCCTGGGGACTAGATCCCCTTGAAGGGTCGTTCGAGACCAGGACGTTGATAGGTCAGGTGTGTAAGCGCAGTAATGCGTTCAGCTAACTGATACTAATTGCCCGTAAGGCTTGATCCTATAACAAGTCTGCCTTATGGATGAGCGCCGTGCGATGCACGTGCAGCCATCCAAGAGACTGGTTGGATTCTCGTGTGTGATACACACAACCTAAATTACTGCTTCTTCCAAGATTGGTTGCGCTGCGAAGCAACGCAACAACCCCCTTTGCCTGATGACCATAGCGAGTCGGTCCCACCCCTTCCCATCCCGAACAGGACCGTGAAACGACTCTACGCCGATGATAGTGCGGATTCCCGTGTGAAAGTAGGTAATCGTCAGGCTCCCCTCAAGCCAGAAACCCCCGCCCAACAGGCGGGGGTTTTTGCATTGGCGCGGCGGAAAGGCACTTGGCCGCGCGAAGTGCCATCCGGCATGAGCTTGGGGCGTGGAAAACGTCATCAGGCCGCTAGTCGAACTGATCGAACCCCGATATGTCTCCGCCGCAATCTCACTCATCAGACCGCAATCCGCAAGATTGGAAAAAATCTGCCCGGGATGGCGCTCGATTCCTTTTCGCCAATCTTTTCAGCTTCCAGCGTCAGATAGAACGGCACAGCATTGGGATCCGCTTCGATCACGAAGCTTTTGATTCCTCTCGCAGCGGCTTCGGCTCGAACTGATTCCCACAGCGCACGGGCGACGCCCTGACCCATGTGATCGGGATGAACGAACAACCATCCGGGCGTCGGTTGATCCGAATCCAATGATGCTCGAATCCAGAACCCGATGACCGACGCGTCCGATTCCGCGACGTAACCGATCGCCCCTTCGATCGTCTCCGGCGAAATCGTGAGATCGTTTTGCCACAAGTCGAGCCATTCCTTCGGATAGCCCCAATGCGCCTTCGAAAGGCGCGCCAGTCGCGTGAGTTCGCCCGCGTCCGCGGCACGCGCAGAACGCACGGTAAATAGCTTGTGCATTTCGGCTCTCGTCATGGCCGGCACCACCTTGATCGGCGTTTTCATCAGTGCATCATCCGGACCAGCGCCTCACCGCTCAATCGATAGCCGGCCCGCTCGCAGCAGTATTGCCTGACGCGATTCATCCCGCACGCGCTCGGCGCAGCTACATGACCTGCGATGCATGTCCGGCGATGACGCGCCAGTTGGCGCCCGATCGACGCCAGAGGCGCGTATAGGCAAACGTGCCGGCGAATGCCGCGCCATCGAAATGGCCGGCGAGGGTCGCTCGCGTCGTGGTCAGGATCATCTCGTCGATCGCGTGTGCGCGCATTTCGTGGACGTCGAGTGTGTCGAGGCGCAGAAGCTTCGCGCGATGCGCGGCGAGGTCGTTCTCTTTCGAGATGATCTGGCCCGTCGGGACTGTGAATACCAGATCGTCGTCCAGCAGCGCGTCGAGCACGTCGACATCGTTGGCCAGCATCGCGGCGCGGAGCGCGGTTTCGCAGGGTTCGATGACGGTACGGATTGCATCCATGTCAGGCCTCGCAGCATTTCGGAAGGGAAGCGGTACGGCGGCGACAAACACATCCTACCGCGCGTTCGACAACGACTGACGCCGGACCAGCATCACCACGCAGATGCCGATCGACGCGATGAGGTTGACGGCCGGATAGAACGCGACCGCGACACTCCACGTGCTCAGTGCCAGCAACGCCAGCGCGTACTTGAGTACGCACAGCGCGAAATAGGCGAGGCTCTCGCTCCACGGATCGCGGATCGTCTTGCTCACGGTCGGGCCGAGGCCTGCAAGCTCGATCAGCGTAACCAGGCAGATCGACACAGTCGGATCGTCGGTCAGCATCCATAGCGGAATGGCCGACAGCGCCGCGCACAGGAACAACCAGTCGAGGCCCGTCCAGCCGCGCTCGCCGCGAAACAGGCTGGCGATCAGCGTCAGAAAGCACGTGACGGCAATCGCTGCCGTGCACCATGCGGACGGCCCCGCGCCCGCGACGAACTGGCCGGCCGCCGCGATCGCCGTAACGACCGACCACACGAGCCACGTGAACAGATGCGGGCGAACGGTGCGCCGGTAGATCGCGAGCGCGTAAGGGATCGCTGCCAGCAACGACACGGCCGTTCCGATCACGCCGAAGATCGAAGCGGCGCTCTCATCGACATTCACCATCGACGCAACCTCGTTCGGACTGGCCGACCAGTATGTGGTCAGACGGAACGGGGTGCAACGTCATGCCCGCGCTGCGGTGCGGTGCGGTGAGCATCCTGCAGATTCGCACCGGAACGTGGGAGAAACCCGATTCAAACAAACGGCACCCGGACTGCGATGCTGCCGGCAAACCCACGGCGCATCGGCGCCTGCTTGACGTCAGCAATCGAACGTCCGCAGGCGCTCGGCGTGTGCTTCGAGCCCGTCGAGCCCGAGATAGTGGCTGAGCTTGCCGGCGCGAACCTTGTGGATGTCCGCCTTCAGCTTGTCCAGTAGTTTGTCGCTCGCGGTGCGGTAGGCCGCTGGTGTATCGACGCCCTGGGCCGACAGCGCTGCGCCGATCAGCCGTGCGCTGTCGGTGCCGCCGCCCGCGACGCAACGCGCCATTGCGTCGGCATCCGGCTGCACGCCGGCGTCAAGCAGCATGCGCATCAGCTTGACCGGTACGGCGCCGGACACGGATGCCAGCGCATCGGGCACGACCCGTGCGCCCGATGCGAGCAACGCGATGGCGGCGGAAAACTTCTGGCGTCGCAGCGCGTAATCGGTCGGGATCGAACTGCCGGCGAGCGCCACGCCGAGATCGGCAACGAGCGGCGCCAGTCGCGCGATGAGTGCCGCATCGTCGTGATCGATCGCATGGCGTAATGCGTGACGTGCGAGCACCGGCTGCGCGCCGAGTGTGCCGTCGGCGAGCGGCGTGCGCCAGTCGATCACCGCTTGTCGATAGAACGCGATCAGCTTGTCGGCCAGCGATGCCGACAGGCCATGATCGTCGCGGCGCTCATCGACGTATTCGAGCAGCGTGACACCGGTGCCTGGTTCGCCGCCGGGCTCCAGCGGATCGACATGAAGCTGCAGCGCGCCGAATGCCGCGTACAGATCGGGGGCGATCGTCGCGAGACCGTCCTCGTGCATCGCGCCGCGCCACGCGGGCGGCAACCCCTGTTTCCATGCAAGCACATGGCCATGGTCGTGGGCGCCGGGCTCCGTCACGACGTAGATGCGGTCGCAATATTCGAAACCGCCGAACGGCAGCGCATCGATTTTGCCGTCCCACGTGCGCGCGTTCTCTTCCGCGGCGGCTTCGGCCAGTTCGAGTTCGTGGTCGATCCAGCCCTGCAGGTCGCGATAACCGTCGCTGCCGTTGTAGAACAGCTCGCTCCAGCTGATGGCTTCGACATTGCCGTTCATCTCCAGCGTCAGGTCGTAGTCGAGGCTGCCGCCGGCCGTGACGCGCTACAGCTCGAGCAACGGGAGCGGAATGTCGCCGTGACAGCAGGCCTGCACGGCCGCGATCTGGTCGGTCGCCATCGGCGGTTGTGCGTCGAAGATTATGCGGCCGGCAAACAGCACGATACCGTGCGCGAGCAGATCGGCCAGTTCGGTGTCGGAAAAGCGGGTGGCTTGCATCGGAGCGTGAGCGGTGATGGTTGATCGGTGTTCGCCGCGGTCCGCGGACAACGGACGGCAGCCACATGTTTGCATCGTATCAGCGGCGCGTGGCGAGACGCTCCGCGCCTGCACACCATTCACGACTCGGCCTTCGCCGCATGCACGTCGCGCCGAAAGGCACCGGGGCTCGTGCCCGTCCATTTCCGGAACGCGCGATGAAACGCGCTCGGCTCGGTGAAGCCGAGCTCGGCCGCGATCTCCGCGACGCTCAGCGTGCGCTCGCGCAGCAGCGACTGCGCGAGCGCGCCGCGCAACTCGTCCTTGATCGCAGCGAAGCTTTGCCCTTCGCTGCGCAAACGCCGCCGCAGCGTCGCGGGCGTCGTGTCGAGGCGCACGGCCAGCGCGTCGAAGTCGGGCCACTCGGCGGCCGGCAGCGCCTTCAGGTGCGCGCGCGTCTTCGCGACCCAGCCCGTGTCGTGCCGGTAGCGCACGAGCAGGTTGCCGGGCGCGCCGCGCAGGAAGGTCTTCAGCGCCTGCTCCGAACGAATCGTCGGCAGCGCGAGGTATGCGGCGTTGAACGCGAGCCGGCTGTCGGGGCGGTCGAAATGCACCGGGACGCCGAAGAACTGGTGATAGTCGCTGCGCTGACCGGGGCTCGGGCACGCGAAATCGATGCGCTGCAGCGGGATGCGCCGGCCGATCAGCCAGCACGCCACACCCAGCAGGATCAGCCAGAACGTCCGGTACGCGAACGCCGGGTACGGCGCGCCCGATTGCGTCAGCACGATCTGCGCCTGCCCGTCCGCCACGACAAGCTCGCCGTGCGGCTCGTCGAGCACCACCCGCAGGAACTTCAGCGCGCGCCGCAGCGCCTTGTCGAGCGTGCCGGCATGGAGCACCGCGTGGCACAGCAGCGTGAAGCTGCCGCGCCGCATCGGGCGCGCGGCGAGCCCGAAGAATTCGTCGTCGAGCGCGCCGGCGATCGCGAGCCACAGCCGGCCGTACTGTTGCGGCGTGACGGGCTCGTGCACGGCGGCCGGCAGCCCGGCGGTGCGCAGCACGGGCGCGGTCTGCAGGCCGTGCCGGCGCAGGCACGCGAGCGCATCGTCGACGAAATCCGGCGAAATCATCTGCGGCCCCATTTCCAGCATCCTCCCGACATGGCAAAAGCGATCACGATTCTAGATTCCGTTTGTCATTGATTGCAATGTATCGGCTGTCTACTATCGATGTATCCCCGTCGCGCCCCTGGCTCGCCGGCGGCCATAACACACAGCAACCATCTTGAGACAGCCCATGTCATGCGCCCTTGAAATCCGGCTGCCACCGCTCGCCCGAGCGGGCGATGGCATTGAGCGTGATGAGCAGTTTGCGCATGCACGCGACGAGGGCGACTTTTTTGGGCTTGCCGGCGGCGATCAGCCTCAGATAGCAGCTACGGATCAGCGGATTGAAGCGCGTGGCGACCAGTGCGGCGACGTACAGTACGCGTCGGACACTGGAGCGCCCGCCGAAGATATGGCGCTGCCCGCGCAGGGTGCCCGAATCGCGATTGATGGGTGCAAGCCCCGCAAGACTGGTGATCTGCTTGCGAGTGAGGTGTCCGAGTTCGGGCAGTTCAGCGATGAGTGTACTGGCGGTGGTCGGGCCAACGCCCTTGACCGATTGCAGCAAAGCCGACAGATCGGCGTAGCGTTCCTGAAGCACACGTTGTACGTCGTTATCGATGTCGGCCAACTGACTGAGCAAGGCCTCGATCATTGCCTCGATGCTGGCACGGGCCCGCTCGTGAGCGACGGCCAGGCGTTGCCGCTCGCTCACGAGCATGGCCACGAGTTGCCGTCGGCGCGTAACAAGTGCGACGAGCTCACGCTGCTCCTGAGTGGCCAACGCACGGGGCTGATGCCCCTGGGCATGCAACACGGCGGCGAACTCGGCCAATGCCCGCGCGTCAAGCCGATCGGTCTTGGCCAGTCGCCCCATAGCCCGCGCAAAATCACGTGCCTGGCGAGGGTTGATGACCGACACGGGCAATCCGACGCCCGCCAGCGCCACCGCGCAGGCTCGCTCGTAGCCGCCGGTGGCCTCAAGTATGACCAACGTAACTGTCTTGCGCCTGAGCCAGCGCAACAACTTCGCGTGTCCGGCTTCAGTGTTCTCGAACGCATGCGTCGAGGCGTCCGAGCAGCAGACTTCGACACTGTCCTTGGCGACATCGATACCGACGAAAACCGGTTGGCTCATGTTCATCGACTCCCAGCCTTATAGATGCGAAATGAGATCAATCAACCATTCGGGATAGCGTTAAACGAGGCAGCCACGACACGCCTTGAGCTGTGATTCGAGCTCGATGGCTCGCAGGAGACACAAGCTGTGCCATGGCCGCCAACCGGTAAGGCAGCCCGCCTCACGGCGGGCCACAACTGAAGTTTGAAGCAAATCGAAGATATAAGGAGACACGCATGCCTGAAGGAGCTACCGCCCGGCCGGTGCCGGCCTACGCCGACGCCGTGGCCCGGTTCAGTATCGAGGCCGCCGCCGCGCAATTGAGCGGCGATCTGGAGCGCGGCCTGAACGCGTGTGTCGAATGCTGCGACCGGCACGCGAAGGCGGACGCGATCGCGCTCGACTGGATCGATGCCGGCGGCGAGCACCGCCGCTTCACGTTCGCGCAGATGCAGGCGTTGTCGGCCCGGGTCGCGAACCTGCTCGTCGCGCAGGGCGTGAAGCCCGGCGACGTGGTGGCCGGCCTGCTGCCGCGCACGCCGGAACTCGTCGCGACGATCCTCGGCACGTGGCGCGCGGGCGCCGTGTATCAGCCGCTGTTCACCGCGTTCGGCCCGAAGGCGATCGAGCACCGGCTGCGCATGAGCGGCGCGCGGCTCGTCGTGACCAACGTCGCGAATCGCGCGAAGCTCGACGAAGTCGCCGATTGCCCGTCGGTGGCGACGGTGTGCGAAGCGGGCGACACCTTGCCGGACGGCGACATCGATTTCCGTGCGGCGCTCGATGCGCAGGCCGATACGTTCGAGCCCGTGCTGCGCAAGGGGTCGGACCTGTTCATGATGATGTCGACGTCGGGTACGACGGGTTTGCCGAAGGGCGTGCCGGTGCCGCTGTACGCGTTGCTCGCGTTCGGTGCGTACATGCGCGAAGCGGTCGACCTGCGCACCGGCGACCGGTTCTGGAACATCGCCGATCCGGGTTGGGCGTACGGGCTCTATTACGCGATCACCGGCCCGCTGCTGCTCGGTCATGCCACGACACTGTACGAGGGCGGCTTCACGGTCGACAGCACGTACGACGTGATCGAACGGCTCGGCATCACGAGCCTCGCGGGTTCGCCGACCGCGTACCGGATGTTGATGGCTGCCGGCAAGGAAGCGGCCGCGCGGCTGAAAGGACAGCTGCGCGTGGTCAGCAGTGCCGGCGAACCGCTGAATCCCGAAGTCGTGCGCTGGTTCCACGCGGCCCTCGGCGCGCCGATCCATGACCACTACGGCCAGACCGAACTCGGGATGGTCGTGAACAATCATCACGGGCTCGCGCACGTCGTCCATGCCGGTTCGGCCGGCCTCGCGATGCCCGGCTACCGTGTCGCGGTGCTCGACGAAGCGGGCCGCGAACTCGGCCCCGGCGAACCCGGCAACCTCGCGATCGACATCGCACGCTCGCCGTTGCTGTGGTTCTCCGGCTACTGGCAGCAGGACACGCCGGCGATCGCGGGCGGCTATTACCGGACCGGCGACAACGTCGAACTGGAGCCGGACGGCACCGTGAGTTTCATCGGCCGCGCGGACGACGTGATCACGTCGTCCGGTTACCGGATCGGCCCGTTCGACGTGGAAAGCGCACTGATCGAGCATCCGGCCGTCAGCGAGGCCGCGGTGATTGGCGTGCCCGACCCGGAGCGTACGGAGATCGTGAAGGCGTTCGTCGTCCTGTCGAAAGGATTCGACGCCACGCCGGAACTGGCCGAGGAATTGAGTCTGCACGTGAAGCGGCGGTTGTCCGCTCACGCTTATCCGCGCGCGATCGATTTCGTCGACGCGCTGCCGAAAACCCCGAGTGGCAAGATCCAGCGCTTCGTGTTGCGCAAGATGGAAGCCGAGAAGGCCGCTCAACCCTGAATACGGACTACGAATGAATATCAAGGATCGCGTTTTTCTGATTACGGGCGCAGGTTCCGGCCTCGGCGCCGCGGTGGCGCGCATGGTCGTCGCGCAAGGCGGCAAGGCCGTGCTGCTGGATGTGAACGAAGAGGCGGGCGCGAGTCTCGCGAACGAACTCGGCGCGGCCGCGCGGTTCGTGAAGACCGACGTGACGAGCGAAGCCGACGGTCAGGCGGCCGTCGCGGCCGCGCGCGACGCGTTCGGGCGCGTCGATGCGCTCGTCAACTGCGCGGGCGTCGCACCGGGCGAGAAGGTCGTCGGCCGCGACGGCCCGCATTCGCTCGACCGCTTCGCGCGCGCGGTGTCGATCAACCTGGTCGGCACGTTCAACATGATCCGGCTGGCCGCCGACGCGATGTCGAAGCAGGACGCCGATGCGGAAGGCGAGCGCGGCGTGATCGTCAATACCGCGTCGGTCGCGGCGTTCGACGGGCAGATCGGACAGGCCGCGTATGCGGCGTCCAAGAGCGGTGTGGTGGGCATGACGCTGCCGATCGCACGCGAGCTCGCGCGCTTCGGCATTCGCGTCGTGACGGTCGCGCCCGGCATCTTCGCGACGCCGATGATGGCCGGCATGCCGCAGGACGTGCAGGACGCGCTCGGCAAGAGCGTGCCGTTCCCGCCGCGGCTTGGCCGCCCGGAAGAATTTGCGGCGCTGGTGCGCCACATCGCCGAGAACACGATGTTGAACGGCGAAGTCATCCGTCTCGATGGCGCGTTGCGCATGGCACCGCGCTGACACTGGAGGAAGCGAATCATGACGACTCAGGATCCGATCGTAATCGTGGGCGCGGCGCGCACGCCGATGGGTGGTTTTCAGGGCGACCTGGCGGCAGCCAGCGCGAACGACCTCGGCGCGGTGGCGATTCGCGCCGCGCTCGAGCGCGCGAACGTGCCGGCCGAACGCATCGACGAAATCGTGTTCGGCTGCGTGCTGCCGGCCGGCCAGGGCCAGGCGCCCGCGCGACAGGCCGCGTTGAAGGCCGGACTGCCGCTCGCGGCGGGCGCGACCACGGTCAACAAGATGTGCGGTTCGGGGATGAAGGCGGCGATGTTCGCGCACGACCTGCTGCTGGCGGGTTCGGCGGGCGTCGCCGTGGCGGGCGGGATGGAGAGCATGACGAATGCGCCGTACCTGCTGCCGAAGGCGCGCGCGGGCATGCGCATGGGTCATGGGCAGGTGCTCGACCACATGTTCCTCGACGGGCTCGAGGACGCATATGAAAAAGGCCGCCTGATGGGCACGTTCGCCGAGGATTGCGCGCAGGCGTACCAGTTCACGCGCGAAGCGCAGGACGCGTTCGCGATCGCGTCGCTGACGCGGGCACAGCGGGCGATCGCGGAAGGGCATTTCGTGTCGGAGATCGCGCCGGTGACCGTGAAGGCCGGCAAGACGGAAAGCGTCGTGTCGATCGACGAGCAGCCGGGCAAGGCGAAGCTCGACAAGATCCCGACGCTGAAGCCGGCGTTTCGCGACGGCGGCACGGTGACGGCCGCGAACGCATCGTCGATCTCGGACGGCGCGGCCGCGCTCGTGATGATGCGCCGCTCGGAAGCCGAGCGCCTCGGCCTCACGCCGAAGGCCGTGATCGTCGGGCATTCGACTTACGCGGACAAGCCCGGCCTGTTCGCGACCGCGCCGATCGGCGCGCTGCGCAAGCTGTCGGAGAAAACCGGCTGGAACCTGCGCGACGTCGACCTGTTCGAGATCAACGAAGCGTTCGCGGTGGTGCCGATGGCCGCGATGCGCGACCTCGACCTGCCGCACGAGAAGGTCAACGTACACGGCGGCGCGTGCGCGCTCGGGCATCCGATCGGCGCATCGGGTGCGCGCGTGATGGTGACGCTGCTGGCCGCGCTCGAAACGTACGGCCTGAAGCGCGGTATCGCATCGCTGTGCATTGGCGGCGGCGAAGCGACGGCCGTCGCGATCGAGCGTCTCGCGTAACGCATCGCACCGCTTCGTTCGCACGCAAGCAAGCGCCGACACGGGCGGCGCGTATCGCACGGTTCACTCCCGTGTGGTGCGCGCCGCCCGTTTTTATTCGACGGTTCGTCGTGCCGCGTTACGACTTCGCATTCGGCGACACCGCGCCGCACGCGCGAATCACGAGCTGCACGACCTGCTCGGTCTTTTCGTCGAATGCCTTCTTCGTGAATGCGCGCTTGCCGCTCAACGCGCGAATCTGCGCATCGAAATCGGCATAGTGCTGCGTGGTCGCCCAGATCAGGTACATCAGCGCATGCGGGTCGATCGGCGCGAGCAGACCGTGCGCGATCCAGCCTTCGATCACCTCGATGCGCGTGTCGAACCACGGCTTCACGCGTTGCGACAGGATGTCCTGCATGTGCTCCGCGCCGTGGATGATCTCGTTGGCCCAGACCTTCGAGCCGAGCGGGCGCCGCTGCGACAGCGCCATCTTCGCGCGCACGTAGCAGCCGATCGCTTCCACCGGATCGTCGCCGGCCTCGAACGAGCCGGCCGCGCGATGCCAGTCCTCGAACAGGTCGTCGAGCACGCGGCGATACAGCGCGAGCTTGGTCGGGAAGTAGTAGTGCACATTCGCCTTCGGCAGGCCGGCGCGCTCCGCGATCATCGCGGTGCTGGCGCCGGCGAGCCCGCGTTCCGCGAATACGGCCTCCGCGCACGCGAGCAGATGCGCTTCGTTGGACTCGCGAATGTGCGCCTTGCGTCGCCGCAAAGGCGCCGGCGTTTCGTCCCGGTCGGGGGCTGCGATTGCCGCCTCGTCATGTCTCATCGTCATCCTCGCGCGGCAGGCATGCCGCGTTGGGCTTCATTCTAGCCGCTGATTCGCGTCGCGCGCACGCATGGGGATGCCGCTACTCCACGGCGATGCTGCGTTGCGATGGCACGTTTCTCGCTCCGATGCGTCGCGCAAGAAAGACGTTGCGCTGGTCATTTTGATCGTCTAAAACCTGTCCAATCGGACAGGATTTAACGCGTTTCGCGAACCAGCGAGGCATGCACCGCATCCGGGCGGCGTGCCCCGAAACAGGCCTCACGTGCACCGGCACGGACCGGGCCGACGACACCACCGACCCCACAGGAGCGATACGAATGAGCGCGGTATCGGAAACAGTGAAGCGGACAGCTTTCGACACGTCGATCAAGGTCGACGGCAAGCGGTTGTGGGATAGCCTGATGGAAGTCGCGAAAATCGGCGCGACGCCGAAAGGCGGCGTGTGCCGCCTCGCGTTGACCGATCTCGACAAGGCCGGCCGCGACCTGATCGTCGGCTGGGCGAAGGCGGCCGGCTGCACGGTGACGGTCGATACGATGGGCAACGTGTTCATGCGCCGTGCGGGCCGCGTGGCCGACGCGGCGCCGGTCGTCACGGGCTCGCACGCGGATTCGCAGCCGACCGGCGGGCGCTTCGACGGCATCTACGGCGTGCTCGGCGGCCTCGAGGTGATTCGCAGTCTCAACGATCACGGCATCGAGACCGAGCATCCGGTCGAGGTCGTGATCTGGACCAACGAGGAGGGCTCGCGCTTCGCACCCGCGATGGTCGCATCGGGCGTGTTCGCGGGCGTGTTTCCGCTCGAATACGGGCTGTCGCGCAAGGACGTCGACGGCAAGACGATCGGCGAGGAACTGGCCCGCATCGGCTACGCGGGCGACGTGCCGTGCGGCGGGCGCAAGCTGCATGCGGCATTCGAACTGCATATCGAGCAGGGGCCGATTCTCGAGGCGGAATGCAAGACGATCGGCGTCGTGACCGACGCGCAGGGGCAGCGCTGGTACGAGATCACGTTCACCGGCCAGGAAGCGCACGCGGGGCCGACGCCGATGCCGCGCCGCCGCGACGCGCTGCTCGGCGCGTCGCGCGTGGTCGATCTCGTCAACCGGATCGGCCTCGATCATGCACCGTTCGGCTGCGCGACGGTCGGCATGATGCAGGTGCACCCGAACTCGCGCAACGTGATTCCGGGCCGCGTGTTCTTCACCGTCGATTTCCGCCATCCGGACGACGCGGTGCTCGCGAAGATGGATGCGGCGTTGCGCGATGGCGTTGCGCGCATCGCGGCCGACATCGGGCTCGACACCGAACTCGAGCAGATTTTTTACTACAAGCCGGTCGCGTTCGATCCCGCATGCGTGGCGGCCGTGCGTGAAGCGGCCGATCGCTTCGGCTATTCGCATCGCGACATCGTGTCGGGCGCGGGCCACGATGCGTGCTATCTGGCGCAGGTCGCGCCGACGTCGATGGTATTCGTGCCCTGCGTCGACGGCATCAGCCACAACGAGATCGAGGACGCGACGCCCGCATGGATCGAGGCCGGCGCGAACGTGCTGCTGCACGCGATGCTGTCGCGCGCATGCGAGCCGGCTTCATGACGGATCGACCGTAGCAGCCGCGACGCTGCCTGTCGTCTGAAATTTGCATGCCTAAGCATGACCGCCCCGACTGTGCATGATCAGCCGGCGGGGACGGCTTTGTCTCCACCCCGTCGAAGGAACGCGTATGACCACCCAGCCAACCGGCGATATCGCCGCGCATCGCCTGTCGTCCACGCAACTCTCGTGCGAGTTCGCCGATATCGCGCCGCTGCTCGATCCGACTGCCGCGGCGGCGGCCGCGAGCCGCTGCCATTACTGCTACGACGCGCCGTGCGTGCACGCGTGCCCGACGCAGATCGACATCCCGAGCTTCATCCGCAAGATCGGCAACGGCAACCTGAAAGGCGCGGCGATAGACATCCTGTCCGCGAATCCACTCGGCGGGATGTGCGCACGCGTGTGCCCGACGGAGATCCTGTGCGAAGGCGCGTGCGTGCGCAACCATCAGGATGCGCAGCCGGTCGCGATCGGCGCGCTGCAGCGGCATGCGACCGACTGGGCGATGCAGACCAGCGCGGTGCAGTTTCGGCGCGCGCCCGAGACGGGCCGCCACGTGGCGGTGGTCGGCGCGGGGCCGGCCGGGCTCGCGTGCGCGCACCGGCTCGCACTCGCCGGGCACCGCGTCACGCTGTTGGACGCGCGCCCGAAGGCCGGCGGCCTCAACGAATACGGGATCGCCGCCTACAAGACCGTCGACGATTTCGCGCAACGCGAGGTCGAGTGGCTGCTGTCGGTGGGCGGCATCACGCTGGAAACGGGTGTGGCGCTCGGACGCGACGTGACGCTGGACGCACTGCGCGAGCAGCACGATGCGGTATTCCTCGCGATGGGGCTCGGCGGCGTGCGTGCGCTCGCGATCGACGGCGAGCAACTGAGCGGTGTGATGAATGCGGTCGATTTCATCGAGCAGGTCCGGCAGGCCGACGTGCTCGCGAACGTGCCGGTCGGGCGACGCGTGGTCGTGATCGGCGGCGGCAATACGGCGATCGATGCGGCCGTGCAGAGCCGCAAGCTCGGCGCCGAGCGCGTGACGATGGTGTACCGGCGCGGCGTGGACGCGATGAGCGCGACGTGGGCCGAGCGCGAGTTTGCGCAGAAGAGCGGCGTCGCGCTCGTCACGCACGCGAAGCCGGTACGTATGGCGGGCACGAACGGGCAGGTGACGGGTGTCGAATTCGAGGCCACATCGGGCGAGCGTTTCACCGTCGACGCGGACATGGTGCTGAAGGCGATCGGCCAGACGCTCGTGCCGGACGGTATCGCGGCCACGTTGCTGACCGCGGACGGCACGCGTATCGCGGTGGATGCGGACGGGCGTACGGCACTGCCGGACGTATGGGCCGGCGGCGACTGCGCGGCGACCGACGGCGTCGACCTCACGGTACAGGCCGTGCAGGACGGCAAGCGCGCGGCCGCGTCGATCGACGCTGCGCTCGCCGCGCGCGCCGCGAAGGCGGCCTGAGCGCGCGGCGCACCGCCGGCACACCGAACACGACCCCCTTCTCACGGAGCCGAACATGGCCGATCTTCGCTGCACCATCGCAGGCATCACTTCGCCGAACCCTTTCTGGCTGGCGTCCGCGCCGCCCACCGACAAGGCCTACAACGTCAATCGCGCCTTCGAGGCGGGCTGGGGCGGCGTCGTCTGGAAGACGCTCGGGCTCGATCCGCACGTCGTCAACGTCAGTTCGCGCTACGGTGCGGTGCAGTGGAACGGCCAGCGCATCGCGGGGCTGAACAACATCGAGTTGATCACCGACCGTCCGCTCGACGTGAACCTGAGAGAAATCGCGCAGGTGAAGCGCGACTGGCCGGATCGCGCGCTGATCGTGTCGCTGATGGTGCCGTGCAACGAGCGCGACTGGAAATGGATCCTGCCGCTCGTCGAGGACACCGGGGCCGATGCGGTCGAGCTCAACTTCGGCTGCCCGCACGGGATGAGCGAGCGCGGGATGGGCGCGGCGGTCGGGCAGGTGCCCGAATACGTCGAGATGGTCACGCGCTGGGTGAAGGAAGGCACGAAGCTGCCCTGCCTCGTGAAACTCACGCCGAACATCAGCGACATCCGCATGGGGTCGCGCGCCGCGTACAAGGGCGGCGCGGACGGCGTGTCGCTGATCAACACGATCAACTCGATCGTCGCGGTCGATCTCGACCACATGGCGCCGATGCCGACCGTCGACGGCAAGGGCACGCACGGCGGCTATTGCGGCCCGGCGGTCAAGCCGATCGCGCTGAACATGGTCGCGGAGATCGCACGCGATCCGGAAACGCCGAACCTGCCGATCTCGGGCATCGGCGGCATCTCGTCGTGGCGCGACGCGGCCGAGTTCATGGTGCTCGGCGCCGGCAGCGTGCAGGTGTGCACCGCCGCGATGCATTACGGCTTCCGGATCGTGTCGGATCTCGCCGACGGGCTGTCGAACTGGATGGACGAGAAAGGCTACGCGACGCTCGACGACATTCGCGGCCGCGCGGTGCCGAACGTGACGGACTGGAAGTACCTGAACCTGAAGTACGACATCAAGGCGCGCATCGACCAGGACCGCTGCATCCAGTGCGGGCTGTGCCATATCGCGTGCGAGGACACGTCGCATCAGGCGATCACGGCGACGAAGGACGGCGTGCGGCATTTCGAAGTGGTCGATTCGGAGTGCGTCGGGTGCAATCTTTGCATGCATGTGTGTCCGGTCGAGCAATGCATCACGATGGAGCGCGTCGATTCGGGCGACTACGCGAACTGGACCACGCATCCGAACAATCCGGCGAGCGCGGATGCCGGTGCGAGCGGCGGCCCGGCGGCCGCGCCCGAGAAGCACGCGAAGGCGGCCTGACCGGTGTCCGGCGGCGCGGGAGGCTGCGCGCCGCCGTCTTTCGTTTCCTCGGGCCGGCATCGCACGATGCCGGCGCCGACGTTTTCGTGGAGTGCGATCGATGAAATCCGCAGCGAATCCCGCCGATCCCGACAGCGCCGCGGCGCACGGCGGCAGCCTGTACAATGACGACCTCGCGCCGACGACGCCGGCGCAGCGCACGTGGAAGTGGTACCACTTCGCGGCGCTGTGGGTCGGGATGGTGATGAACATCGCGTCGTACATGCTCGCGGCGGGGCTGATCCAGGAAGGCATGTCGCCGTGGCAGGCGGTGACGACGGTGCTGCTCGGCAACCTGATCGTGCTCGTGCCGATGCTGCTGATCGGCCATGCGGGCGCGAAGCACGGGATTCCGTACGCGGTGCTCGTGCGCGCGTCGTTCGGCACGCAGGGCGCGAAGCTGCCGGCGCTGTTGCGCGCGATCGTCGCCTGCGGCTGGTACGGCATCCAGACCTGGCTCGGCGGCAGCGCGATCTACACGCTGCTGAACATCCTGACCGGCAACGCGCTGCACGGCGCGGCGCTGCCGCTCGTCGGCATCTCGTTCGGGCAGCTCGCGTGCTTCCTCGTGTTCTGGGCGCTGCAGCTGTACTTCATCCTGCACGGCACCGATTCGATCCGCTGGCTCGAAAGCTGGTCCGCGCCGATCAAGGTCGTGATGTGCGTGGCGCTCGTCTGGTGGGCGACGTCCAAGGCGGGCGGGTTCGGTTCGATGCTGTCGGCGCCGTCCCAGTTCGCGGCGGGCGGCAAGAAAGCCGGGCTGTTCTGGCCGACCTTCTGGCCGGGCCTGACGGCAATGGTCGGCTTCTGGGCGACGCTCGCGCTGAACATCCCCGATTTCACGCGCTTCGCGCATTCGCAGCGCGACCAGATGATCGGGCAGTCGATCGGGCTGCCGCTGCCGATGGCGTTGCTGTCGGTGGTGTCGGTCGTCGTGACGTCGGCGACCGTCGTGATCTACGGCAACGCGATCTGGGATCCGATCGACCTGACGAGCCGGATGACCGGCATCGGCGTCGGCATCGCGCTCGTGATCCTCACGCTCGACACGATGTGCTGCAACCTCGCCGCGAATCTCGTCGGGCCGGCCTACGATTTCTCGAGCCTGTGGCCGAAGGGCATTTCGTACAAGGCGGGCGGGATGATCACCGCGACGATCGCGATCGTGATGATGCCGTGGAAGATCCTCGCGACGACGGACGGCTACATCTTCACCTGGCTCGTCGGCTATTCGGCGCTGCTCGGGCCGGTCGCGGGCATCCTGATGGTCGACTATTTCCTGATTCGCGGCACGCAGCTCGATACGCGCGCGTTGTTCGACGAGGGCGGCGACTTCAGCTACGCGCGCGGCTGGAACCCGGCCGCGCTGGTCGCGCTCGCGGTCGGCGTGCTGCCGAACCTGCCGGGCTTCCTGCATACGGCGTTTCCGGCGTCGTTCCCGAACGTGCCGGCGTTCTTCAACACGCTTTACACGTACGCGTGGTTCGTCGGCCTCGTGCTGGCGTCCGGCGTGTACGGCACCTGGATGAAGTGGCGCGCCGGACAGCGCGCGCAGATCGCGAGCGCATGACGCGCGAGCCGGCTGCGACTCGCGCGCGGCATGCGGCACCCGACAGTCAACGAGGAGGCAACGAAATGGCAATCCTGATTCGTGGCGGCACCGTGGTCGATGCGGACCGTTCCTATCGCGCGGACGTGCTCTGCGCGGACCCGCAGGACGGCGGCACGATCCTGCAGATCGCGGAGCGGATCGACGCGCCGGCCGGCGCAACCGTCGTCGACGCGCACGACCAGTACGTGATGCCGGGCGGCATCGATCCGCATACGCACATGGAGCTGCCGTTCATGGGCACGACCGCGAGCGACGATTTCTACTCGGGCACCGCCGCCGGGCTGTCGGGCGGCACGACGAGCATCATCGACTTCGTGATCCCGAGCCCGAAGCAGCCGCTGATGGATGCGTTCCGCGAATGGCGCGGCTGGGCCGAGAAATCGGCTTCCGACTACGGTTTTCATGTCGCCGTGACGTGGTGGGACGACAGCGTGCACCGCGACATGGGCACGCTCGTGCGCGAGCATGGCGTGTCGAGCTTCAAGCATTTCATGGCGTACAAGAACGCGATCATGGCCGACGACGAGATTCTCGTGAACAGCTTCACGCGTTCGCTCGAACTCGGTGCGCTGCCGACCGTGCATGCGGAGAACGGCGAACTCGTGTTCCAGCTGCAAAAGGCGCTGCTCGCGCGCGGCATGACGGGGCCGGAGGCGCATCCGCTGTCGCGGCCGCCGGAGGTGGAGGGCGAAGCCGCGAACCGCGCGATCCGCATCGCGCAGGTACTCGGCGTGCCCGTGTATATCGTGCACGTGTCGGCAAAGGACGCGGTGGATGTGATCACGCGCGCCCGTAGCGAAGGGCTGCGCGTATTCGGCGAAGTATTGCCGGGCCACCTCGTGATCGACGAGGCCGTCTATCGCGATCCGGACTGGACGCGCGCGGCGGCCCACGTGATGAGCCCGCCGTTTCGCTCGGCCGAGCATCGCGAGGCACTGTGGCGCGGGCTGCAGTCGGGGCAGCTGCATACGACGGCGACCGATCACTGCGTATTCTGCGCATCGCAGAAGGCGATGGGCCGCAACGATTTCACGAAGATCCCGAACGGCTGCGGCGGCGTCGAGGATCGCATGTCGGTGCTGTGGCATCACGGCGTGAATCATGGCCGCATCACGCCGAACGAGTTCGTGCGGATCACGTCGACGAACGCCGCGCAGATCTTCAACCTGTATCCGCGCAAGGGCGCCGTGCAGGTCGGCGCCGACGCCGACCTCGTCGTGTGGGATCCGGCCGCGACGAAGACGATCTCGGTGAAGACGCATCACCAGCAGGTCGACTTCAACGTGTTCGAGGGGATGACCGTGCAGGGCGTCGCGACGCACACGCTCACGCGCGGCGCACTCGCGTGGGCCGACGGCGAATTGCGCGCGGTGCGCGGCGCGGGCCGCTATCTGAAGCGCCCGCCGGCGGCAGGCTACTACGAGGCGGCGCGGATCGCGAACCGTCTGCGCGAGCCGCATCCGGTCGAGCGCGTGGGTTGAACGACGCGTGCCGTGCGGGGCGTGTCCGTTCGAACGGCACGCCCGTGCGCATTTTCGAAGGGTAGGTAGAACAACTGATCAAGTCGTCGAAGCGCGAAGATGGAAACGATCGACGCCATTGACCGCGGCGATTTTGTCGACGTTGCCGACGTGCGTATCGAGCGAGTAACATCCACCAACCCGATCACGCGGGTCGCGGGCACGGGCCGCCCGCCGGACAGTTCAAATAGTGAGAAGGGAGCACAAGGTGGATATTCTGCGCAGTCTCCTCGGTATGCTGTTTCTGTTGCTGGTCGCGTATCTGCTGTCGAACAACCGCCGCGCGGTCAGCGCGCGGACCATGATCGCCGCGCTGCTCACGCAGTTCGCGATCGGCGCGCTGGTGCTGTTCGTGCCGTCGGGCCGCGCGGCGCTGGCCGCGGCCGCGAACGGCGTCAATCGCGTGCTCGACATGGGCAATCACGGCATCGCGTTCGTGTTCGGCGGGCTGGTCGACGCGCGGATGTTCCAGTTGTTCGGCGACGGCGGGTTCGTGTTCGGCCTGCGCGTGCTGCCGATGATCATCTTCGTCACCGCGCTGATCTCGGTGCTGTACTACATCGGCGTGATGAAGTGGATCGTCGCGATCCTCGGCGCGGGGCTGGCGAAGGTGCTCGGCGTGAGCCGCATCGAGGCGTGCTCGGCCGTCGCGACGATCTTCCTCGGGCAGAGCGAGATGCCCGCGCTCGTGAAGCCGTTCGTGCGCAACATGACGAGCGCCGAGATCTTCACGGTGATGGCGAGCGGCATGGCGTCGGTCGCGGGCTCGGTGCTGGTCGGCTACGCCGGCCTCGGCGTGAAGATGGAGTACCTGCTCGCCGCGTCGTTCATGGCGGTGCCGGGCGGTCTGCTGTTCGGCAAGCTGCTGTTTCCGACCGTCGAGCCGAGCCGCGTGGTGGTCGACGGCCTCGATTTCGACGACAAGCGGGCCGCCAACGTGATCGAGGCGGCCGCATCCGGTGCATCGGTCGGCCTGCGGATCGCGATCAACGTCGGCGCGATGCTGATCGCGTTCGTGGGACTCATCGCGCTGATGAACCTGATCGTCGGCGGCGCGGCCGCGTTCGCGGGCTTTCCGCAGGTCACGCTGGTCGGCATCATCGGCCACCTGTTCGCGCCGCTCGCGTGGATCATCGGCGTGCCGTGGCACGATGCGACGCTGGCCGGCAACTTCATCGGCGAGAAATTGATCTTCAACGAATTCGTCGCGTACGGCGACCTGTCGCCGTACCTGAAGGGCGGTGCGCACGCGGCGGCGGCCGGCCTCCAGGTGCTCGACCCGAAGACGCTCGCGATCGTGTCGTTCGCGCTGTGCGGCTTCGCGAACTTCTCGTCGATCGCGATTCTCGCGGGCGGCTTCAGCGCGGTCGCGCCCGAGCGCCGCTCGGACGTCGCGCGGCTCGGCTTGCGCGCGCTGACGGCCGCGACCCTGTCGAACCTGATGAGCGCGGCGATTGCCGGCCTGTTTTTCTCGCTGCATTGAACCGTGCAGTCGACTCCGATCGAAGCGAGGCAACGATGTTTCTACCGCAGGAATTCATTCGCAGGAAGCGCGACGGGCAGCCGCTCGATCGCGACGGCATGGCCGCGTTCGTGCGCGGCGTAACCGACGGCAGCGTGACAGAGGGCCAGGTGGCCGCGTTCGCGATGGCCGTGTATTTCAACGACCTGAGCACGGACGAACGCGTCGCGCTGACGCTCGCGCAGCGCGATTCGGGCGACGTGCTCGACTGGCGTGCGCTCGATCTCGGCGGGCCGGTGATCGACAAGCATTCGACGGGCGGGGTCGGCGACGTCGTGTCGCTGATGCTCGGGCCGATGGTGGCCGCGTGCGGCGGCTACGTGCCGATGATCTCGGGGCGCGGGCTCGGCCATACCGGCGGCACGCTCGACAAGCTCAGCGCGATTCCCGGTTACGACGTGATGCCCGATACGGACGCGTTTCGCCGCACGGTGCGCGAGGTCGGCGTCGCGATCATCGGGCAGACCGCGCGGCTCGCGCCGGCCGACAAGCGCATCTATGCGATCCGCGACGTGACGGCGACCGTCGAATCGGTCGCGATGATCACCGCGTCGATCCTGTCGAAGAAACTCGCGGCGGGGCTCGACGGGCTCGTGATGGACGTCAAGGTCGGCTCCGGCGCGTTCATGCCGACCGCGGAGAAATCGGCGGAACTTGCCCGCAGCATCGTCGACGTCGGCAACGGCGCCGGCATGAAGACGACCGCGATCCTCACCGACATGAACCAGTCGCTCGCGCCGTGCGCGGGCAACGCGCTCGAGGTGGCGTGCGCGATCGACTACCTGACGGGCAAGTCGCGTCCCGCGCGGTTGCACGACGTGACGATGGCGCTGTCGGCCGAACTGCTCGTCACCGGCGGGCTGGCGCGCGATGCCGACCACGCGCGCGAGAAGCTGCGGCAGGCGCTCGATTCCGGCGCGGCGGCCGAGCGTTTCGCGCGCATGGTCGTCGCGCTCGGCGGTCCTGCCGACCTGATCGATGCCCCCGCGCGGCATCTGGCGCGGGCGGCGGTGATCGTGCCGGTTGCGGCGCCCGCGAGCGGCGTGGTGCAGCGCGTCGATTGCCGTGCGCTCGGGCTGGCGGTGGTCGCGCTCGGCGGCGGCCGCACGCGCGCGGAGGACGCGATCGACGTCAGCGTCGGCCTGTCGGGGCTCGCGGAGATCGGGCAGCGTATCGAGGGCGGCGAGCCGCTCGGCTTCGTGCATGCCCGCGACGAAGCGGCCGCGGCTCACGCGGCGGACGCCGTTCGGCGCGGCTACGTGCTCGGCGAGACGGGCGAAGCGCCGCCGACCCTTTACCAGCAGGTCGGCTGACCTGCTCCTGGAGGCCTCACCACGATGGAACGAGACGAACTGATCGAACAGGCGAAGGCGGCGCGCGACCGCGCGTATGCGCCGTATTCGCGCTTCAAGGTCGGCGCGGCGCTGCAGGCGCGCGACGGGACGGTTTTCCACGGCTGCAACGTCGAGAACGCGTCGTACGGACTGTGCAATTGCGCGGAACGCACGGCGCTGTTCGCGGCGATCGCCGCCGGTTATCGGCCGGGAGATTTCGCGCGGCTCGCGGTCGTCGGCGACACGGACGGCCCGATCGCGCCGTGCGGCGCATGTCGTCAGGTGATCATCGAGATCGGCAAGCCCGACATCGAAGTGATTCTCGCCAACCTGAAAGGGGCCGTCGAGATCACGACGGCCCGCGCATTGCTGCCGGGCGCGTTCACCCTGTAACGGCGCGCGCCGCGGCGCGCCGCATGCGTTGCCTCATGCGCCGTCGCGCGCGTCGCGGATCGGGATCACGGTGCGTGCGCCGCACTGGCGCAGCAGGTCGCGCAGCTCGTTGATGACCGGAAACACCTCGTGGTTCCAGTCGGCGCCCTGGCGATCGTGTGCTTCCTGCTCGCGCTCGACGATCCAGCGATCCTCGCGGAAGATGCGCTCGGTGAACCACACGAGCAGCGGCCATGCGAGATCGAGTGCGAACGGGATGCCCGGCTTGTGGATCGACAGCAGCCCGAACGTGCGGTTGGTGCGCTGCTCGGCGTCGAGCGGCACGTAGACGATCCACAGATCCATCACGAGCGTGCCTTCGCTCGAGCGAATCTGCAGCGTCTGGTATGGATAGCCGGTGCGCACCGTCATCACGCTCTTGTCGGACTGATCGGCCGGCTTCTTGCTCGCGCCGAACACGAGCGCCTCGCCGACGGGCTGCTTGCCTTCCATCCGCGCGAACGTGTAATCGACCTCGACCCAGTCGTCGCCGCGGCGGCGGCCCAAGGAGCGCGCGCGCATCTGTCCCATCTGCTTGCGATGCAGGAACTGATGGTTCATGTCCATCAGGTTCTCGTGCATGAACGAGTAGTGGCACTTGACCTCGCGGCCGAAGCGGCGCGTCTTGTACGCGCGGTCGTCCGCGGATTCGAGCGCGGGGAACGGCCGTTCCTCGGCGAGCGTGGCGTCGCCCGGAAACACGAAGATCAGCCCGTGCGCTTCGCGACAGGGATACGCGCGCACGCCGTTGGGCAAGCGCTCGCGGCCCAGGTAGGGCACGTCGACGCAGCGGCCGCTGTCGCACGCGTAGGTCCAGCCGTGATAGCAGCAGCGCAGCGTCTCGCCGCTCACGACGCCCGCATGCAGCGGCACCTGGCGGTGCGCGCAACGATCTTCGAGCGCATACACGGCGCCCGATTCGGTGCGCACGAGCACGATCGGGTCGCCGGCGAAGCGCACGCCGAGCGTCTTGCCGCGCTTGAGCTCACGCGACCACGCGAGCGGGTACCAGTGATCCGGATGAATGGGCACGCGGCGCAGGTCGCGCACGGCCGCGCCGGTGGACGGTTCTTCGAGGGTATTGCCGTCAGGCAAAGGCACTGCGCGCATGCGTGACGCCTCCTGGCTGGACTGGAATGTCGAACGCCGCAAGAAGCGGCGGGAATCCAGAGAGTCTACGCGAAGTTGCCGGCCGCGGCGGCCGCGATGCGGGTTTGCCCCGGCGTCGCGCCGGCCGATTCGTTGATGTGGCGCAAACGGGCCGCCGCCGGTGCGTGGCGGCCGCGGCGCGGCTGTGCGGCGGGCGGCATCCCGTCACGCAGCCCCGGCGGCGGTCACGAGCGGCTCACAGGCGGGCTCACAAGCGGCTCACGAGCGCGCTTCGCGCCACAGCACCGCGTCGGCACGGTACAGCGCCGGGAAGTGTTGTTTCAACCCGGCGACCTTCGGCATGTCGTTGAACGCGATATACGGCGCATCCGGATGCAGTTCGAGGTAGTTCTGATGATAGGCCTCGGCCGGATAGAACCCCTTGTAGGCCTCGACGCGCGTGACCACGGGCGCCGGAAACACGTGCGCGCTGCCGAGTTGCGCGACGTACGCGGTCGCGACCGCGCGCTGCTGCGCGGTGGTCGGGAAGATCGCGGACCGGTACTGCGAGCCTTCGTCGGGGCCTTGCCGGTTCAGTTCGGTCGGATCGTGCGCGACCGAGAAGAACACCTGCAGCAGCCGGCCGTACGTGATCTGGGTCGGATCGTAGACGATGCGCACCGATTCCGCGTGCCCCGTCAGCCCCGATCCGACCAGCGCGTAGTGCGCGGTTTCGGACGCCCCGCCCGCATAACCTGCGGTGACCTGCTTCACGCCCTTCACGTGCTCGAACACGCCCTGTACACCCCAGAAGCAGCCGCCGGCGAGCACGGCCGTCTCGTCGTGCGACGCGCCGGGCGTTTCGTCGAGCGTTGGCGCGGGCACGGTGCGCATCGGCTCGGCGGAATTGACGATGCGCTGGTAGCCGAACACGGCGGCCGCCGCGACGGCGATGGCGCCGATGCGGCGCAGCATGGCCGCGCGCCGTCGTGCGGCGGCATCGCGGATAGGGATCGGGTTCATCAGTTGCTCCTTCGACATGCGTTGAGAAAAGCGGCGCCCGGATGGCGGCGGCGCGCGCGATCAACCGAAAGTGAATGCGTACGCATCGACACCCGGATCGAGGAATTCGATCGCGAACGTGCGATCGGCGATCGCGCCGGGCTGCCGGACGAGCTGGTACAGGCGCTGGCCGGTGACGGTGCCGTAGCCCTGCGCGTCGACGTCGGCGCCATGCGCGGCGCCGGGCGCCGCGCCGTCGAGCGTCACGCGAAAGCGCACGGGGCCGCCGTTCGTGCCGGGGCCGAGCACGAGATGCAGGTCGCGCGCATGGAAGCGGTACACGATCCGGCCATCCGGTGCGGCGAGCGACGCGCGTTCGGCGCCGACGTTCCACGTGCCCGCGAGGCCCCAGCCGTTGAGATCCGGCTGGGCCGGCACGTCGTAGCGGTGTGCTGCATCGCGCACGACGCCGCCCGGCGACGCGAAGCTTTCCGCGCGCGCATAGCCGACATAGGTTTCGGGCGAACGGACGTCCGCGCTGTCGGCGGCCGCGAGCGCACCCTTCGCGGGCGCACCGGCGAGCCCGAGCGGCACGTTCAGCGCGTCCGGATGGCCGGCTTCGGCGAGCAGCGACTGGATCGCGCGTTCCGATTGTGCGTATTCGCCTTCGCCGAAGTGGTGATGACGGATCCGCCCTTGCGCGTCGATGAAGTAGTGCGCGGGCCAGTATTCGTTGTTGAACGCGCGCCAGATCGAATAGCCGTTGTCGATCGCGACCGGGTAGTCGATGCCGAGGTCGTGCACGGCCTTCTTCACGTTGCCGATGTCGCGCTCGAACGCGAACTCCGGCGCGTGCACGCCGATCACGACGAGTCCGTACGGCGCGTACTTGCGTGCCCAGGCATTCGTGTACGGCAGCGTGCGCAGGCAGTTGATGCACGAATACGTCCAGAAATCGACCAGCACGACCTTGCCGCGCAGCCCGGCCGCCGTCAGCGGCGGCGAGTTCAGCCACTGCACCGCGCCGTCGAGCGACGGCAGCGTGCCTTCGACCGGCAGCGCGGCCGCGGGGGCGCCGGCCGCACGCATCATCGCGCCGCCTGCCTGCGCGCCGTCGGCCGCGGCGACGGTCATCGCGCCGCCCGTCGCGTTGTCGGTGGCACCGGTCGCGGCCGTTGCCGCCGGCGCGCGGTTCGAGCGCCCGCCGAGGCGGTCGACCAGCTTCGTTTCGAGCCCGCCCGTGGTGACGGTCGACAGTTGCGCGAGGGCGCCCGTGTCGAGGCCGAGCGCGATCGCGCCGACGCCGGCCAGGAGCGCCGCGCCGATCCCGCGCTTGATCCATTCGCCGGCGCCGAGCGAGCGCTTCATCGCGGCGAATACCTTGCCGCCGATCACGAGCGCGACGCCGAGCGACGTTGCCGCTCCGGCCGCATACGCGACGAGCAGCAGCGTCGTGCCGACGCTCGCGCCGCGCAGCGCGGCGCCGGTCAGCACGAGGCCGAGGATCGGGCCCGCGCACGGCGCCCACAGCAGGCCCGTCGCGACGCCGAGCAGCAGCGACGACGCCGGGCCGGCCGGGCGGCCGTCGCGTTGCGCGAACCCGGTGAGCCGGTTGCCGGCGGCGACGAGCGGGCGCGTCAGATGTTCCGCGAAGCGCGGCATCAGCAGCGTCAGGCCGAACACCGCGAGCAGCACGATCGCGAGCCAGCGGCCGGCCTGGTTGGCCTGCGCGACCCAGCCGCCGCCGACGGCGGCGAGCGTCGCGACGACGGCGAACGTGAGCGCCATGCCGGCGAGCAGCGGCAGGCCGCTGCGCACGAACGGCTGGTCGGCGCGCGCGAACACGAACGGCAGCACGGGCAGGATGCACGGGCTCAGGATCGTGAGCACGCCGCCGAGATAGGCAAGGACGATGAGCAGCATGGTGCGTTCTCCAGTCGGACGGGAGTGGGGCCGGGTCAGGCGGCGGACGGGTGGAAGGCGAGCGCGAGGCCGTTCATGCAGTAGCGCAGGCCGGTGGGCGCCGGGCCGTCGTCGAACACGTGGCCGAGATGGCCGCCGCAGCGGCGGCAGTGCACTTCGGTGCGGACCATCCCGAACGACGCGTCGGTGTCGGTGCCGACCGCGTGGTCGAGCGGCTTCCAGAAGCTCGGCCAGCCCGTATGACTGTCGAACTTGGTGGCCGACGAGAACAGCGCGAGGTTGCAGCCGGCGCACGCGAACGTGCCGTGCCGGTGCTCGTCGTTCAGCGGGCTGCTGAACGGCCGTTCGGTGCCGGCTTCGCGCAGGACCGTGTATTGGGCGGGCGTGAGCCGGCGATGCCATTCGGCGTCGCTGAGCGTGATCTCGAAAGGAGCGGCTTTGGGTGCGCCAGCCGGCGGCGCGGCGAACGCACGGCCGACCAGCGCGCGGCGGCCGGCGGACGACAGCGCCGCGAGCGCGGCGAGGCCGGTGGCGCCGGCGAACAGCAGGTGTCTGCGGGTGGGCATGATGGGCTCCTGGAAGCAGGTCCTGAAAACATGCGCCCATCGTAGGCGGCGGCCGGTGTCGAAGTCCTCACGGAAAGTTAAATGAATCGTGATTATTTACTCGGCGTTCCGGCCAGGGCCGCTGAAATCCGTCCGATCCAGGTCTGGCAAGGGTTTGCGGGGAGTTGATGGTCCGCCCACTTCCTCTGAAATCCTGCACGAGCCACAACTTTTTAGTGTCTTTTTAGTGTTCGTGGTCTGGAGTAGGCTCTGCTTAGGATGCGCGCGCCGATCGGATCACGATATCGGTGGAGGGCGATCATGGGTGCATTGACGGTCAGGCATAATTTTAATCGGCTTACGGTTGTCCGGCAGGTTACTCCGCCACCTTGAACAGGCGGTTCTTGTTGATCACGCCGGCTTTCGTCTGTTTGCCGTCGTCGTCAGCGGCGGGCCGCAGATGCCGATCGTCGAGCGTCGGCCCCGTATAGCGGCTGCGCGGCCGGATCACCTTGCCGACGCGCAGCTGCTCGATGCAGTGTGCGAGCAGTCCGACGCTGCGCGCGATCGAGAACAGCCCGAACGCCGCATCGCGCGGCAACTGAAGCTGCACCGACAGCATCGCCAGCGCGACATCGATGGTCGGCCGCTGGCCGGTGAGCGTCGTGACCTTGTCGACGAAGTGCGCGAGTTCCGCCGGCGGATCGAGCCGCGCAAGCAGCGCGGCCGCGCGCGGATCGCCGTCGGGGTAAAGATGATGGCCGAAACCGGGAATCGGGATCGCGGACTTCAGGTGATGATCGACGACGCGCTCGGCACCCAATCGTTGCACGTCGTCGAACACCGCACGCACGCGTCCCGACGCGTCGCCGTGCAGCGGCCCCGACAACGTCGCGAGCCCCGTCAGCAGGCAGCCTGCCAGCGACGCGCCGGTCGATGCGGTGATGCGCGCTGCGAATGCCGAACTCGTGATCTCGTGATCGGCGACCAGCACCATCGCGCGGCGCAACAGGTCTGCGCCATGGCTGTCGAGGCCCCATCCGGCCGCGAGCCGCTGATGGGTGTGAAGCGGGCTTGCGCCGGCATCGTCGTGCGCGCCGAACGCGCGCGACACGATCGCGACGAGCTGCCCGGCCTCGATGTGCAGCGCGCTGTCGAGCCGGCCGAGCGTCGAATGGCCAAACGCGGCCAGCGTCGCGAGCATCGTGAACGCACATTGCCGGTCGCGCTCGCCTGGCGGCAGCACGATCACCGGCGCGTCGAACCACACCGGCGCGGCGGCCTGCCAGAGCAGCGCAGCCGTTTCCTCGAGCGTCGCGGTATCCGCGAGTTCAATGCTGTCGCGGCCGCGATACCATGCGCGGCCCTTCGAGAACGTGGTGATGCCGCTGTAGATGCACGGCTCGGCACCGAAGATCGTGCTGGCCGCGAGCGCCGCTCGCTTGCGGCCGACCTGTTTCTTGCGGCAAAGCGCGACCACGTCCTCGGCGCGATACAGGCTCTTGCGCGGATCGTCGGGATCCTGCATCACGGCAATGCTGCCGCGGCTCGCGTACGCATAGACGGTCTGCGCCCGCACGCCGAGCCGCCGCGCCGCTTCCGTCAGGGTGATCCAGTTCTGCATGGGGAGTCGTGATGAGGATGCGGCCGGTGCGCGGCCGCTTGCGCCGACTATAGACCGGGTTCAGTTCAATGTCATCTCGGCCGGGCGCCGCTCGAGCACCTCGACGAGGATGTCGCCGGGCGCGCGCACGAAACAGCCACGTACGCCGGCGCGGATCCGCGTGACGGGCTGGACGATCTCGGCGCCGTTGTCGACGAGATGCGCGTAAGCCGCATCCAGATCCTCGACGAGCACGCCGAAGTGGTCGATCCCTTGCATGCGCGCGCCGTCCGGCACGATCCCCGGACGCGCGTCCGGCAGCGCCGTGATGAAGAGGTCGATCGCCCCGATCCGCAGGTCGATGCGGCCGGGGCGCCGCACGATTTCGGCGTTCAGACAGCGCGCAAACCACGCGGCGGTGGCCTCGGCATCAGCCGAGCAGAGTTGAAGGTGATCCCATTTGAATTCGATCATGATCGTGCTCGGTACGTGTAGGAGTGGCCGGGATGGCGGGTAAAGGGGCGGACGGGGTCAGAGCCCGATACGCGACAGCTTGCCGAGCAGCACCGAGTACGACAGCGTGCCGACGAGGCAAATCGCACCCATCAGGTTCAGCGCCCAGAAAAAGTTTCCGGTGTGCTGCGTCACGTAGCCGATCATCAGCGGCGTGGTGACGGCCGCGATGTTTGCGGCAAGGCTCGTGATGCTGCTGGTGAGTCCGACATAGCGTTTCGGCGCGATCTCGGACACGGCCGCCCACGACATCGAGCCGATTCCCTGTGCGAAGAACGCGACGGTCAGTATCGCGATCACCAGCGCGTTCGACTGCACGAAGTTGACGAGCACGATCGATGCGCCGAGGAAGGTGCCGATCACGAGCGGCGCCTTGCGCGACGACGACATCGATACGCCGCGCCGGATGCAGAGATCGGACAGATAGCCCGCGATCAGGATCCCGAGCGTAGCGCCGATGAACGGCATCGCCTGGAAGAAACCGACCTTGATCATCGACATGTGCCGTTCCTCGACCAGGTAGGTCATGAACCAGGTCGTGAAGAACACCAGCAGCGTGTTGTTGCAGAATTTGCCGAGACAGATCGCGAGGATCTGCCGATAGCCCAGCAGGCGCAGCGCCATGCGCCAGTCGAAACGGTCGCGCGCCGTCACTACCGGCTGCCCTTCGGTGATGTACTGCAGCTCGGCGGCGCTGACGCGTGGATGGCGCGACGGATCGCGATAGAGCCGGTACCAGACGACGCTGAACAGAATGCCGAACGCGCCGGTTGCGAAGAACACGGTACGCCAGCCGAACGCGGATGAGATCCACAGCAGCAGCCCGGTGAAGAGCGGCGTGCCGATGTACTGACCCATCACGTACACGCTCGTCGCGAAGCCGCGCTCCTGGACCGGGAACCACATCGTCACCGCGCGCGCGTTCGACGGAAACGCGGGCGCTTCGAGCGCGCCCATCGCCAGCCGCGAACCGAGCAGCATGTGATAGCCGTGCGCGAGCCCTTGCGTGAGCGTCGCCAGCGACCAGCCGACGAGCGACAGCGCATACGCGACGCGCGAGCCCAGCATATCGGCGAGCACGCCTGCCGGCAGCAGCGCGATCGAGTACGCGAGGCCGAACACAGCGAACAGCTCCCCCATCTGCACGCGGGTGAGCGCGAGGTCCTTCGACAGCGCGGGCGCGACGATGCCGAGCGCCGAGCGGTCGACGTAGTTGAGGATGGTGGCCACCAGCAGCATCGACAGCACGCCGTAGCGCACTCGCGATCGTGTTGCGATGCCTGCGTGCGCGTCGAACTCGCGCATGACCGAAACCTGCTCTTCTGCGGTTTTCAATGTCGTCTCCTGTCTCCTGATTGCACGGCCGGCGTGCGGTGGTGCTGCACGCCGGCGCTCGCCCGGTCAGCCGCGCCCGACGAACGGCATCGCGCTCGCCATGATCGTCATGTTCAGAATGTTCGCTTCGAGCGGCAGGCTCGCCATCTGCACGATCGCGTTCGCGACGTGCGTGACGTCGACGCGCGGCTCGGGCGCGATGCGGCCGTCGGCCTGCAGCACGCCGTTGTTCATCCGCTCGGTCAGCGACGTGGCGGCGTTGCCAATGTCGATCTGACCGCACGCGATGTTGAATCGCCGCCCGTCGAGCGCGAGCGAACGCGTGATGCCGAGGACCGCGTGCTTCGTGGCCGTGTACGCGATCGTGTTCGGGCGCGGCGTGTGCGCGGAAATCGAACCGTTGTTGATGATGCGGCCGCCTTGCGGCGTCTGGCGCTTCATCTGGCGCCACGCGGCGCGGGCGCACAGGAACACGCCCGTCAGGTTGGTGGCGACCACGTCGTTCCAGAACTCAAGCGAATAATCGTCGAGCGGAACGGCGCCTGCGTTGCGGCCCGCGTTGTTGAACAGCACGTCGAGGCGACCGAAGTCATGCGCAATCCGCGTGAAGCTCGCATCGACCGATGCCTCGTCGGAAACGTCGGTCGGAATGGCCGCGGCCACGCCGCCGGCCCGCTCGACGATCTCCTGCGTCGCGAGCAGCGGATCGATACGCCTGCCGAGCAGCGCGACGGTGAAGCCTGCTCGCGCCAGCGCAACCGCCGCTGCCTGCCCGATTCCGGTGCCGGCGCCCGTCACTGCCGCGATTTTTTTCTCTGCCTGCATTTTCACGATCTCATCTTCAGTCCGTTGAACATGCAAAAAGCATTGCGCGGCGACGACTTCGCAGCAATCTTGATTCTTTCAATCAATATCAACCGCCCCGTCCAGACGGGCTGGCGTCAGGGTTTTCCTGAGTTCGCGGCTGCGCCGTTCGCGCGCCGGCACGGCATCGCGCATGGCATAGGACATGATCGGAATCGGTCGATCATCCGGTCGCTCAATGCCGCGCGGACATGTTGATCGAACCAATCAATATTGACCCGCGCCGACTGCACTTCGTAGGCTGTGTTCCGTTTTCCGACCCAAGGACGAGACCATGCCTGACAACAATCGCACCCGCCTGTTGGTTGCGCGACGCGTTCCCGCCGCAGTCGCCGCACGCGCAGAATCCGAATTCAACGCGTATGTAACGGACGCCGACATGGACGCGCCGTCCGTCGTCGAGTTCTGCAATCGCTACGAGACGCCGGCGGTGCTGATCGGCAAGAAATCGGGGCTGCAGGCCGAGCACATCGCGGCATTGCCGCCGAGCGTGAAGATCATCGCGAACGCGAGCGCCGGGTACGACCACATGGATGTCGCCGCCGCACGCGCACGCGGAATCGCGGTCAGCAACGCCCCCGATGCGCTGACCGACTGCACGGCCGATTTCACGATGCTGCTGGTGCTGGCCGCGTGCCGGCGTGCATCGGAGTACGAGCGTATCGTGCGCGCGGGGTGGGGAAAGTCGTTCGGCATGACCGACATGCTCGGCACGCGCGTGAACGGCAAGACGCTCGGAATCGTCGGTTTCGGGCGGATCGGCCGGGCGGTCGCGCAGCGCGCGCGCGGCTTCGGGATGAAGATCGTCTATACCGATCGGCGTCCCGCACCGCCCGAGATCGAGGCCGGTGCACGCTATTGCGCGGATCTCGACACGCTGCTCCCGCAGTGCGACATCCTCACGCTGCACGTGCCCGGCGGCGGCACGCCGTTGATGACCCGCCGCGAATTCGGCTTGCTGCGCGGCGGTGCGGTATTCGTGAATGCGGCACGCGGCAGTCTCGTCGACGAGGATGCGCTTTACGATGCGTTGACGTCGTATCGGCTGTTCGCCGCGGGGCTCGACGTTTACCGGAACGAACCCAACATCGATCCGCGCTTTGCCGCGCTCGACAATGTGTTTCTGTCGCCGCACATGGCGAGCGCGACCATCGAGACGCGCGACCAGATGGGGTTTACCGCGCTCGACAACGTCGCGGCGGTGCTTGACGGGAAGGGGGCGCCGAACGCGCTGTGATGACGGCGGGCGAGAGCGCTCGCTCATGCCGGGGTGTCCGATGACGGAACCCCGGCTCCAACCGCGTCGTTACTTCAGCACCCCCTGCGCCACCAGCACCTCATGCGCGGCCTTGAACGCGCTGAGACGATGCGGAATACCCGAATAAGCGGTCGCATGCAGCAGCGTTGCTTTCATTTCGTCCAGCGGAGTGGTGACGGACGCCCTAATGTCGAATAGCGATAGAGCTTCCGCCTTAGTCTCGCCTGATGCGCCAGACCATGCCGCCGCTCTTAGTTTTGCGAAACATCAGGTGCCATTTTCCTCTCGCCACTGGTCATAAGATGTCACATCTTACGACCGTGCGCGATCCCTGAGAATATATGGATGTGTCAAGAGATGGCTTGCGAGAAGATGGCTTTAGTTATACGATGACTGATCAATTAGGGGCCGACGCCGCCCAATGAACGATCTCGCACGAGCGCGGTCGTCCGTCAAATCGCACTTTCGGCCGTCGGCCGCATAGTTTGCCCCGACTCGCCGCACCGGGAATACATTCGTGAAAATCGTCGCCATCGAAGTCATTCGTCTCTCGCTTGCATTCGACGCGGGCCGCCGTCCCGTTGCCGCAGTTGAACCGGCCGCTGCGGACACGTATAACGCCGCAGACCGCTCGCTGCGCCGAATGGAGTCGCTGCTGGTCAGGCTTACCGATGACGCAGGGCGGGTGGGTTGGGGTGAAGCATTCGGTCATCTGATCAATCCCGTCACGTTCGCCGCGCTCGAAGGCCCGGTCGGCCGCTGGTTCAAGGGCGCCGAATTCGAGCCGACGCGGCACGGGATCGCCGCGTTGCGTTTCGCGGCCGATCGCGCGCTGCATGCGTTCGGGCGCACCGGACCGGTGCTGTATGCATTGTCCGCGATCGACACGGCGCTGCACGACCTCGCCGCGCAGGCGGCCAGCGTGCCGCTGTATCGCTGGCTCGGCGGTCATCGCGACGAGATCGACGTGTATGCGAGCCTGGTCAGCTACGATAACGACCCCGACGAAGTCGCGCGCCACGTGCGGCGTGCGTCGGACGAACAGTTCCGGCGCATCAAGCTGCACGAGACGCAACATGCGGCCATCGCGGCCGCGCGTGCGGCGTTGCCGGCCGGCAGTGAGCTGATGGTCGACGTGAACTGCCCGTGGACGGCGAACGACGCGCTGCGGCACGTGAGCGAACTTGCCGACCTGCGGCTTGGCTGGATCGAGGAACCGGTGTGGCCGTGCGACGACGCGGACGGCATCGCGCATGTGCGTGGTGCCGGCGTGCCGATCGCGGCGGGCGAGAACGCGTCGGGCGTCGCGGGCTTTCGCGACCTGTTCGAACACGGCGCGATCGACGTCGCGCAGCCAAGCATCGCGAAGATCGGTGGACCGACCGGCATCGCGGAAGTGATCGCGCTCGCGGCGGAGCACGGCGTGCGGGTCGTGCCGCACTGTTTCTATTACGGAGCGGGGCTGCTGGCGACCGCGCACGTGGTCGCGACGCTACCGGACGATGTCGCGCTCGAAATTCCCTATCTCGACTGGCCCGAGCGCCTGCATGACGCGCAGCGGCCCGGCGCGCGGCTGCGCTTGCCCGATGTGCCCGGGCTTGGCTTCGTGCCGGACGAAGCGGTGCTGGCACGCAACACGATTGCGCACGCGACGATCGGTTGAACGCAGGAACGGTGCGCTCGGCGCAAACGGAAATCAGGAAGCCGGGCGGATGCGCAGGCACGTTCCCGGCTCGACAGGAGACAACATGAAAACGCGTTACCGCTGGTGGATCGGCGCGCTGCTGTTCGGCGCCGGCATGCTGAACTATCTCGATCGCGCGGCGCTGTCCGTCGTCGCGCCGATCATCAAGCGCGAACTCGGCATTGACGACGCGCAGATGGGTATTCTATTCAGCAGCTTCTTTATCGGCTACTGCGTGTTCTGCTTCGTCGGCGGCTGGGCCGCTGACCGGTTCGGGCCGCGTCGCGTGGTCGCGTGCGCGGCCGGCGTGTGGTCGCTGTTCTGCGGGGCGACCGCGCTGGCCGGATCGTTCGCACACCTCCTGATCGTGCGCGTCGCGTTCGGGATCGGCGAAGGGCCGATGGGGACGACCACCAACAAGGCGATCTCGAACTGGTTCCCGCGCCGCGAAGCGGGGCGCGCGGTCGGCTGGACCAACGCGGGGCAGCCGCTCGGCGCGGCGATCGCGGCGCCGATCGTCGGTCTGGTCGCGCTGCAGTTCGGCTGGCGCGTGTCGTTCGTCGTGATCGCTGCGCTCGGCTTCGTGTGGCTCGCCGCGTGGTGGGCGTTGTTCCGCGACGATCCGGCGAGCCACCCGCGCGTGTCGCCGGAAGAGGCGCGCGAGATCGCATCCGACCGGACGATCGACGTCGCACCGGATGCGCATGCGGACGATCGCGCCGCGCGTCCGCTGCGGCGCGATCTGTTGTCGCGGCCGGTGCTCGGCGTCGCACTCGCGTTCTTCAGCTTCAACTACGTGCTGTATTTTTTCCTGTCATGGCTGCCGAGCTACCTGACCGACTACCAGCATCTGAACATCAAGCAGATGAGCGTCGTCGGGATCCTGCCGTGGCTCGGCGCGACCATCGGATTCGTGGCCGGCGGCACCGTGTCGGATCGCATCTACCGCCGCACCGGCGACGTGCTGTTCGCGCGCAAGATCGTGATCGTCGTCGGGCTCGCGGTCGCGGCGGCCTGCGTGCTGCTAGCGTCGCGCGTGAGCTCGCTCGGCGCGGCCGTCACGCTGATCGCGATCGCGAGCCTGTTCGCGTTCATGGCGCCGCAGGCTTGCTGGTCGCTGCTGCAGGAAATCGTGCCGCGCGAACGTGTCGGCTCGGCGGGCGGGTTCGTTCACCTGCTTGCAAATCTTGCGGGCATCCTCTCGCCGAGCGTGACCGGTTGGCTCGTTCAGTATGGCGGTGGGTATGCGAGCGCGTTCGTGCTCGCGGGGGCATCGGCGCTGGCCGGTGCACTGATTCTGACGTTCACGGTGCGCGCGCGGGCCGTTGTGCAGATGCGTGGGGCTGCCTGACGAAGTAATCCGTTGAACTAGCAACGCGGGAGTGGGTGTGACCTGATTTAATCATCGTCGGTTGATGAAACCCGCTCAGCTATACCCAGCCCGCCGAAGCCGAGACAAACTGCCATCGGCAACTTGGAACAGCCACCGCTGAGTCGGCATCAAGTTAAACCGACCAGCCTCCCCGATTTGACCCTGAACCAGAATTAGTCGCGGTCGGAAGTAGAGATTCCCGGCTTGGTTGAGTTGTCACGCGAGGTGGACTCCCTTGCCTGACGGGCGAATTCGACGGGCGTCATCCACTGCAATGCAGAGTGGGGACGAACCTCGTTATAGTACGTGGAACGTTGTCTCGTCGCCGTAGATCAGGTTCGATTCGAGCAGCGCGTCGTACATCAGATTAATCACCGGTTGCGTGGCGGGTCGCACCGCGACCACGGCTGGCGGCCGACGTGTTCGATGAGATATCGCCGCCGAAGCGACGCAGGAGCGTGGCTTGGCGTAACCGCGGCGCGCCAAGCTTTTTTAACATACCAACACAGCGCGCCGGGATGGGAATCCATCAAAGCACTGTAGTGACAACCTTCTTGCGGAGAAAGGCAAGCAGCGAAGTCTTCGAGAGATCGTGCCCTGAGCCGCTGTTCTTGAATCCTCCCCATGGCAGCCGCGCATCCAGCGGACTCCAGCCATTGATCGCAACCGATCCTACGTTACGCGCGCCGCGATACGATGTGCATTCGTCAGATCTCGCGTCCAGATCGTCGTGGACAACGCAAATTCCGAGTCATTGGCAATCTGTACGGCTTCGTCGATAGAGTCGAAGGGTATGATCATCCCGACGGGGCCGAAGATCTCCTCCTGGGCAATCCGCATGTCGTTTCTGACATCGACGAAGATGGTAGGCCGCACGAAGTAGCCACGCTCAGGTAGCGGTTCATCGCCTGCGATGAGACGCGCGCCTTCTTCCTGTCCGATGCGAACGTAATCAAGTACCCGGCGCCTGTGCCCTGCGTTGATGAGCGCACCCATGGACGCACCTTCAGTCAGCGGATCACCGATGGAAACGGATTTTGCTGCTGCGGCGAGCTTTTGCGCAAATTGATCGGCGAGTGAACGATGCACGAGCACGCGAGAGCCGGCCGCGCATGTCTGCCCTGGTTGATGAAAAGACCCATCGCCACACCTTGCACGGCCGATTCCAGGTCGGCATCGGGAAGCACTATCTGAGGTGCTTTGCCGCCCAGCTCGAGCGTAAGCTTCTTGAAGTTGCCCGCGACATCCGCCGCGATGGTTTTTCCAACCGCCGTGCTACGGTGAAGCTTATTTTATCGACGTCCGCGTGATTGACCAGAGCACGCCCCACGCTGGGTCCGCCGCCGTTGACGATGTTGACCACGCCATTGGGGAAGCCCGCCTCCTCGATCAATGAAGCAAGCGCAGAAACGGCGAGCGGCGCTTCCTCGGACGGTTTGATGACCACGGTGCATCCTGCCGCGACAGTTCCGGAAATCGGGCGAGATAGGCCGTGTCCTCCCCACCGTGCCGCACGCCGAGGTGGCTGCTTTTATGGATGCCGTCCTGGCCGAGGCGCACCGTGCGGATTGGCATTGCCGCATCTCTTCGATAGCTAGCCAGTCGGGCAGCACGACCACCCTACGTTGCGCAGAGACGTGCAGCAGCATCCGCCCGGTCTGCTCGGCGGTGCGGTGAGAATTGGGCGTGCAGTGGGCAGGAACCTGCGTATAGAACGACGTGCGTTTCAACACTCGAGGCTCATCTCGATGGTCTGTAGTATTTCGCCACAAATCGAGCCTCTGCGAGGGTATTTCCATGCAGTTGATAGGCGACGAGCGCTGGACCTGACGTCGGCTTTGCGTCGATTTCCGGAACGGAAAGCGCGAATACCGTGACGACATACCGATGAGATTCCCCTTGAGGCGGACAAGGTCCGCCGTACTTCGACTCACCGAAATCCGTCAGCGTTTCCAACGCACCCGCCGGCATCAGTCTCGCGTTCCCCGAAGCGCCCATCTCGATCGAAGACACCGATGGCGGGATATTGACGACCGACCAGTGTGTCCATCCAAGCCCGCGCGTCGGCGCATCAGGATCGAACATAGTCACGACGATGCTTTTCGTCCTGGACGGAACGTGGGACCACGAGATGTGAGGAGAAACGTTTTCGCCACGACATCCGAATCCGTTGTAAACCTGGCCGGTCGCGAATCGTCCATCACGGCCGAGGCCGTCAACCTTGACCGAAAACGTCTCAGAACAAGCGATCGCCGGCATGACTGCAAGAAGCGTAGTGCCGATGCCTTTTCGAAGAAGAGTCAAGATTTCCATGGGGCGCCTCATCAAAGAGTTCAGTGCGCCGTCTCGTATAAACAGGGCGACGCTGGATGTATCGGATATGCGACTATCGTGGAAGCGGATTTTGGGTCATGGTCGAGAGGATGAGTAGAGCGGGAAGTGCACTCACCGTGTTGTCACGACAACAACAATCGGAAGACAGCGGGAAAACAGAGACGTCCTCAATCCAGCATCTGCCGCACACAGTCCACGCTTAGTCCGATCGGATATGAATAACGACACGCTGATCTTCGACGCGCCGCGCCACCGCTTACAGAAGATTGCGTACCAGATGTTTCGTCGCGGATGCCGAGGACATCGTGCAGGACGTATGGCTGCGCTGGCACGACGCGGCGCGCGACAGCATCGAGAATGCCGAGGCGTGGCTCGTCGCGATCACGACGCGGACGTCGATCGATCGCCTGCGCGCGGCGAAGCTCCGGCGCGAGCACTATGCGGGTATCTGGCTGCCCGAACCGGAGCTCGGCGAATCGCCCGCGACGCCCGAGGAAATGACGGAGCGCGCGAACGACGTGTCGGTTGCGTACCTGCTGTTGCTCGAACGACTGATCGGCGACGGCGGCGGTCATATCCAGAGCTTCCCGAAACCGATGGTCGGCGGCCGGCGGATCGCTCAACTGTTCTATGCGACGTGGTTGCGCTGCGGCAGCGGTGTCGAGATGCGGCCGGTCGTGCTGAACGGCCAGTGGGCGATGCTGCGCTTCATCGGCGGACAACTCGAAGCGGCGATGTCGTTCGAGACCGACGGTACGCGCATCGGCCGGATTCTCGTGCAGCGCAACCCCGACAAGCTCGCCCGAATCGCAACTGCCTGCGCGGCCGGCTGACCCGCGCAGCGCACGCCGGCGCCGGCCGCGGCCGCGGTCGAGCGCGGATTGGTGCAGCGCACGCAACACGATGCGTCCCTGTGCGTGGCTACCGCGCACCGGCGCACACTCCTAAGATGATTTCGCGCGACGTCATGGCGCCGCGTATCAACTACATTCAACAGTCGCCCGAGCTGTTCCGGAAATTCCTCGAACTCAGCACCAGCTGCGTAGCAGCGCGATCGAGGAATCGATCCGCGATCTCGTGTCGCTCCGGGCGTCCCAGATCAACGGCTGCGCGTTCTACGTCGACATGCACGTGAAGGAAGCGCGCATCCACGGCGAGCGCGAGCTGCGCCCTCCCAGCAAAAGGAAAGCCCAATGAATCAGAATGCGGATGGCATTGCAGATCTCCGGCGTCTTGTGATTTTGTTGAGCGACAGACTGGAAACGGTTTCTGAGGAGGTGGTCAGGCTGATGTGTCGTCTCGACGCGTATCAAATGGTAATGGAGGGGTTGATCTTGGCGCCCCCTGATTGGCAAACTGTTTTTGCGTGAGGTCTACCTTCAGGTTGAGCAAGTTGTTCAGATTCCTGTGGCTGATTCAGACGCGCGAGAGCGGTACCTTGATCAGATCATGGAGCAATTAGGTCCGTTGCTGGTTGACCTCGTTCGGCGACGTCCGCAAGCGAATTGAGCTAGCCTCGCGATACGGCAGGACAGGCTGCGGTGAAATCCCCTCTCCAACAGCGGGGGATTTATTCGTTATTTTCTCGTGTTCGCTTCAACACCGTCAGCGAAGAGGTTTGTTCACGGATGGCGGTCCGCCGTCGGTAGTAGCGCGGCGAAACGGTCGGCGAGCGTCGGGCGCGACCGTGCGGGCCAGATAGCGCTCAGCTCGAAATTCGGCAGCGCGGCGCCGTCGCGAATCGGGCTGTATGCGACCCCGTCGAACGCGAACGCGTGGATCGACGTCGGCAGCAGCGACACGCCGCAGCCGGCGGCGACGCATGCGACGACGGTCAGCGTGCGGTTCACGTCGAGCACGATGTCGACCGGATGCCCGGCCTGGCGGAACGCACTGAGGATGCCCGCGCGGATCAGCGGCAATTGATCGTGCGGAAACCACACGAGGCCGGCCGCGGCCAGATCGGCCAGCGTCACCGTGCCGTCTGGCTGGCGTGGGAACGCCTTCGGCAGCACCGCGACGAGCGGATCGCGCCGGATCATCTGCTCGCGCATCCGGCCGTTCACCGCGACCGGCGTATGCAGCAGCCCGATGTCTATCTCGCCGCGCTCCAGCGCGATCGCCTGCTCGGCATTGCTCATTTCGCGCATCACGAGTTCGACGTCGGGCGTGCTTTCGCGCAGCGCACGTATAGCGCGCGGCAGCGTGTCGAACAACGCGGCGCTGACGAAGCCGATGGTCAGACGCCCAGCGCGCTGCGCACCGATTTCGCCCGCCCGATGCGCGGCCGCGTCGAGCCGCGCGACGCTCAGGCGCAGGTCGTCGACCATCGCGAGCCCGGCCGGCGTGAGCGTCGCGCCGCGCCGCGACCGCTCGAACAGCCGGACCCCCAACTCATTTTCCATCCGGTTCAGCGCCTGGCTGAGCGCCGGCTGCGCAATGCCGAGTTCGCTGGCGGCGCGCGTAAAGCTGCCGGAATCCGCGATCGCGAGAAAGTAGCGGACGTGCCTGATTTCCATAAGCGTGTGTTATGAATAATTATCCGAAACATAGTAGCGAATTATCCAAATGATTCATAGGATGCACATCGGGCGTCGTCGAACCCGGCCGCGCCTCCGATAGCGGCGCGATCAGGCGGCGCACGGCGACGACACGAGGAGACCTCCGTTGACCTGGATGCGCGAACTCTCGACGACCGAACGGCGCACGTTGCGCGGCTGTTTTGCCGGCTGGGCGCTCGATGGCCTCGACACGCAGATGTTCAGCCTGGTGATCCCGGCGCTGCTCGCGACCTGGAGCATCGGCAAGGGGCAGGCCGGGCTGATCGGCGGCGCGACCCTCGTGTCGGGCGCGCTCGGCGGCCTGCTGGCCGGCGTGATCGCGGATCGCTACGGGCGCGTGCGGGCGCTGCAGATCACCGTGTGCTGGTTCTCCGCCTTCACGTTCCTGAGCGCATTCGCGCAGAACTTCGAGCAGTTGCTGGTGCTGAAGGCGTTGCAAGGGCTCGGCTTCGGCGGCGAATGGACCGCCGGCGCGGTGCTGCTCGCGGAGACGGTCGGCGCGCGCCATCGCGGCAAGGCGATGGGCGTCGTGCAGAGCGCGTGGGGATTCGGCTGGGGCGCGGCGGTGCTGCTGTACATGATCGTGTTCGCGTGGCTACCGCCCGAATGGGCGTGGCGCGTGCTGTTCGCGATCGGCGCGCTGCCCGCGCTGCTGGTGCTGTATATCCGCCGCGCGATTCCGGAGCCGCCGCGCGCGACGCCTGCGCCCGCGAACGTAGACGATGCGCCGACGGTGGGCATCTTCGACCGCTCGGTGCTGCGCACGACGGTGGTCGGCGGCCTGATCGGCGTCGGCGCGCACGGCGGCTATCACGCGATCACGATCTGGCTGCCGACCTACCTGAAGACCGAGCGGCACCTGTCGGTGCTCGGCACCGGCGCGTATCTCGCGGTCGTGATCGTCGCGTTCATCTGCGGCTGTTTCCTGAGCGCGTATTTGCAGGACCGGATCGGCCGGCGTCGCAACGTGATGCTGTTCGCCGCGTGTTGCGCGGTGATGGTGAACCTGTACGTGTTCCTGCCGCTGAACGACGTCGCGATGCTGCTGCTCGGGTTTCCGCTCGGCCTGTGCTCGGCCGGCATTCCGGCGACGCTCGGCACGCTGTTCAACGAACTGTATCCGCAAAACGTGCGCGGCCGCGGCGTCGGGTTCTGCTACAACTTCGGCCGTATCGTGTCGGCGGGCTTTCCGGTGCTGGTCGGGCGGATGGGCGAATCGCTGCCGCTCGGCACGGCGCTCGGCATCGATGCGGGCATCGCGTACGGGCTCGTCGTGATCGCGGTGTGGTTCCTGCCGGAAACGCGCGGGCGCCGTCTGCCCGACGCGGCTGCCGGTCCGGGCGCGGACGGCGACACCCGCGCCGGCGCATCGCTGTAGTTTTCGTCCTTCGTTCATTCCGTCGCCTGTCGCCCGCTGCCGGGCCGGGCACCTCTTGCAGGCAAGTCGTCATGGATCGAGCAGTCAATCCGCCGGTCGAACCGGTTTCAGCGGCGCCGGATACGGCCGCGTGGTACGCGTCATCGACGGCCGTCGCGGCGGTCGACGCCCATGCGCACGTGTTTGCCCGCGGCCTGCCGCTCGCGCCGGTCGTGCGCCATGCGCCCGACTACGATGCGTCGCTCGACGCGTACGTCGCGCATCTCGCCGCGCACGACATCACGCACGCGGTGCTGGTGCAGCCGAGCTTTCTCGGCACCGACAATACGTTCTTCGTCGACGTGCTGCGGCGCTACCCGAGCCGCTTTCGCGGCGTCGCGGTGGTCGATCCGGTGCTCGACGACGACGCGCTCGCCGCGCTGGACCGCGCGGGCGTCGTGGGCATGCGGCTCAATCTGGTCGGCCTGCCGATTCCGGATTTCGGGACGCGGGTGTGGCGCGCGCTGTTCGCACGCATCAACGCGCTCGGTTGGCACGTCGAGATTCATCGCGACGCGGCCGACCTGCATGCGATAGCCGCGAGCCTGCTCGGGCAGGCGTGCACGCTCGTGATTGACCATTTCGGCCGCCCGTCGCCGGCGCTCGGCGAACGCGATCCCGGCTTCCGTCACCTGCTGTCGCTCGCCGATACCGGCCGCGTGTGGGTGAAGCTGTCGGCCGCGTACCGGAACAGCCTGACCGGCGACGGCACCGACACCGCGCTCGGCGCGGCGCTGGCGCTGCGCGGCGCGTTCACGCCGGAGCGGCTCGTGTGGGGCAGCGACTGGCCGCATACGCAGCATCGCGAACGTGTCGATTTCGGCGCGACCTGCGCGGCGCTCGAACGCTGGCTGCCCGATGCCGGCGAACGCGCGCGCGTGCTGCGCGACTCGCCGCGCACCCTGTTTCGTTTCGACCAATGAGGCCTCGCATGACCGATTCCACCGCCCTTCGTCGCGCCGCTTTCCGGCGCAGCATCGCCGCCCGCCAGGGGCTGCTCGTCGCCGGCACGTTCAATGCGCTTAGCGCGCGGGTCGCCGCCGATCTGGGCTTCGGCGCGCTGTACCTGAGCGGCGCCGGCGTCACCAACATGTCGCTCGGCTTGCCGGATCTCGGCTTCGTCGGGCTCGGCGAACTGGCCGAGCACACCGCGCGCGTGCGCGACGCCGTCGATCTGCCGCTGATGGTCGATGCCGATACCGGTTTCGGCAACGCGCTGAACGTGCTGCATACGGTGCGCACCCTCGAGCGCAGCGGCGCCGATGCGATCCAGCTCGAGGATCAGGTGCTGCCGAAGAAATGCGGCCACTTCGCGGGCAAGGAAGTGATTCCGGCCGCGGAAATGGTCGGCAAGCTGAAGGCGGCCGTCGACGCGCGCGTCGATCCGAACCTGCTGATCGTCGCACGCACCGATGCGGCCGCCGTGCACGGCATCGACGACGCGATCGAGCGCGCGCACCGCTATGCGCAAGCGGGCGCCGACGTGCTGTTCATCGAGGCGATGGACACGCCGGAGGACGTCGAACGACTGCCCGCGCTGTTCGATACGCCGCAACTCATCAACATCGTGATCGGCGGCAAGACGCCGACCCGCTCGCGCGACGAACTGGCGCGCCTCGGTTACGGCGTCGTGCTGTACGCGAACGCGGCGTTGCAGGGCGCGGTGCATGGGATGCAGGCCGCGCTGACCGAATTGCGCGACACGGGCCGGCTCGACGAAAACCCCGCGCTCGTCGCGCCGTTCGCGGAACGGCAGCGGCTCGTCGACAAGGCGCGCTTCGACGCGCTCGACGCACGCTACGCGGGCGAGCAGCCGTAAGGCCGGCATGCGGCACGGGCGCTCGCCTGCCGGCCGCCCGAAACAGAACGAACAGGAGACAACCGTGACAACTTCCCCAACCGGGGCGGCCGACGCGCCGCCGCGCATCGGCTCGATCGTCGGCGGGCTCGCCGGCAACCTGATCGAGTGGTACGACTTCCTCGCATACAGCATCTTCTCGATCTATTTCGCGCCGTCGTTCTTTCCCGCCGACCGGCCGACCGTGCAACTGATGAATACCGCGGCGATCGCGGCGGTCGGCTACGTCGCGCGGCCGGCGGGAAGCTGGCTCGTCGGCCTGTACGCGGACCGGCACGGGCGCAAGGCCGCGCTGACGAAATCGGTGCTCGCGATGTGCGCGGGCTCGATGCTGATCGCCGTCACGCCCGGCTACGCGACGATCGGCATGCTCGCGCCGGCGCTGCTCGTCGCCGCGCGGCTATTGCAGGGCCTCAGCATGGGCGGCGAGTACGGCACCAGCGCGACCTACCTGAGCGAGATCGCACCGCCGAACCGGCGCGGCTTCTACGTCGGCTTCCTGCAGGTGAGCGTGGTCGCGGGCCAGCTCGTCGCGCTCGGCCTGATGCTGGCGATGCAGCGGATCTTCGCCGGCACGCACGACATCGAGCGCTGGGCCTGGCGGATTCCGTTCTTCGTCGGCGGCGTGCTCGCATTGTTCGCGCTGTACATGCGCCGCAACGTCGTCGAGAGCGATGCATTCGTCGCAAGCCGGGCGCGCGCGGCGAAGACGCGCGTGACGGCCGATCTCGCGGCGCACTGGCGCGAACTGCTGCTCGCGATCGGCATCACGATCGGCGGCACCGTCGCGTTCTATACGTACACCGTCTATATGCAGAAGTACCTGGTCAACTCGGTCGGCCTGCATAAGGAAACGGCGACCTGGATCTGCACGCTCGCGCTGTTGCTGTACATGCCGCTGCAGCCGCTGTTCGGCCTCGTATCGGATCGCGTCGGGCGCCGGCCGGTGCTGCTGTGGTTCGGGCTCGGCGGCACGCTGCTGTCCGTGCCGATCTTCACGACGCTCGGGCATGTGCACGAGCCGCTTGCCGCGTTCGCGCTGGTGTTCGCGGGGCTCGTCGTGCTGAGCGGCTTCACGTCGGTACACATGCTGGTCAAGGCCGAGCTATTCCCGCCGCAAATCCGCGCGCTGGCGGTCGGGCTGCCTTATGCGCTGACGACGGCGATCCTCGGCGGCACGACGGAGTTCGTCGCGCTGCGGCTGAAGGCGGGCGGCAACGAGACGATGTTCTTCTGGTACGTGGCGGCGTGCGCGGCGATTTCGCTGATCGTGTACTGGCGGATGCCGGAAACCCGTCCGGCACCGCGCGCGCCGGCGGCGCGGCCGGCGGTGGGCGCCGCCGCACCGCGTTGAATTGGTGCGAAGCCGCATGCGAAACGCTTATGGATAAATAACACCGGCGTAATGCTTCGCCGCGGCGATTGCTTCTAGTATCTGCAGAACGCCGGCGGGCTGCCTGGCCGCCGGCGGCGAGCAGACGAGACACACGACCTACATTAGTACATCTAAAAGAATGGAGTCGAGTCAATGATCCAACTATCCGAGGGCCAACGGATATCCACGCACGACGGCGTACCGGGCGGCGCGCCGCCACGTCCGCCGATCCCGGTGCATCCCGTGTTCAAGGCGTACAACCGGTCGAAGCTGGACGACCTCCCGCAGCTCGCGAGGTTGCCGCCGCGAATGCGCGAGCAGATCGGACTGGTCGCGCGCGTGCTGCCGTTCAAGGTCAACCGTTATGTCGTCGAGCAACTGATCGACTGGACCAACGTCCCGGACGATCCGCTGTTCCGGCTGACGTTTCCGCAGCCCGACATGCTTGCACCCGACGATCTCGGCGAGCTGGCCATGCTGTCGCGCGACGCGGCGCGCGGTGCCGACCTGGACGCGCTGATCGGGCGCCTGCGCGCCCGGATGAACCCGCATCCGGCGGACCAGCGGCTCAACGAGCCGGAGCTCGACGGCGAGCCGTGCCCGGGCATCCAGCACAAGTACGCGCAGACGGTGCTGTACTTCCCGAGCCACGGGCAAACCTGCCATGCGTACTGCACGTTCTGCTTCCGCTGGCCGCAATTCGTGGGCGATGCGTCGCTGAAATTCGCGTCGAGCGAAGCCGCGCGGCTGCACGCGTACCTGCGCGCGCACGGCGAAGTGACCGACCTGCTGATGACGGGCGGCGATCCGATGGTGATGAGCGCGGCGCGCCTGCGCGAGTACCTGATGCCGCTGCTGGAGCCCGGGCTCGAGCACGTCGGCAACATCCGGATCGGCACGAAGGCGCTGACCTACTGGCCGTACCGTTTCGTCAGCGATCCGGATACGCCCGAGCTGCTCGCGCTGCTGCGTACGCTGATCGATGCCGGGCGCAACGTGACGGTCATGGCGCACCTGAACCACTGGCGCGAACTGTCGACGGAGATCGCCGAGCAGGCCGTGACGAACCTGCGCCGCATCGGCGTCGTGATCCGCTCGCAGGGGCCGGTGCTGCGCCACATCAACGACGACGCGGAAGTCTGGCGGCGCAACTGGGTCGGGCAGGTGCGGCTCGGCATCGTGCCGTACTACATGTTCGTCGAGCGCGATACGGGGCCGCGCGGCTATTTCGAGCTGCCGCTCGCGCGGGCGCTCGATATCTACAACACCGCGATCGCGTCGGTGTCGGGGCTCGCGCGCAGCGCGCGCGGCCCGTCGATGAGCGCAGGCCCCGGCAAGGTCGAGGTCGCGGGCACGCTCGAGCTGCAGGAGCAGCGCTACTTCCTGTTGAATTTCCTGCAGGCGCGCGATCCGCGCTGGCTGCGCCGGCCGTTTCTCGCGAAGTATTCGGCGACGGCCTGCTGGCTCGACCAGCTCGAACCGCCGGATGGCGAGCCCGCGTTCTTCTTCGACGCGCCGTACCGTGCATTCGTCGACGCTCGTCAACGCCAACTGGAGCACGCATGAGGACGCCCGGAACACGAACCGCCGATGTCGCGATCGTCGGCGGCGGCTACACGGGGCTGTCCGCCGCGATCCACCTGGCGGAGCAGGGCGCGACGGTCGACGTTTGCGACGCTGATCCGCCGGGCGACGTGCCGAGCGCATTCAACTTCGGCTCGGTCGCGAGCGTCGCGCCGGCGCTGCCGCGCGGCCCGGTTTCGGCCGCGCACGCGCAGGCCGCCGAGCGCACGGCGGCGCAGGCCATCGTCTACCTGAAGCGCTTCGTCGACAGCCGCAACCTCGCATGCGGCTGGACGTATCCCGGCCACATCACGCTCGCGTGCGACGACGCGTCGGCGGTGCAACTGGCGCACCGGTTCGCGTATTACGCGGCGCAGCCGGATGCGTGCGTCGCGTGGCTCGACGCGCAGGCGGTCACGCAGGAAACCGGCGCGGCGCACGCGATCGGCGGGCTGCTGAACCTGCGCTTCGCGCTGATCCGGCCGCGCGTGCTCCGCGATGCGATGCGGGTACGGGCCGCGACGCTCGGCGTGCGGATCCGGCGCGGCGCGCGCGTGCATGCCGTGGAGCTCGCGTCCGGTGCGGCCGTGCTCGATCTCGGTGACGCGACGGTCGACGCCGGCGCCGTGCTGGTGTGCGCGGAGGACGCATGGTCGCTGCTGCCGGCCGACGTGCGCCCGCCGCTCGAGCGCTACGGCACGCACCTGCTGGCGACCCGCATCCTCGACGACGCGACGCAGCGCCGTATTTCGCGGCAGCCGCGCGTGTACGGCACGGTGTCCGCCGACAAGGACTATTTCCGGCTCGACGAGCGCGGCCGGCTGCTGTTCGGCAGCCGGCTCGGCCTGTCGGCCGACGTGCCGCCCGCGGGCGTCGAGGCCGCGTTGCGCGCGCGGCTGGCCGCGTATTTCCCGGCGCTCGAACACGCGCACGTCGAGCACGTATGGTCCGCGCCGCTCGGCTTCACCGCGTCCGGCGTGCTGCACGTCGGCATGGCCGGGCGGCTGGGCTGGTGCGGCGGCTATTGCGGCAGCGGGATCGCCACGGCCGTTCACGGCGGCGCGGCGCTGGCCGCGCGCGTGCTCGGCCACACCGACGACGTTGCTTTTCACGATTCGATCACCGGTGTCGGGGAGGCGCGATGAACACTTTCGAATTCCAGACGCTCGACGGCGCGAAGCCGCGGGCATTCGCCGGCGAAGAAGTCGACGTGCTCGGCATCGGCGTCGGCCCGTTCAACCTGAGCCTGGCGGCGCTGCTGGCGCCGCTGGACGGCCTGCGTTCGCTGTTCGTCGAGCGCCGGCCCGAGTTCCGCTGGCATCCCGGGTTGATGCTCGCGGATTCGTCGCTGACGACCAGCTTCCTGAAGGATCTCGTGACGCTGGCCGATCCGTGCAGCCGCTACTCGTTCATTGCGTTCCTGCAACGCACCGAACGACTGTATTCGTTCGCGAACGCGCGTTTTCCGACCGTGCGCCGCCGCGAGTTCGAACAGTACATGCGGTGGGTGTGCGCGTCGCTCGACAACCTGCGGTTCGACTGCGAAGTCGAAAGCGTCGTGCGCGATGGGCGCGCGCTGCGCGTCACGACCTCGCACGGCGTCGTGCGCACCGCGAACCTGGTGGTCGGCGTCGGCCTGCGCCCGACCGTGCCTGCCTGCGCGCGGCCGCACCTGGGCGCCGACGTGCTGCATTCGTCGCAGTTCTGCACCGTGCGGCCGGCGCTTGCCGGCCGGCGCGTCGCGATCGTCGGCGGCGGCCAGAGCGGCGCCGAGCTCGCGCTGCATCTGCTCGGCCTGACGGGTGACGACGCGCCTGCGCACATCGCCTGGCTGACACGGCGCGAGAACTTCCTGCCGATGGACGACTCGCCGTTCGTCAACGAATGGTTCGTGCCGCAATACAACGAACATTTCTCGCGGCTGTCGCCGCAGCGCAAGCGCGACGCGCTGGAGACGCAGCGCCTCGCGAGCGACGGCGTCACGTTGCCGCTGCTGACGGCAATCTACCAGCGGCTCTACGAGATCACGCACATCGAGGGGCGTCCCGGCCATTGCGCGCTGATGCCGGGCCGCAGCATGGCGAACCTGCACCGCGCGGACGGCGGTTTCGTACTAAGCGTCGACGACGGCACCGGCGTGCATGCGCCGCTGCATGCGGACGTCGTGCTGCTCGCGACGGGCAGCGAATTCCAGATGCCCGGTGCGCTCGAATCGCTGCGCTTCGAGATGCACACGCGCGACGGGGCACCGGAACTTGACGACGACTACGCGGTGCGCTGGAACCGGCCGAGCGCCGCGCGAATTTTCTTCCAGAACGCCGCGCGCACGACGCGCGGCATCGCCGACCCGAACCTGAGCCTTGCCGCGTGGCGCAGCGGCCGGATCGCCAACGCGATCGCGGGCGCGTCCATCTACGAGGTCGGCACGCCGCCGGGATTCGTCGACTGGCCGCACGGCGACGCGCCGCAGGCCGCCACCCAACAACTCGTGAACTGACAGGAGCACACCGCCATGACCCATGCACCGGCCATGCTGTATCTCGACACACGCGCGCTTCCGGGCGAGCGGATCGCCGAAATCGACGCGGCGCGCAGTCTCGGTCTCGACCTCTATGTGGCGACGCCGACGCCGGACGCATTCCGCTCGTTCGGCTGCGCGGGCATCATCCCGACGCGCCTCGGCGATTACGACGCGGCCGAACGGACGATTCTCGACTACCTGCACGAACATCGCGTCGAGTTGTCCGGCGTCGTCGCGTGGAAGGATCTCGAAGTCGTGCTCGCGAGCCGGCTGTCGCATCGGCTCGGCTTGCGCGGCACGGCGCCGGATGCAGCGCTCAACGTGCGCGACAAGGCCGCGACCCGCCGCGTGCTCGACGCGGTGCCGAATGCGAACCCGCGCTATGCGGTGGTCAGCAGCGAAGCCGAATTCACCGCCGCGCTGAAGCGGATCGGCGCGCCCGCGCTGCTCAAGCCGGCCGGTAACTCGGGCAGCCGCGGCATCTTTCCGGTCGATGCGCTCGCCGATCCCGTCGAGGTCTATCGTGCGTTTCGGGCGTACAACTCGCCGGAGAAGGGCGAGATGTTCAGCCTGTACGGCGATCACGCGCTGCTCGAGGAACAGCTGACGGGCAGCGAGCATTCGGTGTCCGGCGTCGTCGCGCAAGGCCGCGTGGCGATCAACGCGATCATCGACAAGACCTTCGACCGGTCGATCCCGATCCAGTACGAGAACGTGACGCCGTCGCTGCTGCCGGCCGACACGCAGGCGGCGATCCGCGACATGGTGCGTGCGGGTGTCGCGGCGACCGGCATCGACTGGTGCGGCTTCCACGCCGACGTGATGGTGACGCGCGACGGCCCGAAGATTCTCGAGATCGGCGGGCGGCTCGGCGGTGAGTTCATCAACTCGCATCTGATCCCGTACAGCGTCGCGGGCTTCTCGCCGTACCGCACCGTGCTGGATCTCGCGCGCGGCGCGATCGACGGCCCGCTCGACGATCGCCTCGGCACCGCGTCGACGCGCGCGGGCCAGCGCATCGTGATGCCGCCGGGGCTCGGGCGCATCGCCCGCGTCGAGGGCTTCGAGCGGCTGTGGCGGCGGCCGGAACTGCGCTTTCTGCAGGTCGTCGCCGGCAAGGGCGCGCAGATGGCGTTGCCGAAGGACGTGTTCAAGGCGTACGAGATCGCGTACCTGATCGCGCAGTGCGAGCTCGATCGCGACATCGTGGCGCTGCTGCGCGAGCTCGCGGCCGACGTGACCGTCACACTGGACTGACCCGGAGGCCATCATGCCGATCGACACGATCCGCGACCCGCGCCATTATCTGCTCGTCCCCGCGATGCCGGCGCCGAACGGGCGCCTGCACCTCGGTCATATCGCGGGCCCGTACCTGCGGCTCGACATGCTTGCGCGCCATCTGCGCAGCCGCGGCGAGGTCGCGCGCATCGCATGCGCGAGCGACCCGTACGATTCCTACATCCCGCTGCGCGCCGGGCAGGCCGGCATCAACGCGGCGGCGCTCGCGCGGCAGAGCTGCGCTGGCATCGTCGACGATCTCGCCAACATGAACATCGACGTCGACCTGTTCGTCGATCCGCTCGGCGATGCGCATCACGACGCGTACCTCACCGCGCATGACGGGCTCGTCGCACGGCTGGCCGCGCAACGGCGCGTGTCGACGGTGCGCGAACGCATGCCGTATTCGGCCGCGCGCGACGCATACGTGACCGGCAGTTTTCTGCTGGGCCATTGCCCGCAGTGCGCGCGCGACGTGTCGGGATTCTTCTGCGAGGACTGCGGCGCGCATTTCCAGCCGGAAGACGTGCGCGAACCGTCGGCACGCTGGGGCGAGCCGCTCGCGATGCGCGAGCAGGACAACCTGTTCTTCGACATCGCGGACCCGGCCGCGCTGGTCGCGCAACTGGTGGGCACCGAGACCGCGCCGGTGTTCGTCGATATCGCGCGCCGCCATCTGGCGCGCGACGGCGCGCGTTTCCGCCTGACGAGCCATGCCGGCTGGGGGTTGCCGTATGTGCTGGACGGCGACCCGCGTACGCTGTTCGGGCACGGGCTGCTGTTCGGCGCGATCCGCTTCGTCGGCGATCTCTACGCGCGCAGGCACGGGCTGCGCGCCAACCCGTTCGATCGCGATTCGGACGTGATCACCGTCAACGGCTTCGGGATCGACAACTGCGTGTCGCATCTGGTCGGCATCCAGGCGATGGCGATGGCCGACGGCGTGTCGAAGCCGTTCGACCGTTTCGTGATCAATCATTTCTACACGCTGGAAGGGCGCAAGTTCTCGACGAGCCTGCGTTGGGCGATCTGGGTCGAGGATCTCGCGGCGCGCACGCGCGTGCCGGCCGATGCGGTGCGGGGCTTCGTCGCGTCGACCAATCCGGTTGCCGGGCGCACGGACTTCGACCGCGATGCGTTCTGCCGGTTCGTGAACGGGCCGTACGCGACGGTGCGGCGGCATGTGGCCGAGGCAATCGGCGGACCGCTTGCCGCGCGGGTGCCGACCGACGAGACGGTACGGGCAGCGGAGGCGGCATGGCGCGACGCGCGGCGAGCGATGGAGTTCGCGACGTTCGACCCGACGGCGATGGCCGGCATCGTCGAGCGCTGGAGCGCGCGCTTCGACGGCGCGCGCGCGGCCGGCGACCTGTACGGCTGGACCAAGGGTTTCGCGCTGCTCGCCTGGCCGCTGATGCCGGCGCTCGCGCAGACCGCGTGGCGGGCGCTCGGGTTGCGCGGCGAGCCGAACGCGGGCGACTTCGCACGATTGTCGTCGCCGGTCGTCACGCCGCTGGCGAACTTCGACCCGATTACGCCGGGAGATCTGGCGGCGGTCCTGCCGCCCGGCATGCGGGAGGTCGCATGATGGAAGGCGCACTCGAAGGATTGCTGATCGTCGACCTGACGCGCGTGCTGGCCGGCCCGTTCTGCACGATGTTGCTGGCTGATCACGGCGCGCGCGTGATCAAGGTCGAACGGCCGTCGACCGGCGATGATGCACGCGCGTACGGCCCGTGGTACGGCGGCAAGTCCGCGTATTTCGCGTCGCTCAACCGCGGCAAGGAGAGCATCGCGCTCGATCTGAAGGATCCGTCCGATCGCCGCGTGCTCGACGCGCTGCTCGAAAAGGCCGACGTCGTCACCGAGAATTTCCGGCCCGGTACGATGGCGCGCATCGGCTACGACTGGGACACGCTGCACGCGCGTTTCCCGCGCCTGATCTACGGCAGCGCGTCGGGCTTCGGCCATACCGGCCCGTTTCGCGATCACCGTGCGTACGACATGATCGTCCAGGGGCTCGGCGGGATCATGAGCGTGACGGGCGAGCCCGGGCGTATGCCCGTGCGGGTCGGGCCGTCGATCGGCGACCTGGCGGCCGGCCTGTTCCTGACGACCGGGCTGCTGATGGCGCTCGTGCGGCGCGGGCGCACCGGGCTGGGCTCGAAGGTCGACATCGGCATGTTCGACTGCCAGCTCGCGCTGATGGAATATTTCATCGGCCGTTACTTCGCGACCGGCGAGGTCACGGGGCCGGTCGGCAGCTATCGGCCGGCGATCGCCCCGCCGTTCGGCGTCTACCGCGCGGCGGACGGCCCGCTCATCATCGCGGCCGGCAACGACAAGCTGTTCCGGCTGCTGTGCGACGCGCTCGGCGTGCCGGCGCTCGCGGCCGACCCGCGCTTCGCGGGCAGCGAGGCGCGCAAGGATCACGAGGCCGAACTCGAACGCACGCTCAACGGGCTGCTGGCGGCGCACGGAGTCGCGGCCTGGTGCGAACGGTTCGCGCGCGCGGGCCTGCCGGCCGGCCCGATCAACCGGGTCGACCAGGCTGTCGTTCATCCGCAGACGGCCGCGCGCAACATGCTGATCGACGTCGACGATCCCGACGTCGGTCCGTACCGGCTCGTCGGGACGCCGATCAAGATTTCGGGCTGCCCCGACCCGGCCACGCGCCGGGCGGCGCCGGCGCTCGATCGCGACCGCGACGCGATTCTCGCGGAACTGGGCCTCGTCGGCGCGGAGGTGCACGATGAACGCGCGTAAGTTTCCGCACGTCGACGCGTTGGCGCCGGAGTCGCATGTGCCGGGCGTCGTGTTGCGCCAGGCCGATTTCGCCGGGCTCGGCGATGGCGAGATTCCGTTTCGCGGCGGCCTGTTTACGGTCGAGCCGAACTGCACGTCGCGGCTGGATGTTCACGCGGTACGCGAATGCTGGATGATCGCGCAGGGCAGCGGCCGGCTGACCTACGACGGCGAACCCGTGCGCGTGCGGGCCGGCGACGTGTTGTATTTCGAATCGCACCGCTCGCACCAGGTGCAGAACGACGGCGCGACGCCGCTCGTGATCAGCACCGTCTGGTGGCAGGCCGATGCGGTTTGATCTCGCGATCATCGGCGCAGGCGTGACGGGGGCGACGATCGCGCACGTCGCGGCCCGGCATGCGGGCGCGCTGCGCATCGCCGTTTTCGATGCGCGGCCGGCCGTGCAGACGGCCACGGCGCTGTCGGCCGGCGTGGTTACGCCGTTCTGCGGCAGCGGCGAGCGTCGCGCGCGATCGCTGGTCGCGCACGCGTACTACGGTGCATGGGCGCAGGCCGGATGCTGCGTGCGTGCCGCGCCGTTCGCCTTCGTCGCGTCCGCACCCGACGCGGGCGGCCCGTTGCTCGTGCCGCCGGTAGCCGATGATCGGCCGGACCCCGGCGCCACACCGCTCGGCGCGCTGCCGGCCGGCGCGCGCCTGTGGCGCGGCGGCCGCGCGTGGCTGGTCGACGTGCCGCGGCTGGTCGCGCACTACCTGACGGGCGCACACGCGGTCGAGCGCTTCGATGTGCCGGTCACGCACGTGACGCACGATCCCGGCGGCTGGACCGTCGTCGCCCACGGCGTGACGCTGCGCGCCGACCGGCTGATCCGCGCCAGCGGCCCGTGGCCCGCCATCGACGGCGAAGCCGGCGTCGACGCGGGAATCGACATCGTCACGAAGAAGATCGTCGCGTTCGATGTCGACGGCCGCGGCTGGCCGCCGCCGGCGGATGCGCCGGTCGTCTACCTGCCCGACGCGCAGGCCTTTCTCGCCCCGGTACATGCGCGGCGCGGCTGGCTGTTGAGCATCACGTCGCACGCGTGGGGCTGCGCCGCCGGCGCGCGCGTCGCGCCGAGCGCCGATGAGCGCGCGCACGCGCACGCGCTACTCGACCGTCATTTCCCGGGCCTGCGCGATGCGCATCTCGCCGCGCGTACGGCGGTCGACGGGTACACGGCCGACCGCAATCCGCGCGTCGCGCCGATCGGCCCCGATGGCTGCGCGGTGGCCGGCGCGTCGGGCTCCGGCGTGCGCTTCGCGCCGGCCCTCGCGTACGAGGCGCTCGCCGCCGTCGGGCTGCCGTTCGAACCCGATGCCGCGACGACCGCACCCGAGCCACCGCTTTGCAGCGGGGCAGATAAACCTGCTGCTTCCCTCACCGAATCCTTCCAGCCATGCATACCGAACTCGCCTGGGTCGCCGTCGCACCCGCCTTTGCCCTGATCTGCATCGGCATCGCCGTGCGCCGCCTCGCGCTGGTCGATGCGGCATTCTGGCCGTCCGCCGAAAAGCTCACCCACTACGTGCTGTTTCCCGCCTTCCTCGTGCATTCAATCGGTCTGGCCGGCCCGCTCGACGCGTCGTCGAAATCGACGATCGTGCTGCTGACGGGGCTCACGCTCGCGGTGCTGGCCGCCGTCGTGCTCGGCTGCCGATGGTGTGCGGTGCCGCACGCGTCGTTCACGTCGATCGTCCAGGGCTCGATCCGCTTCAACAGCTACATCTTCCTGTCGGTCGCGTCGGGGCTACTGAGCCGCGCGGACTACGGGATCGCGGCGGTCGTCGTCGCGTACATGGTCGCGATCTCGAATACGCTCGTGCTGTTGTCGTTCGAGCATGGCCAGACCGGCGGCCGCGGGCTCGTGCGGATCGTCGGCAAGGTGGCGGCGAATCCGCTGATCGTCGCGAGCGCGTTCGGGATCGTGCTGAACCTGACCGGCTGGCGTCTGCCCGCCGCCGTGGACCAGACCGTCGACGTGCTCGGCGGCGCCGCGCTGCCGTTGAGCCTGATCTGCGTGGGTGCCGCGCTGCGACTGCCGCTGCCGCGCAAGGAGGCGGCACTCGTGCGCGCGGGGCTCGTGACCACCGCGATCCGGCTGGTCGGCTTTCCGCTGCTCGCGCTGACCGCGACCAAGGCATTCGCCGTGACGCCGTTGTCCGGGAACCTGATCCTGCTCTATTCGGTGCTGCCGTGCGCGAGCAACTCGTACGTGCTGTCCACGCAGTACGGCGGCAACCATCGGCTGATGGCGTTCGTTGTCGCGCTGTCGACGGTGCTGTCGTTCGTCCCGATATTCCTCGTCGCGCGCACGATGTAGGCTGATGTGCCGCCTCGCGACCGGCGGGGCCGCGCCGTTCACCCTCAATCGAAAAAAAACCAGGAGACACCCATGATTTCGAGGCGGTCGTTCAACCGCGCACTCGCCGGCATCGCAATGGCCGAAGTGCTGGGCGGATGCGCCGGCACGACGCCGGATCGGCGGACGGTTACCGGTGTCGACGCGCACGCGCACGTGTTCCTGAAGTCGCTGCCGCTCGTGCCGGGCCATCGCTACACGATCACGTACGACGCGTCGCTCGACCAGTACCTCGCGATGCTCGACCGGCACGGCATGTCGAATGGCGTGCTGATCCAGCCGAGCTTTCTGGGCACCGACAACCGCTATCTGCTTGCCGCGCTGCGCGCGCAACCCGCCCGTTTGCGCGGCATCGTCGTGATCGATCCCGCGCGCGATGCGGAGCAGGTTGCCGCATGGACGCCGCTCGGCGTGCGCGGCATCCGGCTGAACCTGATCGGCGAACGCGATCCGGATTTCGCGGGTGCGGCGTGGCGCGCGCTGTTTCCGCTGCTGCGCGCGCATGGCTGGCAAGTCGAGCTGCATGCGGAGGCCGCTCGATTGCCGGGGCTGATGCCGCCGCTACTCGATGCGGGCGTCGACGTCTCGCTCGACCATTTCGGCCGGCCCGATCCGCGGCTCGGGATCGACGATCCCGGCTTCCGCTATCTGTTGACGACGGCGGCAAGCAAGCGCGTCTGGGTCAAGGTGTCGGGCGCCTACCGGAACGACCGCCCCGACCGCTGGCAGGCGTCCGGGCTGACGGCGATGCGCGCGCTGCGCGACGCGTTCGGTACGCAGCGGCTCGTGTGGGGCAGCGACTGGCCGCATGTCGGATACGAGAAGGCCGTCGACGATACGCTCGCGTACCGGTATCTGGCGACGCTGCTGCCGGACGAGGCCGGCTTCCGGCAGGTGATGGTAGATACGCCTGCGGCTTTGTATCGATTTAACGTGGAACTGTGATTTTCCTCGGGAGCGCTTTCCTTAGCGGCAGGCGGTACTAGGCAACGCCGACGACTCCCAAATGCGTCGGGTAGGCGCAGCCCAAGTAATAGATCTGCCGATCCGAATGAAGCGCGACGCGATATTACGTCGTCTCCGCTTTCATAAAATCGGATACACGGGCGAGCCCTCGTCCTCGTTGAAGCGCCGTTCGCTTGTTTGCATATCCGATGCGCTTGCACCCCTATGTTGAGTGTGCTTCGATGCGGAAACGTTATGTCGTTGACCGTGGCCGGCCGTTGCCGCACCGTGACCAGACCGCATGCACGCGCGAGTTGCCCGCTCCACAGGGTCGCGAGCTACTCAGCTGACTGCAGACGATCGAGCGCCAGGCGATCGCCCAGTAGCGCCAGCGGGTGCCGGCCGAGCGTGAAGCCAATCGCGTTGTAGTCGGTCACGATCTCTTTGCCTTCGGAAGCCTGCGGCAGCGCCGGCACCGCGTCGTCGCGCTCGGCGCCGCGCAGCAGATCCCGATCGGGCACTGCGGCGGCCGCCAGCCAGAGCGCGGCACGCCGATTGCCACTGGCGAGCGAGCGTAGCGCGTTAGCGCGCGCATGCACCTGCAGGTCGTGCCGGTCGGGCTGGGCTCGGCGCGCGAGATCTGCGACGTCGACGAACGGTCGCGCGGCGTGTGCGGGCCACGGCTTCGCGCATGCCCAGCAGCAGCGAGAAGCTAAGCCGCACTGGCTCCGATACGGTCAGCCCTTCGATCGTGGGGCCCCCTTGGTCACGTTCACGTCGACGGACAGCACCTGGACGCCATGACGTCGCGCGTCCTGCAGCAGCTTAGAGGGTTTGAAAAAACTCAATCGATCGCATGGGCCACACGGCGACGCGGAACTTGCACGCTCCTCGCATGGCTATAGGAATTGATATCGATCGAGGTCTTCAATTGGGCGCGCGTATACCCTAGGTATCGGGGAACGCAATGCTTTGATATGTTTATTTCAAAATGTTTCAGAATAAGAGCTTGTGAGAGCCGAAGTGCAAAATAGGCGTAGGGAAACTGTCATTTTTTTGCCTTGTGCACTTTGTGACCTATCAGTACGACAGGTGCATCCGGGGGCAACATGCGTCATCCGAAATTCCAGCTTGGCCGTCGCCAGGGCAGGGGAGTAGCGCACTCTTTCATCCGAGGAGCTATGGCTCTGGCGCTGATTGGTGTCAGCGCTGTCGCAACCTCCGGTTCCATCAGCTACACATATGATCCACTGGGCCGATTGACAAAGGCCGTTTTCAATAACGGGTCCAGTACCACAACAGTTATCTACAACTACGACGCAGCGGGTAACCGTACGTCTGTCTCCACCACATCCCCATAGCGTCCTATTGCGTCGTCGCGCAGCGCACGAATCGCATGCGTCGAATCTATCTATTTCGTAATCCGAAGTGATGGTTTTTGTCGAGGGGATGCAATGTCCAGGTTGCTGCGCGTCGTTTTCCGTACTTCGGTCGGTGTCGTCCTTCTGAGCGGTCTAATGGTGACGGGACCTCATAGCCTCGCTGCCCCAATGCAATCTGCCTTGCCACCGGTCGCCAAAAAGACGCCAGCCGAGAGGATGTTGGGCGTGCAACCAACTGCGAAGGCCGGAAAGCACTACGTTGGAAAAGAACCATCTTCCACCGGGGTGGGGCAACCGGTGACCTTCTCGAGCGGGAAGCCCGCGATCGCGTATTCGGCAGAACGCCTTTCGGCTCTCGCCAACATGAAGGGACCTGGGAGAAATGCCGCTAACTTGTTCCCGATTTCGGGCGAGGATTGGGAGCAATCTCGCAGGCGAGTCGTACTTTCACCCACAGTCAATCAAGGCGCAGCGATAGAAACGAAGACCGTTTCTCCCTCAACACGCGACACCAAGACGCATGCCTTGAGCGCCGGTGGAAACGCGAGTCCTCAAGGTCCGGCGTCGATCGCTGAGCTGGCGCGTGCTCTGAATTACAACCCGGACGTCATCTATCAGTACGTCCACAACAATGCCGAGGTCTATCCGATCTACGGTACCCAGAAAGGCTCGTTCGGCACCGTATTGGACAACTACGGGACGGTCTACGATCAAGCCATGCTGATGGTCGACCTCCTGCGAGCATCCGGTTACACCGCAAGTTTCACGACAGGTGTGATCAAGTACACCGCGGCTCAGCTCAATTCCCTTTACGGCATTGACACGTCGAATGTCTGTGCGGCCATCCACCTGTTGGGTGTGGGTGGAATCCCCGTCTATGCGACGACAGCGGTGAATCCAGGACAATGCCCAGGCAACACGTCGGCACTCGTCGATGTGTCCGTTGGCCATGTCTGGGTGAAAACGGTCATCAACGGTACGTCCTATTACTTCGATCCCAGCTTCAAGACTCACACGTTCAAGACGGGTATCGATCTCGCCAGCGCGAGTACGACCGGGTACAACGCGGCCGCGTATCTCAGTTCCGCCACGAGTGGTGCGACGATCACCGCCAATTACGTCCAGAATCTCAATCGGACAAACATCCGGAATAACCTCACAACATACGCCAACAACCTTGCGGCGTATCTGCGCGCGAACATGCCAACGGCCACAATCGATGATGTGGTGAGTGGCAAATCGATCGATCTGCTCTACGGCGCGATTCCGCACTATACGGCGCCCCCTCTGCAGAATACTGCATACCCTTTGCGGGATGTTACAGACGTTCCGACGTCAATGAAGGTGACACTGAGGATCCAGTATCAAGGGATAGACCAAACATATACGTCCGATGCAATCTATGGGCATCGTCTAACTATTACGTATAACGCGTCGAATCAGCCAATCCTCAGTTTGGATGGTAACGCTGTTGGCAGTCCCGGAATCGCGCCGACTGTTGGCTCGAACACGACCCTCACGATGGTCGTTACCCATAATGCGTTCGGAACAACAGGCGCTGACCAGACCGTCACGCAGACGATCGTCGCGAAACCGGGGAATGTCTTTGCGATTTCCGATGCATGGGGACCAACTAGTCGCGGCCTCGCGAACTTCTTCCAAACGTCACTTGGCAATTTGCGAGCATCCGGCGTCCCTGATACATCGGACGCGGTCGGGGGTACCACGTTGGCCCTGCTTGCCGCTCAGTGGCTCGGCCAGACTTCGCAGGCCTACTACTTGAGCGAACGCCTTTCTGGCACCTCGATCTTGCTATATCACGATGTCGGCGTAGCCGGTTATACCGGCGCGTCCTCCTACGTTGATTTGCCGGGCGGGTTGGTTGGGCTCGCCAACGTTGCCGGAGACTCGACGAAGGAGCCGCTTGCGTTGTATCAATCGGGGATGCATTCAAGCATCCTCGAATCGACCGTAGTTCAGCAGGTCAGCACTATCTCGGCCGCTTCGACAGTGAAACTCATTGATCTGGCGGCAGCTGCTGGGCAGCCAATTTACAACGCGACCTCAGCAAACTACGCGAGCGCGGTACAGCCGAATCTCGTGAATTGCAGCGCATATTTCGGAACATTCAGTAACTACCTCGCTGCCGGATACAACCTGATATTGCCGCAACACTGCGATATTACTGAGAATAGTTGGACCGGTGCGGGTTACTATTTTCTTGGCCCAAACATTTTGGGCTCGATGATCAAAGGAAACCTCGCCGGTGGGTTCATGACCCTCGGTCAATATCTGTCCACGCTTTCCCCGCTGGCGCTGCTCGCGGCGCCGTTTCCGCTCTCGATGTACAACCTTCCGGTCACTGTGCTCAATAATGGCGCCATCCAAATTGGGGCGCCCCTCCAAGGCGAGCCACTCAATTACGTCGGCGACCCGATCGGTCTAGTGGCCGGTAATTTTACGTACAACCGAGATGACCTTTCGTCAGGGGTGGGGGCCTTTCCGCAACGCCTCACCTTCAGACGCATGTACAGTTCGAGCGCCAAGAATCAGGACAGTGTTCTGGGGAAGGGCTGGGCACACAATTTCAATGTGACCGCGAAAGTAAATTCGGACGGTTATCAGGGGATGGGCGAAGATTCTGCACTCGATGCAGTAGCTGCGTTGGTCGAGATGAAGGCGTCGGTGGATTTGCTTGCGGATTCGTCACATCCTATTGAGAAGATGGTCATTGCGACTCTGGGGCAGCGGTGGTTCGGTGATCAGCTGATCAACAATACCGTGATCGTTACACAAGGTCTGAATGGCGAGGTGTTCGTGAAGTTGCCGGACGGCAGCTACAACCCGCCCCCTGGAAATTCGTCGAAACTGATACTGAACGGGGATGGGACGTACAGCTACGATACTGTTCACCACAATGCGATTCACTTCAACTCGTCGGGGAACATCGATACCTACAAGGACGGGAACGGTACGCAGGTCAACTACAGCTATTCCGGAAACAACCTGACCAGCGTGAGCAACGGCTTCTGGCGCACGCTAAATTTCAGCTACACGAACGGACGGATCAGCCAGGTCTCCGACGGTGCTCGAACCGTCCAATATGGCTACGACACGAATGGCAATCTGACGACCTTCACCGACACGATGTCGAAGAGTACGACCTACGGCTATGGGTTGCCAGGTCAGATGACGCAAATCTTTTACCCAAGCTTCCCGTCCGCCGCGGGCGTCACAAATGTCTATGACAGCCTGGGACGAGTCCAGACCCAGACGAATGCGCGTGGCAAAACGTACAGCTACTACTTCGCCGGATCGCGAGCTGTTGAATTAGCACCGGGTGGTATCACGAGGCTCAGCTATCTTGATGTGCTTGGGAATGTGTTACAGCAAGCGGACCCCCTATTCAACGTCACCCAATTCGCCTATGACGGGCAGGGACGGTTGATCACCAAGACGCTGCCACAGGGCAATGGGTTTTCGTACACCTACGACGATGCAACGTGCGCGAGCACCGAAAAGCGTTGTACGCAAAATGTGAAGTCGATCACGCAGTTCGCACCGCCCGGTTCTGGTCTCGCACCACTTGTTCGAAGCTTCACCTACGAGAGTGCATACAACAAAGTTGCAACAGAAACCGATGCGCGAAGCAATACCACGACGTACACCTACGCCCCCTGGGGCGACATCGCGACCGTAACCTCGCCAGTTGACGCGAGCGGGGTAGCGCCGTGGACCGCCTACGATTATTACTCGTGGACACCTACGGGCTTTCCCACGATGTATCTGCTGGCGAAGACAACGGTAAAGACGAGCGCATCCAATACCACCGCGACAACGAGGACCTATGATTGGGCGCACCATGAAGTACCCGCGACCACGACAGTCGACGCCGGCACTGGGACGCTGAATCTCACAACAACCTACACCTACGACGACATCGGCAACCTGACAGTGGTTGACGGACCGCGCACTGACGTGATCGATACGATTACGACGAGCTATGATAGTGAACGACGCCCGAGCGTCGTCACGGATGCGCTTGGGAAGCAATCTCAAACCACCTATGACGCAGACGGCCGGCCGATTGCTGTCGCCCGGCAGATCGGCGCTCAATGGTTAACAAATTGTTCGCGGTACAGCGCGACCGGAAAGGTTATCCGGGCATGGGGGCCTTCGTTGACTGCATCGGCGACAACCTGCCCATCCGAGGCTGCTCCGGTGCCGATCACGGACACCGCGTATGACGATCTCGATCGGCCATATCAGCAAACCCAGTATCTCGCGGCTGCAGATGGCGGGAACAGAGTCACGACGACGGTGTACAACGTTGACGACTCCATCAACACGATCCAGAAGGCGACTGGCACGGCGCAACAGCAAAACTATGTGCAGTACACCTATACGCCGAACGGTAAGCTCAATTTGAGTGCTGACGCGAAGAATAATCTGACCGTCTATGCATACAACGGATTCGATCGCCTGACGAACCGGTACTACCCAATGCCCAACTCACCGGGCTCGGCGAACAGCAATGATTACGACGGGTACACCTACGATCCGAACGGCAACGTGGTCACCATCCGCAAACGTAGCGGAGACACGATCACCCAGACTTGGGACAACCTGAATCGCTTGACCGCACGTAGCTATCCGAACAGTGCAAACAATGTTCAGTTCGGTTATGACCTGCGCGGACTACGCACCGCGTCGCAGTACGCGAATGGCAGCTACGCAGTGTCCTATGCCTGGGACAATGCGGGTCGGTTGCTCAACACGACCGCGGGTGGAAGGACACTCAGTTTCCAGTACGATGCCGCAGGAAACCGGACACAGACGACATGGCCAGATGGGTTCAACACGACTACTAGCTACGATGCGCTGAATCGGCCGAGCGTGATCAAGGAGAACGGAAGCACCGCACTAGCGACGTACACCTACGACGACCTGAGCCGGGCAGTTACGCTCTCTTTCGGAAACGGAACGTCGGTTCAACGCGGGTACGACAATCAAGGCGGCCTCGCGACGCTGACCAACCTACTGACTGCGCCTAGCGATCAGGTGCAGTTCACATATGCACGAAATCAAGTTCTGGACGTGAGTAGCGTCACACCGAGTAACCTCGCATATCAGTGGAGTGGTGGAACGACCGGCAGTCAGAGCTTTACCGCGGATGGCCTGAATCGTTACACGACTGCTGCTGGAGGCTCTGTCGGGTACGACAACAACGGGAACGTGACGAGCTATGGCGGCTGGACCTACAGCTACGATCTCGACAATCGCCTCGTCTCCGGAAGCACCGGTTTGTTTTCGACGGTCGGTCTATCCTACGATGCGGACGGGCGCCTGAGGCAGACCGTCGAGCCGAACGGGCTTTTCGGAAGTATTACTACCAATATGCTCTACGACGGGACACGACTCGTTGCCGAATACGATTCGTCAGGCAATATCCTGAGGCGCTACCTTCATGGCTTGGACGTTGACAACCCGCTCGTCTGGTACGAGGGTTCGGGGACTTCGAACAAGAGTTGGTTGTACACGGATCATCTTGGTAGCATTGTCGCGACGGCCAATGCAGCGGGAGCCAAGACGGCGGCCTATACGTACGGCCCGTTTGGCGAGCCGAACGCGACGAGTGGTATTCGTTTCCGGTACACGGGGCAGCAGTTCATTGGTTCGCTAGCCCTGTACTACTATAAAGCGAGGTTTTATTCGCCGGGGGCGGGACGTTTTTTTCAGATCGATCCGGTAGGCTATCAAGATGACCAGAATCTGTATGCATATGTAGGGAACAATCCCGCAAATCGTGCGGATCCGACCGGTATGACTGGGACCACTTTCGGGGAAGGGGAACTAGTTGCGGGGGTTATTACTAATCAGAGTCATTATATCGATCGTGTAGGGGCGGATAGAGTTAACGCGGTTTCTGGGGCGGCGATTGGGATTGCTTTGTCGCCCGGCTTCGTGGGGGGCACTAGCTTTGGCATGACCGTGGACGGCATAAACTACAACGTTCGAAGCTTTGTTCTTCCAAATGGAAACATTAATTTAGGGACGATTCATCCTGACGATGGCCGTAATATTGGAAGATGAGGGTCATATTTTTTAGGGTGATTATATGTTGAATGATGAATGGGCTATCCGCGATAACGAAATCGAACTAATAAGAGTTCTGCTTGATCATGCATTCCCTGGGGATACCTTATTTTCAGCTCAAATCGAGCAGATGGAGAGGGTGGTGTCATTCAATGGCGACGACACCATTCTGAAGATTGGGTTTGGCCAGAGTTACCATGCAATTAGAAAACAAGTTATCCGTCCAAATCTGAATGGATTTATTGAGGCGTCGGGGATCGACTCCGACGGTGCGGTGGTAAATGTCATGCTTTGGATCACTGACGGAGAAATCAAAGAACTGGAATTTCTTCGGCCTGATTCGAAGCCGGTTCAACGTAAACCGCGTCCTAGCGATCTTTCCGGTTTTCAATCCGCTATTTGAGCGGGAGCAACTCAATACAATACGCGATAGATCAGCAAAACTCCCTTGCCGTCGTCGGTAACGCGCCGAGCAACTCGGTCCGATCGACGAGCTTGCTCGCGATCAGGTGCCGCACCTTGCCTTCCGCCTGCCATACGCCGTAGACCGCGAGCAGCGCGGCGCCGAGCGCTTCCTTCCGAAACTTCTCCAGCAGGCCGGGCCACAGGATCACGTTCACCTGGCCCGTCTCGTCCTCGAGCGTCATGAAGAGCACACCGTTGGCCGTGCCCGGCCGTTGGCGCACCGTGACCAATCCACATGCGCGCGCGAGCTGCCCGCTGCGCAGTGTCGCGAGCTGCTCGGCCGACTGGAGACGATCGAGCGCCAGGCGATCGCGCAGCAGCGCCAGCGGATGCCGGCCGAGCGTGAAACCCATCGCGTTGTAGTCGGTCACGATCTCCATGCCTTCGGAGGCCTGCGGCAGCGCCGGCGCCGCGTCGTCGCGCTCGGTGCCGCGCAGCAGATCCCGCTCGGGCACGGCGGCGGCGGCCAGCCAGAGCGCGGCACGCCGGTTGTCGCCGGCGAGTGTGCGCAGCGCGTTCGCGCGCGCGAGCACCTGCAGGTCTTGCCGATCGAGCTGCGCTCGGCGCGCGAGATCCGCGACGTCAACAAACGGTCGCACCGCGCGCGCGAGTTCGATGCGGCCGGCCACGTCTTCGCGCATGCCGCGCAGCAGCGAGAAGCCAAGCCGCACGGGCGCCGATGTAGTCGGCCCTTCGATCGCAGAATCCCACGTGCTCACATTCACGTCGACGGGCAGTACCTCGACACCACGCCGGCGCGCGTCCTGCAGCAGTTGCGACGGCGTGTAGAAGCCCATCGGCTGGCTGTTCAGCAGCGCGGCGAGGAATACGGCCGGCTCGTGCCGGCGCAACCACACGCTCGAGTAGACGAGCAGGGCGAAGCTGGCCGCGTGGCTCTTCGGGAAGCCGTAGTCGCCGAAGCCTTTGATCTGCGCGAAGATCGCCTCGGCGAATTCGTGATCGTAACCGCGCGCGAGCATGCCGGTCACCAAGCGCTCGTGATACGGCTCCAAGCTTCCCTTGCGTTTCCAGGCCGCCATCGCACGTCGCAGCTGGTCGGCGCGATCGCGTCGCGGCCGCGCTCGTGCTCGAGCAGCAGCGCGAACGCAGCGACGTCCAGCTGCTTCGCGGTGAGCCAGCCCGTCAGCTGCAGGATCAGCCGGCGCGCGACGAACAACAGCGCCTCGGCGTGCTCGACGCGATCCATCAGTTCGACCCGCGTGTCGAACGACGGCGGCATGTCGAGCCAGTCATACGCGGCCGGCGCGGTGCCGGAGACCTGGTCGAGCCAGTCGAGCAGTTGCGTGCCGCACCGCTTCTTGAGGCCAGCGCGCAGCAGGCGCTGTAGGTCCGCGAGCGTTTCGCAGCCGAGTTCATCGAACCACGTCGCGTACCGGCGCGCGTCGGGCGCCACGCCGAGCGGCACGCGCGCGAGCGCGCGGCGCAACGATCGTGCGGACAGCGCGAGGCCGCCGCGCAGGCCGCGGGCGACTATCCATGCGGCCGGGCCGGTGGACGCGACGGAAATCGCCGCGGAGACGCCGAATGACGCGACGACGTCGCGCACGCGCCGGCGCAGCGCGCGGATGCCGTGAAAGAGGCGCAGGCTGGCCGTCACGTCGAGCAGCACCACGGCTTCGTCAGCGTCGACGACGCTCGGTGTGAACTGCAGCAACGCGTCGGCGACGCCGAGCACGAGTTCGCGCTCGCGCGCCACGACGCGGCCGCTGTTGACGTTCGAAGTTTCTGCTAACGGTGACCACAGATACTGCTAACGGGTAAGCCCGTGGTAGCGCCGTCGGCAAAGGCTGAGAGCGATGTTCCTTTCGTGTCCGCACGCATTGCGAGAATGCAACAAAGGGAGGATGTATGTGCGAAGATTTTGCTAATGCGCCTTCAAGAGCTTGCAATGTCGGATGTGGCTCATGAGCGGCGTAATGAGGAAAGTTGCTCCTGACAAGAGCATGGTGTGCACGTAACCGATGATCAACAATGTGGGTGCGTGCGCAACAATATACCTCGCGTCCAGAAGACAGGGGGCGCAACTTTAATGCCTATTTTCCAAGGCAGGGGAGTCTGTCGACATTGAGCCGTGATGCGCGGCTATGTCGCGTTTCAACACCATCGCTGGGAATTTTACGCATGTCGATGAAATACCTCGCCAGCGACCTTATCGCCGTTCGCTTCCTCAGCTTGACGTTCGCCGCCCCGTATTAGCGAAATCACTGGACACGATTAGCGCACGAACGGACACCATTAGCAGTATCTACGAACTTCAACACGTGAACACGCATATAGGGATGCGCCGGGCGCGCGATTTTGTGGCTGACGATCGTGGCGGAACGTCTTTGCTCGTGGCCCGGAAACTGCCCGACTTTTCCGACTCTTGCCATGCTGCCACCCGCCCAGTGGCACCGTTACCGTTGAGCAGCGAGCAAACCGTGCCTGACTAGAGCGGCGTCCGTGCTGCTTTTTCGGAGCAGGTGCAAGTTTTGCTCAAATGGCTGGCCGTCATTCACCTTTAGACAGAGGGCCAGCCATGGCAAACGCGAACCAGACGCAGCGCATCAATCCTGACCGCGACGAAGCTGATAGTTCGTCAGCGACCGGCGCCATCGCCCTACTTGAGTCTGACCATCGAGCGGTCGAAAAGCTGTTCACTATTTTTGAAAGAACCGCCGACGAGGACCTCGATGCTAAGCACGCGCTCGTTAGAAGAGCCTGCGAAGAGTTGACCGTCCACGCGATGATTGAGGAACAATTTCTTTACCCAGCTGCGCACGATGTGCTATCCGGCGACCCGCAAAAGAAGGTCGACGAAGCCTACGTGGAGCACTTCCTCGTGAAGACGCTCATCGAGAAATTCGAAACCCTCAAGCCCGGTATGGAAGGGTTTGACGCCACTTTCAGGGTACTGATGGAAAACGTCCGGCATCACATCAAGGAAGAGGAGACGGAGCTCTTTCCAGAACTACACTCATCGGGACTCGACATTGCCGGACTTGGTCGCAAGCTCGCACAGCGAAAGGCGCAACTGGAGGCCCGACTACCGAAAGACGCCGGCGATCGGACATGACCGACGACCCAAACATATCGGTAGTCGCCAGCGAATAGACCACTGCCGTGTCGCGCGTGGGTGGGCGACGATGCCGCACGGATTGTCGTGACCGACCCACAACCGGTCGTGTGGGACGAGCGACTATTTCTGATGCCTCACGTCGGACAGTCTTAGCGACATCCTGATGAACTGCTAGAGTTCGCGACGATTGGCCGGCGAGGTCGCGCAACGCGGCGGCGTGGCCGCATCGTCGCTCCCCTTCCACGAAGCGAAGGGATGGGTCCACGGCCGACGTAGCGACGGCAACCGGTGCCGTCATGCACCGGCCACCGCGCCGCTGCCCCGAACACCGCGTTACCCGGCCTCGTCCGATAGTGCGACAGACGCCGCGTGTTGACCGCCACCGCCTCGCTCCGCTGTCGACCCCTCGCTCCGGCGGTAAGCGATATCGGCCCCGAGCGCGTGGAGGAGCGATCGGCCCTTCTTCGTCAGATACGCGCGCCGGCGGCCGGGAGCGCCATGTTCGAGCATGACGAGTTGTCGTTCGAGCAACGCATCGAGTTCGGCGCGATTCATGTCGAGCTGATCGGGCGCCTGGCACACCAGCATCAGCGTCGCGAATTCGTGCGGGCTCAGCATGGCCGCCTCCCGTCGCGCACGGAACCGCCGCCAGCAGGCGTGACGCGGAAAAACGAAACAGGGTGCGGCACGTGTCCAGCGGTGACGACGCGACGGCGCGGCAGCTTCGGTCGGCCGACCGCGGCGGGTTGGGCCGCGCGACGCAACGCGAATGGCTTGCGCGCGGCGCGTGCCCGAGCACCGATCGGCGCGAAGCGACCGTTGCCGTTGCGCGCGACCCGCAGGCCGGCTGGCAGGCCCTTGACGATGCGGGCGACGCGTCGTGGCCGGCGGCCGGCTTCCGTCGGCCGATCGGAGGTAAAGAAAGGATCGTTCATGATTCGCTCCCGGTTGGACCTCGCACGGAGGGCGAACCGGACCACGCGCTCCAGTTCGTCGATCCGCGAGAGGGCTCGCTGACAAACAAATCGAAACACGCAGCGCGTAAGCCGCGACTGCCTGAGCGATACCAAAATAGGACGGCAAGCGCGGATTTCAAGCGCCGTTTTGCGATGATTCGCGCGGCCCGGCGCGGCCACCGTCGACGTCGTACCGTCGCGCGTCGCAGGGCATCGCGAGACGAGCGACGGTCGGACGAACGCGGTTTCTGGTTGGAAACATTTTGTTACACATGCGCTTTCCTGGCCCTCTTGAAGCGCGCTTACCGCGCCACTATTTCGCTTTTCGCCAATCGATGGCACGCCGGTGCGTCGCTGTCTTTATGCGTGCAGGCGCCGGCGGATTCCCTTTTCCAGGTGATCTCATCGCTCAGGAGATGAAAATGCAGATTCGTCCCCTCTACGACCGGGTTATCGTCAAGCGAATCGAACAGCAGCGGACGACAGCCTCCGGCATCGTGATTCCCGATTCGGCCGCCGAACGGCCCGAGCAGGGTGAAGTGATCGCGGTCGGCAGCGGCCGGCTGCTCCAGGACGGCTCGCAGCGCCCGCTGCAGCTCCAGGTCGGCGACCAGGTTCTCTTCGGCAAATATGCAGGCCAGACCGTGAAGGTGAACGGCGAGGAACTGCTCGTGATGCGCGAAGAGGACGTCATGGGCGTACTCGAACCCGAATCGCCGGCTGCCAGGAAAGCGGCCTGAATGCCGATTCGGCCGCGTCGCACGGGTGAGTGCCCGATGCGCGCGGCATCCCGTTCAACGACTGTATCCGGAGCAAGAAAATGACCGTAAAAGACGTGAAATTCCGCGATGGCGCCCGCCAGCAGATCGTCAAGGGCGTGAACGTGCTGGCCGACGCGGTGAAGGTGACGCTCGGCCCGAAAGGCCGCAACGTCGTGATCGAGCGCGGTTTCGGCGCGCCCGTGATCACGAAGGACGGCGTGTCGGTCGCGAAGGAAATCGAGCTGCAGGACCGTTTCGAGAACATGGGCGCGCAGATCGTCAAGCAGGTCGCGTCGAAGACGGCGGACGTGGCCGGCGACGGGACGACCACCGCCACCGTGCTCGCGCAGGCGATCGTGCAGGAGGGCATGAAGCACGTCGCGGCCGGCATGAATCCGATGGATCTGAAGCGCGGCATCGACAAGGCCGTCGGCGCGGTGCTCGACGAGCTGCGCAAGCTGTCCCGACCGATTTCGACCCACAAGGAAATCGCGCAGGTCGGCGCGATTTCCGCGAACTCGGACGACGCGATCGGCAAGATCATTGCCGATGCGATGGAGAAGGTCGGCAAGGACGGCGTGATCACCGTCGAGGACGGCAAGTCGCTGGAGAACGAACTCGACGTGGTCGAAGGCATGCAGTTCGACCGCGGTTACGTGAGCCCGTATTTCATCAACGATCCCGCGAAGCAGGCGGCGTATCTCGACGATGCGCTGATTCTGCTGCACGACAAGAAGATCTCCAGTATCCGCGACCTCCTGCCGATCCTCGAAGCGGCGTCCAAGGCCGGCAAGCCGCTGCTGATCGTCGCCGAGGACGTCGAGGCCGAAGCGCTCGCGACACTCGTCGTGAATTCGATGCGCGGCATCCTGAAGGTCGCCGCCGTCAAGGCGCCGGGTTTCGGCGACCGGCGCAAGGCCATGCTGGAGGATCTCGCGATCCTGACCGGTGCGACGGTCATCTCGGAGGAAACCGGCAAGCAGCTCGACAAGGCCACGCTCGAGGATCTTGGCAGTGCGAAGCGTATCGAGGTGCGCAAGGACGATACGATCATCATCGACGGCGCGGGCGATGCGGCGCGCATCGATGCGCGCGTGAAATCGATTCGCGTGCAGATCGACGAAGCGACGAGCGACTACGATCGCGAGAAGCTGCAGGAGCGTGTCGCGAAGCTCGCGGGCGGCGTGGCGGTGATCAAGGTCGGCGCAGTGACCGAAGTCGAAATGAAGGAGAAGAAGGACCGCGTCGACGATGCGCTGCATGCGACGCGCGCGGCGGTCGAGGAGGGCATCGTGCCGGGCGGCGGCGTCGCGCTGCTGCGTGCGCGCGCGGCGCTGTCGGACATCCGGGGCGCGAATGCGGACCAGGACGCCGGCATCCGGATCGTGCTGCGCGCGCTGGAGGCGCCGCTGCGCGTCATCGCGGCCAACGCGGGCGACGAACCGTCGGTCGTGGTCTCGAAGGTGCTCGAAGGCAAAGGGAACTTCGGCTACAACGCGGCGACCGGCGAGTACGGCGATCTGGTGGAAGCCGGCGTGGTCGACCCGACCAAGGTCACGCGTACCGCGCTGCAGAACGCCGCGTCGATCGCGAGCCTGGTGCTGACGACCGATGCGACTGTCGCGCAAGCGCCGAAAGAGAGCAGCGCCGAGCCGGCTCCCGCGCCCGAACTCGGCTACTGAGCTGCATCGCAGGCCCGCCTGCGATCGTCGAACAGCCGCTGGCCGGAGCGGCTTTACCCGGCGCGCGCGACAGCGGGGAGCGTCGCGCCGCTTTTTTCATGTTTGCGAGACCAACCATGAAGCTCGAACTTTCGATCGACTCCAGGCCGCTGCACGTCGAACTCGACGACGTCATCGCCGGCCTGCTCGCCGCGCGGCTCGGCCTGCCGCCGGAGGGCGACCATCGCGGTGCGATCGGCCGCTACCTCGGCGACGCGGCGGGGCCGTGGACGCTGGATGACGACCATATGCGCAAGCGCGTGATGCGCCGCCTGATTCTCGACATCGCCGATCCGACGCTGGTCATCCAGTACCTGATGGCCGACCAGACCGACCAGACCGGCCCCGGCGAAGCAGGCGCCTGATGCGCGCCGAACGCGCGTCCGTCCGTTCGACGACGCATCGAGCGCTTCCTGTCGCTTCGCCGGCGCGCCGGGATCCTGGGCGCGCGCCCGGGAGCTTCGAGTCAGGCGCCGTCCGGCTTGCCCGGCTTGCGGCCTTGGGGGGCCGGCTGGCCCGTGCCGAGTTCGGCACCCGTCACCGGGTCGCTGTTCGGGTCGGAGGCGAGTCGCCGCGCCATCGCTTCGACGGCGTCCGCCTGCTGCGGCTCGAGCATGCCTTCCGGAATACCGCTGCCGCCGTCGACCGCGGGTTCGGCGGGGCGGATTTCGAGTTCGCCTCCGTGGTTCCATGGCCCGACCAGCGGTGCGGCGTCCGGCTGCATCCGGAAGTACACGTGATCGTACGGCGCCTTCGGCGGCAGCTTGCCCGGCGGGAAGTTCGCGGTGATCGCATACAGCGCCTTCTCGAACGACATCTGGTGCGACACCTCGCGCGTCATCAGGAAGCCGAGCGCGTCGCGAATATCCGGATCGTCGGTCACGTTGATGAGCCGCTCGTAGATGATCTTCGCACGTGCTTCGGCCGCGATGTTCGAGCGTAGGTCTGCCGTCGGTTCGCCGATCGTGTCGATGTACGCGGCCGACCACGGCACGCCGCCCGAATTGGTCAACGGTGCGCCCGCGCCGTACAGCACCTGCGTCACGTGGCTGTCGTTGCCCGCGCCGTGCAGCTTGCGGTACAGCTCGGCCTGTTCGTCGACCGCTTCGGCCAGTTCGCCCTTGGCGCCGCGATTGAGCATCGCGGCCATCGAGCCGATCACTTCGAGGTGGCTCAGCTCCTCGGTGGCGATGTCGAGCAGCATGTCCTTGCGGCCGGGATCCTCTTCGGTGATCGCCTGCGTGAAATAGCGCATCGCGGCGGCAAGCTCGCCTTGCGGGCCGCCGAACTGCTCGAGCAGCAGATTGGCGAGTCCTGGATTCGGCGCGCCCACGCGCACTGTGTACTGAAGCCGTGTGTTGTGGATGAACATGGCATCTCCGTGGAAAGGGTTGCGCGACATTCGCCGGATCGAGACAGCACGAATCGATCCCATGGTCGGCCGCCCGATCCAGCGCATGCGCGATGCCGACCGGTGCGGGCTGCGGCAGGCCCGGCTTCTCGTGGATGCGGGTGCGGTTCCTCGTGCGGCACGCGTGCATCGTGCCGACGGGCGGTGGCCGGGCCGGGCATGGATCGGCGCCGGGCGACGAAGCAGCAATCGTGCGGTCGGCGCGCGACGGGCAGCGTCTCGCGGGCGAAGCTGCCCGCCGCCGATGCAAGGACACCGCATGCGAATACGGCAGAGACGGCGGCGACTCGGGCGCGCGTCGCGTGACCCGCAACCCTGGTCGCCGGATTTTCAAGCGGTTGTCATTTCAACAGCCTGCCGGGCAGCGCCACGCCGGCCTGAATGCGCGCCGTGCGGCATGTCGACGGTGCGCGGGACCGAGCGTCTCGGTGACGCGTGATGCCGGATTCACAAAGGAGTACAGATGACGACGCGCGACGGAAACGCGGTGCCTCCGCATTGCCGGTGAGTCGGACGACGGCAGGCGCGCGGGCCGAGCGGCCCCCGCGCGCCTGCCGGCTCATCGCGCTTTCAGCATTTCGTCGGCGAGCCGATAGGCGCTGACCGCGCGCTTCGATTCGTAGTCCGCGATCGTGGACACGTTGCGACCGGCGTCACGCGACAGTAAACCTTGCAGTGCGGCGGCGGCGAAGAAATCGCGAAGATCCGGCGTAACGGATTTCGCCTCCGGTGGCGCGGCTTCGACGAGCGGATCCGGCTTCCAGAAAACGGGCGACAGCGGCGACGATTTGGATAGGGCGGCTGTCTGTTTGATGCTCACATTCTGGGACAACGGTGTCATTTCTTCCCCTTCGATCAGGTATCAAGTGGCGAAGCAGCGGAATATCCCCGATTGAATGAGCGAGCATCGTTTCGTTCTTTTCTGAGCGGTACTAACGATTGATCGACGCGAATGTTCGCCGGTAATACGAAATCCGTCAAAGAAAATAAATTGGCTCCACCTCGCGGTCGAACGAGCAGGATTCGTTCCCGCTCCGGGGAGGGCCGAAGCGGCGTTTTTCGCGCGCCGGAGTCGATGGTATGTCGGCACGGATGACGTTCCGGTGACGCGCCGTGGGCATCGTCGATTCCGGGTTTTCTGGCACCGACGGCGGTCGATATGGTGCGATTTATCCCGGCACGAACACGCCCATCGCCGCGACCGCCATCGCGAGCGTCGCGAGCCATCCTCCCCATGCCAGGGGGCCTTTGACGGCAAATTCGCCCATGACCCGCTTGCTTCTCGCCATCAGCATCATCACGACCATGATCGGGACGGCGCTCACCCCATTGATGACCGCACTCCAGTAAAGCGCGCGGATCGGGTCGAAATGCATGAACGTGAACGCGATTCCGCCGACGGTCGACAGGGCGATCACCGCATAGAATTCGGGTGCGACGCCCAGTTCTAGCGCGAGACTGTTGCGCCAGCGAAACGTGCCGGCCGCCGCATAGGCGGCCGATCCCGCGAGCACCGGCAGCGCCAGCAGGCCGGTGCCGACGATGCCGAGCGCGAACAGCACGTACGCGAAGTGGCCGGCAAGCGGCTCGAGCGCCCGCGCGGCGTCCGCCGACGTTTTGACGTCGATGTGATGCGCGTTGAGCGTGGCTGCCGCCGTCAGCACGATGAAGAATCCAATTACGTTCGATACGCCCATGCCGAACCACGTATCGAAGCTGATCCGGCGCAACTGCGCGGGCGCCTGGCCCGGCATGCGCCGCAGCGGCCTCTGATTCGGCACGGCGCGCAATTCCTCGACTTCCTGGGACGCCTGCCAGAAAAACAGATACGGGCTGATGGTCGTGCCGAGTACGGCGACGACCGTGGTCAGATAAGCGGCGCTCAGCTGCGCATGCGGCCGCACGATCGCGCGACCGACCTCGGCCCAGCTGACGGGCACGATCAGGGCGACCGCGACGTAGGCCAGCAGCGTCAGCGCCGTCCATTTGAGCAATCGCGAGTAGCGATCGTACGGGACGAAAACCTGCAGTACGACCGACACGCCGCCGAGGCACACGATGTAGAGCTGTTGCGGGCCGGGCAGCAACAAATTGACGGCGGCACCCATGGCCGACAAGTCGGCCGCGATGTTGATCACGTTGGCCGTGATCAGCAGCACGACGGTCCCGTACAGCAGCCATCCCGGGTAGTGCCTGCGCATGTTGGACGCGAGGCCCTTGCCCGTCACGCGGCCGATTCGCGCGCTGACCAGCTGGATGGCCGTCATCAGCGGGTACGTCAGCAGCAGCGCCCACAGCAGTTCGAAGCCGAATTGCGCGCCCGCCTGCGAGTACGTGCCGATACCGGAAGGATCGTCGTCGGCGGCGCCGGTGATCAGGCCGGGGCCCAGGCGACGGACCCACGTGACGGCGTTCGGGTCCGGTTCCGTCGGCTCGGGCTGAAGCAAATCGTTGTCGTTCATGATGGCGCGCCTCCCGAGGAGTGCAGCAGGCGCAATCGCCGTGCCCGCTCGACGGGCGCCTCGCGCGGGGCGGCCCAGGCGGACGCCCTGCGGTCCCGGTTTGCCCGCGATACGACGGCGCGCGACGGGCGTTACGTCGAGCTACCCGCACCGCCGGCGGGCGAGACCGTCGCGTGCATCGCCTGTTCGAGAAGGACATGCGCGGCTTGCCACGCGCGCGCGGCAGCCGCGGAGTCGTTGAACGCCCGCGCTTCGACCGTGGCGCCGTCCAGCAGCATCATGAAGACGATCGCCAGCCGGTTTGCGGTTTCCGCCGGCACGAGGGCTTCGATCAGTTCGGCGATCCATTCGACCATTTTGCGACGATAGCGGATCGCGACATCCGAGATCGGCGCATAAGCGGTGCCGAATTCGGCCAGCGCACGCTCGAACAGGCAGCCGGCAAATTCGGGCGTCCTGAACCATGCCGCGTACCAGTCGAAGATGGTCTTGACGCGCTCGACCGGATCGACGACGTGCTGCAACTGCGCGTCGATGCTGTCGACGATCAGGTCGTAGCGCTGGACCAGCACTTCGCGGATCAGTTCGTCCTTGCTCGCGAAATGCCGGTACAGCGTCATTCGGGCGACACCGGAATCGTCGATGATCCAGTCGACGCCCACCGGGTGGAATCCGTGCCTGGAGAACAGTTCGGTCGCTTTGTCTACCACCAGCTGGCGTTTGTTGGCTCGCACGAACAGCTTCCTCCTCGATATTTCAGCAGCATAGACCGATTATTCTAGCATCGTGCCGCGCAACGGAATCGGCTTCCCGGCGCTGTCCGACGGCATTGCCGCCATGGCAACCATGCTTGCCGAGCCGGTCATCAAGTTATCTTGACTATTAGATAGACCGATATGTATCATTTGGAAACCGTAAGCAGCGGTAGGTATTGTGCGGATTAAAGAGACGGAACAGGGCGGGGTCCCGCTTGCCGTTTTTCGCCGCATCGGATGCTGCAACGATGTTTCAAGTCGACAAGAGAACCTGAGAGAGCCTTGGCATGCGGGCCCGCGCACGATCTTCGCTGCGTCCCGCACCAGCCGGGGGCAGGCTCGCGGGCGAGCGCGCGAAGCAATCCGGCGCAAATAAAACGTGGGGAAAGCACAAATGATTCGCCGTTTACTCGCACCGGGGCTGCTGTTGCTGTTGGCCGCGTGCGCGCAGGATCCGTCCATCACGAGCAGGACCGTGCGGATCTGCGACGACACCGGTTGTTCCGATCGCCCTAAAGATCAGGTCTCCTATCAAAAAAAGGACGATTCGGACGACCGCGACGATCCGCGCATCGCCGCGCTCAAGCAAACCGCGAAAGCCCAGCCGAAGGCCGCCTACGACCTCGGCCTGCGCTACTTCCGCGGCGACGGCGTGCGCCAGGACAGCTACCAGGCCCTCAAGTGGATGCGCGAGGCCGCCGAACACGGCGACCTGAACGCGCAGAAGGCCCTCGGCAGTTTCTACCTGTTCGGCCTCGAGGAAATGGGCTCGGATGCGCGCGAAGCGGAGAAGTGGCTGTCGATCGCGGCGGCTCGCGGCGACAAGGAATCGAAAAAGCTGCTCGAGCTCGCGCGCAAGGCGAAGAAGGAAGACGAAGACGACTGGAAATGGCGCACGCAATGGCGTGATGTCTATTACGGCTACTGGTATTCGGGCTATCCGTACTACGGCGTCTGGAATCAGACGTACTGGTACTACTGACCGAGCCTGAAGCAACGGGGGCAGCCGCGGGGAGACCACCATCGCGCGCCACGCCGGGGGGCTTATCGAAGTTCGCACGGACGCATAAGCCGAACAACGACTCTAATCGATCGACAACGACATGAAGACCAACCTTTCCCAACGTCTCATTCAAGGTGCGCTGGTTGCAGCGCTTGGCGCGTCCGTCGCGGGGTGCGGCGGCGTGGTGACGCCCGGCGGGCAGAACGCCGGCGTGACGGGCGCGGCAGCAGGCGGCGCGAGCGCCGGCGCCGATTCGGGGCTGCAGCGCTGCACGTCGCCGCTCGGCACGATCGCGGTCGATGACGGCCGCAACGCCGACTGGTGGGGCCCGTTCGGCAGCGCGACCAAGATGACGACGATCGACCCGCTGCTGCGCCTGGCGGTGCAGCAGTCGAACTGCTTCGTGATCACGTCGATCGGCAACCAGAAGAGCGACGCGCGCCTGTCGCGCATCACGCAGTTGCAGCGCAGCTCGGGCGAATACCGCGCGGGCTCGAAGCAGCAGAAGGGGCAGCGGGTCGCGGCCGACTACTACATGGAGCCGCAGATCGTGATCAACGACTCGCCGATCGCCGGGATCGGCAGCATGATCGGCGGGCTGATCGGCAACAGCGCGATCGCGGCGGTGGCGGGCCACCTGCAGACGAAGGCGTCGGTCGTGACGCTGACGCTGTTCGACGTGCGCTCGGCGGTGCAGATCGCGGCGTCGGAAGGCAGCTCGACGGCGACCAACTACGGCGCGGCGCTGGGTGGCTTCGGCGGCGGCGTGGGCGGTGCGCTCGCAGGCTTTTCGTCGACGCCGGAAGGCAAGGCGACGGTCGTCGCGTTCATCGATGCATACAACAAGATGGTCGTCGCGCTGCGCAGCTACAAGGCGCAGGACGTCAAGGGCGGCCTTGGCCGCGGCGGTCAGCTCCAGGTCAACTGACGTCGTGGGGCCGGCGGGGGCCGCCGGCCGAGCGGTTCAGGCGAGAAAGTTGCTCGACATCTCCTCGACGCCGTCGCGGCGAGCGCAGGCGCAATTGGAACACGTGCGGGCCCCCTGATCGACACATGTCGACGCAGGCGGGTCTTCGCTCCGGACTGCGTATCGTGATCAATCAGGTGACGAACAAAAGCGTCTTCACTTGCCGGATCGCTATATGCAGCGCCTCATATCGTCCGACGAGCGTCTATACTTTTTGATCGTCATGTCGGCGCCGTGGGCGCTGGCGATTCTTCGCTATTGCCGGATTCGCGCCAGTTCTGCCATCACAACGGTGCTCGCCCATGCGCGGCGCTGGCTTTGAGCGCCCGATAGCCGCGAGAAGGCGCTGGCACCAGGAATGCCCGGCCCGTTCGCGCGCGATCAAATACTCCGGAGGTGTGTCATGACCTGGATCGGTACGTGGCGTAATCAATACGGCTCCACGCTTTCCATCACGGACGACGAGGAGGGCGCCATCCGTGGCGTATTCAGCACCGCGTTGCAGGACAGCGCCTTCTTCGGTCACGATCTGCCTGTCTCAGGCGTCTGGTTTGGCGATTGCATCAACTTCGCGTTCGGCATGTCGAATGACGTAGCTACCGCGATCTGTTCTTTCACCGGCATGCTGCGTGACGGCAAGCTGGAGACGGTATGGCATGTCGTGACCAGCAAGGCGCCTCGGCAAGGCTCGCGATCGTCGGAGTTTGGATGGGCACATGCCGTCCAGACCAATGCGGATACATTCCAAAGAGTCGCCGCGTAACGTACCCGCAAAATCGTGGTTCGGAGCGATTGTAAGCCGCGATGCCCGTCGCCGGCTCGAACGGCGCGGCCATGCGCGCGGCATGCAGGTTCGTGCAGAACGTCGCGACCGGGTCCGGCCGCCCCGTGCAGCCTCGCGCCTCAGTGAGGAGAGCAGCATGTCGAGCACTTTCGCGATGCCGTAGGAGTCGAGCAGCCCAAGATGCTGCTCGGCCACACAGTCGAATGCCACCGCACTTTTGACGGCGGGAAGCCTTGCCGATATTGGCGCACATCACGGGCACGATCCAGATATAAACGAAATGTGATCACTCGCGACCGCAAAATTTTGCACAATGGCGGCAGCGCGGCCTTCCGCCGCGCTTCGCGCCGGCTTCGATCGCCGCCCGACAACCGTGCCCCATCCCCGCTCCGACGTGCCGCCGCCCACCGCCATGGACCAACCGAAACGTATCCTGATCGTCGAGGACGACGCCGACATTGCCGACGTGCTGAGCCTGCACCTGCGCGACGAGCGTTACGAGGTCGTGCACACCGCGGACGGCGCCGACGGGTTGCGCCTGCTCGAACAGGGCGGCTGGGATGCGCTGATCCTCGACCTGATGCTGCCGGGCGTCGACGGCCTCGAAATCTGCCGGCGTGCGCGGGCGATGACGCGCTACACGCCGATCATCATCACGAGCGCGCGGTCGAGCGAGGTGCACCGGATCCTCGGCCTCGAACTCGGTGCCGACGACTACCTCGCGAAGCCGTTCTCGATGCTCGAACTCGTCGCGCGCGTGAAGGCGCTGCTGCGGCGCGTCGATGCGCTCGCGCGCGATTCGCGGATCGACGCGGGCACGCTCGACGTCGCGGGGCTGGCGATCGACCCGATCGCGCGCGAGGCGAGCGTCGACGGCGCACGCATCGACCTCACGCCGCGCGAATTCGACCTGCTGTATTTCTTCGCGCGGCATCCGGGCAAGGTGTTCTCGCGGATGGACCTGCTGAACGCCGTGTGGGGCTATCAGCATGAAGGCTACGAACACACGGTCAATACCCATATCAACCGGCTGCGCGCGAAGATCGAGGCCGATCCGGCCGAGCCCGTGCGGATCCTCACCGTGTGGGGGCGCGGCTACAAGCTCGCCGCGCCGGACGCATGATGAAGCTCACGCTCCCCCAGCGGCTGTCGCTCGTATTCTCGATCCTGCTGCTCGCGTGCTCGGGCGCGTCGGCGTGGCTGCAGATCCGCGCGAACGACATGCGCGAGAAGGAAGTCGTGCAGGCGCTGTCGCGCGACCTGGCCGCCAACATCGCCGGCAGCGCGCCGCTGATGGACGCGAACGGGTTGCGCCCCGACGCCGTGCGCACGCTGTTCGGGCAGTTGATGGGCGTGAACCCGAGCGTCGAGGTGTATCTGCTCGACAACGCGGGGCGCATCAAGGGCGACGACGCGCCGCCGGGCCACGTCAAGCGCGACCGCGTCGATCTCGCGCCCGTACAGCGCTTCATCGCGGGCCAGCCGCTGCCGATCCTCGGCGATGACCCGCGCAGCCCGGACGCGCGCAAGGTGTTCAGCGCCGCGCCGCTGCAGCGCGCCGGGCAACCGCCATCGGGCTACATCTACGTGGTGTTGCTCGGCGAGGCGCACGACCGGCTCGCCGCGCGCGTCGACGCCGGCAACGTGCTGCGCACGACGCTGTGGTCGATGGCGATCGTCGCGCTGCTCGGCCTGCTCGCGGGCCTCGTCGCATTCAGCTTCATCACGCGCCCGCTGCGCCGGCTGACGGCCGCGATGCGCGGCTTCGACGCGAACGGTGCACCCGGCGCGCCCGACACGCCGCCGCCGGTGCTGCGCTTGCCGCCGAGCCGTCGCGGCGACGACATCGCGGTGCTCGAATCCGCGTTCGCGCAGATGGCCGACCGGATCGGCGACCAGTGGCGCGCATTGACGCGCCAGGACCAGCAGCGGCGCGAACTGATCACGAACATCTCGCACGACCTGCGCACGCCGCTCACGTCGCTGCACGGTTATCTGGAGACGCTGTCACTGAAGGCCGACACGCTGGCCGAGCCCGAACGGCGGCGCTACCTGTCGATCGCGCTCGCGCAGAGCGCGAAGGTCGGGCGGCTCGCGCAGGCGCTGTTCGAGCTCGCGCGGCTCGAATCGGGCGGCGTGCAGGCCGAGCGCGAGCCGTTCTCGCTCGTCGATCTCGTGCAGGACGTGTTCCAGAAATTCGAGCTGGCCGCGCAGTCGCGCGGCGTCGCGCTGCATGCGCGGATGCCGCCGCGCGTGCCGGCCGTGTCGGCCGATCTCGGGATGATCGAGCGGGTGCTGACCAACCTGCTCGACAACGCGCTGCGGCACACGCCTTCGCACGGCGAGGTCGAGATCGCGCTGGAGCCGCAGGGCGACCGCGTGGTCGTGACCGTGTCGGATACCGGCGAAGGGATTCCGCCGGCGCGGCGCGAAGGGCTGTTCCAACGGCCGCAGCGGCCGATGAGCGGCGGCACGGCGACGAGCGGCGGGCTCGGCCTGTTGATCGTGCACCGGATGCTGGTGCTCAACGGCAGCGGCATCCGGCTCGTCGACCGGCCCGGGCGCGGCGCGGTGTTCGAGTTTGCGCTGACGGTTGCGTCGCCGGCGGCGGGCGACGCACGCTGAGCGCGGTCGGCGGCGTCAGCCGCCGCGCTTGCGCCGCACGTCGCTCGGCGTCGTGCCGGTCCAGCGCTTGAACGCGTGGCGGAATCCCACGGCATCGCTGAAGCCGAGCGTCAGCGCGATGTCCTCGGTGCTGAGCGTGGTCGTGCCGAGGTAGTCGATCGCGAGCGCCTTGCGCACGCTCGTCAGCAGTTCGCTGTACGACGTGCCTTCGGCTTCGAGCTTGCGGCGCAGCGTGCGCGAGGTCATGCACAGGATCCCGGCGATCGCGTCGATGTCCGGAAATTGTCCCGGCGTGCGGGTGAGCTCCTCGTAGACGCGTCGCGTGATGCCCGACTGGCTGCGCAATTCGTCGAGCAACCGCGCGCAGTGCGACGACACCTGCGCGGCCGTGATCGGATTCGCGAGCTGCGGCGCGCGCGTGAGCCATGCCGCCGGATAGCTGAGCACGTGATGCGGCTGGTCGAACGCGATCGGGCATTCGAGCGCGTCGGCCAGCAGCGCCCCGTGCGGCGGCCGCGGCTGCGCGAACTGCGCGCGCGCGGGCACACACCATCCGCCCATCACGTCCTTGATGATCGTCACGTGCAGCGCGAACTGCATGTCGATCAGGAAACGGTACAGCGGCTCGTCGAGATCGGGTAGCGCGACTTCGTGGCGGTCCGGAAACAGCCACGACGCGGTGTCGCCCTGTTCGACCCAGCGGATCGGCAGCATGCCGTTCGCGAGCCGGTGATATTTGACGGCCGAATCGAACGCGCGCGCGAGCGATTCCGAGCACAGCATCGCGTAGCCGTACATGCCGTAGCTCGACGCGCGCAGCAGGCGGCCGACGCGCACGCCGAGGTCGGGTCCGTCGTACCGGCCGACCGCGTTGCGCGCGGCCGTCAGGAACTGCAACGGCGACGTGAGCGTGAACGGATCCGCGACGTCGGCCGGCGCGAGGCCGGTGCCGGCGAGCACCGTCGCCGGGTCGAGGCCGGCTTGCGCGGCCACGTCGACCAGCACGGCCAGCTTGGCCGGCGTGAAGCGCTGCGCGCGCAACGCGTGGGCGGCTTCGGCGTCGGGCAGCCGGGGGGGACGGGCGTCCGTCGGTTTCAACAGCGCACTGCGCGACATGGCGGGATCCTGCGTCCGAATCGATATCGTTGACGGCCTGCAATTCTGCGCGGGAACGATCCCGTCCGCCACAGGGTTCACCCTGATGGGCTGACGGTACGGCCCGATCGGGCGGGCGTTCGCCGCGTGAAGCTACGTGGACGGGCGCATCCGCGTGTCCGTTTCGATCATGTTTTCGGCCGCCCGGATCATTTGCAAAGCGCGTCGCGCGGGCGATAGTCGCCGCTCAGGCGGCGGCCCGCGTCCTTCCGGCGTGCAGGCCTCCGTGCGAACGGCGCGCAGGCTGGCGTGCCGCCCCCAAGGAGTGAGACATGACGAAGAGACACTGGACCGGGTCGTACGGCTCGATCCCCGCCGAGATCGACGCCGATCGCCATCCTTCCGTCAGCGCGCTGCTGGACGACGCGATGCGCCGCTTCGCCGACCGTCCGGCGTTCCATGCGTTCGGCCGCACGCTCACCTATGCCGACGTCGAGCGCCTGTCGACCGCGCTGGCCGCGTATCTGCAGCAGGTCGTCGGCGTGCGTAAGGGCGATCGCGTGGCCGTGATGCTGCCCAACGTGCTGGCGTTTCCGGTCGTGTTCGTCGCCGTCGCGAAGATCGGCGCGATCCAGGTCAACGTGAATCCGCACTACACCGCGCGCGAGCTCGAGCATCAGCTCAACGACGCGGAAGTCGAGGCGGCGATCGTCTGCGGCGGGTCGATGGGCACGTTCGCGGAGGTGGTCGGCGGCACGCGCGTGCGCACCGTGCTGAGCGTGGGGCGCGAGGATCTCGGCGCCGTCGATGCGCCGGCGGGCACGTGCGACGCACTGCCGCCCGGTTCGACCGCGCTCGCGCACGCCATCGCCGCCGGCGAATCGCTCGCGTGCGAGCCGGTTGCGCTGCGCGGCGCGGACCTGCTGCTGCTGCAATACACCGGTGGCACGACCGGCTTGTCGAAGGGCGCGGCGCTGTCGCATCGCAACCTCGTCGCGAACGTCGCGCAGTTCGCGGCGATCGTGCCGGATGCGCGCCAGCCGGGCGAAGAGGTCGTCGTCACGGCGATCCCGCTGTATCACATCTTCGCGCTGACGGTGAACTTCCTGTCCTACTTCGCGATCGGCGCGCAGAACTGGCTCGTCGCGAATCCGCGCGACATGGACGGGTTCGTCGACGTGCTGAAGGCCGCGCGGCCCACGGTGTTCGTCGGCGTGAACACGCTGTACGCGGGGCTGGCCGGCCATCCGCGCCTGAAGGAGGTCGACTGGTCGCGGCTGAAGTTGTCGGCCGGCGGCGGGGCGGCGGTAATCGACGTGATCTCGGCACGCTGGAAGGCGGTGACGGGCAATTTCATCCGCGAGGGCTACGGGCTGTCGGAAACGTCGCCGGTCGTGTCGTTCAACCCGCAGTCGATCGACAGGTTCACGGGCACCACGGGCCTGCCGCTGCCGTCGACCGACGTGAAGCTGCTCGACGAGCAGGATCGCGAGGTGGCGATCGGCGAAGCGGGCGAGATCTGCGTGAAGGGGCCGCAGGTGATGAGCGGCTACTGGCGCAAACCGGACGCCAACGCGGCCGCGTTCACGGCGGACGGCTATTTCCGCACCGGCGACGTCGGCACGTTCGACGCGGCCGGCTTCCTGCGGATCGTCGACCGCAAGAAGGACATGATCATCGTGTCGGGCTTCAACGTGTATCCGAACGAGGTGGAAGCGGTGGCGACCGCGCTGCCGGGTGTTGCCGAATGCGCGTGCATCGGCGTGCCGGACCCGCGCACGGGCGAGGCCGTCAAGCTGTTCGTGGTGCTGGCGCCGGACGCCGACGTGACGGAAGCGCCGCTCGTCGCGCATTGCCGCGCGAGCCTGGCCGCGTACAAGGTGCCGAAGCTGGTTCGCTTCGTCGACCGGTTGCCGAAGTCGACGGTCGGCAAGATCCTGCGCCGGGAACTCAGCCGCGCCGACTGATGAGGGCGACGCGTCGCGCGGTCGCGGCTGCGCGGCCCGGTGCACCGAAGACCCGGAAGGTGGCGCGCGGCCCGCTCAAGTACAATGCGGTCGGTTCGATCGACGGGGACGTGATGACCGGCTCAGATTCACTTTCCGCCCGGCCCGGGCGTGCGCTGCCGTCGCCGAGCGCGACGGTGCCGATCTCGCTCGTCAACGGCTTTCTCGCGAGCGCGGGCGTGCAGCGCGACGTGGTCGAGCGCTACCTGCGCGGCGCCGGCATTCCGATCGAGCTGCTCGGCGAGCCGCACGCGCGCGTGACGGAGGAGCAGTTCTCGACGCTGTACCGCACGCTCGCGATCGATCTCGACGACGAGATGCCCGGCATTTTCTCGCGTCCGCTGCGCGGCGGCACGCTGAAGTATCTGTGCCTGAGCCTGCTCGATGCGCGCAACCTCGAAACGGCGCTGCATCGTTTCGGCCAATTCTTCCATATTCTGCTCGACGACTTCTTCGTCGAATCGAAGCGCGACGATCTCGTCGCGCAGGTGCTGCTGCGCCCGAACGACGCCATCGGGCCGATCGGTGCGCTCGGCCAGGAGCTGATGCTCAAGCTGGTGCACGGCGTGTGCTCGTGGCTGATCGGGCAGAAAATTCCGCTGCTGCAGATCGAGTTCGCGTGCCCGCGGCCGCGCCACGCGGTCGATCACCTGTACTTCTTCACCGGCTCCGTGCAGTTCGACCGCGAGCGCACGCTGATGCGCTTCAGCGCGGATTACCTCGGCGCGCCGATCCGGCAGAGCAAGCGCAACCTGGGCAAGTTTCTCTCGCGCGCGCCCGGCGACTGGATCTTCGAATCGTTCAGCGAACAGCTCGTGTGCCATCGCGTGCGGCAGTACCTGTCGGCGGCGCTGCCCGACCTGCCCGTGATCGACCAGGCGGCCGAGCACCTGCATTGTTCGGTGCGCACGCTGAGCCGCCATCTCGCGGCCGAAGGGACGACGTTCCAGGTGCTCAAGGACGAACTGCGGCGCGACATCGCGATCCAGCGGCTGACCGATACGCCCGACACGATCGCGGCGATCGGCGCCGACATCGGCTTCGACGATCCGAGCGCGTTTCATCGCGCGTTCCGGCACTGGACGGGGAGTACGCCGGGGACGTATCGGCGGCGCGCGTAGCGCGCGGCGCGTGCCGTCGTCGTTTCGAAGACGGTTCCCATGGCTGGCTCCCATCGGCGGTTCCCATAACCGGCTCCCTTCGCGATGGAAGCGAATCGCGGAATCTCCGAAGCGGCGACCCGCCCTGCGATGCGGACGCGGAATAAATCCGTGATTCGCGTGTTGTCGATAGATCTGCCATCGACACTGTTCCAGGAACGAAATGCGCTCATACACCGATACGCTGGATGCTTCCGTCGCCGCGTGGCACGAATCGATCGATGCGTTTTGCCGCTTGCAGGACGTGGGTTCCGTGACGACGGGCGTGCACGGAACGAAGTCGATCTACAGTGGCGCGCCCGTGCCCGTACTCAATGCGGTGATCGGCATGACGCGCGAGCCCGACGTCGAGGAGATCAGGCGCTTTGCCGAATCGTTCAGGGATTGCGAATTGCCGTGGAGTATCCAGACACGCGCCGTCGGCACGCAAGCCGCGGCAATTCGACGAATCGCGGGCGAATACGGTCTGACGCAATGCGTCGCGCTGCCGTTCATGACGAAGCGGCTGGATGGCGCCGCTGCACCGGCAGCCGGCGATGGCCGTGTGGTCGTGCGTCAGGTGGAGGCAGCGGACAGCGAACGGTACAACAGCACGCTTGCCGCGGGCTACGAGGCGCCGGGCCCGGTGTTTCGACGGCTGAGCGCACCGGCGGTTCTGGAGTCGGACGGGATGATGGGCTTTCTGGTGGAATGGGCCGGCATTCCGGTTGCGACATCATTCGGTGTCCTGCGCAACGATCAGGTTGGGGTATTCAATGTGTCGACCGTTCCCGCGTATCGGCGACGAGGCTACGCGCGAGCGGCGACCCAGGCGGTATTGAACGCCGCGGTCGCCAAAGGCGCGCATACCGCGTTTCTGCATTGCACGCCGGCGGGGCACCACGTGTACGAGTCGATGGGCTTTGCCGCCGGCGAGGCGTGGCAGGTGTACGTCGGCTAGTGACAGCGGGGGGCGAATATTCGACGAAGAACATTCAAAGCGATCGGGCTTTGGTCTCCGGTAACAGGAGAACCGCCAGCAGCACCACGCCATAGGCCGCCCCTGAAAAGATCGCGATGGCCATCGCCAGCCCGATCGAGTGGCTCAACATCCCGACCAGACTCGGAAACAAGGCGCCGATTCCGCGGCCGAAGTTATAGGTGAAGCTCTGGGCATTCGCGCGGAAGCCCGACGGAAACAATTCCGTCAGGTACGCACCGACCCCGCTGAAGATGCCGCACGAGGAAAATCCCAGGGGAAACCCGAGCCAGAGCATCTGCGCGTTGGACAGCGGAAGCGTCAGGTACAGGCATACCGATACGAGCGACAGCGCCGAAAACAACATGAAGTTGCGGCGCCGCCCCCAATAGTCGGAAAGGTACGCGCCGACGACGTAGCCGCAAAACGACCCCACGATGATCACGAACAGATAAGCGCCCGTGTTGAGCACGGAAAGATGCCGCTCGATCTTGAGGAAGGTCGGCAGCCAGATGGACATCGCATAGAAGCCGCCCTGGATGCCGGTGCAGAGCAGTGCGGCCAGTACCGTGCGCCGCAACTGCGAACGGGAGAAGATGACCCATGCCGAGGGCCGGCCGGCGCCTTGTTGCCGGGTGGCGGCCGCGTGCGCGAACACGTCGGGTTCCGGCACATTCCTGCGGATGTACAGGACGAGCAACGCGGGCAGGATCCCCACCCAGAAAAGGCTGCGCCAGGCGAGCGTCTCGGGCAGCACGGAAAACGCGATGCTGTAGAGAATCGCCGCGATACCCCACCCGACGGCCCAGCCGCTCTGCACCAGGCCGACCACCTTGCCGCGATGGGCGGGCGAGACGATCTCGCCGATCAGCACGGCGCCGACGGCCCATTCGCCGCCGAAGCCGAGCCCTTGCAACGCGCGCAGGACGAAGATCTGCTCGAAATTCCCTGCGAAGCCAATCGCGAGCGTACAGACCGAGAACCACAGGATGGTCCCTTGCAGGACCTTGACCCGCCCGTATCGATCCGCCAGGATGCCGGCGATCCATCCGCCGATCGACGAGAAAATCAGCGTCACGGTGCCCAGCAGGCCTGCCTTGCCGCGATCGAGCCCCCAGAGGTCGATCAGCGAAGCCAGCACGAAGCTGAACACCATGAAATCGAATGCATCGGTTACCCACCCGGCGAACGACGCGTTGAACGTGCGCCTGCCCGCAGGACCGAGTTCCGCATACCAGGACGGGCCGGATACCGCGGGTTGCGACACCTGCTCGACATTTCTCGTTGACGTCATCGTGCTGTCCGGGAGTAGAAACGGCCTTGTCAAAGCCGCGCGGGCGAGCGTCGGGCCGCCAGCGCCCGACGGACGACGTCCGGTGACGCGGGGGCTTCGCGGATGCGCACGCCGATCGCGTCATGGATCGCATTCAGGATGGCCGCGGCCGTCGGGACCAGCGCCGGCTCGCCGATGCCTTTTGCTCCGTAGGGGCCGACGGTCGTCGGTGCTTCGACGAAAATCGACTGCACCTCCGGCATGTCGTGCACCGTCGGAATCATGTAGTCGTGCAGATTGTTGTATTGCCCGGGGTGATATTTCTCCATCAGCGCCATGCCGACGCCTTGTGCCACCGCGCCTTCGATCTGCCCTTCGAGCAGCGTCGGATTGACCATCCTGCCGACGTCGTGTGCCGCCACGACCTTGAGTACCCGAACGCGCCCGCTCTCGCAGTCCACCACGACTTCCGCAATTTGCGCGCCGAACGCGTAGGCCGCGTAGGCGATGCCTTGCCCCGCCGCATCGAGCGATGTCGTCGGCGGATCGAAGCTTTCCTCTGCCGCGACGACGTAGCCGTGCGCATCGACGGGCAGGGTCCGGAGATCCAGTGCGACGCCGTCGACGGCGATCCCGCGCGTATCGGACGAAATCCGTGCATCGGGCGCCGCGGCTGCCAGCGCGAGCAGCCGGTGGCGCAGCGTCGTGCCGGCGAGAAAGGCAGCCCGACCGGTGACCATGGTCTGGCGTGACGCCGAAGTACGGCCGCAATCCGGCGTCAGCGCGGTGTCCGGACCGACGATCCGCAGGCGATCGACCGGCACGCCTAGCGCATCGGCCGCGATTTGCGGAATGACCGTGTTCGAACCCTGACCGGCATCCACCGCACCCTGATGCAACACGATCGTGCCGTCGGGACGAATACCGAAGCGGACGGTCGACGGATTCGGCAACGCGGTGTTGCCGCAACCATAGAAGAACGCGGCCAGGCCGACGCCGTGGCGAAGGGGGCCCGGCGATGCGCCATTCAGCGCGGCGACACGGGCTTGCGCTTCACGCCAGGCCGGCCGCAGCGCATCGAGGCACGCGACGAGGCCCACGCTATCGTCCAGGATTTGCCCCGTCGGCAGCAGGTCCCCCGGCCGCAGCGCGTTCATTGCACGAAACTCGAGCGGATCGATGCCCGTCTTGAGCGCCAGCTCGTCGACGAGTTGTTCCTGCGACATCGTCGTTTGCGGGACGCCAAAGCCGCGGAACGCGCCCGCGGGCGTGACGTGCGTATGAATCGCACGCGAGTGCGCCGTGTAGTGGGGAATGACGTACGGGCCGCCAGCATGCACCGGCACGCGATTGGCGACGGCGGTGCCCCACGAAGCGTACGCGCCGGTATTGAAGTCGCCGTCGAACGTCACGGCACACAGTCGGCCATCGGCATCGGCAGCCATGCTGGACGTCATTCGACCGGGATGGCGCTTGGTCGACGTGGCCATCGATTCCTCGCGCGAGAACACCATCGCAACCGGCCTGTCGAGATGCCAGGCCGCGATCGCGAGCAACGGCTGGACCGTCATGTCGAGCTTGCCGCCGAAGCCGCCGCCGACCGCGGTTGCCACGACGCGCACCTGCTCCGGCGGGACGGCGAGAATGCGGGCGAGATCGCCGCGATGCGGATGGGGTGCCTGCGTGGACGAATGGATTTCAATGGTGTCGCCCACGCGTCGTGCCCAGCCGGCCTCGGGCTCGAGGTACGCATGCTCGACGAAACTGGATTCGAACGTTGCGCTGACGACGTACGGGGCGCCCTGCATCGCACGTTCCGCGTCGCCGCGGCGCACGAGCCCCTCGATCAGCACATTGCCGGGACGATCGGCGTGCAGTTGCGGGCTGTCGTCCAGCACGGCGTCGACGATCGCGAGCACCGGGCTCAGCGGTTCCCATGTGACGGGGAAGCGGCTCAGGTCGAGCGCCGCGATGGCATCGCGCTCGCCGACCACCAGTGCAACCGCCTCGAGATGGTGTCGCGTCTCCGTTTCCGGAAGGACGGGCTGGTCCGCGTACGGCGTGGCGACACCGTGCAGATTCATGCCGGGCACGTCGGCGTGGGTCAGCACGCGCCGCACGCCCGGATGGGCTGCGACAAATGCGTCGAGGTCGCCGAACGCGAAACGAGCGCGGTGATGAGGGCAACGGACCGCGCGCAGGAACAGGCTGTCGGCCGGATAGTCGTCAGCGCCGAAACGCTGGCTTCCATCGACCTTTTCGGGCCCGTCGAGGCGCGTCAGCGGTACGCCGACGGACGGCCCTTCGGACGGGGCAACCGTACAGCGCCGCGTGGCAGCACCGCACCCGACCTCCGTCACGGCGTCGACGATCTTCCGGTAGCCCGTGCATCGGCACAGCACGCCATCGATGGCGGCCCGCGCACTGGCGCGGTCGGTCACGCGGCCGGCGTCGATGGCCGCCGCCGCGGCCGTCAGCATGCCCGGCGTGCAAAATCCGCATTGCACCGCCTGATGCGCGAGAAAGGTCTGCTGCAGGCGGCTGCCGCATCGGGTGCCGTCGGCCAGCCCTTCGACGGTGACGACGCGGCGCCCCGCGACCTGCCCCAACGGAATCAGGCAGGCATAACGTGCGTCGCCATCGACGATCACGGTGCAGCTTCCGCAATCGCCCTGGCGGCAGCCTTCCTTGGTCCCGAACTGCCGCAAGTCCGCGCGCAGGTAGTCGACCAGCCGCTGCGACTGGTCCGGCGGCAGGCGCAGCCGCGTGCCGTTGAGTTCGAACCAGTCGAGTGGCGGCGAAACCGGCGCGCTGTCGCTTGCGGTGATTTCGCGAACGTCGGCGAGCTCGTCAAGCAAGGGATGCGCCACGTGCGTTCTCCTCGATGCAGCTTCTGAAAGCGCGCGCCACGGCCAGCCGCGCGAGATGAATGCGATGCAATGCCGTCGCACGGCAGTCGTCGAGCGGGGACAGCTCCGCAAGCGGCGCCGCTTCGATCACGCCGGCCAGCTCTTCGCGCCGCCGGCCCGACAGCGCCGCCTCGAGCATCGGCATCCGCCGTGCAACGTCGGATGCGCCGCCCACGGCAATGGCCGCCGCTTCTACCGTGCCGCCCGCGGACACGCGCAGATGCGCGGCGGCCGACACGACGGCGATCGCTGCGCCGTCGCGATTCGTGCATTTGACGAACGACGTCCGATCCGGCGCGCGCGGCAGCGCAAACAGCACGGCAACCAGCAGTTCGTCCGCGTGCAGCGCGGTCCTGCGGCTGCCGGCCAAGAACTCGGCCAATGGCAAACGGCGCACGCCCCGCGTGCTCGCCAGTTCGACGCGTGCGTCGAGTGCCAGCAGCGGCGGGATGCCGTCCGCCACCGCGGAGGCATGGCACACGTTCCCGCCGATGCTGCCCTGGACGCGAATTTGCCGGGGCCCGACGGAAGCGGCAGCTTCCGTGAGCGCCGCGGGCAACCAGGCTGTCCGGGCGATGGCCTCCCAGGTGCTCGCCGCGCCGATACGGGCAATGCCGTCGCGCTGCTCGATGCCGCGCAATGCGTCGATGCGGCTGATATCCACCCATGCCGATCTGGCGGGCACCAGCCCGATATCCGCAAAGGCATCGGTTGCTCCGCAGACGATGCGCGGCCGCGGGTGCTCCGCGAGCCGGCCGAGCACTTCGTCGATGGTGTTGGCGCGAAGATAGTTCATCGCAAGGGTGCGTGCATCTTCATGGTCACGATGGTCGATATTGGCACCGGCGCGCGCTCAGCCGCCCGCCGACGCATCCTTGCGGACAACCCGCAGCACGCTGTCGATCACGAACGACTCCCAATGACGCACGGCATGCGGCGCATCCAGTTCCTCCCCGAGGAACACGGACAACGTGTAACGGTTCGACGTATAAAAATACGCCGTCGAGATGATCAGCAGGAACACGTCGCGCGCATTCAGGTCGTCACGAAACAGGCCTTGTTCGACGCCGCTGGCGAGAATCTTCGCGATGGTCTGCACCGCATGCGACGAGTATTCGCCCCGACGCTCCAGCTTGGACACGTGCTTGCCCTTGTGCAGGTTCTCCGTGTTGAGCAGCGTGATGAAATCGGGATTGCGCCAATAATAGTCCAGCTTGAAACGAATCACGGATTTGAGCGCTTCCACGGGATCCGCAGGATCGGGCGTCAGCTTGAGTTCCGACTCGTCCATCCGCCGATAGATGCCTTCGAGCACCGCGACGAACAGGCCCTCCTTGCTCCCGTAGTAGTAGTAGATCATCCGGTCATAGGACTTCGCCAGCCTGGAAATCCTTTCCACGCTGCCACCTTCGTAGCCGTAGCGCGCGAAGACCTTCGTCGCTGCACGAAGGATCTTGTCGCGGGTTTCCTGCGCCGCTGCTTCCCGGACGCCGGTTCCACGCACCGGCTTGCTTTTTGCTGCCTGGGCCATACTGCTCCTATGGCGGCCGACAACCTGGCCTTTGCCGCCTCAAAAAACTTCCAATAGCAGGCTTCCTCGACTTTCGTACAGGGAACGCTACATGAACTATGGATTCTACGGAACTCTCTTCGTGACTGCAACAAAACATAAAATCGCCATAAATTCAAAGACTTACTTTTGATGTTGTCTACCGTCCGGTCACTCGGGCGAGCCAGTCTTTCACCGCTTGCAGTTTTTATTTCCGGAAAGTGCTGCTACCATTCGTTTGTGGAGTACTCACTACATGAAACGCCGATTCCAGGTTGTCTTGGGCCGCTGTCCGGTAAGCAGGAGATAGACGAATGAACAACGAACTCGACGATCCCTGCAGCGCTTTCGCTGCGCGGAGTATCTGGAAATCGCCTTCCGACGCGAGCAATCCTGAAATGATCCCGGTCTTCGGCGGAGGTGCGTCTCAATCGCTGCTCGATCTGGACATGCACGCGTTGCGACATGTTTCCCGTGCGACGGCGAACGAGGTCGCACCGGCGGCGCGCATTGGAAAATTGCTCGAGGCCGCGATGCAGGGCGCGGCGGCGACCTGGGGACTGATTGCGGTCATGCGCGACGGCGGCTGGGAGGGTGCCGCCGAGGCGACGGCATCGGGTGCGCCGAACGTCGACGTGGAACGGCTGCCGATCGATCGGCTTCCGGCCTCCATCCTGGCGGCTGCCGTCCATCTGCGCAATGGACTGGTGCTGCACGACGCCCGTGCCGCCGATCAATGGCGCATGGACGACTATGTGCGCCGTCGCAAGCCGCGCGCCGTGATCTGCGTGCCGATCCGGTGCAACGGCGCATTGACCGGCGCGTTGTATCTGGAACACGGTGACGCGCCAGGCGTCTTCACGCCGGCGAACGCCGCGTTGGTCGAGATCATTGCACTGCATGCCGGGTTCGCGCTGGAGAACATTCGTCTTCGCGACGAGCTGGCCGCGCTGCACGCCCGCCTGGGCAGCACCGAAGCACGGATGCACGACACGCTGTCCCAGATGGATCGCGTCGATCGGCTGAAAGCCTATGGGGAGCTGGCGGCGTCGATCGTGCATGAAGTCGCCCAACCCGTCACGGCAATAGACACATCGGCGCGCGCCGGGCTGAAGTGGCTCGACCGCAGTGCCCCGAATATCGATGCCGCCCGCGAGATGCTCGCCCACATCTGTGCATGCGCCGTGCGTGCGCGAACCATCATCAGCGCGCTGCGCGCGAGGGCGCGGCACGCAGCGCCCGTCTTCACCGTGTTCGATCTCGCCGATGCGCTCCGCGAGGCGGCCGAATTCGTGGAAAGCACGCTGGACGCGATGAAGGTGAGCCTGCGCGTCGAAGGGTTCTCGTCCCCGATGCCGATGCGCGGCGAACGCGTGCAATTGCAGCAGACCGTCATCAGCTTGCTGATGAACGGCGCGGAAGCCATGCTTGGCATTCCAGAGGATGAACGAGTGCTCGTGCTGACATGCGAATCGGCCTCCAACCTCCTGCGCATCCGCGTCGACGATTGCGGCGACGGCCTCGATCCGCAGTTGGCGGAGCGCATCTTCGAACCGCTGTTCACGACCAAGCCGCATGGCATGGGCATGGGCCTTTTCATCTGCAAGTCCATCGTGGATGCGCACCACGGTCAACTGGAGCTGACGCCGCGCTCGGAAGGCGGTACTCGGGCAACGGTGACGTTGCCGCTCTTTTCGATGTGACGCGCACGGGTTCCATCGCGAGCGGGCGATCAACGGGCGTGGCGGGATGGCGTGCGCATTCGGTAACGGATCGGGTGCCTATACGAACGTATGGGGCGACTTATCCCGACGCGTCATCCGGCTAGCTGCAGATTCAATGGATCGGGTCGGCACCGCGACTTATGCTCGTCCCACCGGTACACGAATCGCATTGACGACGGCTCGAGCGGCAGGTCGTCGAGTCGGATCGCGATGTGGCGGATATGTGATGCGTGTGCGTCGTGACGATGCAGACGACCGGAACGTGCGTGCTTCTCGATACCCGAAATCCAAGGAACCCATCATGAAACTCCGACGAATCGTTGCAAGCGGCGGCCTGGCCGTCGTCCTGACTGCCTGCTTGCATCTGCAGGCATTTGCCGATGAACGGCCCGATACGGCGGGCGCTGATGTCGCGGCGACCTCGACCACGGCGACTACGTCGGCCCAGTCCGCCGGCACGACGAAAAAGGCCGTGCGTGCAGCCAATCGCACATTCTCGCGCTCGGTTCAGAAAGTGCTGGCTCACACCAAAGGACTGGAAGGGAAGCCGATCACGGTATTCGGTAACGCTTCGACGGGGCGGGTGACGCTGGCAGGCCAGGTGGAAAGCGAAGACCAGGACCATCTGGCGGTCGAGGCGGCCAGAAAGGCTCGCGGCGTTACGTCGGTGAACAGCCGGATCACGCTGCGACCGCAAGGCGGAGCCTGAGCGCCGGGCGGGCGCACTGCCGGGCCGGATGGCATGGTATCGGTGACCTGCGTGCGCTCGCTTTCACATGACCGATCCGATTGGCTGGGAGAAGTGGCGATGGCGACAGTGCCTGAAGCGGACATCGTGGTTCGCACTTTGATCAATGTCCTCGATCCTTCGCTGGAACAACGCGATGTCTGCTTGCGAGCGCAGCGCGCGCGATACAAGTCGCGACGCTTCGGTGTGCGTCAATGCGACGAACCCGAGGTGCTCGCGCGGACCGAACCGCTTTCCAGCATAGCGGTGACGGAATGCCTTTCGCTATCCATGATCAGCGTGTCATGGAGCGACTCGTGTTCGGGGCGGTATACCGAGCAAATCTGGTGCAGGAGCCGCGCGCGCGTCCCGTCGGTCTGCGTACTGACCGGACGTGCAATACGGCGCGGCGATCCCGTGTTCCGTCCGCGTGCGAGCGATATCTGCCTGCCCTCCAACCGTCAGCGGATGATTCTCGCCGCGACCGTTCAACCATGCGACGGCGGGTCTGCACCCGATACGATCTAGCGGTACGCGCGAATCGGTCATGCATTCGCGGGTGTGGTGCGAGCCGGGCCTAAGGCGACGGGACCGTCACGACGATCAGTGCCGCACCGTGAAGACGTTCGGCCAGATCGAAGTGAACGGGACGCTCGCGCCACCAGCGCGCGAATCCGCTGCGGGCGCAATGCCCGACGACGACCAGGTCCGGACGGGTCGTCACCGCATGTGCCGCGATGGCGTCGGCCGGGCGTCCGAACCGCACGTAGCCGCGCGCGGCGATACCATCGTCCGCCAGTGCGCCGATCGCCCGTTGAAGCTCGTGACGCGCGAATTCCTCGATGCGGTGGTGGGCGAGATCGCCGAGCATTCCGGCCGCCTGCGCATTCGCGGTCACGGGGTCGACAACGGCCACGACGTCGACCTCCGCCGACAATGCGCGCGACAGCGCCGCACACCGCACGAGTGCGGCCTTTGCCTCATCGGTCCCGTCATAGACGAGCAGCATTCTGGAAAGCGATGACATGTGTTTCGCGTGGGTTGTGGGAATGAACGCGTCCGTGGCGAGCACCGGCATGCGTGGCGCGTGCCCGGATACTTCCGCCGCAGCGGACGCGGTTGTCTACACTGAACACGCAAGGCATCCCGTTTATTCCAGCGTCGTTCGAATGTCAGCCGCAGGTTTCGGTGTCGACGCAATTTTCCGTCGGCATGCGCGATTCGCGGGGCTCGTCGAACGCCACGCGGATCGCTTTGCGCGCGCGGGATATTCGGCTCATGATCGTGCCGACGGGTATATCGAGCGTATCGGCTGCTTCCTGATAGCTGAACCCGTCGATGCTGACCAGCAGCAACGCGATGCGTTGGGGTTCCGGTAACCGTGCCACGGCATCGATGATCTGCCGGACGGCCAGGCCGGTTTCGGACGTGGAGCGCGGATCGGCGACCGTTTCCATCAAGGCGTCGTTCCAGTCGAGCAGCAGGCGGTCGCGATGATTGCGTTGGCGCAATTCATTGAGCCATATCGAATGGATGATCGAGAAGACCCAACTCAATGGCGACGTATCGGAGCGCAGTTGATGAGCCCGCTCGAGCGCGCGAACGCAGGCACGCTGAACGAGTTCTTCTGCATCGTACCGATTCCCGGTTATGCGCATGGCGAACGACCGAAGGCGTGGCAGCATGTCGGGAAGCATCATTGAAAGTTCGGTTTGCTTCATGGGCTACTCGAGTCCGGCACGGGATCCCGGCTGCGCATCACGCGACGCGTCGACCTGCGGCACGCGCGGAATGGATCCCTTGGGAAAAGAATGTTCAGATGCGGCGGTTGGACCGACGACGTGGGTCGTTACGATCCGGGCAACCGTGCGATTTCTGTACCGACGTATTGGAACGTCGCAACGTATCGGGCTTATTTCGTCGGACGGGGTGAATGCAACGTCATGTACCTGCGACGCGTCCGGATACATGGAGAGACAATCGAAGGCTCGATATGGACGACGGCTTGCAAGCGCAGCGTCGTGACTCGACAGCGGTTCCCGTCATCGACGGGCACGATTGCGGGACGGCGGAGTTCGCGTGGCGGGATGGATCGCCGACGGCGGCGCAACTGCGCGGCATGCTCGAATATCGACGGGGCGGGTCGCCATCGGGTGACCGGTTGCCTCGATGCAGGGCTGGCGGCCAATGATTCGGGCAGCAGGTTGCACCTGTCGTGCAGGATGCGTGGAATCGGCGCGCGGGCGCGACACGGCGAACGTCTGGATGGAATCCAGGCCAGACGATTCGCCGGGCGGCCGGCCGCGCTGCACTCGAATCACTCGTCCGTCGGGCGGCCGTGCGGATCGAAACAAATGAACATTGGAACGGGACCGTATGCAGGGGCGGTCAGGGCGCTGCGGGCGTGCCGACATTGCACCGCCAGGGCCAGACCTGATAAAGAGGCCGGTGTTCAATGGCCGGAATACAGCTTCCTCAGTGCGTCGAGCTCGCCGCTCTGCCGCGCCCGCTCGAGTTCCTGGCGTACTTCCGTACGCGTCTTCGCCATCGGCGCCATGGCGACCGGTGCCCACTGATTGGTGGCCTGGGCATCGTGATTTCCCGTGATCGAATCCGCGGGGGTTGCCGCATAGACCGAGGCCGTCATCGCGAGCGCGGCGAACGCGAAGGTGATCTTGAATGTATTCATGTCGGAATCCTTAAAATAGATCGATCGGAAATTACGCACGGCATCTGATGAAGTCGGGAGCACGCATGAGCCAGCCGCGTGATGGTTCGTCGCCAGATTCCGTCGTGTGTGTATTGGGCGCCGGGAAGGTATCTCGCATGTGTCCGGGGCGCGGCATTTTGCAATGCCGTGTATCCGTCCATCGGCGGGATACATTCGGATACGAAATCGCCCGTCGTCGCGGGGCGCGAGCCGGCTTCGACGGCCGGCGCGCCACCGGTCGGTCGTGCTGCTCGCGTGTGCTGCCGGCCGTTCGGGAGGAATTGGGCGCCGCGCTCGTTTTTGCGTTTGGCGCGACAGGTGCTGAGCCCGGGAGAGGGAACGTCTCCGTCGGTGAAATCTCGGTCCGCTTTCACGCCGGTTCCGATCTGACAACAACGGCTGTACGTGTCGTCGAAGCGACGAAACGGGGACGACAGTCGATTCGGACGATGCACCGCCGGAAGCGGACCGATTCGAACGGGTGGGCTCGACTGTCGGGGCCGGCGCCGGAGGCGCGTGACCCCGGGTCGTGCCGAACCGGGGCCCGTTGTTGCGTTGGCGAATTCGGGCTGGAATAATCGGGCGGCTCACGTGTTTTCAGTGGTGCCGGCAGAAGGTCGTTGCGATCGGTGGGGGGCGGCAACGACCGAGTGGAGTCGACGTTGGGGAACCGGCCATGGCATGCGCCGCGGCTGCGTGTCCGGCCGAACGGATGCGGCCGGGTATCCCGCTCCGAGCCGGCGCACAGGTACCGACATGTCGCGTACCGCGCCGCCGTGCCAGCGGCGTCCGGGTTCATGCCTGCCACCGTTTCCTTACTGCATCCGCATGATCGAACTTTCGACACGACGCTTGATTGAGCTTTGCCCAGGGCCGCCACGGCTGCAACGTGCGATCGACGACAATGCGCCGTCCGTCCTGATCACCGGACACGGTGCGGCGGCACCGTCGGTCGCCGCGGCGATGCAACGCGAATATGCGTTGCGCGCGGTGCTGCGCGATGGCTGGTCCGCGGTTCCGCAAGCAATCGTGTCGCACGGCGGCGGAGCCGTGCTCGTCCTGGCCGATCCGGGTGGGGAGCCGCTGTCCGTTGCCGGTGCACCGCAGGAAGGGCCGGCCGCGTTCCTGCGGCTCGCGATTGCGCTTGCGACGACGGTGGGCGCAATGCATGCGGCCGGGGTCGTGCATCGCGCACTTGCGCCGCATCGCTTCCTGGTGGATGACGACGGCCGTGCGTTCCTGACGGGCTTCGGCCATGCCGTCTGCCCCGGTGCGATCTACCCGTTGCGCGACGCCGAGCTCGATTGGAACGTCGCGAATTTCGTCTACATGGCGCCCGAACTCGGCGCAGGCATGAACACAAGTGTCGACGCTCGGGCCGACCTCTACTCGCTCGGGTGCATTCTCTACGAGCGACTGGTCGGGGTGCCGCCGTTTGACGCGATCGATGCCGCCGCACTCGTGCATGCGCACGCCATGCATTCGGCGCGGGCGCCTCACGAGCGTGCCGGGCACGTACCCGAGCAGATCTCGCGGATCGTCATGAAGCTGCTCGAAAAAGCCCCGGAGCAACGCTACGGCACCGCCGCGGCGCTCGTCGCCGATCTGCGGCGATGCGAACGGCGCCGTCGCCGCGATGAGACTGCTGCTCAAGCCCGTTTACCCGATGTGCGGGGCGCCGGGCAGCGCTCGGAGGCGCTGGCCGAGGTGCGGCAACGGCAGGCCGCGCATGCCGGGGGTTTCGATGGGGCGGGCATTCTCACCGGGAATCGTTTGCACGAACTGGACGTCCGGGCGGTGCTGCGCATCTCGAATGCGCTGGCGAGCGACATCGTCCCGGCGCGCCTCGTGGAGACGCTGTTGCGCACGACGCTCGAAAGTGCCGGGGCCGAATACGGCGCGCTCGCGGTGCTGCGCGAGGGTGCATGGCATGTGCCGGCGCGCGCGGACGTGGTCGACGGTACGATCGTCGTGACGCAGGCGGCCGAGCCTTTCACGGCGGACGTGCTGCCCGTGTCTCTCGTGCAGGCGGTGGCGCGTACGCAGGAGGGCGCGGTGCTCGACGATGCGTCCGAATCGCCGGCCCACGCACAGGATGCGTACGTTCGGCGCAAGCGCCCCCGGTCGGTGATGTGCGTGCCGCTGATGCGTTATGCGACGCTCGTCGGTGTTCTGTACCTGGAAAACAATCTGGCGGCGCGAATGTTTACCGCGGCCAACGCAGCCCTGGTGGAAGTGATCGCGTCGCAGGCCGCGTTCGCGCTCGAGAATGCACGGCTCTACGAGGAACTGGTCGAGCAGAACCGTCAGCGCGCACATGCCGAGGAACAGCTGCGGGCCGCACTTGCCAGCCTCGAGCGCGCCAGCCGCCTGGAAGCGATGGGCGAGCTCGTCGCGTCGATCGTTCATGAAGTCTCGCAGCCGATTGCCGCCGTCGATACGTCGGCGAGCGCGGCATTGCGTTGGCTGAGCCGGGAGCCGCCGGACGTGGGCGAGGCGCGGGAAATGCTCGTGCATATCAACCGGGGGGCGGCGCGAGCCAAGAGCATCATCCAGGCCTTGCGCGCAAAGGCGTGCAAGGCCGAGCCGCAGTTCGCGACGGTCGATCTCAACGAGGCCGTCCAAGAGGCAGCGGTGCTCGTCGCGCGGCAACTCGACGCGCTCGATGTCGTGTTGGATCTGCGCGTCCAGGACAGCCCCGTCTATGTTCATGGCGACCGGATCCAGCTCCAGCAGGTCGTGATCAATCTGCTCACGAACGGTGCTGAAGCGATGGCGGGGCTCGCGACGGTGCGTTGCCTGTCGCTTGCTTGCGAAGCGGACGGCGTTGACAGCGCACGCGTGACTGTAGAGGATCTCGGCAGCGGTATTGCGCCGGATATTGCAGACCGGCTGCTCGAACCGCTCTTTACGACCAAGGAGAACGGGATGGGCATGGGCCTCGCCATCTCGCATTCCATCGTCGATGCACACGGCGGGACGTTGACGTTGTCGACCCGCGACGGCACCGGTACGCGCGCAATCATCATGCTGCCGCGGGCCGATCCATGACCGGGTCGTCCGCCGGCGCGCGGCGCGGCGGACCGACCGGTTCTTCGAGATGTCTTTGAGCCGCCACGCGGCCATCCCTGCAAATTCACCAGTGAATACTTCGATGCCCGAAACCAGAATGCCTTATTCGGATCCTTCATCTGCGGATCGGAACGGTCGTGTCGTCTACGTCGTCGACGACGACGAGTTCATTCGTGCCGCGCTGATCAGCCTGCTGCGATCGATTGACCTGGACGTTCGCGCATTTGCGTCGACCGAAGCATTTCTCGCGGCGCCGAAGGGCGCCGGACCGTCGTGCCTCGTGCTCGACGTCAGGCTGCGCGGGCAGAGCGGGATTGCATTCCAGAAGTCGCTGGTCGAGAACGGCGGTCCGCAGATGCCGATCATCTTCATCTCGGCGCACGGTGATATCGCGATGACGGTGAAAGCAATGAAAGCCGGTGCGATGGATTTCCTGACGAAGCCGTTTCACGATCAGGAAATGATCGATGCGGTGATCGCGGCGCTCGATCGCGATGCGAAACGACTGGAGGCCGATCACTCGCTGCTCGATCTGCGCGCATGTTGGGAATCGCTGACGCCGCGAGAATGCGAGGTGCTGCAACACGTCGCGGCGGGCTTGATGAACAAGCAGGTCGCGGCGAACATGGGCATTGCCGAGATCACGGCCAAGATCCATCGCGGTCAGGCGATGCGCAAGATGAAGTGTCGCTCGGTCGCGGAACTGGTGCGCAAGATGAGTGCGCTCGGCATCGGGCAGCCCTCATGTTAGCGGCGGCACCGTTATCGAGGGAAAACCTACCCCATACGTAGATATGGTGACGGTGCGGCGGCGTGGCGGTATGCTGGCAACTCGGGCAGCCGTAGTCGGGACGGTCCGGTCAGCTCACTCGCCATAAGCAGGGATGCCTTTTTCACTCTCAGCCACCGATCTCGTATCGATTGTCGACGACGACCCGTTCGTGCGCGCCGCCGCGAGAAGCTTCGTGCGTTCGCTCGGCGGGGAGGCGCACGAGTTTGCGTCCGGCCCGGCGTTCCTGGCTTCGGACGTGGCGTCGCGAACAGGCTGCCTGATCTGCGACATCCAGATGCCGGAGATGGACGGCCTCGAGGTGCTGGCCCGGATCGAAGCCCGCGGCCTGACCATTCCGACCGTGTTCGTCACGGCATTCGCCACTGCCCGCGAGCGCGAGCGCGTGCGGGCCAGCGCCGCGCTGTGTCTGCTCGAGAAGCCGATCGACGCGCAGGAGCTTCAGACGTGGCTCGCCCGCGCGCTCGGCTACGGCTGACCCGCCGCGGTTTGCCGCCGCGCCGACCTAAACCTTCGTAGGGGGTGGATGGCCGCTTGTTTGATGGTGCGAGCCCCCACCTGCGTGTTCTCATCGTTCCTGTACCGTCCGCCGTGGCGGCGACAGGAGAACGAAGATGGCGAACCTTCCTACCTTATCGTGCGGGGCCTTGTCCGAGTTCCGCATTGCGCGTCGCATCCGCAACGTCGCCCGCGTAGGGTTCCCGTATGTGCGCGAGTTCATCGTGTGGCCCGTCCGTCTTGTCGTCGCGGCCGGCGTGCTGCTCGTCGCGGAGCGCATGCATGACGCTCGTGCCATGCTGCCGAACGCGTTGCCTCCCGTGGCCGGCGGCAGTCTGCTGCTTGCAAGTGCGGCCGGTATCCTGTTTGCGCTGGCAGCGGTGCTGTGGCTGCGCACGCGGAGGCTGGACACGAGAATCCGGCAGCTCGCCGCGGCAATCGAGAATCATGGCGTCGAGGCGCTGCCCGATGCACTGGTCGAGCGCGGCGGCCCCTCGATCGCAAGGCTGACGCGCGCGATCAACGACGCGCATCGCCAGCAAGCGGAACGCGTGACGGAATTGCTGCATGTGCTGGCCGCGTACGCGCATGATCTGCGCACGCCATTGACGCGGATGATGCTGCGTAGCGGGATGCTGGACGATGGCGCGTTGCGTGACGCGATGGAGCGCGACCTTGCCGAGATGGGGGAACTGGTCGAAGCGAGCCTTGCCTGCGCACGACTTCAATGCAGCGTGGCGGAGCCGCCGCGGCGCGTCGACGCGGACGAGTTGCTCGGCGCGCTGGTCGGCAACTATCGCGACGCGGGCCTGACCGTCGGCCTCGACGGGCGGGTGGGCCGTCCGCTGGTCACTTGCCCGCACGCGCTGCGTCGCGTGCTCGTCAATCTGATCGACAATGCGCTGCGTTACGGCGGCGACGTCCGCCTGTGTGTCCGGGTCGAGGCAAGACGTGTGATGCTCAGCGTGGTGGATTCGGGGCCCGGCATTTTGCCGGCGGAGCTGGAGGCGGTGTTCGCGCCCTGGTATCGTGCGCCGCAGACAGCGGCGCGCGCGTCGGGATCGGGGTTGGGGCTGGCGATCGCGCGCCGTCTGACGCAGGCGATGCAAGGGGAATTGCAGTTGAACAATCGCAGTACCGGAGGCCTCGAAGCGAGAGTGACGTTGCCGCTCGCCGTCGCATGACGGCATGGGGAGATGATGGCGGCCGAAGAGGCCCGTCTTCATCGATGCGCAACGTCGGCCGCGTCGATAAATCGGCGCGCCATGGAATGACATGAACCGGTCAGGTGTTGTGAACAAGTAGCACGTCATCGGGTTGGCGCGCCGCCACTGAACCAGACCTCTTCCAGATGAATTCCATGGACTCGCCTCGGATTCCGGTTGTACCGCATCGTCCGCTGGCAGGCAGTGATCACCGAACGCTGGTACTCGCCGCGCTAGGCGGGGCACTGGAGTTTTACGATTTCGTGATTTATGTGTTTTTTGCGGCGGTGATCGGTCATCTGTTCTTCCCGCAGTCGATTCCGGACTGGCTGCGCCAGGTGCAGACATTCGGCGTGTTCGCGGCAGGCTATCTCGCGCGGCCGCTCGGAGGCGTGGTCATGGCGCACTTCGGCGATCTCGTCGGCCGCAAGCGCATGTTCACGATGAGCGTGATGCTGATGGCCTTGCCCACGCTGATGATGGGGCTGTTGCCGACCTATGAGTCACTTGGGGTGGCGGCACCCGTCCTGCTCCTGCTGTGCCGGGTGTTGCAAGGCGCCGCGGTGGGCGGCGAGGTGCCCGGGGCCTGGGTATTCGTCTCCGAACATGTGCCGTCGCGTCATGTCGGCTATGCCTGCGGTCTGCTGACGGGCGGTCTTACGTTCGGCATCCTGCTCGGCTCGCTGATCGCATCGGCGATCAACCATCATTATTCGCCCGCTGCAATCAGTGCCTATGCGTGGCGGATGCCTTTTGTCATCGGTGGCCTGTTCGGGATCTTGTCCGCGTTTCTGCGGCGCTGGCTCAATGAAACGCCCGTCTTCATCGAAATGAAGCAGAGCCGTTTGCTGGCCGGCGAAGTGCCGTTGAAAGCCGTGCTGCGCGATCACCGCCGGGCAGTGCTCGTCTCGATGATACTGACGTGGACGCTGACCGCGGCGATTGTCGTCGTGATCCTGATGACGCCGACGCTCGTGGCAAAACGCTTTCATATCGCGCCCGCGCTCGCGCTACAGGCGAATTCGGCGGCCACGCTCTGCCTGACGATCGGATGCGTGATCGCCGGTTCGGTGGCGGGGCGGATCGGCGCCGGTCGCACGATCTTCTTTGGCTGCCTGCTGCTCGGCGCATCGTATTTTCTGATGGTCACGCAACTCTCCACGAATCCGTCGTCGCTGCTGCCGCTCTACGCGGTATCCGGCTTCTTCGTCGGTGCGGTTGCGGCGATTCCGGTTGCGATGGTCAACGCGTTTCCGCCGATCGTGCGTTTTTCGGGCATCTCGTTTTCGTACAACGTCGCGTATGCCGTGTTCGGCGGTCTTACGCCGGTGTTCGTCTCGGTGATGCTGAAATCGAATCCGCAGGCGCCGGAAATTTATGTAGGCGTGCTGTGTATCGTTGGGGCGCTGGCAGGTCTCGCGTTGCGCCCCGTGCGCAAGCCTGTTATCAGCGTGAACGGGCCCTAGGCAGAGGCCGTTGCTGGCGCACCCAGCTTCGCACCGAAGAAATCGCCGAGCTTCGATACGGCGGCATCGACGTACGGCGCCTTGTCGTACAGGGCGACATGGGTGGCGCCTTCAACCCAGAACAGTTCCTTGGGTTCCTGCGCATTGGCGAAGGCGTCCGTCGACATCCACGACGTCACGGCCTCGGTGCCGACGATCATCAGCAACGGACGCGGTGCGATCAGGTCGATGAACCGGAATGCGTCGAAGTGTGCGATGCGATCCACACTGTTCCAGGTGAAGAACCTGGCCGAGCGCGGGTGATGCGCGCGCGGCGAGCAGTAGTACTCCCAGCCTTCGAACAGATGCAGGTTGCCCGTACGTGCCGGCTCTTCAGCCGGGAAAATCGGAAACCCACCCACGCCTTCGCCGTTGACCTCGGCAGTGCGCGCCGCTGCGGCGGCATCGAGCATGCGCTGGAAGATCGCGGGATCCTGCCGACCATCCGCGCCGAAGCGAAACTGCAGATTGATGTCCGCGGCGCTGACCGTCGCCACGGCCTTGATGCGATGGTCGGTGGCGGCGGCGGGAACGACATAGCCGCCAGATGCGCAGATGCCCAGCGCACCGATGCGGCTCGGATCGACGTCGTCGCGTGTCGTGAGGAATGAGACGGCGGCCTTGAAGTCCTCGACGCGGTGGGCGGGATCTTCGAGTCCGCGCGGCTCGCCCCCGCTCTCGCCCTGGTGTGCGGCGTCGAAAGCAAGCGCGATAAACCCTTGCTGGGCCAGACGCCGCGCGTACAAGCCTGCAGCCTGTTCCTTGACGCCGACGCCAGGATGGCCGACGACGATTGCGGGACGCAAAATCCCGGCTTCGGCAGGCTGAAGATAGAGGTGGCCGGCGAGTTTCACCCCGGCGCTGTCGAAGGTGACGAATATTTTCATGGTCGATCCAGTGGCTTGCAAAAAGAGGCGCTTCCTGCATCGGCTCGCAGTAACCGTCAAGTTACGCCGAAGACTCGTGCGAATCACGATCCACATACATTCGTATGTTCATCGCCTAATGCCCGGGCCGACGTGAAGTCCCGCGCTTGCCACTGCGCCGCGTGCAAGCGGCGACAGCGGAAAGGAATCCAGCAGGCGTGCAATAGCCTCGCTGGAGGCGCCGGGCCGTCATGCCGTGCGCGCGTGCGTCGTGTCGCGATGCCGGTCGGGCGAAGTCGCATCGGCGGTATTGTCGCCTTGGGATTTCGACGGGCTGTTCTGGTCCGAGCGTGCGATCTGCAGCGCGGTGGCGATGTCGTCCGGATAGCGCGGTTCGCTGCGAGCCGGGTTGTAGCCGGCCTGTTCGAGTCGCACGAGATCGGCGCGCACGGCGGCGCGCGTGAGGCTGGGCCCGGCATCGGCGAAAGACACGAGGGGAACGACGGCAAGCACCGCGGCAGCAAGGATTCGAGTGGCTTTCATGTGAGCGCTCCTGAAGTCAAGTGATCGGATCGACCGTCGGACATCCGAATCAGCGTCGTATGTCGCATGTCTTCCGCATGTCGGCAGTAGAACTCGCCAACGTATCCGCCATGTTTCCGCTACCCGGGATTCGTGCATGCTGATGTTTCGGGAGCGGCTCTTGATACGGTGCGATACAAAATCGGGGGGTGCCGTATCAGTCTTGCCGCCACTGCTTGGCTCACTGCGTCACCCTCGATATGGTCCGGGGGCCAAACCATCGATGGTCCCGATCATCCCTTCGTACGAGTAGTCTTGCGCATTCGATTTCGATACCGTGTCTTCACTGCGACGCGGCGTGCGCTCGCAGTTCCGTTTCGCGGCGGCGCTCCGGCGCGTTGCCCGGGAAACCCCATACCGCTCGAGGATGAAGGCAAATGTCGATAAGTGAACGGATCCAGGCGTTCCTCGCCATCAGCGAGGTCTTTCTTCGTGGCGCCGGCCGGGACTTCGCCGACGAAGCGCGCATGACGACCGTGCGCACGATGTCGATGTGCCCGGCTACGGAATCGCCGCTTTCTGACGAGCGATGCCAAGCGACGGAGCCGTGTGGTCGCCATCGCGCAGTGGTTGCCGTGCGGGATTGAACATACGAACGTATGCGGTGCATCATCGGAACGGTTCGTTTCCCCGGCGGCAGATTGTGTGGATCATATTGCGACCGGCCGCCGACCTTGTCGCGATGGGCACGAATCGATGGGTATGTGCTCATGCGGGCGGCCAGTCGAACTCGACGCGCGCGGCCGCGCGTAACGCCACGCCGACGCGTCGCTGCGGCGCTGGCAGCTCGAATGGGCCGGATTTTTGAACAAGAGGAGCCATGATGGCCTATCCACGCACGATGTCCCCGCGCGTCGCGTCGTTCGGGCTACTCGGCGCGCTGCTGACTGCATGCGGATACGGCGCGACATTTCTTCTGTCGATGCATTTTCGTTCGGCAGGAGGCAACGACGTCGATACGGGGGCGGCACTGGCCGAAGCCATGGTCGGTACGCTGATCGGCCTGCCGCTGGTCGCGTGGCTTGCGCACGGAATCGGGGCGGCGCGGACGACCGCGCTGGCTGCGCTGGTCGTCGGTGCGGGCGTCGCCGGCTTTGCCGTGATCGGGCGCACCGGCTCGTTGAGCGTCGTGCCGGGATTGCTGGTCGGCGTCGGTTGGGGCGGGTTCTACCTTGCGGCGCCGATGATGCTGGCGGAGCGGACCACCGATACCGAGCGCGAGCGCTGGTTCCTGCGGTTCGGCTCGTTTCAGATGGCCGGAGTCGGGGGCGGGCCGGCAGTCGCCGCGCTCGCGATTCGCAATTGGCACTGGACGACGGGCGCGGTGTTCTGCACCGTCGGCGGATTGTGCGCGATGGCTGCGTTGATGCTGGAATGCTTCGGGCGCCTGTCGCCTGCGCCGCTCCCCGTCGTGCCGCCGGCACGGGAACGGTGGTTGCGCGAGATGCGTGCGATTGCCCGTACGCATGCGATCTACCCGATCGCGATCATCGCGCTCGGCTCCAGCGTCTTCTCGGGGCTGATGACGTTCCAGATGTCGATGGCGCAGGAAACGGGGGTGAAGGCGGGCACGTTCTTCGGCCTCTATTCGGCAACGGTTGTCGTCACGCGCTGGCTGCTCGGTGCGATCGTGATTCAGCTACGTGTCAGCGCGACCACGCAGATCCTCCTCGGCTTCATGATACTGAGCGTCGCCGTGACCTTCGCCGTGCCGCACAACACGATGCTTCATTCGGTCAGCGCCGTGCTGCTCGGGACCGGGTATGGCCTCATCTATCCGATCGTTCAGGCGCAAGCCGTCAACAGTACCGATGCGCGGCACCGGCACGCGGTGCTGACCTGGTTCGTGGCGTCCTATTTCGTCGGCGTGTTCGGATTCCCCGCTGTCGGCGGACTGGTGCTGGTCAGCATGGGCAAGACGACGCTGCTGCTGCTCATCGCCGCGTGTGGCCTGGCCGCGCTGCTGCTGTCGATCGTCGAACACCGGAAGAGAGCCTCGCTCGTGGCCGTCTGAAGGCACGGGAAAAGTCACCCCCCACTCGCCGGACAAACCGTGCGGATCAACGGGTGAAGATCTTTTCACGCGAAAAAATCTTCATTTGGCCTCGTCTTCAGCGTGACGGTGCCGTCACGGCTTCGTCGAGAATCGCCCGGACTTCGCCGAGCAGCCCGGGGATCGCGCCATGGCTCGTGTGCGTGAGCCGCAGTATGCCGTCGATCGTGCACACGCCGATGACCTGGTCGTCGGCGAAGCCCGAAGTCACCAGCGGGCCCCATAGCGCTTTGAGCGACAAGCTGTCGTAAGCGGCGGCAATGGGCTGATTGCCCAGATTCGACAGCAGAACGTCGAAGGCCAGCACGGCCGACAGGAATCCGGCCGCGTGTTGAACGTTCGGCCGCGCGGACATCGCGGCATCGAGCGTTTTTAGTTCCGCCGCGACGCTCGCGCGCGTTTGAAAAGGTGCGAGATCCTGTTTGATCTTGCGGGCGACGGTCCATAGATCGGTACCGCGCGGGTAGTCGTCGACCGTGATGGTCTGCGTGATGTACGCGCCGTTGGCGATGCCGATTTCATCGGCAAGATGGCGCACGTCGATCGGCGTGACGGTGCGCAACGCGCGCTCGGCCCATTCGCTCGACAGACGCCGGCCTGCTTCGTGAACGGCCGCGGCAACGGCGCCGTGCACGGTGGTTTGCTCGACACGCGCGCGGGCGATGAGCCGGCGCGTCGATTCAGCCGAAAGCTCGACGGCGTCGACACGCGGCACGTCCGCGGCGTCCGGGCGAAACGGCTTGGGCGCGGGCGCCGGCAGTGCGTCGGGCAAGACGGCGGTCCGGTTCAGGTCGGCGTCGAGCACGGCCTCCAGCGACGGCACCAGCGGCAACGGCGCCAGCGACTCGCCCGACAGCAATCGCAGCAGATCTTCGATCAGATACGCGCTGCCCATGCCGTCGACTACGGAATGATGCGCGACCAGGATCAGCGCCGAGTCGCCGTCGCCTTGCAGCACGGTCGCGCGCAACAGCGGCGCTGTCGACCAGTCGAAGCGCGTCGCGATTTCGCGGGCCGCTTCCGCGTGCCACGAAGTTCCGCTCTGCTCGATCACGCGCAATGGCACCACGGCATCAGGTGTGCCATGGAAGCCGGAATTCATCTGCGCGTCCGCGGCGATATAGGTCGACAACAGCGGATGCCTCCGCTGGAGCGCGCGAAAAGCCGCATGCCATGCTGTCGGCGGAAAACGGCGATCGATCTCCGCGACCATGGCGAAATGCGTCGGCCGATTCTGATCGAGCAACCAGAACAGGTGTTCCGTACCGCCGAGCCCGCGGACGAATGCCGGCACGGTCGATTGATCGTTGTCGATTTCCTGTTGCTGGTTCTGCATCGTCTCGCTCCTGCGGAAGAGGTGTCTGCATCACAGAACACGCGAGAACGGATCGCTATTCCGCCATTTTCGGATGACCCGATATGTCGGACTGCTTTTTGGCGTCGTCGGGGCTGTAGGTCACGTAGAGCTTGGTATAGCCCGGCGTGTCGAAATGCCCCGTCCATCCCTTGGGAAGCGTGACGGCTTCGCCGGTCTTCACGACCATCACCGAACCGTCCGACGACGTCAGCTTTACGCTGCCCGACAGAAAGTACAGGAACTCGTTGTACGGCAATCCTTGCGGCCCCTTGATTTCTTCACGCGAAGGCCCGGATCGATAGACGCCGGTCTGGTAAGCCGTATCGGTCGACGTGAACGTCACGACGTCGGCGCTCCGGTCGCCACTTTCGTCTTTTTTCACGACATCGGCGCGAGCGAATATCGCACCGGCCAGCTCGGACTTCGACGCCTTGATCGGCTTGATCGTTTCAGCGCGCGCGCCGGCCGAGGCCATGACGCCGATCAACACCAGCGTTCCGATTGCGTATCTGGTCATCGGTGATTTCTCCTTGGGTCTTCCTGTGGCAACGAGGCAAATGAGCGGGCTCGCCATTGCAGCGTCATTTCATTGGAGCGCCATTCTGTCGGAAAAGCGATCTTCATTTTGGAGCGTTAGCGAAAACGGAACGGCAGATTTGTTTCTTAATGTGTACGAGACCGGAATAGATACATGGCATTGCAATAGCCCCGTTATCAAGACACATGCCGGATACGTGGCCTGGATTTAATGCATCTCAACGACTGGATCCGATCGAGGCACTCGGGCAGACATCGCAGGATGAAGCCGCCACCGAGCGCCCGGACGGATTCTCGACCCTTGAATTGCTCCAGGAGAACGACATGCAAGCAAAGACGATCGCTTTGGCTTTTGCGGCTTGTGCCGCAGTTGCAACCGCTGCTTCTGCTTACGCAGGCATCCCCGTCGACACGAGCGCCAATGTCCAGGGCGCACAGCAAGCGCGCCAGTGGGCGTCGGTCGCGCCGAAGACGAAGACGCGTGCCGAAGTGCGCGAGGAACTGGTGCGGGCACAGAAAGACGGCCAGCTCGCGGCGCTCGACAAGCTCTATCGAGGCGGCTGAATCCCGGCTACCGACGCAACGCCGGTTTCAAGCATCGCCATTCACCACCACTGTCACCCACCCAGTTCAATACGACACCGATCATGAGCCAAGAAACGAAAGTCCTGTACACCGGCAAGACCCGCACCACCGGCGGTCGCGATGGCGCGGCCCACAGCTCGGACGGCCGCCTGGACGTCAAGCTGTCCGGTCCCGGTTCGGCCGCGCCCGGCACGAATCCAGAGCAGTTGCTGGCCGCAGGCTGGTCGGCATGCTTCATCGGCGCGATGGGCCTGGCCGCGCAACGGCTGAAGATTGCGCTGCCGCGCGACACGCATGTCGATGCGGAGATCGATCTGGCCATGAACGACGGTGCCTACTTCCTGCAGGCACGACTGAACGTCAGCGTGCCGGGCGTCGACACCGCCGTCGCGCAAGCGCTGGTCGACGCGGCGCACCAGACCTGCCCGTATTCGAAGGCCACGCGCAACAACATCGACGTCGTCGTCACCGTCGTTTGACTCGCCTGCTGCCGGACCCGCGCACGACGCCGTTTGCGTGATCGGCACGCCCGGCGTGGTGCGCGCTTCCGGCAGGCACTCCCGCGTGTCGCGTATCGATCGCGACATGCGGCCTTCTTCTCGCGCCAGGATACCCATCATGTCATCCACACCGTTTTCTCCCCGTCGACGCCACGTGCTTGCCGCTACCGCCGCTACCGCCGCCGTCGGTGCCATGGGGCTGATTCCCGGGTCGGTGTTCGCCGCAACCGGCAACACGGCCATTCGTCCGTTCAAGGCCAGCGTGCCCGAGGCCGCCCTCGTCGATCTGCGGCGCCGCATCGCGGCGACGCGCTGGCCCGGCAAGGAGACCGTCAACGACGAATCGCAAGGCGTGCGGCTCGCGAGAATGCAGGCGCTTCTCCAGTATTGGGGTTCCGACTACGACTGGCGCAAAGGCGAGGCAAAGCTGAACGCGTTGCCGATGTACATGACCGAGATCGACGGCCTCGACATCCAGTTCATTCACGTGCGTTCCCGCCACCAGAACGCGCTACCGTTGATCATGACGCATGGATGGCCGGGTTCGATTTTCGAGCTGATCAAGGTCATCGGCCCGCTGACCGATCCGACCGCGTACGGCGCCAGTGCGAACGACGCGTTCGACATCGTGATTCCGTCGCTGCCCGGCTTCGGCTTCTCCGGGCAGCCGAAAACGACCGGCTGGGGCTCGGATCACATCGCCCGTGCATGGGGCGAACTGATGGCCCGACTCGGCTACACGCGCTTCGTATCGCAAGGCGGCGATTGCGGTTCGGTGATTTCGCACCGCATGGCGATGCAGAAGGTGAAAGGGCTGATCGGCATCCATGTCAACATGCCGGCCACCGTGCCGCCGGACATCGCGACCTTGCTCGCGCTCGGCGAACCCGCGCCGGGCAGGCTGTCGCCGAAGGAAAAGGCCGCATACGATTCGCTCAACGTCTTCTACAAGGACAATTGCGGCTATTCCGCGATGATGGTCACGCGTCCGCAAACCGTGGGTTATGCGTTGGCCGATTCGCCCGCCGGCCAGGCTGCGTGGATGTACGACAAGATCTCGCAATGGACCTATAGCGGCGGCGTGCCGGAACGTTCGCTCACCCGCGACGAAATCCTCGACGATATCTCCCTCTACTGGCTGACGAACAGCGCGACCTCCGCCGCGCAGATCTACTGGGAAGATCATTCCAACAACTTCAACGCGGTGGACATTTCGATGCCGGCTGCCGTGACGATCTTCCCCGGCGAGATCTATCAGGCGCCGCGCAGCTGGACCGAGCGGGCTTACCACAACCTCATCTACTTCAACGAGGTCGACAAGGGCGGTCATTTCGCCGCGTGGGAAGAGCCGCAACTGCTCGCAAGCGAAGTGCGCGCCGCATTCCGCACGCTGCGCTGAGCAAGCAGGTTTCGACGGCGATCGCCTGCCGCGATCGCCGTCGCGTTCCGATGTCGCCGCAACGCGCGCACCGTGAAGCCAGGAACAGTCATGTCTCGATCCACCGATTCCACCGATTCCACCGATTCCACCGATTCCACCGATTCCACCGATTCCACCGATACCCGAAAGGCAGCCGCGGCCATCGCGCTGTTGATACTCTCGATTGCATTGCGCCCGCCCATCGTTTCGATCGGGCCGGTGCTCGAATCGATCCAGCAGAGCTTCGGCCTGAGCTACACGCAGGCGTCCCTGCTGACCGCGATTCCGGACGTCTGCATGGGTGTCTTCGCGCTCGCCGCGCCGGGTGTCGCGCGCAGATTGGGTACGGACAACGCGGTCGTGGCCGCGCTGGCCCTGCTGTGTGTCGCGATGGTCGCCCGCGCGCTGGCCGGCTCCGCCGGCGTACTGCTTCTGTGCACCGTCTTTGCCGGAATCGGCATCGCGATTTCGGGTTCGCTGATCGGCGGCTGGGTGAAGAAGCACTTCGCGCGCGACGCGACGTTCTTCATGGGGATCTACAGCGCGGGACTCAGCGTCGGCGCGACGGTCGCGGCGAGCGCGTCGGGTTACATCGCGCTGAGTTTCGGCGGCTGGCGCGTGGCCGTCGCATTGTGGAGCGTGCTTTGCATCACCGCGATCCTGAGCTGGCGCCGGCTGGCCCGGCGCTTCCAGGAGGCGAAGGCCGCCGAAGCGCAACCTCGGCAGCCTGCGCAAGTGCCGGCGGCGGTCGGTCTTCCGTGGGGCAACATCCGGGCGTGGCGGGTCGCGGCTTACTTCGGCGCGAGCCAGTTCATCGTGTACGCATGCTTTGCATGGCTCGCGTCGTCGAGTGTCGAACTGCATATCGAGACGCTGTCGCCCGGTCTGGTATTGGGCCTCTTCACCTGCGTGTTCGCGCTCAGCAGCTTCGGAATGGGCATGAAGGCCGGCCGCTCCACCGATCGGCGCGGCTGGCTCGGCCTCGCGTCGGCCATCACGGCGGCAGGCATCGGCGGGCTGGCATTTGCGCCGACCGCCTATCCGGCGTCGTGCATCGTCCTGATCGCGATCGGACAAGGCATGTGCTTCACGCTCGCGATGACCTTGCCGCTTGACCATACCCATTCGCCCGCCGAGACCAACGCGTGGAGCGTGTTCATGCTCTTCATCGGCTATCTGGTGGCCGCATTGGGGCCGCTCGCCTTCGGCTATCTCCGCGACCGGACGGACGGTTACTTCGCTTCCTATTTCATGCTGTTTCTGGTTGCCACCGGCATCACGCTGATGGTGCCGCTGCTTCGGCCCGCGTCGGCGCCGCAAAGCGAATCCATTCCCACGGTTTCCGAATCGCCCTGATTTCGCAGGGGTTTCGGCCAAATTCGTTATTGGCGGGCGGCAGCGGTGACAGTCGTCCCGCATCGCGTCGTCGGAATAAAGCCGGCATTCGGGTGTTCCGGTCCGCATGCAGGAATGACGCGGAGCGCCGAGCACGCCGGCTTTTCCTGAACGCGCTCCCCGGCCGCAACGAGCCGGGATCGGGCTGTTCGTTCAACACACGACGGCGATGGAATAACTTCGCCGACCAACTGTTTACCAGGGGGTATCGCCCGCTCAATTTCGCCTAAACCCATGGACACATGTCAGATGCTGCAGTTTCTCAACGTCGCCTTGGTCGCACCGCAGGAGGATCGACGTAGATGACCGCAGCCGAACTGTCCGCCATGCTGCCTTCGATGCTCCCGCGTCTGTGGGCATTCGCGCTACGGATCTCGGGTGATCGCCACGACGCTGAAGATCTCGTGCAGTGCGCGTGCCTTCGCGCGCTCGAGCGCGCGCATCAATTGCGACCGGGCACCGCGCCGCTGAGCTGGATGTTCTCGATCGTCCAGTCCACCTGGCTCAACGAACTCCGCGCACGCAGCGTGCGCAGGCGCTCGGGCATGGACTGGGACGACGACTTCCTCGAAACCGTCTCCGATCCCGCTGCACCGACGCTGGAGCAACAGGCCCTGGATGAACAGATCGTCAGGGCAGTGCAGCAGTTGCCCGAAGCCCAGCGCGTGGTCATGCTGCTGGTCGGTGTAGAGGGGCTCAGCTATAGCGAAGCGGCCGACGCGCTCGGCGTACCCATCGGCACGATCATGAGCCGGCTTTCGCGAGCCCGCCAGACGATCGGTTCCCTGTTCATCGATCGACAAGACCGACGTGTGAAAAGCAACGCGAATAGTGAGGATCAGGGGGCATGAAAATAGACGACATCCTGCTCATGGCATACGTGGATGGAGAGCTCACGTCACACCAGCGCGAGGAAGTCGAGAGGGCGATCGGAACGTCGCCCGATATCGCCACACGCGTTGCATGGCTCGAAGCATCGGTGTTGCCGTACCAGCGTGCATTCGAGCAGCAGGAATGGCCGTCGGTTCCGCAGAGCCTGGTGCACAAGGTCGCCGAAATCGCGCAGGCGTACGTCGCGTCTTCGGACGTCGTCGCGCGTGACGTCAGTCGTTCCGTCGATGCACCTGTGCCGCAACCCGAGGTACGTGAGGCGTTCGCCGCGCCGATACGCTCGCGGTTTGGCATGATGGCGCCTTGGCTCGCCGTGGCCTTCGTCGCGGGTGCGTTCTGCTTCGGCGCCATACTGCGCTTCGCGCCGGGCGCGGCGCGAGGTGGCTTCGCACCGCAGGCCGCACCGATGGCTACGCAGACGCGCGCGTCCCCCTGGATCATGGCGGCTGCGAATTATCAACGACTCTATACGCGCGATACCGTCGCGTTCGATTCGTCGAATCCCGCTGTCGCGGCGCATACGGTGGAAAACATTCGCCGTGACGACGGGCTGCCGATACGGATTCCGGATCTGCGCTCGGCGGGGCTGACGTTCAAGCGCATACAGCGCCTGCGCTTCAACGACAAGCCGTTGGTGCAGATCGTCTATCTGCCGGAAAAAGGCATGCCGGTGGCGCTGTGCCTGATGAAGGATGACAAGCCCGACACGGCGCTCGCCCGACAACAGGTCGGCGGCATGGACGTCGTGACATGGCGGCGTGCCAACCTCACTTATGCGCTGATCGCCCCGCCCGGCGACACCGATCTCGGCGCAATCGGCAAGCAGATATCCGAAAATGTCGTGGGGGAAAGGCTAGGTCAGGTGCCGCATGTCGATCTGGCGATCGCGAGTTGAAGGAAATCTCCGCGGCGTACAGCGCATTTCGATCACGCAGCGCGCATTCTGACGTGCAGACGAGCAACTTCGTTCTGCGGACCGGCGGCAAATTGCGCCGTTTTCGGCGGCCGTCCGGGCCGCAAATGACAGCGAACACCTGGCCGCGTCCGATCACGACCTTGCCGCGGCCTTCGCTTCCAGCATCTTCACGAACAGACAGAGCGTCTGATTGACCGGTGTGCCGATGCCGGCGGCAAGGCCGCGCCGAACGACCGCGCCATTCAGATGGTCGATTTCGCTGCGTTTGCCCCGCGCCAGATCCTGCGCCGTCGACGAATACTGACCCGGCGGAATCGTCGCTTCGATTTGCTCGACGATACGCGCCGGCGGGTCTGCGAAGTGGACACCCTCGGCGGCAGCGACGGCGAGGCACTCGGCGACGACTGCGCGCATGGTTTCGCTCAGTGCGTCGCGATGCGGCATTTCGCCCAACGGCAGTTGCACGATCGCCGAAATCGCGTTGTATGCGCAGTTCAGGATGAACTTCTGCCAGAGCGTCGCGCGTACGTCGTCGGCGATCCGGGTGGGAATGCCCGCCGCACGCAGGATGTGCGCGAGCGGTTCGCTGGGCGGCGCTGCTTCGATCGCGAGATCGCCGCGGCCGTGGTGCAACAGATGCCCCGGGCCGGCCATCTCGCTGGCGACATACACCGCCGCGCAAATGACGGGTTGCGAAATCTCGGCACGCAAGAGCGCGGCGTTGTCGACGCCGTTTTGCAGACTGACCACGGTGGCTTCCGGTGCGAGGACGCGGCTTAGCTTGCGCGCCGCTTCGGCGGTATCGCCTGATTTCACGCATACCAGAACGACGTCTGCCGATCGGGCCGCCTCGATATCGGTCGACGCGTTGGCGGGTACGTGCTTGTCGAACGCGCGCGTCTGGAGGCGCAATCCGAAATCGCGAATCGCGTCCACGTGCGACGGCCGGCCAATGAAGACGACATCGTGGCCGTGCAGCCCCAGCATGCCACCGAAGTAGCAGCCAACCGCGCCGGCGCCCAACACTGCAAACCGCATGATTGCTCCAAGGGAACCCGTGAACACTTCACGCATGCACGAAGTGCACGCGCACGACCGCCCCGTGGGGCCGTCCATCCACATTGAACACGCGAGTGCCGCCGTTTATTCCCGAAATCGTGAGAGGCGACGGCACGCTTGCGCGAGTGTTGACCCTGATGGCGGTGGTGAACCGGGCGGCGAGCCGCGCAGACCTCGTGACCCGCGCCGACTCCGGCCGCTCGCTCCCATGGCCGGCTCCTCATCCGCGATTCCCATAACCGGCTCCCATAAGCTCACGCGTCGTCAATGCGCTCGCTGCTTCGACCCCATCACTCGGGCATACCGATGGTCCGCCGCCGCCCCGATCCGGCCAAACCCTTATCCAGCCGTCCATTTCGGGCCGAGCCCACGCAATCTGTGGCCGATTTTGTCACCATGTGGGCCGGATATGACAACGCGAATCGGCCATTGCGGCATTACGATGGGTCACGTCGTCGCCCGGAGCCGGCCGGTTTTGGCGGACCGGCCCGGTAGCGCGCCTCATTCACCGCCTGATTTGGAACATCGACCATGAGCTATAACGCCCCCGTCAAGGACATGCTGTTCGTGCTGAAGGAACTCGCGGGTATCGACGCCGTCGCGCAGTTGCCGGGCTTCGAGGATGCGGGTTACGACACGGCGCAGGCCGTACTCGACGAGTCCGCGAAATTCTGCGGCGAGGTGCTGGCGCCGCTGAACGTCGAAGGCGATCGCAACCCGAGCAGCTGGAAGGATGGCGTCGTGACCGCGACGCCGGGCTTCGGCGCAGCGTTCCGCCAGTTCGTCGAAGGCGGCTGGCAGGGGTTGCAGCATCCGGCCGAATACGACGGCCAGGGGCTGCCGAAGCTGATTGCGACGCCGTGCATCGAGATGCTGAACGCGTCGAACCTGTCGTTCGCGCTGTGCCCGCTGCTCACCGACGGCGCGATCGAGGCGTTGCTGACGGCCGGCACCGACGAGCAGAAGCAGCGCTACGTGCCTAAGCTGATCTCGGGCGAATGGACCGGTACGATGAACCTGACCGAGCCGCAAGCCGGTTCGGATCTCGCGCTGGTGCGCTCGCGCGCGGAGCCGCAGGGCGACGGTACGTACAAGGTGTTCGGCACGAAGATCTTCATCACGTGGGGCGAGCACGACATGGCGGACAACATCGTCCACCTGGTGCTGGCGCGCACGCCGAACGCGCCGGAAGGCGTGAAGGGCATCTCGCTGTTCATCGTGCCGAAGTTCATGGTCAACGAAGACGGCTCGCTCGGCGCGCGCAACGACGTGCACTGCGTGTCGATCGAACACAAGCTCGGGATCAAGGCGAGCCCGACGGCGGTGCTGCAATACGGCGATCACGGCGGCGCGATCGGCTATCTCGTGGGCGAGGAGAACCGTGGCCTCGAATACATGTTCATCATGATGAATGCGGCGCGCTTCGGGGTCGGGATGCAGGGGATCGGCGTGGCCGACCGCGCGTACCAGAAGGCGGCCGAATTCGCGAAGGAACGCGTGCAGAGCCGTCCGGTGGACGGCTCGGCCAGGCAGTCGGTGACGATCATCCATCACCCGGACGTGCGCCGGATGCTGGGCACGATGCGTGCGCTGACCGAAGGCGCGCGGGCGCTGGCGTATGTGGCCGCCGCGCACAGCGACATTGCCCACCGCCATTCGGACGAGGCGACGCGCTCGCGTCACCAGGCAATCTACGAATATCTGGTGCCGGTGGTGAAGGGCTGGAGCACGGAGATGGTGAACGACGTGGCGAGCCTGGGCGTGCAGGTGCATGGCGGGATGGGCTTCATCGAGGAGACGGGCGCGGCGCAGTACTACCGCGATGCGCGGATCCTGGCGATCTACGAAGGGACGACGGCGATCCAGGCGAACGACCTGGTCGGCCGCAAGACGATGCGAGATGGCGGCGCGGTCGCCAAGGCGCTGATCGCCGAAATCGGCGACACGGTGGCGGCGCTGGGCAAGCTGGAGGGTGCGGCGGCCGCGTCGATGAAGGCGCAGCTGGAGAAGGGCGCACGGGCGCTGTCGTCGGTGGTGGATTACGTGGTGGCGAACGCGAAGCAGGACCCGAACGCGGTGTTCGCGGGCAGCGTGCCGTACCTGAAGCTGGCGGGCGTGGTGCTGTGCGGGTGGCAGATGGCGCGCGCGCTGGTGGCCGCGCAGGCGAACCGTGCGAGCGACGTGGCGTTCTTCGACGCGAAGATCGCGATCGCGCAATGCTATGCGGAGCACGTGCTGGTGCAGGCGAGTGCGCTCGAAGCGTCGATCGTCGGCGCGAAGGGCAACGAGAGCGTGCTCGCGTTGACGGAAGACCAGTTCTGACCGGCTGACGGTCGGGACGCAGCAGGAGACAGGATTTTGACCACACAGGACTTGCTCGCGCAATACGGCCCGCGCGAATCGATGGAATACGACGTCGTGATCGTCGGCGGCGGCCCCGCCGGGCTGTCGGCGGCGATCCGGCTCAAGCAGCTGGCCGCCGAGAAGGGCACCGAGATCGGCGTATGCGTGCTCGAGAAGGGCTCCGAGATCGGCGCGCACATCCTGTCGGGCGCGGTGATGGACCCGCGCGCGATCACCGAACTGTTTCCCGACTGGAAGGAACGGGGCGCACCGCTCGATGTCGAGGTGACGGAAGACCGCTTCCTGTTCCTGTCCGAGAAGAGCGCGGTGACCACGCCGAACTGGGCGCTGCCCGAGAACTTCAAGAATCACGGCAATTACGTGATCTCGCTGGGCAACGTCACGCGCTGGCTCGGGGCACAGGCCGAAGCGCTGGGCGTCGAGATTTTCCCGGGCTTCCCCGCCGCGGAGATCCTCTACAACGACGACGGTTCCGTGAAAGGCGTCGCGACCGGCAACATGGGCGTGGGCAAGGACGGCGAGCCGACCGAGAACTTCCAGCTCGGCATGGAATTGCACGCGAAGTACACGCTATTCGCCGAAGGCTGCCGCGGCCACCTCGGCCGCCAGCTGATCTCGAAGTTCAAGCTCGACGCGAACGCCGATCCGCAGGCGTACGGGATCGGCATCAAGGAACTGTGGGAAATCGATCCCGCCAAGCACAAGCCGGGTCTCGTGATCCACACGGCCGGCTGGCCGCTGAAGTCGGATACGTACGGCGGCTCGTTCCTGTATCACATGGACAACAACCAGGTGGTGGTCGGCTTCGTGGTGGGCCTGGGCTACACGAACCCGTACCTGTCGCCGTTCGAGGAGTTCCAGCGCTACAAGACGCATCCGTCGATCCGCGCGTTCCTCGAAGGCGGCAAGCGCGTGTCGTACGGCGCGCGGGCGATCACGGCGGGCGGGCTGCTGTCGCTACCGAAGACGGTGTTCCCGGGCGGCGCGCTGATCGGCGATGACGCGGGTTTCCTGAACGCATCGCGGATCAAGGGCAGCCACGCGGCGATCAAGACCGGCATGCTGGCGGCCGACGCCGCGTTCGACGCGGTGCAGGCCGGCCGTCAGTCGGATGAACTGAATGCGTACCCGGATGCGTTCAAGCAATCGTGGCTGTACACGGAGCTGTACCGCGCGCGCAACTTCAAGCAGTGGATGGCCAAGGGCCTGTATCTGGGCACGCTGATGGTCGGGCTCGAGCAGAAGGTGATGGGCGGCAACGTGCCGTGGACGCTGCATCACCAGCATGCGGATCACGAGATGCTGAAGCCGGCGTCGCAGTGCGAGCCGATCGCGTATCCGAAGCCGGACGGCAAGCTGACGTTCGACCGGCTGTCGTCGGTGTTCATCTCGAACACGAACCACGAGGAGAACCAGCCGGCGCATCTGACGCTGAAGGATGCGAGCGTGCCGGTGAACGTGAATCTGCGCACGTACGCGGGGCCGGAGGCGCGGTTCTGCCCGGCGGCGGTGTACGAGTTCGTGAAGAACGACGACGGCGGCGATCGTCTGGTGATCAACGCGCAGAACTGCGTGCACTGCAAGACCTGCGACATCAAGGACCCGACGCAGAACATCGTGTGGGTCACGCCCGAAGGGGGCGGCGGGCCGAATTACCCGAACATGTAACGCAACGCATCCCCGCGCCCGCGGGCGCGAACGAACCGGAGTGAGACGATGAGCAATGCAGCGAAGGAAGTCGTGGTGGTGAGCGGTGTCCGTACCGCGATCGGTGATTTCGGCGGCAGCCTGAAGGATTTCTCGCCGACCGACCTCGGCGCGAAGGTAGTCGCCGACGTGCTGGCGCGCGCGAACGTGCCGGGCGATGCGGTCGGCCATGTCGTGTTCGGCCACGTCGTGAACACCGAGCCGAAGGACATGTATCTCGCGCGCGTCGCGGCGATCAACGGCGGCGTCGCGCAGCACACGCCGGCGCTCACCGTGAACCGCCTGTGCGGCTCCGGCCTGCAGGCGATCGTGTCGGCCGCACAGACGATCATGCTCGGCGATGCCGACGTCGCGATCGGCGGCGGTTCGGAGAGCATGAGCCGCGCGCCGTACACCGTGCCGGCCGCGCGCTTCGGCCAGCGCATGGGCGACGGCAAGCTCGTCGACATGATGCTCGGCGCGCTGCACGACCCGTTCCAGACGATCCACATGGGCGTGACGGCCGAGAACGTCGCACGCAAGTACGACATCTCGCGTGAAGCGCAGGATGCGCTGGCGCTGGAATCGCATCGTCGCGCGGCGCGCGCGATCGCGGAAGGGCGCTTCAAGGATCAGATCCTGCCGATCTCGATCCGCACGAAGAAGGGCGAAGTCGCGTTCGACACCGACGAGCACGTGCGGCACGACGCGAGCTCGGACGATTTCACGAAGCTCAAGCCGGTGTTCGCGAAGGAGAACGGCACCGTGACCGCCGGCAACGCATCGGGCATCAACGACGCGGCCGCTGCCGTGCTGATGATGAGCGCGGACGCCGCACGCGCGCAGGGCGTGAAGCCGCTCGCCCGCCTCGTCGCGTATGCGCACGCGGGCGTCGATCCGGCGTACATGGGCATCGGCCCGGTGCCGGCCACGCAGAAGGCGCTCGAACGCGCCGGCCTGAAGATCGCCGATCTCGACGTGATCGAAGCCAACGAGGCGTTCGCCGCGCAGGCCTGCGCGGTCACGCAGGAGCTCGGCCTCGATCCCGCTAAGGTCAACCCGAACGGCTCGGGCATCTCGCTCGGTCATCCGATCGGTGCGACCGGCGCGCTGATCACGGTGAAGGCGCTGTACGAACTGAAGCGCATCGGCGGGCGTTACGCGCTCGTGACGATGTGCATCGGCGGCGGCCAGGGGATTGCTGCCATCTTCGAGAACATCTGATAATCGACCGCTCAGCATCCGAATACACAGGACATTTCATGGCCATCGAAATCGTCGGCGTCGTGGGCGCCGGAACCATGGGTAACGGCATTGCGCAAACCGCCGCCGTTGCAGGACTGAACGTCGTGATGATCGACGTCAGCGACGCCGCGCTCGACAAGGGTCTCGCGACGCTGAAGGGCAGCCTCGAGCGGCTCGTGTCGAAGGACAAGCTCGACGCGGCCGCACGCGATGCGGCGCTCGCGCGCATCGCGACGTCGACGGACTACGCGAAGCTCGCCTCGGCCGACATCGTGATCGAAGCCGCCACCGAGAACGTCGAGCTGAAGGGCCGCATCCTGAAGCAGATCGAGGCCGTCGCGCGCCCGGACGCGATCATCGCGACCAACACGTCGTCGATCTCGATCACGGCGCTCGCGGCGCCGCTCGCCGATCCGTCGCGTTTCCTCGGCATGCACTTCTTCAACCCGGTGCCGCTGATGCCGCTCGTCGAGATCATCCGTGGGCTGCAGACGAGCGACGCGACCGCCGCGGCCGTGCGCGCGCTGACCGAGCGTTTCGACAAATCGCCGATCGGCGTGCGCAATTCGCCGGGCTTCGTCGTGAACCGGATCCTGGTGCCGATGATCAACGAAGCGTTCTTCGTGCTGGCCGAAGGCATCGCGTCGGCCGAGGAGATCGACGCGGGGATGAAGCTCGGCGCGAACCACCCGATCGGGCCGCTCGCGCTGGCCGATCTCGTGGGCCTCGACGTGTGCCTCGCGGTGATGGATGTGTTCCTGAAGGACTTCGGCGATCCGAAGTATCGCGCGTGCCCGCTGCTGCGCGAGATGGTGTCGGCGGGGCGGCTCGGGCGGAAGACGGGGCGTGGGGTGTACGACTACGGCAAGTAAGCGGCGCATCGGTGCCACTTCGCGCGGCCGCCTTCGGGCGGCCGTGTGCATTGTGCGGCGCGCGCGGACCGACAGACCGGGCCGGTCGGCCCACTCGGCGATCGTACGCCGGTCGCGCGTCCGTGCGCCGGCCCGCCTGAGCAGCGCGCTACAGCAGCCGTTCGGACAGTACGCGGAATGCGACGTCGGGCACGACGAAGCACAGCGGTTCGCCGGTCGCGCCGATGCGAGCGAGGAAGTCGCCGCCTGCGGGCCCGACCGTCTTCAGCGGCCGGACCGCGTCGACGTCGATCGGCAAATCGATCGACGCATACGCGAGGCGATCGCAGTCTTCGACATGAGCGATGGCCGCGTGCTGCAGCGACAGGGCGGCGACGGCCGCGCGCCAGTCGTCGAAGAATGGCGCGAATGCATCGGGCAGCGTCCGGTCGTGCGACGCTTCGGCCGTGCAGCGGAAGTCGGGGGCACTACCGCCGCCGCCGGCCAGCAGCGTGTCGTACTGTCCGTCACGCACCGCATGCGTGAACCGCCGCGCAAGATGCGACGGCAGCGCGTCGCTGAAGAGCCGGCTGCCGAGCGCATAGAGCGGGTGGTCGAACACGTTCTTCACGAACAGCACCGTGCGCTCGGCCGGCATTCCGTCCGGCAGCCCATCGACGTAGAGCCGCCAGTTGCTCTGCAGCGGCGACGGAAACAGGCGCCGCAGCGGGCCGGCAAGACGCGGGCCGAAGTGCCGGTGCGCGTAGGTGAGCGTCGTGAACAGCGTGCGGCCGTCGCGGCTCGCGAGCGTGACGCCGCGCGGCACCAGGTGCGCGACGGCCGCGACATCGACGACCCAGGTGCAATACACGACGTTCTCGACGTCGCTCGCGAGCTGCAGGAACGGCAGCCGCGACAGCAGCGCGCGGCGTGCGCGCAGCAGCGGGCGGCTCGCGACGATCCGGTTGGCGATCCGGCCGGCGAGGCCGGGGGACGGGTAAACGAAGGCGTTGTCGTAGCGCATGGGCGGCATTGTGCCGGGCTTGTCGCGTGCGCGGAAGAGGCGGGGTGGTGTCTTTGGCCCAACCGGGCGAATTTGCCGGGCGCCGCCGCATGGTGCCGCTCGTGCGATGGATCCCGCCGGCCGGTCTTCACGCGTGCCGCACGCGTGCGGATAATCGATCGCCACCGACCTTGCGGATCGAATGCGGATGTCAGCGCGCCGGAATCGATGGAACAATTTCCGTCGACCCGCGCGTACAGGAGAGGTGGCAGCGCTCCAGCGCTTCCGCCACGATTCATTCCGGCTCGGGTTCGTGCATCCGTTGCCGCGACACGTTCAGCCAACGCGCGATCCTGCCGCCCGCGAGTTGCCACTCGAACGGATTGCGGAAATCGAACGTGTACAGCTCGCGTCGAAGGTACGAACAGCACCCGCGTAGACTCCGGGACGCCCGGGAGCGTTCGATGCGCGAGGGCCGCCACGTGTTGTGCCACGGAAAGTTGGTCGCCATACTCGAGCGCCGTCGCGGTAACCGGAAATTGAGCGCATACGCGTACCGCGGCTGGTCCGAGAAGTTTGCCCCCGCGGCATGCAGCGTACGCCCCGCATGCACGGTGCAGTCTCCCGGCATCAACGGACACGCCACGGCGCGCGCCGGATCGAATCCGCCGACACACTCGAGTCCATGGGCGGTCACGTCGCCCCCGAGCGGTACATGCGGAAGCACGTCGTACAGATGAGACCCGGGGATGAACTGCATGCACCCGTTGTCGACCGAGACGGCTTGTAACGGAATCCAGAAGTTGACTTCGCGGTGGTCGATGCGCGCGTCGGTAAACGCGTCGTCCTGATGCCATGGCGTCACGGTGTCCGTATGCGACTGCTTCAGGAAAAAGCTGTCACCGGCAAAACGAACATTCGAGCCGAGCAGCGCCTTGGCGATATCGAGCGCGGCGCGGCGGATGCGGAGTTTCGATAGCCGACGCTCGAAATAGGAGGCCCAGTGGAGCTGGAGAAGTTGATGCTCGGAATCGCATCCGTTCGACTCGGGATAGAAATCAAACATCAGGCCCTCGGCGTAGCCCGTGCGGCTGCCGAGCAGACGATGGCCGATTTCGCGCAAGTCTTCGATCTCCGAGGTGTCGATCAGCCCGTTGATGATCGCAAAGCCGTCGTGATGGAACTGGGACCGAAGATTGGCTTGCATTGGAGCCTTGACGATGAGTTCACGGATCGCGAAGCGATGCAGACGGCCTCTGGTTTTCGATTTTCGTATTTCCGCGCAGGACGCTTCTGTTCGATACCTTACGTTGGCGGCCGACGGCGGAGCAGCCCGACGAGTTGTACGACAACGGTTATCGGGTCGTGGATGGTGCGGACGGCAACGCGCACGACGTCGCGATGCCGCCGCGTGCCGGGCGAGCGCAGTGGCCGGCCGTTCGTGCGTCAGTACCCCGTTCCGCCGCCGCCCTGATCGGTGACGATCGCCACCCCCGAACTCGTGCCGAGCCGCGTCGCGCCGGCTTCGAGCATCGCGAGCGCGGCCGCGCGGTCGCGCACGCCGCCCGACGCCTTCACGCCGAGCGTCGGCCCGACCGTGCGGCGCATCAGCGTAACGTCCGCAAGCGTCGCGCCGCCGTGGCCGAACCCGGTCGACGTCTTCACGAACGCGACGCCGAGATCGCGGCACATCTCGCACACACGCACCTTCTCGTCGTCGGTCAACAACCCCGTTTCGAGGATCACCTTGAGCGGCACCGTGCCGCAGGCGCGATGCACGGCTGCGATGTCGGCCTTCACGTCGTCGGCGCGGCCGCTTTTCAGCGCGCCGATGTTGATCACCATGTCGATCTCGCCGGCGCCTGCCGCGATCGCGGCGGTCGCCTCGAATGCCTTCGCGGCGGACAGCCCGGCGCCGAGCGGAAAGCCGACCACGGCACAGACGAGCACGCCGGTATCGGCCAGCTCGCTCGCGGCGAGCGGCACGTTCGCCGAATTCACGCAGACCGAGTAAAAGCGATGCTCGGCCGCCTGGCGGCAGAGTTCGCGGATCTGCGCGTCGCTCGCGTCGGGCGCGAGCAGCGTGTGATCGATGGCTTGGGCGAGTTGGGCGTTGGAAAGCGGCATGTGTCAGGACTCCACGGATCGTGTGCGGAAAGGGCACACGGAAAGTTGATGTTTTCACATCGGTTTGTTACAAATACGACATTCCGGCCGGGCCTGCGCGCCCGGCACGACGAGCGACTCACGCGACGGGCACGCAGGATACAGGCATGGAAACAAAGAAGGGCGAACGGATCAAGACATTGATGAACGTGCTGCAAGGGCAGAACGCGATTCATCTGAGGGAAGTCGCCGAGCTGTTCGGCGTGTCCGAAATGACGATCCGCCGCGATCTCGCGGACAATCCGCACGGCCTCAGCCTGATCGGCGGCTACGTGACGCGCCATTTCGCCGCGCAGCGCAGCGACATCGGCGAATACCTGATCAGCGCCGAGAACAACCGGCAGACCGAGGAAAAGCGCCGCATCGGCAAGCTGGCCGCGCAGTTCGTGACGACCGGCGACACGATCTTCGTCGACTGCGGGTCGACCACGCCGTTCATCGTCGATTTCATTCCGGACGACCTCGAATTCACGGCGGTCTGCAATTCGTTGAACGTGTTCGCGAAGCTGCAGCAAAAGCCGCATTGCAACGTGATCCTGTGCGGCGGCGCGTATCACCGCCAGAACATGGTGTTCGAATCGGTCGCCGAAACGGGCATCCTCGATTCGGTGCGCGTGTCGAAGGCATTCATCTCGGCGGCCGGCGTGAGCGACCGCTGCGGCGTCACGTGCTTCAACTTCCACGAAGTCGATGCGAAGAAGAAGGTGATGGCCCGCGCGCAGAACCGCTTCCTGCTGGTCGACCACACGAAGTTCGACGAAGTGCGGGCGGCCTATTTCGCCGAACTGACCGATTTCAATTACGTGATCTCCGACGGGCAACTGAGCCGCCGCTACGAAACGGCGATCCGCGAGCACGGGATCGCACTCGTGACCTGATGCGGCGCGGGCTTGCGGCGCGCATTGCATTGCGCTTTCCGTCACGCTTTGCATCGCATCACGCATCGCGTGCTTCAGCCGCGCTGAGGTAGCCGGTGACCACCTCGAAGCGGCGAAACGCGCCCGGCGCCAGCGCCGCGACGTGGCCCTTGCGGCGTTCGGCTTCGTAACCCTCCGGCTCGCAGGTCGACGGCAGCGCGAACGCGGCGACCTGCTGGTCCGCGTTGTGCAGGATCCAGCGCGTCGCATGCGGGAATTGCGCGGGGCGGTAAGCGGTATGGAACGCGCCGCCGTCCGGATGCGCGAGCCGGAAATGCGCGACGCCGTCGGCATCCGTTTCCACGTCGTTCATGAAGAACACGATCTCCGGGTCGTACAGCGCGGGTGCATCGAGCGTCGCGAGCCACGCCGGCTCGCGCGCGAGCGTGGCCGTGTAGTCGCGCCACGCGGCGGTCGGCTTCACGTGCGCGGGCACGCTGTCGCGCAGCCGCACGCCGCCACGCGGGAGCGATTGCACGAAGCGGCCGCCCGGCACGTACGCGTAGTTCAGGTGGGCCATGTACATCAGGTCCATCGGTGCGCCGCCGAGATTCGTCACGTCCATCGCGATCGTCATCCGGGCATCATGCTCCGTCAGCCGCACCGACGGACGCGCGACGTAGTGGCTGCCGAAGCCCTGCACGTACTCGTATTCCCCGGTCACTTCGACCGTTGCGCCGCGCGCATCCGTGCCGACGACCAGGCTCGCGCGATCCATCGGCGCGCACGGCATCTCGCCGTGCAGCGCATGCGTGTCGTCCGGCCCCGGGCAGCCGTTGCGCAGCAACCCGCTGTGGAACATGAAGCAGCCATAGGTATCGATGATCGACGTCGCGCGCCTCGGCTGCCGGAACATGTGCTTCATCGTCAGGTCGCGGCCGTCGAATTCGGCGGCCCAGATCATCTGGCCGAGATACGGCAGCACGACGAGATGACCGCGACGGTTCTCGAGCTTCAGTGCCTCGACGCCGGACGGATACGCGAACGCGGTGACGGTGATGCCGTCGGTGCGGTACAGCGTGCGCGGTGCCTCGCGGAAGTCGTCGCGCCGCAGTTCGATCTCGCCGCGCATGGTCAGGCTCCCGACGTGTTGCGCGTCGCGGCGTAGCGCGTGGACGCATGGCCGTCGGCCGCCGCGTCGGGCGTTGCCGCCGGCAGGTGACACAGGCAGTAGAAGCCGTAGTAGACGATCACGACGAAGCACGCGAGCGGCACGACGAATGCGAGCTGCATGTTGCCGCCCGTGTGATCGGAGATCAGCCCCTGGATCAGCGGCACGACCGCGCCGCCGACGATGCTCATCACGAGGATCGAGCCGCCGTATTCGGTGTCCTTGCCGAGGCCGTCGATCGTCAGCCCGTAGATCGTCGGCCAGCACGGGCCGAGGAAGATGCTCACGCACACGGCCGCATAAACAGCCGTGATGTTGTGCACGCTGATCGTGTACGCGAGCAGCGCGATGCACAGGATGCCGTAGACGATCAGCACCTTGGCCGGTCCGACGCGTTTCATCACGAGCGTCGCGACCAGCTTGCCGACGAAGAACGCGAAGAAGGTCGCGAGCAGGTAGCGCGACGCACCGCGCTCAGTGAGGCCGCCGATCTGCATCGCGAGCCGGATCGTGAAGCTCCACACGCCGACCTGCGCGCCGACGTACAGGAATTGCGCGACCACGCCCGCGACGAAGCGCCGGTTGCCGAACAGGCGCGCGAGCGTGCCGCGTGCGTCGATCCGGTGCGTGACCGTGCCCGCACCGTTGCCCTTGCACGCCGGGTACGGCGTGAGCGCGAACACGATGAACACGGCGACGAGCACGACGATCAGCCACTTGTACGGTTCGAGCGTGGCCTGGATCATCGCGAGCTGGTGCGTGTGGGCGTCGGCGGCCGACATCGCCGCGAGCTGCGCATGCGACGCGTCGCCTTCCTTGAAGATCAGGAAGCTGCCCATGTAGACGCCGGCCATCGCGCCGAACGGATAGAACGTCTGCGAGATGTTCAGTCGCCGCGTGCTGGTGTCGCGCGGGCCCATCAGCGTCGAATACGAGTTCGACGCCGTTTCGAGGAACGACAGGCCCGCGGCGATCACGAACAGCGCGACGAGGAACATCCCGTACTTTGCCATCGACGCGGCCGGGAAGAACAGCAGGCAGCCGGTCGTGTAGAGCAGCAGGCCGACGAGGATCGTCGTCTTGTAGCTGAACTTCTTCACGACGGTCGCGGCCGGAATCGCGAGAAAGAAGTAGCCGAGATAGAACGCGGACTGCACGAACGCCGATTCGAAATCGGACAGGAAGAACGATTTCTTGAACTGCGCGATCAGCACGTCGTTCAGGTTCGCGGCGGTGCCCCACAGCGCGAACAGGCAGCACAGCAACGTGAACGCGAAGAGCGGCGTGCGATTCAGGTAATAGCCGTCGGGGGTGTGTTCGATCCGGGTTCGGCTCATGGGTGTCTCCTTCCCAATGTCTCGTCGATGAAGGCGCCGGTCAGAAGCCGGCGTCGCGGAGGAAGCGTTCGAACGTCGCGGCGTCGGCGTACGACTTCTGCGTGCCGAGGCCCGTGACCGAATGCGCGGCGTAGGCGGACGCGTAACGCATCGCGTCGACGGCGTCGCGCGACGCGGCATAGCAGTGCGCGAAGCAGCCGATATATGCATCGCCGGCGCCCGTCGTATCGCGCGCGTCGACCGGCACGCCCGGCACGTGACGCGCGCCGTCGCGCGACACCAGCAGCGAACCGTTGCTGCCGAGCGTGACGAGCACGTGCTTGAGGCCGCGCGCGACCAGCGCTTCGGCGGCACGGGTCGCGCTCTCGCGCGAATCGACCGGCATGCCCGACACGATCGCGAGCTCGGTTTCGTTCGGCACGAAGAATTCGACGGAACGGATGCGCTCGAAATCGAGGTCGGCTACGGCGGGGGCCGGGTTCAGCAACACGGGAATGCCGTGCCGCGCGCCGAATTCGATCGCGTGATAGACGGTGTCGAGCTCGATTTCGAGCTGCAGCACGATCAGCGCGCAGTCGGCGAGCATCGGCGCGGCCGCATCGATGTCGGCCGGTTGCAAATGGCGATTCGCGCCCTTGACGATCAGGATGCTGTTGCTCGAATCGGGCTCGACGAAGATCGGCGCGACGCCGCTCGGCACGCCGGCGACCTTGCGCACGTGCGTGGTGTCGATGCCTTCGCGCTCGAAGTTGCGGATCGTGGCGTCGGCGAACACGTCGTCGCCGACCTTCGTGACCATCACGACGCGCGCGCCGAGGCGCGCGGCCGCGACGGCCTGGTTCGCGCCCTTGCCGCCGCAGCCGAGCTCGAAGTTCGGCGCCTCGAGCGTTTCGCCCCGGGCGGGCATGCGCGTGACGTAGGTCACGAGGTCGACCATGTTGCTGCCGATGACGGCGATTGTCTCCATCTGCGTCTCTTCCTTGGTATGGGCGGCCGCGCGTGTGGGGTCGGCGGCGGCTCGCGACAGGTGATAATAAAATCACATTGGATGTGAAAATGCAATCCTATGGTGTTAGGAGGGTCACTTTGTGGCGGGTGGCAGGCGGGCGGACGAAATCTCCTGCCTCCGCGTCAGAGAGGTTTCGGATTCATCGGGGAATGGGGCAGTCGTCACGCGAACGATGTCGACAGAGAAGACGAACTCACCGGGAAGCGCCGCGTACGCGGGAGCGATCCGTACAGCGCCGCGCCGCGATGATCCAAACGGGAATCGCCGCCGGCTCTACGCAAACGGCACTCGGGGCGGGCGCCGCCGCGCCACGCCGGATGCTTGCTCGCGCGTCGCGACGATGCCCTCGCTCAGCGGTTCACGATCGAATACACGAGCGTGCCGGAGAACATCAACAGCACGAGCGACGCGCCGCGCAGCAGTGTCGACGTGCGGGCGGCCCACGCGCGTTGCGAAGTGAGGATCCCGCCGAGGGACGACCAGCCTACACCGATCGGCGTGAGCACGACCAGAAATACGAGGAGCGCCCATGCAAAATAGTGCGCCGACCTGAACGCGTCCAACGGAAACAGCGTGCTCGAGAACAGCAGCGCTTTCGGATTCATCATCGTCGCGACGAACACGTCGCGAAAGCGCACCGGTGCGATCGATACGTCCTGCAGCACGCGGCTATGCGTCCACAGCTTCAGCGCGAGGAAAAAGATGTAGACCGAACTCGCGAGCTTGACCACGTCATAAAGCCAGGGGCGGCCAGCAGCGAACGCCGACAGGAAGAATCCCCATACGGAAATCGCGATCGCGTAGCCGAGCGCCTCGGCGACCACCAGCGGCCAGGTGCCACGCAGGCCTACCTTCAACCCCGACGACAACAGCAACGTATTGGTCGGCCCCGGCACGATCAGCACCAGCGATACGTACATCGACATCTTCAGCAAGGCTTCCTGAATAGGCACGCGGCCTCCTCCATTCGTCAGTGTCGCGGTTCGCGTGCGGCCAAGGCTGGCGCACCGTCGAAATAGCGATTGCTCTTTACGCGCTGCGGTTCGATCGGCTCGCTCGGCACCGGCTGTCCGATGACGTCCCGGGCGGCTCGCTCTCCTGTTTCGTTGCGCGGCGCGATGCAGGCCACGTTGCACGCTTCGTGGCGGCACCCGGCCCGGTTCGTTTCAGTGCAAATGCGATCTGCGCTTGCATGAACACGCCCGTCTTCATCGCACGGCTTTCGTATTCGCGTGAGACACATCATGACGAATTTCTCTACTGACGAGTCGGATTATTTTTGGGTCGAGATCAATATCGTCGAAATTCGAAAAGGTCGCCATCTTTGTTCTGAAAACAGTGAATTCGTTATTTCTTTCCTGTGAATTCAGTATGCCATTTACCATTTTTTTGACCGCATGATATCGGGTGCGCATGATTAAAATGAAAAAATGAATTTTGTTGTTTCGAAAAAATTAAATCATTTGATTCGCGAAATTTCACCGATATTTTCCGGGATTTAGAATTTCTCTGAATCGCCTGGGATCGATATGAAATTTTTCGAGATATGCCGTCGTGAACGCTGCTATGGTGTGTCGGAGCGGTCAAGTGCATGGTGTGACAATCCTGGCAACAATTGATAAAACCGAAAATATCAATGAGCTGATGGCGATCGCTGCATCGCCAAGTCGATTTGTCGAGGCGTAATCCATTACGCGGTGTGCCGCCGCGTACGATGGGGGATTCGCATTTTTTGCTTAACCGCGCTGAGATTCGCTACGCCTTTTCGGTGCCATTTGTCGTGATGGGACAGGTGCGTCATGACGCGTTATCGGACGCATTTCCGGTTCAACTCGACGAGGCGGCACTATCCATTCAGGTTTTAAATCCTATGGGAAGCGTGTAATGACTAATCCGATCAAGAATATCGTCATCGTGGGCGGCGGCACGGCGGGCTGGATGAGCGCGTCGTACCTCGTGCGGGCGCTCCAGCAGCAGGCGAACATCACACTCGTCGAATCCGCGGCGATCCCGCGGATCGGCGTGGGCGAGGCGACCATCCCGAGTTTGCAGAAGGTGTTCTTCGACTTCCTCGGGATACCGGAGCGGGAGTGGATGCCCCAGGTAAACGGCGCGTTCAAGTCCGCCATCAGGTTCGTGAACTGGAGGAAGTCTCCCGACCGCTCGCGCGACGATCACTTCTACCATTTGTTCGGCAACGTGCCGAACTGCGACGGCGTGCCGCTGACCCACTACTGGCTGCGCAAGCGCGAACAGGGCTTCCAGCAGCCGATGGAGTACGCGTGCTACCCGCAGACCGAGGCGCTCGACGGCAAGCTGGCACCGTGCCTGGCCGACGGCACCCGCCAGATGTCCCACGCGTGGCACTTCGACGCACACCTGGTGGCCGACTTCTTGAAGCGCTGGGCCACCGAACGCGGCGTGACCCGCGTGGTGGACGAGGTCGAGCAGGTTCATCTGAACGAGCGCGGCTACATCTCCAGCCTGTCCACCAAGGAGGGGCGCACGCTGGAAGCGGACCTGTTCATCGATTGCTCCGGCATGCGGGGGCTCTTGATCAACCAGGCCTTGAAGGAACCCTTCATCGACATGTCGGACTACCTGCTGTGCGACAGCGCGGTCGCCAGCTCCGTGCCTGCCGACGACGCCCGCGTGGGGATCGAGCCGTACACGTCGGCGATCGCCATGAACTCGGGATGGACCTGGAAGATTCCGATGCTGGGCCGGTTCGGCAGCGGCTATGTGTTCTCGAGCAAGTTCACATCGCGCGATCAGGCCACCGCCGACTTTCTTCGCCTCTGGGGCCTCTCGGACGCGCAGCCTCTGAACCAGATCAAGTTCCGGGTCGGGCGCAACAGGCGGGCGTGGGTCAACAACTGCGTCGCGATCGGGCTGTCGTCGTGCTTTCTGGAGCCGCTGGAATCGACCGGTATCTACTTCATCTACGCGGCGCTTTACCAGCTCGTGAAGCACTTCCCCGATACGTCGTTCGACCCGCGGTTGACCGACGCGTTCAACGCCGAAATCGTCCACATGTTCGACGACTGCCGGGATTTCGTGCAGGCGCACTATTTCACCGCGTCGCGCGACGACACACCGTTCTGGCGCGCGAACCGGAACGACCTGCGGCTGTCGGACGCCATCAAGGAGAAGGTCGAACGTTACAAGGCGGGGCTGCCGCTGACCACCACGTCGTTCGACGATTCCACGTACTACGAAACCTTCGACTACGAGTTCAAGAACTTCTGGTTGAACGGAAACTACTACTGCATTTTTGCCGGCCTGGGGCTGCTGCCCGACCGGTCGCTGCCGCTCTTGCAGCACCGGCCGGAGTCGATCGACAAGGCCGAGGCGATGTTTGCGCGGATCCAGCGCGAGGCCGAGCGTCTGCGGACGAGCCTGCCGACGAACCACGATTACCTGCGCTCGCTGCGTGAGCGCGACGCGGGGCTGTCTCGCAGCGAGCCCGGGCCGACGCTCGCGACGCCGGAGATCCTGTAGTGGAGCGCGCGCTGGACCGGGTAGGCGCCATCGCGGCCACGCACGCCGCGGTGGCGGCCTGCGATCCGCTGCGGGCGCGCTCGCTCGTTCTGCAACTGCCGGCCCTGAACCGCAAGCAGGATGTACCCGGCATCGTCGGCGTGTTGCGCGAGTTCCTCCCGGCGCACGGCGTGCCCTCGGGCTGGGGCTTCGTCGAAGCCGCCGCCGCGATGCGGGACATCGGGTTCTTCCTCGGGTCGCTCAAGCGGCACGGCCACGAGCCCGTGGACGTGGTGCCCGGCCTCGAGCCGGTGCTGCTCGACCTGGCGCGCGCGACCGACCTGCCGCCGCGCGAGACGCTCCTGCACGTGACGGTCTGGAATCCCGCGGCGGCCGACACGCAGCGCAGCTACACCGGGCTAGGCGACGAAGCGCACCTGCTCGAGAGCGTGCGCATCTCGATGGCGGCCCTCGAGGCGGCCATCGCATTGACCGTCGAGCTGTCCGACGTGCCGCTGCGGTCGCCCGCGTTCGCGCAAGGGTGCGACGAGCTGACGGCCTACCTGCAGAAAATGGTCGACTCGATCGTTTACGCGTACCGCTTCATCTCGGTGCAGGTCTTCTACGACGAACTCCGCCCGTTCTACGAACCGATTCGAGTCGGCGGCCGGAGCTACCTCGGCCCCGGTGCCGTCGAGATGCCCCTCTTCGTGCTGGAGCACGTGCTGTGGGGCGCGCAATCGGACCATCAGCCTTATCGGGAATTCAAGGAGACGTACCTGCCCTACGTGCTTCCCGCGTTCAGGACGATCTACGCGCGCTTCGCCGATGGGCCGTCGCTCGTCGACCGCGTGCTCGGCGACGCGCAAGCGGACCGTGCGCGGGGCGAGCCCGTCGGGGCAGGGTTGGCGGCCCTCGACCGGGTGTTCGAGGTTCTGCTGCGCTTCCGGGCGCCGCACGTCAAATTGGCGGAGCGGGCGTACGAAGTCGGGCGAAGCGGCCCCACGATCGGCAGCGGCGGCTACGCGCCCAGCATGCTCGGCGATTTGCTCACGCTCACGCGTGCGGCACGGTCGCGCGTTCGCGCCGCGCTCGACGGGCCCTGACGCCCGACGCGCGCGGCCATGTGTTCCATCTCACCAGGAGAGTTAGCCCCCATGACTCAGCAGAGCCCCGCAAACGGGCGCGACAGCAACCACTTCGATGTGATCATCCTCGGCTCTGGCATGTCGGGCACCCAGATGGGAGCCATCCTGGCCAAACAACGGTTTCGCGTGCTGATCATCGAGGAGTCGTCGCACCCGCGGTTCACGATCGGCGAATCGTCGATCCCCGAGACGTCGCTGATGAACCGCATCATCGCCGATCGCTACGGCATTCCGGAGCTCGATCACATCACGTCGTTCTATGCGACGCAGCGTTACGTCGCGTCGAGCACGGGCATCAAGCGCAACTTCGGCTTCGTGTTCCACAAGCCCGGCGAGGAGCACGACCCGAAGGAGTTCACGCAGTGCGTCATTCCCGAGTTGCCGTGGGGGCCGGAGAGCCATTATTACCGGCAGGACGTCGACGCCTACCTGTTGCAGGCCGCCATCAAATACGGCTGCACGGTTCGCCAGAAGACGACCGTGACCGAATACCACGCCGACAAGGACGGCGTCGCGGTGGCCACCGCGCAGGGCGACCGGTTCACCGGCCGGTACATGATCGACTGCGGCGGGCCCCGCGCGCCGCTCGCGACCAAGTTCAATCTTCGCGAAGAGCCGTGTCGTTTCAAAACGCATTCGCGCAGCCTCTACACGCACATGCTCGGGGTCAAGCCGTTCGACGACATCTTCAAGGTCAAGGGGCAGCGCTGGCGTTGGCATGAGGGAACCCTGCACCACATGTTCGAGGGCGGCTGGCTCTGGGTGATTCCGTTCAACAACCACGCGCGTTCGACCAACAATCTGGTGAGCGTCGGCCTGCAGCTCGACCCGCGTATCCACCCGAAAACGGACATCTCCGCGCAGCAGGAATTCGACGAATTCCTCGCGCGGTTCCCGAGCATCGCGGCGCAGTTTCGGGACGCCGTGCCGGTGCGCGACTGGGTCAGGACCGACCGCCTGCAGTTCTCGTCGAGCGCGTGCATCGGCGACCGCTACTGCCTGATGCTGCACGCGAACGGGTTCATCGATCCGCTTTTCTCCCGCGGGCTCGAGAACACCGCGGTGACCATCCATGCGCTCGCGGCGCGCCTCATCAAGGCGCTGCGCGACGACGACTTTTCCCCCGAGCGCTTCGAGTACATCGAGCGCCTGCAGCAGAAGCTGCTGGACCACAACGACGACTTCGTCAGCTGCTGCTACACGGCGTTCTCGGACTTCCGGCTGTGGGATGCGTTCCACCGGCTGTGGGCGGTCGGCACGATCCTCGGGCAGTTCCGGCTCGTGCAGGCACATGCGAGGTTCCGCGCGTCTCGCGACGAGCGCGACCTCGATCGCCTCGACGACGAGGCCCCGTACCTCGGGTTCCTGTGCGCGGACATGGAGGGGTACTACCAGTTGTTCAACGACGCCAAAGCCGAGGTCGAGGCCGTGAGCGCCGGGCACAAGTCGGCGGAGGAGGCCGCGGCGCGGATTCACGCCCTCATCAACGAACGGGAATTCGCGAAGCCGATGTTCGGCTTCGGGTACTGCATCACCGGCGCCAAACCGCAGCTCAACAACTCGAAGTACAGCCTGCTGCCGGCGATGAAGCTGCTGCACTGGACGCAGACCAGCGCGCCGGCGGAGGTGAAAAGGTACTTCGACTACAACCCGATGTTCGCGCTGCTCAGGGCGTACGTCACGACCCGCATCGGCCTGGCGCTGAAGTAGTCGGTCGACCTCCGGAATGAAAATGATAGACGACGTTCAATTGAATCAGGTGGGTGCCCGGGAGCATCCCGCGGGGGCGTACGATGCGACCACGCGCGTGGCCGCGAGCTGGTACGTCGCGATGCGCTCGAGCGACCTCAAGGACAAGCCGGCGGCGCTGACGCTCTTCGGCCGGCCGTGCGTCGCGTGGCGCGGTGCGACGGGCCGGGCCGTGGTGATGGATCGCCACTGCGCGCACCTTGGCGCGAACCTGGCCGACGGGCAGGTCGAGGACGGGTGCATCCGGTGCCCGTTTCACCACTGGCGGTACGACGAGCACGGCCAGTGCGTGCATATCCCCGGCCACAGCGCGGCGGTGTGCCGGCTGGAGCCCGTCCCGCGCGGGGCGCGGCAGCCGACGTTGGTTACCGTCGAGCGGTACGGCTATGTGTGGGTCTGGTACGGCTCCCCACAGCCGCTGCATCCGCTGCCCGAAATCGCCGCGGCCGACGTCGACAACGGCGACTTCATGCACCTGCATTTCGCGTTCGAGACGACGACGGCGGTCTTGCGGATCGTCGAGAACTTCTACGACGCGCAGCACGCGACCCCCGTCCATGCGCTCCCGATATCGGCCTTCGAGCTCAAGCTCTTCGACGATTGGCGCGAATGGCCGGAGGTCGAGTCGCTGGCGCGGGCGGGCGCGTGGTTCGGCGCCGGGATCGACTTCACCGTGAACCGGTACTTCGGGCCGCTCGGCATGCTGTCGCGCGCGCTGGGCCTGAACATGTCGCAGATGAACCTGCATTTCGACGGCTACCCCGGCGGGTGTGTGATGACCGTCGCCCTGGACGGAGACGTCAAATACAAGCTGCTCCAGTGTGTGACGCCGGTGAGCGACGGCAAGAACGTCATGCACATGCTCATCTCGATCAGGAAGGTGGGCGGCGTCCTGCGCCGCGCGACCGACTACGTGCTGTTCGGACTCCAGACCAGGCAGGCCGCGGGGTACGACGTCAAGATCTGGAACGGGATGAAGCCGGACGGCGGCGGCGCGTACAGCAAGTACGACAAGCTCGTGCTCAAGTACCGCGCGTTCTATCGCGGCTGGGTCGACCGCGTCGGCGCGAGCGAGCGGCAAGGCATGAGTCGACAGCCCTAGCCGGAATCGGCGGCCGGCCGGCCGCCGCTCGGCATCGCGTCGATCGAGGTGGTGAACGCGAGCGAACGGAACGCGGACAGCTCCAACCCGCCGCCCGGCGTCGCGACCGCACGCCAGGATGACAGGCCGATTACCGTTTTGTCATCCACGCCGTTCGCGCCCGCACGGAGCGCGGCCGTGTCGCCGTTTCCGGGTAACATCGCCGGATGTTCCCACGAAAGCGACGGAGCCGGCCATGCGCATCCTGATAGTCGAAGACGAACCGAAGACGGGCGCGTACCTGAAGAAGGGGCTCGAGGAATCGGGTTTCAGCGTCGATCTCGCGAAGGACGGCGGCGAAGGGCTGACGCTCGCGCAGGAAGAGCGTTACGACGTGATCGTGCTCGACGTGATGCTGCCCGTGCTCGACGGCTGGGGCGTGCTCAAGCGGCTGCGCGACACGCATACGACGCCGGTGCTGTTCCTGACCGCGCGCGACGACGTGCAGGACCGCGTGCACGGCCTCGAACTCGGCGCCGACGACTACCTCGTGAAGCCGTTCGCGTTCGTCGAACTGCTCGCCCGCATCCGCACGCTCGCGCGTCGCGGGCCGCCGCGCGAGACCGAACACCTGGCGGTCGGCGATCTGGAAATCGACGTGGTGCGCCGCCGCGTGAAGCGCGGCGCCACGCGGATCGACCTCACGCCGCGCGAATTCTCGCTGCTGCAACTGCTCGCGCGCCGGCAGGGCGAGGTACTGAGCCGGACGCAGATCGCATCGTACGTGTGGGACATGAATTTCGACAGCGACACCAACGTCGTCGAGGTCGCGATCCGGCGCCTGCGCGCGAAGATCGACGACGCGTTTCCGGTCAAGCTGATCCATACGGTGCGGGGCGTCGGCTACGTGCTCGAACCGAAGGACGACGCATGACGCGCCCGCGTTCGCTGGCCGCGACGCTCGCGCTCGCCTTCGCCGCGACCACGCTCGCCGCGTTCGCGCTCGTCGGCGCGTATGTGTATGCGGGCCTCGAGCGGCAGGTGAACACGCAGGACGATCTCGACATCGTGCTGGCCGCGCGCCACACGCGCCGGCTCGCGGGCGAGCTCGAGTCGCTCGATGCGGTGCGCGCGCACACGGAGCGGCTGACGAGCCAGGTGCTGGGCAACGAGGCGATGTCGATGGCCGCCGTCGATGCGCGGGGCGACGTGCTCGTGCGCCACAACGTCCGGCTCGCCGCGCTCGACGATGCGCCCGCGGCCGCATCGGTTCCACTTGCCGACGCGCAGTTGTTCGCGCCGCACGCGGTGCCGATTCCCGCGAGCGACCGGATCACGGCCGATCGGCTCGTCACGTGGACTGCCGCCGGCGGCACGCCGATGCGCGGCGTCGTGATCGAGGCGGCGCTCGGCGATCGCACGCCGATCCGCATCGCGATCGCCCGCAACATGCGCGACCGGGCCGATCTGCTCGACGGCTACCGTGATCGGCTCAAGCTTGCCGGCGGCGTGGGCGCGTTGTTCGCGCTACTGCTCGGGTACTGGCTGATCCGCACGGCGCTCGCGCCGCTGCGCGAGATCGTCGACAACACCGGCCGGATCACGGTCGACAAGCTCGATACGCGGCTCGATGCGTCGCGCGCCCCTCCGGAATTGCGCGCGCTCGTCGATGCGCAGAATGCGATGCTCGGCCGCTTGCAGCAGGCGTTCGCGCATCTGTCGCAATTCAGCGCCGATCTCGCGCACGACCTGCGCACGCCGCTGAACAACATGCGCGGCGCCACCGAAGTCACGCTCGCGCGGCCGCGTTCGACCGACGAGTACCAGGCGTTGCTCGAATCGAATCTCGAGGAATACGATCGTCTCGCGCGGATGATCGAGAACGTGCTGTTTCTCGCCCGCGCCGAGCATCCGAGCTTCGTCACCCGGCAGCGCGCGTTCGACGTGCGCGACGAACTCGAGCGCATCGCGGAGTATTTCGAGGGGCTCGCCGACGAAGCGGGCTCGGCGTTGCGCGTCGAAGGGCAGGGGCAACTGACCGCCGATGTCGAGCTGTTCCGGCGCGCCGTCGGCAACCTGCTCGCGAACGCGCTGCGTTACACGCCCGCCGAGGGCGTCATCACACTGAGTGTCGATGAAACCGCCGATGCGGTGCGCGTCGTCGTCGCGAATCCGGGCGAGCCGATCGATCCCGCGCTGCTGCCGCGGATCTTTGACCGGTTCGTGCGCGGCGACCCCGCGCGTAGCGGCGGTGCGCCGGGCGGCACCGCCGGGCTCGGCCTCGCGATCGTGCGCTCGGTGATGGAACTCCACGGCGGCACCGCGCAGGTCGAAAGCGACGCGTTCGGCACACGTTTCGTGCTCACGTTCAACCGGCCGCCGGCAGCGTGACGGCGGGTCCGGACCGTGCGGCCGCCGCATGTTCCTTCGCGCCGATTTTCGATTCCGCGTCCGTGCCTGCGCTCGCCTGCCAGCCGCCGCCCAACGCCTTCAGCAACCCGACTTCGGCCTCGATCCGGCGCGCGTCGATCTGATCGGCCGTGCGCCGGTTCGTCAGCGCGATCGTCTGCGCGGTCACCACGTCCAGATAGCTGACGGCGCCCGCGTTGAAGCGATTCGTCGTCAGCCGCAGCGACAGGTCGGCCGCGTCGGTCGCGCGCTGCTGGCTGCCGGCTTCGGACGCGAGTGCATCGAGCGCCGATAACTGATCCTCGACCTGCTGGAACGCGACGAGCACGGTTTGCCGGTAGTCGGCGACCGCACTGTCGTATTGCGCATGCGCGCCGCGCAGCGACGCGCTGCGGCGCCCGCCGTCGAACAGCGTGCCGGCGAGCTGCGGGCCGAGCGACCAGAACAGGCTCGGCGCGGCGAGCCACGGCGCGAAGAACGAACTCTCGAGGCCTGCGCTCGCCGACAGCACGAGATCCGGGAAGAACGCGGCGCGCGCCTCGCCGATCCGCGCGTTCGCGGCCGCGACTCGGCGCTCGGCCGCCGCGATGTCGGGCCGCCGCTCCAGCAGTTGCGACGGCACGCCAGCCGGCACGGCCGGTACTTGGAACGGCTGCACGTGCGGCGGCAGCGTAAACGTCGACGCGCTCTCGCCGACGAGCGTCGCGATCGCATGTTGCAACTGCGCACGCGACGCGTCGATGTCGGTGTCCTGCGTGCGCGTCGATTCGAGCTGGGCCTCGGCTTGTGCGACCGCCGACGCATCGATCGCACCGGCCGCGAGCTGCTGCTCGAGCAGCGTCAGTGCGCGCGCGTACGCGCGCACCGTGTCGTCGAGCAGTTGCTTCTGCGTGTCGAGCGAGCGCAGCGCGAAATAGTCGGTCGCGAGTTCGGCCGTGACCGAGAGCTTTACGGCCTGCAGATCGGCCGCGCTCGCGGCGGCGTTCGCTTGCGCGCCCGTCACCGCGTCGCGTACACGGCCGAACACGTCGGGTTCCCAACTCGCGGCCACGCCCGCCTGATAGTCGGGCGTCGTCTTGCCGGCGAGCGACGAGCCGAGCCGGTTTTGCGATACGCGAGCACGGCTTTGCGCGGCACCCGCGGTGAGCGTCGGCAGGAGCCCGGCGTGTTGATAGTCGACCGTCGCGCGTGCCTGCCGCAACGCGGCGACGGCTTTCTTCACCGTCTGGTTCGACACGTCGACGCGCGCTTCGAGCGCGTTCAGGCCGGCGTCGTCGAAGACGGTCCACCAGGCGCCGCGCGCGGCGGCGTCGGCCGGCGTCGCGGCGCGCCAGCCGGCCTGCGCGGCCGGTGCGCCCGCGTAGTGCGCGGGCACCGCGACGGCGGGCGGCGAATAGGGCGGCAGCGTCGAGCAGGCGGTCAGTGCAGCGGCGGCGCCGAGTGCGGCGACACGGCGAGCGAACGGGAGCGGATGAAGGCAGCGCATGGCGGATATCTCTTGAGTCGTCGATGGTTCAGCCGCGCGCGGGCGCCGAAACCGGCGTCGACGCGGCCGTCGCGGCACCGTCAGCGCTGGCGGCGTGCATCGGCGGCGCGACGCGCGTGGCGGTGGCGGGTTGCGCGGGTCGAGTGGCAGAAGCGCCAACAGGCGCCGCATCGTGCGCGGTCGACACGATCTTCACGGCTTCGCCCGCCGTGATCGCATCGCCCGGGTTGTCGATCACGCGATCGGCTGCCGCGAGCCCCGCGACGATCTCGACGCGCGTGCCGAAATCGCGCCCGATCTGCACGGTCTTCAGCGCGGTTCGGCCGTTCGCGCCGACGGTGGCGACCGTCACGCCGTTCGGGCGGAACAGCAGCGCACTGACAGGCAGAGCGAGCGCCGGCGCCGCGCTCGGCACGGCGAGATGCGCCTGCGCATACGCGCCGGGCATCAGCGTGCCGTCGTGATTGTCGACGTCGATCTCGACGCGCAGCGTGCGCGTGACGGGGTCGATCGCGCCCGCGCTGCGCGCCACCCGCGCGGCAAGCCGCCGCCCCGGATACTGCGGCGTCGTCAGGTAGACCGGCGTGCCGGTCGATACGCCGGTCGCACTGTCCTGCGGCACGTCGACGAACACGCGCAGCGTGTCCGTCTGTTCGAGATGGAACAGTTCGCCGGACAGGCCCGGGCTGCCCGGCGTGCCGCCTGCGGTGACCAGCGTGCCGACGTCGACGTTGCGTGCGGTGATCACGCCGTCGAACGGCGCGGTGACGGATTCGTACGACACGAGTTCGGCAAGATGCGCGACGTTCGCCTGCGCGGACGCGAGCATCGCGCGCTTCGCGTTCATGTCCGCGACCTTCGTGTCGGTGTCCTGCTGCGACACCGATTGCGTTTTCAGCATGTCCTGCCAGCGCTGCGCGGTCGATTTCGCGTAGTCGTAGTTCGCCTGCGCGCTCGCTTCGTCGGCGCGCGCCTGGCGCAATTGCGCATCGAGATCGGGCGCCGAAATCCGCGCGAGCGTCTGGCCGGCCTTCACGTGCGTGCCGAGATCGGCGCTCCAGTGCGCGACGTAGCCGCTCGTGCGCGCATAGATCGACGCGTCCGCATAGGGCGCCACGGAGCCGGGCAACGTCAGCGTCTGGTCGGCCGGCGCCGCGCCGGGCACGACGACCGACACCGGCAGCGCCTGTTGCGCGGCTACCTGTGCACGCTGAGCGGCGCGTGCATCGATACGCGGCACGATGCCGAGCGCGAGCAGCGCGGCGGCGAATGCGACGGCCGCGAGCGGCACGGCCAGCTTGCGGCCGCGGCGGGCCGGCGGGGTGTCGGGGGTGGCGCCGCGCGCGGCGGGCGGCACGGCTGCGGCCGCGGCGGTCGCGGCGGTCGCTTCGGCGGCGGGCGGCGCGGCGACGGGTTCGATCGAATCGTTCATGATGGGTCCGGGGTCGGGCGAATCGAAGGATGAGAAGGGGCGGGCGTCCGCGCTCAATGCAGCGCCGGCGTATCGGGCGCGTGCTGCGCGCGCCGGGCGGCCGCCGCGTCGCGACGCCGCGCGAGCCACGCGTGGACGAAGCCGAACAGCACCGGCACGAACAGCAGCGTCGAGACCGTGCCGAACGCGAGGCCGCCGATCACCGCGCGGCCGAGCGGCGCGTTCTGCTCGCCGCCGTCGCCGAGGCCGAGCGCCATCGGCAACATGCCGATCAGCATCGCGAGCGCGGTCATCACGACGGGCCGGAAGCGGCTGAAGCCTGCATCGAGCGCGGCCTGCCACGGTGACGCGCCGGCCGCGAGCAGCTCGCGTGCGGCGTTCACGACGAGAATGCTGTTCGCGGTCGCGATGCCGATGCAGAGGATCGTGCCGGTCAGCGCGGGCACCGACAGCGTGGTGCGTGTGACGAACAGCATCCACGCGATGCCGGCGAGCGACGCCGGCAGCCCGCCGACGATCACGAGCGGATCGAGCCACGACTGGAAGTTCACGACCATCAGCAGGTAGACCAGCGAGATCGCGAGCGCGAGGCCGACGAGCAGGCCCGCGAACGACTCGTGCATCGCCTGCACCTGGCCGCGCAGCACGATTGACGAGCCGGGCGGCAGTTGCGCGCGCGCGGCGTCGACGAGCTTCGTCACGTCGGCCGTGACGCCGCCTAGATCGCGCCCCTGCACCGACGCGAAGATGTCGAGCACCGGCTGCACGTTGTAGTGCGACACCACGGCCTGCTGGGTCGAGCGCGAGAACGTGCCGAGCGAGCCGAGCAGGTTCTGCGCGGGCACGCCCGCGGCGGGGCCGCCGGCCGGCGTCTGCGGTGAGCGGGCGGTGCCGGCGGGCAGCGGCACGTTCGCGAGCGACTGCAGCGAATTCACCGTGTATTGCGGCGTCTGCACGAGCACCGGGTAGCTGACGCCGTTGCGCGGATCGAGCCAGAAGTTCGGCGTCGTCTGCGAGCTGCCGGACAGCGCGATCAGCAGGTTCTGCGCGACGTCGCGTTGGTCGAGGCCCGCCTGGATCGCCTTCGTGCGGTCCACGTTCACGTCGATCGCCGGTTCGTCGCCGGGCTGCTGGATGCGTGCGTCGACGAGTCCGCGCACGCCGCGCAGCTTCGCGAGCAATGCATTCGCGACCGCGCGGTTCGGGTCGAGCTTGTTGCCGACGATCTGGATGTCGATCGGCGCGGGCAGCCCGAAATTGAGGATCTGGCTGACGATGTCGGCCGGCAGGAACGCGAACGTCACGCCGGGGAACGACTGCGCGAGCACGTTGCGCAGCTTCGCGACGGTCGCGGCGGTCGGCGCGTGATTCGGCTTCAGCGTGACGAGCACGTCGGCGTCCTCGCTGCCGATCGGATCCGACGAGTCGTACGTGAGGTTGATCCCGCTCGCCGGCACGCCGATGTTGTCCAGCACGCTCGCGAGCTGGTTGGCCGGAATCGCGCCGCGGATCTTTGCTTCGACTTCATCGGTCAGCCGCGCGGTTTCCTCGATCCGCGTGCCGGTCGGCGCGCGCAGGTGCAGGCGGATCTCGCCGGTGTCGACCGACGGGAAGAAGTCCTGCCCGGCGAACGCGTAGAGGCCCGTCGACGCGACGCATGCGAGCAGGAACGCGGCCGCGAAGCGGCGGCGCCGCGCGATCGCCGCGGACAGCAACGCGCGATAGCGCAGCCGCACGGCCTCGAAGCGATGCTCGAACGCGGCCTGGAAACGCGCGATGCGTGCGAATACGCCGCGCGGCGGCCGGCCGTTCCCTTTCGCGCGCATCAGCGCCATCGCGAGCGTCGGCACCAGCGTGCGCGAGAAGAAGTACGACGCGATCATCGCGAAGATAACGGCCTCGGCCAGCGGTACGAACAGATAGCGCGCGACGCCCGTCAGCAGGAACATCGGCACGAACACGATGCAGATCGACAGCGTCGACACGAAGGTCGGCACCGCGATTTCGCCCGCGCCGGTCAGGATCGCGTCCTCGAGCGCCGCGCCGCGCTCGAGATGATGCGTGATGTTCTCGATCGCGACGGTCGCGTCGTCGACGAGGATTCCGACCGCGAGCGCGAGGCCGCCGAGCGTCATGATGTTGATGGTCTGGCCGAGCGCGGACAGCGCGAGCAGCGACGCGAGCACCGCGAGCGGGATCGTGACCGCGATGATCAGCGTCGCGCGCCAGCTGCCGAGAAACAGCAGGATCATCAGCGCGGTCAGGCAGGCGGCGATCAGCGCTTCGCGCACGACGCCCTGGACCGCCGCCTTCACGAACACGGACTGATCGTCGAGCGGCGAAATGTGCAGCGCCTTCGGCAGCCCGGCCGCTATCTTCGGCAGCATCGCCTTCACCTGGTCGATGATCGTCAGCGTCGACGCGCTGCCGGTTTTCTCGATGGTCAGCAGCGCCGCGCGCTTGCCGTCCGCGCGCACGATGTTGGTCTGAGGCGCGTAGCCGTCCCGTACGTGCGCGACGTCGCGCACGTACACGACACTGCCGCCGATCGTCTTCACCGGCAGGTCGTTCAGCGCGGCGACCGTCTGCGTGCTGCCGTTCATCTGCACGTTGTATTCGTGCGTGCCGATTTTCGCGGTGCCGCCCGGCAGAATCAGGTTCTGCGCATTGATCGCGTTGACGACGTCGATCGGCGCGAGCCCTTTCGCCTGCAGCGCGCGCGTATCGAGGTCGACGACGATCTGGCGGATCTTGCCGCCGAACGGCAGCGGCACGGCCGCGCCCTGGACCGTCGCGAGCTGCGTGCGGATGAAGCTGTTGCCGAGGTCGTACAGCTGCTGCTCGGCGAGCGTGTCGCTCGACAGCCCGAGCTGCAGGATCGGCACGGTCGACGCGTTGTACGTGATGATGTTCGGCGGCAGCGTGCCGGGCGGCAGGATGCGCAGGATCGACGCGGCGTTGCTCGCGGCTTCCGCGATCGCGCGATTGATGTCGGCGCCCGGGTGAAAGAAAATCTTCACGACCGACACGCCGTTCAGCGACTGCGACTCGATGTGCTCGATGTCGTCGACGTCGGACGTGAGCGCGCGTTCGTAGTTCGACGTGATCCGCTTGGCCATGTCCTCCGCGGAGAAGCCGTTGTACGACCAGACGATGCTGACGACCGGAATGTCGATGCTCGGGAAAATGTCGGTCGGCGTGCGCAGCAGCGCGAGCGGGCCCGCGATGAAGATCAGCAGCGCGAGTACGACGAACGTGTAAGGCCTGCGTAATGCCAGCCGGACGATCCACATGACGGTGCTCCTCGAAGCAGGGCTCGGATGCGCATTCGATGCGACGAGCGTGCAGTCTGCCGGTGCGGCGTTGACCCGATCCTGACCCGAAGATTACGAAACCGTTATCCGTGCGCCGCGGCGGCATCGGCCGTGCGGCGGGCCGCGCAGCGCGATGCGGGCTGGCTGAACCCTCGTCGCCGACGGGGTGCGCCGCTTCGTCCATATAATGTCCGGCGGCAAACCTTCGCTCATTCGCGTATCTCGCCGATTTCAGGAGCCAGACCGATGTCGTTGCGCACCGATGCAAACTTCTTCTCCCTTCTTGCCGACTCGTATAGCCGGCTCGTGAACCGCCCGCTCGTGCCCGACGGCATGAGCGCATCCGACGGCGCCGCGTGGCTGTACGATACGGCGCCGTTCGGCGTGCTTGCGCACGACACGTCGGCCGATCCGGTGTTCGTGTACGGCAACAAGCGCGCGCAGGCGATTTTCGAATACGACTGGGATGAACTGACGGCGTTGCCGTCGCGTCTGTCGGCGGAGCCGATGGAGCGACACGAGCGCCAGGTGTTTCTCGACAAGGTGATGCGCGACGGCTTCGTGTCCGAATACCGCGGCGTGCGGGTGACGAAGTCCGGCAAGCGGTTCTGGATCGAGTGCGCGACCGTGTGGCAGCTCATGGACGCAGACGGAATCGTGCACGGCCAGGCCGCGATGATTCCGGAAGTACGGCCGCTCGACGCGCCCGCATGAACTCGACGATCAACCGGCATACGGACCGCGTTGCGGGCCCGCGCCGTGCCCGGCGAACCGGAGTCGCCCACCCACGACGGGCGCAGGCGATCAGATAACAAAACCGTAATCGAAGCCTCACCTTCAGGAAAGCGCGCGAATCGCAGAATGGACACCACTCCTCATCGCATCGATGCGGAGCGGATGTCCGGCCTGATCTGCGGACGCGAACACGCCATCTTTGAGAGGTGAACATCATGAACGACCTGATTCGTGCAGTCCTGCTTTCCTGTGCGCTGAGCGCACCGATCGTCGCATTCGCGCAAACGGCCGACCATACGGCCACGCGCGCCGACGTGCGCGCCGACCTGATTCGGGCGGAGCGCGACGGTACGCTGCCGACGTCGAACTGGGACTATCCGCCGAGCACGCAGACGATCGCGCGCAATCGCGAACTGTATGCGATCGCCCATGGCGACCGGCACGCGGAAATGGCCGCGACGTCGGCCTCCGTATCGACCGCGAGCACGCAATGAAGCGGGGCGCCGTCTCGACACGCGCGACGGGGCTGGCGCTCGCCGCGTTGCTTGCGGCGGCAGCGGCCCCGACCGCGGCTTTCGCGCGCGGGCAGCCGCTACTGCCCGATGACGACGGCGGGCGCGCCAGCGTGCTGCGCGCGCTGAATCCCGAGTGCGATCCGTGCCGCGCGGCAGCCGACCGCCGGCCGGCGACCTTTCACGCAGTGCCCATCAGCCGCGCGCCGAGCGCGATCCCGCGCGCGGACAGCAGCGCCCCGGCCGCGCGCTGACGGGCGTCCCAGCCGGCCAGCGCGGCGTCGAACGCGGCGCCGCGCGCGACGTCGCGCAAGGCTTCGGCGAGACCGACCGCGTCGTCCGCCGCTTTCGCGACGCCCGCCGCCGTGTGCGGGCGCACGATGCATGCGGCGTCGCCGAGCAGGACGGCGCGGCCGAAGGCCATGCGTGCGACCGCGAGATCGAGGATCGCCTGCGCGAACGGCGCGGGTGTCGCATCGACGAGCGCGGCGAGCGTCGGTGCGAGCATCCGGTCGGCGGCGTCGACGAGTTCCGCGCGGTTGTCGTCGCGCATCGCGCCGGGCGGCAGCGACCCGTCGCGCTGCGTGCCGTCGCGCGCAAGGAACAGCGACGGCAGCCGGTCGGCTGCCAGACGCCGGTACCACACCCAGTTCACGCGCCGTTTGCCCGGTTCGGTCGCGCCGTCGGTGCCGGGCACGAGATAAGTCAGGAACAGGTGCCGGTCGCCCTGCTGGAACGTGAAGCGTTCGCGCAGCAGATACAGCACCTGCTCGGGCAGCGTATGTTCGTCGACGAGGCCGCGCCACGCGACGTAGCCCGCATACGTCGGCCGCACGTCGGGCAGCAACTGCGCGCGCACGGTCGAGCGACCGCCGTCCGCGCCTATCAGCAAACCCGCCGTCTCGGTGCGGCCGCTCGCGAAATGCGCGACGATCCGCTCGCCGCCCTGCTCGAACCGCTCGAACGCATCGCCGGCCTGGATGATCCCGGCCGGCAGCGCACGCTTGAGCGCCGTGTAGATCACGTTCCACGCGGTCTGCGTCTGCGGCATCGCGAGGCGCTGCACGATTCGGTCCTGCGCATCGACGTAGATCCGGTCGATCGAATCGACGCCGGCGTCGCGCGGCAGCGCTACGCCGCCTAACGCGAACGCGCGCTCGATCGGCGGCTGCAGCACGATGCCGCCGCCGCGGCTGTCGAGCGCATACGGCGATTGCTCGAATACGCGGACGTCCCAGCCGGCCGCGCGCAGCGCGGTCGCCGCGAACAGCCCGCCGACCGATCCGCCGGCGATGACGGCCTTGCGGCCCGATCCGTGTTCCATCCGATGCTCTCCCGGTGATGCCGCGTGCGGCGGGCGTCGCGTCAGCCGGCCCAGCCGCGCAGGAAATCGAGCAGCAGCGCGTTCACGCGCTCGGGCTGCTCTTCGTGCGGCAGATGCCCGCACTGCGCGATCGGCTCGGCACGCAGGTTCGTCGCCATGCCTTCCCATACGGCCTTCATGTCGAACATCTTGCCGACCGCGTAGAAATCCTCGCCCCAGATCGCCATGGTCGGGCACGCGATCCTGACGTCGGCATCGACGAGGTCCTGCCGCACGTCTTCCGCGTTCGCGCGATAGTCGGCCAATGCGCCGCGCACGGCCCCCGGGCGCCGATACGCGCGCACGTAGGTGTCGAACGCGTCGCCCGCGATCGCGTGCGGGTTGTAGCACCAGTCCGCGAAAAAGTAGCTGAGCCATTCGGCTTCCTTGCCGGCGATCAGCGCCTCCGGCAGGTCGGGCACCTGATGGAACAGGAAAAACCAGTATGCGCGCGCCGTTTGCGCGGTCATGTTCTGCGCGACGATGCGCGTCGGCACGTTGTCCATCACGACGAGCCGCTCGACGCGTTCGGGGAAGTCCTTCGCGAAACGCGTCGCGACGCGTGCGCCGCGATCGTGCCCGACGAGCGCGATGCGGTCGATGCCGAGCGCGTCGAGGAGCGCGGCGAGATCGCGCGCCATGTTGCGCTTGTCGTAGCCAGCCGCGGGCTTGTCGGTTTCGCCGTAGCCGCGCAGGTCGGGCGCGATCACGCGATAGTGCCGCGCGAGTGCGGGAATCTGGAAGCGCCACGCGAAGCTGGTTTCGGGGAAGCCGTGCAGCAGCACGACGACGGGCCCGGCGCCGGCGTCGATGACGTGCTGGCGGATGCCGTTCGCCGTAACGGTGTGATGGGTGAGTGCAAGCGTGTCGGTCGTCATGTGGGAATCCCGGTTCTGCGGACGGTGCGCAATACGGCACGCGTCCGATGCTGTCCGAGCATAGGGCAGGCGACGCGCGTCGCGGCTGAATCGTTATGAATCGGCTCGAGCGCGGCGCCGCTGCGTCGCCTGCGGCGCGGGCGCTTCGCGGATGCGCCGGACGCGACACGCTTCAGCGCGGCCGGCCACGCAGGCAGGCGGCCGCCGTGCCGAGCCGTGGCCGGTTCGGCGCTTTCAGAAAAATTCAGTTCGCCGCCATGACATTCAGGCTGGCGTTCCCTAGTCTTGCTTCCGAACCGCCGCACGTGCCGGGCGCCATCCTGTCGGCCCGGCACGCGGCGCAACCGGAACGGACCATGTCTCATCTGATCTCGCCGGGAGCCGGTATCGCAATCGGCTTCCTGTACCACCGCGTGCGCGTGCAATCGCCCGCGGCGCCGCTGATCGCGCCAGCGCGCCTGCTCGGCATCGTCGTTGACGAGCAGGCGGTCCCGCTCGCCGCGCAGGTCCGCGATGCGGACTCCGCCGACAAAACCGCGGAGGCGACGACATGCAGCCCGCGCAAGTAACGGCAGCGGGCGCGGCGGCCCCCGATCCCCTGCGCGGCGAGGACGTGTTCCTCGCATCGATCGCCGGCTATGTCGACACGCTCGGCTTTGTCGCGCTGTTCGGGCTCTTTACCGCGCACGTCACCGGCAACTTCATCCTGATCGGTTCGGGCCTCGCCGGCGTCGGCCAGGGCCTCACGATCAAATGGCTCGCGTTTCCGGCGTTCATCGCGGGAATCGTGGCCGCCCGCCTGCTCGATCACCGGATGCGCGTGCGCGGGCATGGCCCTCGGGCGCGCTCGCTGTACGCGCTGCAGACGATCCTGCTGGCCGGATTCATGCTCGCTGGCGTCGCGGCGTCGCCGATCGGCAGCGCCGATGCGCCCGCGACGATCGTCTGCGGGCTGCTCGGTGCGGCGGCAATGGGCGTGCAGAACGCGCACGGCCGGCTGACCGCGCGCGCCGTCGTCGCGAACACCGTGATGACCGGCAACGTCACGCAGGCTGTCATCGATGCATTCGACTGGCTCGTGCCGATCGCCGCGCCGGCCGAACGGGAAACCGCCCGCGCGCGGCTGCGACGCACGCTGCCGCCGGTCGCCGGTTTCGCGCTCGGCGCGGGCGCCGGCGCGAGCGCCTACCTGTACGCCGGGTTCTGGGCACTGGCGCTGCCGCTCGCGGCGCTCGGCTTCCTCACCTGGCGATCCGGCCGGACCGGCGAGCCGTACGCGTCGCGCTGAACGCCGATTCCGCACGCGGCATCGGCTGCCTGCGCCACCGGGGCTGCGGCGAGCCGCCCCGCGTTTTTCATTTCTTCAACGCTGATTTCAAGCACGGCTTGATCCAGGCCGGCAAGCGGGAGACGGCTCGACCGTTCGCGGCTGCTCGCGTGGAAGCCGGGACTCGGGGTGGCGGATGCACGAATCACGCACCACGCACATCGCGACCGACTCGAAGAAATCGATACCGAGCGTCCCAAGCACGCAGGCATCGTTCAACGTGATCGAGCAGCCCGGGAAGGCGTTGGAACCTGTCTGCGAACCGTTCGATCGACGCTGCGGGCGGTCACGGAAAGAGTCGCGTCACGCGCGCGCGGTGAACCGGTCGACGAGGTCCGGATGACCGAGCTGTTCGACCCACCAGCGCAGCGCGCGCCCGGCTTCGTCGGCGCGCCACGCGATATAGCAATGGGTCGTGTCGCGCATGCCGGTGACTTCCCGCGCGACCAGCCTGCCTTGCGCGATCGCGGGCGCCGCGATGCAGTCCGGGAGCGTACCCACCGCGAGTCCTTCGCATTGCGCGGCCAGTTTCGCCGCGAGCGTCGGCACCGCGAGATACGGTTGGCCAGCGTCAATCGCGACCGACTGCGGCTGAAGTTCGCGGGACGTGTCGGAGATCACCGCGCCGCGATACTCGACGATCGACGCCATCGACAGCGGTTCGGGCAGCGCCGCGAGCGGATGGGTAGGGGCGAGCGCGAACACGTGCCGGAGCGTGCCGATTGGCTGCGCCACGATGTCCGGCAGTTCGGGCGGCTCGCCCGCCGCGCCGACGATCAGATCGGTCCGCCGCGAAATCAGCGCATCCCAGGTGCCGCCGAGCACTTCGGTGGAGAGTCGCAGCCGCGTGTCCATGTCAAGCTCGTAGAACGCGTGGACGTATGGCCACATCATGTCGAAGGGCAGTATCTCGGCGATGCAGACGCGGACCTCGGTTTCCCACCCTTGCTGCGCGCGTTGTGCCTTCCGTTCAAGCTGTTCGGCAGCATGAAGAAGACGACGGCCTTCCTCGACGACGACGCGGCCCGCGCGCGTGAGCTTCGCACGACGCCCGCTGCGATCGAACAACGCGACGTCGAGGTCGCTCTCGAGCTTCTGTACGACGTACGTCAGTGCAGACGGCACGCGGTGCACCAACTCCGCCGCGTCAGCAAACGTACCGGTGCGTTCGATCGCGTCCAGTGCCTCGAGTGCTTCGAAAGACAGCTTCATGGCGAATTCCGCTAGGGCATCGGACGGTGTCGGACCGTCGCGCGACGCTGAATCCAATACTGTTCACGACGGTTCGTTACCCGACGTGCCGAGACACGCACGCCTGTGCGCCAACGGTCGGGTCGCCGCCGCGTTGGCTCGACGTCTGCCTGTCACGTCGGTGTCGATTCGCGGCGCTTCACGGAAGCGTCGGTGTGTGCGCCGGGCAGTGCGCCGAACATGTGCTGGCTGCACTTTGCGTCGCGCCACGCGGTTCCCGGCCGGATTCCGTCGATCATCCGTCGCACCACGGGAAGAATCTGTTCGCCGGCCAGAATGCCGAGCAGGCCGACCAGGGCGACGGCGGGCGGCGCCGGCGATTGCACGCCGATCAGCGCGTAAACGACGCCGGCGAGGATGCCGGCGAAAAGTGAAGCAGTGTACGGTTTCATAGGTCCGGAATGGAATGACGGCCGTTAAAAAATATGGATGAATACCGGTCTGGCGTCGATCCGAAAGTCTTGGGCCAGCCTATCAGGTCTGCGCGTTCGTCGTTGGCCCATTCAACGAAATTCAGATCTTTTCAGTCTGAATTTGGAGCGTGGCGAGAATCAGAACAATTAACTGGCGCGGTCGCATATTCACGTATTGAATGACGCAGGCCGACTGCCGACGCTTCCGACACCGCGCATTGGATGCTTCGGGGATTCGTCGGCCAGGCGAGCCTCATTTTCTCCGCGTCAAAGGACATCATCACCATGAGCAATCCGAAGCTTGAAGTACTTACTCCGCACAACAGCCAGCTGATCTTCATCGACCAGCAGCCGCAGATGGCGTTCGGCGTGCAGTCGATCGATCGCCAGACGCTGAAGAACAACGTCGTCGGGCTCGCGAAGGCCGCGAAGGTCTTCAACATCCCGACCACGATCACGACGGTCGAAAGCGAGAGCTTCTCGGGCCACACCTATCCCGAACTGCTCGACGTGTTCCCGAACCAGAAGACGCTCGAACGCACGTCGATGAACTCGTGGGACGACCAGAAGGTGCGCGACGCGCTCGCCGCGAACGGCCGCAAGAAGGTGGTCGTGTCGGGCCTGTGGACCGAGGTCTGCAATACGACGTTCGCGCTGTGCGCGATGCTGGAAGGCGACTACGAGATCTACATGGTCGCCGACGCATCGGGCGGCACGTCGCTGGCTGCGCACGACATCGCGATGCAGCGCATGGTGCAGGCCGGCGTGGTGCCGGTCACGTGGCAGCAGGTCCTGCTCGAATGGCAGCGCGACTGGGCGCACCGCGAGACGTACGACGCGGTGATGGCGATCGCGAAGGAGCATTCGGGCGCATACGGGATGGGCGTGGACTACGCGTACACGATGCTCCACAAGGCGCCGCAACGCACCGCGACGCCGCACGAGTCGATTCCGCCCGTTCCGGCGAAGTAAGCGCGGACGGCCTGCAACGGCTGATGCCGGTGCGGCGGGTTCGATGCGAACGCGCCGCATTGGCTCCATTGCCGCGGGCGGCGGACGTGACCGAAACACGAATGCCGCCCGCGGCATGCTGGTCGGAACACTGCGCCTGCATTTGAAATTGTCCGGGAGATTTATTGCATGGAACCTTATCTGGTTTCCCTTGGTGCGGGCGTGCTGATCGGTGTGATTTACAGCGCCATCAAGGTTCGCTCTCCCGCACCGCCGCTGATTGCGCTGGTCGGGTTGCTCGGCATGCTGATCGGCGTGCAAGCCTTACCCACCGTCAAACAACTCTTTGGCTTCTGATCGACAAGAGGTGATGCATATGACCGCAACCGTGACCCAACCGGATCTGATCCTGCATAACGGACGATTCACGACGCTCGACCGCGCGAACCCCGTCGCGACGGCGGTCGCGATTGCCGCCGGGCGCTTCGTCGCCGTCGGCAGCGAAGCGGACGTGATGCCGCTCGCGGGCCGCGCGACGAAGGTGGTCGATCTCGGCGGCCGCGGCGTGCTGCCGGGCCTGATCGACAACCACTGCCACGTGATTCGTGGCGGACTGAACTACAACATGGAACTGCGCTGGGACGGCGTGCCGTCGCTCGCGGTCGCGATGGAGATGCTGAAGCGCCAGGTCGCGATCACGCCCGCGCCGCAGTGGGTGCGCGTGGTCGGCGGCTTCACCGAACATCAGTTCGTGGAGAAACGGCTGCCGACGATCGACGAACTCAATGCAGTCGCGCCCGATACGCCCGTGTTCATCCTGCACCTGTACGATCGCGCGTTGCTGAACGCGGCGGCGCTGCGTGTCGTCGGCTATACGAAGGACACGCCGGAGCCGCCTGGCGGGACCATCCTTCGCGATGCCGCCGGCAATCCGACCGGCCTGCTGCTCGCGAACCCGAACGCTACGATCCTCTACGCGACGCTCGCGAAGGGCCCGAAGCTGCCGTTCGAGTATCAGTACAACTCGACGCGCCATTTCATGCGCGAGCTGAACCGGCTGGGCGTGACGGGCGTGATCGACGCGGGCGGCGGTTCACAGAATTATCCCGACGATTACGAAGTGATCCGCAAGCTGCACGACTCGGGCGAGATGACGATCCGGATCGCGTACAACCTGTTCACGCAGAAGCCGAACGCGGAGAAGGAAGACTTCGTGAACTGGACGAAGAGCGTCAAGTACCACGATGGAACCGACTACTTCCGCAATAACGGCGCCGGCGAGATGCTGGCGTTTTCCGCGGCCGATTTCGAAGACTTTCGCGTAGCACGGCCGGACCTGCCGGAGCAGATGGAGGACGATCTCGAAGGCGTCGTGCGCGTGCTCGCGGAAAACCGTTGGCCGTGGCGCATGCATGCGACCTACGACGAAACGATCAGCCGCGCGCTCGACGTGTTCGAGAAGGTCAACGCGGACGTCCCGCTTGAAGGGCTGAACTGGTTCTTCGATCACGCGGAAACGATCACCGAGAAATCGATGGATCGAATCGCCGCGCTCGGCGGCGGTATCGCGGTGCAGCACCGGATGGCGTACCAGGGCGAATACTTTGTCGAGCGCTACGGCGCGCAAGCCGCCGAGGCGACGCCGCCTGTCGCGAAGATGCTCGCCAAGGGGCTCAAGGTGTCGGCCGGCACCGACGCGACGCGCGTCGCGTCGTACAACCCGTGGGTGTCGCTCGCATGGCTCGTGACGGGCAAGACGGTCGGCGGCATGCGCATGTATCCGCAGCGCAACCTGCTCGATCGCGAAACCGCGCTGCGGATGTGGACCGAGTACGTGACGTGGTTCTCGAACGAAGAGGGCAAGAAAGGACGCATCGCGGTGGGGCAGCTTGCCGACTTGGTCGTCCCGGATCGCGATTTCTTCGCGTGTGCGGAGGACGATATCGCCGCCACGACCGCGTTGCTGACGGTGGTCGACGGGAAGATCGTGTGGGGCGCGGGGCCATTCGCATCGCACGACGCGCCGATCCCGCCGGCGATGCCGGACTGGTCGCCCGTGCGCGAGTTCGGCGGTTACGGCGGCTGGGGCGCGACGCAGCGCAACGGCGCGCCGCTGCAACGCGCGGCGGCCGCCGCGATGTGCGCCTGCGCGAATGAATGCACCGTTCACCAGCATGCGCACGCAGGCGCATGGGGGAGCGCGTTGCCGACGTCCGACGCGAAGGGCTTCTGGGGCGCGTTCGGGTGCTCTTGCTGGGCGATCTGATAGGGCGATGCATACCACTTGCGACTCCGCGGCATGGGTCCGCACGCGGGTGTCGCGGCCGTGGGTGCTGCCGAAATGGCCGCCGAGTTCTGGAACATGACACACATTGCGCGCTTCATGGCCCATAACGCATTTTTCGAAGCTCCGGGATTGATCGGTGGGCTCGTCCTCGTCACCGTGCTCGACGATAGACGAGACCCCCGCTCGCACGGTCCCGCAATTCGGTGATGTCGCGACGACCGTGCTGAAACGACGAGTCTGCTCCGGCCGGCCCGCCCGCCCAGGAAGTCGCGCGCGTCCGGTTGCGGCGCGCGCTGCCGCCGCGGTGCTCGTGTTTCCCGCCTGTCGTCCGGGCCGCCCGGATGAGCGGCCGGCATCCCGCTGAATCCAAATCCGCGCGCGGCCCGAGGCCGCGCGCGTCACCATCAAGGAGAAAACCGATGAGTTCACTGAACCTGCGCAACATGCTGCGCATGACCGCCGCGTCGTCGGCCGTGCTCGCCGCGCTGCTGGTCGGCGCGCCGGCACTCGCCGACGAAACTCACCTCGACGACGTCGCGTCGCCGGCCGCCGCGGCGCGCTTCCCCGCGATCGCGGTCGGCCCGCAGTACGACACGACTCACGTGTGCGTGGCGCCGGAAGACTTCGACCGGTTTACCGACAGCTTCGTCGCGACCTTCGGCGGCAAGAAGTCGAAGCAGGGCGTGTTCCAGGTCACGCCGACGCCGAGCCAGACGATGTCGCAGCTCGTGCTCACGCCGGTCGGCACGATCTCGGTGTTCGGCTTCAAGACGCCGATTCCGTATCCGTTCTGTGAGGAACGCACCGGCTATCTCGTCACGGACATGGACGTCGCGGTGAAAGCGGCGCGCGCGCATGGCGCGGACATCGTCGTGACGACGTTCCCCGATCCGATCGGGCGCGACGCGATCGTTCGCTGGCCGGGCGGCGTGAACATGCAGCTGTACTGGCACACGCAGGCGCCGAACTACGACGCGCTGCAGACGGTGCCGGAGAATCGCGTGTACGTATCGCCGGAAAGCGCGAGCAAGCTCGCACACAACTTCGCCGCGTTCTCGCACGGCAAGATCGTGTCCGACGTGCGCCATGCACCGGGCATCGAGATCGGCCGGCCGAACGACACGTATCGCCGCATTCGCATCGAATCGGGCTTCGGCAAGATGACCGTGCTCGCGACCGACGGCCACCTGCCTTACCCGTTCGGGCGCGAAATGACGGGCTACGAAGTGGCCGATCTCGCCGCGACGCTGAAGCAGGCCGAAGCGGCCGGCGTGACGGTGCTCGTGCCGCCGTTCAAGTCGGACGGCCGTGACGCGGCGCTCGTGCAGTTCCCGGGCGGCTACGTCGCCGAAATCCACGCGCGATCGAAATGACGGTGCGCCGGCCGATGAAGCGATCGTGGCGCGGCGCGCTGCCGTGCGTCGTGCTGGCGGGGGGCGCCGCGTTGCACGCGGGGGCGGCCGTCGGCGCCGATGCCGATGTAGCGGCGGCCGGCGCGGCCGCGTCGCCGGCCGCGGCCGCCGCGGCGTCGTGCACCGCGAAGCGCCCGACGGTGCTGTTCAACCGTTGGCAGGAAGACTGGTCGGTGCTCGCGAATCCGTGCGTGCCGCGCAAGCCGTTCGATGCGCTGAAGTACGTGAGGCTCGGCGACGATCCGTCGACCTATCTGTCGCTCGGCGCCAACCTGCGCGAACGCTTCGAGCTGAACAACGCGCCGCTGTTCGGCCTGGGCGCCGCGCATGACGACAACTACGTGATCCAGCGCGCGAACGTGCATGCGGACCTGCGGTATCGCGGGCATCTGCAGGCGTTCGTGCAGTTCGTCGATGCGCGGCCGTTCGGCAAGGACACGGTCGGCCCGGTCGACAAGGATCAGCTCGACCTCGAGCAGGCGTTCGTCGCGTACGTCGATCAACTGGGGCCGGGCACGTTCAAGACGCGGATCGGCCGGCAGGAGATGGCGTTCGACCTGCAGCGTTTCGTGTCGGTGCGCGACGGCCCGAACGTGCGGCAGGCGTACGACGGACTGTGGACCGATTACGAAATCGGCAAATGGCGGCTGATCGGCTATGTGACGCGCCCGGTGCAGTATCGCAATGCGGCCATGTTCGACGACGTGTCGAACCGGCACCTGCGATTCGACGGCGTGCGCGTCGAGCGCACCGGAACCGGGCCCGGCGATCTGTCGGCGTACTGGTCGCGCTATACGCGCGACAACGCGCGCTATCCGGATGCATCCGGCACCGAGCGGCGCGACGTATTCGACATGCGCTACGCGGGCAAGACCGACGGATTCGACTGGGACGTCGAGGCGATGCTGCAGACGGGCCACGTCGGGCAGGACACGGTCGGCGCGTGGGCGTTCGGCGCGCTGGGCGGCTACACGTTCGCGAAGACGGCCGGCACGCCGCGCATCGGCATCCAGGTCGACGGTGCGTCGGGCGACGCGCATCCGGGCGACCGGCGCGTCGGCACGTTCAACCCGATGTTTCCGAACGGCTATTACTTCACGCTCGCCGGCTATACCGGATACAGCAACCTGATCCATGTGAAGCCCTCGCTGACCTTCAAGCCGGCCAGTTCGGTCACGGTGCTCACCGCCGTCGGCTTCCAGTGGCGGCAGACGACTGCCGACGCGATCTACGGGCAGGGGATGTCGGCGGTGCCGGGCACGGCCGGCAAGGGCGGCGCGTGGACGGGGATGTACGCGCAGGCGCGCGTCGACTGGCTCGTCGACGCGAACGTCGCGCTCGCGCTCGAGGCCGTGCACTTCCAGCTCGGCTCGTCGATTCGCGCACTCGGCGCGCGCAATGCCGACTATGTCGGGATGGAAGCGAAGTTCGGCTGGTGACGCGTCGCGTCGCCGCGCGTATCAGCACTGCGCGCTGGCGAGCGATTCGACGCAATCGATGAACGCGGTCACGCGCTTCGAGCCGCGCTGGTTCGGCAGGTACAGGGCGGTGATCACCACGCGCCGAGCCCGGCGTCACGCCGTACTGTCCGAACAGCCGCTGCAGGCGGCCTGCTTCGAGATCCGCACCGACCAGTCAGTCGGGCAGCAGCGCGATGCCGGCACTGTCGAGCGCGGCCTCGGTGTCTTCAGGACAATTCAGGCGCCGCTCAGGATTTTCGCCGCGGCGCCCGATAAGCTGCGCGGCATCGCGTGTCGTGCGGGTCGTTCCGTTCATGGCCGGGCGCGCGCACGTTTCGTCACGGAGATCGCATGAAGACCCTGTTCCGGCACGCGTGCGTTGCGCATGCGGCCCGTTTGCTGATCGTGGCCGGGTGCGTGGGCCTGTCGACGCCTGCGGCGTTTGCGCAGGCCGGCGTGCAGCCCGACGTCCACGCCAATGCGCAACCCGAAGCGCAATCCACGGCGCAATCCATGGCGCAATCCATGGCGCCTGCCCCCGCCGCGGCCCGGCAGCCTCCCGGCTTCTACCGACTGAAGATCGGCGACTTCACGGTGATCGCGCTGTCCGACGGCACCCATCCGTTTCCGGTCGACACGGTGTTTCGCGACATCTCGAAGGCCGAGATCCGGCGCGACCTCGACCGCGCATTCCTGGAGCCGCCCGTGCAGGGGTCGATCAATGCGTTCCTGGTCGATACCGGATCGAAGCGGATCCTCGTCGATGCGGGCGCCGGCACGCTGTACGGCGATTGCTGCGGCAAGCTGCTCGACGACCTGCGCGCGGCGGGCTATGCACCCGAACAGATCGACGAAGTGCTGCTCACGCACCTGCACAAGGACCATGTCGGCGGCATTGCGTCGAACGGCGCGATGACGTTTCCGAATGCCGTCGTGCGGGTGAACGCGGTCGAGGCCGCGTATTGGCTCGATCCCGCCAACAAGGCGAAAGCGCCGGCGTTCCTCGCGTCGTTCTTCGATGCGGCCGCCGCGGCCGTCGCGCCTTATGTCAAGGCCGGCCGCTTCGAGACGTTTCGCGGCGAAGCGACGCTGGGGCCCGGCATTCGCGCGGTGCCGATGCCCGGCCATACGCCGGGCCATACGGCTTATCTGATCGAGAGCGGCCACGCGGGCCTGCTCGCGTGGGGCGACATCGTGCACGTGGCGGCGATCCAGTTGCGGGACGTGAACGCGACGGTCCAGTACGACAGCGATGCCGGCGCCGCACGCCGCACGCGGCGGGACACGCTGAAGCGCGTCGCCGATCGACGCTATCTCGTCGGTGCCGCGCATATCGCGTTTCCCGGGCTCGGCCACCTGCGCCGGGACGGTGCGCAATACGACTGGGTGCCGGTCAACTATGACGCGACGCCGGTGCGGTGACGCCCCGGCGTGCGTCCAGGCCGCCGGTCAGCGCGACCGTGCGCGCCGCCACGCGCCGGGCGGATGGCCGACGATCCGCACGAATACGCGGTTCAGATGGCTCTGGTCGGCGAAGCCGCACGCGACCGCGATGTCGGCCAGCGTCATATCGGACGTCTCGATCAGCTCGCGCGCGCGCATCACGCGCTGTTCGAGCAGCCACTGGTGCGGCGTGCGGCCGGTGGTGCGCGAGAACGCGCGGATGAAATAACCGCGCGACAGGTCGCATTCGTTCGCCACTTCCTCGATCGATACGCCGAGGTCCGCCTTTTCCATCAACAGTTCCTGGGCGAGCGCCACCTTCGCGGGCGACAGCACGCCCTTGCGCTCGAGTTCGCACGCACGCGCGTTGCCGTAGCGGCGCACGAGATGCGTGCCCATCGCGAGCCCGACCTGTTCGATGAACAGCGCGTTCAGCGGGCCGGGTGCGTCGAGGCTGTCCGCCACCGCGTGCGCGAGATGGCCGAGGACCGGATCGCGTACGTCTGGGCGGCACGTGAGGCCGCTGATCGGCTGGCCGCCGTGCTCGGGGCCGACGTGTTCGAGATACGCATGCGGCAGCTCGACCAGCACGAAGTCGAAGTTGCCGTACAGGTCCGCGTGGAAAGGGCGCGAGAAGTCGCGAATGTAGATCGAGTGATGCTGGAACCGGCGCTCGCTCGCGCCGGCGTGCCCATAGAGCGTGCGGCGATGGCCGCCGCCCAGCGACACGCCGACCAGGAAGCCGCGATCGCACGCGGGCATCTCGATCCGTTCGACGTGCGCTTCGCTCATGCATTTGCGGTGAAGCCTCAGGCCGCCGGCCGCCGTCTCGATATCCTTCGACAGCAGGCTCGACACGCAGCCGAGCGTGTCTTTCGGCCGCCGCGGTGGCGATGCCACCGCGGCGGCGATGACGGAGTCTGACATGGAATTCCCCAGCGAGGGACTCGGAGCTGAAATGACGAGTCCAGTTTAGATGCGCACGCGGACGTTCAAAATGAATTTGCATAAACGTCCGCTCGTCATCCTGACAATTTGCTTTCAATGCGAGCGTGCGGTGAGTGCGTGTCCCGGCGCAACGCCTGCGCAAGCGGCCCGGCAGAGTATAGCGCCCCACTTTTACACGCAAGTGATCGTGCGCCCGGGCCCGCCCGGAATGCGCGAACAGCGCATTTTCCTCCAAGATTTTCGGCGACCGTCCGTCTACACTCGGTCCGGAATTCGACATTTTCCGTCCGGTGCAAGGTGCGCCGGACGCGGACTTCCTGCCGGGTGAACTGCCGCGTTCATCCGGCAGTCATCTCGAGGGACCGGAGGCGGCCATGATTCAGATCGGAACTTTGTCGGTGGATTTCGAGCAACGCGACATTCGTCGTCAAGGCGCGTCGCTGCGCATCGGCGCGCGCGCGCTCGACATTCTCGAAGTCCTGCACCGCGCCAGCGGTTCGGTCGTGTCGAAAGACGACATCATGGACGCGGTCTGGCCGGGCCTGATCGTCGAGGAAAACCGGCTTCAGGTGCATGTGGCGACGCTGCGCAAGGCGCTCGGCGCGAGCCGCGATCTGATCAAGACGGTGCCCGGCCGTGGCTACCTCCTGGTGGCGAACGCGTCGTCCGGCCCGGACCTCGCGTCCGCGCCCGAAGCGCCGGCCGTCGCCGCACCGCCCGATGCCCCCGTGTCCTCGCAGATCGCACCGCTCGTCGGGCGCGACGCCGAACTCGCGCAGATCGTCGACATGCTCGAACGCACGCCGGTCGTCACGCTCGTCGGCGCGGGCGGAATCGGCAAGACGAGCCTTGCGGTGCGCGTCGCGCACGGCGTGCGCAGCCGCTCGCGCGAGCGCGTGCTGTTCGTGGAGCTGGCGCGCGCGTCGACGCGCGACGACATGCTGATCGCACTCGCCGCCGAGCTCGGCCTCGATACGCAGGGCGTGCCCGCCGTCGACCGCATCGCCGACGCGTTCGCGACGGCGCGTTGCCTGCTCGTGCTCGACAACGCGGAGCACATCGTCGATCTGGTGGCGAGCCTCGTCGAAACGCTGACGTCGAGCGCCGGCTCGCTGCGCGTGCTCGTGACGAGCCGCGAGCCGCTGCACATCTCGGCCGAAGCGGTGCTGCGCATGAGCCCGCTCGCGGTGCCGGACGGCAACGCGTCCCTCGACGAAATCGTCCGCTGCTCGGCCGTCGAGCTGTTCCTGGAACGCGTGCGCGCGGCCGCGCCGGATTGCGCGATCGATGAAACCGGCGTGCGGCTGATCGGCGACATCTGCCGGCGCCTCGACGGGCTGCCGCTCGCGATCGAACTGGCCGCGGCGCGCGTGGCGACGCTCGGGCTCGCGGTCGTCGCATCGCGCCTCGACGACCGGCTGAACCTGCTGACCGGCGGGCTGCGCTCGGCACTGCCGCGTCATCAGACGCTGCGCGCGACGTTCGACTGGAGCTATGTGCTGCTCGATGGGGCCGCGCGCGCCCTGTTTCGCCGGATGGGGTGCTTCATCGGGCCGTTTTCGTTCGATGCCGCGCGCGCGGTCGCCACCGAGCCCGGTACATCGGCTGCTGACTTGATCGCGGTGCTCGGCGAGCTGGTGGCGAAATCGCTGGTGACGGTCGAGTTCCATGGCGCGTATGCGCGCTACCGGCTGACCGAATCGACGCGTGCGTACGCGCTGGAAAAACTGCACAACGAAGGCGAGTTCGAGCGCATCGTCGCGCGCCACGCGGAGTACGAGCGCGAGCGAGCGCCGGCGCGTCCCGCGGCGCTGGCCGACGCGCCGGCCGCGGATGCGCACGCGCCGGCCGTGGATGAACCGGCGGACGCCGCCGAGGCCGCAGGCGTGCCCGAACCCGACCGACTGGCGCGCGCGCTGCTGGAGCCGTCGCGGATGCGCGCGTGCACGGCGCGCGCCCGCCAGGTACTCGACGAACTTGACACGGGCGCCGCGGGCCCGGTCGACGCCGCGCGCGAGATGCGGCTTCGGGCGGCCTGCGCATCGGCGCTGCTGCATACCGACGGCGACGCACTGGCCGCCGCCGCGATGTGGGACCGCACGCTCGGTCTCGCCACGCACATCGGCGACGATGCGTTCGATGCGCGCGCGCTGGTGGGGCTGTGGAACACGATGCTGACGCTGTCGGACATTCACGAATCGCTGCGCTACGCGACGCGTTTCGAGCGGGCGGCGGAGCGGCGCGGCGACCGTTCGCAGCGGTTGCTGGCGAACACGATGGTCGCGACGTCGCTGCATTACTTCGGCGAGCATGCGCAGGCGCGCGAGCGGCTGGAAGCGGCGACGGCCGAGCTCGCCGACGCGTGCGAGCCGTCGTGCGCGCAGCCCGCGCTGGGCGTCGACATGGCGACGCTGGGGCGCACGATGCTGATCCGTCTGCTCTGGATGCAAGGCGAACCCGAGCACGCGATGCGCATCGCCGCGCAAGCGGTCGAGCACGCGCGCCGCGGCCCGTCGCCGCTCACGCTGTGCATCGTGCTCGGCGCGGCCGCCGTGCCGATCGCCCTGCGCTACGGCGATCACGACATCACGACAGACTATCTCGCGACGCTGCGCGCGACCGCCGACGCGCACGGCTTCGACATCTGGCGCAGTCACGCGGAATGCCTGACCGGCCAGTTCGACATCCAGGCCGGCCATCCCGGCGCCGGCCTCGCCCGGCTCGAACCCGCGCTGCGGCACGTCGAGGCGAGCGGATTCCGGCGCGTGCTCGCGCCGTTGACCGTCGCGTACGCGGAGGGCCTCGTGCGAACCGGCCGCGCCGATGAAGCGCGCATCCGGCTCGATGCGACGCTCGCACGCTGCCGCGCGCACGGCGAGCACCTGTTCGTCCCCGAGCTGCTGCGCGTGAGAGGCGTCGCGATGCTCGAACAGGCGCGCACCGTCGGCGCGAATCTCGCCGCGGCGTACGAGGCCGACGGGCATCGTCATCTGCAGATGGCGATCCAGACCGCGAACGCGCAGGGCGCCGCGATGTGGGCGCTGCGCAGCTCGCTCGATCTCGCCGATCACCTGATCGAGCGCGGGCACACCGGGCAAGCATCGGCGCTGGTCGCCGGCGTCGCGCGGCACTTCGATCCGCATTCGCGCGCACACGACGTGCGTCGCTTGCTGCGCGTGCAGAACTTCGTCCGTCAGGATGCGCCGCTCGCGCCATGCCTGACCCGCGCGCGACGCGATGCCGCCGACGCGGCGCAGCAGGCCGCATGACGATGCGCGATTCCGGTGCAGCCGCGCGGCCGCGCGATCAAAGCGTGCGTCTCGACGTGCGCGGTGCAGCCGCTTTCCGGGCCGCGGCGAGAAGCGGGGCGTGCCGCGCGGCGCCGCGCACGAGCGCGCGCGGGAGGCCCGACGGTGCTTAGAGCGACGGAACCCGCGCGCTCGGCGGACCTCGTCGTCTTCAACGGCAAGATCGCGACCCAGGACGAACAGCGCTCGTTCGTCCGCGCGCTCGCCGTGAAGGACGGGACCATCGTCGCGACCGGCGACGATCGCGACGTGCTGCGCCATGCGCACGACGGCACGACCTGCATCGATCTGCATGGCCGCACCGTGATTCCGGGCCTGATCGATGCGCACCTGCAGGCGATACGCGGCGGGATGAACTTCAATCTCGAGGTGCGCTGGGACGGCGTGTCGTCGCTTGCCGACGCGCTCGAGCTGCTGGGCCGGCAAGTACGACGCACGCCCGCGCCGCAATGGGCGCGCGTGGCGGGCGGCTGGACCGCGCTGCAGTTCGCGGAAAAGCGCGGCCCGACGGCGGCCGAGCTCAACGCGATCGCGCCCGACACGCCGGTATTCATCCAGCATCTGGGCGACTGCGCGTGGCTGAACGCGGCCGCGCTGCGCGCGCTCGGCTACGGGCGCGACACGCCCGATCCGCCCGGCGGCGAACTGCGACGCGACCGCCATGGGCGGCCGACCGGGCTGCTGATCGCGCGTGCGGACCCGGCGGTGCTGTTCGCGGCGCTCGCCCACGCGCCCATGCTCGATGCGGCCGACCGGGTCAACTCGACGCGGCAGTTCATGCGCGCGCTGAACCGCGTCGGCGTGACGAGCGCGATCGACGCCGGCGGCGACGGCCTCGCGTATCCGGACGACTATGCGGCGGTCGCGACGCTCGCGCGGCGCGGCGAATTGACGACGCGCATCGCCTATGCGTTGGGCGCGCGGCACGCCGGCCGGGAGCTCGACGACTTCGCGAAATGGATCGCGCTGACGGCGCCCGGCGACGGCGACGCGTTCCTGCGCGCGAACGGCGCCGGCGCGCGGCTGCTGTTCTCGGCGGTCGATCTCGGGAATTTTCTCGAGCCGCGCGTCGACCTGCCCGCGTCGATCGACGTGGAGCTGGCGGCCATCGTCCGGCTGCTCGTGCACCACCGCTGGCCGTTCCGGTTGCATGCGACCTACGACGAATCGATCGGCCGCTTCCTCGACGTGTTCGAAGCGGTGGATCGCGACACGCCGTTCGACGGGCTGCGCTGGTGCTTCGATCGCTGCGAGGCGATTTCGGATGCCAATATCGCGCGTGTCGCGGCGCTGGGCGGCGGCATCACCGTGCAGCCGCGCATGGCGTTCCAGGGCGAAGCCTTCATCGCGCGCCATGGTGCGGCGGCGGCCACGCGTGCGCCGCCGATCCGCGCGATGCTCGCGGCCGGGCTACCGGTCGGCGCCGGCTCCGGCGCGATGGGCGCGGCGAGCTACAACCCCTTCGTCGCGCTGTACTGGATGGTATCGGGGCGCTCCGTCGGGGGCACCGCGCTGTATCCGGCGCGCAACCGGCTGGGCCGGATGGAGGCGCTGCGCCGCTACACGGTCGGCAGCGCGTGGTTCTCCACGGACGAGCACCGCAAGGGCGCGCTGGTGCCCGGCCGGTATGCCGATTTCGCGGTGCTGAGCGACGACTACTTCACGATCGACGCGCGGCGCATCCCGGCGTTGTCGTCGGTGCTGACGGTCGTCGGCGGCAAGGTCGTGCACGCGGAGCAGGAATTCTCGCCGCTCGCGCCGCCGCCGCCGCCCGTCAGCCCCGCATGGTCGCCGGTCGCCGAGGGCCGCGTCGACGATGCGGCAGGCGCCGGCGGGCGCGACCGATCGCACGCGGCGGCGGCGGGCGACGCGTGCCCGGCGCCCGGTATCGATGCGTGCCGCGTGCGCGGCCATGGACGCCGCTTCGCGCGGCCGCGCTATCCGACGGCGAGTGCGGACGCCGAACCCTGCGAAGCCTTCGGCCGCTGCTGCGTCGCGTTTTGAGCGGTGCGAGCCGGTGCGCGACGCGCTGCCGGGGCGCCGCCATGCATTGAACGATTTTCCGCCCCGGGTACGGGGCACGAAGGAGACAGAATGAATGTTGCGCACACGCGCGCATTGGCCACCGGCGACGAAGTGGCCGGCGTTCGCATTCCGCGCACGCCCGTTGCGGTCGAGGCAGCCGACGCGGCCCGCGCGTCGTTGCCCGCCGCGCTCGCCGACCATGCGGCGCGCGTGTTCGTGTTCGCGTCGCTCGCCGCGCGGCGTGCAGGCGACGCGTGCGACGCCGACGCACTGTACGTCGCCGCGATGTACGCGAACATGGGATTGAGTCCGGCGTACTGCCGGTCGGCCGAACGCTACGAGCTCGACGGGGCGGACGCCGCGCACGCGCTGCTGCTGCGGCATCGCCGGTCGCGGCGCATGCGCGACGACGTGTGGCACGCGATCGCGCTGCATACGACGCCGGGTGTGGCCGCCCGTACGTCGCCGCTCGCGCGCGCGTTGGCAGGTGCGGTGTCGACGGACCTGATGGCGACCGACTTCGACGCCTACACCCTCGACGAGCGCACGGCGCTGCTCGCGACTTACCCGCGCGGCAGCGGCTTTCGCGAAGCGTTTCTCGACACGGTCGCGCGCGGCGTCGAGCATCGGCCGCAGTCGACGTTCGGCACGTGGAGCGCGGACGTGCTCGAGCGCGCGGATCCGGATTTTCATCGGCCGAATTTCTGCGGGCGCGTACTGGGCGCGCGGTGGAACGACACGTGACGGCGCTGGTCCGGCGTGCGGAGCCGGACGGACGACCGGCTGCATCGCGACACCGCGCGCGGCATGTCGCGCCGTGCGGATTCAGCCGCGTTTGCCCTGCAGCGTCGGAATCTGCTCGAACAGGCTCGCGAGCCAGTCGACGAACACCTTCAGCTTGACCGGGATGTGGCGATTGGGCGGATACAGCACCGAAATCGGCTTGGGCGGCGCGTTGAAATCGGTCAGGACCTCGCGCAGCCGCCCCGACTTCAGGTACGGCTCGACGAGGTACAGCGACGTCTTGATCAGCCCGATGCCGGCGACGCCGCATTCGATGTAGTTGTCCGCGTCGTTGACGGCCACCGTGCCGCACATCTGCACGATGCGCGGCTCGCCGTCGACGACGTAGTCCCACGCACGCGGCCGCCCGGTGTCGGCCGAGATGTGGCTGACCGCCACGTGCTGCGCGAGATCGTCGACGGTCGCGGGCTCGCCGCACCGCGCGAGATAGGCGGGCGACCCGCAGGTGCAGGTGGTCAGGCTGCCGATCCGCCGCGCGATCATCCCCGAATCGTCGAGCGCGCCGATGCGCACCACGCAGTCGACCCCTTCGCCGACGAGATCGATCTGCCGGTCGGTGACGCCGAGTTCGATCATGATGCCCGGATGGGCGTCGAGAAACGCCGGCAGCGCGGGCACCACGACCTGCTTGGCCATCGCGGGCGGCAGGTTCACCTTCAGCCGGCCGCGCGGCACGTTGCGGGCCTGCGAGACCGACGCCTCCATGTCGTCGATCTCGCGCAGCACCGCGACGGAACGTTCGTAATAAGCCTGGCCGTCCTCGGTCAGCGAGATCCGGCGCGTGGTGCGGTTCAGCAGCCGGCAGCCGAGATGCTGCTCGAGTGCGCTCAGCAGCGCGGACACGCGCGGGGTGGTGAGGCCGGTCGTGTCGGACGCGCGCGTGAAGCTGCCGGTTTCGACGATGCGCGTGAACACGCGCATCGAAAGCAAGGTATCCATCGTCGGAAGTTCTCCAGCCTGTCGGCATGCGACGCCGGTGCGTGCCGGCGCCGTCTGGTCGCGTATCGGGTAGCGCGTAGCGGGTGCGACCAAACCGCTATGCGTCGATGCGTTGTCTCAGTGCGTCGCCGGCGAACGGCATTTCGCGCATGCGCTGGCCGGTCGCATCGAAGATCGCGTTGGCCAGTGCGCCGGCGGTCGGCCCCATCGACGCCTCGGCGGCCCCGAGAAACGGCGCGCCGGGGCGATTGACCAGATGGACCGTCACGTTCCGCGGCACGGCCGAGAAGCGCAGGATCGGGTAGCTGCTCCAGTCGAAGCTGCGAATCCGCTCGGTGTCGTACTTCAGCGCCTCGTACAGCGTCCAGCTCGCGGCCTGCACGATGCCGCCCTCGATCTGGTTGCGGATGCCGTCCGGCGACACGATCTGGCCTGCGTCGACGGCGGCTTCCGCGTGTTCGAGCGTCACGTGGCCGGTTTCCGGCACGACCGACACCTCGACCGCGATCGCGACGTAGGCCATCAGGTTCTTGTACTTGCCGAACGCGAAGCCGACGCCGCGGTTGCGCGCGCGCGGCGGCCTCGGCCAGCCGAAGTGCTTCGCGGCGAGCCGGATCACCTGGCGCGCGCGATGGTCCTCCATGTGACGCAGCCGGAATTCGACCGGATCGACGCCGGCTGCGTGCGCGAGTTCGTCCATGAAACTTTCGATCGCCCAGATGTTCGTGTGCGCGCCGAGCGAGCGCATCGCGGACGTCTGCAGCGGCATCGTCGGCGAGAAGTTATTGACGATGTGCTGGTTCGGCAGCGCATACAGCGGAATCGCGTTGCGGTCGGCGCCGCCCTCGGGCTGCAGCATCGGCGTGGACGGCGCGGGCACGAACGGCGGCTCCAGCATGCGCGCGGGCAGCAGCCGGCCCGCGTTGACGATTCGCTCGTTGTGCGAGCTGCTCCACAACGCATAGTTCCAGTCGACGATGCGGCCGCCCGCGTCGAGCGATGCGCTGACCTCGGTCACCATCGCCGGCGTGAAATGATCCCACGTGTGCTCCTGTTCGCGCATCCATTGCACGCGGATCGGCTTGCCGGGCATCGCGGCGGCGATCAGCGCGGCATGCGCGGCCGCGTCGTCCGCCCCGTTGTGTCCGTAACAGCCCGACCCTTCGGTGTGAATGCAGCGCACGCTCGCCTTCGGCATCGACAGCATCTCCGCGAGCGCGTCGCGCAGCGGATAGACGCCCTGCGAGTGGGTCCAGACCGTCATCGTCCCGTTCTCGAGATGCGCGACCGAACACGACGGCCCGATCGACCCGTGCAGCAGGTAATTCTTCAGGAACGTCGCGTTGAGCGTCTTCACGGCCGGCGCGGTGGCCGCATGCGTGTTCGCGATCTCGATGCGCTGCGTCGAGATCCGCTTCAGATCCGCGTGCACGGTGCCGCGATCGGGCAGCGTGCGGCCCGGCGACCAGCGGCAGCCGGCGGCGAGCGCGCGCTGCGCGACCACCGCCTGCCATTCGCCCTGCGCGACCACCGCGAGCATGCTGCCGTTGCGCACGACTCGCACGACGCCCGGCAGCTTCAGGATCGCGGCTTCGTCGAACGACAGCAGCTTCGCGTCGTATACCGGCGGCATCACGACGCGTGCGTGCAGCATGCCGGGCAACTGCATGTCCTGCACGTAGCTGACGCCGCCCGTGACCTTGTTCGGGATGTCGACGCGCGGCAGCGACGTGCCGATCACGGCGAACGTCGCCGGGTTCTTCAGCGGCGACGTGGGCGCAGCATTGCGGTGCAGGTCGACCGTGCGAATCGCGTCGCCGTAGGTCATCGTGCGGCCGTCCGGCGCCTTGATCACCGCGTCGGCGGTCGTCAGCGTGCGCGGATCGACGCCGAAGCGTTTCGCCGCGCCTTCCACCAGCAGCGCGCGCACCTGCGCGGTCGCGTTCAGCAGCGCGGAGCCGCTGTCCGCCATCGTATGGCTGCCGGCGGTCAGTCCTTCGTCCGGCGACGCGCCGGTGTCGGCGGTCAGGAACGTGATCAGCGACGGCTTCATGTCGAGTTCCTCGGCGGCCACCTGCAGCAGTGCGGTGCGCACGCCGGTGCCGAGCTCCACTTTGCCGGTGAACACGGTGACCTTGCCGTCGGGCGCGATCTTGACCCACGCGTCGAGCAAGGGATTGGTCTTCAGGCTGCCGGCCAGCGTCTGAGTGGCTTTCGCGACATGCACGGCCGCGCCTTCGTCGGCGATCACCAGTTGCGCGGCCGCGCGCGACGCAGGCGCGAGGCTGAACGCGACGAACAGCGCGCCGGAGACGATGAAGTGCCGGCGGCCTTCGTCGATGTCGTCGTGGGAATTCATCACAGCCCCTTGCTGATCGTGACGGGAGCGGAAGCGGGTTCGGGGGGCGGCAGCCCCGCGACCGAGCGCACCGCCGCGAGAATCCGCATGTGCGTGCCGCAGCGGCACAGGTTCGGTTCCATGTGCGTGCGCAGTTCCTGCTCGCTCGGCTTCGGATTGCGTTCGAGCAGCGCCTGCGCGCGCATGATCATCCCGGCGATGCAGTAGCCGCACTGCGCGGCCTGGTGCTCGATGAACGCGCGTTGCAGCGGGCCGGGATGCTCGGCGGTGCCGAGGCTCTCGATGGTGCGCACGCTGCGCGAGCCGAGCGCGGCCACCGGCATCAGGCACGAGAAGGTCGGCTTGCCGTCGACGATCACGGTGCAGGCGCCGCATTGTCCCAGGCCGCAGCCGAACTTCGCGCCGTGCAGGTGCAGGTCGTTGCGCAGCGCGTACAGCAGCGGCGTGGACGGATCGATGTCCAGCGTGTGCCGCACGCCGTTGACGGTGAGGGTAATCATCGTGCGGAGTCCTCTTTTCTGAGCCTGGCGGCCATCGCGTTCACGCCGGACCATGCGGGACGATCGGTATAGGTCTCGCGCACGTATGCGGCGAGATCGGCGATCTGCGCGTCGTCGTACTGGTCGATGAACGAAGGCATCATGTTCAGCGTGTCCTCGCCGTGCCAGCCGATGCCGTTGAACATCATCTGGATCGCGTTACGCGGCGTATCGGCGTTGACCGCCGTGCTGAACGCGAGCGTCGGCCGCTCGCCGAGCGACTGCATCGGCGCGGCCGGCCCGTGGCACTGCGCACACGACGCCTGGAACAGCGTTGCGCCGCGCCGCGCGGCCGGCGTCGTCGCGGCGCGCTCTACCGGATTCGCGGCCGCACGCGCGTTCGCCGGTTTCTGGATCGACAGAATGTAGGCGGCGATCGCCTCGACGTCCTCCACCGGCACCGTCGCGAGATCGCGCGTGACCGGCAGCATCGGCCCGGCCGCCGCGCCGTGCTCGCTCGCTCGGCCGGTGCGCAGGTACGTGACGAGCTGCGCCTGCGTCCACGGGCGCGTCGCATGGCCCAGCGTATTGAGCGACGGCGCTTCCCAGCCGTCGACGATGCCGCCGTCGAACGCCTGGCCGCTGCGTTCGCCGCCGATCGCATTCAGCGGCGAATGGCACGACGCGCAGTGGCCGAGCCCGTCGACGAGCATCCTGCCGCGGTTCCATTGCGCGGACTGCGCGGGGTCCGGTTGATACGCGCCTTCGCGCAGGAACAGCACGTTCCAGAACGCGACCAGCGGCCGGAAGTTCAGCGGAAATATCAGGTCGTTGGCGGGCGCCGTCGCGTGTACCGGCTCGCGGGTCATCAGGTAGGCGTACGCGGCGGCGATGTCGTCGTCCGACATCCGCGTGAAATGAACGTACGGAAACGCCGGGTAAAGCGGCCGGCCGTTGCGTCCGATGCCGGTGCGCAGCGCACGAGCGAAGGCATCGCGCGACCAGCGGCCGATCCCCGTTTCGGCGTCCGGCGTGATGTTGGTCGCATAGATCGTGCCGAACGGCGTCGCGAGCGGCAGCCCGCCCGCGAACGGCTTGCCGTCCTTCGCGGTGTGACAGACGACGCAGTCGCCGAGCGCGACGACGCGCGCGCCGGCGCGCACCAGCTGCGGATCGAACGAAGCAGGGGCGGGCGGATCGATCGGCGCGATCGACGGCCGCACCATGATGCCGATCGCGACCGCGAGGCCGACGATCGCGATGCCGGCCGCGCCGAACCAGAGTCGTTTGTGCTTCATGTGCGCTCCAGGCGATGCGGTGCGCCGCAAGCCGTGCGATGCGCGGCAACACCGGACGATGCGTGTCGGCGATGCGTGGTCGTTCGATGCGGCCGCGACCGCCTTACCGCACGGCGATGATTGGCGACGGGGATCATATTGTCACTCCAGCAGTCGATGACGAGCGCAAGCGCCGTCCTGCGCGGCCGCTCATGAAGGCAGTCTACGCAGAGGCCGCGATGATTGCCTGAAGCGCGGGCTGAAACGTTCTGAAAGGTGTCCGGCCCCGGATCGACCGGGGTTCGGCGCCGGGGGCGGATGACGGCCGAGCGGGGGATACGCGGCATTGTGCGGCGCCGCGTCGCGGCCGGACCTTGATTGTCATGAAGCGGCCCGCGCGGCCCGCGCGTCGAGCGCCGGCGGCGTCCACCCGCCGCCCAGCGCACGCACGAGGCTCACCGTCGCGACGGCCAGCGCCTGCCGGCTGTGAATCAGCTGGCGCCGCGCATTCAGTGCATCGCGATCGGCGTCGATGACTTCCAGATAGCTGACGTAACCATGCGCGTAACGGCTCAGCGACAACCGCGCCGCCGCGTCCGTCGCGCGCGCCGCGTCGTCGTAGCGCACGATCCGCTCCTTTTGCGCGGCGATGTCGTTGAGCGCATCCTGCACGTCGCGCAATGCACCGATCGCGGTCGCGCGATAGTTTGCGTCGGCGATTTCGGTGCCGGCCCGCGCGGCGGCCACCGCGGCATCGCGCTTGCCGCCGTCGAACAGCGTCAGCGCGACGTTCGCGCCGAGACTCCACAGCGAGCTGTTGCGGTCGAGAAACGACCGCAGGTCGCGGGTGGCGAAACCGCCGTCGGCGGTCAGCGTCAGGGTCGGCAGCCACGCGGTGCGTGCGATGCCCAGTTCGAGCGACGCCGCATCGGCGCGCCGTGCCGCCGCGAATACGTCCGGGCGTTGGGCGAGCAGCGCGGACGGCAGCCCGGCCGGCACATCCGGCACGCGCACGGGCACGGCGCGCGTGTCGATGTCGAACGCGGTCGGCGATACGCCGGTCAGCACCGCAATGGCGTCGACGAGGTTCTCGCGCAGCCGGCGGCTCTCCGCGAGATCGGCATGCGCGGTATCGAGATCGGCCGACGCGCGCAGCCCGTCGAGATCGCTTGCCGCGCCGGCCCGCACGCGTGCGGCGATCACGTCGAGCGCGGTACGCCGCAACCCGATCGCGCGCATGAGTGTCATGAGATCGTCGTCGACGTAGCGCAGCGTCAGGTAGTCGACGGCCACTTCGGTTGCCACCCGAAGACGCACCGCATCGCGGTCGGCCGCCGCCTGCAGCACGTTCTGTCTGCCGATGTCGGCATCGCCGCGCAAGCGCCCCCACAGATCGACTTCGTAGCTCGCGGCGACGGGAACCGACCAGTTGTGCATCGTGCGCTTCGGCAGCGCGTTGTCGACCGTGCCGGATACGCGCGAGCGGCTGAACGACGGGTCGACGCGCACGCTTGGCGCCAGCGCGGCATCGCGCATGCCGAGCAGCGCTTGCGCCTGATCGACCCGCGCGGCCGCCGCGCGCAGGTCGAGGTTGTGCGCGAGCGCGGCGTCGACGAGGCGGCCGAGCTGTGGATCGCCGAACCCCGCGGGCCACTCGGCGAGCGACGGCGCGTGCGTATCGGTTGACGGATCGGCCGACGGATCGGCATGACGGAACCGGTCGGGCTCGACCGGGACGGGTGCGAGCGGCTGCGGTGCGATCGAGCACGCGGCCAGCAGGCTCGCGGCGAGCACGGCGAATGCGCGCTTCATCGCGATGTGCCGCCGTGCTGCAGCGTGACGACGACCGACAGCCCGGGCCGGATGCGCGGCTCCGACGCGGCCGGCCCGTCGAGCAGGATCTTCACGGGTACGCGCTGCGTGACCTTCGTGAAATTGCCGGTCGCGTTGTCGGGCGGCAGCAGCGCGAACTGCGCGCCCGTCGCGGGCGACAGGCTGTCGATGCGGCCGGTGAACGCGCGCCGCGGCAACGCATCGAAGCGCAGTTGGACGACGTCGCCGGCGCGCACGTGCCGCAGTTGCGTCTCGCGGAAATTGGCGACGATCCATGGATGCGGCTCGACCAGCGTGAGCAGTGCCTGGCCCGGCGCGACGTGTTCGCCGGTCTCGACGGTCTTCTTGCCGACGTAGCCGTCCGACGGCGCGACGACCGCCGTGTAGCCGAGTTGCAGCAGCGCGTCGCGCAATTCGGCATCGTTCTGGCTCGCTGCGGCATCGGCGGCCTGAGCGGCGGCGAGTGCGCTGCGCCGTTGCGCATCGGCCGCCGCGACGCGCGCGCGGGCGGATTTGCGTGCGGCATCGGCCGCGTCGAACTCCTGCTTCGACAAGCCGCGCGGCGTCTCGCGGGTCAGCTCGCGTGCGCGCGCGTAGTCGAGTTCGGCCTTGTCGGCATCGGCGTGCGCCGACACGAGCGCCGCGTCCGCCTGCTCGATCTGCGCGCGTGCGCGGCTCGCGTCGGCATGCGCCTGGGCGACGCGTGCGCGCTGCGCCGCGACGCGTACGTCGAAGTCGCGCCGGTCGATCTCGACGAGTGCGTCGCCCGCGTGCACGAACTGGTTGTCGTCGACGAGCACGCGCTCGACCGTGCCGGCGACGCGCGGCGAGATCACGTGCAGGTGGCCGGTCACGTATGCGTCGTCGGTGCCGCGATCGCGTGCGTCGAACTCGTACACGAGCAGTGCGACGAGCAGCAGCGCGATCATGGCGATCGCGACGATGGCCGGCCGTCGGGCGCGCGCGGACGCAGCGGGCGACGGCGTGGGGGAGGGTGGGGTCATGATCGGCAAACTCCATCGTACGGGCAGGATTCGACGCGCCGCGTTATGCTTGCGCCAGCTTGACAGGCGGGAGCCGCTCGACGATGAACACGACGTTCGCCACCGGCAGTGCCATGCCGGCGCCGGCCGCAGGCCCGGCCACCGACATCCCGACGTTTCGGTCGATCGCCGCGATCGCGGCCGTGCTGCTCGGCGCGATCATCGCGACGTTGACGTCGCGCATCACGTCGCTCGGGCTGGCCGACGTTCGCGGCGCGCTTGGCGTCGGCGTCGACGAAGGCGCGTGGATCAACACCGCGTTTACCGCGTCGCAGATGTTCGTCGGGCCGCTCGCGATCGCGGCGGCCTTCATGTTCGGCACGCGCCGCGTGTTGATGGCGGGCGCCGCGGTGTTTCTCTGTGCGGAAAGCGTGCTGCCGCTCTGCACGCAATTCGGCGCGTTCATCGTGTGCCAGGCGATCGCGGGGCTCGCATCCGGCGTGTTCGTGCCGTTGACGGTCGGCTTCGTCGTGCGCACGCTGCCGCCGCGGCTGATTCCGTTCGGCATCGCCGCGTATGCGATGAACCTGGAGATGTCGCTGAACCTGTCGGCCACGCTCGAAGGCTGGTACAGCGAACACCTGAGCTGGCGCTGGCTGTTCTGGCAGAACGCGGTGCTGACCGTGCCGTTCATCGCGTGCCTGATGGTGTCGCTCGCCGACGAGCCGATCAAGCGCTTCGCGTCCGGCATCGACGCGCGCGGAATGCTGCTCGGCGCGGGCGGCTTCGCGTGCCTGTGCATCGCGCTCGACCAGGGCGAGCGGCTGTTCTGGCTGCAGTCGCCGCTGATCGTCGCATTGCTGGCCGCCGGCATCCTGATGATCGCCGCGTTCCTGATTCACGAACTCGCGTCGCCGCGCGCGGGCCTCGATCTCGGCTACCTCGTGCGGCCCAACATCGCGCTGCTGATCGTGCTCGTCGGCCTCGTGCGCTTCACCGTGCTCAACACGAGCTTCATCCCGTCGCTGTTCCTCGCCAGCACGTACGGCCTTCGGCCGTTGCAGATCGGCGATACGCTGCGCTGGATCGCGATGCCGCAACTGCTGTTCGCGCCGTGCGTCGCGCTGTTGCTGCAGCGTGTCGATCCGCGGCGGCTCATCGTCGCCGGCTTCGCGATGGTGGCGATCGCGTTCGCGCTCGGGTCGCGGCTCACGCCGGTCTGGGCCGAGCCCGACTTCATTCCGTCGCAGTTGCTGCAGGCGCTCGGTCAGACGATGGCGCTCACGTCGGTCATCTTCTTCTTCGGCAAGCACGTGACGGCCGAACATGCGTTGACGTTCGGCGCGGTCGTGCAGACGACGCGCCTGCTGAGCGGGCAGCTCGGCACGACGTCGATCGCGGTGATTCAGCGCATCAGGGAGGCTACCCATTCGAATCTCGTCGGTCTGCATGTGTCGCTGTCGGATCCCGAGACGCTCGAGCGGCTGCGGGCCGGCGCGGCATCGCTGGTGGCGCATGGCGCCACGTTCGCGACGGGCAACCAGGCGGCCTATGCGCTCGTCGATCGCGCGGTGCGCGTGCAGGCCACCACGCTCGCGCTGGCCGACAACTTCCGCGTGGCGATGGCGTTCGCGCTCGCCGGTGCACTGCTCGGCATCCTGCTGCGTCCGGTGCGGGCGCCGTAAGCGCCGCATCGTGCGTCTGAAATAATCTGAAAATTCCTGAACGGCGCGTCTGCCGCGTCTGCCGCGGCGGCACGCGCGCCGCCGCGGCAGACGGCGCTTACGCTTGCAGGAACGCGAGCAGTTCGGCGTTGATGCGATCGGCGTTCACGACGCACATCCCGTGCGAGCCGCCCTCGATCACCTTCAGCACCGCGTGCTTCACGATCTTCGACGAGAGCCGGGCCGAATCGTCGATCGGCACGATCTGGTCGTCGTCGCCGTGCAGCACGAGCGTCGGCACGTCGATCTTCTTCAGGTCGTCGGTGTAGTCGACTTCGGAGAATTCCTTCACGCACAGGTACTGGCCGTGAATGCCGCCCATCATCCCCTGTGACCAGAAGGCGTCGATCGTGCCCTGCGACGGCTTCGCGTTCGGGCGGTTGAAGCCGAAGAACGGCACGGCGAGATCCTTGTAAAACTGCGAACGGTTCTCCGCGACGTTCTTGCGGATGCCGTCGAATACGTCCATCGGCAAGCCGCCCGGATTGGTCGGCGACTTCACCATCTGCGGCGGCACCGCGCCGATCAGCACGGCCTTCGACACGCGCTTCGTGCCATGGCGGCCGATGTAGCGCGCGACTTCGCCGCCACCGGTGGAGTGGCCGACGAGGGTGGCCTCGCGCACGTCGAGCGTGTCGAGCAGGGCGGCGAGATCGTCCGCGTACGTGTTCATGTCGTTGCCGAGCGACGGCTGGCTCGAACGGCCGTGGCCGCGGCGGTCGTGCGCGATCACGCGATAGCCGTGCTGCACGAGGAACAGCATCTGCGCATCCCAGGCGTCCGCGCACAGCGGCCAGCCGTGCGAGAACACGACCGGCCGGCCGCTGCCCCAGTCCTTGAAGTAGATCTGCGTGCCGTCCTTGGTGGTGATCGTGTTCATCGTGTGCGCTCCTGGGTGGGCTGAAGAGGTGCTGCGGGAAGGCGTGCCGGCTGCGGCCGCCATCGCGGGCAGGGCGGCTGCGGCGACGGCCGTCGCGCCGGCGAGCAGCATGTCGCGGCGGCGGGCCGACGCGACGGCATCGGTCTGTTCGGAATGCATCTGGACTCCTGAGGTATGCGGCTGCGATGCCGCACGGGATGGTGGATCGGTGGCGGTCTGCCGCGGCCATCCCGCCCGGCAGCCGTCCGGCCTGCGCCCGCCGCGCGACGACTGGTGCGCGCGGACGAACGAATGCCGTCAGGAGCGTATCCCGGCGCGGTGCGCGCCGTACTGAAATCCGGCTGAATTTTCTTGAACGCCGCGGCGTGGCGAGCGGATTTTGCCGCGCTGCAGAAAAATTAAGCGCGCGACCGGGACTCTTCAGCGAACGGCGGCTATCGTCAGCATCGGGTCACCGGCACACGTTGCGCACCATGCGAACGGCGCCGGCCGGCCCGCGCCGACCGTCACCTGCCTAGATATGCCGCCATGGACGCCTTCAATCGTTGGGAGCACATGATCACGTCGCTCAGGCCGTCGCCCGCCGCGAGCCTCCGGATGATGCCGATGCCGCGCGAGCGGACGGCCGACGGCTCGCGTCGCCCGCATCGGGACGACGCGCCGATGCCCTCGAGCGGCGACGTGCGCCGCCGCTGCGCGATCATCGCCGTCGAGCGGCAAACCGATTCGTCGATGCTGGTGTCGTGGAGCGACCCGACGCGCTGCCGCTACGACGAACAACGCTGGATCAGCGCGAAGGCGCGCGGGCCCGGGCTCGGCCGTTGCGCGCTCACCGGGCAGCCGATCCGGACCGGCGACGCGATCTACAAACCTCAGTGGCGCGGCGAGAAGCGCCCCGCGAATTGCCGCGAAATGATTCTCGCGACGGCGCTCGAGCAATTCGTCGCCCGGCAGTCCCGGGCATGACGTGCGGCGCCACACGCTTCGGCCGCGTCCGCGCACGCGCACGCGGCTTCCCTACTCGAAAGGAACCATCATGAGCACGTTCACCACCCGCGACGGCGTATCGATTCATTACAAGGACTGGGGCAGCGGCCGCCCGGTCGTGTTCATTCACGGCTGGCCGCTGAATGCCGACATGTGGGACGTGCAGATGCATCATCTCGCGTCGCACGGCCTGCGCTGCATCGCGTACGACCGGCGTGGCTTCGGGCGATCCGATCAACCCTGGAGCGGGTACGACTACGACACGCTGGCCGACGATCTCGCGACGCTGCTCGAGACGCTCGACCTGCATGACGTGACGCTCGTCGGTTTTTCGATGGGCGGCGGCGAGGTGGCGCGCTACATCGGCCGGCACGGTACGCGCCGCATCGCGAAGGCGGTGCTGATCGGCTCGGTGACGCCGCTCATGACGCGGCGCGACGATCATCCGGACGGCGTGGACGTCGCGGTATTCGACGGCATTCGCGCCGGCATCGTGGCCGATCGCGCGGCGTTTTTCGACAGCTTCTGGCCGCTGTTTACCGGATCGAACCGCGACGGTTCGACGGTTTCGCGCGCGGCGCTCGACTGGACGTCGTTCATGGCGCTGCAAGGCGGGATGAAGGGCACGCTCGATTGCGTTCGCGCGTTTTCCGAGACCGATTTCCGTGCCGACCTGCAACGGTTCGACGTGCCGACGCTCGTGATTCACGGCGACGACGACCAGACGGCGCCGCTCGCGCTGACGGGCGCCGCGACGGCGAAACGCATTCCGCATGCGACGCTGAGCGTCTACGAAGGCGGCCCGCACGCGCTCTACCTGACGCACGCGGCCAGGTTGAACGACGAGTTGCTGGCGTTCGCGCAGGCCTGAGCGAGCGAGGCATGCAGGCGGCGGGGCGGGCATGCGCGCCCGTTCCGCGCGGCGAATCGCGCCGCGAACGCAGTGAAACAAGCCGATGGACATTCGACCGCCGCAGTAATAGAAGGGCCTGAAAATAACCGGCCGGTCGAATCAAAACAAAAAAAGCACCGCATTGCTCCAATGGAAAACGATTCGTCTGATATATCGAAATCGTATTCATGGACGCATGCACGATTTGCACATGAAACGTGCGCGGCTCCGCCGCATTTCGGTGCAGGCGCGCAAAGCGGCGCCGCATCTCACTTCGCGGCGTTTTTTTGTCATTTCAAAAAATTCGAGCCGTTCATTCTGATAATTTGAATCATTCGACCATGCAAATACCGTAGCATTGATGCCGAACCGGCACCGGTTTCAATCGGAGCGCCGTTGAATGTCACCCACAAGAAATTCCCATGATCCGGATTGGAACACTTCACGTTTTTCTCGACAGACGTGAAATTCGTTCGAACGGCAAGCTGCTGCGTATCGGCAGCCGCGCATTCGAAATTCTCGAGCTGTTGATTCGGGCGAACGGTGCGCTGGTATCGAAAGACGACATCATGCAGCGCGTCTGGCCGCACACCGTGGTGGAGGAAAACAACCTGCAGGTGCACATCGCTTCGCTGCGCAAGGCGCTGGCCGGCGACCGCAACCTGATCGTGACGGTGCCCGGCCGCGGCTATCGGCTGGTCGTCGAGCAGGACGACGGCGATGCGCCCGTGCGTCCCGCGATGTGGCGGCCGTCCGCGGCGCCGAGCGCGTTGTTCGGCCGCGAACAGACGGTCGCCGACGTGCTGGCCGCACTGCGGAGCGCGCGCGTCGTGACGCTGGTCGGCGCGGGCGGCATCGGCAAGACACGGGTCGCGATCGAGGCGGCCGCGCGCGCCGACGCGCATTTTCCCGAAGGCACAGTATTCGTTTCGCTCGCCACCGTCGCGTGTCCGCGCTTCGTGCCGGACGCGCTCGCGGGCGCGTTCGGCATCGCGCAGCCGACCGGGTCGCTGACGCTCGAGGCGGTGCTTGCCAGCGTCGCGCGCCGCCGGATGCTGCTCGTGCTCGACAATTGCGAGCACCTGCTCGACGCCGCCGCGCGGATCGCGAGCGCGCTCACCGATGCGGACGACGGGCTGTGCGTGCTCGCGACGAGCCGGGAATCGCTGCGCATCCACGGCGAGCGCGTGTATCCGGTGCCGCCGCTCGACGTACTCGACGAAGGTGCCGGCGAGCGCGACGCGATGCGCGCGAGCGCGGTGCAATTGTTCGCGGCGCGTGCACGGGCGGCCGACCCGCGTTTTCCGCTCGATGCGCGCAGCCTGTCGTTGATGGCGTCGGTCTGCCGTCGCCTCGACGGCCTGCCGCTCGCGATCGAGCTGGCCGCGGCCCGTGCCGCCGTGCTGGGCATCGACGTGCTGGCCGCCCATCTCGACGATCACTTTCGGCTGCTGACCGGCGGTTTTCGCACCGCGTTGCCGCGCCATCAGACGCTGCAGGCGATGTACGACTGGAGCTACCGGTTGCTCGGGGAAGCCGAGCGCCTGCTGCTGCGATGGCTCGGCGTGTTCCGCGACGGCTTCTCGATCGAGGCCGTGCGCGAAGTCGTCGGTGCCAACGGGCCGGCCGGCGCCGACCTGCTCGATACGATCGCCGGCCTCGTGTCGAAGTCGCTGCTGATCCTCGAAACCGCGAACGGCGCGCCGCGCTATCGGCTGCTGACCACGACGCGGGCCTACGCGCTACAGCAGCTCGACAGTCACGGCGAGCGGGCGGCTGCCGCACGCGCGCATGCGACCTACTTCCTCGCGTTGTTCCGGCGCGCGACCTACGGCGGCGGCGAGCCGGGCAGCGAGGCGGGGAGCACGGCCCGGCTCGATGCGGTCCGACGCGAACTCGGCAATCTGCGTGCCGCGCTCGACTGGGCATTTTCGGCGCATGGCGACGCGGAACTCGGCATCGCGCTCGCGGCCGTCGCGGTGCCTTGCCTGTTCAATCTGTCGCTCGTCGACGAATGTCGCGAGCGGGCGCGCGCCGCGCTCGATGCGATGCGCGACGCGGACGCGGACGCGACCCCGGTGTCCGACGACGCGCGCGTGCGATTGCTGGCCGCGTATGCGGCTGCGCTCGCGCATACGGCAGGGTCGACCCAGGTCGCGCATGATGTGTGGTCGGAAGTGCACGCGCTCGGGCTCGGTGCGGCCGAGGCCGAGTTGCCGTCGCGCGAGTCGTGACACCGGCTTCGTGCGCATCGGTCACGTTTCAGAACGATTCAGCCCGGTTACAGGACAGCGGCAGGCGGCACGCGTAGATTGCGTGAACGGCGGGCGCCGGCACGCCGTCGGCACGCGTGCGCGCCGACCCCGAGCGCCCGTCGACATCGCGCGACCTCACTGAACGCCGGCGCGGCGAAATGCCCGGCGTGCGCGTCGTCGCGCATCCCGCTCAACCGACGAACCGCCGCATGAAACCTGACCCATCCGACCTTTCCCGTCACGCGACCGACCTCGGCCTGCTGTTCCTGCGTGTCGCCGCCAGCGTGCTGCTGATCGTGGTTCACGGCTTGCCGAAGATCGTTCATTACACAGCCGAAGCCGCCGCCATCGAGGATCCGTTCCATCTCGGCCGCACGCTGTCGATCCTGTTCGCGATCTTCGCGGAGGTCGTGTGCCCGATCTTCATGATCGTCGGTCTGTACCCGCGGCTGGCGGCGCTTCCGGTGATGATCGTCACGCTCGTCGCGCTGGTGTTCGTTCACCCTGACTGGCCGCTGCGCGATGCGCAGTTCGCGTGGATGCTGCTGATCCTGTTCGGCACGATCGCGATCGCGGGCGCCGGCCGCTATGTGTTGCGGCTGCCGTTGCCGGGTGTCATGCAGCGGCGCGACTAGCCGCTGCCAGCGCGTCGGCGGCCCGCACGCGATGTGCCTGCCGGTTCCGTGCCCGCAGCGACCTACGTGCTGCCGCTTTCACCCTTTCGCGCGCCGCGCTTGCGATCCGACATGTTGAATTTCTCCGATACGGCGCTCTACGGCGCGCCGATCGTGCTGGCCGACCTCGCCGCGTGGCGGCTGTTCGGGCGCGCGCGCTCCATGGCTCGTGCCGTCCGTCGATGCGCGGCGTTCGCCGCGCTGAGCGCCGTGCTGTTCGCGACCGGCATCAGCCCGCTCGCCGTTCCCGCCTCGCTAGGCGGGCTCGACCGAATCGTGGTCCAGGCCGTCTGCATCGCATGGTGGCTCCAGTGCGCGATCGTGTTCAGTCTGCTGATCAATCATCTGCTGCTGCCGCGTGCGTGGCGCAACCAGCGTCTCTTTCACGACATCGCCGAAGGCATCGTGTTCGGCGCGGCCGCGGTGGCCGCGCTGGGCTACGTGCTCGGCCTGCCGCTGAGCGGCCTGGTCGCGACATCCGGCGCCGTCGCGGTGATCCTCGGTCTCGCGCTCCAGAACACGCTGAACGACGTGTTCTCCGGGCTCGTACTGAATACCACGCAACCGTTCCGGCTCGACGATACGGTTTCGATCGGCGAACTCGAAGGGCGGATCGTCGAGAGCAACTGGCGGGCGACGAAGCTGATCGACAGTCTCGGCAACCTGGTCGTCGTGCCGAACAGCACCGCGGCGCGCGCGACGATCGTGAATCTCAGCGAACCCGCGGGCCTGCACGGCGTCACGCTCGTGCTCGACCTCGATCCCGCGGTACGGCCGGCCGTGGCCGTCGGCGCACTGGAGCGGGCCGCGGCGAGTTCGCTCGACGTGCTCGCGCGCCCCGCGCCGATCGCCGTCGTGAAGGCCTTCCGCGCGAACGCGATCCAGTACGAACTCGTCTGCTACGTCGACGCCCTGCTGAAGAAAACCGCCGTGCGCAACGCGCTCTACGATCTCGCGCATCGGCATCTGGCCGCGGCAGGCGTCGCGTGGCGGCCGCTCGCGGGCGCTGCGGCGGCGCCTGCATCGTCATCGATATCGCAAGGGCATCCGGTATCGCGTCGGCTGCTGCTGTTGCGTGCGGTCGAATTGTTCGCGTGCGTCGACGACGACGATCTGGCCGTGCTGGCGGATGCGCTGGTAGTGCGTTCGTTCGGCAGGGGCGACGTGATCTATGCGTCGAATTCGGAGTCGCGCGTGCTGACGGTCGTCGAATCGGGCGTCGCGGCGGTGTTCGTGCCGGGCGCGTCCGGCGATGTCGAAGTCAGGCGGATGGCGCCGGGCGATGCGATCGGGCAGTCGGTCGTGCTCGCCGGCACGCGGCTACACGCAACCGTCCACGCGGTGACCGCGATGACCGTGCATCAGTTGCGCAGCGAGGATCTGTCGGCGCTGATCGCCAGGAAGCCGGCGCTCGGCAGGCTGATGTGCGAGTCGCTCACCGACCATATCGCGACCGAGGAAAGGATGATGATTCCGCCGGTCGAGAAGGCGCACGCGGGATTCAGCCTGATCGGGTGGCTCGAGAAGGAAATGAAACGGCTGCACGATTCGCTCGGCTGACGCACGGCCGGATCGCGAGGGCCGCCCGCGGGCTGCGGCCCGTGAACGGGTGCGTCAGTCCGGCGTCGTGAACCGATCGACGAGATCGGGCTGGTCGAGTTGCTCGACCCACCAGTGCAGCGCGCGGCCCGCTTCGTCGCCGCGCCATGCGAGATAGCAGTGCGTGGTATCGCGCATGCCCGTCACCTGGCGCGCGACGAGCTTGCCGTCGGCGATCGCGCGCGCCGCGATGCATTCCGGCAGGGTGCCGACCGCGAGCCCTTCGCACTGCGCTTCGAGTTTCGCTGCCAGCGTCGGTACCGCGAGGTACGGCTGGCCTGCGTCGATCGCGACCGACTGCGGCTGCAATTCGCGCGACGTATCGCTGATCACCGCGCCGCGATACTGGACGACCGACGCCATCGACAGCGGTTCGGGCAGCGACGCGAGCGGATGGGACGGCGCGACCGCGAACAGATGTTTGAGCGAGCCGATCGGCCGCGCGATGATGCCCGGCAATTCCGGCGGTTCGCCCGCCGCGCCGACGACGAGATCCGCCCGCCGCGAAATCAGTGCATCCCACGCGCCGCCGAGCACTTCGGTCGACAATCGCAGCCGCGTGTCCATCCCGAGCGCATAGAACCGGTGTACATACGGCCACAGCGCGCCGAACGGCAGGATCTCGTCGATACAGACGCGGACTTCCGTTTCCCAGCCCTGTTGCGCACGCAGCGCCTTCATTTCGAGTTGCTCGGCCGCGCGCAGCAGACGCCGGCCTTCCTCGACGACGATGCGGCCCGCATGCGTGAGCTTCGCGCGCCGTCCGCTGCGGTCGAACAGCGCCACGCCGAGATCGCTTTCGAGTTTCTGCACCAGGTAGGTCAGCGCGGACGGGACGCGATGCAGCAGTTCCGCTGCTTCGGCGAAGGTTCCGGTGCGGTCGATCGCGTCCAGGGCTTCGAGCGCTTCGAATGACAGCTTCATCGCGAATTCCGGTAGGGTGGCTGGCGCATCATACCAGTGCCGGTACGGCGCGGGCGCCGGGCGAGCCGGTCCGTCGCGACGTGCTCGGCGTTCATGCGTAGAAGTCGATCAGCGTGTCGAGATTGCGTTGCGCGCGCCGCTCGAGCGGCGCGAATTCCGCCGATTGAAACAGCGGGGCCTGCTCGCGCAGATGCTCGAGCGCCTGCTTGCGGCCGGCGCGGAAGCTTGCCGACGGCGCATCGGGATCCTGCGCCCACTCGCGTGCAATTGCGCGGTCGTACTCGTGAAGCCGGTCGGGCGCGGCCGCGAGGATCGCGAGATCGGCGTCGAGAAAAATCCGCCCCGCGCGCTGCAATTGCGGATCGGCGGCGAACGTTTCGGGCAGCCGGTGCGACCGCGTCGCGAGGACGAAATCGGCTGCGACGGACACATGCGACGCGTGCGCGTGCAACCATGGAGCGGTACAGTGCGTGTTCGTGACCTGCGCGAGCCATTGCGCGCTGCGCGCTTCGTTGTCCGCGTAGTCGGGCAGCGTCGTCGCGTAGACGACATCGTGGGCCCATACCGCAAGCTCGATGGCCGGCCACAGCGGTTGCGACCGATACGGCGCGAGGTGCGCGAACAGTTCCGCCAGATGCGCGAGCGTGTGATAGAAGCGCTGCGGCTCGCCATAGGCGTGCGCGACGAGCGGCCACACGGCCGCCGTGCCGAAGCAGGCGTCGCAGGCGGCGCGCAGCGTGCGCTCGATATCGGGGGTGACGGCATTCATGGCGGCGATCGGCTCGGGCGGACGATGCGCGCAGCATAACAAACGCGGCGACGTGCAGGCATGCAACTTGCGCGCGAGCACGGCCCGCACCCCCTTCGGAGGTTTCCATGAAACGATGCTGGCCGCGACAATCGATGCTCGCGATAGGTGTGTCCGCGATATTCGGGCTGCATGCAGCCGCCGCATCGGCAGCGCCCGACGTCTCGATCAGCCGTGCGGATTACGGGACGACCGCGAGCGGGCAGGCGGTGAGCCAGTACACGCTCGCGAACCGGCACGGCGTGACGCTGAAAGTCATCACGTATGGCGGCATCGTGACTGCACTCGACGTGCCGGACCGCACCGGCCGCGTTTCCGACATCGTGCTCGGCTTCGATTCGCTGCGCGACTACGAAGCGCACAACGGCAACATCCATTTCGGCGCGCTGATCGGCCGGTATGCGAACCGCATTGCGGGCGGGCGTTTTACGCTCGACGGCAAAACGTGGAAGCTGCCGGTCAACGACGGGCCCAACACGCTGCACGGCGGCCCCGACAGTTTCGACGCGAAGGTGTGGACGGTCACCGGCACGCACAGCGACGCGAGCGGTTCGAGCGTCACGCTGCGCTACGTGAGCCCCGACGGCGAGAACGGTTTTCCCGGCACGTTGACGACGGACGTGACCTACACGCTGACCCGCGACGATCAGATCCGCATCGACTACCGCGCAACGACCGACAAGGACACGGTCGTGAACCTGACCAACCACAGCTACTTCAATCTGGCGGGGCAGGCCGGGGGCAGCGTCGAGCGGCAACTGATCGAGATCGCCGCATCGCGTTTTACGCCCACCGACGACACGTCGATTCCGACCGGGCAACTGGCGAGCGTCGCCGGCACGCCGATGGATCTGCGCCAGTTGACGCCGATCGGCGCGCATCTGCGCGATGCGTATCCGCAGCTCGCGATCGCCCATGGCTACGATCAGAACTGGGTGCTGGACCAGGGCGGTCAGCCGGCGCCGGCGTTTGCGGCGCGCGCTTACGACCCGGCGTCGGGGCGTTTCCTCGAGCTGTATACGACGCAGCCGGGGCTGCAGTTCTATACGGCCAACGGGTTGAACGGCAGTGTCGCGGGCAAGGGCGGCACGGTCTACCGGCAAACCGATGCGTTCGCGCTGGAAGCCGAGCATTTCCCCGATTCGCCGAATCATCCGGCCTTCCCGTCGACGGTGCTCAAGCCGGGCGAGACGCTGCACGAAGTGACGGTGTGGCGGGTGGGGGCGCGATGAGGGACGCTTTCAATGCGACGACACGAACACCGCATCGTCGAACGCCTCCGGAATCGCGAAGCTCGCGCGCATGCGCTGCGTTTCCTTCGCCGGCGTCAAGCCGAACAGGCGCTTGAATTCCCGGCTGAACTGCGACGGGCTCGTATAGCCGACCGCGTAGCCGGCCGCCTCCGCCGTCAGGTCCCGACGCACCATCAATAACCGCGCCTGATGCAGGCGCGTCGACTTCAGGTACTGCATCGGCGACACCTGCGTGATCGCCTTGAAATGACTGTGAAAGCTCGGCACGCTCATGCCGGCCGCGTCGGCCAGTTGCGACACGTCGAGCGGCCGCGCGTAATCGGTGTGGATCACGCGCAATGCGCGCCCGATCCGGCCGAATTGCCCGCGCATCGCCAGTGCGCTGCGCATCGCGTCACCCTGCGCGCCGGTCAGCACGCGGAAATACAGCTCGCGAAGCAGCGTCGGGCCGAGCACCGCGGCGTCGAGCGGCCGCTGCATCGCCTCGACGAAACGCAGCACCGACGCGTGCATCGCTTCGTCCATCGGCGTCGACATCATGCTCTTCGGCGCCTGCACGGTTTGCGCGAGGCCGGCGCGATCGATCTGCGCGGCGAGCTCGGCGGCCAGCGTGAAATCCAGGTGCAGGTACAGCGCGAGCAGCGGGCGCTCGGGCGTGGCGTCGGTTTCCATGCTGAACGGGACGGGCACGGAGACGGCCAGGTAATGACGCTCGTCGTACAGATAGCGCTCGCCGCCGAAGTAGCCGCGCTTCGATCCCTGGCACACGATCACGATGCCCGGGTCGTACAGCACCGGCGTGCGCGATAGCGCGCGGTTCGAGCGCAGGATGCGCACGCTCGGCAGCGCCGTCAGGTTGTAGCCTTCGTCGGGCGCCAGCGCGCGCAGCAGCGTCACCAGGCGCTTCCGGTCGCGCGGGGGCAGCGCAGGAGATCGGGCGGGGGCGGGCGAGCGGTTCATAGTTTTGTGCAAGAAAATCAGCGGAATCGGGCTTATTCGGCGCAGTTCGTCAGACTAGTATGCACGCTTCGATCGACATTCGGGAGAAGCTCACATGGCATCCGGCAACATCATGCTCATTACCGGCGTCAGCAGCGGTTTCGGCCGTGCGCTTGCCTGCGAGGCGCTGGCCGCCGGTCACACGGTGGTCGGTACGGTGCGCAGCGCGCAGGCGGCGCGCGACTTCGAGGCGCTGTCCGCGCACGCGGCCGTCGCGCGCGTGCTCGACGTGACCGACTTCGACCGCATCGACGGCGTCGTCGCGGACATCGAGGCGAACGTCGGGCCCGTCGACGTGCTGGTGAACAACGCGGGTTACGGGCACGAAGGGATCATGGAGGAGGCGCCGCTCGACGAGATGCGCCGGCAGTTCGACGTGAACGTGTTCGGCGCGGTCGCGATGATGAAGGCCGTCGTGCCGTTCATGCGCGAACGCCGGCGCGGCCGCATCCTGAACATCACGTCGATGGGCGGTCACATCACGATGCCGGGCATCGCGTATTACTGCGGCAGCAAGTTCGCGCTGGAAGGCATTTCCGAAACTCTCGGCAAGGAGCTCGAGCCGTTCGGCATTGCGGTGACGGCCGTGGCGCCGGGCTCGTTCCGCACGGACTGGGCCGGCCGCTCGATGGCGCGCACGCCGCGCTCGATTGCCGACTACGACGCGCTGTTCGACCCGATCCGACGTGCGCGCGAGGAGAAAAGCGGCAAGCAGTTGGGCGACCCCGCGAAGGCTGCGCGGGCGATGCTCGCCGTGATCGCAGCGGACCATCCGCCCGCGCATCTGCTGCTCGGCAGCGACGCGCTGCGGCTCGTGCGAAACAAACTGTCGGCGCTGGACGACGAAATCCGCGCGTGGGAAGCCGTGACGGTGTCGACGGACGGCTGACGCGCGCGGCATCGTTCATTTCCCGTCGGTGGATGATCGGCCCTCGCGGCCCGCGATGGCATTGGGGTTTCACAATAATGGCCGATAATGGCAGCCGGCCCGTTCGCCACGTTCATCCACCTCACAGGAGCATCGCGATGCCATACGTCACCACGAAGGACAACGTCGATATTTTCTACAAGGATTGGGGTCCGAAAGATGCACAGCCCGTCATGTTCCACCACGGCTGGCCGCTGTCCAGCGACGACTGGGATGCGCAACTGCTGTTCTTCGTTCAGAACGGCTATCGCGTGATCGCGCACGACCGGCGCGGCCATGGCCGCTCGGCGCAAGTCTCGGACGGTCACGACATGGATCACTACGCCGCGGACGCGTTCGCGGTCGTCGAGGCGCTCGACCTGCGCAATGCGGTGCATATCGGTCATTCGACGGGCGGCGGCGAAGTGGCGCGTTACGTCGCGAAGCACGGGGAGCCGGCCGGCCGCGTCGCGAAGGCCGTGCTGGTCAGCGCGGTGCCGCCGCTGATGCTCAAGACCGACTCGAACCCCGAGGGCTTGCCGCTCGACGTGTTCGATGGCTTCCGCAAAGCGCTCGCCGACAATCGTGCGCAGTTCTTCCTCGACGTGGCGAGCGGCCCGTTCTACGGGTTCAATCGCGAGGGTGCGACCGTGCACCAGGGCGTGATCCGCAACTGGTGGCGGCAGGGGATGGAAGGCAGCGCGAAGGCGCATTACGACGGCATCAAGGCGTTTTCGGAAACGGACCAGACCGACGACCTGAAGTCGATCTCCGTCCCGACGCTCGTGCTGCATGGCGAGGACGACCAGATCGTGCCGATCGCGGATGCCGCGCTGAAGTCGATCAAGCTGCTGAAGAACGGTACGCTGAAGACCTATCCGGGCTATTCGCACGGGATGCTGACGGTCAACGCGGACGTGCTCAACGCCGACCTGCTCGCGTTCGTGCGGGCATGACGGCGGCGGCGCCGGCCCGCTGCGGCGGGCGGCGTCGCGATCGAAGGCGGGCGATCCGGCCGCGCGTGGAAAAGGGCGGAGCGCCGGTGCCGACGGCCGGCTTGAACGGCAGCATGATCGCGAGCGCCGCGTAGCGCACCGGCGATCGGCATTACGCTTCGTTCGCGCCGCGTTTGCACGCGCTAGCCATTGCGCAGGAACACGACGTAGCCGCGGAACCACGGATTCGTTGCGAGATACGGCGGCGCGTCCCACTCGCCGCCCTGGATCACGCCGATGCGAAACGGCAGTTGCAGCCGTGCGACGCGCGGCAGATAGGCCGCGTAATCGGGGATCGTGCTGCGGCCCTGGTAGGTCTGCACGACCACCTCGTCGACGATCCCCTTGAGCTGGTTGACCTGGTCGGTATCGATGCGGCTGCTCCAGTCGAGCAGCCCCGTGATGCTCAGCCGGCAATCGGCGGGCAAGGTTTCGCGCAGCGTGCGCAGGAACGCGAGGTAATCCTGCAGGTGGCGCGTACCGGCGTCGAAATCGATCTGGATGCCGGCGATCGTGCGGCCCGACGCACGCCAGCGGGCGAGCTGCGCGAGCATGATCTGCGTGACGCGCGGCGTCCAGCGCAGCGTATGCGCACGATAGACGAGCCACACGCGCGCGTCGGGTGCGGGCGGCAACGCGACGCCCTGCGCGATCACGCGCACCTGCGACTCGTCGCGCGGCGACGCCTCGATCTGACCTTGCAGCACGTAGACGGCGCGCGCGCCGCGCACGACCGCCTGCGGCTTCACGCCCGCCCACAGCCAGAACGCGTCGTACCGTGCGGCGTCGACGGTGCCGGCCAGCGCGCCGCGCGCGGCCAGCAGCAGCGCGATGCACGCGATGCGCTTCATGCGGCGCTTACCAGTAGTAGCGAAGCTTCCGCGCCCACGGGCTGTCCGGATAGGCGGTCTTCAGCGTGTCGAACCAGCGCTTGCGCGTGCTCTTCGACACCTCCTTGCCGCCGCATTCGTTGGAGCCGCCCGGCGCGTAGCACTTGATCGCGCGATAGAACGCGTACGCGCGGTCGTTCGGGTTCGCCTGCGTATCGGCCATCACCGTCACGTAGCTCGACATCCGCTCGTACGGCTTGCCCGCGAACTGGGACGGCGCCGCGCCGAGCGTCGGCGGCACGCGCGTGGCAGTCGTGCTCGACGCGTTGCGAACCCACGGCGGCACCGGATCGATTTCGAGGCCGGGCGCCGGCGGATGAAGCCGCACGAAATCGGCGAGGCAGTTCAGCCCTTTCGGATCGGCGGGATTCTGCTGCAGCGTCGCGGCGATGTCGCGCGCCGAGAGGCACGTGTAACCGTCTTCGTTTTTCGCGCCGGCCGCGATGAACGGCTTCAACGGATCGGCGGGCGTGCCGGACACGAGCGCCGTATCGGCGAGGAAGTCCGCGTAGTGCGACCGCGTGAGCTCCTTGTACAGCAGCGTGTACAGCGCGGTGTCGCGCAGCGCGCCGCCGGTCGCCCGGTTTTGCGCCTGCGCGCGCAATAGGTCGGCATTGGCCGCGCGCTGCAGCAGCACCGCGCGGATCGCGGCGTTCTGCACGAGCGAATCGTCGGCGAACGCATCGTTGACGAGCCCGGCCTGCTCCAGGTTGATCGCGAGCGCGAGTTCCAGCATTTCGCGCTGGAAGCGGAATGTCGCGAGCGGGATCAGGTCGCGCCACAGCTGGCGCGCCTTGTCGTTCTGGCCGCTGTCCTCCAGCGCGAACCCGCGCAGCGCCTGCTGGCTCAGCCCGAAGTAGTCGAGCGGCGCGGCGGGCGTCTGCGGCAGCAGCTCGAGGGCGGCATCCGGCTTGTGCCCGATCTGCACGTACCAGGTCGCGAGCAGGTAGTCGTGGAGCGCGGGCGCGTTCGCGAAGCGCGGCTTCTGTGCCTGCAGTTCGTCGAGCGTCATCGGCTTGCGGTTCGCATCGCTGCTGTCCGACGCACGCATGCGCAGCAGATCGACGGTGGCGAGCACGGTCGGCGACTGGATCTGGCTTGCGTCGAATTCCGCGCCGAACAGCAGCTTGCTGTCGAGTTCGTTCGCCAGCTGCATCAGCGGCACGTTCGACGTCGCCGGCGACCAGCGCGCGAGCGCATGGCCGTACAGGTCGGCCTGTTGCGTGACGTTGCCGCCGAGCCATGCGACACGTCGCAGCAGCCCGGATGCGGACACCGCATAGCGGCCCTTCGGATACACCTTCAGGTAGGTCCGGAACACTGTGTTCGCCGCGTCGAGCGATACCTTCGTCACACGCGCGCGCGACGGTGTCGGGCTGTCGTTGTCGAATACGTTGGCCTGCGCGGCATTCAACTGCGCGCGCCCGGCCATGTAGAGGCCGGTTTCCTTCAGCCACGGGTCCGCGCTGTGCGATGCGTTCGCGAAGGCGCGGGTCGCGGTGAGGAAGTCGGCGCGATAGAACGCGTTCGTGCCGTCGAGGTACGCGGCGAACTGCTGGCCGAGCGGCGACTTGACCGGCGGCTTCGTCCACGCGGCGCTCGCGCCGCCCGCGGCACAGGTCTTCTGCGCGATGTCGGCGCGTGCCGCGCGCAGGCGCGCGGCTTCGTCGTCGGGCAGGCCGCCGGCGCCGCCCAATGCGTCGTTGAACGCTTCCGCGCCGGCGCTCATGCTGCGGCAGATGCTGCCTTCGCCGTCCGCGTACCGGTTCGACGACGCATCGGCATCCGCTGCGCCGTCGGTCTTGTCGGGCTCCTTCTGGCCGATATAGATCCATCCGGAGAAATCCATCGGGAACGGCACGACGATCCGGTCGATCCGCTCTTTCGCCGGGATGGTCTTCGGATCCGGAAACACCTGCGCGACCTTGCCGCTGTCGACCATCATCAGCATCGCGTTGATGCGCGTGTCGTTGGCGGGCGTCAGCATCGGCACGTTGCCGCACGAGTATGAAGTTTGCCGGAGCGTGTTCGGCACGTAGCAGCCGTCGTCTCCGCTGGCATGGGCGGCCGGCATCCAGAGCAGACCGGCCGCCAGCGCGGCGAACAGGTTTCGGTGCAGCATCGGGTTTCTTCGCATTTTTCTTGTGCTGGGTAGGGGGCCGCGACGGCCAGTTCTCTCAGGGGGCGCCTTGCCCCGGCGCGTATCGTACCTCACGGGCCGTCATGGTTGGCGTGGCCGGCGTGATCGGCGTGATCGGCGTGATCGGCGTGATCGGCGTGATCGGCGTGATCGGCGTGATCGGCGTGATCGGCGTGATCGGCGTGATCGGCGTGATCGGCGTGATCGGCGTGATCGGCGTGATCGGCGTGATCGGCGTGATCGGCGTGATCGGCGTGATCGGCAAGGTACCGTTCGGGGTGCTCACCAACTGAGCGGGCAGCACGCGGGCGTCGCGCGCCTGCCACGATCGCGCATCAGGCGCACACGCTGCTGGCGACGCCTCCGTCGTCCATCTCGTCGAGCGCGGCCCGCAAGTCGTCGATGGCCACCATCAGCTCGCGGACCTGCCGCAACGACGGGTACTGATGCAGCACGGCTTGCCATTGCGGCACGGTCAGCAGCGCGTGCCAGATGACACCGAGGCCGTCCGGATCGGCGTCCGGCTGCCGTGCGAGCGCGCTCGCGTATTCGAGGCTGGCCTGTGCCGACAGCAACTGCATCCGGCTCGCGGCGCCCAGCAGGCGCGGCGTCGCGTCCGCGGACGCGTCGCAGCAATACAGCACCTCGCGTTGCAGCGCCGCTTCGTTGGTCGTCAATGCGTGCAGCGATGCGCCATGCACGCGTACCGTGCCCTGGTGCGTCTCGAATGCATAGACCGTGTCGGGTGCCGCCTGCGCGAGCAGGTTCAGGCCGCGCAGCAGCCGCGGCAGGTCGGTCGTCGCGGCATCCGCGGATGCCTTCGCTTCGACGAGAAAGCGCACGTTCCACGCGAGCGCCGGATCGTTGCCGCGCGCGCGTTCGAGCAGAATCGCGTCCCATTCGGTTTTCGCGCGGTCGTGTTGGCCCGGGATCGACGAAGGCACGCGCATCGACGTGACCACGCGGTAGGTGCGCTGCTCGTCCACCGCGTCGAGCCGGCGCGCCAGCGCGTCGAGCGCCTGCGCCGCCAGCGCTTCGACGGCCGCGCCGCGCTGCTGGGACGCGGCGCCCTGCGCGACGGCGACCGTGCTGCCGACGAGCGGACCCTGACGGACCCACAGCGCGCGGTAGCGACGGACGTCGTTGTCCGCAGCCAGCGCATCGAGCCGCAGCATGCGTTCGAGCGCGGGGCTGTCCTTGAGCTTGACGATGTCCTGCTCGAACGCCGCGTCGCTCGCCATCTCGGGCAGCGCGAGCAGTTGCGCGAGCGCGGCACGCAGTTCGGCCCACGCCGCCGAGGTGGCGGCCGCATGCAGGCGCGCGAGGCCGTCGCGTTGCCAGGCCTGTGCGCTGCGTTCGAGCTTGGCCGGGTGCGCGATCGCATTGACGGCCGAGTGGAGTGCGCGCCGGTCCTGCTCGGCGTGCGCGGACAACGACGCGTATTCGCGCACGTTCGGCGCGTCGTGGCGCAGCACCGATGCCTGAAACGACGGATCGCCGGACGACGGATTCATCGCGTCGCGGATCATCCGTGCGAGCGCATCGATGAAGCGCTGCCGCAAGTCCGCGCCGGGCGCGTGGCCGTTCGCCAGCATCCCGCGCGCTTCCTCGATCACGACCGCCAGCGCGGTGGCCGGGTGCGTCGCACCGGTCAGCGACGACGCGCGGTCGAGCGGCGGCAGCCGATAACGGCGCGCGACGGTGCGCAGGGTGGCGTCGAGCAGGGCGGGAAGCGGTGTCAGCGACATGGCGGATCTGGGCGTGAATGCGGTTCGCGGGGGCGGCCGGCGGGCCGGAGCGCGCGACGATGTGCAACGTTATCACGGCGGGCTGAAGGTGCACGGTGCGGTGTTGTATCGGCGACGCGGGATGACGAGGGCGATGCTCGTGCCGTCGACGCCTGCACGCCACATTTCGCGCAATGCTGAAGCATCGCGCTTCCGGCCGTCGGCATAATCCGCACGTGCGGCCCGAAGCGAACGGGTCGACACCTCTCCGCCACGACCCCGAACGCGAGCGACCCGACATGCAGCCAGCCATGACCCGCAGCCCGCCCGCCGTCGCGGACCTGCTCCTGCTTTTGACGCTCTCGACGTTATGGGGCGCGTCCTACACGTTCATCCGGATCAGCGTCGAGACGATTCCGCCGCTGACGCTGATCGCGGCGCGGACCCTGATTGCGGGTTTGGTGCTGCTGCTATGGATGGGCGTCCGACGCATGCCGATGCCGCGCGATCGCGCGGTGTGGCGCCGCTTTTTCGTACAGGCGCTGCTGAACAGCGTCGTGCCGTTCACGTTGATCGCATGGGCCGAACGCTCGGTCGAGGCCGGCCTCGCGACGATCCTCAATTCCGCTTCGCCGGTGCTCGCGTTCGTCGGCACCTGGCTGTTCACGCGCCACGAACCCGTGACGCCGCGCAAACTGTTCGGCGTCGTCGCGGGGTTCGCGGGGATTGCGCTGGTGGTCGGCGTCGGTGCGCTCGACGGGCTGGGGCAGCAACTCGTGCCGCAACTGGCGATCGTCGCGGCCACCGTCTGCTACGCGGGCGCCGCAATCTACGGGCGCGGATTCAACGGGCTGTCGCCCGCGGCGCCCGCCGCGGGCTCGCTCGTCGTCGGCGCGCTCGTGCTGGTGCCCGCGAGCGTCGTGGTCGACCGGCCATGGACGCTGCATCCGTCGCCGCAATCGCTGCTGGCGCTCGCCGCGCTCGCGGTGTTCTCGACGGCGCTCGCGTTCGTCATCTACTTCCGTCTCGTGCAGACGCTCGGTTCGGTCGGCACGACTGCACAGGCCTATCTGCGCGTGCCGATCGGCGTCGGCATCGGCATGGCGCTGCTCGGCGAATCGCTGTCGATGTCGGCGTGGCTCGGGCTCGGCTGCGTGGTGGCGGGCGTGGCCGCGATGACGCTGCCGCCCCGCAGGGCCGCGCAGCCCCGCCCCTGACCCGTCACGCGGTCAACGTCACCGACAGGCTGCCGAGCTCGCCGAAGCGGACCGTCAGCACATCGCCGATCGGCACGTCGATCGCGCCCGCGTACGAGCCCGTCGTCACGATCTGGCCGGCACGCACCGCATCGCCGCGCGATGCGAGGAAATTGACGAGCCACACCAGCGGCTTGAGCGGATCGCCATCCGGATGGCGGCCGTCGATCGTGCGGTTCAGCGCGCCTTCGAACGACAGCGCCAGCGTCGCGAGCGGCACGTTCAGCCCGTCGGGCACGACCGGGCCGACGCACAGCCCCTGGTTGAATTGGCCGTCGGCCAGCAGCTCGAACTTCGACGCGCGCACCGGCTCCGCATAGCGGCAGCCAAGTATCTCGAGCACGACGCGCACTTCCCGGATCGCCGCCCGCACGTCGCCTTCGTCGTACGGCTGCTCGCGCGCGGGCAGGTCACGATCGAGCACGAATGCGATTTCCGGTTCGATCCGCACGATCGGCCCGCCGACGACGCGGTACGGCGCATCGGCTTCGCGGATCGTCGACGCGAAGATCGGCGCGAGGATCACGCGATCGGGCGGCGGCAGCGCGCATTTCCAGCCGCCGACGGGTTCGCCGAGCAGAACGGCGACGCGCTGCTGGATCGCGAGCGCGGTGTCGATGTCGTCGGGTCGCAGTGCATCGGGCAACAGCGGGCCGGGCGAGCCGGCATGGCGGGCGGCGACGAGATGCTGGGCGGCGCCGTCCACGCGTTCGGTAGTCGTTGTCATGTCGGTTGAGCGAGTTGAAAGTGGGGCCGGAAAAAAGGGCCGGACGAAAGTCGCACATTCGATGATAGCGCCTTCGGCGCGATGGCCGCTCGAAAGCGCGTCGGTGCACGCATGGCCGGCCCGCTTCGCGGCCTTGCCGACGACGCGAGCTTCCCCCCCTTCCCGTCGCGCCGTTTTGACGCATGCGTGCTCGCGGCCTCGTTTGACCGCCGTCAATATTCAAACTCGCCGTCGGCCGATGATGGAGACATGGCCGCGCGCGACAGGATGCGCGGCAACTCACCCCAGCGAGGTTTGCATGTACGAGAAGATCATGGTGGCCGTGGACGGCAGCGCTTCGTCGAAACAGGCGCTGGCCGAGGCCGTGAAGGTGGCGCTGGCGGGCGATGCGCACGTCAGCGTCGTGTACGTGGTCGACAAGTCGGTGCTGTTCACGTATGCCGGCCGCCTCGATCCGCACGCGCTCGTCGAGGAAATTCGCGACGACGGGCGCAAGGTGCTGCGCGAAGCCGAACAGATCGTCGCGCTGGCCGGTGCGAAGGGCGAAGCCGAACTGGTCGAGACCGAGAGCATCGGCGAGGACATCGCGGAACGCCTGCAACGTTACGTGAAGGAGCGCGGGATCGATCTCGCGGTGGTCGGTACGCACGGGCGGCGCGGCATCCGGCGCGTGCTGCTCGGCAGCGCTGCCGAGCGTTTCGTGCGCGGGTCGAAGTGCCCGGTGCTGTTGATTCGTGGCGACGACGCCGACGCGCCGGCCGCCGCGGCCGCGGCATGACGCGGCGCGCGCGATGATACGCCGCCAGTACCGGATCGTCGTCGCGGCGATCGCCGTGTTCGTGTCGCTCGCCGGGATGATGGCCGTCGTGACGGGCCTGCTGTTCGATGCGGCGACGGCGCTGCGCGGCGGCGCCCTCGCGTTGATCGTCGGCGTGGCCGGCTTCGTCGTGATGCTGAATCCGGGGCCGAAAGGCGAGGAGTGACCCGCATGGGCGAGGGGGCGGCGCACGTCCGGCCCCGGTGTCGCGACGACCGGCGATAGCCGTTGCCCCGCCCCGATTTCGCCTAGTCGCTCGTCGTCGCCTTCGTGCCGTCCTGCCCGACCTGAATCATCAGCCGCTTCAACGTTTCCGCCAGCGCGGCGTTCTTCGGCTGAATCTTCCCTGCCTGCGCGAACGCATCGCGCGCTTCGTCCTGGCGCCCCAGCTTCCACAGCACCTCGCCCTTGTGGGCCAACCCGGTCGCACGGGCTTCGCGCGCGTCGCCGTCGTCATCCTTCGCGAAGATCGCGATCGAGCGGTCGAACCACGCGAGCGCTTCGTCGTTGCGGCCGAGGCGATACAGCGCCCAGCCCTTGCTGTCGAGCGCGTACGCATCGTTCGGCGATTGCGCGAGATGCGCGTCGATCATCGCGAGCCCGCGCTCGACCTCGACGCCGGCATCGGCGAGCCGATAGCCGATATCGTTCAGGCGATCGTCGGGAATCCTGTCTAGATCGAGCACGGCGGCCACGCGGCTCGCGTCGCGTTCGGCGATCGCGAGCGACAGCAGCTTCGCGACGATCTGCCCTCGCAGCTCGCTGCTGATCCGCTCGCCGTTGGCGACCAGGGTGCCGAGGTACTGCGTATACAGGTCCGGTGCGCCGGGGGCGTTCGCGCTGTTCGCGATGGCCAGGCCCGGGCCCGCGCACCAGTCGATATCGGCCGAGCCGGCCAGCGTGCCGACGTAAAGATCGACGTTCCTCGGCGTGCGCGACTGCGCGTAGTAGGTGTAGCCGTTCGCATCCGAATAGCCGCACGCCAGATACTCGTTGTTCACGTCCAGCATGTACGGGACATGGCCGAGCTTCGCCGTGCCGCCCGGGTCGACGAGCCGGAACGATTCGCCCAGGTCGCCGTCGCCGACGATCGCGTTGAACACCCACTGCTTCAGAGGATGAAATTTCGGCAGGCGGATCTTGGCCGTGCGGCCGGCTGCGTCCGTCGTGCCGAAAATCACGCTGTCGTGCTGATCCGGCTTGACGGGCAGCCCTGCGATCACCTGGCCCGGCAGGAACAGTCGATAGCGCGCGTTCGGCAGCGGCTGCTGCGTGGCCGGGTCGCGCAGCACGAACTGGTGAACGTAAGCGCCTTTGCCGAGCGACACCGTCGGCGGGACATAGGTGCGGGCGTAGGCGGACGGCGCGGCGGCGCAATTCAAGGCCGCGACGATGAGCGCGGCGAGAAGTCGGGATGTCATGACAGTAGTTCTTATAGGTAGAGGTTTTATCGTTCGACGGCCGGAAATGCACTGAACGACCCACGCAGTCCTTGAAAAACGACGGGCGGCGGTGGGCGAATTCCGATGAGGTGAATCGAATCGTCCCGTGCAAATGAATGCGAATCCCGTATGCGTCGGCATGATGCAGCGAAGAGCCGGGCGGGCGATGCAGGAATGCAGTGCGCAGCATAGCAGGCTGCACGATTCGATCGATCCCGTCATCTGGTTTCGTTGTTGCAGGCGGATGAATGATTCCGTGATTTGTATCAAGTCGTGATATGCCGATCCGTCTGACAATGGGTTCGACCACGGTGAGCAGGGCGGAATGATCCAAATCCGATCGTCCTTTACAACCGGTATTTCACCTCCTTAAATAATCAGGGTCTGCCAAAAGACCGGAAAAACGAGATCCCCATGAGCCATTTCCTGGATAGATTGCGTTATTTCTCCACCGCGAGGCCACGTTTTTCCGACGGGCACGGCGCCGTCACCGACGAAGACCGCAAGTGGGAAGACGGTTACCGGATGCGCTGGCAGCACGACAAGATCGTCCGCTCGACCCACGGCGTGAACTGCACGGGTTCGTGCTCGTGGAAGGTCTACGTGAAAGGCGGGATCGTCACCTGGGAAACCCAGCAGACCGACTATCCGCGCACGCGTCCCGACATGCCGAACCACGAGCCGCGCGGCTGCTCGCGCGGTGCGTCGTACTCCTGGTATCTGTACAGCGCGAACCGTCTCAAGCACCCGATGGTGCGCAGCGCGCTCGTGAAGCTGTGGCGCGAGCGCCGCCGCACGCTCGGCCCCGTCGAAGCATGGCGTTCGATCGTCGACGACGATGCAGCGCGGCGCTCGTACCAGAGCCGGCGCGGCCTGGGCGGCTTCGTGCGTTCGAGCTGGGACGAGGTCAACGAGATCGTCGCGGCGGCCAACGTGCATACGGTCGAGCGGCACGGCCCCGATCGCGTGGTCGGCTTCTCGCCGATCCCGGCGATGTCGATGGTGTCGTACGCGGCCGGCTCGCGCTACCTGTCGCTGATCGGCGGGGTGTGCCTGAGCTTCTACGACTGGTATTGCGACCTGCCGCCCGCATCGCCGCAGACCTGGGGCGAGCAGACCGACGTACCGGAATCGGCCGACTGGTACAACTCAACGTTCATCATGATGTGGGGCTCCAATGTCCCGCAGACGCGCACGCCCGACGCGCACTTCCTCGTCGAGGCGCGCTATCGCGGCACCAAGGTTGTGTCGGTGTTTCCCGATTACGCGGAAGGCGCGAAGTTCGGCGACCTGTGGCTGCACCCGAAGCAGGGCACCGATGCGGCGCTCGCGCTCGCGATGGGTCACGTGATCCTGAAAGAGTTTCATCTGGCCGGGAAGAGCGATTACTTCGCCGACTACTGCAAGCGCTACACCGACATGCCGTGCCTCGTGCGCCTCGTGCCGCACGGCGACGGCTACGTGCCGGAGCGCCTCGTGCGCGCGTCCGACTTCGACGACGCGCTCGACGAAGCCGCGCATCCGGAGTGGAAGACCGTGATGATCGACGACGCGAACGGCGAATTCGTCGTGCCGGTCGGCTCGGTCGGCTTCCGCTGGGGGCAGCAGGACGACGCCGATAAAGGCAAGTGGAACCTGCGCGGCGAGACGTCGAAGGGCGCGGCGCTGTCGCCGCGGCTGTCGTGCACGGCCGCGCACGACGACGTGGTCGACGTGCTGTTCCCGTACTTCGGCAACCAGCCGCACGCGCACTTCAACTCGACGCAGCACGCGTCCGAGCTGTCGCGGCGGATCGGCGTGCGGCGCATCGCGACGCGCAACGGCGACATGCTGGTCGCGACCGTCTACGACCTGTTCGTCGCGAACTACGGGCTCGACCAGGGGCTCGGCGGCCGCGACGTGGCCGCAAGTTACGACGACGATCTCCCGTATGCGCCGGCCTGGCAGGAAACGATCACCGGCGTGAAGCGCGCGGACGTGATCTCGGTCGCGCGGCAGTTCGCGGAGAACGCGCACAAGACGCAGGGCAAGTCGATGGTGATCATCGGCGCGGGGATCAACCACTGGTTCCACATGGACATGTCGTACCGCGCGATCATCAACATGCTGATCATGTGCGGCTGTATCGGCAAGCCGGGCGGCGGCTGGTCGCACTACGTGGGCCAGGAGAAGCTGCGGCCGCAGACGGGCTGGACGGCGCTGTCGGGCGCGCTCGACTGGAGCCGCCCGCCGCGCCAGATGAATGCGACGTCGTTCTTCTACGCCCACACCGACCAGTGGCGTTACGACCCGATGGACCCGGCCACGCTGCTGTCGCCGCTCGCGGACAAGTCGCGGTTCCACGGTGCGCCGATCGACTACAACGTGCGCGCGGAACGGATGGGCTGGCTGCCGTCCGCGCCGCAGCTCTCGACGAACCCGTTGAAGATCGGCGCGGCGCTCGCCGATCCCGTGCACGCCGGCGCCGACATCGCGCAGCAATTGAAGGCCGGCACGCTGAAGCTGGCGAGCGAGGATCCCGACGCGCCCGGCAACTTCCCGCGCAACCTGTTCGTGTGGCGCTCGAACCTGCTCGGCTCGTCGGGCAAGGGCCACGAGTATTTCCTGAAGCACCTGCTCGGCACCACCAACGGCGTGCAGGGCGAGGATCTCGGCGCGACCGGCGGCCGGCGCCCCGAGGAAGTGACGTGGCATGACGAAGCGCCACGCGGCAAGCTCGACCTGCTCGTGACGCTCGACTTCCGGATGTCGACGACCTGCATGTATTCGGACGTCGTGCTGCCGACCGCGACGTGGTACGAGAAGGACGACATGAACACGTCCGACATGCACCCGTTCATCCATCCGCTGTCGGCGGCGGTCGATCCCGCATGGGAATCGAAGAGCGACTGGGAGATCTTCAAGGGGATCGCGAAGCGCTTCTCCGAGCTGTGCGACGGGCATCTGGGCGTCGAGCGCGACGTCGTGCTCGCGCCGATCGCGCACGACACGCCGGGCGAGCTCGCGCAGCCGTTCGACGTGCAGGACTGGAAGCGCGGCGAATGCGAACCGGTGCCGGGCCGCACGATGCCGAACGTGATCGTCGTCGAGCGCGACTATCCGAACACCCATGCGCGTTTCACGTCGCTGGGGCCGCTGATGGACAAGCTCGGCAACGGCGGCAAGGGCATCGGCTGGGACACGAAGGACGAAGTCAAGCTGCTCGGCGAACTGAACTACAAGGTGGCCGACGGTGCGGCGCAAGGGCGCCCGAGAATCGACACGGCGCTCGACGCCGCCGAGGTGATCCTCGCGCTCGCGCCCGAGACCAACGGCGAAGTGGCGGTGAAGGCGTGGCGCGCGCTGTCCGGCATCACCGGCATCGACCACACGCACCTGGCCGCCGCGCGCGCGGACGAGAAGATCCGCTTCCGCGACATCCAGGCGCAGCCGCGCAAGATCATCTCGTCGCCGACATGGAGCGGGATCGAGTCGGAGCACGTGTCGTACAACGCCGGCTACGTGAACGTGCACGAACTCGTGCCGTGGCGCACGATGACCGGCCGGCAGCAGCTCTATCAGGATCACGCATGGATGCGCGCGTTCGGCGAATCGCTGTGCGCCTACAAGCCGCCGGTCGATACGGGCAGCTACGAACACATGCTCGGCAAACGCTCGAACGGCAACCCCGAACGCGTGCTGAACTTCCTGACGCCGCACCAGAAGTGGGGCATTCACAGCACGTACACGGACAACCTGCTGATGCTGACGCTGTCGCGCGGCGGGCCGATCGTGTGGATGTCGGAGGACGACGCGAAGGCGATCGGCGCGGTCGATAACGACTGGATTGAGTGCTACAACTCGAACGGCGCGTTGTGCGCGCGGGCCGTCGTCAGTCAGCGGATTCCGTCCGGGATGGTGATGATGTACCACGCGCAGGAAAAGATCGTGAACACGCCGGGCTCCGAGATCACCGGCACGCGCGGCGGTATCCACAACTCGGTCACGCGCATCGCGCTGAAGCCGACGCACATGATCGGCGGCTATGCGCAGCTCGCGTACGGCTTCAATTACTACGGCACGGTCGGCTCGAATCGCGACGAGTTCCTGATCGTGCGCAAGATGAGCAGGATCGACTGGCTCGATGGCGAGGAAACCGCACCCGTCACCGCTCGCGCGGGAGAAACATCATGAAAATACGCGCACAGATCGCGATGGTGCTGAACCTCGACAAGTGCATCGGGTGCCATACCTGCTCGGTGACCTGCAAGAACGTGTGGACGAGCCGCGAAGGGATGGAATACGCGTGGTTCAACAACGTCGAGACGAAACCGGGCATCGGCTATCCGAAGGACTGGGAGAACCAGGACCGCTGGCGCGGCGGCTGGCAGCGGCGCGCGGACGGCAGGATCGAGCCGCGCCTCGGCGGCAAGTGGCGACTGCTCGCGCAGATTTTCGCGAACCCGCATCTGCCCGAGATCGACGACTACTACGAGCCGTTCACGTTCGATTACGCGCACCTGCAGGAGGCCGGCAACACGCGCGCGATGCCGGTCGCGCGGCCGCGCTCGGTGATCAGCGGCCAGCGGCTCGAGAAGATCGAGTGGGGGCCGAACTGGGAAGAAATCCTCGGCGGCGAATTCGAGAAGCGATCGAAGGACGCCAACTTCGAGAACGTGCAGAAGGACATCTACGGGCAGTTCGAGAACACCTTCATGATGTACCTGCCGCGCCTGTGCGAGCACTGCCTGAACCCGGCGTGCGTCGCGTCGTGCCCGTCTGGCTCGATCTACAAGCGCGAGGAAGACGGCATCGTGCTGATCGACCAGGACAAGTGCCGCGGCTGGCGCATGTGCGTGTCGGGGTGCCCGTACAAGAAGATCTACTACAACTGGCAGAGCGGCAAGGCCGAGAAGTGCATCTTCTGCTATCCGCGGATCGAGGCCGGCCAGCCGACCGTGTGCTCGGAAACCTGCGTGGGCCGCATCCGCTATCTCGGCGTGCTGCTGTACGACGCCGACCGGATCAGCGAGGCGGCCAGCGCCGAGAACGAGAAGGATCTCTACGAAGCGCAACTGTCGCTGTTCCTCGACCCGGACGATCCGGCCGTGATCGCGCAGGCCGAGCGCGACGGCGTGCCGGCCGCGTGGATCGAGGCTGCGCGGCGTTCGCCGACCTACAAGATGGCGATCGACTGGAAGATCGCGTTCCCGCTGCATCCGGAATATCGGACGCTGCCGATGGTGTGGTACGTGCCGCCGCTGTCGCCGATCAACGCGGCCGCCAACAGCGGCGATCTCGGCATGAACGGCTATCTGCCGGACGTCGAATCGCTGCGCATTCCGCTGCGCTATCTCGCGAACCTGCTGACGGCCGGCGATGAGGCGCCCGTGAAGCTCGCGCTCGAACGGCTGCTCGCGATGCGCGCGTTCATGCGGGCGCGCCACGTGGACGGTATCGACGCACGAGGCGTGCTCGACCAGGTGGGGCTGTCGCTCGCGCAGGTCGAGGAGATGTACCGCTATCTCGCGATCGCGAACTACGAGGATCGCTTCGTGATCCCGACCACGCACCGCGAATACGCGGAGAACGCGTACGACCTGCGCGCATCGTGCGGCTTCTCGTTCGGCAACGGCTGCTCGGACGGCCGTTCCGAGGCGAGCCTGTTCAGCCCGAGGAAGGGCAGCAAGACGATTCCGATTCACGAGGCTTCCCGATGACGAGCATCGCACCCGATCCGACCTATGCGGCGCTCGCTGCGCTGCTCGATTATCCCGACGAATCGCTGGTCGCCGCGCTCGATTCGATCGACACGCACCTGCGCGAGCGCACGCGCATGCCGAAAGCGGTGCGCGCGGGCCTCGACCGGTTCCTTGCGTACGTGCGCGAGCGCGATCTGCTGACGCTGCAGGAGAACTACGTCGGGCTGTTCGATCGCGGCCGTGCGACGTCGCTGTACCTGTTCGAGCACGTGCACGGCGAATCGCGCGACCGCGGACAGGCGATGGTCGACCTGCTGCAGATGTACGAGCGTCACGGGCTGTTCCTGAATCAGGGCGAGCTGCCCGACTACCTGCCCGTGTTTCTCGAATACCTGTCGCGGCTGCCGGCCCCCGATGCCCGCAAGCTGCTCGCCGAAACCGGCGAGATCCTGCGCGCGCTGGCCGGGCAACTCGCGCAGCGCGGCAGCCATTACAGCTTCGTGATGGGGGCGCTACTGCCGATGGCCGGCCTCACGCTCGCCGACGCGCCGGAGGCGGCCGACGACGACGTGGCCGCCGAGCGGCCGAGCGCCGCGGACTACCGCGCGCTCGATGCGTCGTATGCGGACGAGGCCGTGCGCTTCGTCGGCGCAGCAACACCGGCCGCGGAGCAGACGGTGCGATTCCATGACAAGCGGCCGGCCCGCGGCGCGTAAGCGCGGGCGCAACTGGGGAAAGACATGAACGCTTACCTGCATCAGTTCCTGTTCGGGATCTACCCGTACATCTGCCTCGCCGTACTGCTGGTCGGCAGCCTGATCCGCTTCGACCGCGAGCAGTACACGTGGAAAAGCGATTCGTCGCAGCTGCTGCGCCACGGCATGCTGCGGCTCGGCAGCAACCTGTTCCACTGGGGCGTGCTGGTCGTCGTGCTCGGGCACTTCGGCGGCTTCCTCGCGCCGCATTGGCTCGTGTCGCCGTTCCTGTCGGCGTCGGGGCACCAGCTCGTCGCGATGGTGGCGGGCGGCGCTGCCGGCGTCGCGGCGATCATCGGGCTGACGATCCTGATCTGGCGGCGCCTCGGCGACCCGCGCATTCGCCGCAACAGCCGCCGGTCGGACATCCTGATCGTGCTGATGCTGTGGGTGCAGCTCGCGCTCGGGCTCGGCACCGTCGTGCTGTCGACGCGCCACATGGACGGCGCGATGTTCGAACAGCTGACCGACTACGTGAAGGGCGTCGTCACGTTCCGTCCGGACATCGCGAGCCTGCTCGTCGGCGTGCCGCTCACGTACCGGCTGCACATCCTGCTCGGCTTCACGATCTTCCTCGTGTCGCCGTTCACGCGGATGGTGCACATCTGGAGCGGGATCGCGTCGGTCGCGTACCTGATCCGTCCGTACCAGCTCGTGCGCAAGCGCTGAGGAGGCCGCATGAACGACGTTCTCTCCGATGCACCGGTCGCGTTGCGCGTCAACGGCGTCGCGATCGGCGACGACGCGATCGCGGCCGAAGCCGCGCATCACGGCGATGCGTCCGATCCGCTCGATGCGGCGCGGCATGCGCTCGCGGTACGCGAACTGCTGCGGCAGCGCGCTGTGTCGCTCGCGCTGCTCGACGAAGGCGCGCCGCTCGACGACGCGGCCGTCGACGCGCTGCTCGAGCGCGAGTTGACGCATGTGCCCGAACCCGATCGCGCGGCTTGCGAGCGCTACTACGCGCAGCACCCGGCGCGCTTTCGGCGCAACGACATCGTCTATGCGAGCCACGTGCTGTTCGCGATGACGGACCGCGTGCCGCTCGCGCCGCTGCGGCAGCGCGCGGAACAGGCGCTCGCCGGCGTGGTGGCCGCGCCCGATACGTTCGAAGCGGTCGCGCGCGCGTCGTCGAACTGCCCGTCGGCGGAAGTGGGCGGCAGCCTCGGGCAACTGCTGCGCGGCGACACGGTGCCGGAATTCGAGGCCGCGCTGTTCGATACCGACGGCATCGGCGTGCTGCCGAAGCTGGTCAACACGCGCTTCGGCTTCCATATCGTGCGCATCGAGCGCCGCGTGCCGGGCGACGCGGTGCCGTTCGACGAAGCAGCCGACCAGATCGCCGCATACCTGGCCGCGCGCGTGCGACAGCAGGCGATGCGGCAGTACGTGGCGATTCTCGCGGGCGGCGCACGCGTCGAAGGCGTTGAATTCGACGGCGCCAACGGGCCGCTGGTCCAATGAAACGGGGTTTTGCGTATGGCAACTCAACAAGGTAATGCCGTGCCGGTCGCGAACGCGCCGGCCATCCCGCTGCGTGCGTGGTCGGTGCTGGCCGCGAGCACGCTCGCGTTCATGGTGTGTTTCGTCGTATGGATGATGTTCGGCGTGCTCGGCGTGCAGTTGCGCACCGACCTCGGGCTGAACAGCACGGAGTTCGGGCTGCTCACGTCGACGCCGGTGCTGACCGGCGCGCTGATGCGTTTGCCGCTCGGCACGTGGACCGACCGCTTCGGCGGCCGCATCGTGATGACGGTGCTGCTCGTCGTGTGCGCGGTGCCCGTCTACATCGTCAGCTACGCGACGCAGCTGTGGCAGTTCCTGCTGATCGGGCTGTTTCTCGGTTGCGTCGGCGCGTCGTTCGCGGTCGGCACGCCGTATGTCGCGCGCTTTTTCCCGCCGCAGCGGCGCGGGCTCGCGATGGGCGTGTTCGGCGCGGGCACGTGCGGCGCGGCCGTCAACCTGTTCGTCACGCCGCTGCTGCTCGACGCGTACGGCTGGCGCTTCGTGCCGCGCGTCTATGCGCTCGCGCTGCTCGTCACGGCGCTGATCTTCTGGTTCGCGTCGGCGCCCGATCCGGGTGCGGGCAAGCGCGGCGGGTCGATGCTCGATTCGTTCAAGGTGCTGCGCGACCCGCGCGTATGGCGGCTCTGCCAGTACTACTCGATCACGTTCGGCGGCTTCACCGCGCTGTCGCTATGGATTCCGCAGTACCTGAAGAGCGAATACGGGATGTCGCTCGTGATGGCGTCCGCGTTCGCGGCCGGCTTCTCGCTGCCGGGCTCCGTGCTGCGCGCGCTCGGCGGCGCGCTGTCCGACCGCTTCGGCGCGCATGCGGTCACGTGGTGGGGGCTGTGGGTCGCATGGATCGCGCTGTTCCTGCTGTCGTATCCGGCGACGGACTTCGTGATCCACACGATCGACGGCACCGCGACGCTGAACGTCTCGATGCCGGTGGCCGGCTTCGTCGCGCTGACCTTCGTGCTCGGCGCGGTGTTCGCGCTGGGGATGGCGTCGACTTTCAAATACGTCGCCGACGATTTCGCGGACAACATGGGCGTCGTCACGGGCATCGTCGGGCTCGCGGGCGGGCTCGGCGGCTTCCTGCTGCCGATCCTGTTCGGCGTGCTGCTCGACCTGCTGCGCGTGCGCACGACCTGCTTCATGTTCCTGTACGGAATCGTGTGGGTGTCGCTGATCCTGATCTACCGGTCGGAAGTGCGGCGCACGCCCGTCGTCACGGGCTGACGTCTTTTCGATCGATCCGATCCGATGCGCTTGCGCGATGCCCGCAGGGTACGGGGCCGCGCACGCGCATCGTCCCGTTCGGGAGGGCGCGCGCGACGTATCCGGCCGCGCGCGCTTCTGTCAAACTGGCGCCCATGAAACCGCGCCTCGCTTCACCGCTTTCTCCCGATTCCGCGCCTGCGCCCGCAGGTTTTCCCGACGCCGACGAACTGGCCGCCCTGCGCGCGTGCGTGAAGCGGGCGCGGCAGATGTCGAGTGCGTTCGGGGCGGACAAGTAGGCGAGTCGGACGTTGCCGGCTGGCACGTGCACGCTACGACAACGGTCGATGGTCGATGGTCGGGCGCGTTTCCCGTCCGCGAATGAATGACGCACCGCAGCGTATCGGCCGACGAGACGGAACGGTCCGGCCCAAACGACGGTCATAAACTTTTTCACCGGGAGCAGCGGATGGCATCGAGCCAGGGCACGGTCGATTTCATCGTCGAGCAGATCGCGGCGGCCGGCACGGTATCGGCCCGCAAGATGTTCGGCGAATACGGCATCTATTGCGACGGCAAGATGGTCGCGCTCGTCTGCGACGACCGGCTGTTCGTCAAGCCGACACCCGAAGGCCGCGCGTATCTCGGCGCGTGCGACGAAGCCCCGCCGTATCCGAGCGCGAAGCCGCACCTCGTCATCGCCGGCGATCGCTGGGACGACCGCGAATGGCTGTCGGCGCTGATCCGGATCACCGCCGCGCAGTTGCCGCTGCCGGTGAAGCGAAGCCGGTAGCGGCCGTGAGCCATGTGCCGTGTCGCGTAACGTGACATGGCGCACAGGCGTATTCTGTGACACATGCGCGCGACCCGCGCGCGCCCGGAGGGAGCACAAGAATGGAGACATCCGGACATCCGCGCGGCATGCGGCGTGCGGGCCACGCCTGGCACGCGTTCGTCGCGGCCGTTTGCGTCGGCTGGAGCGCGCTGGCGTTCGGCGCGGAAGGCGCAGGCGGCGCGGCCGCGCTGCTCGACCGTTACCACAGCCTCGGCGCGCAACTGAAGGACAACGCTTTCCGCCGGCCCGTGGTCCTCGAATCGTCGGAAGCATCGTCGTCGCTGAAGGGCGACATCTATGCGGTGGTCGACTATCCATTCCCGGTCGTGAACGGCCAGCTCAACGATCCCGCGCAGGGCCCCGCGAACTGGTGCGCGGTGCTGATCCTGCACCTGAACACCAAGTACTGTCACGCATCGAGCGGCGCCAACGGCCCGGTGCTCGACGTGAACCTTGGCCGCAAGATCCAGCAAAAGCTGTCGGACACCTATCGCGTGCAGTTCCGCTATCGTGTGGCGGCCGCGACGCCCGACTATTTCCAGGTCGACCTGACCGCCGACAGCGGCCCGATGGGCACGAAGGATTACCGGATCGCGCTCGAAGCCGTGCCGGTCGGCGCGTCGCGCACGTTCCTGCACCTCACGTATTCGTATGGCTTCGGCACGGTCGGCCGGATGGCGATGAAGACCTATCTCGCGACGGTCGGCAGCGACAAGGTCGGGTTTACGGCCGCCAGCGGCGCATCGGCCGCGCAGCCGCAGTACATCGGCGGCGTGCGCGGGCTGCTGGAGCGCAACACGATGCGCTATTACCTTGCGATCGACACCTATCTCGCGACGCTCGACAAGCCGGTCGACCAGCGCCTCGCGCGCTGGTTCGACGCGACCGAGCAGTATCCGCAGCAACTGCACGAAGTGGAAAAGGGCGCATATCTGCAGATGAAAGCGCAGGAGATACAGCGGCAGCAGGCGGCGCGGTAGGCGGCGCCCGCCGTCCTGCCGCTCAGTTCGATGCGCCGCCGACCGTGCGGATGCTGCGCCACTGCCCCTGTTCGACGCGGAACAGCGTGTAGGGCGGCTTGATCAGGTCGCCGCGCTCGTCGAACGAGATCTTCCCGGTCACGCCGGTGACCGACACGCCCGGCAGGCTCGCGACGATCCTGGCGCGATCGACCGAGTCGGCCTTGCGGATCGCCGCGATCATCGCGAGCGCCGCATCGTACGCGAACGGCGCATACAGCTCGACGTCCTGGTTGAAGCGCGCCTTGTAGCGCTGCGCGAATGCGACGGCGGATGGCAGCTTGTCGAGCGCGGGGCCCGGTTCGAGGTCCTGCGTGCCTTCGCCCGAATTGCCGGCGATCTTCAGGAATGCGTTGCTTTTCAGCGCGCCGGCGCCGAACAGTTGCGCGCGGATGCCGAGCGAGCGCATCTGCTTGATCAGCATCGCACCCTGTTCGTCGAGCCCGCCGAAGAAGATCAGGTCGACGTTGTTGCTCTTCATCGTCGTCAGGATGCCGCGGAAATCGACCGCCTTGTCGTTCGTGTATTCGCGGCCGACGATATTGCCGTGCGCGTCCTTCACGCCTTTCTCGAACGCGTCGGCGAGGCCTTGCCCGAACGCGGTGCGATCGTCGATGATGCCGATCCGCTTCGCCTTCAGCTGCTTGACCGCGAAGCGGCCGGCCACCACGCCGCCGATGCCGTCGTGCCCCATCGTGCGGAACACGTTCTTGAAACCCTGCATCGTCAGTTGCGGATTGGTCGAGCCGGGCGTGATCATCGCGACGTTCGCCTGCCGGTAGACGGCCGACGCGGGGATGCTGCAGCCCGAATTGTAGTGGCCGACCACGCCGGCCACGCCGTCGTCGACGAGCTTCTGCGCGACCTGGATCGCGATGCGCGGATCGGCCTGGTCGTCCTGCACGTCGAGCACGAAGCGCACCGGCTTGCCGCCGACGGTCGGATGCTTCGCGTTCTCCTCGTCGAGCGCGAGTTGCGCGCCGTATTGCAGGTCCTTGCCGACGCGCGCGACGGGCCCCGTCAACGGGCCGGCGAAGCCGATCTTGATGGTTTCCGGATCCGCGGCCTGCGCGGATGCGGCGACCGCGCCGAGCGAGCAGACGGCCAGCCAGACCAGCCAGTGACGACGATTCATGATGATCTCCTTGCGTTGGTTGAAATCGCGGCGCGCGTCAGAATCGCGCGGCCCGGTATGGCGCGAGGTCCAGCGGCGGTGCGCGCTGGACGACGAGGTCGGCGACGATCCGCCCGGTGATGCCGGCGAGCGTCACGCCGAGATGCTGATGACCGAATGCATGGATCACGCGCGCGCTGCGCCGCGCGCGGCCGATCACGGGCACGCCGTCCGGCAGGGTCGGCCGGAAGCCGAGCCAGCTGCGCGTCGGCGCGCCGAGCGACGGCAGCGCCTCACATGCCGAGCGCGTGAGCAGTGCGACGAGCGAGCGGTTCATCGGGGCGTCGAAGCCGCCGAGCTCGACGGTGCCGGCCGCGCGCAGCCCTTCGTCGAGCGGCGTCATGTAGAAACCGCGTTCGGCCCAGCCGACCGGCCGCGTGACGATCGACTCGTGTGCGGCGAACTGCACGTGATAACCGCGCTCGGTATCGAGCGGCACCGCGTCGCCGCACATCACCGCGAATTCACGCGAGCGTGCGCCTGCAGCGATGACGACGTGATCGAAGGTGCGCACCGAGCCGCCCGCGTTCACGTTCACGCCGTCGCCGACGGGCTCGATCCGCTCGACGCGCTCGCGTTCGAGCGTCGCGCCGCCGGTTGCGAGATGCGCGAACAGCTCGCCGAGAAACCCGTGCGGATCGGAGAAAAACCAGCTTCCGGCGAACAGCACGCCGCGCGCGAAGATCGGCGCGAGCGCGGGCTCGAGCCGGCGGATCCCGGTCGCGTCGAGTACCTCGAACGGCACGCCGAGCCTGCGCCGCAGCGCGAGCGACGGCTGCGCGGCATCGAACGACGCCTGCCGCGCATACAGGTACAGGCATTCACGCGGCCGCACGAACGCCGCGAGCCGCGCGGTGGCGAGCAGCGGCGCATAGCCGTCGGCGGCGCGCGACAGCAGCGCGGCCAGCGCGCTGGCGCTGCGTGCGTGGCGCGCGGGCGTCGATGCGAGCAGAAATCGCGCGAGCCATGGCGCGCCGCGCAGCAGGTACGGCCAGCGGATGCGCAGCGGGCTGTCGGCGGAGAACAGGAAATGCGGGATGTTGCCGAACACGGACGGGCCGTTCACCGGCACGCAGCCGTACGGCGCGAACGTCGCGGCGTTGCCGAACGACGCGCCGTGGCCGACGCCGGCCGGATCGAACAGCGTCACGCGATGCCCGTCGCGCTGCAGCCACGCCGCCGCGCCGAGCCCGATGAAGCCTGCACCCACGATGGCGACGTTCGCCATGACGCATTCCCTCCGGCACACATGGTTCACACAAAGTTGAGATAAAGAATCACACAGTAATTTTTTGTGTGCAATCAAAATGAGATTGTGTGGCGCTAGCGTTTACCCGATTTCAACTGGCTGATTCAACAGACTTTTCTGCCGACGTTTGACGGGGAGGGGATGTCATATACAATCGCTGGGCAGATCAAAATGACAGACAAACGCTTTTTGTGTGGTCACAGGCGACAAATGGCATCAGACAAACTTTCCGGCGAGCGCGACGGCGCAGCGCCGGTGCAGGCGAAGCGGCCGACTTATGTCGAGGTATCGAGCTCGATCGAGGAGGAAATCCGCAACGGCACGTATCCGCCGGGCAGCCGCCTGCCGCCGCAGCGCCAGCTCGCGACCGAGCTCGGCATCAACGTGTCGACCGTGTCCCGCGCGTACAAGGAGCTGCAACTGCGCGGCCTCGTGATCGGCAGCAAGCGCCGCGGTTCGCTCGTCACCGGCGGCGCGATGCCGAGCATCGCGCCGGCCCGCGCATCGCTCGCGGCGGGCAACGGCGTGATCGACCTGACCGTGAACCGCCCGGCGACCGGCGAGTTTCTGGCGAGCCTCGCGCAGACGTTCGGCACGCTGCCGAGCGACCCGCGTTTCGCCGCGCTGCAGGAATATCAGCCGCCGCAGGGTCCCGACTGGGCGCGCGCGGCCGGCGCGCAGTGGCTTGCCGCGCCCGGCTTCGAGCCGTCGCGCGACCAGGTGGTCGTCACGAGCGGCGCGCAGCACGGGCTGTATGCGGTGCTGAACAGCCTGATCGGCACCGACGGCGTGATCGTGGCCGATCGCCTCACGTATTACGGGCTCAAGGCGCTTGCGCCGGTGTTCCAGTTCGAGATCGTCAGCGCGCCGGCCGACGACGACGGCCTGCTGCCCGACGAGATCGAACGGATCTGCCAGCGCATGCCGGTCAAGGCGATCTTCGTCGTGCCGAATCTGCAGAACCCGACCGTGACGACGATGAGCCTCGCGCGCCGGATGGCGCTCGTCGACATCGCGCGGCGCCATCACGTGACGATCATCGAGGACGACGTGTACGGCCCGCTCGTGCGCGACCGGCTGCCGGCGATCGCGGGGCTGTGCCCCGAGCTGACGTTCCATATCGGCGCGACGTCGAAGATCCTCGCGCCGGGGCTGCGCCTCGGCTACCTGAGCTGCCCGCGCGACAGCGTCGCGCTGTGCGCGGAAGCGGTGCGCACGACCGCGTGGATGCCCGCGCCCACGTCGATGCTGATCGCGACGGTATGGATCGAGGACGGCACCGCCGAGCGGATCATGGCCTCGCAACTCGCGGAGATCCGCGCGCGCGTCGATCTCGCGCGGGAACTGCTGCCGGCCGGGCAGTTGAAGTCCGACCCCGCGTGCATGTTCGTCTGGCTGCGGCTGCCGCCGCCGTGGCGCGCCGACGACTTCGCCGCGAACGCGAAGGCGCGCGGCGTGATCGTGATGCCGTCGTCGACGTTCGCGGTCGATCGCGCGGAAATCGAGCACGGCGTGCGCATCAACCTCGCGTGCCCGGCCACGCGCGACGAGCTCGTTAACGGGCTGCGGATTCTGTCCGGCACGCTGAAGGACCGGCCGCGCGCGCTGTTCGGTTCGATCTGACGGCGAGCGTTCAGTCGATCAGGCCCGCGACGACGTCGACGATCCGCTGCAGCAGCGCTTCGTCGTAAGGCAGCCACGGTACCGCGCGCAGCGGCGAGGGCGGCGGCTCGATCGTCGCATCGACGGGCTCGCCGTCGCGCGTCACGCGCCCGGTCGCGCAATGCACCGACCACGCGCCGACGTGCACATGACGTTCGTCGATTGCCATCCTTCCTTGCGCGATCGCGTCGGCGAACACGAGCGACAGCACGTGCTTGCGATGCCGCGCCATCACACCCAGCGGCAAATCCGACAGCCGGTTCAGGCGCTGCCGGCGTTCCGTTTCCATCTCGCGCTGGCGAACCGGGTCGACCGTGAACGCGGCGGCGGCCGCGCGCGTCGCGTCGTCGTCGAGGGCGAACGCGGACACGCTGACGAGCAGGTCGACCGCGCGCGCCACTTCCGAGAACACGACGCGATCGATCTCGCCGATCGGCAGCGGCACCCAGCGCCGTTTGTCGCGGCGTTCGAAGTGCAGCCGGCGCGACGTGCCGTGAGTTTCCGAGCCGGGATAGAGCCGCGCATCGACGAGGAAGGTTGCACGCACGCCGCCGAACTCGCGGACGAGCCCGTCGTCGTACGCGCGGATCGACCAGCCCTCGCGGCGCGCGACGCCGAGCAGCGACCGGCTCGACAGCACGTGACCTTCGAACATCGCGGAATCGCCGGCTGCGGCGTCGCCGTCGGCCGGCACGTAGTACTCGCGGAATGCCTGCCTGACCGGCTGCCGCAGCGCGCCGCCGACGATCGCGCGCTGCCACGCGAGCCGCTCGTCCGCATCGGCCAGCAACGGGTGCCATAAGCGGATGTCGCTGCCGTCGGCGATGTCGCACGCGCGCCCGGCCGCATCGCGCGGCACGACCTTGCCTTTCGTGATTTCAGGCATGAACGACTGCGTCGTCCCATCGCGGCCGCACGCTTGCCAGATCATCCGCGCCGAGAACGCGGCGCCGGCCGGCGCATCGACGAGCCGCTCGCGCCATTCGGCGTGGCCGAGCGTCATCGGCTGCCAGAAGCCGGCCTCCATGCACGTGGCGAGTATCGCGAGCTGCTTCTTGTCGGGCTTCGCGTCGAGCGTCATGCGCAGCGCGGTATGCGGCCGCTCGCCGAGCACGCGTTCGGCCGGCTTCAGGTTGCGCGCGAGCTTCTTCTGCACGCCGGCGTGACGCACGACGGCCAGCGCGTCGCGCAGCGCGCGCACGCTCTCGGGTGTCGGGATCGTCTCGACCGCGTGGCCGAGCGCGATCGCGAGCGACTGCGACGGCGCCGTCTTCGCGGCCGTCGGCGCGACGCACACGCCCGTCAGCAGCGGCCCGATCAGCGGGCGCAGCCACGCTTCGTCGCGATATGCGGCCACGCGCGCCGCGCGGGCGACGACCTGCGCGTCGTCGGTCGTGAACGCGCGATCCGCAGCGTACGGAACGGCGCCGGCGTGAAGCGCCGCGACCTGCCGTGCGGCCTCGGTCAATGCGTCGCGCGCGAATTCGACATACGCGGCGTCTTCCGCGAGCGTGACGGCCGGATCGCTGAAATCGATCCACAGCCGCTTCGGCGCGAAGTAACCGTCGTGCGTCGCGGCCAGCGCGAGCAGCGCGGCCGGCCCGAGTTCGGGCAGCACGTCGAGTTCGCGTACGCGAAACGGCGAATCGGCCAGCGCTTGCGCATACGCGTCGCGTCGCGCCGAGAAATCGCGACGGCCGGCGAACCAGTCGAGTGCATAGGCGCCATACGCGGATGCCGCGCGCAGGCTGTCTTCCTCCGGTTCGCTCGCGATGCGCGCAAGTTCGGCCTGCAGCGCGGGCGACGGCAGTGCGTCGAGGCAGAGCAGTTCCTCCAGTGCACGCTTCCATGCGCCGGACGGGGTGTCGCGGAACAGCTCGAGCGCGGCATCGGCGTCGACCAGCGGCACGAGACCGAGCGCATCGATCTGCCCGCGCAGCCAGCGCACGAATTCGGCGCGCGGATCGTCGTATGCGTACGCGTGCTGGATGATCTCGCGCTCGGCACGACGCAGCGCCGGCCAGACCGCGCCGAGCGTGTGCGCGTCGAGCGCGGACAGGTCGATCGGCGTACCGGTGAAGCGCGGATAGTCGGCGGTGCCGGTCAGCCGCGCGACGAGCAGGGCGGCGAGTGCGCGTTCAGTCATGCGAGGTCTCCTTGCCAGCGGCGCGCGATGCGCGAATGCTGGCGCGGCGGCGCGCGCGCGCCGATTCGCGTTCGAGCCGTTCGTCGCCCGCATCGGGGAGGTCGACGACGATTCGGACGTCGGGCCCCAGCAGGATATGGAAAGCCTTGCCTCATTGCACGGTGTTCGCGCCGCGTTCGGCCTCGACCATGAGCGATTCGCTGACGCCGAGGCGGCCGGCCGCGGCGTTCTGGCGCGATTTCTGCTGTACTGGTCGCGCGACGCGTATCGCGCCGCCGACGCCGGCTACCTGTTCGATCGTGTGCTGCATGGTCTGGCTCTCACCTTGGAAACCCGGGGGGCGCACAGTATTGCACCCCAATTGGTCCGGTCGCCCGCAGGCCCGTGCGGCGGGGCTCCCGGGGCGGTCGGCCGTACCGCGTCGGCCCACCGGCCGTCCGGCCATTTCATAAGACGTACAGTTTTCCCGCGATGCGCGATTCGGGCCGAACTGTACTCTTGTTCGCGCGTGCGATGTGTGTACTCGCGGCCAACTGTTCTTCTCTTAAGATTCAACCATCAAGTGCACAGTGCCGCAGATCCGGTTGTCCGGACCTCTGCCGGCGCATCTTCAAGAGAGCCAGTGCGATGGAAAAGGCAAAACCGGAGGGAAAGATCAGGAATCACGACGGCCCGGTCGTCGGGCGAAACACGTGCGTGTCGGACGCACACGGCAGGGCGGCGCGGCTGCGCATGCCGGCGGGAGACGCACGATGAAACTCTATGAAAAACTCGCGGACGACATCGAGCGCCTGATCCGCCAGGGCGTGTACCGGCACGGCGACCGGATTCCGTCGGTGCGGCAGGCGAGCCAGCAGCACCGGATCAGCATCACGACCGTGCTGCATGCCTACTTGCTGCTGGAAAGCCGCGGGCTGCTCGAAAGCCGGCCGCAGTCGGGCTATTTCGTGAATCTGCGGCGCGACGACAGTCACGCGCCGGTGCGCGAGCTGCGGCCGTCGAAGCCGATCGCGATCTCGTCGTCGGTCGACGTGAGCCGGCTCGTGCTGTCGACGCTGCGCTCGATCGGCACCGACGACGCGGTGCCGCTCGGTTCGCCGTATCCGGACCCGAGCCTGTTCCCCTTCGAGAAGCTGAACCGCTACGCGTATGCGGCCGGTCGCGACAAGTCGCTGTGGGGTGTGACCGACGGATTGCCGCCGGGCCATCCGCGGCTGATCCGGCAAATTGCACGCCGCTACCTGGAAAACGGGATGTCGGTGGACCCGAACGAGATCATCGTGACGGTCGGTGCGACGGAGGCGATCAACCTGTGTTTGCAGGCGGTGGCGAAGCCGGGCGATACGATCGCGGTGGAATCGCCGACGTTCTACGCGATGCTGCATGCGATCGAGCGGATGGGGATGAAGGCGATCGAAGTGGCCACGCATCCGGAATACGGAATCGACATAGCGGCGCTGGCCGCGATCGCGAAATCGCAGCCGATCGCCGCATGCATGGTGATGCCGAACTTCCAGAACCCGCTCGGCTTCCAGATGCCGGATGAGCGCAAGCGCGAACTGGTTGAGTTTGCAACAAGGGCCGGGATGCCGATAATCGAGAACGGCGTGTACAACGAACTGTATTTCGGCGACACGCATCCGAGTTCGCTGAAGTCCTACGACCGGACCGGGATCGTGCTGCATTGTTCGTCGTTCTCGAAGAGCCTGACGGCCGCATACCGGATCGGGTGGGCGTTGCCGGGCCGCTACCGCGATCAGGTCGAGAAACTGAAATTCCTGAATACGCTCGCGACGCCGTCGTTGCCGCAACTCGCGATCGCGGAGTTTCTCGAACGCGACGGCTACGAGCACCACCTGCGGCGCTTGCGCAAGGCGTATGCGCAGCAGGCGAACCTGATGCGCGCGATGGTGTCGCGGTTCTTCCCGGAGGGCACGCGCATTTCGAGCCCGGCGGGCGGCTACGTGCTGTGGGTCGAGTTGCCCGCGCAGGTCGATGCGATGCGGTTGTACCAGCTCGCGCTGGAGCAGGGGATCACGATCGGGCCCGGCTACATGTTCTCGATCACCGACAACTACCGGAACTTCATCCGGCTGAACTACAGCAGCCCATGGTCGCCGGAGATCGAGCAGGCGGTGATCACGGTCGGGAAGCTGGCCGCGGCGTGCATGCGGTGAGCGGGTGCGCTCGGTACGGTGTGCTTCGACGACGAAGCCGGCCTCGTGCCGGCTTCGTTTTTTGACGCTACGAATACGGCTGAATCCTCGATCTTCATTTTTCAACTTCAGGGGGCGGTTCAGCATCGACGCCGACCTTCATTTCCGCAAGGCTGCGACGCAACACGTCCACGTTTTCCGTTCCGTTCAGGACGCTGAACTGGTGCTGCGCCTCATGCCAGAGCGGTGCCGCCTGTTCGAAAAGCTTCGTGCCGTCCGGCGTGAGTTCGACCAGGCGGATACGACCGTCCTCGGCGGACGGCCGTACCCTGACGAAGCCATCGCGCTCCAGGAAGCCGATCATCTTTCCCATGGCCGTGCGCTCGATGTCGAGACGCTCGGCCAGTACATTGACCGACGCGCTTTGCCGCTCGTTCAACGTGGCGAGGATCAGAAACTGCGTGATGCGAAGGCCGGATGGCTGGAGATACGCGTCGTAAAGACGCGAGATCTGACGGGCGGCCTTCCTCACCGTAAAGCAGTTGCATTGATCCACGCCGATGGGTTGGTTTTTCGCCCGCATTTCTCTTCTCCTTGACGTTGGCAAATTGCCGGGTTCGTGCGCATTTCACTCGAAAGCGCCGCGGTACTTCTCGATGAACGCGCGCACCGACAGCGCGGGCGTACCCGTGATCTGCTCGACGACATCGTTGGTACCCTGGAAGACGCCCTCTTGATAATGCTGGGCGACCTCGACGAGATGCTGGACCAGGAACGGAGGGAACTTGTACAGCTGTTCCATCTGTTGCTTGAACACATCGATCGAAGTCGGAGCATATTCGATCTTGACGCCGAGCACCTCGCTGATAATCGCGGCGATCTCCGTATGATTCAATTCCACGGGGCCGTGAAGAGTGTAGGTCTTGCCCCCGTGCCCAGCCGGGTTCGCCAGCAGGTGAGCGATGACCCTGCCCTGGTCGTCCGTGCTGATCGGTGCGTGGCGCCCGTTTCCGAACGGGAACGCGATCTTCTTCGTGGCCCGGATTTCCTTCGCGAAATGCGGATAGACGAGCCAATCCGCGAAGAAGGTCGGGCGCAAGTGAGTCGTTGGTACACCTGACCAGTCGAAAATGCGCTCGGACACCCAGTGGTCCTGCGCCGCATGGCTGGTCGATTCGCGCCGCGCCGAAATCTGCGACATGTTGACGATCGCACCCACGCCGGCTTCCTTTGCCGCCTGCGCGAAATAGGCCGCGGCCCCAAGGATGCCCGGTGCGATCGGGTGCAGGAAGTAGGCGGCACTCGCGCCCTCCATCGCGGCGCGGATCGCATCGATGTCGGTGAAATCCCCGACGGCGATTTCGACACCGCGCGCACGCAGCGCCGCTGCGCGTTCGTCGTCCGAGCGCACATACGCACGGACGCGCTTGCCCATCTGCAGCAGTTCGTCGATGGCTGCACCACCGGTGCGGCCGGTTGCGCCGCTGACGAGAATGGATGTTTCGTTCATGGCAGTAATTCTCCGTGAAATAAAGAGCATATGCTCCTATCAGTCAATATAGGAGCATATGCTCTCATGTGCAAGTTTTTTATGCGGGCGGCTCGGGTATCGCACCAGGTGAAACGTGCTTGCGGCCGCCGAACCAGGGTGAGGGCGCCGCTTAAACGCTGCCATGCGCGAACGACGGCCGGTCGCGCATCGATTTTTGCGTACCAGGCGTGAAGCAGGGGGAGCGCGGACCAATCGAGCGCCTGCCTCACGGCAAAGGCGCTCGTATGGGCGGCGAAGTATGCGGTGTCCGTCAAGAAGCGTTCGGCGCGAACGCGCGCGTCGATGGCGCGACCGGCAAGCAATCGGGCGCCGGGTCGTCGCCTTTCACTTCACGCCGCGCGCCTCGGCGGTAACGGGGCCGCCGATCGGCGCGATGAATCGCGCGGCCTACAGGCAACGGACCATTGCGAGGGCGGACCTTCATGCCTCTCCGCGAAGTGACATCCCCGGTTGTTCGATGAATTGTCGAATGGCCGTTGCGATCGCAACCGGATCTTCGAGGGGAGACAGATGGCCTGTACCGGGGAGCACCATCATTCGGGCTGCCGGGATTCGCGGCAGCAATTCGTTCTGCAGCGTCTCCGGCCGATCGACCTGATCGAGTTCCCCGGCGATGACGAGCACGGGTACGTCGATGGACGCGACGTCGGCGGTAATGTCTTCGACCATGCCGCCGAGCGGCCATGCGCGCTTCGCCTGCGGTGCGCCGCGCAGGCTGTCGGCGATAACCTGTTCGCGAAGTTCCGGTGTCAGTTTTTTCGCGGTGAGGACGTTGTCGAGCGCCCAGCCGATCGACTCCCGGGTGTCATAGACTCGGGCCATCTCGGCCCGCTGCTCGCTGGAAAAGTGCATCGGTGACGGCGGCGACGGCGCGACGAGGACGAGGCCCTCGAGTCCCGGCGGCCGGCGCGACGCGAGCAGCTGCGCGACCTTTCCGCTCATCGAGTGTCCGACGATCACGTAGCGTTCGAGCTTCAGGGCTTCAACGACGTCCTGTACGTCGTTCGCGAGATCGCCGATCGCATAACCCTGCTCGGGCGCGTCCGAGTTGCCCCAGCCGCGGTGGTCCATGCCGACCGTTCGATACCGCCCGCCCAGGCCGTGGATCACGCCGTTCCAGGTTCGGCTCGACCCGCCGTAGTAATGCAGAAACAAAAGCGTCGGTTCACCGCTTCCGCGCGCCTCTGTGTAAATTCGTGTTCCTCGTGTCGTGACATGCATTTCGGTTCTCCAGGTATGCAGATCGCTTTCGATGGCTGACGGTTGCCATACGCATCGCCGGTGCGGGAAACCAGTGGACGGTGGTCGCCGCGAGGGCGGGGTGGCGATATGCCGCGTCAGCTTTCGAACGGCGCATCATGAATCAGATCGCACACGTCCGGAATGTCGAAACCGTGTACGTGACGCCGGCCGATATCAGCAATTCCGGTGCCGACGGTCGTATGCGGCTTTTTTCTGGCGACTTCAGCCAGCGCTTCGGTAAACGCTGCTTTAAATCCGACTCGGGGATAAAGCGCGAGCGTGTCGTCGATCAGCGATGGCGTGACTTCGTCGAGAAACAGTCCGAAGACGTCGAGGTGGGCGCCCATATAAACGAGCGCGATTTCCGGCTGCTTGCGATCGGCGAGGCCGCCGGCGGAGTGAAGCGCGATCGCATCCCACACGAGTTCCGTTTTCGCTTTCGGGTAGTCGTGAGCAAGCAGGATGCGGCTGGCCGCATCGGCACCGCCCACTTCGAAGCGCTGGTCGGCGGCAAATTCGTCCGTGAGACCAAGGTCGTGAAGCAGCGACGCGAGATACACCACTTCCCGGTCGTACTTCAAGCCCCGCTTCCTGCCCAGGAATTCGGCGAACCACCAGGTCCGGTGCACGTGATGCATCATGGCCGGGGAGTGGACCTGTTCGACGAGGGAAGCGGCCTGGCCGGCCATCTTCGAATCCGGCGCACTGACTCCGCCGATAACCACGGGTTCAAGCACGGTATATCTCCAGGAAATGCAACGTAGCAGAGCTGCCCAGTCTAGGCGGCGCGCCGATGGCACAGATGACAGATCCAGGACGATTTCTGCCACAATTGCTGGCCCGAACGCCCCGACACGTGGACCGCTCATGAGAAAACCGACGAAACCGGTCGCCCCGCCTGCAGACGCGGAACAGAAGCGGGTTGTCATATTGGGTTTGCCGCCGGTGGACGCGCTCGACGTGATCGGCCCGGCGGAAGTATTCGCGTGGGCGAATCAGCTTCACGGTGGTGGCACTGCACCGTACGTGCTCGAACTGATCTGCTCGGCTGCCGATCACTACCTGGACAGCGAAACGGGCATCGGGCTCAGAGGACATGGCACGCTCGAGCAAGAGCGTCGCGATAACAAACCCATCGACACCTTGCTCGTGACGACGGGCTCCAGGACGTTCGAACAGGTTGATCGGGCAGCGGTAGCGTGGCTTCGAACGCGCGCGCCGACAGTGCGTCGCGTGTGTTCCATCTGTGTCGGCGCGTTTGCACTCGCGGCCGCCGGCCTGCTGGACGGACGCCGCGCGACGACGCATTGGGGCGTCGCCCGGCGCCTGGCGGAGCGCTATCCGAAGGTGCAGGTGGATCCGGCGCCCATCTGGATAAAAGACGGCAACGTCTATACGTCGGCCGGCATCTCGTCGGGAATCGACCTCGCGCTCTCGCTGGTCGGCGAAGATCTGGGAAACGACTTTGCGCTGGAAATCGCGAAGAATCTGGTGCTGTTCCTGCGCCGCCCCGGCGGGCAGGCACAGTTCAGCTTCGCGCTTCAGTCGCAGCGCGCGCACGATTCGAGTCTGAACGCGTTATGCCTTTGGATCGGCGAGCATCTGCACATGGACCTCACGGTCGAGATAATGGCCGCCCGGGCTTCGACCAGCGTCAGAACGTTGATGCGGATGTTTCAGCGGGAATTGCAGACGACGCCCGCGAAATATGTCGAAAACGTTCGGCTGGAGGCGGTTTGCCGTTCCCTTGCGCTGGGCGGGAAATCGATGCACGACATCTGTCGCCTGAACGGGTACCGTAGCGTCGACGTGTTGAGGAAGGCGTTTACACGCCGCTTCGCGATGAGCCCGACGGAATACGCGCGCCGCTTCGGCGAGCGCGCGACACCGAAGCAGCGCGTTTGACGCGCGTCTTACCCGCCCGTCACCGGCGGAAAGAACGCAACCTCGCTATCCTCCCGCACGACGAATTCCCCGGTCACCATCTCGAGGTTCACGGCCGCCCGCACGGGGCGATCCATCCGCAGCGCGTCCGCGCTGCGGGCGTCGCGTGCGGCCAGCGTGCCGCGCAGCGCGTCGACGGTGAGCTCGCGCGCATCGATTTCGACGGTTTCCTCATCGAGCGCCAGTTGTTCGCGAATGCTCGCGAAATATTTGATCGTCAGTTTCATTGCGATGTCTTGAATGGAATCGGCAGAATCGGAAAACGCGAAGCGAACGGGCTCAGCCCCAGCGCCGCATCGCCTGATCGTCGTGCGCCTTCGCCTCGACCCAGCCGGATTCGCCGTCGTGCCTGATCTCCTTCTTCCAGAACGGCGCATGGGTCTTCAGGAAATCCATCAGGAATTCGCACGCATCGAACGCGGACGCGCGATGTGCGGCGGCCACCACGACCAGCACGACGGGCTGGCCGAGCGGAATGCGGCCGACACGGTGCACGATCCTGACGGCTTCGAGCCGCCAGCGCGCAGTCGCCTCCTCGACGATGCTCCACAGCGCCTGTTCGGTCATCGTCGGGTAGTGCTCGACTTCCAGTGCGACGACGTCGTCGACGTCGCCTTCCTTGCGCACGACGCCGAGAAAATTCACGACCGCACAGACATTCGGATTCCTAACGATAGGCGCAAGCTCCGCGCCCGCATCGATCGGCGCATGCTGCACGCGCACTTCGAAGCCGGCGGCAATCGCGGGCGCCGATTCGGGGTGCGGGTCGGTCGCGTCGACGGGCGGCGGGGGACTGCCGGCACGCAGCGGATCGTCGGGCAGCCCGGCGCGGGATTCGGTGAAGGTCGTCATGACAGGTTCTCCAGTGGGCGGCGCATTCTGTGTCGCGCGGCGGCCCGTCAGCCGCCGACGAGCGACATGCGCACGGTCGGATAGGTCTTGCCCGATGCGCGGGCCGGCCGCGCGGCCCGGCGCTCGGAATAGCGGTCGTCGCGCTGCATCCAGCGTTCGCGCACGGCGGCGGCGAGGTCGCCGGTCGAGGCCGCGTCGTCGAGCCACGGCCGCAGGTCGGTGCCTTGGGTCGCGAACAGGCACGTATAAAGCTGGCCGTCGGCCGACACGCGGGCGCGCGAGCAGGTGCCGCAAAACGGATGCGACACGCTCGCGATGAAGCCGACTTCGCCCGCGCCGTCGATGTGTGCGCAACGGATCGCGGTCGCGTCGTGCCCCGGTTCGCCGACGAGCACGAGCGGGTAGTGTGCGTCGATCAGCTCGCGCATCCGCGCGGCCGGCACGACCTTGTCGCCGGACCAGAAGCTGGCGCCGCCGACGTCCATGTATTCGATGAAACGCACGGCCACGCCCGTATGCCGGAAGTGCCGCACGAGCGGCAGGATCTGGTCGTCGTTCACGCCGCGCTCGATCACTGCGTTGACCTTGACCGGCGCGAGCCCGGCCGCATGCGCGGCCTCGATGCCGGCGAGCACGCGCGACACCGGCACGTCGGCGTCGCTCATCCGGAGGAACACCGCGTCGTCGAGCGCGTCGAGGCTCACGGTCACGCGCGACAGCCCCGCATCGCGCAACGAGCGTGCCTTCGCGGCGAGCAGCGAACCGTTGGTCGTCAGCGCGATTTCGACGGGCTTGCCGTCGACGGTCGTCAGTGCGGCAAGGCGTTCGATCAGCGCTTCGAGATGGCGGCGCAGCAGCGGCTCGCCGCCCGTGATGCGGATTTTCTCGACGCCGAGGGACGTAAAGGCACGCGCGATCCTTTCCAGTTGCGCGAACGACAATCGTTCGGACGACGGCATGAACGCGTAGTCCGCGCCGAAACTTTCGCGCGGCATGCAGTAGCCGCAGCGGAAATTGCACTGGTCGATGACGGACAGGCGCAGGTCGCGCAGCGGACGGCCGAGCGTGTCGGACGGGCGGGAGAAAGCGCCGGGCGATGCGCCGCCGGATGAAGCGGCGACGGCCGGCGCGGCGGAAACGATGGCATTCACGATCGGGTCGTCGGCCTGCATGAAGTAAGCGGAGGGGCGTCGCCGCTCGGCCATGCGGGTGCCGACGTGTCGGCGCACAGGTCGTGACGAGCCTCATCGTGAGCATAGTCCCGCAGGTTTTGCCGGCAGAGACACAATCGCGCCCGAATTGCAGGAATACAGTTCGCCGCGCGGAATGCGCGACGAATGCGGGGAATGCGCCGCATCGGGCGGCTATTCGGCGTCATGCTCATGCGAGCCAGCGCGCGAATTCGTAGTACGGTACCGCGTCGCCGCGCGCGATGCGCCGCCCGGCCGGCAGCCGCGCGAGCCCGCTTGCCTGCACCAGCGACTGCAGCGTGCCGGCGCCTTGCTGACGCAGCGTATCGAGCACCGGCGCGCCGCCTGCGCCCACAGTACAGCACACGCGTACGAAGCGCTCGCGCTGCGCATCCGGCTCGAAGTCGGTGTCGATCGGCAGCGACGGCACGATCGGCAGGCACGCATCGCGCCCCTGCAGGCGGCGGATCAGCGGCGCGACGAACAGCGCGAACGTCGTCATCGCGGCGCCCGGATTGCCGGGCAGCAGCACCACCGGCCGCGCATCGAGCCGCGCGAGCGCGACCGGCTTGCCGGGCTTCATGCGCACGCCGGAGACGACGAACGACGCGTCGAGCGCGGCCAGCGCAGGGCGCAGCAGATCCTTGTCGCCGACCGACGCGCCGCCGACGCAGATCACGAGGTCGCACTGCGCGTGCAGATCGCGCAGTGCCCGATCGACGGCGGCCGTCGTATCGGCCGCGTGCATGCGCATCGCGACGTCGGCACCGGTTCCCGCGACCAGCGCGGCGAGCATCGGCGCATTGCTGTTGTAGATCTGCTGCGGCGCACGCGGCTCGCCGCACGCGACCAGCTCGTCGCCGGTCGTCAGGATGCCGACGCGCAGCGCCGCGCGCACGTCGATCCGCGCGAATCCTTGCGCGGCGGCCACGCCGACGTGCATCGCGCCCATCCGCACGCCGGCCGGCACGAGCCGATCGCCGGCGCGCACTTCCTCGCCGCGGCGGCGGATGTGCGACCCGCTGCGTTGCGACGCGTCGAACGTGACGCCGCCGTCCCGTTCGTGCGCATGCTCCTGCATCACGATGGTGTCGGCGCCGGGCGGAATCAGGCTGCCGGTGAAGATGCGTGCGGCCGTGCGCGGCGCCAGCGGCGCCGGCATGTCGCCGGCATAGCAGCGCTGCGCGACGCGCAGCGGCTCGCCGTGCGCGAGGTCGGCATGCCGCACGGCGTAGCCGTCCATCGCGCTCTGGTCGGCCGGCGGCTGGTCGAGCACCGCGGTCAGCGGCGCGGCGAGCACGCGGCCGGCTGCGTCGGCGACCGGTACGGATGCGGCGGCCTCGAGCGGCGCGAACGCGCCGGCGAATTGTTGCTGCGCGGTATCGAAATCGAACAGGTGTTTCATGACGAGTGGGCCGGGTGCGCCGGTGCGGGCAGTGGGTCGAGGTGAGCGGCGGCGGGCGACACGTATTCGACGAAGCCGTCGTTGCGGCAGAAACCGAGCAGCCGCACGCCGGCTTCGCGGGCGACGTCGATCGCGAGCGACGTCGGCGCCGAGATCGTCGCGATGATCGGGATGCCGACCCGCGCGGCCTTGCGCACCAGCTCGTAGCTCGCGCGGCTCGACAGGAACACGAAACCCGCGCGCGGATCGGCCCGGCGGCGCGCGAGCTGCCCGATCAGCTTGTCGAGCGCGTTGTGGCGGCCGACGTCCTCGAACACGTCGAGCACGGCGCCGTCGCGGTCGCACCACGCGGCTGCATGGATGCCGCCCGTCTCGCGCATCAGCGCCTGTCGGGCCGGCAACGCACGCGCGGCGCGCGCGATCGCGTCGGCGCCGATGCCCGCGGCCGTGCCGGCGGCCGCGATCCGCGGCGGGTGCAGGTCGAGCTGCGCAATGCTTTCGATGCCGCATACGCCGCAGCCCGTGCGGCCGGCCAGCGCGCGGCGGTGCGCCTTCAGCGCCATGAACGCCTGCTGCGACACGGTGAGCCGCACTTCGGCGCTGCCGGGCCGGCATTCGCTTTCGATGTCGAAGACGTCCGACGCGCGCTCGACGATGCCTTCGCTCAGCGCGAAGCCGAGGCCGAACGCGTCGAGGTCGAGCGGCGTCGCCATCATGACCGTGTGCGAGATGCCGTTGAACACGAGTGCAACCGGGGTTTCGTCGACGACGCGATCGACGGTGTCGCATACGTCGCCGGCACGATGGCGGGTCACCTGACACGCGGTGCTGCCGGTCGGATCGTCGGGGCGGGTGCAAAACTCCATACAGGTTTCTCCAGGCGGGCCGGCCGGGCACGGCGCATGCGCCGAACGACGGAAATCGATGCCGCCGGGCGGGTGCCCGACGGGCGCACGACCGCCTCGGGCAGGCGTTGCATGACATGTTAAGTGGAGTGAACAGTGCGCCGGAGGCACAGCGCCGCCACGCGGAAAGCAGTACAGCTGACCGCCCCGCAGGCACGGAATATGTTTTCCGTGCACACATCTTTGGCGGCGCAAGCAGCACAGTTTCAGCGCACGTTCGAGTGATTGCGAGTATCGTTGCAAACGCGATATCGTCATTCACGCTTCGATGCCATGCGAGTGACCGGTTGTGTTCGCATGTGTTGTCGCCAAGCCGTCGCGCGATTTCCTGCTTCGGGCGTACGTCCTCACAATCACGAGCAAATTACGGTCATGGAAATCTTCGATGCGTTCCATCTCGCCCGCTTGCAATTCGCATTCACGGTGTCGTTCCACATCGTGTTCCCCGCGATCAGCATCGGCATGGCGAGCTTCCTGGCGGTGCTGGAATGGCGCTATCTCGTCACCGGCGACGCCGCCTACAAATCCATGTTCCAGTTCTGGTCGAAGATCTTCGCGATCGGCTTCGGGATGGGCGTCGTCTCCGGCGTCGTGATGGCGTACGAGTTCGGCACCAACTGGGCCGGCTTCTCGCGCGTCGCGGGCAACATCACGGGGCCGCTGCTCACGTATGAAGTGCTGACCGCGTTCTTCCTCGAAGCCGGCTTCCTCGGCGTGATGCTGTTCGGCTGGCAGCGCGTGAGCCCCCGCGCGCACTTCTTCGCGACGCTGATGGTCGCGGTCGGCACGCTGATCTCGACGTTCTGGATTCTCGCGTCGAACAGCTTCATGCAGACGCCGCAAGGCTACAAGATCGAGAACGGCCTCGTCGTGCCGGTCGACTGGTTCAAGATCATCTTCAACCCGTCGTTCCCGTATCGTCTCGTGCACATGACGATCGCGGCGTTCATCGTCGCGGGCTTCATCGTCGCCGCGTGCGGCGCGTGGCACCTGCTCAAGGGCCGCCGCGACGAGCCGGTGAAGCGCAGCTTCTCGATGGCGCTGTGGATGTTGCTGGTGCTCGCGCCGATCCAGATCGCAGTCGGCGACGCGCACGGGCTGAACACGCGCGAATACCAGCCGGCGAAGATCGCGGCGATCGAGGGGCTGTGGGAAACCGAGAAGGGCGGCACCGCGCTGAACCTCGTCGGGCTGCCCGACATGCAGGCCGAAACCACGCGCTATGCGATCCAGGTGCCGCACCTCGGCAGCCTGATCCTCACGCACAGCTGGGACGGCGAGATTCGCGGGCTGAAGGAATTCGCGCCGCAGGACCGCCCGTATTCGCCGATCATCTTCTGGACGTTCCGGATCATGGCCGGCCTCGGGATGCTGATGCTGCTCACCGCACTGCTCGGGCTGCTGCTGAGAAAGGGCGGGCGCCTGTACGAGACGCGCTGGTTCCAGTGGTTCGTGGTGGCGATGGGGCCGTCGGGCATCGTCGCGCTGCTGGCCGGCTGGATCACGACCGAGGTCGGCCGCCAGCCGTGGACCGTGTACGGCGTGCTGCGCACCATCGATTCGGTTGCGCCGCTCAGTGCGCAACAGGTCGGCGTATCGCTGCTGATCTTCGTGGTCGTGTACTTCCTGGTATTCGGAACGGGCATCTACTACATGATGAAACTGATGAAGCGCGGGCCGGCTGCCCAGGCCGGCTACATCGAGCTGCACCGGCATCCGGGGCTGCGCAAGAGCGCGCTGTCCACGCCGCTGAACGTCACCGAGGCGGAGTAACCATGCACATCGATCTTCCCGTCGTCTGGGCCGCGATCATCGGCCTCGGCGTATTCCTCTACGTGATGCTGGACGGCTTCGATCTCGGTATCGGGCTGCTGTTTCCGTTCTTCGACGCGAAGGCCGAGCGCCAGGTGATGCTCGACACCGTCGCGCCGGTGTGGGACGGCAACGAGACGTTCCTCGTGCTCGGCGGCGCGGGCCTCTACGGTGCGTTCCCGGTCGTGTATTCGACGCTGCTGCCGGCGAACTACCTGCCGCTGGTGCTGATGCTGGTCGGACTGATCTTCCGCGGCGCCGCGTTCGAGCTGCGCGCGAAAGCCACCCGCACGCAGCACATGTGGGATCTCGCATTCATCGGCGGCTCGGCGCTTGCGGCGTTCTGCCAGGGGATCGTGCTCGGTTCGCTGCTGCAAGGCATCAAGATCGTGAACAACCAGTTCGCGGGCGGGCCGTTCGACTGGCTGTCGCCGTTCAGCATGCTGTGCGGGATCGGCGTGCTCGTCACCTATGCGACGCTCGGCTGCGGCTGGCTGATCCTGAAGGTCGACGGCGAACTGCAGCGCAAGATGCGGTTGCTGATGAAGCCGCTCACGGGCGTGCTGCTCGCGGTGATGGGCGTGGTCAGCCTGTGGACCGTGATCGGGCTGCCGGCCGTCGCGCACCGCTGGTTCGGCAGCGGCAACCTCGGCTGGTTCCTGCCGGTGCCGATCCTCGTCGTCGCATGCGTGTGGGGCATCTTCCACTCGGTGAAGCGGGCGCACGAGGCCACGCCGTTCCTGCTGACGCTCGCGCTCGTGTTTCTCGGCTACACGGGGCTCGTGATCAGCATCTGGCCGAATATCGTGCCGCCGTCGCTGACGATCTGGGACGCGTCGTCGAGCCATTCGAGCCAGTTGTTCGCGCTCGTCGGCACCGTGATCGTGCTGCCGATCATTCTCGTGTACAACGCGATGCAGTACCGCGTGTTCCGCGGCAAGGTGCGCGAGGGCGATATCGGCTATCACTGAGCGGCAAGCAACGTGACGGGGCGCGGCGCGCGCGTATCATCACGCGCAGCGCGCTGCGTCCGGCCCGGCACCCGACCGAAAAGCGGCCCGCCACGCGCGGGCCGTTGCATATCGGGTGCGGGCGCAACGGGTTGCGTAATCCTTGGGCAGTCGAGAAAACATCATGATCGTCAGACCACGACAGAACTGGCTCCGGATGCTGTTCGTATGGAACGGCTCCGTGCTGCAATCGATCATTCCGCAGCTCGTGTTCATGGCGATCGTCAGCACGCTGGCGGTCTTCACGAACGGGCGCATCTTCGGCGAGAAGATTCCGCTCAACACCGCGCCGTTCACGCTGTTCGGGCTCGCGCTCGCGATCTTCCTCGGGTTTCGCAACAACGCGAGCTTCGAGCGCTTCAAGGAAGCGCGGCATCTGTGGGGCAACCTGCTGATCGCCGCGCGCGCCGTGACGTCGCAACTGCATCGCTACCTGCCCGACAGCGTGAGCGACGCCGAGCGCAACCGGCTCGCCGATCTGCTGATCGCGCTCGCGTATGCGTTGAAACATCAACTGCGTCATACCGATCCGACCGAAGACCTGCTGCGCATTCTCGGGGCGGAGCGCACGACCGCGCTCGGCGGCAAATGCTACAAGCCCGTTGCGATCCTCGACGAACTGCGTGGCGGCATCGTCCGTGCGCTGGGGCGCGCGCCCGGCGGCGACGCGACCTGCTGGATGTTCGAGACGCAGCTCGACGAGCTCGGCAAGTCGGTCGGTGGTTGCGAGCGCATCCTGTCGACGCCGATCCCGTTTTCGTACAGCGTGCTGCTCCATCGCACCGTGTACGCGTATTGCGTGCTGCTGCCGTTCGGGCTCGTCGATTCGACGGAGTTCTTCACGCCGCTGATCTGCGTGTTCATTTCCTACACGCTGATCGCGCTCGAAGCGATCGCGAACGAAGTGGCCGAGCCGTTCGGCCTCGCGCCGAATGCGCTCGCACTCGATGCGATGACGCGCACGATCGAGCGATCGATACTCGAACTCGGCGATCGGCCGATGCCCGAGGAATTCGTGCCGGCATCGACGTATCAGATCACGTAGCGGCATGGCCGGTAGTGTGGTCGTCGGTAAGGTTGCTCGGCCGGAGCGATGACGGGTGTGTAGACTCGTGCTCGTTCAATGGAGCCCACACCATGCACCTTCTCGATCACGTGTCGATCGGTGTTCCGGATATCGATCTGGCGCGCCGCTTCTACGATGCCGTCATGGCTGCGCTGGGCGCGACCAAGGTCTATGACCGGCCCGATGCGCTCGGCTATGGTGAGCGTTGCAGCGCGAATGATCCGGAGTCGACTTTTCTGGCGGTGTATCTGGATTCCGCCGAAGTCGGGACGAGCAAGCGGCACTGGTGTTTCAAGGCCGCATCCCGCGAGCAGGTACATGCGTTTTTCGAGGCCGGCCTGTCCGCGGGCGGCCAGCCCGACGGCGACCCTGGATTGCGGCCGCACTACCACGCCGACTACTACGCGGCTTTTGTGGTCGATCCGGCCGGCAACCGGATCGAGGCCGTGTGTCATGCGGCGGCGCCGGGGCGCGAGCGGCCGTGATGGCGTCGCTCAATCGAAATACGTCAATCCCATCGCCCCCTTCACCTCCGCGAGCGTTGCGCCCGCCACTTCCCGTGCATGCAGCGTGCCGCGCTTCAGGATCATCATCACTTCGGCCTTGTCGGCCTCGAACTCGCGGCGGCGCGCGCGAATCGGCTCGATCAGCGCCTGTAGCCGCTCGTTCAGCACGCGCTTGACGACGCTGTCGCCGAGGCCGCCGCGGCGATAGTGGGCCTTCAACTCGTCGACCTTCGCCACGTCCGGCTCGAACGCATCGAGGAACGTGAACACGACGTTGCCCTCGACCTGGCCCGGGTCGCTCACGCGCAGGTGGTTCGGATCCGTGTACATGTCCTTCACGGCTTGCGCGATCTCGTCCGGCGTCGAACCGAGCGTGATCGCGTTGCCGAGCGACTTGCTCATCTTCGCCTTGCCGTCGATGCCCGGCAGCCGCGTGACCGACGACAGCACGGCCTCGCACTCGACCAGCACCGGCTGATCGACGGTTGCATTGAAGCGACGTACGAGTTCGTTGGTCTGCTCGATCATCGGCAACTGATCGTCGCCGACCGGCACATGGGTCGCCTTGAATGCGGTGATGTCGGCCGCCTGGCTCACCGGGTAGGTCAGGAAGCCGGCCGGGATGTCGCGTTCGAACCCGCGCAGGCGGATCTCTTCCTTGATGGTCGGATTGCGTTCAAGGCGCGCGACCGTGACGAGGTTGAGCAGGTATTGCGACAGCTCGGCGAGTTCAGGCACCTGCGACTGCACGACGATCGTCGAGATCGCCGGATCGATGCCGACCGCGAGGTAGTCGAGCGCGACCTCGATCACGTTTTCGGTGACGCGCTGGCGGCGGCCCATGTTGTCGGTCAGCGCCTGCGTATCGGCGAGCAGCAGGAACTGCCGCGCTTCGTGCTGCATCTGCACGCGTGCGCGCAGCGAGCCGATGTAGTGGCCGAGATGCAGCGGGCCGGTCGTGCGGTCGCCGGTGAGGATGGTCGGGCGGGTGGGTTGCGTCATGGTCGTCGTGGGCTCCGGGTTGTCGAAGCCGCCAGCCAGGACGTCAGCGCAGAAACGCAAATGCCGCCATCGCTGGCGGCATCACGTTTGGGACATGCAAAAGGAAACGGGCCGCCTGGGTCAGGCGCGCCACCAGCAATGCACGATCGGCGAGGCGGGTTGGGTTTCCATCGAGCGAGTATAACGCAGGGCGTGATTGGCGGTGCGCGTCAGCGGATCACCGATTCCATCGCGAGGTAGGCGGTTTCGGCGGACGGCCACAGCAGGTACAGCAGGCCGGCCATCAGCAGCCACGCGCCGGCGCGGACGAGCGGCGTGCGGTCTTTGTCGCGTGGGGAATGGGTGAGCTGCTTCGATTTCTTCATGCTTGCAGGCGCGGGGTGCGCCACTCCAACGGTTACTGCAACGGGTCGCGCGGGGCGAGCCGGGGTGTTGCGGGGTTCTACGGGGATAAACACGTGGTGCGCCGTTTGATCGTGCAGTCGGCACGTGCGTCGGTTCGGCGCGCGACGATCCGGGGTGGATCGGTCATGGTGTGCGACCCGCATGCTATCAGGTTGGCTACCCGCCAACCGTAAAGGATTGTCGGGCGATGGCCGAGGCGGTATGCGTCGAGACGGGGCGACGTTTGCCGTCGATTGTCCGAAATAATTTAAAAAACCAATAAAATCAATGAGTTGATCGGGTGGGTGATTGACCAGTGGGGGCATCGCGCATTCATCGCGGCTTCTGGCACAGGAGAATCTACATCCACAGTAAACTGTTGATGACCGACGACAGTTTCTTCACGTTGGGCAGCGCCAATCTGAATTTGCGGGGCGTGGCAGTGGATGCCGGGACCAACGTGGGAACCAACGACCGTACGAAAAGCAGAAGATCTGCGCAAACGGGCGTCGAAGTTTCACACTGGAAACGCAGCGGATTGCAATCCGTCTTCGCTAACTCCGTGGGCCATGTCGAAGGCGTTCCGCAACTGGGTGAATTTGCTGCGGGCCAACGAGATCGTCCGAAAGAAGGGAGACGCGCCAGTTGGTTTCCCGCATCCGTTCCACGATGAGCGTGTGACAGACATTCGCTTATCCTGAGTAGGCCTCCTGAATCGTGCTAAATCAATTACGTTCGACTCCTGCCAACCGCATCGGCTTCGCCCGGTTAGTTTCTGCTTTCCTATTCCTTGCATGTGCTGCCTGCTCGACGAACGATTCTCTTCCTCGCAACATGTCGTTGACCGCCTTCAATCCGCATCGCACGGCGTTCGAGTGCAAACACGAGGCTGACGTGGCTCCCCCGCTCGATCCGGAGGCCGATCGCTGGAATCAGCAGGCAATGGCGCTGACTAGTTCGCTGTTGTGGCCGAACCAGCGCGATTACAAGGGCGCTGTCGATTTGTGGACGAGGGCGGCCGAGCGCAAGCACTGGAAAGCCATGTTGAATCTGGCGAATGCCTACGCCCAGGGGGAGGGCGTGGAACGTAGTTCAGAACAGGCCGTTCAGATCACCGAACAGGCGATGAAACTGGGTATTCCTGCAGCCTACGATCTGATGGGCACGTACCACATGAACGGGATGGGCGTTAAGCAGGATGCTAGCCGCGCTTATGCATTCTGGCAACTGGCCGCCGATATGGGCAGCCCAAGTGCGATGGCGTATCTGGGTGGCAAGATGGACGCGCTCTATGACGACCCGAAGGCGGGCTTCTGGGGTAACCGCAAGATTGCACTCCAGATGCTCGAATGTGCGGTCGCGCAGGGCAACGGACTTGCTGCATATGAGTTGGGAACGACGATTGTGGGTGATCGAGCCGAGTTGAGCGAGAACAACGAACGCGCACTCAGAACGCTGCATGCGGGTGTGAAATTCGGCAGTGCAGAGAGTGCGGGGTGGTTAAGTGCGTCGTTTGGCAAGGGGGACGCCCTAGTCGGCCATGTCAAGGATGAAGCCCGTGCCGAGCGCTACAGCGTCCTTGCCGATCGCCTCGAGCGCGACCCCGACCTGCGTCTGCCGAATCTGGACAAGGTCGTGCCGCTCCCACCCGCCAAGCTGCCCAGGTGGGACGGCAACAAGGAGACGTTGATCGACGCGGCGAAAGCGGTGGCGTCCGTGCCGGTGTCGCCGGTCAAACCCGCCGCGCCCCCCGTGTCGCTACGTACGGGCAGCGCGCATGTGCCCGATGACTATATGCTGGAGAAGCCGCAGGTCGGCGATCCGCCGGATCAGCATGCGCGCAGCTCGGTAACATGTTCGGCGGCGGCAGCGGTGTGCGCCTGGGCTTGAGAAACAAGCATTGAACCGAGAGAAGATCGAATACGGCGGCACTTGCTGCGAAAGTACCGTGTGACGACGCGGAACATCGCGAGGTCGCCACCCCCGCTGTGCCCGGATCCGAATCACATCCGATACGGGCGCAAATGTCTCCGCCGAATCGTGTGATGCGCGGCGGGCCATCCCCGACCGCCCCGGTTTCTGCCCGCCGATACCGGCAAAAAAGATCGTTTCGCGCACGTGTGCTGCCCGTCCGCTCGAACAGCGTGTAGTCCTGCCGATGCCCGCCGTCACGCGAGACCCGGACGTCGGCGACATCGGACTCCAGACACACGCCGCCCGCACGCGGTGCCGACCGACTTCACAGACCCGCCGCACGGTTCGTCCTTGCAGCGGGTCCTGCCGAAATTTCCGGCGGGCCGTCGCGCATCCTTTTCCCGGAGAACACCATGCGATATCCATTGCAGCCCGCCGACCGAGCCATCGTGACACGGCGTCCACCCGATCCCGCGTCGCACGTACCCGTGCCGCGAGCGAATCTCGAGGAGGTGTGAGCCATGAGCAACGAAGCACTCGACCCGCTGCTGCGGCAGTTCGCGGAGAAGCGCCTGGGCCGGCCTCTCGAGCCCGGCGAAGAAAAGGTGCTGCTGGAGGGGTTGCCGAGCCGGCACGCGAACCAGCCGGCGCCCGCCGCCGGCCCGGCCACACCGGCGAGCGCCGCTAATCGGCCATTGCCGCAGTTGAAAACCCGGCAAGAGGCACGCCAACAGGTCAAGCATTTCCTGCAGCTCAACCAGCAAAAGGCGTACGAGAAGATGCGCGGCATCCTGCAGACGATCGACACGCAGAACGAGACGACGCTCGGCATGCTGGCGTCGGAACAGCAGAAAGTATCGGGTGTACTCGACGCGCACGCGCAGGGCGACGACGCGCAGGCATCCGCCACAGCCGAGATCCAGGACAGCACCCGCGAGGCACTGACGATGATCGGGGAACAGCTGACGGGCATGATCCGGCAGGAAATCGAAACATGCTTCCGGCAATACGGCGATGCGCTCGCGGAACGGCTCGCCGAAGGGCTTGCCGAAAGGCTTGCCGAACGGCTCGCCGCCAGGCTCGACGCGATGGAGGACCGGTTGCGAAGCACCGGCGCCGGTCCGGCCGAGCCGTCCAAACCCACCACCGCCGTTCACGATACGCCCGGCCGAGCGTCCATGGAGTAGCACGCGGGTCATGCGGCCGAACGCGAAACCGGCCGGCCCCGATGTGCGACCTCTCAACTACGTGAACCAAGGAGCAACAAATGGCTGATACGTGTCAAGTGTGCCAGGTCAATCCCGCGATTACCGATGCGGTCACACAGGTCAACGTCAAGGTGGTCGCGGAAGCGCCGGCAATGGCGATGGGCTCGCTGTACCAGGCCCAGAGCCATTCGCTCAGCATCCTGTTCGAGAACGCGGTGCAGCAGCAGTCGCAGGCCGCGATCCAGTCGCAAACGTCGACGAACGTGGGGACGATGCAGCTCTACACGATCGGGCCGGAAAGCGCGGGCGCGGCCGCCACGGAAATCGGCGCGAACGGGATCATTTCGATTCTGGCCGACGTGATCGCGATCGGGAAGGCAGTGACCACGCCGTAAGGCGTCATCGCAGCGCCGTGGTTGAGGCGGCGGCTCGAGCGGCACACGCTGCCGATACCGCCGCCGAGCCGCGGATACGTAGCATGACCGCCAGCGCCCGACCAAGGCGCCGCGCGGTGTTCCGGAGCAAACGACGGAACGGGTAGAGCCGATTCGACGCGGTGCCCGTTCGCGAACCAGGAGAAATACGATGCCGAATGACGCAAACGACTCGAAAGACCCGAAGGACCCCTGCAAGACCTGTGCGGTCAACGCCGCGATCACCGACGCGGTCACGCAGACCAACGTCAAGGTGGTCGGCGAAGCGCCCGCGATGGTCACGGGCTCGCTGTACCAGGCCCAGAGCCATTCGCTCAGCGTGCTGTTCGAGAACGCCGTGCAGCAGCAGTCGCAGTCCGCGGTGCAACTGCCGACCTCGACGAACGTGGGCACGATGCAGTTGTACACGCTCGGGCCGGCGAGCGCCGGCGCCGCCGCGACGGAGATCGGCTCGAACGGCGTGCTGTCCGTACTGGCCGACGTGCTCGCGCTCGGCAAGGCGCTGACCTGACGCGTAACCCTGCGTCGACGCCGGGCGGCGGCCCCCGATCGCGGTGGCTGCCGCCCGGCCCCCGACGTCGTGTCGACGCCCGGGGCGGCGGCCACCGTGCCGCGCATCGACGGCGCCGACCGACCCACTCGTGCTTTCGTCATCATGACTGCGCCGCAGCGGCGCGCAACCCAGGAGCAACGACATGCCGGAACAGGTTTCCCCTGCGATGACCGATGCAGTCACGCAAGCCAACGTCAAGGTGGTGGGCGAAGCGCCCGCCGTGGCCTTGGGCACGCTCATGCAGTCGAACAGCCATGCGTCCGCGATCCTGCTTCACAACGCGGTGCAGATGCAGGCGAATCAGGCGGCGTCCAACCTCGCCGCCACGACCGTCGGCATCATGCAGCTCTATGCCGGCTCGCCGGTGGCGCAGGCCAGCGCGGCGCGCTCGTCGAACGACAACTTCGTATCGCAACTGGCCGCCGTCGCGCAGTTGATGAATGCCCTCGGCCACGGGCGCGGCTGACCTTCAGGCGCGCCGCGCAACCCGGCGCGCAACCTGCCCGCACGGCGCCGCCGCGTGACGCACGCGCTTGCCGGGGCGGGCGTCAATTGGCGTCGGCGATGGTCCGGAGCCGTTCCGGTTTCTCGATCGTCACGCCGTGTTCGTGCAGCCGGATCAGACCGTCGCGCTGCATCTTCCGCAGGCTGCTGTTCAGCCGCGGCCGGCTGACGTTGAGCATCGCGGCGAGGATGCTCTGGCTCTCCGGCAGCGGCACCTCGAGATCATTCCCTTGCATGCGGTTCAGCAGATGGCGCGCGAGCCGTGCTTCGAGCCGGTACAGGCACGCCGACTCGACGAAGTCGCTCAACTGGTGAATGTGCCGGCACAGCTGCTCGTGGATGCGCGCCATGAATTCCGCGTTGGCCTGCAGCGGCGCGAAGTGCTGGCGATGCAGCAGCGAAATGCGGCAGTCGGCGCTCAACTGGGCGGTGAAGCTGCGCCGGTGCGCGCGGATCAGCGTGTTTTCGCCGATGAGGTCGCCCGGTATCGAATGGCCGAGAATGATCTCGCGCCCGCCGGGTTCGTGCAGGGTCTTGTAGACGCGGCCCTGGCGCACGAACGCGACGAAATCCCCCGGATCGCCCTTGAAGAACAACAGGCGATTGCCGTGTTCGGGCCAGGGCGTGACGTGCCGCTCGACATGGGCGAGCAGGCTTTCCGGTAGATCGGTGAGTATCGGTATATTGCGCAGCGTTTGAGCGTCAGCAAGGGCAGGCATGTTTTCCGCGCGAGGTTGTTTGACGATACGGCCACCTAGCGAAAAACGCTGCCTTCGGCATTACGTGAAAAATGAATAATGAAAGTATTGAAATAATCGGCAGGCAGTCCGGACAGGGCGGCACTTCGGCGGCAGGCGCGCTTGATCGACCGACATGGAAAGCAGCATGCCGACGCACGGGCGCATCGCGGCGGTAGTCGTTCTTTTTCATCGCAATGCCGTTATTCGGTCAAGCCCGGCGGCGCATCTGAAACGACGGATCGGGCTATGCCGGTTAATTAAAATTTCTGTTCATAATAATCAAGAAAATTTACCGAAGCCGATTATCGTTTTATCGGTGTTACACGGGTAACAGCGCCATTCCCGGCATCGAATCGATTCTGTGTTTTCCATATAAAAGGAAGACACGGGATGACAACCTCGAACCAGCACGCTGCCACGACGCCCGAGTCTTCGGCGCAGCAGCTCGACCGTACGTGGCGGGAAATGCAGGGGAAGCTGCGGCGCCGCGCGCGCATGTTGTGCAAGGGTGATATTCACCGTGCCGACGAACTGCTTTCCGATACCGCACTCAAGGTCCACATCTACCTGCAGCGCTCGCCCGAGCGCGTTCGGAACCTCGCAGGCTTTCTCTTTCTGGCGCTGAATCACGCGTTCCTCGATGGCGCGCGCCGCCGTCTGCGCGAAAGCGGCATGCTCGAATTCGACCCGGCCTGGGACGACGATCACGCCGTCGAGCTGGCCGGCCACGCGCCGTCGGTGGAGCAGCAACTGCTGCTTCGGCAACAGTTGCTCCGCCTCGAGCAGGCGCTGTCCATGCTGCCCCCGCAGCAGCAAATGCTGTTCACGCTGAAGTTCGAGGAGGACCGGCCCTATCTGCACATCGCCGCGACGCTCGGGATCAACGAGCCGCTTGCCAGAAAACGCGTCGAGCTGCTGCGCAAGAAATTGCGCGAGGAACTCGCGTGAGCGCGTTCACGAATGCCGGCAGCAAGCGTTCCTAACGGCATGCGCGGCGTCGATGGCCTGCCGGCCCGCCCGTTCCTTCAATCGCATGCCGGAGCCGAGATCCGAGGAGGCCTCGTGGCAGACAAAGTCAATGAGCAGATTACCGACGCGCTGACGCAGACCAACGTCAACGTCGTCGCGGGATCGCCGGCCCAGGCGCTGGGCATGCTTTACCAGATGTTCAGCCAGGCCGTCGGCATCTCGGCGCAGAACATGACACAGCAGCAGGCGGCGCTGAACCAGATTTCGAACGCCGTCGTGTCGAAGGCGGTGTCCATGATCCTGTCCGTCGAAGCGTCTCCGAAGCCGGCATCGGGCGGCGCGACGCCGCCCTTGGCGAGCGGGCCGCAGACGGGTTCCACGCATTAGGGCACGACGACTATCGGGATACCTGAATAATGAACATGAAAGATTCTTTGGGTGGACGCGGAGACGGCGCGACGCAAGCGCCGGATGACGCCGCGGACGCCGCAGCCGAAGCCATGACGCGGGCCGATGCCGCGCCGCACGCCGCAGTTGCGACAGCCGGCACGCGCGCATGGCCGGTCAGCCGGCTGCGCAGGTTCACCGAGACGCTGAAGGCGCCGGACCAGATCGCGGGTGCGACCGGGGCCGCCACCTCGGCGCTGCAGACCGTGCAGGCGATCAACGCGGAGGCCGCGTCCTACGCGACGACGCAGATCGCCGTCGGCCCGAACATGCTGATCACGCAGGCCGGCGGCATGGTCGCGCAGGCGGCGGCCAACTACTTCGAGGCGTCGACGTCGCTGGCGATCGCGGGCAAGAGCGTGCTGATGAAGGACCTCGCGCAGAAGACCATCGACGAGGACGTGAAAGGCATGGCGATGGATGCGGTGGGCCTGCTGTTGACGGACCTGTTCGTCGCGACCGCGGCGGTCGTCGCGGGCGCCGCGGAGGCGATCGAAGGGGAGGCCGCGAGCATCGCGCTCGACAGGATCGACGAGAGCCTGCAGAAGTATCAGGCGCTGCTGGACAAGAAGGGCACGTAGGGCGCGGCGTCGATGACGAACGTCGCCCGCAGTCATGCGCCGTGAACCGCGGGCGATCGACTGCCGCGCGTGCAGCGACACGGTATCGATCGACACGACCCGCCGGGCCGTCGGGCCCGATGCGGGATGTGAGCGGCGGGAGCGACGCACGTTTTTTGGCTGAACACGTCGCGGTCCGCTATTGGCAGTCCTGTCCAGTCATGTGAGGAACCCATGTCCTACATCATTCAGAACGTACACGGTCCCGCGCCGCTGGGGGTTGGCGAGCGCAAATGGGGCGATGCGACGGAAATCGATTTCGGCGCGATGACGAGCTGCATCGCGCTCGTCGAGCAGACACCGGGTCAGCCGACGCTGGTGCGCGGGGTCCATTTGTCGATCGTCAGCCCCGACGGCACGAAGGTCTGCGATTCGGCGGCGGATGTCGCCGGACAGGTCGAGACGATCATGCAGCAGAGCGGCGACATGCGTGCGTGCCTTGGGCGCATCGACCTCTGGCAGGCCAACGAATCGCAAGAGGTGCAGGATTTCTTCGTCGGATTGATGATGAGCCTCGACATGATCAACTGGGTGAGGGTGCCGGACGGCAACCTGCGGGTGCGGATCCACGGCGGCGTGATGGAGTATCAGAAGGGCACCGACGCCTGGGCCCGCGTGTAGCCGGCACGATCCGCGCAAACCGGCGCCCGCGATGCGCGCGGGCGCCGGCGACATACGGTTCGATGGCGCCGACCATCGACTCGATTGGGTCGAGGCATCCGTTTTTTCGGCACCGGTACGCAGGTGTCGGACTGTTCCCGACCGAGATGCCGCTTCGGATCGCGTGCATGTACTTCGCTAGCCAGCGGCCCCCGCCCCAGCTTTTTGCTCGTCAACACCAACAAAAAACCTCATTTCGCGCCACGCAGCCTGTCCGCAGAATGTCTCCATTCCCACTTACGCGACAACACGAGCGTCGCATGAGCCGCACTTCAGAAGGAGACAGCCGTGGCAGTCGAAACAACCTCAATCGATACGCTCGTCGTCGGCGCCGGGCAGGCCGGCGTGGCCATGAGCGAGCATCTGGGCAAGCTGGGCGTGCCCCATCTCGTGCTGGAGCGCGACCGTATCGCCGAACGCTGGCGCACGGGGCGCTGGGATTCGCTGGTCGCGAACGGCCCTGCGTGGCACGACCGTTTCCCGGGCCTCGAATTCGACGGTCTCGACCCCGACGCATTCGCATCGAAAGACCAGGTCGCGGACTACTTCGAAGCGTATGCGCGCAAATTCGACGCGCCGATCCGCACCGGGGTCGACGTGCGGAACGTGGTGCGCAACACGGGCAAGCCGGGCTTCGTCGTCGAGACGTCCGACGGCACGATCGAGGCGAACCGCGTGGTGGTCGCGACGGGGCCGTTCCAGCGCCCGGTGATTCCGCCGATCGCGCCGGACGACACGCGCCTCGTGCAGATTCACTCCGCCGACTATCGCAACCCGGCCCAGCTTCCGGCAGGCGCGGTGCTGGTGGTCGGCGCGGGTTCGTCGGGCGTGCAGATCGCCGACGAACTGCAGCGTGCGGGGCGGCAGGTCTACCTGTCGGTCGGGCCGCACGATCGGCCGCCGCGTGCGTATCGCGGCCGCGACTTCTGCTGGTGGCTCGGCGTGCTCGGCGAATGGGACAAGGAAGTCGCGACGCCCGGCCGCGAACACGTGACGATCGCGGTGAGCGGCGCGCGCGGCGGCCATACGGTCGATTTCCGCGCGCTCGCGAACCAGGGCGTGACGCTGGTCGGGCTGACGAAGTCGTTCGACGGCGGCGTGGCGGTGTTCGAACGCGATCTCGCGGCCAATCTCGCGCGCGGCGACGAGAACTACCTGTCGCTGCTCGACGCGGCCGACGCGTATGCGGCCCGCAACGGCCTCGACTTGCCGGAAGAGCCCGACGCACGGCGCATCCTGCCGAACCCCGACTGCGTCGCGCATCCGATTCTCTCGCTCGATCTCGCCGCTGCAGGCATCACGTCGATCGTCTGGGCCACGGGCTATGCGGTCGACTACGGCTGGCTGAACGTCGACGCGTTCGGGCCGAACGGCAAGCCGCAGCACCAGCGCGGCGTGTCGAAGGAGCCGGGCATCTATTTCCTCGGCTTGCCGTGGCTGTCGCGACGAGGCTCCAGCTTCATCTGGGGCGTGTGGCACGACGCGAAGCACATCGCCGATCACATCGTCACGCAGCGCAAGTACCTCGCATACCACGACGCGTCGCGGCACCGCGCGGCCGCCGCGCAAGCGGCACGGTCCGACGCACGCCCGCTCGCCGAAGCGACGAACTGACCACCTGACCGCCTGACCCATCCCGCCGCGCCGCGACTGCTTCCGGCGCGGCGGGCGACCCCACCGACACTCGAAGGATCTCGATGAGCCAGCCTACCCATACGCGTATCCGGATGTTCAACACGAAGGATACCTACCCGAACCAGACGCTCGACAACGACCTGTGCCAGGCCGTGCGGGCCGGCAACACCGTCTACGTGCGCGGTCAGGTCGGCACCGATTTCGACGGCAATCTGATCGGCCTCGGCGATCCGCGCGCGCAGGCCGAGCAGGCGATGAAGAACGTCAAGCAGTTGCTCGAGGAAGCCGGCAGCGACATCACGCATATCGTGAAGACGACGACCTACCTGATCGATCCGCGTTATCGCGAACCCGTGTACCGGGAAGTCGGCAAGTGGCTGAAGGGCGTCTATCCGATCTCGACGGGGCTCGTCGTCTCCGCGCTCGGCCAGCCGCAGTGGCTGATGGAGATCGACGTGATCGCGGTGATCCCCGACAACTGGCAGCCGAACCGCGCATAGGAGGCGACATGACTTTCTCCATCGTCGGGCGCTGCCCGGAGACGGGCCAGCTCGGGATCGCGATCAGCTCGTCGAGCATCGCGGTGGGCGCGCGCTGCCCGTGGATGCGCGCGGGCGTCGGCGCTGTCGCGACGCAGAACATCACGCTGCCGGCGCTTGGGCCTCAAACCCTCGACCTGATCGAACACGAGCAGCTTTCGCCTGCCGCGGCGCTCGACCGCGCGTTGAGCGCGAACGGCTGGAGCCAGTACAGGCAGGTCACGGCGATCGACGCGCAGGGGCAGACGGCATGCTTCACCGGCAAGGAGGCGCTCGGCACGCATCACGCGGTGCAGGGCGAACAATGCGTGGCGGCCGGCAATCTGCTGGCCGCGCAAGCCGTGATCGACGCGATGGTGCGGGCCTTCGAACAGGCGTCCGGCCTGCTCGCCGATCGGCTGATGGCCGCGATGCACGCGGCGATGGCGGCCGGCGGCGAGGCCGGCCCAGTGCATTCGGCCGCGTTGAAGGTGGCCGGTGACGTGACCTGGCCGATCGTCGACCTGCGCGTCGACTGGGCCGATGCCGATCCGATCGGGCAGCTCGATGCGTTGTGGCGCGCATATCGGCCGCAGATGCAGGACTACCAGACGCGCGCGCTGAACCCGACCGCCGCGCCGAGCTACGGAGTGCCGGGCGATGAGTGATCCGTCGAGCCGGGCGCTGCTCGAACGGCTGATCGGCTTCGCGACGGTCAGCCGCGATTCGAACCTCGAGATGATCGCCTTCATCCGCGACACGCTCGCGTGTTTCGGTGTGGAAAGCGAACTGTTCTACAACGCGGAACGCACGAAGGCGAGCCTGTATGCGACGATCGGCCCGCGCGATCGCGGCGGCGTCGCGCTGTCGGGGCATACCGACGTGGTGCCGGTCGACGGGCAGGCGTGGACGGTCGAGCCGTTCCGGCTGACCGAGCGCGACGGCCGGCTGTACGGCCGCGGCACCGCCGACATGAAGGGCTTCATCGCGTCGGTGCTCGCGGCCGTTCCGGCGTTCGTCGCGCGGCCGCTGAGCCTGCCCGTGCATCTCGCGTTCTCGTACGACGAGGAAGTCGGTTGTCTCGGTGTGCGGCCGATGCTCGAACATCTGGCCGCGCGCGAACATCGTCCGCGGCTGTGCCTGATCGGCGAGCCGACCGAACTGAAGCCGGTGCTCGGTCACAAGGGCAAGCTCGCGATGCGCTGCCACGTGAAGGGCGCCGCATGCCACTCGGCTTACGCGCCGTCGGGCGTCAACGCGATCGACTATGCGGCGAAGCTGATCGGCCGGCTCGGCGAGATCGGCGCGGCGCTCGCGCGGCCGGAACGGCACGACGGCCGCTTCGATCCGCCGTTCTCGACCGTGCAGACGGGGCTGATCAAGGGCGGCCGCGCGCTGAACATCGTGCCGGCTGAATGCGAGTTCGATTTCGAGGTGCGTGCGCTGCCGGATTTCGATGCGCACGACGTGCCGAGGACGCTGCGGGACTATGCGGAATCCGAACTGTTGCCGAGAATGCGCGCGGTGCAGCCCGATACCGATATTCAGTTGCAGCCGCTCGGCGCGTATCCGGGGCTGGCGACCGCGCCGGACAGCGAGGCCGCGCGCCTGCTCGCGCTGCTGAGCGGCTCCGACGCGTTCGGCACGGTGGCGTTCGGCACCGAGGGCGGGCTGTTCGGGCAGGCCGGCATTCCGACCGTGGTGTGCGGGCCCGGCAGCATGGACCAGGGGCACAAGCCCGATGAGTTCGTCACGCTCGAACAACTGCATGGATGCGACGCGATGCTGGGCCGTCTGGTCGCGTATCTCTCGCTCGCCGCCTGAACGGGCGGCCGGCACGCACGCGCTGCACCCGGCGGCGCGTGCGTTGTCCCGTTCCCGGTCGTCGACCTTGCCGCCGTTATCGAACCGATTGTGCCGATTGTGCCGATTGCGCCGATTGCGCCGATTGCGCCGATTGAGCGACGATCTGCGCGAGCCGCTCGCGGCAGAAATCGACGAACGACTGCGCCTGTTTCGTGAGCTGACCGCGCTTGAGCCGTGCGCTCACGAGCCCGGACGGGCTGACCGTTTCGCTGAGGCCGATCGTCACGACGCGCTGGCCGTCGTACGTATATTCGGAATGCGGGCGCGTGACGAGCAGCGAGAAGCCGAAGCCCCGGCCGACCATTCCACGCACCATCTCGATCGACGGCGAGCCGAACACGATGTTCGGCGTGAGCCCGAGCTCGTGAAACAGGCTGACGAAATACGTGCGGCTCGGCTGCACGTCGAGCAGGATCATCGGCTCGACGCACAGGTCGCGCAGCGACACGTGCGTCTGACCCGCGAACCGGTGGTTCTCCGGCAGCAGCACGTACGGCTGCTGTGGCGGCATCAGCGGCTCGGTTTCGATCGTGCCGTCGAGATCGTGGTCGTACATCAGCGCGAGATCGAACGTACCGGACGTCAGCCCCTGCACCAATTCCTGCTGGTCGCCGTCGCGCAGCCGGATGTTCACGCCCGGGTAGCGCTCGCGAAAACCCGCGATCAGTTGCGGCAGATAGAGCGGCGCGACCGTCTCGAAGCAGCCGATGTCGATCTGTCCGGTAATCACGTCGTTGTCGGCGAGCGCGTTCTGTTCGAACTCGTGCGCGATGCGCAGCAGTTCCTGCGCTTTCCGGTAAAAGCGCGTGCCGCTTGGCGTCAGCGACACGCCCTGCGCGTGGTGGCGAATGAACAGCTTGACGCCGAAGCTCTCTTCCAGCCCCTTGATCGCGCTCGAAATCGACGGCTGCGCGATGAAGAGCTGACGCGATGCCTCGGCGACGCTGCCGGATTCGACCGTCGTGATGAAGTATTTCAGTTGCCGCAAAGTGTAGTGAGCCACAAGCACCTCTGATGCCCGGCCCCGGCGTGCCGCCGCGGGCGCATGCTGTTGGTTTCGCGTAGCACCTTACCTGAAGTCGTTCGGCGCCGAAATTTCCGCTGCAGAGCTTTTTCGTATGTCGCGAAAATATTTTTAGTATTTTCCGGTCCCGATGGGCGTGGCGCACCATCGTCTCCAACCTGGATCGCGACGCGGCCGCGTGTAGCGCCGGCGGGACATGTCATCCGTCCCCGCTTGGCCGTGCACGCGGCGCCCGCGTATCCGGACCGATTGCCGGCGCGCACCCCGACGCGCGCCGGCGCACACGGCACGCGCGCATCGCCGCGCAGGACTGGAGACATCACCATGACGAACGCGCAACCCAATGCGTCCCCGATGATAGAGAAGCACACGATCGGCTATGTGCCGCCCGCGGAACGCCACGGCAAGGTGCGCGACCTGTTCACGCTCTGGTTCGGCGGCAACATCGCGCCGCTGCCGATCGTGACCGGCGCGCTCGGCGTGCAGATGTTCCATCTGAACCTGATGTGGGGCATCGTCGCGATCGTCGTCGGCCAGGCGGTCGGCGGCGTGCTGATGGCGCTGCATTCTGCGCAGGGGCCGCAGATGGGCATCCCGCAGATGATCCAGAGCCGCGCGCAGTTCGGCTCGTGGGGCGCACTGCTCGTCACGGTGATCGCGGCCGTGATGTACGTCGGCTTTTTCGCATCGAACATCGTGCTCGCGGGCAAGTCGGTGCACGGCATCGCGCAGTCGGTGCCGGTCCCCGTCGGCATCGTGATCGGCGCGGTGGGCTCCGGGCTGATCGGGATCGTCGGCTATCGGTTCATCCACATCCTGAACCGTATCGGCACGTGGGTGCTCGGCATCGGCATCGCCGTCGGCTTCTGGATGATCCTGTCGCACGTGAGCACCGCCGATTTCCTGACGCGCGGCGGCTTCGACTTCGCGGGCTGGCTCGCGACGGTGTCGCTGTCGGCGCTGTGGCAGATCGCGTTCGCGCCGTACGTGTCGGACTATTCGCGCTATCTGCCGGAAAACGTCGGCGTCGCGTCGACGTTCTGGGCAACCTATCTCGGCTGCACGATCGGCTCGACGCTCGCGTTCATCTTCGGCGCGGTCGCGGTGCTCGCGGTGCCGGCCGGCGCGGACACGATGGATGCGGTCAAGCAGGCGACCGGCCCGCTCGGTCCGCTGATGCTCGTGCTGTTCCTGCTGAGCGTGATCAGCCACAACGCGCTGAACCTGTACGGCGCGGTGCTCGCGGTGATCACGTCGGTGCAGACGTTCGCATACAAATGGATTCCGACCGCGAAGGCGCGCGCGGTGGTGTCGGTCGCGATCTTCGTCGCCTGCTGCTACGCGGCGATCGGCGCGTCGACGAACTTCGTCGGCAACCTCGTCGATCTGGTGCTCGCGCTGCTGGTCGTGCTGGTGCCGTGGACGGCGATCAACCTGATCGACTTCTACGTGATCCACAAGGGCAAGTACGACATCCAGTCGATCTTCATGGCGGACGGCGGGATCTACGGCCGCTTCAATCCGCAGGCGCTGCTCGCGTATGCGATCGGCATCGCCGTGCAGATTCCGTTCATGAACACGCCGATGTACGCGGGCCCGATTCCCGCCCATCTGGGCGGCGCGGACCTGTCGTGGCTCGTGGGCCTGCTGCTGACGTCGCCGTTGTACTACTGGCTCGCGACGCGCGACAGCGCGTATCGGCGCCGGCAGACGGGCGCGACGATGCCGCCGACGGCGGCGCGATAAAGGAGGGGCCGCCGCGCCGGTCGCGACGCGGCGGCAAGCGAAAGGAAGCGGGCAGGCGCGCGCCGGACTAAATGGCGTGCGCCTGCCGCGGCATCAGACGAGCGCCGAGCGCGCGACGCGCACCGGCACCGACTTGTACGACGGCGTGCCGCTTTCCTTGTCGATGTAGTCGAGCGGCACGAGCACGTTCGCTTCCGGGTAGTACGCGCCGACCGAGCCCGGCGCGATGTCGTACTCGATCGCGGTGATCTTCTCGAGGCGCAGCGTACGGCCCGATGCGGTGACCGTCTCGATGTCGACGAGGTCGCCGTGTTCGAGCCCGTACTTCACGAGATCGGACGCGTTCATGAACAGCACGTCGCGCCGGCCGAACACGCCGCGATAGCGATCGTCGAGCCCGTAGATCGTCGTGTTGTACTGGTCGTGGCTGCGCAGCGTGATCAGGCGCAGCACCTGTTCGGCGCCGAGCACGTCCGCGTCCTCCTTCACGCCCTTGTAGACCGAGAACATCGCCTTGCCGGTCGGCGTCGGCCACACGCGCTCGGTGGGCGGCAGCGGCAGGCGGAAGCCGCCCGGCGTGCGGATCCGCTCGTTGAACGCCTCGAAGCCGGCTACCGTCTTGTCGATCAGGTCGCGGATGCGGTCGTAGTCGGCGATCAGGTCGAGCCACGCGACCTTGCTGTTCGGCAGCGTCGCATGCGCGATGCCTGCCACGATCGCGGGCTCCGAGCGCAACTGGTCCGACGCGGGCTTGAGCTTGCCGGCCGACGCATGGACCATCGACATCGAATCCTCGACGGTGATCGACTGCCGGCCGGTGGCCTGCATGTCGAGCTCGGTGCGGCCAAGCACCGGCAGGATGAAGGTTTCCTTGCCGACCAGCAGGTGCGAACGGTTGAGCTTCGTGCCGAGATGCACGCTCAGGTCGAGCTTCGCCATTGCCGGGAACGACAGTTCGGGATCGGGCAGCGCGACCGCGAAGTTGCCGCCGAGGCACAGCAGCGCCTTCGCGGTGCCGTCGATCATCGCCTGCATGGCCTGCACCGCGTCGTGCCCGTGCCGCGCGGGCGGCGTGAAGCCGCACACGTCCTCGATCTTCTTCAGGAATTCGGCCGACGGCTTCTCGGTGATGCCGACCGTGCGGTTGCCTTGCACGTTCGAATGGCCGCGCAATGGGCACACGCCGGCGCCGGGCTTGCCGATGTTGCCGCGCATCAGCAACAGGTCGGCGATCAGGCGCACGGTGGCCGTGCCCTTGTTGTGCTGCGTGACGCCCATCCCGTACGTGACGATCGTCGCGTTCGACTTCGCATACGCGAGCGCGACCTGTTCGAGCTGCGCCTGGCTCAGGCCGCTCGCGCGTTCGATGTCGTCCCACGACGTGGCGTCGAGATCGGCCGAGAATGCATCGAAGCCGTTGGTGTGCTGCGCGATGAAGTCGCGGTCGAGCACGTCCCCGCGCTCGGCCTCGAGCTGCAGCAGCGCCTTCATGATGCCCTTCAGCGCGGCCGCGTCGCCGCCCGCGTCGACTTGATAGTACGTCGACGCGATTCGCGTCGAGCCGAACGACGCCATCTCGATCATGTCCTGCGGATCGGCGAAGCGTTCGAGCGCGCGTTCGCGCAGCGGGTTGAACACGATGATCGGCACGTTGCGGCGCGCGCACTCGTGCAGCGTGCCCATCATCCGCGGATGGTTCGTGCCGGGGTTGTGGCCGATCGAGATGATCAGCTCGCAATGGTCGAAATCCTCCAGCGACACGGTGCCCTTGCCGATGCCGATCGATTGCGGCAGGCCGACGCTGGTCGGTTCGTGGCACATGTTCGAGCAGTCGGGGAAGTTGTTGGTGCCGAGCTCGCGCGCGAACAGCTGGTACAGGTACGCGGCTTCGTTCGACGCACGGCCCGACGTGTAGAACTCGACCTGCTCGGGCGGCAGCGCGCGCAGCACTTTGCCGATGCGCGCGAATGCGTCGTCCCATTCGATCGCGCGGAACGTGTCGGTCGCGCGGTCGTAGACGAGCGGATGGGTGAGCCGGCCCATGTTCTCCAGTTCGTAGTCCGACATGCGCAGCAGCGACGACACGGTGTTCGCCGCGAAGAACCCGGGCGTCACGCGCTTGGTCGTCGCTTCCCACGTGACGGCCTTCGCGCCGTTCTCGCAGAACTGGAACGTCGACTTGTGTTCCTTGTCGGGCCAGGCACAGCCGGGACAGTCGAAGCCGTCGGGCTGGTTGGTCCGCATCAGCACGATCGGCGCCTCGATGGTTTCCATCTGCGTACGTACCGCATCGGCTGTCGCGCGAAGCGCGCCCCAACCGCCGGCGGGCCCGTCGTATTTCCTGATGCCTGGCACTTCGCGTCGATTTGTCATGTGAATCTCCAATGGCCGGGCCCGGTGCGGGTGGCTCGATTGCGCCGTGTCGCGGCGTGGGGCGGCTCCGTCCGGCGGACGGAGCCGGTCATGCGTGTCCCGCGTTGCGGGGCAGGCGTTTTTCTAGTGGGCGTCCTTCTTCGCGCCCGACGACTTCTTGCCGGGCTTCGCCGCGGGCGGCGGGGCGTCGGCGGGCGTGTCGTCCGGCTTCGCGTCGCCGGCCGCCCTGGCGGCCTTGCCGTTCGCCTTGAGCTTGCCGTCGGCGTCCGGCTTCGCGTCCTTCGTGCCTTTTGCCTCGTTGGTTTCCTTGGCTTCCTTCGCTCCAGGCGCGGCGAGCCGGTTGAACTTCACTTCGTCGCTGTCCTTGTCGTAGTCGATCTCGCACCGGTCGCCCGACTTCAGCCGGTCGGCGAGGATCTCCTTGGCGAGCCGCGTCTCGATGGTCTGCCGGATCTGGCGCTTCAGCTCGCGCGCGCCGAATTCCGGCTGGTAGCCGGCTTCGGTCAGGTGCGCGACGAGCGAGTCGCCCATCACGAGCGTGATGTCCTGCGCGGCGGCCGTGCGCACCACGCGGTCGAGCTGGATCCGCACGATCGCGCGGATGTCGTCCTTCGACAGCGCGTGGAAGACGATCACCTCGTCGATCCGGTTCAGGAACTCGGGCCGGAAATGCCCTTTCAGCACCTGCATCAGTTCGTCGCGGATCGCCTTGTCGGTCTTGCGCGCGGCTTCCGGCTGCGTGAGGTTGTCCATGATGATTGCCGCGCCGAGGTTGCTGGTCGCGATGATGATCGTGTTGCTGAAATCGACCACGCGGCCCTTGCCGTCGGTCAGGCGGCCGTCGTCGAACACCTGCAGCAGCACGTTGTAGACGTCCGGATGCGCCTTCTCGATCTCGTCGAGCAGGATCACGCTGTACGGGCGGCGCCGCACGCGTTCGGTGAGCTGCCCGCCTTCGTCGTAGCCGACGTAGCCGGGCGGCGCGCCGATCAGCCGCGCGACCGCGTGGCGCTCCATGTATTCCGACATGTCGATGCGGATGATCGCCTGCTCGTCGCCGAACACGGTCTCGGCCAGCGCTTTCGCGAGCTCGGTCTTGCCGACGCCCGTCGGCCCGAGGAACAGGAACGTCGCGATCGGCCGGTGCGTCTGGCCGAGACCCGCGCGCGACAGCCGCACGGCATCGCTGACGGCAACCACCGCATCGCTCTGGCCGACCACGCGCTCGCGCAACTGCTCTTCCATCTTCAGCAGCTTCTGGCGTTCTTCCTGCGTGAGTTCGGACACGGGGATGCCGGTCAGCCGCGACACGACCTCGGCCACCGATTCGACGGTCACTTCGAGCGTCTCCGAACCGGTCTTGCGCTGCCACGCCTCCATCATCTCGTCGACGGCCTTCTGCTTCGCGTTGATCTGCTCTTCGAACTGCTTCGCTTCGTCGAAGCGCTTGCGCGAGGTCGCATAGTCCTGCTCGCGCTTCAGTTGCACGATCTGCGCTTCGCTTTCCTGAATGTCGATCGGGCGCGACGTCGCGCCGATCCGCACGCGCGCGGCGGCCTGGTCGATCAGGTCGATCGCCTTGTCGGGCAGGAAGCGCGACGTGATGTAGCGGTCGGCGAACTCGGCGGCCGCGACGAACGCGTCGTCGGCGAACGTCACCTGGTGGTGCGCCTCGAGGCTGTCGCGCAGTCCGCGCAGGATCACGATCGTCTGCTCGACGCTCGGCTCCGGCACGAACACGGGCTGGAAGCGGCGCTCGAGCGCGGCGTCCTTCTCGATGTACTTCTGGTATTCGTTGAGCGTCGTCGCGCCGATCAGGCTCAGTTCGCCGCGCGCGAGCGCGGGCTTCAGCACGTTCGCGATGTCGAGCCCGCCTTCGCCGCCGCCCTGGCCCGCGCCGACGATCGTGTGCAGCTCGTCGATGAACAGGATCAGTTCGTCCTGCTTCGCCGTCACTTCGTCGATCAGCTGCTTCGCGCGTTCCTCGAATTCGCCGCGATACTTCGCGCCGGCCACCATCGAGTTGATGTTGACTTCGACGAGCCGCTTGCCGCGCAGCACCTCGGGCACGTCGCCGTTGACGATCCGCTGCGCCAGCCCTTCGACGATTGCCGTCTTGCCGACGCCCGGTTCGCCGATCAGCACCGGGTTGTTCTTCTTGCGGCGCGCGAGCACCTCGATCGTGCTTTCGATTTCCTGCGCGCGGCCGAGCACTGGATCGAGCTTGCCCTGGCGCGCGATCGCGGTGAGGTCGCGGCCGAACTTGTCGAGGTTCGGCGTGCCGGTCGGCGCATCGACGCGGCCGTCCTCGGCGCCCTTGCCGACCACCTTCACGACCTTCTGGCGCAGCGCCTCGGGCGTCACGCCGTATTTCTTCAGCAGCGTGCCGGCGACGCTGTCCGGCACCGATGCGAGACCGATCAGCAGGTGCTCGGGGCCGATGTACGAGTGGCCGAGATCGCGCGACGCCTGGAACGCGTACTGGACGGCCTTCTTCACGCGCGGCGAGATCGACAGCTTGTCGAGCGGCGCATCGGGGGCGGCCGTGCCGGTGTGCGCGTGCTCGTCGATGTACGACCGGATGTCCTGCGGCGACAGCTTCAATTCCTTCAGCAGCGCGGCGCAGACGTCGGTGTCGGCGAGCGCGTACAGCAGGTGCTCGGAATCGAGCTCGCCGCGGCGCAGCTCGTGCGCCTTCTCGGCCGCGCGCTGCAGCAGTTCGAGCGTCTGTTCGCTGAACGCGTCGGTCGGGTCGACCGATTCGCGCGGAATCTCGGCGGCGAGCGGCGATTCGTCGCCGAGCCCGCCGAACAGCGACGACGGTCCGCCACCGCCCAGCAGCGAATCGAACGGATTCAGCATGCTCTGATGCCGCATCAACTGTCGGAAGTGGTAATCGCAGATCGAGATCGTCTTGCGCTCGCCGTCCTGCATCACGGTTGCGCGCGCGACGGCCGGCCGGGCGTGACAGATATCGCAAAGTGCGGGCATGGTGGTCTGGCTCCTGTCGGTGAAGGTGGGTCGAAGGGTGAAGCCCGATGCGGTGCGGCGCTCGCGCGTTCCGACCGCGCATGCGCGGCACGCACGACACGCACGACACGCACGACACGCACCGCGGCGGCGCGCGTGCCGCACCCGTGCGATCGTGCAGCGCGCGCGCCGGCGTGGCGCACGGTCGCGATCGGGGCGAAAAGCGCGAGTGCTGCGAGGAGCCCGCGGCATCGTTTCGACTGCGTTCAAAATAGCGAATCGGCGCGAGCCATCCAAGACACAGTTCCATGCCGGACCGGCCGTGAATTGCACCCTCACATGGGCGCGCGATTCGGCGGCGAGGAGTACAGACGGGCGCGCACGGCGGCGCGGGCGTGCGCGGCGTGTGCGGCTTGCGGTGGAAGGGGGCGGGAAAGGGGCGGTAAAGGACGACGGGCGAACGGCGCGGTGCGACATCGGCGCGCAGGGCGCGGGCAGCCGGCAATCGGGGAGCGAAGCGGAACGAAAAACGGGACGCCACGCGCAGCGCGGGCGCGAACCGGTTACGTTCGGCCCCGCACGCCCCGCACGCCCCGCACGCCCCGCACGCCCCGCGGCCGATGCGCGCGGTGGGGCCGGCGAAGGCGAGCGCGGTGTGTACGGTACGCGCCGGACATCGCGCGACCGCGGTGAACCGCGATCAGTCCGTCAGCGTCATCGCGAGCCGTTGCCGTGCGATCTGCTTCACGTCGGCCGAGAGCGCAGCATTCGGCAGACCATTGGCCCAGACGGAGAACGAATCCTCGATCAGGTTGCGCGTGTCGGGCGGCAACTCGGCCAGCATCAGCGACACGACGGTAAACAGCACGGCGGTGTCGCCGGCCTGGCTGCCCGCGTTTGCGTCGACCGTCTGCTTCAGGGAAGCGACGGACGCCTGCAGCGCCTGTAATGCGTCATTCGATTCGCTCATGACATCCTCCGTGCGAGATGGGCTGGATCGGCGACGAACCCGCGGCCGGCCGGCGGTGCGGCCGCCTCGCGCGACGCCCGGGCGGGCATCGCGCGCCGGCAACCGCGCTCAGGCGGCCGCGTTGCCCTGCGGCGCCACGGCCACCGATGCCTCGCTCGTCAGCATCAGGAACGTGAACGTTTCACGCAGGTACAGGCGGACGTCCTTGTCGGTGTGGCTCGTGTAGCCGATCGACACGTCTTCCCCGAGGTGCAGCTCGTAATCGCCGCCGCGCGTGGACAGCACGCAGCCGCCGCTGATCGCCGGCGCCCAGATGATCTCGCCGCTGACGATGCGTTTGATATGGCCGAGGACCGGATAGCCCTGGTCGCGCGCTTCGCTGAGCGCGGTGTACGCGTCCGACCCGAGCACGACCGAGTACGGGCCGTCGACGCCGGCGAGGCGCAGCGCTTCCAGCGCATCGCTGATCGCGTCCGGGTACGCGCCGACGTCCGCCGGCAGCGTGAGCCGGCGGTTCGACGTGCCTTCGCGGATGCCGACGATGCCGGCCGCGCGGTAGCCGTCGAAGATCGCGTCGTCTTCGGCGAACGCGAGCCGCTGCGCGGCTTCCTTCGCCGGCTGCCAGTCGGCGTCGCGCGCGCCGCGCTCGACGCTGTCGATCGCGGCGCGGCTCAGCTCGAACGGCACCGTCAGCTCGACGATCGTGCGCACTTCGCGCAGCCGCGCGTTCACGTGCTCGCGCGGCGCGTCGACGTCGAGCAGATGCCCGGTGCCGACGGCCGACAGCTCGGCGCCTTCGGGGCCGTCAACATCGACGACGCGGCGCCCGGCCACCGATCGTTTGAACGTGCGCGCCACTTCCTCCTCGATCTGTTCCCAGGCGGACGACGAGATCGGGGCGAGTTCACGGTGCAGGTTATTCATAGGTCGGGATTCCTTTCAGCGAGCCGATGTTCAGTGAGCCGTCGCGCTGCGGTGCGGACGGCGCGGCTTCCGGTTGGGCGGCGCCGGCGGCCGGCGCCGCGCGATCGGCGAGCGCTTCGAGCAGGTCGGCCGACGGCACGAAGAACAGCGAGCCGGTGACCGCGCGGCTGTAGTCGAGCAGGCGGTCGTAGTTGCCGGGCGGGCGGCCGACGAACATGTTCTCGAGCATCTGCTCGATCGGCGCCGGCGAGCGCGCGTAGCCGATGAAATAGGTGCCGAATTCGCCGGCGCCCGGGCGCCCGAACGGCATGTTGTCGCGCAGGATCTTCACTTCCTGGCCGCCCTCGTCGAGCGTGGTCAGCGAGCTGTGCGAGCACGACGGCTTCACGTCCGGCGCGAGCTCGATGTCGGCCAGCTTGGTGCGGCCGATGATGCGCTCCTGCGTCTCGACCGCGAGCGCGTTCCAGCCGGCCATGTCGTGCAGGTACTTCTGCACGAGCACGTAACTGCCGCCCGCGAATTCGGCATCCTCGTCGCCGATCACCGTGAAGTCGACCGCTGCGCGGCCTTCCGGATTCTCGGTGCCGTCGACGAAGCCGATCATCGCGCGCTGGTCGAAATTGCGGAAGCCATGCACCTCGTCGACGACCGTGACCGCGCTGCCGAGCGCGCCGAGCAGTTGGGTCGCGAGTTCGAAGCACAGATCCATCGCTTCGGCGCGGATGTGCAGCAGGATGTCGCCGGGCGTCGCGGCCGCGACGCGCTGGCCGGCGCCGAATTCGCGGAACGGATGCAGCGACGCCGGGCGCGGCTCGCCGAACAGCGCATCCCATGCGTCGGAGCCGAAGCCGCATACGCACGTGAGGTTGCCGCCCGGTACGCGCTTGCCGACCGAGCGCACGAGCGCGGCGATGTCGCCGCACCACGAACGGATCGTGTCGGCGTGATCGGCACCGGGATTGATCGTCGCCACGAGAAAGATCGCGGTGCGCGTGATCGTGCTGTGAACGGCCTGGGAGATCGGGGAAGGGGTGGTCTGCATCGCGGCCTGCCGGTCAGTCGTGTCGGGACGGACGGGCCGCGGCAGCCGCGGCGCGCGAAGGCGAACGGTTGAACTGTGTCATGCGACTGTTCTCTGTGTGACATGCGGATGAAGGACGTTGCGCGGGCATCGCGCAACGGGCCGCAGCGGCGGTGGCAGCCCCCCGGGCGCGAAGAGGAGGCAGACAGTGGCGCCGCGCGTTCGCCCGGCGCGTGAGCCGCCGCACCGCGTAACGTCGTCGAGCATGCAATCTAGCAGCTTCGACGGGTCTTTGGAACACGTATCGACGATCTGTCATTCGAATGGGTCAAACAGGGCGGTTTTTTGTGCGGCGACGGCGCAGCTGTACTCCTGACGCCCGCGGCGCTGTGCTCTTGAGCGTGCGTGTCGCGTGCAGTAGATTAGGTTCCGCTGCACCCGGCTGAGGCCGTCATGATGAACCTTCTGAAAGCGATGCGTATCGTCGGTGCAATCGTCGAGCATGGCGGGCCGTCCGGCGCGATCGAAGCCGATGCGGGCGCAACGGTTTGCCGTTCGCCGGTCGCAGGCTGTCCTTTGCCCGAGGCCACTCGTCGCGGCGACGCGGCATCGATCGCGGCCCCTACGACACTGCACCGGTTAACGCGTTGAATAGCCTTGAATACGTCCACTGCATCCGCCGATACGACCGCCGAGCGCATTCGCCGCCGCTTCGGCCATTTCCTTCACGCGGCCGAGCTGGCCGGGCTGGTCGTGATCGGGCTGGCGACCGCGTTTGCGATGACGCAGGAGGCGTGGAAGGTCGTGCTCGCGGGCGAAGTGTCGCTGACCGACCTGCTGCTGATGTTCCTGTATCTGGAAGTGCTCGCGATGGACCTGCGCTACCTGCGGCTCGGCCGGCTGCCGGTGCGGTTTCCGCTGTTCATCGCGATGACGTCGCTCGCGCGCGACCTGATCCTGCGCGGCGCGACCGACGGCCCCGAGCGGATGTTGATGACGACCTTCGGGATCGTGCTGCTCGCGCTCGGCGTGCTGATCCTGAGTTTCGGCCAGCACCGCTTTCCGGCGGACGTCGACGATGTCGAGGACGACGTGCATGCCCGCCGGTAACGCGCGGGCGGCAGTCGAAGCGAACCCCGGCGCGCCGTGCGAGGTGCGGCGGCCCCACCCTCATCCCAACACACGAGGTGTCGCATGACCAGGCAATTGATCGTCGCCGTGTTCGGCAGCGTCGACACGGCTCGCCAGGCCGCGAACGATTTCGACGCGCTGTCGGAGAAGAACGAAGGATTCCACATCGAGAACGGCGTCGTCGTCGAGAAGGACGCGAACGGCAAGCTCGCGGTGCTCGACGCCGAATCGCGGCCGTTCAAGGGCGGCGTGATCGGCGCGATCGCGGGCGGGTTGCTCGGCCTGCTGGCCGGGCCGATCGGCGTGGTGACCGGCATGGCGGCCGGCGGGCGCCGGCATTCTCGCGCATGCGGCCGGCAATGCGCTGCTCGACGGTACGTTCGTCGAGACGGTCGCGGCGCGGCTCGTGCCCGGCAGCGTCGCGGTCATTCTCGAAGCGAAGGAGGACACGCCGTTCTCGGTCGACAACGTCGTGACGGGATTCGGCGGCAAGGTCTTTCGCCAGGCGCTCGACTGAGCGCCCCTTTCGAACCGATTCGGGAGCTTTGCATGCGCATCGATCAATCGTACCGGCGCTTCGACATCGCGGCGACGCTGTCGCCGTTGCTCGGCAACCGCGCGCTCGCGGTCGTCGACGTGACGACCGACGATCCGGACCGCATCGCCGATCTCGGCACCGGCCAGTTCCTGCAGATCCGCAAGTGGATCGAGTCGAACGACATCGCGCTGCTGACGGTGGTGTTCGACGAGTGCAAGGTTGCGATCGACCACTACGCGGACAACGTCGACGACGCTTGAATGTGCTGTAGCCGATCGCTTCCAGAACCCGCTCGGCTTCCGGATGCCGGACGAATGCAAGCGCGAACTGGTTGAGTGCGCAACAAATGCCGGGATGCCGATCACCGAGAACGGCGCGTACGACGAACCGTATGTCGGCGACACGCATCCGAGTTCGCCGAAATCCTGCGACCGGACCGGGATCGTGCTGCATCGACGGAGGAGGTGGCACGCGGCTTGCGCGGGTCGCAGGCCCCCCTCGCACAGCGGCCGGCGTGTTGCGCCGCAACGTCGATCACGTTCTACGCCGGTCACGGACCGCGTACAAGCGACAGCCGGTGTGTGCATGCGCTGCGGGGCGTCCGCACCTGTTCTTTTCAGGACGGATGTCGATAATGGGATCGTTACCTGACTTTCCGGGAGCCACGTCATGACTGAAAGGGATGCTGCGTCCTCACCCGATCTCACGCAAGGGATCGCCCTCGACGATCTCGCCGACGGCGCGATGATCGAGGGCCATGTCGGCGAAGCGGCGGTGCTGCTCGTGCGCCGCGCCGACGAACTGTTCGCGGTGGGCGCGCAATGCCCGCACTACGGCGGCCCGCTGGCCCAAGGCCTGCTGGTCGGCGACACGATTCGCTGCCCATGGCATCACGCGGCGTTCTGCCTGCGCACCGGCGAGAGGGAGCGCGCGCCGGCGCTCGACGGGCTGTCGTGCTGGCGCGTCGAGCGGCGCGATGGCCGCGCCGTCGTACTCGATGCGCGGCCTGCCGCCGTAGCGCCTAAGCCGAACACAGCCGGGCTGCCCGCGTCGGTCGTGATCGTCGGCGGCGGCGCCGCCGCGATCGCGGCCGCCGTGATGCTGCGGCAGGAAGGCTATCCGCATTCGATCACGCTGCTGAGCGCCGATGCCGATCCGCCGTACGACCGGCCGAATCTGTCGAAGGATTACCTCGCGGGCACGGCTCAGGCCGACTGGCTGCCGCTGCGCGCGCCGTCGTTCTATGCCGAGCAGCGGATCGACGTACGCTGCAATACGCGGGTCGCGCGCATCGATCCCGCGCAGCGGGCGGTCGAGCTGGCCGACGGCAGCCGTGTCGAATACGGCGCGCTGCTGCTCGCCACCGGCGCCGAGCCGAACCGGCTGGACGTGCCCGGTGCCGATCTGCCGCACGTCTGTGTGCTGCGCTCGCGCGCCGATTGCGATGCGCTGATCGGCAAGCTGAAAACGGCGCGCCGTTGCGTGGTGGTCGGCGCGAGCTTCATCGGGCTCGAAGCGGCCGCCGCGTTGCGCACGCGCGGGCTCGACGTGCATGTCGTCGCGCCCGATACGCATCCGATGGGCCGCGTGCTCGGCGATGCGCTGGGCGACACGATCAAGGCGCTGCACGAAGCGCACGGCGTCGTGTTCCATCTCGGCGCGATGCCCGCGCGGATCGGGCCGGACAGCGTGACGCTGTCGAACGGCGACGTGCTGCCGGCGGACGTCGTGCTGGTCGGCATCGGCGTGCATCCGAATGTCGAGCTCGCGCAGGACGCGGGGCTCGCCGTCGAACGCGGCGTGACGGTCGACCGCTTCCTTCAGACGAGCGCGCCCGGCATCTACGCGGCCGGCGACATCGCGCGCTGGCCCGATCCGCTGACGGGCGAGCGGATTCGCGTCGAGCACTGGGTCGTCGCCGAGCGGCAGGGCAGCGTCGCGGCGCGCAACATGCTCGGCCAGCAGCAACCGTTCGACGCGGTGCCGTTTTTCTGGAGTCAGCATTACGACCTGACGATCCGCTATGTCGGCCATGCCGAGCAATGGGATCGCGTCGAGATCGACGGCGACCTCGGCGCGCACGATTGCTCGATCGGGTACTGGCGCGGCGACACGCGGCTCGCGGTCGTGACGATCGGCCGCGATCTCGACAGCCTGAAGGCGGAAGCGGCCCTCGAGCGGCAGATGGCCGCCGTGTGACGGCGGCGTGACGATGCGCATCGTTGATGGAGGCGAGATGAACCCCGACGTCCGTGCACGTGTTGAAGCCGGGTTCGCGCCGCGCATCGCGACGCGGCGGCGTGGCCTGTATCGGCGTGGCGATGCTGATCGGCGACCTCGATTCGATGCATGACCCGCACCGTGCCATGCCGGCCGACGATGCGCGGATGATGCACGCGTCGTTACCGGTCGCGCGTCCTGATCATCACGCGCCCCTCGTCGATGCCGCCGCGCAGCGCTTCGTCGCACGTGAGCCATTCGGGCGTGACGAGTTCGGGCGCTGGCAGATCGACCGGTGCGCCGTCGCGGAAGATCCGCACCTGCGCGACCCACGCGCCGTTCGCGTTGCGCGTGGCGTCGACGCGAATTTCGTGATCCATGAAAGTGTCGGTGGCTTGCATCGGTCGGGGCCCTCCGTCGTGCATGAACGCGGTGCGTCGATCGTATCAGCATGGCGGATGCCGCGCATCGAAAACGAACCGGCGTTTGCCTTTCACTTGCCGCGCGAGACGGGAGCGACCTCGTGGCCTTCGACCTGACTTTTTCCATCAAGGTATTCGCGGCGCTGTTCGCGATCATGAACCCGATCGCGAACATCCCGGTGTTCCTGTCGCTGACCGAAGGCGCGGCGGACGCCGTGCGCCGCAAGGTCGCGCTGACGGCCGCGATCGGCGTGACGGTCGGCTGCATCGTGTCGGCCGTCGCGGGCGGTGCGATCCTGCGCGTGTTCGGTTTGACGATCGACGATTTCCGCCTCGCGGGCGGGCTGCTGGTGCTGCTGATCGCGCTGTCGATGCTGCATGGTGCGCCGAGCCGCCAGCATGCGCCGGGCCGCGACGAAGGCGCGGATCCCACCGCGGCCGAAAGCGTCGCGATCTACCCATTGACGATCCCGTTGCTGGTGGGCCCCGGCACGATCGCGACGATGATCGTGCTCGGGCACGGCGCGGTCACGACCGGGCAGGAGTTCGCGTTTGCGCTCGGGCTTGGCGCGTTTCTCGTGCTGCTGGCGGTGTCGCTGCTGTCGGCGCCGCTGATCGGCCATTACCTGTCGCCGCGCGTGACGGCCGTCACGCAGCGCCTGATGGGGATGATTCTCGCGGCGATCGCGATGCAGATGATCGTCGCGAGCCTGAAAGCCGCGTTCGGGTTGCCGCACTGAGCGCGCCCGTTCGCGCATCGCGGCGCGCCGCGCGCGCTGCGCAGGCGCATGCCTTGCTCGATCGGCTCGACGGTCACATTGACCGTTTCCGCTTTCGACAAGGAGGGCCAGACATGAAAGCAGTCGTATTTCACGGCATCGGCGACATACGCATCGACACGGTGCCCGATCCGGAAGTCTCCGAGGCGACCGACGCGGTCGTGCGCCTGACCGCCAGCGCGATCTGCGGCACCGATCTGCACATGGTGCGCGGCACGCTCGGCGGCATGAAGCCGGGCACGATCCTCGGCCACGAAGGCGTCGGCATCGTCGAGGCGGTCGGGCGCGACGTGCGCAACCTGCGGCGCGGCGACCGCGTGCTGATTCCGTCGACGATCGCGTGCGGCAGTTGCGCCTACTGCCGCGCGGGCTACACCGCGCAATGCGACGTCGCGAACCCGGGCGGGCCGCGCGCGGGCACCGCGTTCTTCGGCGGGCCCGCCGAGACGGGCCCGTTCGACGGGCTGCAGGCCGAATACGCGCGCACGCCGCTTGCGCACGCGAGCCTGATCCGGCTACCCGACGCGATCGACGACGATCGCGCGATCCTGATGTCGGACATTTTCCCGACCGGCTATTTCGGCGCGCAGCTCGCGGAAGTGAAGCCGGGCGATACGGTCGCCGTGTTCGGCGCGGGGCCGGTCGGCCAGTTCGCGATCGCGAGCGCGAAGCTGATGGGCGCCGGACGCGTGATCGCGATCGACCGCATCGCGTCGCGGCTCGAGATGGCCTGCGCACAGGGCGCCGAGATCGTCGATTTTTCCGAGGACGATCCGGTCGATACGGTGCTGCGACTGACGGGCGGGATCGGCGTCGACCGCGTGATCGACGCGGTGGGCGTCGACGCGATGCGCGCGACGCATGGGCCGGCGGCGGCCGATCGCGAGGCCGCGCGCGCGTTCGATGCGGAAGTCGACGCGATCGCGCCGCACCGCAAGCCGGACGGTCGCAACTGGGTGCCGGGCGACGGCCCGTCGCAGGTGCTGCAATGGGCGGTGCGCGCGGTCGCGAAGGCCGGTACGGTCGCGGTGATCGGCGTGTATCCGCCGGCGGCCCGCGTGTTTCCGATCGGCGAGGCGATGAACCGCAACCTGACGATCAAGATGGGCAACTGCAATCACCGGACGGTGACGCCGCCGCTCGTCGAGCTGGTGCGCAGCGGCGCGTTCGATCCGCTGTCGGTGCTCACGCGCTGCGAGCCGCTGACGAACGCGATCGACGCGTATCGCTCGTTCGACGTGCGCGAGCCGGGCTGGATGAAGGTGAAGCTGACGCCGTGACGACATGAACCGCAACCGGGAGCACTGCAATGACCGATCGATACGACAACTGCATGGCCGCGTGCGACGCCTGCGCGCACGCGTGTGATACCTGTGCGGCCGCCTGCCTTGCGGAGCGCGACGTGCACGCGCTGGCCGGCTGCATCGCGCTCGACATCGAATGCGCGCAGCTGTGCCGCTTCGCGTCGGGCGCGATGGCGCGCCGCAGCGCGTTTGCCCCGCGCATTTGCGCGCTGTGCGCGCACGCGTGCGACCTGTGTGCGGCCGAGTGTTCGCGGCACGCGCACGAACATTGCCGCCGCTGCGCGCTCGCGTGCGAGGCCTGCGCGGCGATGTGCCGCGCGATGGTCTGAGCACGCGCGCTTACGGCGTATCCTGAATTTCGCGGGCGACGCGCTCGAGCAACGCATCGAGCACGGCCATCTCGACGGGCTTCACGAGATGATCGTCGAAGCCCGCGCGTTCGGAGCGCGCGAGATCCGACGCGCGTGCATGGCCGGACAGCGCGACACAGGCCGTATCGCGCAGTGCGTCGATCGCGCGCAGCTCCTGCAGCAGCGTGAAGCCGTCGACGTCCGGCATCGTCAGGTCGAGCAGCATCAGCTGGGGCGCATAGTCGCGCGCGAGGGTCAGCGCGTCGGCCGCGTTGTACGCGACGCGCGGCGCATGGCCTTTCAGTTGCAGCAGCACCGCGAGCGTGTCGGCCGAGTCGCGGTTGTCGTCGACGATGACGATGCGAAGCGGCACGGCGGCCGGCTGCGCGGGCGCGGCCGGCGCATGCGGTGCGGCGCGCTCGTTGCGCGTCGTTTGCACGATCGGCAGCCAGACCGTGAACGTCGAGCCGTGGCCGGGCCCGTCGCTTTCCGCGACGATCCGCCCGCCGTGCAGTTCGACGAAGGACCGGCAGATCGCGAGGCCGAGCCCGAACCCGCCGGACGGAGAGCGGCTCGACGCACCTTCCTGATGGAACAGGTCGAAGATCGTTTCGAGCGCGCCGGGCGCGATGCCCACGCCGTGATCGACGACGTCGATCGCCACCGACGATCCTTCGATACGCGCGCCGACGTCGATCCGGCCGCCGTGCGGCGAGAATTTCGATGCGTTGTCGAGCAGGTTGTGCAGCACCTGGACGAGCCGTGCGTCGTCGCCGTGCAGCACCACGGAATCGGCGGGCAGGTCGACACGGATCCACTGCCCGCGCGCGGCCAGTTTCGGCTGGATGCTCTCCACGCCGCGGCACACGACGTCGCGCACGGTGACGGGGCGATCGTCGAGTTCGACCTTGCCGGCCGTGATGCGCCCGACGTCGAGCAGATCGTCGACGAGCCGTGTCAGTTGCCCGACCTGGCGGTGCACGGCGTCGCGGCACTGCGCGAGCGCGGGCGCCGGATCGGGGAGGCTCTGCAGCACGCCGACCGAATGGCGCAGCGGTGCGAGGTGATTGCGCAGCTCGTGCGCGAGCATCGCGATGAACACGCTGAGCCGGTGCGTCGACGCTTCGAGCTCCTCGAGCCGCTTGCGCTCGGTCATGTCGCGCGTGATCTTGATGAAACCGCATAGCTGGTGCGTCGCGTCGTGCACCGGCGTGATCGTCACGCTCGCCCAGAACTGCGTGCCGTCCTTGCGCACGCGCCACCCTTCGTCCGCGAAGTGGCCGCGCGCGGCGGCCAGCGCGAGCCCGTGCTCCGGCCGGCCGGCCGCGATCGCGTCGGACGGATAGAACAGCGAGAAGTGGCGGCCGACGATCTCGGGAGCGCGGTAGCCCTTGATGCGCTGCGCGCCGGCGTTCCAGGTCGCGACGTTGCCGTGCGGGTCGAGCATGAACACCGCGTAGTCGGTGATCGACTCCACCACGGTCTGGAACCGGAATTCGGCGAACCGGTGCAGCAGATCCCGCGGGCCGGGCGGGCCGGGTGGCGGGGAAGGCGAGTGAAGGTCGGCGTCGTCGTTCGTCATCGGAGCGGCAGGTCGAAAATGCGGGCGGCCGAATACCGCCCGGCCGCCGCCGGACACGCCGGGGGCGGCTACACGAACCGGATTGGCACGTCCGAAAGAATAAAGGAACTCGATTCAGCTGATCAATGGGTGCGCATCGGCCGTGCCGTCCGTCATGTCCGCGAGCCGGATCCGTGCCGGCGCACCCGGCGGCGGGCGCGGCATGCCGATTGCACGACCGTGCGGTGCGCCTGCCGTGCCACGGCCGTTCGGCCGATCGTGCGGCCGCAAGCCACGCAAGGAGATCCATATGAACAGCACGTTGAATCCCGACAACGAACCGGCCGGCCCGGACGACGACAACGCCAGCCGCGGCCGCGACGGTCGCGCGCTCGGCCCGAGCGACTCGTCCGACAGCGGCAGCGACACGGCGGGCGCACGGCGCCATCCGTTCGATATCGATTCGCCGCTGGACGATCACGCGCTCGAACGCGGCGACGCATCGCTCGACAGCGATACCGACCGTGCGGGCACTGGCGAGCGCGCGTCGGCGGACGGCGACTCGACGCTCGAGGAAGGCGCCGACATCGAGCCGGACCGCACCGAGCGGCTGAGCGAACCCGGTCGCACGGATGAACCGGATGGCGGCGACGACCCGGACGACCTCGGCGCCGCGCCGTGACGTCCGGCACGCAAAAACTGCAATCGCGTTGCAGATTGGGGCGCCTGGCGGCTTCCCGGCGCTGCGGCGCACAACCGCGGCGGCACGGCAACGACGCCGGCACGCGATTTGCATTGACCCGACCGACGCGCGCCGCGACGCGGCATGGAGCCGTGCGCAGCGCAGGCGCGATCAAGGAGAGACACGATGCAACGACGATATCCCGGACGGCACGGCGAGCGCGGCGGCCCGCCCGACTGGCAGGAGCGCAACGAACGCGCGTACCGGGGCGCCGGCGAGCACGGCATCCCGGACGACCCGGCCCGATGGCCGGAAGAAGACGATGAATCGGCTTACCGCCGCTTCGCGAGCGAAGACGTGGGCCCGGAAGACTGGGGCAGCGAGTGGACCGAGCGCGCCGCGCGCCCGGCCGACCAGCGGCGCGGCGGCGCCGACCCGGACTGGCCGGGCGGCGCGCGCCAGCCGGCGCGGGATCCGGAGCGCGGCTATGGCGGGCCAGGCCGCCGTGCGCAGGGCCACGAAGGCCGATACGGCGGCGAGCGCCCGGAATTCCGCGGCCAGCACCGGATGGGCTGGTACGGCGGCGAGCGCGATATCGGTAGTCTGCGCGGCGATCCCCGTGGCGACCCGCGCTACGGCGGCCATGCCCCCGACCTCTCACGGTTCGGCAGCGAAGCCGAACGCGACGCGCTGCGCCACCGCCGCGGGCCGAAAGGCTATACGCGCTCGGACGAGCGGATTCGCGAGGACGTGTGCGAGCGGCTCGCGCATGCGCTCGAGATCGACGTGAGCGATGTCGCCGTGCAGGTGAAGGAAGGGCGCGTCGAGCTGGACGGCACGGTGCCGGCACGCTGGATGAGGCACGACATCGAGGATCTCGCCGACGGCTGCATGGGCGTGCTCGATGTCGAGAATCGCGTGCGCGTGCGCCGCGACGGCGAACACGATACGGGCATGGTGCTGCATCCGGATCAGCGGACCGTCACGCCGACCCAGCCTGCCGTGCGCGACCCCGAGCCCGGCACCGTCGTGCCCGGCCGCGAGCGTGAATCGCGCCACTGACGACCGTGCGTGAAACGGCCCGACCCCCGACCGCAACGCGTGCATGACGACCGGAATCGACGACACGCCAATCAGGCACCGTGAGGCACCCGCAGCCCGCGACCGCCGCGATCGCCGCGACGGGCGCGGCCTGCGGCTGCGGATCGCGGGCGAACTCTGGCGCGCGATCTGGCATTACCGCGCGCGCGTGCTCGCGGCGATCGTGCTGCTGGTACTCGCGAAAGCGGCGGCCGTCTCGGTGCCGCTGCTGCTCAAGGACATCGTCGACGGCTTCGGCCGCGCGGCCGGCCAGCCGATGGCGTGGCCGGTGCTGCTGCTGTTCGCGTACGCGGTCGTGCGCTTCGCGTCGAATGCGCTGAACGAAGTGCGCGACATGACCTTCGTGCAGGTCACGCAGCATACGGTCGCGTCGTTTACCGTGCGCACGTTCGGTCACCTGCACCGGCTCGGCGCACGCTTTCATGCACAGCGCGAGACGGGCGCCGTCGTGCGCGACCTCGAGAAAGGCACGGCCGGCATCGGCTATCTGCTCGGCGTCGCCGTGTTCACGGTCGTGCCGACGGCCATCGAGATCGGCTCGGTGCTCGTGATCGTGATCAGCAAGTACGGCGGCGGCTTTACCGCGATCATTCTCGTCACGTTCGCCGTCTACGCGGCGTATACGGTGGTGTTCACGCGCCGCCGCATGCGTTACCAGCGGCGTGTGAACGCGCTCGAGGCCGAGTCGAATTCGCGGGTGGTCGACAGCCTGCTGAACGTCGATACGGTCAAGTACTTCGCACGCGAGGACGTCGAGCGCGATCGGCTCGAGCGCGTGCTCGACGCGTGGCGCGAAGCCGGCGTCGACAACCAGTATGCGCTGTCGATGCTGCACATCGGGCAGAGCGCGTGCATCGGCGCGGGGATCGCGGCCGTGATGCTGCTCGCCGGGCAGCAGGTCGCGCGCGGCGCGATGACGATCGGCGATCTCGTGCTGATCAACGCATACATCATCCAGATCAGCCTGCCGCTGAACGCGCTCGGCTTCGTGTTTCGCGAGGCGAACGACGCGATGACGAACATCGAGCGGCTGTTCGGGCTGCTCGATGCGCGCGGCAAGCCCGGCGAGGACGGCGATGCGCCCGGTGCGCAGCCGCTCGTCGTGCGCGGCGGCGCGATCGAGTTCGAGCATGTCGACTTCGGCTACGAGCCGAGCCGGCAGATCTTGTCCGACGTGTCGTTCCGCATCGAGGCCGGGCAGACGATCGCCGTGGTCGGCGGCAGCGGCTCGGGCAAGTCGACGCTCGCGCGACTGCTGTTCCGGCTGTATCAACCCGACGCGGGCACGATCCGGATCGACGGCCAGGACTTGCGGCTCGTCACCGAGCGCAGCCTGCGCGACGCACTCGGCATCGTCCCGCAGGACACCATCCTGTTCAACGACACGCTCGCGTACAACATCGCATACGGCAAGCGCGATGCGACGCGCGGCGACGTGATCGCCGCCGCGCGCGGTGCACAGCTCGACGCGTTCATCGAGCGGCTGCCCGACGCCTACGACACGCGCGTCGGCGAGCGCGGCGTGCGGCTGTCGGGCGGCGAGCGGCAACGTGTCGCGATCGCGCGCGCGTTGCTGAAGGCGCCGCCGATCGTCGTGTTCGACGAGGCGACGTCGGCGCTCGACACGCGCTCGGAGCGCGCGATCCAGCAGGAGTTGATGCGCGTCGCGCAGCATCGCACGAGCCTCATCATCGCGCACCGGTTGTCGACCATCGTCGATGCCGATCGCATTCTCGTGATGGAGCACGGCCGGCTCGTCGAGCACGGTACCCACGACGAGCTGCTCGAAAGCGGCGGCGTGTATGCGCAGATGTGGTCGCTGCAGGCGAAGCAGCGCGAACTGGAACGCACGGAGGCGAAGTTCGCGCGGCAGCCGGTGCGGATCAATCCGCTCGTGTCGCAGGTACTCGATTCGCTGGCGGAGGCGGCCGCGCAGCGCGGCGTGCCGGTGTTCCGCCACGTGTCCGACGAGGATCTCGTCGTCAAGGCCGATCCGGCCGCGCTGCGGCGCTTCGTCTGGGAACTGTGCCGCGGCGCCATCGACGCGAGCAGCGGCGGGCAGCTCGAGGTGCGCACGGCGCGCCACGATCCGGAAGCGCGGATCACGATCGCGTGCGCGGGCGTCGACGCCACCGAGCTGTCGCTGATCGATCTCGAACGACTGCAGGACACGATCGAGGAGGCCGGCGGCTACGTCGTGCGCGAACGCGACGATATCGGCGTGACGCTGCACCTGTCGCTGCCGATGTGCGCGGTGGCGCCGGCATCGCTGCAGCCCGACGGCGCCGGGCCGAACGCGGAGGCCGGCGCGGCGGAGACGGCAACGCCGCTCGACGGCCTGCGCATCGCGTGCGTGGACGATCACGACGAGGCGCGCGAGGCGCTCACCGCGCTGCTGAAGGTGGCCGGCGCCGACGTGCACGCGTATGCGTCGGGTCAGGCGTTGCTGGACGACCTGTGGCGCGCGCGCCGGGCCGACTGGCCGGCGCTGCTCGTCTGCGACATCGACCTCGGCGAAGACGAGGAGGACGGCTATACGGTGATGTCGCGCGTGCGCCAGCTCGACGCCGCGCGCGAGCGCGACGGCCGCGCGCCGCTCGAGGCGCTGGCATTGTCCGGCCATGCGCGCGATCGCGATCGCACGCGTGCGGTCGAAGCCGGTTTCCATGCGTACCTGACCAAGCCCGCGGTAGCGGCCGACCTGATCGCGGCGTTGCGTGCGCTCGCGTTTTCCTCCGGAGAAATCCATGCCGAACCTTCTGAATCCGACGACACCCGAAGCCCTGAACGCGCGTCGCGGCGGTAGTGCGTTCGCCGACCGCCAGGCCGCGGTGGCGGCCGTCGAGCTGCTGTTGCCGAGCCTGGCCGCCGCGCTGCAGAGCGACTTCGTCGGCGACAGCGGCTGCCTGCACATCGTGATCATGGACCCGGCGCTCGGGCCGCACGACGCGGCGTTCGAGGACGCGATCTTGTATGAGTTTTCGCTGCCCGACCCGAAGGACTGGGACGCCGACTATCGCGCGTATGCGCGGGCCAAGGCGCGGCTGTCGTGGGAAACGGGCCGCGACGGCCACGTCGTGCAGGCGCTCGAGCCGTACCGGCTGCGCGCGGGCGACACGAACCTGTGGGGCGGCGTCGCGCTCGGCGGCATCGTGGTCGGCGTGTCGGGCGCGCAGCCGTGGTTCGACGAGGCGTTCGCGGGCTGCATCGCGCACTGCCTGCGCGCGCTCGCGAAGCACCGTGCGCAGGCGACGCCAGACGGGCTCGCGATCTGAGGGGGCCGCCTGGGCGCGGCCGCCCGGACCCGTTTTTACAGCCGGTTATAAAAAAGCCAGCGAGCGCGCGGCCCGGCCCGATGCGGCGTGGGCGCGCGCAGGCCGGCACGGTTTTCGCTGTACCTCCTGCACGGACGGTTGTCGCGACAAGCGTCGCCGTCAGCCGGATTGCTTTCCGACATCGACAGGAGGTGCAGGTGAACGCGATTCCCGATTCAGCCAGACCGCCGCTCGCCGGCCGGACCGCACTCGTGACCGGGGGCGGCCGCGGTCTCGGCGAAGCCATTTGCGAAGAGCTTGCGCGCCATGGCGCGCACGTGGTCGTCGCCGACCTCGACGGCGATCGCGCGGCGGCCGTCGCGCAGCGGCTCGAACGGCACGGCGGGCAGGCGGTGGGCCGGCCGCTCGACGTGCGCGACGAGGCATCGGTGCTGCAGGTCGTGCACGATGCGCGCGAGTCGCTCGGCGACCTCGACGTGATCGTCAACAACGCGGCGATCGACGTGACCGCGCCGATCGACGACGTGAGCGTCGACGCGTGGCAGCAGGTGCTGATGACGAACCTGTTCGGCCCGTACCTGATGTGTCACGCGGCCGTGCCGATGATGAAGGCGCGCGGCGACGGGCATATCGTCAACATCGCGTCGACCGCGTCGAAGCGGGCGTGGCCGAACGCGTCCGCGTATCACGCGACGAAGTGGGGGCTGCTCGGCCTGTCGCACGCGCTGCATGCCGAACTGCGGCCGAGCGGCGTGCGCGTATCGGCGATCGTCGCGGGCGGGATGCGTACACCGTTCCTGCTCGACCGTTTTCCGGACATCGACGAGGACACGCTGCAGCCGCCGGAGCACGTCGCGGCCGCCGTGCGCTTCGTGCTGACCCAGCCGCCGGGCACGGTCGTGCCGGAACTGATGGTGCTGCCGATGAAGGAGACGTCATGGCCCTGAAGCGCGAAGGGCGGCTGCCCGGCGCGGTGCTGCTCGACAAGGACGGCACGCTGCTCGACGACGTGCCGTACAACGTCGATCCGGCACGGATGCGCCTCGCGCCGGGCGCGGCGCGCGCGCTGCGCACGCTCGGCGCGACCGGCATGCCGCTGGCGGTCGTGTCGAACCAGTCGGGCGTCGCGCTCGGCCGCTTTACCGAAAACGAGCTTGGCGCGGTCCGCCAGCGTCTCGCCGAATTGTTCGAAGCGAACGGCGCGACGCTGGCGGATTTTTTTTACTGCCCGCATCACCCGCAGGGCAGCGTGCCGCGCTACACCTGTGACTGCATCTGCCGCAAGCCGCGCCCCGGCATGCTGCGTCGCGCGCTGGCGGCGCTCGGCGCCGTCCCCGAATGGAGCTGGATGATCGGCGACATTCTCGACGACGTCGAGGCCGGCCGCACCGCGCGCTGCGGCACGATCCTGGTCGACTGCGGTCACGAGACCGAATGGCGCGTCAACGCCGCCCGCACGCCGCACCACGTCGTCGACCGCGTCGACCTGGCCGCCGACATCGTCGTGCGCGAAGCCGTGCGGCGGCACGGCTCGTGGGTGCGGCGATGAGCACGGCCTGGAGCCGCGCCCGCCGCATCCTGTGCGTGCGGCTCGACAGCCTCGGCGACGTGCTGATGACGACGCCCGCGCTGCGCGCGCTGAAGGAAAGCGGCCCGGACCGCCGGCTGACGCTGCTGACGTCGCGCACGGGCGCCGCGCTCGCCGGGCATCTGCCGATGGTCGACGACGTGTGGAGCTACGACGCGCCGTGGGTCAAGCATCCCGACGTGCGCGGCGATCCGGTGGCCGATCTCGACATGATCGACCGGCTGCTGGCGGGCCGCTTCGACGCGGCCGTGATCTTCACCGTCTACAGCCAGAATCCGTTGCCCGCCGCGATGATGTGCTGGCTCGCCGGCATTCCGCTGCGGCTCGCGCATTGCCGCGAGAACCCGTATCAACTGTTGACCGACCGCGTGCCGGAAACCGAGCCGGAATCGCACGTGCGCCACGAGGTCGCGCGCCAGCTCGCGCTGGTGCGCACCGTCGGCGCGACGACGTCGGACTGGCGGATGGCGTTCGATCCGGGCGACGCGGCGCGGCGCGCGGTGCACGCGCGCTTGCAGGCCGCGTTGCAACGCCCGGGCGGCGCGCGCGGGGCGGATGCGCGGCGCGCGCGCTGGCTGGTCGTCCATCCGGGCGCGAGCGCGGCGTCGCGGCGCTGGCCCGCCGAACGTTTCGGCGAAGCGGCCGCCGCGCTCGCGCCGCTGTTCGACGGCATCGCGGTGACGGGCAGCGCGGGCGAACGCGCGCTGGTCGACGCGGTGTGCGAACGCGCCGGGCCGCGCGCGGTGCCGCTCGCCGGCGTGTTGCCGCTCGGCGAACTCGGCGCGCTGATCGAGACGGCCGACCTGCTGCTGTCGAACAACAGCGGCCCCGTGCATCTCGCGGCCGCGCTCGGCACGCCGGTGGTCGACCTGTACGCGCTGACCAATCCGCAGCACACGCCGTGGCGTGTGCCGCACCGTGTGCTGAACGTCGACGTGCCGTGCCGCAACTGCTACCGCAGCGTGTGCGATCAGCCCGGCCACCCGTGCCTGCTCGGCGTGAGCGTCGACGACGTGGTCGCCGCCGTGCACGCGTTGCTGCGCGGCCGTGCGCGCCATGCGCAACGCGCGGCCGCGCGGGCTGCCGGGCACGGCAGCGAGCCGGTTGCGGTGAACGCATCGAACGTGCTTCCGTTCGCGCACGTCATCACGAGGAACTGACGTATGCCTGACCCGATCCATACGCTCGGCATCAATGCCGCTTTCCACGACAGCGCCGCGTGCATCGTGCGCGACGGCGTCGTGATCGCGGCGGCCGAGGACGAACGCTTCACGCACGTGAAGCACGCGAAGCGCCCGGTGCCGTTCTCGACCTGGGAGCTGCCCTTTCACGCGATCGACTATTGCCTCGCGGAAGCCGGCATCACGCTCGCGGACGTGGACCACGTCGCATATTCGTACGACCCGTGGTTCGAACTCGACCGCGAAGGCACGGCGCCGTCGCTGACCTTGCCGCTGTCGCCGTCCGCGCATGCGCCGCGCGAAGACGGCGCATCGCCGTGGCATCCGCTGTTCCTGTCGTCGATCGTCAACGCGCCGCGCCAGCTCGCGGGCGGCGTGCCGCATCATCTGCAGCGGCGCTTTCGCGGCGTCACGCACGACGGGCCGTTCCGCTGGCATTTCATCGAGCACCATCTCGCGCACGAGGCGAGCGCGTTTCTCGCGGCACCGTTCGAGCGCTGCGCGGTGATGACGATGGACGGGCGCGGCGAGCGCGCGACGACGAGCTACGGCGTGTTCGACGGCCGCTCGTACCGGCGGCTCGGGCAGGTCAACCTGCCGCATTCGCTCGGGCTGCTGTACGAGCGCGTGACCCGCTATCTCGGCTTCCTGCACTCGTCCGACGAATACAAGGTGATGGCGCTCGCGTCGTACGGCAAGCCGGTGTTCGCCGACGAGATGCGCAAGCTCGTGCAGTATCGCGGCGAAGGGCGTTACGACGTGATCGACGCGGATCTGGCCGCGCAATTCGGGCCGCCGCGCGAACGCGGCGGTCCGATCGAGCCGCATCATTGCGACATCGCGCATGCGTTGCAGCTGGTGCTCGAGGAGACGACGCTGCAGGCGGTCGACTGGCTGGCCGCGGAAACCGGCGAGCGGCAGCTCGCGATGGCGGGCGGCGTCGCGCTGAACTGCGTGATGAACGCGAAGATCCGCGATCGCGGCCCGTTCGACGACGTGTGGGTGCAGCCGGCCGCAGGCGACGCGGGCACGGCGCTCGGCGCCGCGCTGTGGACCGACTTCCGGATGCGCGGCGAGCGCGGCGCCTGGCGGATGGACCATGCGTATCTCGGGCCGGCTTACGACGACGATACGATCGAGGCGTTCCTGAAGGAAGCGCAGTTGCCGTACCGGCGGCTCGCCGACGTGGCCGCGCAGACGGCCGCGCTGCTCGCGGCGAACCGCGTGATCGGCTGGTTCCAGGGGCGCATGGAATTCGGCCCGCGCGCGCTCGGCGCACGGTCGATCCTCGCGTCGCCGATCGACCCGGACATGCAGCGCAAGCTGAACCGGATCAAGGATCGCGAGGATTTCCGGCCGGTCGCGCCGGTCGTGCTCGAAGACCGTGCGCATCACTGGTTCAGCGGCGGCCGAGTCACGCCGCTGCGCGCGCCGTTCATGCTGTTCGTCTACGACGTCGTGCCCGAGCGCGCCGCGAAGATTCCGGCGGTGCGCCACATCGACGGCACCGCGCGCGTGCAGACCGTAGACGACACGCAGCATCCGCTGCTGCATGCGCTGCTGACCGAGTTCGACGCGCTCACCGGCGTGCCGGTGCTCGTCAACACGTCGTTCAACACGCGCGGCGAGCCGATCGTATGTTCGCCGCGAGACGCGATCGAATGCTTCTGGACGTCGCCGCTCGACGCGCTCGTGATCGGCCCGTTCCTGCTGGAGAAACCCAGATGAACGCGCGCGACACGCATCTGCCGCCGGTCGTGTCGGTCGTCGTGCCCACCTACCGGCGGCCCGACCTGCTCGCACGCTGCCTCGACGCGCTGTGCGTGCAGGTGTTCGATCCGACCACCTACGAGATCGTCGTCGTGGACGACGATCCGGCCGGCAGTGCGCGCGCCGTCGTCGATGCGTGCCGCACGCGCGTGACCGACGTGCCGGCGATCCGCTACATGACCGCGCCCGACACGCAGGGCCCGGCCGGCGCGCGCAACGTCGGCTGGCGCAGCGCGTGCGGCGCGCTGATCGCGTTCACCGACGACGACACGATTCCCGACCCGACCTGGCTGCGCCACGGCGCCGACGCGCTGCTGGCCGAGCCGTCGGCGGCGGCCGCGGCCGGCCGGATCGACGTGCCGCTGCGGCCGTGCCCGACCGACTACGAACGCGATGCGGCCGGGCTCGCACATGCGGAATTCGCGACCGCGAACTGCTTCGTGCGGCGCGCGGCGCTCGAACGCGTCGGCGGCTTCGACGAACGCTTCACGCGCGCGTGGCGCGAGGATGCCGACCTGATGTTCGCGCTGCGCGAGCATGCGGGGCCGATCGTCGAGGCCGACGCCGCACGCATCGTGCATCCGGTGCGTCCCGCACGCTGGGGATCGAGCATCGGCGCGCAGTCGAAGGTGTATTTCGACGCGCTGCTGTACAAGAAGCATCGCGCGACTTACCGGCGTCATATCCGGCCGGTGCCGCCGTGGCATTACTACGCGGCCGTGCTGGCCGCGCTCGGCGCGCTTGGCTGCCTCGCGGCCGGCTTGCCGGCGCCGGCCATCGCCTGCGCGGCGGTGTGGGCCGCGATTACCGCGGGGTTCTGCGCGAAACGATTGCGCGGCACGCAGCTCACGGCGTCGCACGTGGCCGAGATGATCGTCACGTCCATCGCGATTCCGCCCGTGTCGCTGTATTGGCGCATGCGCGGCGCGCTTCACTTCCGAGTACTGTTCCTATGAAGCTCGACCCCAACGTCGATTCCGACGGCCGGCGCGGCCCGAAGCGGATCGCCGTGTTCCGCGCGCTGCAGCTCGGCGACATGCTGTGCGCGGTGCCCGCGCTGCGCGCGCTGCGGCGCGGCGAACCGGATGCGCGCATCACGTTGATCGGCCTGCCGTGGGCCCGCGAGTTCGCATCGCGCTTTTCGGACTACATCGACGGTTTCATCGCATTCCCCGGCGCGCCGGGGCTCGCCGAACAGCCCGAACCCGACGCGGCCGCGCGCGAGGCGTTCGTCGCCGAATGCCGTTCGCGCGATTTCGATCTCGCGATCCAGCTGCACGGCAGCGGCGCGCACACGAATGCGATCGTCGCGTCGCTCGGCGCGACGCGCACGGCCGGTTTCGTGCCGGCCGACGGCGGCACGGCCGCGCTCGACTGCGCGCTCGTGTGGCGCGACGACGAACCGGAAGTGACGCGCTATCTGGCGCTCACGCGCAAGCTCGGCTACGCGGACTGGGGCGACTACCTCGAATTCCCGCTCGGCGGCCTCGACTATGCGCTGTGGCACGTGCTCTGCGACGAACACGCGCTCGATCCCGGTCGCTACGTGATCGTCCATCCCGGCGCGCGGATGGCGTCGCGGCGCTGGCCGGTCGAACGCTTCGCGCTCGCCGCGCGGCAGCTCGCCGACGACGGCTGGCAGATCGTGCTGACCGGCACGCGCGCGGAACTGGCGCTGGCGAGCGCGTTCGCCGAGCACCTCGGGCGGCCGTGCGTGAACCTGTGTGGCCGCACGCCGCTCGGCGCGCTCGCCGCGCTGATCGCCCGCGCGCGGCTGCTGTTGTGCAACGACACGGGCGTGTCGCATGTCGCGGCGGCGCTCGGCACGCCGAGTATCGTCGTCGCGTGCGGCAGCGATACGGCCCGCTGGGCGCCGCTCGACGCCGAACGCCATCGCGTGCTCGCGAACTACCCGGCGTGCCGGCCGTGCATGTTCGATACGTGTCCGTACGGGCACGAGTGCGCGACGGCGATCGGCGTCGGCGAAGTGATCGACCGGGCGGGCGAACTGCTCGCGGAGGAGAGACGTCATGTCACGTAAGCGGTTGCGCGTGCTGACCTGGCACGTGCATGGCAACTATCTGTATTACCTGTCGCAGGCGCCGCACGACTTCTACATCGTGACGAAGCCGCAGCATCCGCCCGGCTATGCGGGCCGCGTCGGGCACCTGCCGTGGGGCGACAACGTGCACGAGGTGCCGGCCGAGTGCGTGCGCGACACCGAGTTCGACTGCGTGCTGTACCAGCACGTGAATCATTACCGGCACGACCGCCTGCGGCTGCTGAGCGAGGCGCAGCGCGCGCTGCCGACGCTGTTCGTCGAGCACGATCCGCCGCGCGAGCATCCGACCGACACGCTGCATCCGGTGCAGGATCCGAACGTGTTGCTGGTGCACGTGACGCCGTTCAACGCGCTGATGTGGGACAACGGTGTGACGCCGACGCGCGTGATCGAGCACGGCGTGCTGATGCCGGAAGGCATCGAGTATCACGGCACGCTGCCCAAGGGCGTGGCCGTGGTGAACAATCTCGCGCGCCGCGGCCGGCGCCTCGGCGCGGACCTGTTCGAGGTCGTGCGGCACAGCGTGCCGATCGACCTGGTCGGGATGGGCTCGACCGAACTCGGCGGGATCGGCGAAGTGCCGAACCCGGCGCTGCCGCAGTTCCTGTCGCACTACCGGTTCTTCTTCAATCCGATTCGCTACACGAGTCTCGGGCTCGCGGTGATCGAGGCGATGATGATCGGGCTGCCGATCGTCGCGCTCGCGACGACCGAGATGGCGCAACTCGTGAAGACCGGCAGCAACGGCGTGGCCGATACGCGGCCGGCCGTGCTGATCGACGCGATGCGGATGCTGATTCGCGATCAGGAACTGGCGCGCGAGTGGGGCGCGGCGGCCAGGCGCGACGCCTGCGAGCGATTCGGCATCGAACGCTTCGCGCGCGACTGGGACGCCGCATTGCGCGACGTGGCGGCGTGACGGCGGCGGCGTGACGACGTGACGACGTGACGAAGGCGGCGTGAGCCGCCGCATTCACGGCGCCGTCGCGGGCGGAGAAGCGGACGGTGAGGGCGGCGAAGCGCTCGCGCTGCCGCCGCTCGCGGCGTTCGGCGCCGCCGGCGCGATGCCGCTGGCCGCATTGCGCTCGTTTTCGGGCAGCAGCGCGAGGCGGTTGTACAGCGTTTTCAGGCTGATGCCGAGCGCCTTCGCGGTGCGCGGCTTGTCGCCGTTGAAATGGCGCAGCGACGCGACGATGAAGCGCTGCTGCGTATGCGCGAGCGTCGTGCCGATATGCAGCGTCATCGCGTTGTGGCGCACTTCCTCGCGCGGCGGCTGGCGGCGCGGCAACTGCAGTTCGATCTGCTCGTCGGCGAGGATGAATGCGCGCTCCAGCGCGTTGCGCAGTTCGCGCACGTTGCCGGGCCACGTGTACGCGCGCAGCGCCTTCATCGCCTGCGTCGACAGGCGCTTCCTCGTGCGGTGCCGCGCGTTCAGCCGTTCGACGATCTGCAGCGCGATGTCGCCGACGTCGTCCTCGCGCTGCCTGAGCGCGGGCACGTGCAGCGCGACCGGTGCGATCCGGTAGAACAGGTCTTCGCGCAGCCTGCCGCTGCGCAATGCCTCGACCGGATCGTGGTGGGTGGCCGCGACGATTCGCACGTCGAGCGGAATCGCCTCGTGGCCGCCGACGCGCACGATCGTGTTGGTTTCGAGCGTGCGCAGCAGCTTGACCTGCAGCTCGGCGGGCATCTCGGCGATTTCATCGAGAAACAGCGTGCCGCCGCGCGCGGCTTCGAACATGCCGACATGTTGCGCCACGGCGCCCGTGAAGCTGCCTTTTTCGTGACCGAACAACTGCGACTCCGCGAGGTCCTTCGGAATCGCGCCGCAGTTGACGGGCACGAACGGCCCGCGCCGGCGCGGGCTCATGTCGTGAATGAGCCGGGCGACGATATCCTTGCCCGCACCGCTTTCGCCGACCACCAGCACACTCAGGCGGGTGGCGGCGACGCGCGACACTTTCAGCAGCAAATCCTGAATTGTTCGCGAACGACCGAACAGTCGCGTGCCGTCATCGTCGGATTTCGACATGGGGTATGACCGGGTTGGGAAGTTTTGACCGAACGTGTCGTGATCAGGTAAAAAACGACGTGGCATACGTCGTCTTTCACGTAAGCAGGATACCTTTTATACCGATTCGTCGACATTGAATCTGGCAATGCAGCTTGCGCCGGCAGATAGATTTATTCGATGAGCGGCGAATGCACGACATCGTTCTTCTATACTGCTAAGCACTCGTTTTCAGTGCAGGACAGCTTGTCTGCCCGTTCGTGTGCAGCGTTGAAAGTGCCGTCGTGGGCTCGCTGACGCGCATGACGCTGCACGTGGTCGCGGTGCCGGCCCACGTATGCGCCGGGCCGCATTACAAGGAGCCTCGATGCCTTACGTCCTGATCGTCGAAGACGACGCCGATACGCGAACGATGCTGGCCACGCTCGCGCGCACGCAGCAGCTTACGTGCGATACGGCCGCGACGCTTGAAGAAGCGCGCACGCTCGTCTCGACGCATACCCCCGATCTCGTGCTGTGCGATCTCGTGCTGCCCGACGGCAACGGGATGGATCTGTTCGACGCATTACCCAAGCGCGGGCATTGCGAAATCGTGTTGACCACCGGCCACGCGAGCCTCGAAACCGCGATCGATGCGTTGCGGCGCGGCGCGACCGACTATCTGGTGAAGCCGCTCAACATGCAGCGGCTCAACAGCATCTTCGCGCGCGTGCCTCGCACGACCGCGCTGCACGAGGAAATCGCGGAGCTGCGCTCGGAACTGCAGCGCCTCGGCCGGTTCGGCCGCATGCTCGGCAGCTCGCCGGCGATGCAGGCCGTCTACGACGCGATCGGCCGCGTCGCGCGCACCGAGGCGTCGGTGCTGCTCACCGGCGAATCGGGCACCGGCAAGGAGCTCGCCGCGCAGACCGTGCACGACCTCAGCCTGCGCCGGCGCGGCCCGTTCCTCGCGGTGAACTGCGGCGCGATCGCCGCGAATCTCGTCGAGAGCGAGATGTTCGGCCACGACCGCGGCAGCTTCACCGGCGCGGAACGCCAGCACAAGGGCTTCTTCGAACGCGCGGACGGCGGCACGCTGTTTCTCGACGAAATCACCGAGATGCCGGTCGAATCGCAGGTCAAGCTGCTGCGCGTGCTGGAGACCGGGCGCGTCACGCGGCTCGGCTCGACGCGCGAGATCGACGTCGACGTGCGTATCGTCGCCGCGACGAACCGCGACCCGGAAGCGGCGATGGCGGACGGCAAGCTGCGGCCCGACCTGTTCCACCGGATCAACGTGTTCCCGATTCCGCTGCCGTCGCTGCGCGAACGCGGCGACGACATCCCGATGCTCGCCGACGCGTTCCTGCAGCGCTACAACGAGGAAAGCGGCCGCAACCTGCGCTTCGCGCCCGCCGCACGCGAGGCGCTGAAGAGCTACGAATGGCCCGGCAACGTGCGCGAGCTGCGCAACTTCGTGCAGCGCGCGAGCATCTTCACCGATGCCGACGTGATCGAGACGCTGCCTCCACCAATCATGGACGAGCTGTCCAGCATGGTCGATTCGCATGAAGATCGCGTCACGGTGCCGTTCGGCACGCCGCTCGAGGAGGTCGACCGCAAGCTGATCCTTGGCACGATCGCGCAATGCGGCGGCGTGAAGGCGCAGGCGGCCGAGGTGCTCGACGTCAGTCTGAAGACGATCTACAACCGGCTCGCGCAACTGGAAGACGAAACGGAAAAGCCGGATTCCTGATGTGGCCTCGATCGCGCTCATGTACCCGCTCACGTACCCGTTTCGGCCTCGCGGTGCGTGTCGCGCTCGAGCCGGCGACGCATGCGTTCGACGTGCGGCGGGATAGCACGTCGTTCGCGCAGGATCCACGGCAGGCCGGCGAACGTGCGCAGGAGCGCGCGTTCGCGGCGCAGCACCGGCAGCATGCGCACCGTATGCTGCCACGCCGCCGTGGCCGGCCATCTGAGCCACGCCGTCCATACCGCGTTGCGGGCGGCGGTGCGCGCGCGCGTAGGCCGGTCGCGCAGCGCCGACGGGTGGTGATGGACCGTCAGGTGGGGCGCATACACGAGCCAGTGGCCGGCGCGAGTCAGGTCGAGCGCGAGCAACGCTTCCTCGCCGCCGAGAAAGTAGCGCGGATGGTAGCCGCCCGCGCGCACGAACGCGTCGCGCCGGAACGCGGTCGCGCCGGCCAGCAGCCCGAGGATCGGCCGGCCCGGCAGCGCGACGGGCGCGTCCAGCGGGCTGTCGGCCATCAACCGGCAGGTCGGGTCCTCGCGCCGGTCGGGGCCGACGAGCACGCGCGCGGTGACGGCCGCGACGTGCGGATACGCGTCGAGCAGGTTCGCGGCTTCGGCGATCGAACCGGGCGCCCACCACGTGTCGTCGTCGCAGAACGCGACATGGCGCGTGCGGGCCACGGCCACGCCGAGATTGCGGCCGGCCGCGCCGAGGTTGCCCGGCGCGTGCACGAGCGCGACATGCGCAAAGCGCTCGCGGATCAGCGTGGCCGTCTCGGCGTCGGCTGCGTTGTCGACGACGACGATCGCCGGCCGGTCGGGCAGCGCGGAAAGGTGTTCGAGCGTGCGCGCGAGTTCGGCGGCGCGCCGGCAGGTCAGCACGACGGCGGTCACGCGCGGCTCGGCCGGCGGCAGCGCGACGCGCGCGGGCGTTACGCGGACGTGACGTCGCATTCGAGCCGCCAGATCGTTTCGGGTTCGCGGAGAGCAGCGCGCATATGAGGTTCGAACAGCGTTACCTGGCTTGCATAGGCTTCGACGGCGGCGGCTTTCGCGGTGGCGCCTTCCGTATCGCCGCCGGCCGGCGGCGCGACCGGATGCGCGATCCAGCCGCGCTCGCGCCAGCCGATCACGCGCCTGGCCATCAGCCCGTCGATGCGGCGGTAGGGCATGTCCTCGTAGAAGCGCCAGATGCGCGACGGCTCGTCTTCACGCAACAGCGACAGCATGGCTTCCTGCACCTGCAGGTGATCGCGGTGGAACAGGCCGGCCGGCGCGAGCACGCCGAAGCCCGGGTGCGCGTCGATCGTCGCGGCCACGCGTGCGGCGATCGCGGTCGACGTGGCCGGCAGGCCGTACTGATCGTCGAGGAAGTCGAGCCACACGGGGTGCGCGTCGAGCAGCGCGAGCGCGCGGCGGTCTTCGTCGCGGCGCGCTCGCACCGCCTCGTCGGCTTGCTGGAACCCCGCGCGGCGATCCCATGGCGGCGCGGGCGTGCCGCGCGGCGGAATCCCCGCGAATACGGTGACGACGATCGAACCGGGCGCCTGCGCGAGCAGTTGCCCGCAACTGAAGACGGCATCGTCGAGATGCGGCGAGACGACGAGCCAGCGTGTCGGATCGGGCATGGCGTGAAGATCTCCATCGTGAGCGGCCGGGCCGCCGGTGCCGATCGGCCAGCATGCGCCGTGCCCGCCGGCGGCGCCCGCGCGGGCCGCTGTCGACTGTTTCCGCAGGAGCGTGTTCAATGATCGAAATTGCACGGCCGCAGGCCGGAAATTACGCAACGGCCGTGATGCTGGTCGCGATCGCGACCGTGTTGCAGACGCTCGCGATCCGGTTCGGCGGCGTGAATCTGCCGTTCGTGCTGTATTACCCGCTGCTCGCCGGCGCCGCGTGGGCGACGTCGTTCCTGTTCGGGATCGTGTCGACCGTGGTCAGCGGGCTGCTCGTCTGGACGCTGTTCCTGTCCGATCCGGCCGCTTATACGGCGCCGCTGCCCGAGCGGCTCGTGCAGCTCGGCACGTTCATGCTGGTCGGTGCGCTGGTGTGCGCGATCGCGTCGATGCTGCATCACACGCGCGTCACGAACGATCGCGCGAGCCGACGCGAGGCGGCCGCGCGCCGGCAGCTCGAAGCCGTGCTGGGCGCGCTGCCGCACGGTGTGATCGCGACCGATACGAAAGGCCGGCTCACCTATCTCAACGCGGCGGCGGCCCAACTCGTCGGCTGCCAGGCGGACGATGCGGTCGGGCGGCCGGTGCGCGACGTCCTGCGGATCGTCGACCACGAAGGCCGTCGCGTGCCGACCACACCGCTCGATCGCGCGCTCGGCGGCGCCGAGGCGACGTCGGACCGGCACTGGCTGCAGGCCGGCGACGGCGAGCCGGTGCCGATCGTCGCGGTCGCGTCGCCGCTCGGCGATGCGGACGGCAACCTCGACGGCGCGGTGCTGTTGCTGCGCGATGCCGGCGCGGACCGTGCGCGCGTCGACGCGTCGCGGGTGCAGCATGCGGTCGTCGACGCCTCGCCGGACGCGATCGTCGGGATCGACGCCGGCGGCCGTATCGCGAGCTGGAACCCCACTGCGCAGCGGATCTTCGGATACGACGAGGCCGATGCGCGCGGCCGCCGGTTCGACACGCTGATCGCGCCGCGCTGGCTGAGGCTCAATCCGCTCGCCAAATCGTTCGACGCGATGCGCGAGCCGGTCGGCCCGCTCGAGCTGCTGTGCGTGCGGCGCGACGGCCGGCGTTTTCGGGCGACGGTATCGGCGTGCCCGGTGCAGGGCGATGCGCGGGCCTGCGTCGCGCTGTCGCTGACGCTGCGCGAAACCGGCGCGCAGCGCCGCCGCGAACTGCGGGCCCAGCGCTCGCTGCAGGGCGCGCGCCATGCGCGCGAGCAGGCCGACACGTCGAACCGGCTGAAGGACGAATTGCTGGCCACGGTGTCGCACGAATTGCGCACGCCGCTGAACGTGATCTACGGGTGGATCGAGGTGCTGCGCAATACCGGCGACCATGCGTTGCAGCATCAGGCGATCGACGCGATCGACCGCAGCGCGCGTTCGCTCACGCGGATGGTCGGCGACATCCTCGATGCGTCGTCGCTCGCGACCGGCAAGCTGCGGCTCGACGCGACGCCGGTCGACGTCGTGCGGCTGTTCTCCGACCAGGTCGGCACGTTCCAGACCGCCGCATCGTCGGCGGGCATCATGCTCGAATTCGACTGCGACGTGTCCGCGTGCATCGTGTCGGGCGACGCCGAGCGGTTGCGGCAGATGCTGTCGAACCTCATCTCGAATGCGCTGAAATTCACACCGGCCGGCGGCAGCGTGACGGTCCGGCTCGCGCGCGAAGACACGCATGCGGTGCTGACCGTCGTCGATACGGGGCAGGGTATCGCGACGGAATTCGTCCCGTACGTGTTCGACATGTTCCGCCGGGCGGACGATTCGCCCGCGTCGCCGCGGCGCGGGCTCGGTCTCGGCCTGTCGATCGTGCGACACATCGCGCAGCTGCACGGGGGCCGTGTGACCGTCGCGAGCGCCGGCCGCGATCGCGGCACGACGTTCACGGTGACGCTGCCGGCCGGATGGCAGCCGGGCGGCGCGTTGGCGTGGGGGATCGTGCACGCGGGCAGCCGTCGCGATGCGCTCGTGCTCGATACGCAGCGCATCCTGATCGTCGACGACGATGCAACCACGCGTGCCAGCCTCACGGCCGCGCTCACCACGTTCGGCGCGGCCGTCGCGATCGCATCGTCCGGCCGCGAGGCGCTCGCGATGGCGGCCGACATGCGGCCGACGGTCGTGCTGTCCGATCTCGCGATGCCCGACGGCGACGGCTTCTGGCTGCTGGACGCGTTGCGGCGCGGCACGACGAACGGCGACAACGGTCCGCTCGACGTGCGCGTGCTGGCCGTCACCGCGCATGCGGGCCTCGCCGACGAACGCCGCGCGCTGGAAGCCGGCTTCGACGGCTACCTGTGCAAGCCGGTCGACGTGCGCGAACTGGCGCTGAAGATCGCGCACGTGACGAAGCGCGACGGCTGACGCGCGTCGCGCTTCGGCCGCGTCAGGTGGTCGGCGCCGGCCGGTTCTGCGTATGGACCTGGGCGAGCAGATGCGACGCGATTCGCGTGCTGCGCACGAGATCGCCGGGCGTGTGATGCGTGACCTGACGCTGAATGAAGTATCGCGCGGTGTGCGCGAGTCCGTTCGCGAGCGTCGTCGTCGCGCGCCAGCCGAGTCGCTTCTGCGCGGCGGCCAGATTCGGCCGCCGCTGGCGCGGATCGTCCGACGGCAGCGGCCGGAACTCGATCGGTACGCTCGCGCCCACGATCCGTACGACTTCCCGCGCGACGTCGATCATCGCGATCTCGACGTCGCTGCCGAGATTGACCGGCTCGCTCGCGTCGCCCGGTTCGTCCATCAGCCGGATCAATGCGTCGATCATGTCGTCGACGTAGCAGAACGAGCGCGTCTGCTTGCCGTCGCCGTAGACGGTCAGCGGCTGTTCCGCGAGCGCCTGGGTGACGAAGTTCGACACCACGCGCCCGTCGGCCGGGTGCATGCGCGGGCCGTACGTATTGAAGATCCGCGCGATCCGCACGTCGACCCCGTACTGGCGGTGATAGTCCGCGAACAGCGTTTCCGCGCAGCGCTTGCCTTCGTCGTAGCACGCCCGGATGCCGGTCGGATTGACGCGCCCGCAGTAGTGCTCGTCCTGCGGATGGACGTCGGGGTCGCCGTACACCTCGCTCGTCGATGCCTGCAGGATGCGTGCCTTCACGCGTTTCGCGAGGCCGAGCAGGTTGATCGCGCCGTGTACGCTGGTCTTCGTCGTCTGCACGGGGTCGCGCTGGTAGTGAACGGGCGACGCCGGACACGCGAGGTTGTAGATCTCGTCGACTTCGACATAGAGCGGAAACGTCACGTCGTGGCGCATCAGCTCGAAGTTCGGCGCATCGAGCAGGTGCGCGATGTTGTCCTTCGTGCCCGTGTAGAAATTGTCGACGCACAGCACGTCGTGCCCGGCCGTCACGAGCCGTTCGCACAGATGCGAACCCAGGAAGCCGGCGCCGCCGGTGACGAGGACGCGTTTTCGATCGTAGCCCTTCATTACGTATTCTCCTTGCGGTGTGCGAGCATGCCCGTCGTGGGGCCGACCGGCGTGCGCCGGCCGGTGCCGGCCGACGTGCCGGCGCGCTGTGCGTGGGCGACGTCGCGATAGATGGCGACGAGCCGGTCGGCTACGCCTTGCCAGGTGTAGAAGCGATGCGCGCGCAGGTAACCGGCGCGGCCGAGCGCCGCGCACAGGTCGGGTTGCGCCCGTAGTTGCACCAGGCGCGCGGCCAGCGCGGCCGGGTCGCGCGGCGGCACGAGATAGCCGGTGGTGCCGTCGTCGACCGTCGTGCGGATGCCGCCGACGTCGCTGCCGATCACCGCCGCCGCGCACGCCATCGCCTCGACCGGCGTGATGCCGAACGGCTCGTACCACGGCGTCGTCACGAACACGTCGGCCGCGCTGTAGTACAGGTGCAGCGCGTCGCGGTCGCGCCGGCCGACGAAGGTCACGCGGTTCGCGATCCCGAGTTCGTGCGCGAATGCGGCGAGCCGCGCGAGTTCCGGGTCGCGCGCGGGGTCGGGCTCCGCCTGGCTGCCGCCGACGACGTACAGGTGCGTCGGCCGCTGCGGATCGCGCGGCATGCGCGCGAGCGCGTCGATCACGGTATCGATGCCCTTGCGCGGCACGAGGCGGCCCAGTTGCAGCACGACGAACGCGTCCTGCGGCCAGCCCAGCCGCGCGCGCGCATCGACGCGCGGCACCGGCCGGAATTCCCGCGCGTCGAAGCCGCACGGCACGATCTCGATCCGCGCGGTGTCGGCGCGATAGTGCGTCGTCAGGTCGAGCGCATCCTGCGGACACTCGGCGATCAGGCGGTCCGAGCGGCGCGCGAGCGTGTCCTCGATCGCGAAGCGCGTGTCGGGGAAGCCATCGGCCGTGCCCTGGTGCAGCCGCCGCACGCGGCCGAGCGCATGGAACGTCGTGACGAGCGGGATGCCGAGCGCTTTTTTCACGCGCAGCGCCGCGTCGCCGGACATGAAGAAGTTCGCGTGCATCACGTCGACGGGGTCGGGCTCGCGCCGCATGCGCGCGATCATGTATTGCGCGAATGCGCCCATGTACGGCAGCAGCCGCTCCTTGGGCACGTCGGTCGGCGGTCCGGCCGGCACGTGGATCACGCGCATGTGCGGGCCGATCGGCACGACTTCCGGCAAATGCGGATTGTCGCAGCGCGTATAGACGTCCACGTCGAGGTCGCGCTCCGCGAGTTGCTTGGCGACGTTCGCGACATAGATGTTCTGACCGCCGGCGTCGACGCCGCCGATCACGCCGAGCGGCGATGCATGTTCACTGATCAACGCGATTCTTTGCATGGTATTGCTCCCGATATCGGGGCCGCGCACACGGGCCGCCGTCATCGGTCGCTCGGCAATCGGCATGCCCGGGGGATTGCGGGGAAAACCGCTTCCCTGTGTGCCGAAAAAATTACAACGCGTTGGATGAAAGGGCGTCTGATCGCGGTTTCCCGCAGGCATGCGGCGCACGCGGCGCGGCACGCGATTTGCGCGACCTCTGCTCACCCGCCGGCCCGGCCGGCCCGATGAAAAAGGAGGTCACGATGAAGGTATTCCAGCTGCAAGCCCGCTCCCCGCGCATCCGCCGCCAGCGCGCGATGCGCACCGGCATGGCGGTCGCGATCGCCGCGGCCACCGCGTGCATGGTCGTCGCGCCGAACGCGGTCGCCGCCGGCGACGACGGCGCCGCATCGTCGTCGACGTCGTCGCATTCGAGCACCGGCACGAAGATCCGCGACGCGACGATCACGACCAAGGCGAAGGCCGAACTCGTCGGCACGAGCGGCCTGTCGGCCGGCGACATCCACGTGAAGACGCGGCACGGCACCGTGACGCTCACCGGCAGCGTGCCCGACGAGCAGCAGCGCACGCAGGCCGTCGGCGTCGTGAAGCAGGTGGACGGCGTGCAGTCCGTGCGCGACCAGTTGACCATCCGGCCCAAATAACCGCGCGGCCGTAACAGGAGTCCAGCGATGAACTGCATGCTCAAACCGGTCGGCGAACAGACGATCGTAATCACCGGCGCGACCAGCGGCATCGGTCTCGTCACCGCGCGCAAGGCGGCACGACGCGGCGCGAAGCTCGTGCTGTTCGCGCGCAACGAGGAAGCGCTGAACACGCTGTGCGAGGAAATCCGCCAGCACGGCGGCCTCGCGGTGCCGGTCGCCGGCGACGTCGGCAATATCGAGGACCTACAGCGCGCGGCCGCGAAGGCGGCCGACACGTACGGCGGCTTCGACACCTGGGTCAACAATGCGGGCGTGTCGATCTTCGGCACGGCCGCCGCGGTGCCGCTCGAGGATCAGCGCCGGCTGTTCGACACCAACTACTGGGGCGTCGTGCACGGCTCGCTCGTCGCGGCCGACCATTTCCGGCGCAAGAGCGATTTCCACGGCGGCGCGATCATCAACATGGGCAGCGAGGCGTCCGACGCGCCGGTGCCGCTGCAAAGCGCGTATGTCGCGTCGAAACACGCGGTGAAGGGCTTCACCGATTCGCTGCGGCTCGAGATGGAGGCGGATCACCTGCCGGTGTCCGTCACGCTGATCAAGCCGGCCGCGATCGACACGATGTTCGTGATGCACGCGAAGAACTACATGAACGTCGAGGCGAAGCTGCCGCCGCCGATCTACGACCCCGATCTGGTGGCCGACGCGATCCTGTTCGCGGCCGCGCACGCGCGCCGCACGCTGTTCGTCGGCGGTGCCGCCAAGTTCACGTCGGCGAGCGCGTACCACGCGCCTCGCCTGTTCGATCGCGTCGCGGCCACGCTGTTCTCGCGCGGCCAGCGCACGGTGCGTCCGGCGCGGCCGCGCGACGACAACGCACTGTACGACTCGCGCCACGCGCTGCACGAGCGCGAAGGCATGGAGGGGCCGGTGCTGCGCAGCTGTGCGTACAACACGGTGGTGCAGCGGCCCAAGGTCGCCGGCGCGGTCGCGCTGGGCGCGGCGGCGGTGGTGTTTGCCGCGTTCGCGCGGTCGCGCCGCTCGTCCGCGTGATTTCATCGATTTTCCAAGGAGGCTTTCATGACATCCCGACAACATACGGGCCACGAATACAGCCACTCGCGCGCGCACGAAGGCGAGCGCACGCAGCAGGACCACGACAAGGGCGGGCACCAGACCGGGCACGGCAAGCCGCCGAGCCCGGTCGACGTGCAGAAGGCGCTGAAGGGAATGGACTACCCCGCCAGCAAGTCCGACGTCGTGCAGTGCGCGGAACGCTCGCATGCGGACCGCCAGGTGCTCGACATGCTGCGCAAGATTCCCGAGCGCGAATACGACACGCCGGCGTCGGTATCGAAGGAACTCGGGCGGCTGATGTAAGCGCCGCCCCGTTGCGTCGCGCGCGCGAGCGCGCGGCGCACCCATCATGAGGAGCACGACCATGGCGATGATCGTCGCAGGCCGTTTCACGACGTTCGATGAAGCGGAAGGTGGGGCGCGTCACCTTTACGAGCGCGCGTTCGGGCCCGACGACGTGTCGATCTTCTTCCTGAACCCGGGCGGCCAGCATGCGCGCTTCCCGATCGGCGGCGACGTATATGCCGACACGGCGGCGAAGCCGGGCGGCCGGGGCGCGATGATCGGCGCGATCCGCGGGTTGCTGATCGGCGTCGTCATCGGTTTGATCGTGTACGCCGTCGGCTTGCGCTACTGGTTCGTGCCGGCCGCGGGCGCGCTGGCCGGCGCGTATCTCGGCGCCTTCGGCGGCGCGCTCGGCCGGATGCGCGGCCAGCAGGCCGAAGGCAAGGGCACGCTTGCGCAGAGCGAAACGGGCGTGATCCTCGCCGCGCGCGTGACGCCCGACACCGCGACGGCCGCGGAAGACGTGCTGCGTGCGACCGGAGCGAAGTCGATCGAGCGCGTCGAAGGCGAATGGCAGGACGGCGAATGGCGCGACTTCGATCCGGTGCGCCGGCCGGACGAAGCCGAATCCGGCGGCCCGCACTGAATACGCCCTTTTTTCCAAACGCTTGCAACGCCAGCCGTCGAAACACGGCGGCCGCGTGCGGGCCGGCGTGCGGCCCACGCGGCACGCCGCTTGCGCAGCCTCGGCGGCATCCGTTCAAGGAGGAACCCATGACCACCCCACAGACGCCGCCGCCGCAGAAACAGGCGCATCAGCCGGGCACCGAGCGCGACATGCATCCGAAGCCGCGCGACGAAGCGGCCGACTACGTCGGCAGCGGCAAGCTCGCCGGCAAGGTCGCGCTGGTGACGGGCGGCGACAGCGGGATCGGCCGCGCCGTCGCGGTCGGTTTCGCGAAGGAAGGCGCGGACGTCGCGATCGTCTACCTGAAGGAATCCGACGATGCCGCGCATACGAAGCAACTGATCGAGCAGGCCGGCCGGCGCTGCGAGGCGATCGCATGCGACGTCGGCGATCGCCGGCAGGCGCGCGACGCGGTCGCCCGCACGGTCGAACGGCTCGGCCGCCTCGACGTGCTCGTGAACAACGCGGGCGAGCAGCACCCGCAGCCGGGCATCGAGGACGTGTCCGAGGAACAGCTCGAGCGCACGTTCCGCACGAACGTGTACGGGATGTTCTTCTGCACGCAGGCCGCGCTGCCGCACATGAAGCAGGGCGGACGCATCGTCAACACGGCCTCGGTCACCGCCTATCACGGCAGCCCGAAACTGCCCGACTACTCGGCGACCAAGGGCGCGATCGTCGCGTTCACGCGGTCGCTGTCGATCGAGCTGGCCGAACGCGACATCCGCGTGAACGCGGTCGCGCCGGGGCCGATCTGGACGCCGCTGATTCCGTCGACGTTCACGCCCGAACAGGTCGAGAAATTCGGCTCGAACGTGCCGCTCAAGCGGCCGGGGCAACCGGACGAACTGATCGACTGCTACGTGCTGCTCGCGTCGGACGGCGCGAGCTACATGACCGGGCAGACGCTGCATCCGAACGGCGGCTCGATCGTCGGCGGCTGACGGCCGCGCTCACGCAAATACAAGGAGAAAGCAGATGAGACAACCCAACTGGACCATTGCGGCGCTCGCCGCCGGCGTGCTCGCCGTGTCGGGCCTCGCCCGCGCGCAGATGCCGAGCGAGCCGCCCGCGTCGAATTCGCATGTGCCGGGCGGCGTGATCAATCCGTCGTCGGGCGCGGGCGGCGCGGGTGACCCCGGCATCGCGAAAGCGCCGAAGGGCGCCGACGCGGAGTTCGTCGACAAGGCCGCGATGGCCGGCAAGGCGGAAGTGCAGGCAAGCCAGCTAGCGCTGAAGCAGGCGCAGTCGGCGGACGTGCGCGCTTTCGCGAAACGGATGGTCGCCGATCACGGCAAGGCGAACGCGAAGCTCGAGGAAATCGCCGCGCGCAAGGGCATGAAGCCGCAGGTCGACCAGATCTCGGACCCCGACGTCGAGGCGCTGCGCGGCAAGAGCGGGCACGACTTCGACACCGCGTATCTCGCGGCGGCCGGCCCCGATGCGCACAAGAAGGCGGTCGCGTTGTTCGAGGACGAAGCCCGCGACGGCAAGGACGCGCAACTGCGCGCGTTCGCCAAGTCCACGCTGCCGACGCTCAAGCATCACCTGAGCATGGCGGAGACGGTTGCACGCAAGGTGGGCGCGCAATAGTGCGTGCCCGGTTCACCTCCGGGCCGCACGTGCGGCCCGCTTTTTCGGAGAAGCAGTCATGGCCCAACGGCAATCGAAGCACGAAGGTATCCTCGAACTGCTCTGCCAGGCATACGAGACCGAGCTTGGCGGCGCGCAGATCTACGAGGCCGCACTCCAGTGCGCGACCGACGAGGACCTGCACAAGGAATGGGAGAAATACCACCGCGAGACGCTGCATCACCAGGAGGTGCTGCGCAAGGTATTCGAAACGCTCGGCCTCGATCCCGATGCGCAATCGCCGGGGCGCGCCGCGGTAGCGGCCACCGGCAAGTCGCTGGTGCAGGTGATCGAGCAGGCGAGGAAGCAGGCCGACCCGGCGGTCGCGCAGGTGGTGGCGGCCGAGTGCGTGGTGCTGGCCGAAACCAAGGATCACCTGAACTGGGAACTGATCGGCTACGCGGCCGACCAGTTGCCCGACAGTGACGCCGCGAAGGCGCTGAAGGCCGCGCACGACGAGGTCGAGGCCGACGAGGATCATCACCTGTATCACACGCGTGGCTGGGCGCGCGAGATGTGGATCGAGTCGATGGGCTTCAAGGCGGTGCTGCCGCCGCCGGAGGAAGTGAAGAAGGTGGAATCCGCCGCCGATGCGGCACGTGCCGAGCGCTCGCGCGGCAAGATGATGTAACGCCCGGGCGGGCGGCGTCGCGCGTGGCGCGGCGCCCGCCTGCTCGTCATGAAGGTTGCGTACGCAACTTACTGTACCCGGCCGTATCGATCCCTCACGTCAGCGCGTCGACGATCATCGTCACCACCGACGCCGCCATCAGCACCACCGCCAGCCAGCCGAACAGTTTCGATACCGGGCCGCTCCCGGGCTGGCCGGCAGCGTCGCGCTTCCCCGACAGCAACATCACGAGCACGAGCATCGGCACCGCGGCCACGCCGTTGAGCACGGCGCTCCAGTACAACGCCCGGATCGGGTCGATCGGGCTGAAGCAGATCGCGATGCCGACGATCACGCACAGCGCCAGCACCGTGTAGAAGGCGGGCGCGCGCCGCACGGGCTCGTTCAGCCCTTCGCGGAACCGCCAGGCTTCCGCGCAACCGTAGGCGGCGCTGCCCGCGAACGCGGGAATCGCGAGCAGGCCGCAGCCGACGATGCCGAACGCGAACACCAGGAACGCAGCTTCGCCGGCGATCGGCCGCAGCGCCTCGGCGGCCTGCGCGGTGCTGCCGATGTCGTGCCGGCCGTGCGCGAAGAAAACGGCCGCGCCGATCACCATGATGCAGAACGACACCGCGTTGGTGACGACCATGCCGGTCCACGTATCGACCGTGACGCGCTGCTCGGTCTCGCGGCGCGTGTCGCGTTCGCCGTCCTGTTGCTCGGCCGTGGTTTGCTCGACTTCGAGCGCGGCCTGCCACACGAACAGGTACGGGCTCAGCGTCGTGCCGAGCACGGCGACCGCGGTGGTCGCATACGCATGCGTGAACGCGATCTGCGGCAGCACGATCGCATGCAGCACGTTGCCCCAGTCGACGTGCACGAAGCCGAGTTCGAGCACGTACGCGATCAGGCCAAGCGTCATCCATTTCAGCCAGCGCGCGTAGCGCTCGTATGACAGCATCACCTGCAACGCGAGCGATGCGATCCCGTAGACCGGCGCATACCAGTAGCTGCGGCCGCCGACGACGAGCGCTGTCGCATCGCCCATCGCCGCAAGATCGGCGCCGACGTTCACGACGTTGACGATCACGACCATCACGATCAGCGTCTTCGCGACGCGATCGGAAAAGTGTTCGCGAATGCCGGCCACGAGACCTTCGCGATTGCGTCGCCCGATGAACGCCGCCGCGAGCTGCACGGCGACCATCATCGGCAGCGTGACGACGATCATCCACAGCATGTTGAAACCGAACTGGCTGCCGGCCTGCGCGTAGACGGCGACGTTGCTCGGATCGGCGTCCGACGCGCCCGCGAGCAGGCCGGGGCCGAGCCGCCGATACCACGGTTTCGCGGCGGGCGGCGGCGCCCCGGCCGCCGCCCGCGCGTCTTCGCCCAGTCGGCTCATCCGGCATCCCCGTGCGACGGGTGCCCGCCGCCGTGGCGTCGCTCGCGCGCGAGGCGCGACGCGGTGCGCAGCGCGTCGACCAGCGTGCGGTACGCGTGTTCGCGGGAATCGGCGCCGCGCGTGCGCAGCACGTACGACGGATGATAGGTGGCGACGACGAGCCGGCCGTCGTCGGTGCGCACCGGCGCGCGCGTGCGCTCGAGCGTCGCGTCGTTGTCCAGCAGCACCGCGCGCAACGCCGTCGCGCCGAGCGCGACCACCACGCGCGGCTGTACGGTTTCCAGTTCGCGTTCGAGCCAGTAGCGGCACGCGGCCACTTCGCGCTGCGCGGGCGTCTTGTGCAGCCGCCGCTTGCCGCGCGGTTCCCATTTGAAGTGCTTGACCGCGTTCGTCAGGTAGACGTGCGAGCGTTCGATTCCGGCTTCGTCGAGCGCGCGGTCCAGCATGCGGCCGGCCGCACCGACGAACGGCATGCCCGCGCGGTCTTCCTGGTCGCCCGGCTGCTCGCCGACCAGCATGATCGTCGCGTCGACCGGCCCTGCGCCCGGCACCGGCTGCGTCGCGTGTTCCCACAGCGCGCAGCGGCGGCACGCGTCGAGCGTGCGCGGGGCCTCGTCGTCGGGCGGCGAAGCCGGAGGGGCGGGCGCTTTGCGGGTCATGCGGCGCCTCCGGCGCAGGCCGACGCAGCAGCGCGCCGCGATCGGGCGGAACGCTTCGGCAATCGCGTGGTCGCACGCGCAGAGGGAGGCAATCGGGCCGATTGAAGCCGCATCGCACGCATGAAGGACTCCGGAGTCGACGATACGAACGAGACAGCAACCGGCATGCCGCATGCGGTCGGTATGGGCGCGCGCCTTGCGTGGCAAGCCCGGCCAACGACAGGAGAAGCAGATGCAACCCGACCCCGGCGACGATCCCGCCGCCGACGACGTGCTGCTGTGGCGCGCGCCCGACAGCGTGCCGCGCCGCCCGCGCCGCGTGCTGGTCGTCGACGACTATCGCGATGCGGCGGATGCGCTGCGCCTGCTGCTCGAGGCGCGCGGCTTCGAGTGCCGGGTCGCCGACGATCCGTTCGCCGTGTGCGACGTCGCGCGCGACTGGCAGCCGTTCGCGGTCGTGCTCGATATCGCGATGCCGGGCCTCGACGGACTGGAACTCGCGACGCGGCTGCGCGGCGATCCGCAGACATCGGACATGCTGCTGGTCGCGTGCAGCGGGCTGGCGTCGCGGCGGGATCGCGAACAGGCGAAGGAAGCCGGCTTCGATGCGCATTGCGCGAAGCCGCTGACGCCGCACCGCCTGCTGGGCTACCTCGAATCGGCGAGCGGCGGTGCGGTGACGCCGGACGAGGACGTTACACGACCCTTGTAAAAAGGCCGGCGGCGCGCAGGGCGCGGCCGGTCAGGCGACGGTGCGCGGCGCGGCACGGGCGCTCGACCGCCCCGCCGCGACGGCCAGCGCGCTGGCGAGCACGAGCAGCGCGGCGCTGAACGCGAAGGTCGCACGGTAGCCGTGCAGGTCGAACAGCAGGCCGCCCGTCGTCGCGCCGAGCGTGATCGCCAGTTGCACGACCGCCACCATCAGCCCGCCGCCGGCCTCCGCGTCGCGCGGCAACGTGCGCGCGAGCCAGGTCCACCAGCCTACCGGCGCCGCCGTACCGAGCAGGCCCCACAGCGCGAGCAGGCACGCGGTTGCCGCCGTCGACGCGCCGAAGCCCGTCAACGCGAGCGCGATCGCGGCCATCAGCAGCGGCGTGGCGACGAGTGCCCGGTACAGCCCGTATTTCAGGACGCCGCCGATCAGCGCCGTGCCCGCGACACCCGCGATGCCGATCCCGAGCAGCATCAGCGACAGCGCGGTCGTGCCGGCATGCGTGACGGTTTCGAGAAACGGGCGCAGGTAGGTGAACAGCGCGAACTGTCCCATGAAGAACACGCCCACCGCGGCCATGCCGACCGCGACCGGCGGCCGGGCCAGCAGCGTCGCCGCACCGACCCGCGTGCGCTGCGGCGCCGAGGGCATCGACGGCAGGCTGACGAGCTTCCAGCCGAGCGCGAGGGCGGCCACCGGCACGACGCAGAAGAATGCCCAGCGCCAGCCGACGATCGCGCCGAGGAAGCTGCCGAGCGGCGCGGCCACGACGGTCGCGAGCGCGTTGCCGCCATTCACGATCGCGAGCGCGCGCGGTACCTGCCGGTCCGGCACGAGGCGCATCGCGGTCGCGGCGGACATCGACCAGAAACCGCCGATCGCCACGCCGATCAGCGCGCGGCCGGCGATGAACGCCGCATAGTTCGGCGCGAACGCGACGACCGTGCCGGACACGATCGTCAGCAGCGTCAGCGACAGCAGCACGCGCTTGCGATCGCAGCGCCCGGCGAGCGACGCGATCAGCAGGCTCGTCACGAGCGCGAACGCGCCCGATACGGAGATCGCCTGGCCGGCCTGACCTTCGCTGACGTGCAGGTCGCCCGCGATCGGCGTGAGCAGGCTGACCGGCATGAATTCGGAGGCGACCAGCGCGAACGCGCCGAGCGACATCGCAAGGACGGCGCCCCATGCGGCGGTATGGCCGGCTGCGGCGCCGCGCTCGGGAGTGGAAACGGAGGGCATGACGGGAATCGATGCGGAAGGCGTCGGTCGTGCGCTCAGTCGCAATGCGCGGCCGTGTCGCGGCCGGCCAGATGCGTGCTCGCGTCGTCGTTGCGCGCGGCCTGCACCTTCACGGCGGCGGCCTGTGCGTCGTCGACCCACGTGCGCGGATTCATGCGGGCGGGATTGAAACCGGCCGATGCGTAGCGAACCATGTCCTCGCGGACCTGGTCGCGCGTGAGGCCAGGCGCGGATTGCGCGAGCAGCGGGGCGGAGCCGACCAGCGCGGCGACGGCGGTAACGAGGGGGAAAACGCGGATTTTCATGGCGTGTGGTTCCGAAAGGGGCGGCGTGTCGGCTGGGAGCGCGACGCGACGCGATGGGTCGATGGCTTCGCAGTCTAGCGAGCCGTCCGGCATCGATTAAGTAGCTCGCCGCGCTTGGACTTATTAGCCACGCCGATGAATTGGCGCGGGCGGTGCTAGGATTGACGTTCGTCCCGACCGGAGCCTGCCGACATGGCGCGCGAAAATTTCAACGACCTGCTCGTCTTTCTCGCGGTGGCCCGCGATCGCAGCTTCACGCGCGCGGCCGCGCGGCTCGGCGTGTCGCAATCGGCGCTGAGCCAGACCGTGCGCGATCTGGAAACGCGGCTTGGCGTGCGGCTGCTGGCGCGCACGACGCGCAGCGTGTCGACGACCGAGGCCGGCGAGGCGCTGTTCCAGGCGGTGGCGCCGCGCATCGACGAGATCTCGGCGCAACTGGCCGCGCTGTCCGATTTCAGGGACAAGCCGGCCGGCGTGGTGCGCATCACGGCCACCGAGCATCCGATCGACACGGTCGTCTGGCCGAAGCTCAGGAACGTGCTGCCCGACTATCCGGACATTCGCGTCGAGCTGTCGGTCGACTACGGGCTGTCGAACATCGTCGAGGAGCGCTACGACATCGGCGTGCGGTACGGCGACCAGGTGGCGCAGGACATGATCGCGGTGCGGATCAGCCCGGACATCCCGATGGCGATGGTCGCCGCGCCGTCCTATCTCGACGGCCGCAAGCCGCCGAGGAAGCCGCAGGATCTGCTCGACCACGACTGCGTCACGCTGCGGCTCGCGACCGCGAAGGGTATCTATGCGTGGGAATTGAAGAAGGGCAAGAACGCCATCCAGGCGCGCGTGAACGGCCGGATCACCTGCAATACGCAGCCACACATGGTGCAGGCGGCGCTCGACGGTTTCGGCATCGCGTTCGTCGCCGAGGATGTCGCGCACGCGCATCTGCGCAGCGGCGCGCTGCGCATCGTGATGCCGGACTGGTGCCCGGTGTTTCCGGGCTACCACGCGTACTATCCGAGCCGCCGCCAGGCGTCGCGCGCGTTTTCGGTCGTGATCGACGCGCTGCGGCACCGGCCGTAGCGCGCGGCGTTCGCCGCCGCGGCGCGGGCAAAAAAACGCCCCGCGGGCGGGGCGTGTCGAACCGATGCGCCGGCGAACCGGCGCCGCGTCATGGTGCGGTCAATGGCGGCCGCGCGTGCGCGGATCGTCGAGGTCTTCGGTCGGGTCGGTCAGCCCGAGCTCGTCGCCGGCACTCCAGTACGGGGTGCTGCCGTAGAACTCGTGCAGCGGCTCGGCCCATTGCGGATCGGCCATCGCCGGCCAATGGTCCTTGTCGAACCCCGGCGCGTTGCGAATCCGTTCCGACGATACCGACAGCAGGAAGCACTTGCGTTCGGTGTCGAGCGTCAGCGCGCTCCACGGAATCGCGTGGAGCTTGTCGCCGATGCCGAGGATGCCGCCGCTCGACAGCACCGCATACGCGATGCGGCCGGAGCGCACGTCGAGCATGATGTCCTTGATCTTGCCGACATCGTCGCCGTCCGTCGTATAGACCTTGTCGCCTTCCAGCGTATCGGCCGCCATCACGTCGGGGCCGGGGCCGGCCGCCGTCGCGGCGCCCTTGCCGATGATGCGGGTCTGACCTTGATCGGGAGTCTGCATGGTTTCCTCCAGGCTGCGTGGGGCGCGACCGTGCCCGGGGCGGGCCCTGCGGGTCGCGCGGGGTTGTCGAGGCGGGGCGGAAATCGCTCCGTCACGTCTGCTTCGGTTGCGACACGCCTTCCAGCGTGTTCGCCACGTCGTCGCGCTCGGGGCTGGCCGTGCGCGTCGCGATGTCGGCGAGCGACAGCATGCCGACCAATCGCTTGTCGTGATCGACGACGGGCAGCCGGCGCAGTTGCGCATCGGCCATGTAGTGCTGGATCTCGTCCAGCGAATCGTCGTCGAAGCACCATTCGATCGGGCCGGACGCGACCTCGTGGACCCGCGTCTCCGGCGGTTTGCCGGCCGAGATCGCGCGCACCGCGAGATCGCGGTCCGTCACCATCCCGATCAGCCGGTTGTTGTCGCACACGGGCAGCGCGCCGATGTCGTAGCGCTCCATCAGTTGGGCGGCGTGACGGATCGAGTCGGTCGGGGCGATCCGCACGACGTCCTGCGACATGATTTCGTTGACGCGATGCATGAAATTCTCCTTGGCGGTGGGTGAAGCAATGTGCCGATGCGGCCGCTCCGTCTCCAGCAAACCGCATGCCGTGCGCGGGCCGTCCTTGTCATTCGTCGTCGCGTTTGCGCTTGTCCTGCCACGGCCCGTCGTCGTGCGTCCCGGGCGGCGTGTCGGGCTCGATGCGCGTGACGCCGCCGGTCGCGGGCGGGTCGCTCGCCGGAAACGTGTCTTCGAGCTGCTTGTCGATATGACGCTCCGAGTGGCGCGTGTGCGTGCGGTCCTGATGCTTCAGCGGCGGTTGCGGATCGGGCTGCCGCTCGTGCGCCGGTGCGTCGTGGCCGTGCCGGGTCGAATCCTTCATGGCGGTGCTCCGTATCGGGGACGATGAGCCCGCTCTGCCGCAACCTGCGTTCCCGGCCCCCGCGCGCGGCACGCGACTTGCCGCCGCAGCGGCGATGACCACGACGACGACCATGACGACACGGCGCAGCAGGGTTGCCTGCTGCGCGCACATCGAGCAGGAGGCACGACGATGATTCCGAAACGACGACCAGGAGTGCGCTACGAGATCAACGTATGCGGCGGCGGATTCGATTCGGTGAAGAGCCATTTCGATACGTGGAAGCACGAACCGCTGATCTACCGGCCCGAGCGCCGGATGTTCGAAGGCAAGGCCGACGTGCGGCGGCTCGGCGACGAGACGTTCGGCGCGACCGAGCCGGCGCGCTTCGCGCTGCAGTGCGCGTGCGAGCCGTCCGATCCGTACGCGCTCGCCGCGCGCGTGCGGGACGACGGCCGCGAGCTGTGGCTGGTGATGGCGGCGTACGACGCATAGCGGTGCGCTTGCAAGTTTTGCAGCGAGCGGTGTAGCGAATGCATGGCGAAGGCATGGCGCTTCGTCCGCGGCCGCGCGGCGGCGCGGCGACTCCGTGTAAGGGCGATACGAACGGACGGCACGCGGTTTGCGAATCATTCGGTACGCGCCCGGCGCGCCGATATCGACCCGAACCCCGCAACGATGGAATGCCGATGACCCACGAACCCGTGCAATGGCTGCAACGGCCCGAACCGCCGATCCCCGACATCGAGCCGGACCCCGAGCCGCCCGATCCCGACGACGTACCGCCGGACATGCCCGAACCGTACCGGGAACCGGAGGGCGATCCGCCCGGGCATGCGCCGCCGGAACGCGATCCGCCGTCGCCGGAGCCGCCGGTGCGTGCCGGCTTGGCGGGGCCGGTGCGCGCAAGGCCGCGAACGAAAACGGAGGTGCTGCAATGAGCATTCGCGTGAACCCCGGCATGCTGCGCGACCTCGCCGAGACGTTCGGCCGCCATTTCGAGGCGCGCGAGATAGCGTTCCATGTGGAGGAACAGCCGCCCGGTGCGCTGCATATCGGTTTTCGCGTCGACGGCCATCCGGCGTCGCTGACCGTCACGTTCGACCCCGACGCCTTCGCCGCGCTCGAACGGGCCGACGTCGAACGGCAGCGCGGCACGCTCACGCGCGTCGCGGCCGAATTCGACGCGATGATGGCGCGCCGCGCACCGACCGCTTACGCGGGCGATTTCCATTTCAACCGGCTCTGAACGGTGCCGCCGCGGCGTGGCCCCGAGCCGTCGACTCCAGGGAGGGATTCGATGAACACGATCCAGACGATACGGGTGGGCGCCTGTGCGTTCGCCGCTGCGTGCGCGCTGGGCGCATGCACGCAACCGACCAGCGGCCCCTACGGCGCGCATCCGGCGCCGCCCGCGCCGCCCGACGGCCGTGGCGCGCAGTCGACCACGACGATGCCGGATGCGAATACGCGCTACGACCCGCGTCCGTCGCCGGGCAATACGATGCCGCCGGGCGCGACCGTCGGCGAACCGGTCGACGTGCCGCCGCCGGGGCCGAATGGCACGCAGGGCGACCAGCCGCTGCCGGGCACGCCGCCGCCGATGCAGTACTGACACGACGCGTTGCGGCGACGCGTCGCGGCGTTGCGGCACGGGCAACGCCGCACCGCGATGCCGCGGGAGGAATGCGATGGCGAATCAGCACGAACATCTGGAGGACTGGCTGCGCGATGCGTACGCGATGGAGCGCCAGGCCGAGATGATGATCGACGCGCAGATGAAGCGGGTCGGGCACTATCCGCAATTGCAGGATCGGCTTCGGCTGCATCTCGACGAGACGCTCGCGCAGCAGGCGCTCGTCGAAGCGTGCCTGATGCGGCTCGGTACGTCGCCGTCGGCGACCAAGGATCTCGCCGCGCGTGTCGCCGCGTACGGTCAGATCGCGAGCGGCATGCTGGCGGACGACGAAGTCGTGAAGACCGCGTTGGCCGGTTATGCGTTCGAGCAACTCGAAATCGCCGCGTACACGGCGCTCGTCGCGGCGGCGCACGCGGCCGGCGAGGAAGAGATCCGTGCGTGTTGCGAGCGGATCCTGCAGCAGGAGCGCGACATGGCCGCATGGTTGCTGCGCCATCTGCCCGAGTTGACGACCGCCTTTCTCGATCGTTCGGCGGTCGACCGCATCGATGCGAAGCGGTGACGGGGCGCTCCCCGAGCGAAATGCGTGCCCCAAACTTCCCCCGGCTTGTAAAAAAGCGGCCTCGGCGTCCGGCAAAATGGGGTGCGAACTCCCGAGAGCCGCGACATATCGCGCTTCGCGCGACTGGCACGGAAGCTGCATCACGTTCGGCAGAAGACATACCGCGAACCGAACCGTCAGGAGGCTTTCGATGCCCGTCTCGCTTGCGCTGCAGATGCGACAGCATCTGGCACTTACGCCGAGGCTTCAGCAGTCGCTGCGGCTGCTGCAGTTGTCCTCGCTCGAGTTTCAACAGGAATTGCGTCAGGCGCTCGACATGAACCCGTTTCTCGAAGACGGCCAGGGCGACGAGGAAACGGCTGCCGAGGCCCCCGAGCAACCGACCGAAGCGGCCGCGCCCGAAGCGGCGCCCGAGCGCGACGAAATCCGCCCGCCGGATGGCGAGGTGCCGTTTACCGCCGCGCCCGCGCCGCGCGGCACGAGCCGCCAGGGCGAGGACGGAGACGGCCTGTCGCCGGGCGAATGGATGGCCGCCGAGCCGTCGCTGCATCAGCAATTGCACGATGCACTCCGGCTCTATCCCCTCAACAAGCGCGACCGCGAAGCCGCGCGCCTCGTGATCGATGCGCTGGACGACGACGGCTACCTGCGTCAGGAGCTTCCCGAACTCCTGGTCGCCGCCGATCCGGCGTGGCTGCTGTCGGAGCAGGATCTCGCGGTCGCGCTGCGGCTCGTGCAGATGCTCGACCGGCCCGGGATCGCCGCCCGTTCGTTGTCCGAATGCCTGGTGTTGCAGCTCGATGCGATTCCGGCCGGCACGCCGGCGCTCGCGGAAGCGAAAGCGATCGCGCGCGAGCATCTGGAACGTCTTGCGCGCCGCGAGACGGCCGAGATCCAGCGGCGCCTCGGCTGCAACCAGCAGACGCTGCACGCGGCCTGCGCGCTGGTGCGCGGGCTGGACCCGCGCCCCGGCAATCACTACGGCAGCACGCGCGGCGATTACGTGGTGCCCGACGTGATCGTGCGCCAGGTGCGCGACGAGTGGATCGTCACGATCAATCCGGCCGTGCTGCCGCGTGCACGCTTGCACGAGCGCTACGCGACGCTGTTCGCGCAGTCGAGCGGCGAGCGCGATTCGCCGCTCGGCCAGCAGTTGCAGGAGGCGCGCTGGCTGATCCGCAACGTGCAGAAGCGCTTCGACACGATCCAGCGCGTGGGCGAATGCATCGTCGCGCGGCAGCGCGATTTCTTCCGCTACGGCGAGATCGCGATGAAGCCGCTCGTGCTGCGCGACATCGCGGAAGAGCTCGACCTGCACGAATCGACCGTCTCGCGCGCGACCGGCAACAAGTACATGGCCACGCCGCACGGCACGTTCGAGTTCAAGCATTTCTTCCCGCGCAAGCTCGAGGCGGCCGGCAAGGGCGTGTGTTCGGCGTCGGCCGCGAAGGTACTGATCCGCGACATGATCGCGGCCGAGCGGCATACCGATCCGCTGTCCGACGTCGCGCTCGCGGAGAACCTCGCGGGCCGCGGCATTCTTCTTGCGCGTCGCACGGTGACGAAGTATCGCCAGGCGATGAAGATTCCGCCGGCCGACTTGCGGCGTCGCGACGCCGCGTGACGGCCCGATTGTCCCAACCCGCGCGTGCCGCGCATGGCGTCGGCGCGCGCGCCAACGAGAGGAGCGCAACCATGCCAGCCAAATCCCAGGCCCAGCAGCGCGCCGCGGGGGCCGCGCTATCGGCCAAGCGCGGCGACACGAAAGTGAAGGATCTCAAGCCGCCGGCGAAATCGATGGCCAAGTCGATGAGCGAGAAAGAGCTCGAGAAAATGGCGTCCACATCCGCGCACGGCAAACCGAAACACAAGCACGATGCGTGACCGGCGCCGACGTTTAGTGACGACTGCTGTCATCCAGGAGGGTTCCATGCTTCGATACGCCATCATTTTCTTCGTCATCGCGATCATTGCCGCCGTGTTCGGCTTCGGCGGCATCGCCGCGGGCGCGGCCGAGATCGCGAAGATCCTGTTCTACATCTTCGTCGTGATCTTCCTGGTCACGCTGCTGCTGGGCGTCGTCCGACGATGAGCGTGACGCCCGACCGGTCGGAGCGCGTGAAGGAGCTCGAGCACGCGTTCGCGATCGGTTTTCCGTCGCAGTCGACCGTCGTCGTGCAGCCGGACGACGCATCGGGTCGGCTGACGATCCACGTGTCGTGGGTGCGCGTGCCGTCCGACGAGGACGCGCGCGAATGGCGCTGCACGGTCGACATGCGGTTCGATGCGGACGTGATCGAACGCTACGCGTTGCTCGATGACGCCGACCGGCTGCGCGTGCGCACGCAGCTATGCGACCGCGCGCGGCGCGCGGTGGACGAGCACAAGCCGCGCATCGAGGATGCCGCGATCGAATGCAACGTGGCGCTCGACGTGACGCGCACCCAATTCGACGCGGCGCTGCGCGCGCCCTGACGCCGCGGCCGGCCCGCGGTCGTTCGCGGCGCGCCGGGCCGGCTTTCCCTGCCGTCCGCACGCGTCGCGCCGCGGCGCGTCGCCGTGCGGCGGCTTCCTATCGAATGCCACGAGGACACCTAGCGATGACGAATCCCCCATCCGCCGGCAAGACCCCGCCGACGCAACCGCACGACAGCGTGAAGTCGCGCCAGCTCGAGGAGAACCGTGCGCGGCCCGACGGCGAGGCGCTGCGCACCAACCAGGGCGTGCGGATCGCCGACAACCAGAACACGCTGCGAGGCGGCGCGCGCGGCCCGTCGCTGCTCGAAGACTTCATCATGCGCGAGAAGATCACGCATTTCGATCACGAGCGCATTCCGGAGCGCGTGGTGCATGCGCGCGGGTCGGCCGCCCACGGCGTGTTCCGCGTGTACGAGCCGATGGCCGACTACACGAAGGCCGCGTTCCTGCAGGACCCGGCCGCCGAAACGCCGGTGTACGTGCGTTTCTCGACCGTGCAGGGGCCGCGCGGCTCGTCCGACACCGTGCGCGACGTGCGCGGCTTCGCGGTGAAGTTCTATACCGAGGAAGGCAACTACGACCTCGTCGGCAACAACATGCCGGTGTTCTTCATCCAGGACGCGATCAAGTTCCCCGACTTCGTGCACGCGGTGAAGCCGGAAGCGCCGAACGAGATGCCGACCGGCGCATCGGCGCACGACACGTTCTGGGATTTCGTGTCGCTGGTGCCGGAAACGACGCACACGGTGCTGTGGCTGATGTCGGACCGCGCGTTGCCGGCGAGCTATCGCGCGATGGACGGCTTCGGCGTGCACACGTTCCGCTTCGTGAACGCGGCCGGCGTCGAGCGTTTCGTGAAATTCCACTGGCGGCCCGTGAGCGGCGCGTATTCGCTGCTGTGGGACGAGGCGCAGCGAATCGCCGGCCACGACCCGGATTTCAATCGGCGCGACCTGTGGACGGCGATTGAGCGCGGCGACTATCCGGAGTTCGAGCTCGGTGTGCAGATGATCGATCCGGCCGACGCGGACAAATTCGACTTCGACCTGCTGGATGCGACCAAGCTCGTGCCGGAAGAGCTCGTGCCGGTGCGGCCGATCGGCCGGATGACGCTGAACCGCAACCCCGACAACTTCTTCGCGGAGACCGAGCAGGTCGCGTTTCACCCGGGCCACGTGGTGCCGGGCATCGACTTCACGAACGACCCGTTGTTGCAGGGGCGGCTGTTCTCGTACACCGATACGCAACTGAGCCGGCTCGGCGGCCCGAATTTCCACGAGATTCCGATCAACCGGCCGGTGTGTCCGTTCGCGAACAACCAGCGCGATGCGCTGCACCGGCAGACGATCAACGTCGGGCAGGCGTCGTACGAGCCGAACTCGACGAGCGGCGGCTGGCCGCGCGAGACGCCGCCCGCGCCGTCCGGCGGCGGTTTCGAGACCGTGCCCGAGCCGCTCGAAGGCAACAAGGTGCGCGTGCGCAGCGAATCGTTCGCGGACCATTTCTCGCAGCCCGCGCTGTTCTATCAGAGCATGACCGAGATCGAGCAGCGGCATATCCGCGACGCGTACTGCTTCGAGCTCGGCAAGGTCACGCAGCCGAAGATTCGCGAGCGGGTGGTCAACGAGATCATCGCGCGCTTCGACGCGGGGCTCGCCGCGCAGGTCGCCGAGCGGCTCGGGCTGCCCGCGCCGCAGGCGGCCGCGACGCCGGCCGTCGCGCAGCGCTCGCCCGCGCTGAGCCTGATCGGCCGCGCGAAGCCCGGCATCCGTTCGCGCAAGATCGCGCTGATTGCGACGCCCGGCGTGAATCAGGTGCTCGTCGAGCAGGTGCGCGACGCGCTGCAGGCCGCGCACGCGGTGCCGACGATCGTCGCGCCGACGCTCGCGCCGATCGGCGGCATCGTGCCGGAGGCGACGCTGGTCGGCATGCCGTCGGTGATGTTCGATGCGGTGTTCGTCTGCGGCGGCGACGGCGACGGGCGCGACCTCGCGCACAGCGCCGACGCCCGCCATTTCGTGCGCGAGGCGTTCAAGCACCTGAAGCCGATCGCGGCCGTCGGGTCGGGGCGGCAACTGCTCAGCGCCGCCCACCTGCCCGATCCGGCCGAAGGCGTGTGCGTCGGGCAGGCGGTCGATCTCGACAAGGTGCTGAACACGTTGTCGGATCACCTCGGCCAGCATCGCGTGTGGGCGCGCGAGCAGCAGGCGGCTGAACTGCCGGCATAGGGCCGGCTGCGGTTTGCGCCGGTCGGCGCGCCTGCCTTTGGGCGGGCGCGCTTTCGGCCAGGGCCTGTTCACGCTAATAACGGGCTTGCGCTGGCCCCCAGAAGGGCCGAGCGCAAGGATTGCGACGAAGCGAATACTCGACGTATTCGCGAGGAGCATGACGCGGCGATCGGCCCTTCTGGGGGCCAGCCCCGCGAATGCATTTTTCTAAACAGGGGAACGTGCCTTTCCGCCCGCATGGCGGCGTCGTTCGTCGTTGCAATAGCAACGGCTATTGCGCCTCCTCTCTTCTTGCCCTGCGGGCGGAAAGGCACGTTCGCAAGCCCGTTATTAGCGTGAACAGGCCCTAGGAGGAACACGCATGGCACCGCGGATGATATGGAAAGGCGCGATCAGCTTCGGGCTCGTGCACGTGCCCGTGCAGTTGTTCCCGGCGACGCGCACGGTGAAGCCGTCGTTCCGGATGCTCGACAAGCGCTCGATGGACCCGATCGGCTATCGGCAGATCAACAAGCGCACCGGCAAGGAGGTCACGCGCGAGGACATCGTGCGCGGCTACGAGTACGAGAAGGAGCGCTACGTCGTGCTCAGCGACGACGAAATCCGCGCGGCGAATCCGGAATCGACGCAGACGGTCGACATCCTGACCTTCGTCGACGAGGACGCCGTGTCGTTTCTCTATCTGGACACGCCTTACTACCTGGTACCCGACCGCAAGGGCGAGAAGGTCTACGCGCTGCTGCGCGACGCGCTGAAGGACAGCGGCAAGATCGGCATCGCGCTCGTGGTGATGCGCGACCGCCAGCATCTGGGCGCGCTGATTCCGGTCGGGCCGATGCTCGCGCTCGATACGCTGCGCTGGCAGGAGGAATTGCGGCCGCTCGCCGAATTGTCGGTGCCGGCCGACGACGCGAAGGGCGCCGGCGTCACCGCGCGCGAACTCGACATGGCGAAGAAGCTGATCGACGACATGTCCGGCAAATGGACGCCCGACGAATATCACGACACGTTCCGCGACGATATCCTCGAACTGGTCGAGCGCAAGGTGCGCGCGGGCAAGATCGAGGAGATCGAGGACCGGCCCGCGCAGACCGGGCGCGCGGCGAGCAACGTGGTCGATCTCACCGAGCTGCTCAAGCGCAGCCTGAAGGGCGGCGCCGGCGCGCGCGCGGCGGATCTGCGCGACGAGCGCGGCGAAGCGGAGGGCGAGGCGTCGTCGTCGCGGGGCGGCGCGCGCCGCAAGCCGGCGGCGAAATCCGCGGCGAAAGGCGCGGCGACGAAAACCGCGGCGAAGCGAACCGCCGCGAAACGCGGCGCGACGAGCGCACCTGCGGCGAAGAAGACCGCCGCGCGCCGCAAGCACGCGGCGTGATGCCGATGACGCCGATTCCGACTCCGATTCCGACGAGGTGACGCGATGGCCGGCAAGCTCGATCCGTACCGCCGCAAGCGCCATTTCGGCGCGACGCCCGAGCCCGAAGGGGCGCACGGGAAACGTCGCGCGAAAGCGCAGACGCAAGCGGACACGAAGCCGAAGGCGAAGCCTGCCGCGCGTGCACGCCATGCGCTGCGCTTCGTGATCCAGGAGCACCACGCGCGACGGCTGCACTACGACTTCCGGCTCGAACTCGACGGCACGCTCAAGTCGTGGGCCGTGCCGAAGGGGCCGAGCTTCGATCCGCGGGTGAAGCGGCTCGCCGTGCACGTCGAGGACCATCCGCTCGAATATGCGTCGTTCGAAGGCGAGATTCCGGCCGGGCATTACGGTGCGGGGTCGGTCGTCGTCTGGGACGAAGGCACGTGGACGCCCGATGGCGGCGTGGCGCACGCGCGCGAAGGCTATCGGGCGGGCAAGCTGACGTTCCGGCTCGACGGCCACAAGCTGCACGGCGGCTGGGCGCTCGTGCGCAGCGGGCGGCAGGAAGGGCGTCAGGAGCAGTGGCTGCTGATCAAGGAGCGCGATGACGACGCGCGCGGCGCCGATGAATTCGACGTCGTCGGCGAGCGGCCGGGAAGCGTGCATGACGGCGCGTCCAACGGCGCGGCGCGCAAGCGCGCGGCGTCTCGCCGCGAATCGGCTGGCGCGGACGGCGATGCACGCGACGCGCGACACGACAACCAGCGTCCCACCGAACCGTCGCAAGTCGAAGGCGCGGTGCGCGCGCCGCTGCCCGAGCGCGTCGCGCCGCAACTCGCGACGCTGGTCGACGCACCGCCGACCCAGGGCGGTTGGTGCTACGAACTGAAGTTCGACGGCTATCGGATCCTGGCGCGTATCGTGGGGAAGGGCGCGCGTCGGCGCGTCACGTTGATGACGCGCGAAGGCCGGGACTGGACCGCGAAGCTGCGCGCGCAGCGCGACGCGCTCGCGGCGCTCGACGTCGACGACGCATGGCTCGACGGCGAGGCCGTCGTGCTCGGCGAAAACGGCCTGCCCGATTTCCAGGCGTTGCAGAACGCGTTCGGCACCGGGCGAGCGGATGCGATCACTTTCTTCGTGTTCGATCTGCCTTATCTCGACGGATACGACCTGCGCGATGCGCCGCTCACGGCCCGCCGAGCGCTGCTCGAACCGCTGCTCGCGAACGGCGACCCGGCGCGCGTGCGCTTTTCGCCCGATCTCGGCGAGGACGTCGCGTCGCTGATCGCGAGCGCCTGCGACACCGGCCTCGAAGGGCTGATCGGCAAGCGTGCGGACTCGCGCTATCGCGCCGGCCGTTCGCCTGCCTGGATCAAGCTCAAGTGCCGGCGCCGGCAGGAGTTCGTGATCGGCGGCTTCACGGAGCCGTCGGGCAGCCGGCACGGCTTCGGTGCGCTGCTGCTCGGCGTGCACGAACCGGCGCCGGCCGGCAAGCGGCGGCGCGGGCCCGGGCCGCTGCGCTACGTCGGCCGTGTCGGCACCGGCTTCGACGCGCGGATGCTCGATCGTCTCGCCGCGATCCTGCGCCGGCACGAACGCGACACGATGCCGTTCGATGCACCGCCGCGCGAACGCACGCGCACGCGCGTGCACTGGGTCGAGCCGATACTCGTCGCCGAATGCGAATTCGCGGAATGGACCGGCGACGGCATCGTGCGGCAGGCCGCATTCATCGCGCTGCGAGAGGACAAGCCGGCGGAGCAGATCGTTCGCGAGATGCCGAAACACATGGAAACGGAGGGGGCGATGGATCAGCATTCGACCACGCAGGACAAGCCGCGGCGTGCGTCGCGCACCGATCGTCACGCGAGTACGGGCACGGCGCGCGGCGCGCGCGCCTCTGCCGACGCCGATACGCTCGGCCGCGTGCGCATCACGCATCCCGAGCGCGTGCTCGACCCGCAAGGCGGCACGCGCAAGATCGATCTCGCGCGGTACTGGCAATGGGTCGCGCCGTGGCTGTTGCCCGACCTGAAAGGGCGGCCCGTCTCGCTCGTGCGCGCACCGGGCGACATCGCCGGCGAACTGTTCTTTCAGAAGCATGCGGAGCGCCGCGAGATTCCGTTCGTCACGCAGCACGAAGGGCTCGATCCGGGCCACGGGCCGCTGCTGTCGCTCGATAGCGTCGATGCGCTGCTCGGCGCGGCGCAGATGGGCACGGTCGAACTGCACACGTGGAACGCGCATGCGTCGAACATCGAGCGACCCGACCGCATCGTGTTCGACCTCGATCCCGACCCGGCGCTGCCGTGGCGCACGATGATCGACGCCGCGCAACTCGTGCGCGGGCTGCTCGACGAACTCGGCCTCGTGTCGTTCTGCAAGACCAGCGGCGGCAAGGGGCTGCACGTCGTCGTGCCGCTCACGCGGCATGCGGGCTGGGACGACGTGAAGGACTTTTCGCGCGCGGTCGCGCAGCACGTCGCCGGCACGCTGCCCGACCGTTTCACCGCGACGATGGGGCCGCGCCACCGGCGCGGCAAGATCTTCGTCGACTACCTGCGCAACGGGCGCGGCGCGAGCACGATCGCCGCGTATTCGGTGCGCGCGCGCCCCGGCATGGGCGTGTCGGTGCCGCTCGACTGGGACGAAGTGCCCGACACGACGGGCGGCGCGCAATGGACGATCGATACGCTGCACGAACGTCTGGACACGTTGAAGCGCGATCCGTGGGACAGCTACGAGAAGGCGCGCCAGCGCATCACCGCGGCGATGCGGGCGCGGCTCGGCGCCGACGCGTGACCGTCAGCGCCGATGCTGCTGCAGCCGGTAATACCAGTTCATCAGCGGCGTCGCCGAAATCCCGTGCGCGACCACCGACGCGGACACGACCGCCAGCACCGGCGCCGCGAGCGGGCGTACGACCTCGGACGGACCATGCTCGAGCGCGAACAGCAGGTAGTAGAACGAACCGATCCCGCGGATGCCGAACCACGCCATCAGCCGCCGCTGCGCATGCGTCGCGCGCGACCCGGAAAGGGTGACCAGCACCGCGAGCGGACGCACCGCGACGAACAGCACGGCGGCCAGCGCGGCGGCACCCCACGTGATCAGCGGGCCGGGCAGCGTCGAGAGCACGCTGCCGATCATCGTCATCACGATCGCTTCCGCAATCCGTTCGAGCTCGATCGTGAAGCCGAGCACCGATTCGGCCATGAACGCATGTGCCTTCTCCGGATGCTTTTCGGTGGCGACGACGTCTTCCGAATCGATCTGGCCGATCACTTCGCGCGGCGGGCGGTCGCCGCTCGCGCGATGCTCGACGCGCCGCATCGCGACGCCGGCGGCGAACGTCGCGATGAAGCCGAACGTATGCGCGAGCTGCGCGGCGCCGAACGACAGCACGATCAGCGCCAGCGCGAAGAAGCCTTCGAGGCCGAGCGCCTGCGCGTGGCGCGTGCGCAGCCAGCCGATCGTCTTCGTCGTGACCCAGCCGAGGCCGCCGCCGATCGCGGCCGCGCCCGCGATGCCCCACAGCGCGACGAGCGCGAACGTGCCGGACAGCGGCGGGATGCCGTACGTCGCATCGGGTGCGCCGCACAGCGCGAGCCCCGCGAGCGCGAACGGCAGCGCGATGCCGTCGTTCATCCCGCCTTCGCCGGACAACGCGAAGCGCACCAGGTCGCGATCGCCGGGATCGTGCACCTGCACGTCGTGCGCAAGCACCGGGTCGGTCGGCGCGAGGATCGCCGCGAGCAGCAGCGCCGGCCCCCAGCCGAGGCCCAGCGCGAGCACCGCGCACACCGCGAGCAGCGGCACGGTCACGATCATCGCGAGCAGCCCGAGCCGGCACGGCACGAGCCACAGCTTGTCGGACAGCGGCACGCGCAGCCGCAGCCCGATCGCGAACAGCGACACGAGCAGCGCGACTTCGACGATCTCGCGCAGCAGGCGGCCGTCGCGTTCGAGATCGAGGTGCAGCAGGCCGGCGCCGGCCGGGCCGAGCGCGACGCCGAGCACCAGGTAAATCATGGCCGAGCTGCAGGGGAGGTGGCGCAGCGCGGACGTCACGACGCCCATGGTCAGCAGCACCGCGCCGATGATCAGATACCAGAGGGTTTCATGCATGCGTGTGATCGCGGCAGGTCGGTACGGGCGGCGCGCCCACCGTCAGGGCTTGCGGCCGAACGCCTCGCGCAGTTTCCGCTTCGCGCGTTCGAGCGTCGTGCGGCGCGTCTTGGGCAGGTTGCGGCCCGCGCGGTTCACGTAGAAATTCAGCATCGACATCGCCGACTGGAACGGCGACGCCTTGCGGCGGCGGCTGTGTTCGGCCGAGCGCTTCAGCGACGCAGCGATCGCGGCCGGATCGTCGGATTTGAAGATGTCGGGCTCGATGTCGAGCGCCTCGCTTTTTTGCGTGACTTCGCCGGACCAGCGCTTGCGGTGGGCCGGGTCGGCGCTGCGCGCGCGGCCCGGGCGGCGCGTGTGGCGCTTGCCGTGCGGATGGGAAGCAGAAGCGGAAGGCATGGGGCAGGGCTCCGTATGGGGTCAGAGGACAGGCGTGTGGAGAAAGGCGACGCAAAGCGCGTGCCGCACCACGAACGTTGCCCGCGACGGCATGGGCCTTGCTGACAGATCGGAGCAGGAATTCCCATCACGCAATCATCCACAAGGAGAAAACGCCATGAAGTCAGCATTCGAATCGAAGTTTGTCGCGCGGCGTGTGCTGGCCTGCGCGGCTGTCGCGCTCGTCGCGGCCGCGCCGGCCGCGTGGGCGCAGAACTCGCAGCGCTCGGACGAGGGCACCGGCGCGCCGAATCCGTCGATGGACATGTCGACGCCGGGCACCAACGGCAATACGGCCGCGCCGCCTCCGCCGGCGGGCACGCAGCGGCACGGCATGAAGCACGGGATGCGCTCGCACGGCGCGTCGGCCCGTCACGTGAAGCCGGGCGGCGGCCCGAACGGCGCGGGCGAGGGCGGTAGCGGCGCCACGGGCGGCGGTGTCGGCGGCGGCTCGGGCGGGGCCGGTGGCGGCTCGGGTGGCGCCGGCGGCGCCGGCAACGGCGGTGGGGCAGGCTCGACGGGCTCGGGCGGCGGCGGGGCCGCCGGCGGCGGTTCCAGCGGTAAGTGACGGTGTCGTGCCGGCGCGGCCGGCACGGCGCGATGGCGGCGCGGTTCCCGGCATGGGCGCGCCGCCACCACGCAGGAGGACATCATGCAATCGAATTCCCGGATTTTCCTGGAGCACGACGAGATCGACGACGATGCAGTCGACACGGACGATCTCGACACGACGGTCCACGTGGACGTCGAAACGGGCAGGGTCATGTTTCATGCGGCGTGGGCGAATGCCGTCGAGGCGCCGCCGGAAGCGGCCCGACATTCGGTCGTGCTTGCGCTCGAATGCTCGACGATGGAACGCTACGCGGATCTCGACGACGGCGCGCGGATGCGTGTGCACGCGATGCTGCACGACGCCGTGCAGCAGACGCTCGAGCAATTGCCCGATACCGACGAGAACCTGACGCTGACCATCGAGTTGACCGACTCGATGCTCGATGCGGCACGCCATCTGCAGTAATCGCGTCGGATCGACGCACGGCATCGCGTTACATCACGTTGAAATCTTTGCAGCCGGGCCGGTGTTGATACGGACTGACCGGGCCACGGGGCGCCTATCCCCCCGATCGCGGGTCGTTCCCCGATGGACGCCACGCTACACGCGGGCGGCCGGAACGGCGATTGCTGCATGACGGCACGACAGGCACGGCACACCGTGTACTCCCTTATTCCCTATCCACGGAGGCATTCATGAGCGGCAGGCTGGATCATTGCAAGGTAGCGATTCTCGCGGTCGACGGCTTCGAGGAAGCCGAGCTCGTCGAACCGCAGCGCGCGCTCGCGGCCGAAGGCGCGCAGGTGGACGTGATTTCGCAGAAGCGCGGCGAGATCCAGGGTTTCCGGCACGTCGACAAGGGCGAGCGCGTGAGGGTCGACCGCACCTTCGACGATGCGCGCGAAGGCGACTACGACGCGGTCGTGCTGCCGGGCGGCGTCGTGAACGGCGACGCGATCCGGATGCTGCCGGCCGCGCGCGAATTCGTGACGGCGGCCGTCGGCGCCGGCAAGCCGGTCGCGGCGATCTGCCACGGCGGCTGGCTGCTCGTGTCGGCCGGGCTCGTGGAGGGCAAGACGATGACGAGCTGGCCGAGCCTGCAGGACGATATCCGTCATGCGGGCGGCAAGTGGGTGGACGAGGAAGTCGTGCGCGACGGCAACCTCATCACGAGCCGCAAGCCGGCCGATCTGCCCGCGTTCAACGGCGCGCTGGTCGAGCGCCTCGCAGCGCGGGGGGCATGAGCCGATGCCGGCCGATTCCGCCCGCCCCGTGACGCTCACCGACGAACCGCCGACGTTCGACGGCGCGGCGCTGCAGTTGCGCTTCGTCGTCGACGTCGATGGCGCGCCGCAGACCTGCGCGATTACCGTCGAGGCGCTGGAGGATCATTTCGGTGCGCGGTCCGCGCTGGAAGCCGACCTGCGCGATGCGTTCGAGCGCGGCCGCGCGCGCATCGAAGCCGCATGCGCGGACGTGCTGGCCAGCGGCAACCACGACGTGGTGCTGCATAGCGGGTATTTCCGTGCGCCGGACGGGCGCGCGCGGGCGGGCTTGTTTCGCCAGCGGCAGTCGTGAGGGGATTGCATTTGCCGCAGCGTTTCTTCTGCCATCGTCGCTCGCCCGCCCTTACATGCCGTTGAAAACTTTGCAGCGGCTCGAACGCGCCGTCGGGTGCCACATCGCGCGGCGCGCGCACCGCACGGACGCCGCTCGCATCACGCGGATTGGCACGATCCGTGCGTGCTCGTAACGTCGCCGGCGCACGCTTCGCGCCGCCTGCCGATGCGACGCCGCTGTCGCGTCGTGCGTAGCCGCCAACGGGGAAACGAGCATGCTGACCGCCCATGAATTTGCCGCGCTGTTCCTGGTGCATCACGCACCGGAACAGATCCAGATCGACCGCGACGACGTCGTCGCGCTCGTCGAACAACAATTGATCGTGATGCAGCGCGACGACGCATCGGGCGCGCACCGGCCCGCATTGACGGCCGACGGACTGTCGGTCCTGCGGTGCGTGCAGCGTCATGACGCCGACGAGCCCCGTGCGATCGACATCACCGACGCGTGACGCACGGGGCCGCGCGCGGCACTCACCGCGCGATCGCGACGGATGCGTTGACCTGCACGACCGGCGGCTGGCCTTCGAACGGCGGCGCGTGCAGGAAGCGGTCGATCACGCCGGCCTCGAACAGTAGACAGTAGGTCGAGCCGCCGAACTGGAAGTAGCCGATCTCGTCGCCCTTGTCGACGCGCTGGCCCGGCACGACCTCGATCACGCACGACGACACGTCGCCCATCCCGACGAACACGGCCGCCACGGTGCCGATGCCGGGATCGTCGCTCGAGATCGCGACCACCGCGCGCGCGGCGACCGCCGTCGTGTAGCCCTGCGAGTCGTTGAGCCCGGCCGGGTCCGGGCCTTCCGCTTCGGCGACCGAGTAATACGTGCCGTCCACCCGATACGCATGCGTGACGACGCCGCGCACCGGCGCATGCCAGCGATGGTAGTTGTACGCACTGAGGTAGGCCTGGTAGACGTCGCCGCCGACGAAACGCTCGGCGAGCGACAGCCATGCGGGCGTGAAGAGGTCGCGCAGCGAATACGGCTGCGCCTTGATCCAGAACGTGTCGCGCAGCTTCACGTTGGTTTCGGTGTGATAGGGCGCGGCTTCGCACGCGCTGACGATCACGTGCGGATCGTCGGGCGCCGCAACGGGCCGCGCGCCGTCGCGAAAGCGGCGCGTGAAGAAGTCGTTCCACGAATCGAAGCCCCAGTGCGGCTGGTCTTCGCGATACTGGAATTGCGACAGCCCCAGGCGCTTGCGCGCTGCGTCGCAGAACCAGCCGTCGGGCGCCGACGTGTCGAGATGCGCGCGCGAATGCGGGCCGCCGAGGAAGTCGCACCAGACGTTCAGCACGCGTTTCAACTGCGCGTTGACGGCCGCGTCGCGAAACACCGCGTGGCCGGACGGCATGCACATCGGCCAGTCGAAGAACGCGTTCAGCGGGCACACGATCAGGCTTTCCTCGCTGAACGGCGGCGTGTAGGTCATCAGATGGTCGAGCACGGTCATCAGCTCGCCGATCGACGCGTAGCCGAGCCGGTATCCCGATTCGCGCGCTTCGTCGATTGCGCGGGTCAGGCTCATGTGCAGCACGGCGTTGTCGTCGAACAGCCGCGCGAGTTCCTGCACGGCCGGCGTGCGCAGGCGCTCGCCGGCATGCGCGCGCGCTTCGCTCGCCATTTTTTCGCGGAACGCGGCCATGTGAGATTCCTCGGTGGCCATCCATCCGCCGAGACGGCGGCGTGTGGCGGGCGGCGTGTTGCGATTCGTCGGCATCGTCACCTCCGGAACGGTTGCGGTCGAATCGATGTAGCAAGACGCTTGCCCGACGGACGGCACCGAAATTGCTGCGTTCTGGACGACCGGTTTCCTTCGATGACTCAGGAGAGAAAAATGGCTACAGCTTCGAATGCACGACAGACGAACGACGCGGGCGCGACGGACGAACGCCGCCGCAACGGACAGCGAACCGTGACGCCGACGCGCACGCGAGCACGTCCGGCGGCGTCTCGCGACGGCGCGCGGCAAGCCGGGCGCGGTAACGACAGCGGGAACGGGCCGGTGACGCCGAGCCGCGGAGAAGAAGAGGCAAGGAAGCCGCTGTGGGAGGACGACAGCGGCGAGATGCCGCCGGAAGAGTGGTCGTGAGGGGGCCGTTACTGGCCGGCCGATCCGGGGGAGTGAACTACTGGCCGCGCGCGTGTCGGGGCCGATCCTGACCCGCCGCCGACGCCGCGACGAGCACCGCCACCGGTAACCCGCCCAGATAGCGATCGAGCGCCAGCGCACCTTCCGGCGCATCGATCGCATCCCCCGCATTCAACCAGTCGATCCACGGCCCTTCAACGCCGCGCGGCAGCACGACCGCCGTATCGCCCCATTCCCGAGGCTCCACGCGCGGCAACGCCGGCGCTTCGCCCAGCAACCGGCACGCGAGCCGCGTCGCGACCACCACCACGGTGGCCGCGTCGTCGCACCGCGCGAACGCCACCGCATGCCGCCCGAGCTTGCCGCGCACACGCAGCGGAACGTACGCACCGTCCGCGAACGTGGCCGGCCATCGCGCACGCAGCGCGAGCATCCGCTCGATCAGCGCGCGCTTCACGCGCGCATCGGGCCACGTCGGCAGATACGACGCGACCGGTCCGTCGACCGATTGCGCTGCCAGCGTCGCGAACGGCACGTCGCGCCGATTGTCCGGATCGACGAGCGAGTGATCCCATGACTCGGTACCCTGATACAGATCGGGCACGCCGGGCGACGCGATCCGCAGCGCGGTTTGCGTCAGGCTGTTGACGACGCCGGCCGGCGCGATCCGCGCGACGAACGCGTGCAGCCGATGCGGAAAATCGCCGGCGCCGCGCGGCGTCAGGATCGCGCGAACGAACGCTTCGCAGCCGCGCTCGTAATCCGGCTCGGGCGCGAGCCAGTCGGTGTATTGCTTCGCTTCGCGCAGCGCCTTCGTCTGCCATTGCACGACGCGCGTCGCGAGCGCGGCGAGCCCGGCCGCATCGTCGGGCGCGAGCGCCGGCAGCCAGCAGCCGACGAGCGTCTGGTACAGCATCGCCTCGGCGGCCGGCCCGGGCGTCCACGCGAGGTCGCGGTGCGCGCCGCCGCGATGCGGCAGGTTCAGCGCCGACCAGTCGAGCGACACCGCGCGCCACGCATCGGGCGTCTCGCTCAGCACCGCGAGCCGCGCCCGCGCGTCCTCGCCGCGCTTGTGGTCGTGCGTGGCCGTCGCGACGAGCCCGTGCGGCACGGTGCGCGCGCGGCGCCGGTTGCGCGCATGGAACGCGCCGCGCGACAGGCTGAAGTCGCCGGCGTCGGCGCCGACCTCGTTGCGCGACAGCAGCCGGCCATAGCGATAGTTGGCCGTATCCTCGACGCCCTTCGCGGCCAGCGGCGCGGTGAGCTGCGCGAACGCGACACGCGCCGCGACCAGCGCATCGGCGTTCGCGCGCGGCACGCGCACGACCGGCAAGCCGAGCCACGCGGCGACGCGCTCGAGCGCGAACCGGTCGGCCGGATCGAGCGCCGCGTACGCGCCGTCGTACGCGTGCGCGAGGACGCGACGGTCGGCGTCGGCGGGTTCGTCGCCCGGCGCCGGATACATCCGGTACACGGGCAGCCGCACCGCGAGTTCGCCGAGCATGCGCTGGATCGCGATTCGGCTGACGTCGCGCGTCGCGGGCGAGGCCCGCGCGATCCCGTGCAGCAACCGCGCGACCCGGGCATGCTCGACGGCGAGCTGACGCATCAGCACGCGCCGCTTGCCGTCGAGGGCTTCCTGCGCGAACGTGCGCGTGGACCCCGATACGGCCGCCCAGTGCGCGGCGAGCGGTTCGGCGCCGGCCGGGTCGTGCAGCAGCGCGCCGACGTCGTTCATGAAGTCGTAGCCGGTGGTGCCGTCGACGGCCCAGTCGGTGCGCAGCGCCTCGCCGGGCGCGAGGATCTTCTCAACGACGACGTAGGGCCGCGCGTCGCGCTGCGCGGCGAGCCGCGCGTGCAGCCGGCGGCAATACGCGCCGGGATCGGCGAGGCCGTCGACGTGATCGACGCGCACGCCGTCGACGAGCCCGGCCGCATGGAGGCGCAGCGGCAGCGCATGAACGGCGTCGAATACGGCGTCGTCGTCGACGCGCACGGCCGCGAGCGTCGCGATGTCGAAGAAGCGCCGCCAGTTCAGCTCGTCGGCGGCCGTGCGCCACCATGCGAGCCGGTAGTGCTGGCGTTCGAGCAGATGATGCAGGCACGCGCGCGAGCGCGCGCGGCGCGGGTCGGCGCCGCGCAATACCGCGTCGAGCGCGTGCGGGCCGTGCGCGCTCGCATGGTCGCGCAGCGCCGCGTGGGCGGCGGCGAGCCGCGCGCTGTCGCGTGGCGGCGCGGCGTCGAAGCGCTCGGCGAGCGCGTTCAGGTCCGCGCGGTTCGCGATGCGCAGGATCTCCGCGTAAGTGGCGACGGCAACCGGCAGCCGCCGCCCCGGGCACGCGATGGTGAAGCGGCCCGCGGCCGGATCGGCGCGCAGCGTGATGTCGCCGGCCGCGAGCGCATCGCCGTACGGCGCGCCGAGGCACGGCAGCAGCACCTTGCCGTCGAGCGCCGGGTCGGGCGGATGCCAGTCGATGTCGAAGGTGCGCGCGTACGGGCTCGCCGGTCCCCATTCGAGCACGTCGTTCCACCAGCCGTTCGACGACCCGCCGACGCCCATGTGGTTCGGCACGATGTCGACGATGATGCCGAGGCCGCGCGCGCGCAGCGCGTCGACGAGCCGCATGAAGCCGGCTTCGCCGCCGAGTTCCGCGCCGAGCGCGCCGTAGTCGACGGTGTCGTAGCCGTGCAGCGAGCCCGGTTCGGCCGTCGACACCGGCGACAGGTACAGATGGCTGACGCCGAGCCGCGCGAAGTAGTCGGCGTGCGCGGCCGCGTCGTCGAACGTGAAGCCCGCATGCAGCTGTAGCCGCAGCGTCGCGCGTGGGGTCATGGGCCGTGCCTCCGCGCGCGGCGCGCGTGCACGACGGCGGCGATACGGGTGCGCACGTCGGCGTCGAACAGCGTGTCGATCGTGCGCGGCAGCCGCTGTCGCCAGTTCGGATGGCCGCACGGCGGTCCCGGCAGGTTCGGCTGTGCGTCGAGCGCGAGCAGATCCTCGAGCGGCAGCAGCGCGAGCGGCGACGGGCTGCTCGCGACGTATCCGAGGATCGCGGTCACCGGCGGCATGTCGGCCGGCGGCATCGCGGCGCCGGCCGGCACGCAGCCGGCCTCCTGCAGCGCGTGCCACAGCGCCGCGCGCTCGGTGGCGCGTTCCGCATGAGCGGCGAGCAGCTCGGCAGACGAGGCCCGCGGAGGCGTCGGGGGGCCGGGTTCGGGGCGCTGCACGGTGTCGTGTCCGAACGCCATGCTTTGCACGATCTCGTCCGAATCGTGCGCGCTCGCGTCGTCCGGCGCCGGTGCGCCGACGTCGCCCGGCTGCGTTGCGTCGCGTCGTCTCGCGGCTTCGGCTTCGGCCTCGGCTGCAATGCGCCGCCATCCGAGATCGATGCCGCGCCACCAGCCGGCCACGGTCGGCAAATCGTGCGTCGAGGTCGTCGCGATCGCATGGCGATCCCACGCGGACGGCGGCCGGAACGCGCCATTCGCATCGCGCTCGAACCACAGCACGCGCATGCCCGCGACACCTTGCGTGCCGAGCCGTTCGCGCAATCCGGCCGGCACGGTGCCGAGATCCTCGCCGATCGCGATCGCGCGATGGCGGGCCGCCTCGAGCGCGACGAGCCGCACCAGATCGTCGAGCGGATAGCGCAGGTACGCGCCGCTGCGCGGCGAGCCGCCGTCCGGCACGATCCACATCCGCGCGAAGCCGAGCACGTGATCGATGCGGATGCCGCCCGCGTGCGCGAACGCGGCGCGCAGCAGCTCGATGAACGGCATGAAGCCGTCCGCGCGCAGCGCATCGGGCGTCCACGTCGTCACGCCCCACGCCTGGCCGGCCGCATTGAACAGGTCCGGCGGCGCGCCGAGCGACACGCCGCGCAGCAGCGTCGTGCCGTGCGCCCACGCGTCGCTCCCGGCGCGATCCGAGCCGACCGCGAGATCGGCGATCAGCCCGGTCGCCATGCCCGCGCCGCGCGCCGCGTGCTGCGCGTCGCCGAGCGCGCGCGACGCGCACCATTGCAGGAACGTGTGGAATGCGATCGTGTCGGCATGCGCGTGCGCGAACGCGTCGACTTCCGCCGATCCCGGCATGCGCCATGGCGCGGGCCACTGCCGCCAGTCCGCGCCGATCCCGTGCTCGATGCAGAACGCCTGCAGCGCATCGAAGCGCGCATGCGCGTCGAGCGCCGCGCCGCCCGCCGCGCGAAAACGCTGGTACGTGTCGCGCGACGGGTCGTCGCTGGCGCGCCACGCGTCGAAGCACGCACGCAGGCGGCGCAGCTTCGCCGGCAGCACGCGCGGCCAGTCGATCAACGCGGTATCGGCCGTGGCCGTGGATGCGCGAGGCGCGGCATCGGCGCCCGGTACCGCGTCGCAGTCGAGATACGCGACGTTGTGCCAGCGTCGCGACGACGGCGAATACGGGCTGTCGTGCGCGGGGAGCGCCGGATAGCCGGCATGCGTCGGGCTGATCGCCACCGCCTGCGCGCCGTGGCGCGCCGCCTGCGCGGCCAGCCGCGCGAGTGCCGTGTAGTCGCCCGCGCCGTCGTCGCCGGTGCGGCGCAGGCTGTAGAGCTGCGCGGCGATACCCCAGCGGCCCGCGTCGCGTCCGCGTGCGAACGCGTCGAAGGGCTGCACACGCGGCGGCGCGATCGCCAAGCCGATGCGCTGCTCGCCGACGTCGAGCGCGTGATAGCCCGGCATCGCGAGCGGCGGCAGCGTGCCGTGTTCGCCCGCGCCGCCCACGCGCCCGTCCACGTGCCCGCCGGTTTCGAGCGAGATCCGGAAGCGCGCGCCCGGCGACGCGACGGTCGCGGGCAGCGTCAGCGGCAGGCCGGCGTCGCCGGTCACGACGCGCGGCGGCGCCGCGTTCGCGTCGGCGAGCGCCGCCGCGCTGTCGACCCGCTGGATCGCGGTGCCGCACGGCCAGCCGAGCGCATCGACGAGCGCGACGAGCGCGTCGTCGTCCACGCGCCGAGCGACGCCGCCCGCGTCGGTCCATTCGGGTTCCAGCCCGGCCGCACGGGCGAGCGCCGTGATCGGAACGTCGGTCGTCATGATGCGCTCCGTCCGTTCGCGCGGTGCTGCCGCGCATCCTGGTTGACCGCGCCGTCGCGCCACGCGATGCACGCGCGCGGCGGCAATTGCCGGCCCGGCAGCCGGTCGCGTGCGCGCGGCGGCGTCTCGAACACGATCTTGCCGACCGGCAGCCCGGGCAGCGCCGCGTCGTGCGACCCGAGATTCAGCGCGATCGTCAGCGTGCTGCTGTCGCCGAGACGCCAGCGCGCGACGAGCGCCTGCGGGTCGCCGTCGCCCGCGAGCAGGTCGACGCCGAGCGACCGCACACCGGCCAGATGCGGGATCACGAGCGCCGCGCGCACGGCCAGCGCGCTGCGGTAGAAGCGGCGCCAGGCGGCCGCGTCGGGCCACGACTCGTCGGGCGGGTGGTGCGACGACGAACGCACGAACGTCGCGATGTCGTTCGGGTCGGGAATCGCGTCGCGGTGCGCGGCGTCGGCGAATGCGGGAAACGCGGCGAATTCGCGGCGCCGGCCGTCGCGCACCGCGTCGGCGAGCGCGCCGCGATAGTCGGTGAAGAACTGGAACGGCTGCGTGCTGCCGTCCTCCTCGCCCATGAACAGCAGCGGAATCGACGGTGCGAGCAGCATCAGCGCGGTCGCCGCGCGCACGGCGTCGTCGTTCGCGAGCGCGCGCAGCCGTTCGCCGAACGCACGGTTGCCGATCTGGTCGTGGTTCTGCAGGAACGCGACGAACGCGGTCGGCGGCAAATGCGTGCTCGGCTCGCCGCGTGCGGCGCCGTCGCGCAGCGGCGACGGCTCGCCCTGATACGCGAAGCCTTCGCCGAGCGTGCGCGCGAAATGGCGCAGCGGCGCGTCGGCGTACGCGCGGTAGTAGCCGTCGCGCTCGCCGGTCAACAGCACGTGCGCGCTGTTGTGGAAGTCGTCGTTCCATTGCGCGTCGAAGCCGCCGGGGCCGAGCAGGCTCGCGGTATTGCGCTCGTTCTCCAGCACGAGATGCACGTGGCGCGCGTCGCCCGCGTACGCGCGCACGCGGCGCGCGAGTTCGCGCAGCCACGCGTCGTCGTCGATCGCGTGCGCGGCGTCGATGCGCAGCCCGTCGAAACGGTATTCGTCGAGCCAGTACAGCGCGTTGTCGATGAAGAACGCGCTCGTTTGCGGCCGAGAGAAGTCGATCGCCGGCCCCCACGCGGTCTGCTGGTCCGCGCGGAAGAAATCGGGCGCGTAGCGCGGCAGCAGGTTGCCTTCGGGGCCGAAATGGTTGTACACGACGTCGAGGAACACCTGCAGCCCGAGCCCGTGCGCGGTGTCGACCAGCGATTTCAGCTCCTCGGGCCGCCCGTACGACGCATCGGGCGCGAACGGCAGCACGCCGTCGTAGCCCCAGTTGCGCGCCCCGGGGAACGCATTGACGGGCATCAGTTCGACCGCGGTCACGCCGAGTTCGGCGATCGACGGCAGCCGCCGCTCGACGGCCGCGTAGCCGCCGCATGCGCCGACGTGCAGCTCGTACAGCACCGTTTCGTGCCACGGGCGGCCGCGCCACCCGTCGTGGCGCCAGCGGTACGCGGCCGGATCGACGACCTGGCTCGGGCCCAGCACGTCGTAGGGCTGGAAGCGCGACGCGGGATCGGCCACCGCGAGCGCGTCGTCGAGCAGGTAGCGATATAGCGTGCCGGGGCCGCACGGCGCGACCGTCTCGAACCAGCCGTCGCCGGCCGGCGTCATCGGAATCGCTCGGCCGCCTTCGTCCTGCAGCTCGACGGCGGCCGTACGGCTCGCGGGCGCCCACAGCCGGAAGCGCGTGCGGTCGGCCTCGACGCAGGTCGCGCCGAACGACGATTCGAATGCATGCGTGCCGGTGGGGCGGGCGGAACGGGTGGTCATGGCGGTCCTCAGGAAGGATGATCGGGCGGCACGGCCGCGACCGCGATCACGGCCGTGTGCGCGGCGACGTCGAGCCCGGTTTCCGGCCACGAACGCGGGCCGGCGTCGGGTGTCGCGGTATCGACCAGGATGCGGTACTCGAGCACGGGCGCCGGCGGCTTGAACGTGATGGTCCCGGCCGATGCGTTCAGCATCACGAGCAATGCCTCGGTGCGGCCGGTGCGGCCGGTGCCGACACGCCGCATCGTCAGCGCGCGGCCTTCGCCGTCTTCCCATGCGGGCACGGTGAGCGCGTCGCCGCGTTCGTCGAACCAGCCGATCTCGCGCATGCCCGGCGCGCCGTCGCGGTCGCCCGACGGATAGCGCGGCGCCGACATCACCGGATACATGCGCCGCAGCGCGGCGAGCCGCGACACGAAGCGCGTCATCTGCACGCCGTCGTCGCTGCGCGCCAGCTCCCAGTCGAGCCAGGACAGTTCGTTGTCCTGGCAATACGCGTTGTTGTTGCCGTGCTGCGTGCGGCAGAATTCGTCGCCGGCCACGAGCATCGGCGTGCCGAGCGCGGTAAACAGCGTCGCGAGCATCGAGCGCGCGATGCGCCCTCGCACGGCGCGGATCGCCTTGTCGTCGGTCGGCCCTTCGGCGCCCCAGTTCGCGCTGCAGTTGTCGTCGCGGCCGTCGCGGTTGTCCTCGCCGTTCGCGTCGTTGTGCTTGCCCGCATACGACACGAGGTCGGCCAGCGTGAAGCCGTCGTGCGCGGTGATGAAATTGACCGACGCCCACGTGCGGCGCCGCCCGTGGTTGAACAGGTCGGCCGAGCCCGACAGCCGCGCGGCCAGTTCCGGGCGCTGTCCGGCGTCGCCGCGCCAGAAGCGCCGCACGGTGTCGCGGAACCGGTCGTTCCATTCGGCGAAGCCGGGCGGATGGCGGCCGAGCTGATAGCCGCCGGGGCCGAGATCCCACGGCTCGGTGATCAGCTTGCGCTGCGCGAGCACCGGGTCCTGCCGCAATGCGTCGAAAAACCCCGCGCCCGGCTCGAAGCCGTGATCCTCGCGGCCGAGCGTCACGCCGAGATCGAAGCGGAAGCCGTCGATGTTGAAGGCGGTCGCCCAGTAGCGCAGCGAGTCCATCACCATCTGCACGACGCGCGGATGCGACATGTTCAGCGTGTTGCCGCAGCCGGTTTCGTCGACGTGGTAACGCGGATCGTCGGGCCGCAGCCGGTAATAGCTCGCGTTGTCGAGGCCGCGCCACGACAGCGTCGGCCCGAGCTGATTGCCTTCGCACGTGTGGTTGTAGACGACGTCGAGCACCACTTCGATGCCGGCCGCATGCAGCTGGCGGATCGCGATGCGCATTTCGTCGAGCCGTCGCGTCGTGAGGTACGCGGGTTCCGGCGCGAAGAACGCGGCCGTGTCGTAGCCCCAGTAGTTGCGCAGCCCGCGATGCACGAGCGCGCGCTGCTGCAGGAATGCATGAACCGGCAGCAGCTCGACCGTCGTCACGCCGATCGACAGCAGATGATCGACGAACGCCGGATGCGCGAGCGATGCGAACGTGCCGCGCTCCGGCTGGCGCAGCCCGGCGCGGCGCATCGACGCGCCGCGCACGTGGGTCTCGTAGATCACGGTGCTGCGCCACGGCACGTTCGGCCGGCGGTCGGTGCTCCAGTCGAACGCCTCGTCGACGACCACGGCCTTCGGCATCGCGGGCGCCGAATCGCGGCGGTCGATCGACAGGTCCGCCCGGTTCGAATGCACGCGATAGCCGAACAGCGCGTCCGACCAGCGGAAATGGCCGACCAGCTTGCGCGCGTACGGGTCGAGCAGCAGCTTGGTCGGATTGAAGCGGTGGCCGTGTTGCGGCTGGTACGGGCCATCCGCGCGAAAGCCGTACACGGTGCCCGGATGCGCGTTGGGCAGGTAGCCGTGCCACACCTCGTCGGTGCATTCGGGCAGGTCGAGGCGCGCGAGCTCCTTGCGGCCGGTCGGATCGAACACGCACAGCTGGATGCGCTGCGCATGCGCGGAAAATACCGCGAAGTTGGTCCCGAGACCGTCCCAAGTGGCGCCGAGCGGGTAGCAGCGGCCAGGGTCGAGACGGGCAGGCAGGGCGGTCGGCATGGGGCGGATCTCCGTGTCGAAGGCGCGGGAAATCAGGCAGGTGTCAGCCACAGGGTCGCGAGCGGCGGCAGGCGCAAGGTCGCCGACCACGCCTCGCCGTGAGCGGGCACGGCTTCGGCCCACACGGCGCCGTCGTTGCCGGCGTTGGCGCCGCCGTACGTCGCGGCATCGGTGTTCATCAGTTCGCGCCACTGGCCGGCCGCGGGCAACCCGAGGCGATAGCCGGCGCGCGGCACGGGCGTGAAGTTGCAGACGGCGACGACCAGGCGCCCCGCATCGTCGCGGCGCACGAACGCGAACACGCTGTTGTCGCGGTCGTCGCCGATCAGCCAGGAGAATCCGGCCGCATGGCAGTCGAGCGCATGCAGCGCCGGTTCGGCCGCATACGCGCGGTTGAGGTCCCGCACGAGCCGCTGCACGCCGCGATGCGCGGGCGCGTCGAGCAAGTCCCAGTGCGGCGTCGCATCGTGCGCGAACTCGGCCCATTGCGCGAATTCGCTGCCCATGAACAACAGCTTCTTGCCGGGATGCGCCCACATGAAGCCGAAATACGCGCGCAGCGTCGCGAGCCGCTGCCATGCGTCGCCGGGCATCTTCGCGACGAGCGAACCCTTGCCGTGCACGACCTCGTCGTGCGACAGCGGCAGCACGAAGCGCTCGGAGAACGCGTACACGAGCCCGAACGTCATCCGGTCGTGGTGATAGCGGCGGTGGATCGGGTCTTCGTGCAGATACGCGAGCGTGTCGTGCATCCAGCCCATGTTCCACTTGAAGTCGAAGCCGAGCCCGCCGTCGCCGGTCGGCGCGGTGACGCCCGGCCACGCGGTCGATTCCTCCGCGACGGTGACGACGCCGGCCGGCGCGTCCGCACCGTGCAGCGTGTCGTTCAACCGGCGCAGGAACGCGACCGATTCGAGGTTTTCGCGGCCGCCGTACACGTTCGGCACCCATTCGCCTTCCTTGCGCGAATAGTCGCGGTACAGCATCGACGCGACCGCATCGACGCGGATGCCGTCGACGTGATAGCGGCGCGCCCACGCGAGCGCCGACGCGACGAGGAACGCGCCGACCTCCGTGCGCCCGACGTTGAACACGCAGGTGTTCCAGTCGGGATGCATCCCCTCGCGCGGATCGGCGTGCTCGTACAGCGCGCTGCCGTCGAATTGCGCGAGCCCGTGCGCGTCGTTCGGAAAATGCGCGGGCACCCAGTCGACGATCACGCCGATGCCGGCCGCATGCGCGCGATCGACGAACCGCGCGAAACCGTCCACCGGCCCGAAGCGCGCGGACGGCGCGAACTGCGCGAGCGGCTGGTAGCCCCACGAGCCGCCGAACGGGTATTCGGCGATCGGCATGAATTCGACGTGCGTGAAGCCCATTCCCTTGACGTAGGGAATCAGCCGCTCCGCCAGCTCGTCCCACGTCGCGCTGCGCTCCATTTCCTCGGGGATGCGTTGCCACGACTCCGGATGGACCTCGTAGATCGACCACGGCACGCGATAGCGATCGGTGCGCGGCCGCGCATGCATCCAGCCGTCGTCGTGCCACGCGAACGCGTCGAGCGCCGCGACGTCGGCGACCACCGACGCCGTGCGCGGCGGCGCCTCGGTCGCGCGCGCGCACGGATCGGCCTTGTGCGGCAGCACGCGCCCGTCGGCCGCGCGCAGCTCGTACTTGTAGCGCTCGCCCGCGCCGATGCCCGGCACGAACAGCTCCCACACGCCCGACGGCCGTCGCAGCCGCATCGGATGGCGGCGCCCGTCCCACCCGTTGAAATCGCCGACCACCGATACGCGCTGCGCGGTCGGCGCCCAGACCGCGAAGCGCACGCCGTCGGTATCGCCGACGCGCACGGGCGTCGCGCCGAGGCAGTCGAGCACGGCGGCCGGGTCGCCGGCCGAGAAGCGCGCGAGCGCCGCGTCGTCGAGCAGCGTGCCGAAGGCGTACGCGTCGTCGGTCACCTGGTGCGCGTTCGGCCAGTCGATCGCGAGCAGGTAATGGGGCCAGCCGCCGTCGTGCGCGATCGTCCCCGCGAAGCAGCCGGCGCGATCGATGCACGCGAGCGCGCCGAGTTCGGCGCCGTCCGGCGACAGCGCGCGTACTCGTTCGGCGCCGGGCAGCAGCGCCCGCACGACGATCCGGTCGGCCTGTTCGTGCGGCCCGAGGCACGCGAACGGGTCGGGATGGCGGCCGGCGAGCAGTGCATCGATATCGGCGCGTTCGAACAGCGTGTCGGTCATGGGTTTCCTCCGTCGTCGGGCAGCGCGCCGTCGCCGAGCAGGCGCTCGACCAGCGCCGCGAGCCCGCCGACCGGCACGCTCAGCCAGTCGGGCCGGTTCGAGGCCTCGTAGCACAGCTCGTACGACGCCTTGTCGATCAGGAACAGCGCGAGCAGGCGGTCCGCGTAGCGCGGGTCGACGAAGCGCGCGGGCGCGAGGTCCGCGGCCGCGCGATAGCATTCGACGAAGCGGTCGGCGGCGGCCTGGCCGAAGCGGTCGAACAGCGCGCGCTTGCGGCCGGCGGCTTGCGGCGGCGCTTTTTCGATCGCGAACTGCGCGGTCGCGCTCACGTACGACAGCGAGCGCAGCAGGCCGGCCACGTCGCGCAGCGGATGCGATTTCGCGCGACGCCGCTCGAGCGGGCGCGCCGGTTCGCCTTCGAAGTCGATCAGCAACGCGTCGCCCTGCACGTCGAGCACCTGGCCCAGATGAAAATCGCCGTGAATCCGCGTGCATTGCGCATCGAGCGTGCGCGGCACGAGTTCGCCGAGCGCCCGCACGGCCGCGTCGCGCGACGCGAGCAGCGCGTCGGCCGACGCCCGGGTGGCCGCATCGAGCGCGTCGAGCCGCGTGCGCAGCACGTCGAGCGCATGCTCGAACGACGCGATCGCGTCCACGCACCAGCCGTCGACGTGCTCGGGCGTCGCGCGCTCCGGCGCGAACGCGGGATCGTCCGACGGCTGCGCGAGCGCGACGTGCAACTGGCCGAGCCGCGTGCCGATGATGCCCGCGAACGCCGCGTAGCCGAGCAGCGCATCGGGCTCTTCCTCCGTCTCGGCGGCCTCGCCATCGCCCGCGGCCGGCAGCGCCAGCTCGTCGATCGCGCGACGCAGGAAGTCGAACGAACGCGTCCATGCGTCGCCCTGGTTGTCGACGTAGCGCTGCAGGATCGCGACCGTGTGCGGCGTGCCGTCCGGATCGACGTGCACGACTTCGCCGGCCAGCGTCGCGGTGTTCGCATAACCGATGCGCGTCAGGTGCCGGCTCATTTCCGCTTCCGGATGAATGCCGTGCGCGACCTTGCGCACGAGTTTCAGCACGATCGCGTCGCCGATCACGAGCGAGCTGTTGCTCTGCTCGGCCGCGAGCCAGCGCACTTCCGCGTCGTCGCCCGGGTCCAGCCCGACGAGTGCGTCTTCCGGAAGAAAGGTGAGCCGGCCGCTGTCGGACGTCGGCACCGTCGCGCCGTCGCGCAGCTTGCGCAGCATTCCGCGCGCGAACGCCGGCAGCGCGAACGCGTCGGTCAGGTAGCCGACCGTGTGGCCGCGCCGCACGCGCGCCAGGGCGAGCTGCGCGAACAACGGATGGGACGTCTCGCCGCCCCAGGCGGCCGCGAGCGGTACCACATAGCGTTCGACGCGGCCGTCGCTCGCGGACACCCACGCCTCCGCATACTGGAACGATTCATCCGGCACCGGCGTGACGACGTTCAGCCACGCGTCGCCGATCGCGCGATCCTTCGACGCGAACCAGCGCCGCCGCGCGAGCCACGACGCGAGCGCGTCGTGCGCGAGCGCGTGCAGCTGCGAGACGTCCGGCCGCGTATCGCCGCGCCGCATCACGAGCGTCACGTATTCGGGCAGCGGCTCCGCGTGCGGCTGCCGCCACGACGGCTCGCGGCCATGCTCGGCGAGCACGAACCACAGGAACCCGTACGGCGGGAAGGTGAGGAGATACGGGAGCTGGCCGACCGGCGGAAACGGCGAATCGGACGTCATCTCGATCGGCACGCGGCCCGCGAATTCGGACAGGTCGAGTTCGACCGCCTGCGACGCGCGCGACAGGTTCGCGACGCACAGCACCGGCTCGTGGCCGTCCAGCTCGCGCAGGTACGCGAGCACCTTGCGGTTCTCCGGCCGCAGGAAGCGGATCGTGCCGCGCCCGAACGCCTGCGATGCGCGGCGCGTCGCGAGGATGCGCCGCGTCCAGTTCAGCAGCGAATGCGGATCGCGCGTCTGCGCCTCGACATTGATCGCGTCATAGCCGTACAGCGAGCCCATTACCGGCGGCAGCACGAGCATTTCCGGGTCGGCGCGCGAGAAGCCGCCGTTGCGATCCGACGACCACTGCATCGGCGTGCGCACGCCGTCGCGGTCGCCGAGGTGGATGTTGTCGCCCATCCCGAGCTCGTCGCCGTAGTAGATCACCGGCGTGCCGGGCATCGACAGCAGCAGCGAATTGATCAGCTCGATGCGGCGCCGGTCGCGCTCCATCAGCGGCGCGAGCCGGCGCCGGATGCCGAGATTCAGCCGCGCGCGGCGGTCGCTCGCGTAGGTCTGCCACAGCAGGTCGCGCTCCGAATCGGTGACCATCTCGAGCGTCAGCTCGTCGTGGTTGCGCAGGAACACGGCCCACTGATTGCTCGGCGCGAGCGCCGGCGTCTGCCGCATGATGTCGAGGATCGGGAAGCGATCCTCGCTCGCGATCGACATGTAGATGCGCGGCATCAGCGGGAAGTGGAACGCCATGTGGCATTCGTCCTCGTTGCCGAAGTATTCCTGCACGTCTTCCGGCCACTGGTTCGCTTCCGCGAGCAGCATCCGGTTCGGATACTCGGCGTCGATCGTCGCGCGGATCCGTTTCAGGATCGCGTGCGTTTCCGGCAGGTTCTCGTTGTTCGTGCCTTCGCGCTCGACCAGGTACGGCACCGCGTCGAGCCGCAGCCCGTCGATGCCGAGGTCGAGCCAGAAGCGCATCACCTGGATCACTTCGCGCACGACCGCCGGGTTGTCGAAGTTCAGGTCCGGCTGGTGCGAATAGAAGCGGTGCCAGTAGTACTGGCCGGCCACCGGGTCGTGGGTCCAGTTCGACGTTTCGGTATCCAGAAAGATGATCCGCGTGCCCGCGTATTTCGTGTCGGTATCGGACCACACGTAGTAGTCGCGATGCGTGGAGCCCGGCTTCGCGCGGCGCGCGCGCTGGAACCACGGGTGCTGGTCCGACGTGTGGTTGATCACGAGCTCGGCGATCACGCGGATGCCGCGCGCGTGCGCCTCGCGGATGAAGCGCCGCACGTCGGCCAGCGTGCCGTAGTCGGGATGCACGTCGCGGTAGTCGGCGATGTCGTAGCCGTCGTCGCGGCGCGGCGACGGATAGAACGGCAGCAGCCAGATCGTGTCGACGCCGAGTTCGGCGATGTAGTCGAGCTTCGCGATCAGGCCGGGGAAATCGCCGATGCCGTCGTTGTTCGAGTCGTAGAACGACTTCACGTGCACCTGGTAGATGATCGCGTCCTTGTACCACAGCGGATCGTCCGCACAGAGCGCGGGTTCGCGGCGGCGCGCGCGGCGCCGGCGCGGCGTGCCGGCCGGCGCGAGCGACGGGAACTGCGCGCGCCGTACGTCGTCGAGGGAATCTTCGCGTTTCATCATCCGTGGGCTCCCGAGGAGTGTCGGGCGTCGTCCGGTGCGGGCGCCGCCGCCCGCGCGGCGCCCGGAGACGGCGCGAGCCGCCAGATTGCGTACGGCCGCACGTGCGGATCGAGCGAGACGTACTGGCGACGGCCGCGCCAGGTTTGCGCATGCGCGGCGTCCTGTTCGAGCGCATCGAGCGGTTCGCCGTCGACCAGCCCGAGGCCGCGCCACAGCGCCGCATCGAGCGTGAAGTTCGCGGCCTGCGGATGCCACGGGTCGAGGCTGATTGCAACGACCACCACGCTGTCGAACGCGGGCGTCGCCTTCATGAATACGAGCACCGAGTCGTTGTCGGCATCGACGAACGTGAGCCCGAGATGAGTCTGCAGCGCCGGGTGATCGCGCCGCGCGCGGTTCAGCCGTGCGATTTCCGTGCCGATGTGCGCGGCCTTGCTCCAGTCGCGCGCGCGCAGCTCGTATTTCTCGGCATTCGCGTATTCCTCGCTGTCCGGCAGCGGCGCCGATTCGCCGAGCTCGAAGCCCGAGTACAGGCCCCACGAGCCGGCCAGCGTCGCCGCGAGCGCCGCGCGGATCACGAACTGCGAGCGCGGCGCGTTCTGCAGGTGGCGCGGGTTGATGTCGGGCGTGTTGACGAAGAAGTTCGGCCGGAAGAATTCGCGCGCGGGGCCGGCCGTCAGTTCGGTCAGGTAGTCGATGAAGTCGCGCTTCGACTCGCGCCACGTGAAGTACGTGTACGACTGCGAGAAGCCGACCTTGGCGAGCCGGTACATCATCCCCGGCCGCGTAAACGCCTCGGACAGGAACACGACGTCCGGATGCCGGCCGCGCACGTCGGCGATCATCCATGCCCAGAACGGCAGCGGCTTCGTGTGCGGGTTGTCGACGCGGAAGATCCGCACGCCCGCGTCGACCCAGAACAGCACCGCGTCGCGCAGCGCGAGCCACAGGTCGGGCAGCGCGTCCGGCGCGTAGAAATCGGGGTTCACGATGTCCTGGTAGCGCTTGGGCGGATTCTCCGCGAAGCGCAGCGAGCCGTCGGGCCGCCACGCGAACCAGCCCGGATGCGCGGCGAGCCACGGATGGTCGGGCGAGCACTGGATCGCGAAATCGAGCGCGATGTCGAGCCCGTGCACGCGCGCGGCGTCGATCAGCGCGCGGAACGATTCGAGCGTGCCGAGCTCGGGATGCACGGCCGTGTGCCCGCCGTCGGGTGAGCCGATCGCGTACGGGCTGCCGACATCGTCGGGGCCGGCGGTCAGGCTGTTGTTGCGGCCCTTGCGGGCCGACGTGCCGATCGGGTGGATCGGCGGGAAATACAGCACGTCGAAACCCATGTCGCGGATGCGCGGCAAATGGCCGATCACGTCGTCGAACGTGCCGTGCCGGTGCGGATCGTCGCTCGCCGAGCGCGGAAACATCTCGTACCAGCTCGAGAAGCGCGCCTTGCGGCGTTCGACCTCGACCGGGTAGGTCGTCGCGTCGTGCGTGACGAACGGGCGGTAGCGCAGCGCCGCGAACGCATCGGCGAGCGCGGGCGCGCCGATCCGCGCGAGGCGCTCGTCGGGCGACGCGTCCTTGAGCTCGGCGGCGAGCCGCTCCATCTGCTTGACCGCGCGCGGATCGGCCGGCTCGGCGAGCTTCAGCGCGGTCGCGAGCAGCAGTTGCGCTTCGCGCACCTCCAGCGTCACGTCCTGGCCGGCCGCCCGCTTCTTCGCGATGTCGGTGACCAGCGACGCCCAGTCGTCGCGCCACGCGATCACCCGAAATTCATGGCGACCGAGCCGGTCGAGCATGACGCGCGCATGCCAACGGTCGTTCGGCTCGGCTTCGAACGGTATTTCGCGCCAGGTGTCCTCGTCGGCGGCGCGCCACTGGAGCATGGCCGCCAGATGCGCGTGCCCGTCCGTGAAGATCGACGCACGGACGACGAGCGGCTCGCCGATCACCCGCTTGATCGCGAAGCGGCCGTCGTCGACCGACGGCTCGACGCGCTCGATCGCGATCCGGTCGCCCGCGAGCGCCGCCGACAGCACGGTGCGCTCGCGCGCAGCGTCGGGGCGCGTCGTGACGGGCGGCGCCTGCCACGCGTGCAGCAGCGCATACGCGCCGGGCGCGAGCGTGAACGGCTCGAGCGCGGCCGGCGGATGCGTTCGCGCGCCGTCCTGCGTGACGACGCGCGTGAAGCCGCCGGGCACGCCGGGCAGGATCGTCGCGGGGTCGACCGTGGCCGGCGCGTCGAGATCGGGGTTCAACGCGATCAGCAACGCCGCGTCGTCGTGTTCGAGCAACGGCCCGGTGCCGCGCAGCAGCACGGTCGCATTCGCGCCCGGCGCGCTCAGTTGCGCGATTTCGCCGCGAGCCGCCACGACGGGCGTGGCGCGGCGCCATGCATTTGCGTTGGCGATCGCGCCCGACAGGTCGAAACGGGCGTGCTCGAATGCGGCGCGGTAGCGTTCGGCATCCGCGTCGCGGGCCATCAGCGGCACCGTCACGCCGCGCTCGAAGCCCATCGGCACGAGCCAGCCGGTGCCGACGGCGGCGGCCGTCCAGAGCGCGCGGCGATACGCGCGGGCAAGGGTGTCGTCCGATGCGTCGGGCCAGTCGTCGGCGAGACGCGGGCCGTCCGGCGCATCGGGAAACGCGATCGGCGCGCCGATGCGCCGCAGCAGCCGGTGTTCGTCCGCGAACCACGGCGCGTGCAGATCCCACCAGCGCACCGATGAAAACACCGCGTCGAACCCGGCGGTTTCGAACTGCGCGAGCGCGTCGCGCGCATGGCCGGGCACCCCGGCGAGCACGGCGACATCCGGGCGCGCACGGCGCAGCGCCGCGCGCCAGCCGGGCCACCATTCGGCCGGCAGATGATGGGGGGCGTCGATCAGGAAGCCGGCCGCGCCCCCGTCGGCGAACGTCGCGAGATGCGCGCACCACCATGCCGAGAGCGCGTCGCGCGCCGCTTCATCGCCGGCGTTCGCGTGCGCGATGTCCAGCGCGTGCGCGGTGCCGCGCGGATCGATCAGCGCGTCGTCGTGCGTGTGCTCGACGTACCAGTCGGGATGCTCGGCGCGCAGCGGGTTCTCGCGCGCGATGCGATCCGGCACGACTTCGAGCAGCAGGCGCAGCCCGTGGCCCTTCGCAAGCTGCGCGAGCCGCGAGAAGGTTTCGAGCGCGCTCGCACGCGTCGCGAACGACTGGGCCGGCCGCCGGAAATCGGCCACGTGGCGCGGAAAGCCGGCGACGCTCGCGGCCCAGAATGCACCGACGAGCACGTGATCGAAGCCCATGCCGGCGATATGCGCGAAGGTTCGCGGCCACGCGTCGAGCGGCCCCACGAGGCGGGCGTCGCAGAAGTAGAGGTGCGGAGCGAACGGCGGTGTGGAGTCCATGGCGTGGGGCGGGCGGGTGGCGGGAGCGGTAAAGCCGGTGCGTCGCAACGTGCGTGCCTGCCGCGCGACCACCGGCGGGGCGGGGCGTCCGCGGGAATGCGGTTTGAAGGGGACGAAGGGGACTGTCGTTTTTACATGACCGCCGGACCCGCGCCTGCACTCACATGCGCGGTATCGACCGAATATCCGAATGCTCGCCGATGGCCGGGTCGCCGGCCGCCGGATCGCCGTCCGTGTCCGGAATCGGCACACCCGGGTCATACCGCACCACCGTGCCGTGTTCGATCCGGTGCGGGAACGGCGGCGGCTCGTCCACCTCGTCGCCGAAGCGCGCGCGCACGAACGCGCGCAGCAGCGCTTCGCGCGCGGTGTGGCCCCGGGCGCCGCAGGTCGACGGACCGTCGACGAAGGTCGCGTCGCATTCGACGTCGGCGCCATGGCTGGCGATCCGCAGATCGGTCACGCGATCGAGCACCGCGCCCGCATCGGCCCACGAGGCCGAAGGCGCGAACGGCGCATCGAGGTGCCGGAGCGCGTCGCACGCGGCCGTCACGACGACGGTGGGCGCGACGGCCGTGAAGCGCAGCGTGTCTTCGTCATCCGCGCACAACGCGCGTGCGCACCAGTAATCGAGATCCTTTCCGTCGAGTGCGTCGGTTCGCATCTGCTGGCTCCGTCGGATCGAAAAAAGCTTACCGCGCAAGCGCCGTGCCCATCGCGGGCGTGGCGAGCGGCGCCCGCATCCGGGCCACCAGCGGGTAGTGGTCGGACGCGTGCCGCGCCCGCGCGCTGCGGTGCACGACCACGTCGACCAGCAGCTCGCCCGGATGGATCCAGATCCGGTCCAGCGAGAACACCGGCCATACGGTCGGGAACGTGCGCGGCGCAGGCGCGCGCCGGAACCGCGTGACGAGCGCCTGCAGCGCACGGCCGCGCACGAACCATTCGTTGATGTCGCCGAGCAGGATCACCGGCATCGCGCCCGTGTCGAACGCCGCGAGCAGCCGCTGCACCTGGGCGCTGCGCTCGCCGGCCGACAGCCCGAGGTGGGTTGCGACCACGCGGATCGTGCCGGCGCCGCAGTCGATGTCGGCATCGAGCGCGCCGCGCGGCTCGCGCGGGTGGAACGACAGGTCGAGCGTGCGCGCCGCGCGGATCGGGCAGCGCGACAGCACCGCGTTGCCGTAGCGGCGCTCCGGCGTGTCGATCGTCGGCCCGGCCGCCGCGTGCATGCCGGTCGCGTCGCGCAGGTGCGCGAGCACGTCCGGCGCACGCGTGCCGCCGAGCGGCACTTCCTGCAGCGCGATCACGTCCGCGTCGAGTTCGTCGATCACCGCCGCGATCCGGTCGGCCGCGCGCGCCGACCATACGCCGGCCCCGCCGCGGATGTTGTAGGTCGCGATGCGCAGGTCGCGCCCGCCCGGCGCGGCGGCGGGCGCCGCGTCGGCGGTGACGACGTGCGGCGGCGGGGCCGCGTGTGTGCTCAGCGCCATCGTCGCAGCACCCTCACGAGCAGGATCGACACGCCGACGAGCACGAGGCCGATCGCCGCGAGCCACGCGAATGCACCGGGCCCCGGATGGCTGAGCGCGGCGGTCAACTGGTGCGCGAACGTAACGGTCAGCACGATGCCGGGCAGCATCCCGAGCGCGGTGCCGATCAGGAAGTCGCGCAGCCCGATGTGCGACGCGCCGGCGACGAGGTTCACGACGGTGAACGGGGCGATCGGCAGCAGCCGCAGCACGGCCATCGCGACCACGCCGCGTCGGCCGATGTGCTCGCTCAGCCGGTTCGCGCGCGGGCCGGCGAGCCGGCGCACCGCGTCGCGCCCGAGCCAGCGGCCGAGCGCGTAGGTCGCGGCGGCGGCCGCCATCGAGCCGATGCCCGCATATGCGAAGCCCGGCCAGGCGCCGAACACGAGCCCCGTCGCGGCGATCAGCAGCGTGATCGGCACCGCGAAGGTCGCCGCGACCACGTAGGCCGCGAGCAGCAGCGCCGGCGCGGCCGGCAGCCGCGCGATGCCGGCCAGCGCGTGCGACAGCGACGCGACGTTCAGGTGCTCGCCCAGCGGCGTGAAGCGCCACGCGAGCGCCAGCGCGGCGATGGCGAGCACGATCGCCCCGAGCACGAAAAAGCGCGCGGTGAGCGAGCGATGCTGCTCGTGCGGCACGAATTCGCGGACGAACCGGTCCGGCTCGATCGGCTGCTCGGGGTCGAGCCGGGCGCTGACCGGCACGAGCGCCTCGAATTGCGGCGACACGGCCGGGTCGAGCGTGCGCAGCGTGCGGCCCGGCTTCGCGCGCAGCCGGTCGAGGACGACGTTCGGCCGCTCCCCGCACGCGAACGCGTCGGCCACCGCATCGGGCGTCGTGCCGAGATGCTCGGCCAGCAGCCGCTCGCGCATGCGGGCGATCGCGCCGCGAATGCGTGCGTCGCCGGCCGCGACGAGCGCGATGCAGCATTCGGTATCGAGCAGCATCGAGCGGTTGTTCAGGTTCGCGCTGCCGATCACGATGCATTCGTCGTCGACGATCGCGACCTTGCTGTGCACGTTCACGCACGCGTCGCCGAGCCCGTCGACGTGCGGATACAGCAGCCGGTAGCGGTCGAAGCGGTCGGCCGCCGCGAGCGTCGCGTGCAGCCGCGCGCGCAGCACGCCCATCGTCGCTTCCTGCAGCCAGCCGCTCTGCACGCGCGGGGCGACGACCGTCACGTCCGGCCCGTGCGCGTCGGCGAGTCGGGCGGACAACGCTTCGCGCACCACCGCCGCGGTGAAGTACTGGTTTTCGACATAGAGGTGCCGCTGCGCGGCGCGGATCGCGTCCTCGACGAGCGCGCGCACCTGCAGTACCGGCTCGCGGCCGCCGTGGCGCGGCGCCGTATAGGCGATGCCGAGCCGCACGTCGCGCACGTCGACGCGCGCGTCGGGCGGCCACGGATCCTCGTCGTCCGCCCGGTCGAGATGGCGCCGCGCGCGGATCGCGATCGGGCGCCCGCATGCCTGCAGCCAGCGAGCCCGCGCCTGTTCGCCGATCGCGGCGGCGGCGTCGCCGTCGAACATCGCGTGCACGTCGTGGAACGGCCCGTACGGCATGCCGTGCTCGTCGCGGCGGCGCGGGTCGTCGGCCGCATGCGCGGGCGTGTCCCAGCGGGCGCGCGTCAGATCGAGGCCGCCGACGAACGCGAGCCGGTCGTCGATCACGACCAGCTTCTGGTGATGCGACGCGCCGCGCGGGTGCGCATCGTCGAGCCGGAACCGGATGCCGCGATGCGCGCGCCAGCCGGCCCGATACACGGGCGGCCAGTCGCGCTCCAGCGCGTAGATCATCGCGAAGTCCCACGCGAGTACGTAGATGCGCAGGTTGTGGCGGGCGGACGCGAGCGCGTGCAGGAAGGCCGCGAGCGTGTCGGGCAACGTGTCGTCGGCGCCGCCCGGCGCGAGCCGCATCCGGCTGTCGACGTCCCAGCCGACGATGAACACCGTATGGCGCGCGCGCAGCAGCGCGGCGCGCAATGTCGAGAAGTACGCGTCGCCGTCGACCAGCATCGCGAAGCGGTCCGCGCCGCGGATCGTGTCGCAATTGCGCCCGCGTTCGAGCAGGCCGTGCCGCGGCGTCCCGTGCGCCGGCGCGGCGTCGAGCAGGCGGTCGTCGGCGTGGGTCGCGCGATCCGGCACGATCATCGGGCGCCGACGTCCCGGTCGCCGTCGATCCGCTGCAACAGCGCATCGCAGCGCGCGCGCAGCGCCTGCAGTTCCGGCGAATGCGCATCGAGCCGCACGCGTTCGCCGCTGTGCGGATCGCCGCGCGCGACCGCGATTTCGTAGATCTCCTGCGCGATCGTCGCCGACGCTTGCGCGATCCTGATCCGGTCGAGCCAGTCGCATTCGGCGTGCCGGCACGCGAGCCACGCGCGCAACGCGCCGACCAGCTGGCTGGTCGTGAGCCACGCGCCGCCGCGCATGCGCGCGGCCAGCTGGCTCGTCACGAGGTAGGAGAGCAGGTCGGTCTGGGTCACACGAAACTCCTTGACGAGGTGTCGGGTTGACAGGTCCGTACGCACGCGATGTTTTGCAGCGTCTCGCAAATTGCCGCGAATTCCGGTCCGCTGGTGCGCGAGAACGACACGGAGATGTCGTCGGTGTCCGGATCGTCGTCCGACTGCTGGACGATGAATCGTTTCACGCGCACGCGGCCGGGGCCGAGCGCTTCGTGCAGCGTGCCGAGCGTCAGGCCGCCGCGCTCGGCCACGAGCAGCAGCGTGCGCTGCTGGCGCTGCGCGATGAAGCGGCGCTCGAGCGGCTTCACGCCCGCGAGGATCACGAGCACGATCGCGGTTGCACCGATCGACGCAACCACCATGCCGCCTCCCGCGGCGAGCCCGACGCCGGCCACGGCCCACAGGCTCGCGGCCGTCGTCAGCCCGCGCACCATTTCGCCGCGCAGCAGGATCGAGCCCGCGCCCAGAAAGCCGATGCCGGACACCACCTGCGCGGCGACCCGCGACGGATCGAGCACGACGCCGTTTTGCCCGCGCACGTCCTCGAAGCCGAACGTCGACACCAGCATCACGAGCGCGGAGCCCACGCACACGAGCATGTGCGTGCGCAGCCCTGCGGCCCAGTTCAGGCGCTCGCGTTCGAGCCCGATCACGCTGCCGAGCAGCGCGGCCAGCAGCAGGCGTCCCAGTAGTTCGAGGTGGCCGATCATGATGTGCATCCCTTCCGGCCCTGCACGATGCGGGCCCGGTAACGGTTCGATGCGGAAAAGGGACGCAAGCAGCGTGCCGGCCGGGCACGCCGCGTGCGCACGAGGCCGACGGCGTGCGCGGCGCCCAGGCGGCGCGCATTTTTTGCATCGCCATCGCAGATAAGACAGGAGGCCACCGTGGCACATCAAGAGGACGCACAGGTTCGGGACCCGTATCGCGGTCACGAAATCCTCGTATGGGCGCGACCCAACGAGCGAGGCGCATGGCGCGACGAGGTCCAGGTGTACGTCGCCGGCGAGCGCATCGAACTGCTTGTACCGGAGGCCGCCGGCCCCGAATGGCTGACCGAGGTCGAGGCGCTGCGCGCGGGCGTCGAGCGCGGCCGCTATCTGATCGACAAGCGCGTGGACGACGACTGACCGGTATGGCGCTTGCAACGCCGTGTGCCGCGACGGCACTCCGCCGCACCCCCGTGAACCCATGCCGGCCCGCGCCGGGAGGAACCGATGAGCGATCCGCGTACTCTGCATATCTACCGCTACGACCCCGACCGCGACGCGCGGCCGTACCTGCAGCGCTACGAGATCGACGTGGACCCGGCCGACCGCATGCTGCTCGACGTGCTCGGCCGCGTGAAGCGCGACGACGAGACGCTCGCGTACCGGCGCTCGTGCCGCGAGGGGATCTGCGGCTCGGACGCGATGAACATCAACGGCAAGAACGGCCTCGCGTGCCTGACCAACATGCAGACGCTGCCGCGCGAGATCGTGCTGCGGCCGTTGCCGGGGCTGCCGGTGGTGCGCGACCTGATCGTCGACATGACCGACTTCTTCAATCAGTACCACTCGATCCGGCCATACCTGATCAACGACACGACGCCGCCCGCACGCGAGCGGCTGCAGTCGCCGGAAGAGCGCGACCAGCTCGACGGGTTGTACGAATGCATCCTGTGCGCATGCTGTTCGACGTCGTGTCCGAGCTACTGGTGGAACCCGGACAAGTTCGTGGGGCCGGCCGGGCTGCTGCAGGCGTACCGCTTCATCGCCGATTCACGCGATCTGGCGACCGCCGAGCGGCTCGACGATCTCGAGGATCCGTACCGGCTGTTCCGTTGCCGGACGATCATGAACTGCACGGACGTGTGCCCGAAGGGGCTGAACCCGACGAAGGCGATTTCGGAGATCCGGACGATGCTGGTCAGGCGGACGGTGTAGCGGTTACGGCCGCGCGGCCACCTCGTCGAGGTGCCACAGCAGGTCCGCCGGATCGTCGTACACGCGCAACGCGCCCGCGCGTTCCAGTTCGTCGCTGCCGTAGCCGCCCGAGAGCAGGCCGACGCCGAGCGCGCGGCAGCGGGCGGCGGCGAGCATGTCCCAGATGCTGTCGCCGACCACCACCGTATGCTCGATCGGCACGTTCAGCTTCGCGGCGGCGGTCAGGAACAGGTCCGGGTCCGGCTTCGCGTACTTCACCTGATCGCGCGTGACGACCACGTTCTTCGCCGGATCGACGCCGAGCGCCTCGAGATTGATCGCCGCGGTTTCCATCCGCCCGCTGGTCGCGATCGCCCAGCGAATGCCCGCGTTCGACAGCGCGGCCAGCAGTTCGCGCGCGCCCGGCAGCGGCCGGACCTGCGCGCGCAGCCGCTGGTACGCGGCCGCATGCAGCCGGGCGAGCCGCTCGACGCGCTCGGCGTCGATGTCGCCGGCCGTCTCGCGCAGCAGCTGATTCAGGAACAGGCCGCCGCTCATCCCGATCTTGCGGTGGATGCGCCACACCGACAGTTCGATGCCTTCGGCATCGAGCGCTTCCTTCCACGCGAGCACGTGCTGATAGACGCTGTCGACGAGCGTGCCGTCGAGGTCGAACAGAAATGACGTTTCAATGCGCATGTGAATCTCCTGGCCCGATGGCGTTCGGGCAAATCAAATCGTCGGCAAAACCCGATTCGTCACATTATCGGCGCGCGGCCGTGTCACCGCCATGTCCCGCGTCGCACGCACCGCGCCCGGCGGCAGCGTGCCGAACGGCGCTGGTACAATCGCGCCGATGCGCCGGGCGGGCCGCCCGCGCGCGCCCAACCTTCGCCGAATTCCCGTATGGCAACCCCCGACGCCGTCAGTTCCGAACAATCGTGGTGGGGCGTGCTGGCCCTGGCACTCGCCGCCTTCATCTTCAATACCACCGAATTCGTGCCCGTCGCGCTGTTGAGCGCGATCGGCGACAGTCTGCAGATGCAGCCGACCGCGGTCGGCCTGATGCTGACGATCTACGCGTGGGCCGTTGCCGTCGTATCGCTGCCGCTGACGTTCGTCACGCGTCACGTCGAGCGCCGCAAGCTATTGAGCGTGGCGCTGCTGGTGTTCGTCGGCAGCCATGTCGTGACCGGCGTCGCGTGGAATTTCACGGTGCTGATGATCGGCCGGCTCGGCATCGCGTGCGCGCATGCGGTGTTCTGGTCGATTTCGGTCCCGCTCGCCGTGCGGCTCGCACCGAGCGACCGCAAGAGCCGTGCGCTCAGCCTGCTCGCGATGGGCTCGGCGATCGCGATGGTGGCCGGGATTCCGCTCGGCCGCGTGATCGGCGAGGCGTTCGGCTGGCGCGTCACGTTCCTGATCATCGCGGGCGCGGCGGGCGTCGCGTTGCTGTTGCTGCGCGCCACGTTGCCGTTGCTGCCGAGCCAGGGCGCCGGGTCGCTGAGCAGCATCGGCGTGTTCCTGCGCAAGCCGGCGCTGGTCGCGCTGTACGCGATCACCGTGCTCGTCGTGTCCGCGCATTTCACGTCGTACACGTACATCGAACCGTTCGTGCAGAGCGTCAACCATGCGAGCAGCAGCCGGATCACGTACGTGCTGATCCTGTTCGGCGTCGCCGGCCTGCCGGCCGCGATCTGCTTCAATCGGATCTATCCGCACCGGCCCGACGATTTCCTGCTGGCGTCGATCGTCGCGCTGTCGGGCTGCCTGCTGATCCTGTTCCCGAGCGCGCTGAACATCGTCACGCTGTCCGTGCACACACTGGTGTGGGGCGGCGCGATCGTCTGTTTCGGGCTGGCGATGCAGGCATGGGTGCTGAAGCTGGCGCCCGAGGCGACCGACCTGGCCGTATCGATCTACTCCGGGCTGTACAACGTCGGCATCGGCGCCGGCGCATTGCTCGGCAACCATATCGCGGGCGACTTCGGGCTGCCGTGGATCGGCACCTTCGGCGGCGTGGTCGGCGCGTTCGCGGCCGGGATCGCGTGGCTCGCGTTGCGGCTGCATGCGCGGCGGGGAGTGGCTTAAGGCCTCTTCCCGCTGATTGCGGGCTTGCGCTGGCCATCAGGGCCCGCTGCTGCATCCCGAATCGTCAATGCGACCCGTCGTGCCGGATCCCCGCCGCATCGAGCTGACGAAGTTTCGTGTACAGCGTCGTGCGTGAAATGCCGAGTTGCCGCGCGGCCGCCGACACATTGCCGTCGTGCTCGTCGAGCGCCCGGCGGATCGCATCGAGCGACTGTTCGTGCAGGCTCGCCTGCGGACCGGCGGCTGGCGCCATGTTGCATACGTCGGCGGCTTGTTCGAGCACATCGGCCTGACGCGCGGCCGTCGCCCGGTCGAGCGGCGCACGTACGGTGCGCACCCATACGTGGCTACCATCGTCGCGCGCGATCCGCTGCGGCGTGCGCGCCGGTGTCAGCAAACGGCGCTGCTGCGCGGGCGTCGCGCCGGGAAACAGTTGGCGGAGATCGCATGGCCCGAGCGGCCCTTCCGGCGCGAGATCGAGTATCCGGCGCGCCAGCCGGCTCACCGCGCGCACGCGGCCCGCTTCGTCGAGCGCAATGACGCCCGCGAGCGGCGTGCCGAGCCAGCGTGCGTCATGCTGCACCTGCAGCAGATGGCAGTCGCGCAGCATCGCATAGAGCCGCTGCTCGGCGGACAGCGACGCGTGCCGGAATTGCTCGCGCAGCTGCGCGACGTTGCGCCGGCCGATGCCGGTGATATCCAGTGCACCGATCACTTCGCCGTCGAAGCCGACCAGCGGCACCGCGAGACAGAACACCCGCGAAAACTCGTCGAGATAGTGCTGCGCGCCCGCGACGACGGTTTCGGCGCCGTCGTGAATCACGCAGCTCGGGGCGGTCGTTCCGATGTTCGGTTCGACGATCCGGCGTCCGGCGACGATCGGCGTGAGCAGCGCGTCGTCGCATTGCGGGCTGCGCCGCGCATGGACGATCGTGCCGTGCGGATTGACGCACATGATCGTCCATTCGCTGCCGCCGAATGCGGCCCACAGCGGCTCGATTTCCTGCGCGACGCAGCGGGTCAGCCGCCGGTCCGCGCGCGATTCGTCGAGTTCGCGCTGCATTTCATAGCGGGCGGTTTGCCAGGGCCGGAGCCCGGCGTCGCGCGAACGCAGCCACGAGCGCGCGACGCTGGCCGGCAACGCCGTGTCCGGCAGCGGCTCGCCCGCGGCGAAGCGGGCGCGGAGCCGGTCGAGGTCGACCGGCCGTGAAACGGATTCGGGGGCTGGGTTCACGCTGCGCTCCAGTTGGGTCGAGGTCCGGGCCGGGTGTGCCGGCCGGGCGTGTCGCGCGAATGCGTAATATAGCCCGGTGCCTGAAGCGGGGTATTTTTCCGGGAAGGGCGCCGCCGCGTGCGGCCGATCTGCATCGGCGGCCGGCGGCGCCCGTTGCGTTCAATGCGGCAAACGCAGGATCGGCTTGAGCGTGCTCCCGTCGCTGCTGTCCGCCGCCGCCTGGTTGATCTGGTCGAGCGGATAGAACTTCACCAGCCGGTCGAACGGAAACCGCCCTTGCAGGTGCAGTTGCACGAGCTGCGGGATGAACGTCTGCGGCACGCTGTCGCCTTCGACGATGCCGCGGATCGTGTGGCCGCCGAGCAGCAGGCTGTTCACGTCGAATTCGGCCTTCGTGCCGAGCTTCGGCGCGCCCACCACGCCCATCGTGCCGCGCGAGCCGAGCGCTTCGATTCCTTGCGACAGCACGGCCGGCAGCCCGGTCGATTCGAGCGCGAAATCGGCGCCGCCGCCGGTGATCTCGCGGATCGCGTCGACGACGTCGACTTCCCGGCTGTTGATCGCGTGTGTCGCGCCGAGCTCGAGCGCCAGCGCGAGCCGCGACGGCACGATGTCGACGGCGATGATCGTCGTCGCGCCCGCGATGCGCGCGGCCATCACGGCGCTCATGCCGACCGCGCCCGCGCCGAAGCTCGCGAAGCTGCTGCCCGGGCGCACCGCGAGCGAATGGATCACCGCGCCCGCGCCGGTCTGGATCCCGCAGCCGAGCGGGCCGAGCAGTTCGAGCGGCGCTTCCTTCGGCACCTTGATCGCGTTGTTCTCGCGCGCGAGCGCGTAGCTCGCGAACGACGACTGCGCGAAGAAATGATCGTGCAGCGGTTGCCCGGCTTCGTCCCGGATCGCGGTCTGCCCGTCGGCATCGGCGCCGCCGAAATTCAGCGCGAAGAACTGCCGGCAATACGCGCCGTGACCGCCGACGCACGACGCGCAGTGGCCGCACGCGCCGTAGGTCAGCACGACGTGATCGCCCGCGGCGAGCGTCTTCACGTTCGGGCCGACCGCCTCGACCACGCCGGCGCCTTCGTGACCGAGCACGGCCGGCAGCGGTACCGGATAGTACTGGTCGCGCACGATCAGGTCGGTGTGGCACAAGCCGGTCGCGACGACGCGCACCAGCACCTCGTCGCCGCGCGGCGCGCGGATCCGGGCCGCCTCGATCGAGAAGGGCGCGCCGGCGGTGCGCGCGACGGCCGCGGTGACGGCGCGTGTATCGTGTTCGGTGTACATGGTCGGTCTCCTCGTCAAATCGGATAGAGCGGCGCTTCGCCCTTGATCGTCAGCCACTGCCACTGCGTGAATTCTTCCCAGTTTGCCGCACCGCCGATGCTCGAGCCATTGCCCGACGCGCCGACGCCGCCGAACGGGTTGATCGCCTCGTCGTTGACGGTCTGGTCGTTGATGTGCAGCAGCCCGGTGTTCAAGCGCTCGCCGATCCGCAGTGCGCGGCCGACGTCGGCCGACAGGATCGCCATCGACAGCCCGTATTCGGTCCGGTTCGCGAGCGCGATCGCGTCTTCGTCGGTATCGAACGGCACGACGACTGCCACCGGCCCGAAGATTTCCTCGTCGAAGGCCGGATTGCCCGGCGCGACGCCGCTCAGTACCGTCGGCTCGAAGAACAGGCCGCGATGGCCGCCGCCCGTCTCGACGCGTGCGCCCGCGCGGCGCGCCGCGTCGACCAGGTTCGCGGCATGGTCGCGTTGCGCGGCGTTGATCAGCGGGCCGAGGCCCACGTCGCCGGCGGCGGGGTCGCCGACGCGCAGGCTTTGGGCCTTCTCGACGAGCTTCGCGACGAAGCGATCGTGAATCGCGCGCTGCACGAGCACGCGGCCGGTCGCCATGCAGATCTGGCCTTGGTGCAGGTACGCGCCCCATGCGGTGTTGGCGATCGCGCGGTCGAGATCGGCATCGTCGAGCACGATCAGCGAGTTCTTGCCGCCGAGTTCGAGCGACACCTTCTTCAGGTGGCGGCCCGCCGCTTCGCCGACCTTGCGCCCGGCCGCGGTGGAGCCGGTGAACTGGATCATCGCGACGTGCGGATCGGCGACCAGCGTCGCGCCGGCCGCGCCGTCGCCGGGCAGCACGTGCAGCACGCCTTCGGGCAAGCCGGCGAGCTCGAACACGCGCGCGATCGCGACGCCGCCGCACACGGCGGTGCGCGGATCGGGCTTCAGCACGACCGCGTTGCCGAGCGCGAGCGCGGGTGCCACCGCGCGCATCGCGAGGTACAGCGGGAAGTTGAACGGCGAAATCACGCCGACCACACCGCGCGGGCGGCGGCGCGCGAGCGACAGCCGGCCGGCTGCGGACGGGAGCACTTCGCCGGCTGCGCGTGATGGCAGGCTGGCTGCTTCGTGGAGCGCCTTGATCGTGACCGAGGTTTCGAACGCCGCCTTCGCGCGCGTCGAGCCGCTTTCGCGCACGAGCCAGTCGACGATCGCGTCGAAGTGCGTTTGCGCGACCGCTGCGGCGCGGCGCAGGACCGCTGCGCGCTCGTCGTAGGGGAGGGCGAACCATGCGGGCTGGGTGCGGTGTGCGGTGGCTGATGCTTCGGCGACGGCCGCGCCGTCGGCGAGGCCGACGCGGCCGAGCGTGTTGCCAGTCGCCGGTTCGATCACGTCGGCCGCGTGCGGGCTCGCGTGCCAGCTTCCGTTGAAGATCTTGCCGCGCCAGACGTCGGTGTCGAACAGTGCGGGGTTGCTGCTGCTATCCATGTGCGCTCCTGGGGAATTCGGATCGGCCGGGTCGGGGGTGTTGGTTGGCTTGGGCGTCGACCGGCATGCGCGGGAGGGTAGGCGGGGGTGGAGAAGCGGGGCTATCCGGGTTTCTTCCCACGCGCGAGGGGCGCGTGGATTGGGAGGTGTTTGCGATTCTGTGTGCGGAAACTGAACAGTTGCTGTGGGAGGCTTTGCCGCATGCCGTCGGATGACACGCAGATATCGTTGTGCGGTACCGCCTATGCTGCGTCCGAAGGCTCGGCGCGCTGATGCGCCGAGACGGACGTTCGCTCTTCATGCTTCTCGGGAGCGGCAGTTACCGAACTGAAGCGGACGCCGAAAGCCTCGCCATATCGACGACAGCTATCAAAGGTACAACCGCCATCCGTCCTGAGAGGCGGCTGACACCTTCGCGACCTGAGGCAGCCACTCGGCATCCAAAATATCAAGAGAAAGTCGGCGGTCGCACTGTCGCGTTGTCCATCAGGTGAGTACGCAGATGATAGCTACGCCATAAGCTCTTGCGCTCGCGCAACAAGCAGTTCTACACGAGCATTGATAAACTCATCGTAGCTCTTATTCTCCGTATCAGCGGGACAGTACGCGCTCGCAAGATACTCCGACTTTTTCTCCGGATCGAGCCGTGCCAAATACTCCGACGGGGCTTTCGCACGAATTGTATTGTTGTCGGCGCGCGTAAGGAAGCAAATGTTGGCCAAAACATTTATGCTTCGCTCGTCAGCACCCAATGTCTGCAAATATTTTTGCGGGAAAATATGGTGGAATTCGTGTTTGCTGGCTTTTTTTAAGACCTTATCTGGATCAACTTTAGCACCACTCAGAAACGAATACGCATTATCAGAACTCAACAGCAGAATTAAAACGCGCGAGTTTGCGTTGGCCGTCGAAAAAGTATCCTTGGCAAAATCTATTTTAAGCTCAGTTCGCGGCAATTTGAATCTGTGATCCTCGTCATCCGCAAGTTTTTTCATTTCCACAATATCCAGCGCCTGGCGTTCATTGACGTCAGCAGAAAAGCGCCGACTGAAAAGAGATCGCCAAAACCATCGAAGTAGCATATGCTTCTGCTTTTCCGTATAATTAAGACCTTCAACCTTTTCGGTCGCAAAGAAAACGCTTAACGGAACTAAGATGCCGGGAAACGGGAGCATCTTATAATGCTTCACGTTTGCCTCTCTACTCAAAAAATCCAGCGCGCCCAAAATCCCTCGCTCGATGATCGGAAACTTTGCTCGGATCTCTTCGCCGTTCAGTTCCAGAATTCGCTTTGGAGTGGTCTCTCCGCTGATGACTCCGGCACAGATTCTGAGCTGTAGATCACGGTCATCGCCGAGGTCATCAAATCCGTGGTCCGCAATAGCATCTTGAAGAGTGGAGAATTTTTCTACAAGATCGAATTCTTCAGACCAACTCCATGCAGAAAGTAGTTCGAAAACGTTAAGATCAGTTCCCGCGCGATTGATTCGTTCGAAAACGATCGCAACCTTGTTTCGATCGTCTGATTCGAATACTTCGTTTGGAACCAAATACTCTTTAAATCGCGCCTGCAAATCATCCAGACGTTCAAGCTTTTCATCTGAAAACGTACTTGTAGCCTTCCGGTATGCTACGGTGTCAAACAATGTCTTGACAGGAAAATGTCGATTGGCATCGACCTCTGCCGTTTCAAGCGCAACGAACAGTGATTCTTGCACTGTCTCTTGTGCAAGCATATCGAAATAAACGTCAACCCATTCGTCACTTTCTGGCTCTAAATCAGTCTGGAAAACGCTAAAAAGACTCGTTAATCGTTGCTGGCCATCAAGAACGTAGTTGACCGGATAATCTTTCTGCGGCTCGGGTAACGTGAAGTAACCCATGCGTTTTTCGGCCTTCAGGCGCGTATCTGTTTTCCACAAAATAATGGTGCCAATTGGAAATCCCTTATAAATGCTATCCAACAAGAAAGCAACTTGATCCGGCTCCCACACAAAATTTCTTTGGAATGCAGGTATGCGAATATCGCCAGACGAAATTCGATCTATCAGCTTTCTAATTGTGAGTGCATCACTCATAAGGTTCACCTTTCCCGAAAATTCGACGAATTATGCGTTATGTCCGGCGTCCGCGGCCCAGCGCGACAAGCTGGGGCACTGAATTCGCTACATCATAAACGCTTGTAAGCTTTTCCGTAAATCTTTCCGCTTCCACTTCCGTTTCCGCTTCCGCTTCCGGTTCGGCGGCGGCAATTCTTGCGTCGTTGGCAACAACCCTACAGGAAGGACCGGTTATCAATGATGGTCCAGGACCGACCTACATGGTCAGCTTGCGAAAGTCCGCTGTGTAGGCCAAGGCGACATTTGACCGTCCGCGTGAGAGCAGACGGCCGTAGATGGCGGATAGCTGCCGTCGACATTCTGATGAACAATCAAGATCGGCGACGGAGACCAATACCTGCCTTTCCACTTCCTTTCCGTCGTTCTCGGAAACCGAAGAAACCGAACGCCGGCGCGTCCCGCGCCACCGCTTTCTCCTCAGGAAAACCCTGACCGACTCCGGCCAGCCGCCGATTTCAGCCAATTTTCCCGCTGCAGAAAGCAACCGCGTCGCACCCCAGCCCACGCAATATCCCGCACCCGCCCGACCACGCTCCAGCAACCCTCCCAGCCCGCATATCTAGCTAAATCAGGTATGGTGCGACGCAATATTCCCCATCATGATCCAGATTTCCATACCCACCAGGTATCAAAAATCCCGACCAAAAGTATTGGACGCTCCATTTCCCCGCCGCGTATAAATCCCTCCCATGAACTCCCCCCACGCAGCGCACCCCATGTCCTCCGCCACCATCGAACGCATCGAAACCCGCCTCGTCGACCTGCCGACGATCCGCCCGCACAAGCTGTCGGTGGCCACCATGCACGGCCAGACGCTGATGCTCGTGAAGGTGTTCTGCAGCGACGGCGTGGCCGGTATCGGCGAAGGGACGACGATCGCCGGGATGGCCTACGGCCCGGAAAGCCCGGAAGCGATGAAGCTCGCGATCGACGCGTACCTCGCACCCGCGATCGTCGGCAAGGATGCGACGCGCGTCCAGACGCTCATGGCGTTCGTCGGCAAGCTCGCGAAGGTCAACCACTTCGCGAAGAGCGCGCTCGAAACCGCGCTGCTCGACGCGCACGGCAAGCGGCTCGGTGTGCCCGTCAGTGAACTGCTCGGCGGGCGCCGCCGGGATCGCCTGCCGGTTGCATGGACGCTCGCGTCGGGCGATACGTCCAGCGACATCGCGGAAGCCGAGCGGATGCTCGACCTGCGCCGCCACAACGTATTCAAGCTGAAGATCGGCGCGAAGGCGCCGAAAACGGATATCCGCCACGTGGCCGAGATCAAGAAGGCGCTCGGCGATCGCGCGTCGGTGCGCGTCGACGTGAACATGGCGTGGAGCGAAACGCAGGCCGCCCGCGCGATTCCGGCGCTGGCCGATGCGGGCTGCGAGCTGGTCGAGCAGCCGGTGGCTTCCGCCGCGGCGCTGGCGCGCCTGATGCGCCGCTTCCCCGTCGCGCTGATGGCCGATGAAATCCTGCAGGGCCCCGACAGCGCATTCGACATCGCGAAGCATCACGGCGCGGACGTGTTCGCGATCAAGATCGAACAGAGCGGCGGACTCTTCGCCGCGCAGCGCGTGGCCGCGATCGCGGACGCGGCCGGCATCGAACTGTACGGCGGCACGATGCTCGAAGGTGCGTTCAGCACGGTGGCGTCCGCGCACCTGTTCGCGAGTGTCGCGAACCTGCAGTGGGGCACCGAGCTGTTCGGGCCACTGCTGATCACCGAGGAAATCCTGACGCAGCCGCTGGATTACAGCGACTTCGAACTGACCGTGCCGGACGGCCCCGGTCTCGGCATCGCGCTCGACGAGGACAAGGTCAGGCGCTTCACCCGCGACGGGCTGACGAAAGTCGTGCGGTAATCGAGTCAGGCAAAGACCGTCATTCCCCCAAATACACGTGGAGACAGCATCATGAGCGTCAAAGTTTTCGATACCAAGGAAGTGCAGGACCTGCTGAAGGCCGCGTCGAACGCGGGCGCGAACGGCACGAAGGGCGACGCACGTACGCAGCAGATCGTGCTGCGCCTGCTCGGCGACCTGTTCAAGGCGATCGACGATCTCGACATCACGCCCGACGAAGTGTGGGCCGGCGTGAACTACCTGAACAAGCTTGGTCAGGATGGCGAAGCGGCGCTGCTCGCCGCCGGCCTCGGTCTCGAGAAATATCTCGACATCCGGATGGACGCCGAGGACGAAGCGATCGGCCTGAACGGCGGCACGCCGCGCACGATCGAAGGGCCGCTGTACGTGGCCGGCGCACCGGTGCGCGAAGGCGTCGCGAAGATCGACCTCGACGCGGACGACGGCGCGGGCCCGCTCGTGATCCACGGCACGGTCACGGGCCTCGACGGCAAGCCGGTGGCCGGCGCGCTGGTCGAGTGCTGGCACGCGAACTCGCACGGTTTCTACTCGCACTTCGACCCGACCGGCGCGCAGAGCGATTTCAATCTGCGCGGCGCGGTGAGGACGGGCGCGGACGGCAAATACGAATTCCGCACGCTGATGCCGGTCGGCTACGGCTGCCCGCCGCAGGGCGCGACGCAGCAACTGCTGAACCGCCTCGGCCGTCACGGCAACCGTCCCGCGCACGTGCACTTCTTCGTCGACGGTCCCGATCACCGCAAGCTGACGACGCAGTTCAACATCGACGGCGATCCGCTGATCTGGGACGACTTCGCGTATGCGACGCGCGAGGAGCTGATTCCACCCGTGGTCGCCAGGACCGGTGGCACGGCGCTCGGCATGAAGGCCGACGCGTACCAGGACATCGAGTTCAACGTCGTGCTGACGCCGCTGGTGCAAGGCCAGGACAACCAGATCGTCGAACGCCCGCGGGCTACCGCCGCGGCATAACCGCCGGCGGCACGGCGACGCGCCTGCGCCGCCGCTGCCGGCCGGTCCCCCGAGATTCAACCGATACCGATGCGAGCGTGCTTGCAGGACGCGGCACGCGCATGGGAGGAGCCATCATGTCCGCCACGATCGACCACACCGACACACTGGATCACCTGCTCGACACCGCCGTGCAGGATGACAAGGAGGCCGGCATCTTCCGCTGCCGCCGCGACATCTTCACGAACGCGGAACTGTACGAGCTCGAGATGAAGCACATCTTCGAGGGCAACTGGGTGTACCTGGCGCACGAAAGCCAGATTCCGGACAACAACGATTACTACACGACGTGGATCGGCCGCCAGCCGATCGTCATCACGCGCGACAAGACCGGCGAGCTGCATGCGGTCATCAACGCATGTGCGCACAAGGGCGCGATGCTGTGCCGCCGCAAGCACGGCAACAAGGGCAGCTTCACGTGCCCGTTCCACGGCTGGACCTTCTCGAACACCGGCAAGCTGCTGAAGGTGAAGGACGAGAAGACGACCGAGTACCCGGTGCAGTTCAACACGCACGGCTCGCACGACCTGAAGCAGGTCGCGCGCTTCGCGAACTATCGCGGCTTCCTGTTCGGTAGCCTCAACGCCGACGTGCTGCCGCTCGAGGACTACCTCGGCGAAGCGCGCGTGATCATCGACCAGATCGTCGACCAGGCGCCGAACGGGCTCGAAGTGCTGCGCGGCAACTCGTCCTACATCTACGAAGGCAACTGGAAGATGCAGATGGAGAATGGCTGCGACGGCTATCACGTCAGCACGGTGCACTGGAACTATGCGGCGACGATGGGCCGCCGCAAGGAAGACGGCACCAAGGCGGTCGACGCGAACAGCTGGAGCAAGTCGGTCGCGGGCGTGTACGGCTTCGATCACGGCCACATCCTGCTGTGGACCCGCACGATGAATCCGGAAGTGCGGCCCGTGTACCAGCACCGCGACGAAATCCGTGCGCGCGTCGGCGACGTGCAGGCCGACTTCATCGTGAACCAGACGCGCAATCTGTGCGTGTACCCGAACGTGTTCCTGATGGACCAGTTCAGCACGCAGATTCGCGTGGTGCGGCCGCTCGGCGTCGACAGGACCGAGGTCACGATCTTCTGTTTCGCGCCGAAGGGCGAGAGTGAAGCGGATCGCACGACACGGATTCGCCAGTACGAGGATTTCTTCAACGTGACCGGCATGGGCACGGCCGACGATCTCGAGGAGTTCCGCGCGTGCCAGGCCGGCTATGCGGGCATCACGGCGATGTGGAACGACCTGTCGCGCGGCGCGCCGCTGTGGATCGACGGGCCGGACGAGAACGCGAGAAAGATGGGGCTGAATCCGCGTATTTCGGGTGAGCGCAGCGAGGACGAAGGGCTGTTCGTGTGCCAGCACGAACACTGGGTGCACGTGATGCGCGATGCGCTGAAGAAGGAACGCGGGGAGGTGGCGGCATGAGCTTCGATTACCGGACGATTTGCGCGACGCTGTATCGCGAAGCGCGCCTGCTCGACGATCGCGAGTGGGACGAATGGCTGACCTGCTACACCGAGGACGTCACGTACTGGATGCCCGCGTGGGACGACGACGACCGTCCGACCGACGACCCGGCCAGCCAGATCTCGCTGATGTACTACGCGGATCGCGGCGGCCTCGAGGATCGCGTGTTCCGGATCAAGACCGAGCGCAGCGGCGCGTCGACGCCCGAGCCGCGCACCTGCCACAACGTGACGAACGTCGAGGTGCTGGCCGAACGCGACGGCGAGGTGGACGTGCGCTACAACTTTCACACGCTGAACCACCGTTACCGCGTGACCGATCACTTCTTCGGCACGATGTTCGTCACGTTGCGCAAGGTGAACGACGCGCTGCTGATCTCGCACAAGAAGATCGTGCTGAAGAACGATTACATCCGGCAGGTGCTCGACGTGTATCACGTCTGACGCCGATTGTTTCGACAGGAAGGAAAGGGAGGCGACGCCATGTCCACCTACAACATTGCACTGAATTTCGATGACGGGGTGACCCGCTTCATCGATTGCAAGGCCGGCGAGAAGGTGCTCGACGCGGCCTTTCGCGCGAAGATCAACCTTCCGATGGATTGTTCCGACGGCGTGTGCGGCACCTGCAAGTGCCGCGCCGAAAGCGGCCGCTACGACCTCGGCGACGATTACATCGGCGACGCGCTCACCGAGGACGAAAAGGCGGGCGGCCTCGTACTGACGTGCCAGATGGTGCCGCAAAGCGATTGCGTGATCGCGGTGCCGACGTCGTCGGTCGCCTGCAAGACCGGGCAGAGCAGCTTTGCCGCGACGGTCACGAAGGTCCAGCAGCACAACGATGCGGCCGTCGTGCTCGAACTCGACGTCGGCGCGGGTGCGCCGGTGTTCCTGCCGGGCCAGTACGTGAACATCGACGTGCCGGGCAGCGGTCAGCACCGCTCGTATTCGTTCTCGTCCGCGCCGGGCGACGCGAAGGTCGGCTTCCTGATCAAGAAGATTCCCGGCGGCGTGATGAGCACGTGGCTCGAATCGGCGCGGCCGGGCGACACGCTCGACCTGCACGGGCCGCTCGGCAGCTTCTACCTGCGCGACGTCGCGCGGCCGCTGCTGTTCCTCGCTGGCGGCACGGGTCTCGCGCCGTTCCTGTCGATGCTCGACGTGCTCGCGCGCAGCGGGTCGCGGCAGAAGGTGCACCTGGTATACGGCGTCACGCGCGATCTCGATCTCGTGCTGGTCGACGCGATCGAAGCGCTTGCGGCGAAACTGCCGAACTTCAGCTTCGCGACGGTCGTCGCGGACGCCGCGTCGAGCCATCCGCGCAAGGGCTGGGTCACGCAGCACATCCCGGCCGACGCGCTGAACGATGGCGACGTCGACGTGTATCTGTGCGGGCCGCCGCCGATGGTCGATGCGGTGCGCCAGTACTTCGACGACGCAGGCGTGAAGCCGAACAGCTTCCACTACGAGAAGTTCACCCCCAACGTCACGGCAAAGGCGGCATGACCATGCAACGATTCTCCGGCAAGGTCGTCGTCGTCACCGGCGCGGCGCAGGGCATCGGCCGCGGTGTCGCGCTGCGCGCGGCGGCCGAGGGCGGCAAGGTGCTGTTCGTCGATCGCGCGGAGTTCGTGGCCGAGGTGGCCGCGCAAGCGCCGGGCGGCGACACGGCGGGCTTCGTCGCTGATCTCGAGACGTACGACGGCGCGCATGCGGCGATCGCGTGCGCGGTGCAGGCCTTCGGCGGCATCGACATCCTGATCAACGGCGTCGGCGGCGCGATCCGCATGCGGCCGTTCGCCGAGTTCGAGCCGGCGCAGATCGACGCGGAAATCCGCCGCTCGCTGATGCCGACGCTCTATACGTGTCATGCCGTGCTGCCGCACCTGATCGCACGCGGCGGCGGCACGATCGTCAACATCTCGTCGAACGCGACGCGCGGCATTCGCCGCGTGCCGTACTCCGCGGCGAAGGGCGGCGTGAACGCGTTGACGTCGGCGCTCGCGATGGAATACGCGGAACACAACATCCGCGTCGTCGCCACCGCGCCGGGGGGCACCAGCGCGCCGCCGCGCCGCGTGCCGCGCAATGCGGCCGGCGATACCGAGCAGGAGCAGGCGTGGATGGGCGAGGCCGTGCGGCAGGTGACCGAATCGACGTACTTCAAGCGCTACGGCAGCCTCGACGAACAGATCGCGCCGATCCTGTTCCTCGCGTCGGACGAGGCGAGCTATATCACCGGTACGGTGCTGCCGGTCGCGGGTGGGGATACGGGTTGACGGGCGCGCCTGCCGATTTGCTTGCTGCACAGGTGCACGCGCCGCGGCCGGGCGCACGGCGACCATCACATAACCGGCCGGCGCGGCAAGCGCGGCCACGGAGACACTCATGAGCAAACGCGAAGCGATCATCCCGGCCGGCATGGAAGTCGTGTACGAAAAAATCGGCTATGCGCCGGCGATCAAGGTCGGCGATACCGTTTACGTGTCCGGCCAGATCGGCCGCGACGCGGCGATGCAGCTGGTCGAGGACCGCGAAGCCCAGATCGTGCAGGCGTTCGAGAACCTCAGGCGCGTGCTGGAGGCCGGCGGCGCGTCGCTCGACGACGTGGTCGACCTCACGACCTTCCATACCGACATGCGCGACCTGCCGTTGTTCATGCAGGTGCGCGACCGCTATTTCCATGCGCATCCGCGGCCGGCGTGGACCGCGATCGGCGCGCACATGCTCGGCGGCTCGCCCGGCTATATCGTGGAGATCAAGGCGGTGGCGGTGCTGCGGGCCTAGTCGCGGCGGCACGACGCCCGCGCCGGGGTAAAACCGGGTCGGCGGCCAGCCCGTATGCATGTATCCGATGAAGGCCGCGTACAACGGCTCGGGGTCGATCAGGGACGCGGCGAACTATTCGTGCAAGTGACGGCCGGGGCGCGCTGCGGCGTGTCGCGATGGCCGGTGCACGTCGATGACGGGCGGCCTCGGCACGGGCCGCTCGCGCCGCATCAAGCGAGCCGGAATTTCTTGCGCAGGCTCGAATCGACGGGCCCGGCCGGCATGAAGCGCCGCAGCTTGCTCAGGAGCGAGGCTTCGCCCCGCGGCGTGCGCCGCATGCGCCACGCGCCGAGCGCGGCTTCGACGATGGTATCGGCCACGCCGCCGGGGGGCGGGGCAGCTTTGACGCTGTCGACGACGGCGCGTGCGGCGAGCGCGCGTTCGCGGCCGTAATCGTCGATTCGTGCGCCGGTCTGCGGCGCATTGACGTCGAGGTTGGTCCGCGTAAACGACGGTTCGACCAGCGTCGCACGAATGCCGAACTGGCGCACCTCGTGATCCAGCGTTTCGGTCAATCCCTCGAGCGCATGCTTGGACGCCGCATAGAGGCCCATGTACGGCGCCGGCAGGAATCCGAGCACCGAGCTGACGTTGACGATGCGTCCGCCGCGTCGTGCGCGCATGTGCGGCAGCACCGCTTGCGCCGTGCGCAGGATGCTGAACACGTTGGTGTCGAACAAAGCGGCCGCTTCGATCACCGACGTTTCCTCCACCGCGCCGATCAGGCTCGTTCCCGCATTGTTGACGAGCACGTCGATCCGTGCGGCGCGATCGATGATCGTTTGGATTCCGGATCGAACGGACGCATCGTCACGCACGTCCATCTCGATCAACTCGACGCCGGCGACGGGTGCGGTGCCGGCAATGCTGCGTACGGTGCCGAACACCCGGCACCCGCGCCGGGCAAACTGCTCCGCGCTCGCGCACCCGATACCCGACGACACGCCGGTCACGACGACGACGGTGGAATTCGACATGGCTGCTTCCTTCGATACGGTGAATGGGGGAGTGTCAATCGCGGGCATCGAGCGCGGGCTGAAGCGCGCGCTCGCCCGGCGATGCCGGTTCATGCCGGCCGTGATGCGAGCCGGCGGCATGGCCCGGCCTGATCCTGAACCAGATCGCGTACATGGCCGGCAGGAACACCAGCGTCAGCACCGTGCCGGCGAACGTGCCGCCGATCAGCGTGTACGCGAGCGTTCCCCAGAACACCGAATGGGTCAGCGGAATGAACGCGAGCACCGCCGCCATGGCCGTCAGGATCACCGGGCGCGCACGCTGCACGGTCGCTTCGACGACCGCATGGAACGGATCCAGTCCCGCCTGTTCGTTCTGGTGAATCTGCCCGATCAGGATCAGCGTGTTGCGCATCAGGATGCCGGACAGTGCAACGAGCCCGACCAACGCGTTGATGCCGAACGGTTGCCGGAACAGAATCAGTGTCGGCACCACGCCGATCAATCCCAACGGGCTCGTCAGAAACACCATCACCATCGCGGAAATCGAGCGCACCTGGAAGATGATGATGATCAGCGTCACCGCCAGCATGATCGGGAACAGCGGCGCCATGGCCGTCGTCGCCTTGGCCGATTCCTCGATCGAGCCCGCCTGTTCGATGCGGTAGCCGCCCGGCAGCGTGTCCATGATCGGCTGAAGCTGCCTGGTGATGGCCGTCGAGACGTCCGGCGGCTGCAAGCCGTCGGCGATGTCGCCCTGTACCGTGATCGTCGGCACGCGGTCGCGCCAGCGCATGATCGGCTCCTCCATCCGCACGTCGACCTTGCCGACCTGCGATAGCGGAACCCGCTGCCCGTTCGCGCCGGCCAGCGTGAAGTCGCCGAGCCGCGCCGGATCGAGCCGCGCATCGCCGCCCGAACGCGCGATCACCTGCACGGTGCGGATATCCTCGCGCACCTCGGTCACGGGTACGCCGGTGAGCAGGAACTGCAGTTGCTGTGCGACGGCGCTCGAGGTCAGCCCCACCGCCTGCAGTCGGTCCTGCTGCAACGTGAAGTGCAGCGTCGGCGCGCGCGTGCCCCAGTCGGCGTTGACCGTGCGCATCATCGGGCTGCGGTTCATCACGCGTTCGATGGCGGCCGCGATGCCGCGCAGCTTGTCCGGATCGGGGCCCGTGATCCGATAGGCCACCGGGAACGGCGAGTACGGGCCGAACACGAGTTGCGTCACGCGCACGCGCGCTTCGGGCGCCAGGCCGTCCGCGATCGCGCGCCGCAGTCGTGCCTTCAGCGCATCGCGTGCGTCCTGGCTGTCCGTGCGAATCACGATCTTCGCGAACGACGGATCGGGCAGCTCGGGCCCCATCGCCAGATAGAAACGCGGCGCGCCTTGTCCGACGTACGCGGTGACGATCTCGGCCTCCTTCTGTTTGGCGAGCCACGCTTCCACCTTTTTCGTCGCGGCGCTCGTTTGCGAGATGGAGGTGCCATACGGCATCTGCACCTCGACGAGCACTTCGGGGCGATCGGAGATCGGAAAGAACTGTTTCTTGACGATCGCCATGCCGAGAATGGCGAGCACGAACAGGCCGACGACCGACCCGGCAACCAGCCATTTACGTGCGATCACGCGCGTCAGCAACCGACGGAAGCGGTTGTAGCGGGGCGTGTCGTAGATCGCGTCGTGCCCGCCTTCGACCTTCCTGAAGTCGGGCAGCATCTTCACGCCGAGATAGGGCGTGAAGACCACCGCGACGACCCACGATGCGATCAGCGCGATCCCGACGATCCAGAACATGTTGCTGGTGTATTCGCCGGCACTGGATCGCGCGAAACCGTTGGGCATGAAACCGACCGCGGTCACCAGCGTGCCGGCCAGCATCGGCGCGGCCGTATGGCTCCACGCATAGGCCGACGCCGCCACGCGGCCGTAGCCTTCCTCCATCTTCACGACCATCATTTCGATCGCGATGATCGCGTCGTCGACCAGCAGCCCGAGCGCGAGGATCAGCGAGCCGAGCGTGATGCGGTCGAAGTTCTTGCCCGTGGCGGCCATGACCACGAACACGATGGCCAGCGTCAGCGGCACGGCCGCGGCGACGACGAGGCCGACGCGCCAGCCCATGCTGACGAAGCTCACCAGCATCACCACCAGCAGCGCGGCGAAGAACTTGATCATGAATTCGTCGACCGCGGAGCTGATGTTGACCGCCTGATCGGTGACCTTGGTCAGACTCATGCCGAGCGGCAGCTCGCGATTGATCGCGCCGACTTCGCCGTCCAGTGCCCGACCGAGGTCGAGCCCGTTCCAGCCGTCGCGCATCACGACGCCGAGCAGCAGCGCCGGTTCGCCGTTGTTGCGGATCATGAAGGTCGCCGGATCTTCATAGCCGCGCTCGACGGTGGCGATGTCGGACAGCTTCAGCGTGCGGCCCTGCACGACGATCGGCGTGTCGCGAATCGTCTGCAGCTTGTCGAACGCGCCGTCCAGGCGGATGAAGATCTCCGGCCCGCGGGTCTCGACGGAGCCGGCCGGCGTCAGCGCGTTCTGGCCGTTGAGTGCCGCGAATACTTCCTGCGGGCTCACGCCGAGCGTCGCGAGCCGGTCGTGCGACAGCTGCACGTAGATGCGCTCGGCCTGCTCGCCGATGATGTTGATCTTCTTCACGCCCGCCACGTGCAGCAGCCGCTGGCGCAGCGTTTCGGCATCGCGCACCAGCAGCCGCTGCGGTTCGCCCTTGGCCTTCAACGCGAAGAGCGCGAAGGTGACGTCCGCGTATTCGTCGTTGACCATCGGCCCGATCACGCCCGACGGAAGATTGTTCGCCTCGTCGCCGATCTTTTTCCGTGCCTGATAGAACTGCTCCTGCACTTCCGACGGCGGGGTGCCGTCGAGCAGCGTCAACGTCGTGAACGCGAGGCCGGGCCGCGTATAGGTTTCGCTCCGGTCGTACCAGCGCAGCTCCTGCAGGCGCTTTTCGATCTTTTCGGCGACCTGGTCGTGCACTTCCTGCGCGGTGGCGCCCGGCCATGCGGTGACGATGGTCATCACCTTGACCGTGAATGCCGGGTCTTCCGCGCGGCCCAGCTTGAAGAACGACACGAGCCCGGCCAGCGAGATCAGGCAGATCAGGAACAGCGTGATCGCGCGCTCGCGCACGGCGAGCGCCGACAGATTGAATCGGCCTTCGCTCACGATCGTGCTCCTTCGCTCGCGATCTTGGCGGCCTGCGCCGATACACGGACCGGCTGGCCGTCGTGCAGCAATTGCGCGCCCAGCGCGACGACGCGCTCGCCCGGCTTCAGTGTGCCGGACACGCGCGCGCTGTCGTCGTCGAGATGCTCGACCTTGACGGGCCGCCACGCCACCTTGGCCGGTTCGCCGGCGACGACCCAGACACCGGGCCCGTTGCCCGCGTCCAGCAGCGCGCCGATCGGCACCTGCATGCCGCCTTGCGGCGCCGCGTGCGCGTCGTCCAGTATGCGGATCGTGACGGTCGCGCCCAGCGGGGCATCGGCCAGCGCGCCCTGCAGCACGTAGCGCGCTTCGAAGGTCCGCGTCCTGGCGTCGGCGGTGTCGGAAAGCTGGCGCAGCGTCGCGGGGACGCTGACGTCCGGCTTGCCGAACAGCCCGGCCTGCGCGACCGAGCCGAGCGTCGGGCGCAGGGTTTCGGGCAACGCGATCACGGCCTCGCGGCTGCCGGCGTGCGCGAGCCGCACCACGGGCTGGCCCGCGCTGACGACCTGACCGGGCTCCGCGAGCGTTTCCATCACCACGCCGTCGCCGTCCGCGACGAGTTGCGCATAGCCGGTCGCATTGCGCGCGACGTCGGCGTCGGCTTCGGCGGCGCTGAGCTGGGCTTTCGCGGCATCGGCGGCCGCCTTGACCTGGTCGTAGGCGGATGCCGATATCGCGCCGCTGCCGCGCAGGTCGCGGTAGCGGGCTTCGTCCTCGGCGGTCTGTCGCGCCCGGGCCCGTGCGGCGGCGACTGCCTCGTCGCGCGCGCGCGCCGCGAGCTTCAGGTCGATCGGGTCGAGCCGCATCAGCGGTTGGCCGCGCCGGACCGTTTGCCCGGTATCGACGAGCCGCTCCAGCACCTTGCCGGATACCCGGAACCCGAGATCGCTCTGCACGCGCGCGGCGACGGTTCCGGTGAACGAGCGCGACGCGGGAGCGGCCGTCTGCACGAGGGCGGTACGCACGAGCGGCGCCTCCGTGCGCGGATCCGAAGGCGTTTTTCCGCTGCAGGCGGCTAACGCGAGGGGCAGTGCGCAAGTGACTGCGAAGAAAGCGAGGCGATGCCGAACCATGAAAGACCCAGTGACGAAGTGATCGGGGCTTTCATTGTGTATCTAGTGACCAATATAGTCAATAGTCACAAACGGTGACGCATCACGGCGCGAGGCTGCGGAGGACGAGGCTGGACAGTTGGGCGGGCGCGGCGTCGGTCGTGTCGAGGTTGTATTGCAGCAGCAGCGGATTCAGGTACGGCCGCATCACGAGATAGATGGCCGTCGCGGTTTCGTCCAGCGGCGTCTTGCGCTCGAACTCGCCGCTTTGCCGGCCTTCCTGCAGCACCTCCTGCAGCAGCTTCTGCACGCGTGCCTCGTAGGCCTGCACCGACCGCCAGTTTTCGGTGGCGGCCGACGCCGCGATGTCGTACAGCTTGCGGTCGCGGAAGAAGAGCCGCAGGCTCGCTTCGGTAAAGACCCTGAACATCCGCCGCAGCTTTTCGGTGGGCAGTTCGGCCTCGGCGACGGCCGCGCGGACGTCCGTTTCGATCTCGTGCAGGCAGTTCGCGCAGATCATTTCGCCGATCGCCTGTTTCGACTCGAAGAACTTGTAGATATAGGCCTTCGAGAAGCCGATCGCCTTCGCGAGGTCCGACACGGTCGTCTTTTCATAGCCGTACCGGCTGAAGTGCTCGGTGGCGGCGGCCACGATCTGATCCCGGACGTCGTGGTCGGCCGGGCCGCGTGCGGGTGCTGCGGAAGGGAGGGTTTTTTTCATGGGCGACAGCGGACAGGAATGGACAACGAGTGACTATTTGGTATTATAGTCACTATCGGATTCTTGCTAAAGCCCTCATGCTACCCAAACCCATCATTGCCGCGGCGCTGGCCGCCACCTTGTCGGCGGGATGTGCCGTCGGTCCCGACTATGTGCGGCCGGACGTGGCGATGCCGCGGCAGTTCGAGGGCCAGCATGCCGTGGACCAGCGCCACGCGGCGGCCGCCGCCGAACTCGCGACGTGGTGGACGGGCTTCGGCGATCCGCAACTGACGCGATTCGTCACGCTGGCGCTCGCGCAGAATCTCGATCTTGCGCAGGCCGCGGCGCGCGTCGCGCAAGCGCGCGCAGGCCTCGGTGCGGCGAATGCGGCGCTGCTGCCGTCCGGCAATGTGACCGGTCAGGCGGCGCGCGTCTACCAGTCGGTCGAAACGCCGCTGGGGCGCGTGTTGAATTCGACGCCGGGTTTCGATCGACATGGCAGCGACTACGAGGCCGATTTCAACGCGAGCTGGGAGCTGGACGTATTCGGCGGATTGCGCCGCGGCCGCGAAGCGGCGCTCGCCGACTATCAGGCATCCGAAGCGGCGGCGGTCGCGACGCGGCTCGCCGTCGCCGCGCAAACCGCGGATACCTACATCACAATTCGCGGGTTGCAGGGCCGGCTCGACGTCGCTCGGCGCCAGGTGCGGACCGAGCAGGATTTGCTGTCGACCCTCAACCTGCTCTATGGAAAGGGCCTCGCGGCGGAGCTTCAGGTGAGGCAGGCCGAAGGCGCGCTCGCGCAGGTGCGCGCCACGGTGCCGGTGCTCGAAGCGGCGCTGGACGCGGCGATGAATGCGCTCGACGTGATGCTCGGCTCGCAGCCCGGCACGCACCGCGCGGAATTGCTCGCCGGCGGCGAGGTTCCGGCGGCGCCGCGGATCGCGGCGACGGGCACGCCCGGCGAACTGCTCCGGCGCCGGCCCGACCTGATCGTCGCCGAGCGGCGCGTGGCGGCGTCGAACGCGCGCATCGGCATGGCCATCGCCGAGTATTACCCGAAGTTCTCGTTGAGCGGGCTGATCGGCAGCGCGACGACGATGGGCGCGGGCAACCTGTTTGCCGGCGGCGCGAACCAGGCTGCGGGCGTGCTCGGCCTGCGCTGGCGCCTGTTCGACTTCGGCCGGATCAATGCGCAGATCGCGCAGGCCAAAGGGCAGGATGCCGAAATGCTGGCCGCGTATCGGCTCGCGGCGCTGCACGCCACCGAGGACGTCGAAAACGCGTTCTCGGCGCTCGTCAAGCGTGACGAGCAGGCGGCCATTCTGGGCGACGGCGTGAATTCGCTCGGCCGCGCGCGCGCGGCATCGTTCGCGGCCTACCAGAAAGGGGTGGTCAGCCTGATCGAGGTGTTGCAGGCCGACGAAAGCCTGTTGCGCGCATCGGATGAACGCGTGCAGGCACGAACCGAATCGGCGCGCGCGGCAGTGGCTGCGTTCAAGGCGCTTGGCGGTGGCTGGCAGGCGCCGCAAGCGCAGGCCGTCGCGAGCCGGTAGCGGTATCGTCGAAACCTGATCGGTCGGGCCGGACAAGCGCCGACCGATCGCGGTTCCGGGGGCCGTGAGCCGGGCGCGTTCACGGTGCCTACGGATCTGACGCACAACGCGTCCGCGGAAAGACGATCGTCGTGGTGTTGTGTGGCGGCGACGAGTCGACGCAGAACGGCCTGCATCGTCCGGGAAGCCCCGCGCGCAGCACGCCGCTACCGATGTATCGCCGCCCGCAACCGCCTCACGTCCTGCTCCGACACCGGCGCGGCCCGATTCCCCCACGCGCCGCGCACGTAGCTGACCACCGCGGCGATCTCGGCGCTCGTCAGCGCGCCGCGCATCGCCGGCATCCGCTGCACCGGCCCTGGCGTCCCGGGCGCGGGCCGCGCGCCTTCGACCACGATCCGGATCGCGCTGGTCGGATCGGCCGCCACGACGATCGAACTGCCCGCGAGCGGCGGCCCGTGGTCGCGCACGCCCGTCCCGTCCGCGCCGTGGCAACGCGCGCAGAACCCCGCGAACACGCCGGCTCCCGGCGCCTGCTGGCCGCCTTCCGGGCGAGGGCCGGCGGCCGTCAGCCGCGGGACGCCGACCCCCAGCGGATTCGTCGCGGCGGTCGGTTGCGCCGGCAACGACTTCAGGTACACGGCGATCGCATGGCGGTCGGCGTCCGTCAGCAACGCGGTGCTTTCGCCGACGACCGGCGCCATCGCGCCGAACACCGCGCCGCGCGCCGCATGGCCGCTGCGCAGGAACGTCGCGATGTCGTCGGCCGACCAGCGGCCGAGGCCGTCCGGGTCCGCGCCGGTCAGGTTCGGCGCGAACCAGTGATCGTTGATGCCGCCGGTGAGGAACGCAGGGCTGCGCTCGTCGTAACCGCGTTCGTTGTAGGCCGGCCCGCGCGGCGTATGACATGCGCCGCAATGGCCGAGCCCCTGCACGAGATATGCGCCGCGATTCCAGTCCGCCGATTGCGACGGCTGCGGCGTGAACCGGTCGCGGTTCGCGAATGCGAGGCTCCACAGCCCGAGCGCCCAGCGCTGGTTGAACGGAAACGGCAATTGCGTGAGCTTCGCCGCGTTCGGGGAAGGCGCGACGCCGCGCATGAAATACGCATACAACGCGCGCACGTCGTCGTCGCTCAGGTGCGCGAGCGACGGGTACGGCATGGCCGGATACAACCGGCTGCCGTCCGCGCGCACGCCGCGCCGCAATGCATCGTCGAACTGGTGCAGCGTGTAATGGCCGATCCCGTGCGTCGGGTCCGGTGTGATGTTCGGCGCATAGATCGGCCCGAATGGCGAATTCACCGGCTGGCCGCCCGCGTACGGCGTATGGTCGGCCGCGTCGTGGCACGCGGCGCAATCGCCCGCGAGCGCGAGGTAGCGGCCGCGCGCGAGCGTCGCGGCGTCGGCGCTCGCGGCCGCCGCGGCGATCACCGGGCGCCGGGCGGTCGACGCGGAAGCCGCATGGGGCGGCGGGGCGGCCGCGCTCGATGCGCCGGAATCCGCTGCGCTCGCATCCCGCGATCGGGAAAGCCGCGGATCGTCTCTCGCGCGAGCGGACATCGACGCGCCGGCATCGGCCGCCGACGTGCGGATCCGCACGAACCGCCAGCCCGACGCGGGCTCGGGCGCTTGCGCCGCCGATGCGGCGCCGGCCGTGTCGCTGGCGGCGGCCGCGTCGTCGTCGCGCTGCATGTCGCACGCGCAGAGCGCGGTGCATACCGCGAGCGCGATACCCGCGCGGCGGCCCGGTACGAAGCACGAAGCGAACGAGATCAGCGCCATGGGCTGCAAGGCCCCACGAAAGCGGTGACGATCCCCGTAAACACCAGACCGATCACGAAGCCGAGCGCGGCGAGCATGCCGCAGCGCGCGAGAAAGCGCGTACTGTCGTCGCGCGTCGCGGCCGGCGCATCGGCATCGTGCCGGTGTCGCCACGCACGCGCGAGCCACGTCGCGCAGGCCGCGGCCAGCGCGAACGCGCCCGCGGCGATCAGCGCGAGCCACACGCCGACGTGCGCCCAGCGCGGCGCGGCCTGCGCGACACCGAGCGGATAGCACGCGGTGGACGCGAGCGTCTCCGACACGAGCATCTGCGCGAACCACAGCGCGGGCGCGCCGACGAGGCCGGCCGCGATCGCGAGCAGCGGGGTCCACGCGCGGCGGGCGTCGTTCATCCGGTACTCCTCAGCCAGAATGGCGATACGTACAGCGCGGTGAAGATGAACAGCCACACGATGTCGACGAAGTGCCAGTAGAGCCCGCCGACGGTCAGCGCGACGCGTCGCTCGCGGCCGAAGAACCCGGCGGCCGTCCACCCGGCGAGCAGCGCGAGGATCGCGAGGCCGGCCACGACGTGCGCGAGGTGGAACCCGGTGATCGTGAAGTAGAGGCTGCCGTACAGATGCGCGGTCGGGCCGTACGGATGGTCGCGCCATTCGTGCAGCTGGACCAGCGCGAACGCGGTGCCGAGCACCAGCGCGACGACGAGCATCGCGACCGCGCGCGCCTGCCTGCCGGCGCGTACCGCGCGTTCCGCGAGCCACACGAACACGCTGCTCGACAGCAGCACGACCGTGTTGGCGGCCGCGAGCCCGATCTTCGGCATCCCTTCGGGCGGCCACGGGGCGGACCACTGCGACTGCAGGTAGAAGTAGCAGAACAGCAGGTAGCCGAACAGCCCGGCCTCGGTCACGATCAGCGTGAGCACGCCCCACCAGCCGCCCGCGCGCTCGCCGCAACTGCCAACCGGCAGCGGCTCGATGCACGCGGCCGGCGCGCCGGCCGGGGCCGTCGCCGACGGCGGCTCGTCCGGATGCGGCCCGGCCGCCGCGGCGGGCGCCTGCGTGTCGGCGCGGGCCGGCAGGCGCGCGCGCTGCCCGAGCGTGCGGCGCGGCCACAGCCAAGCGGCGGTGGCGATCGCGCAACCGGCGAGCGCCACGCAGACGAGGGTCGGCGAGCGCGCGAGCATCGCCGCGAACACGGCGGTCGCCAGCAGCGCGAGCACGAACGGCACGCAACTGTCTTCGGGCATCTTCAGGATCGCGCTGGGTGTCGCGGCGAGCGGCGTGACCGCGAGCGCCTCGCGCCCGTCCGCGAGCCGGTAGCCGACCCGCAGGCTGGTGCGCTTCGGATCGTCGCGCGTTTCCCACAGCGGATGCCGCGACGCGACGAGCGGCAGCACCGCGAAGTTGTACACGGGCGTCGGCGACGCGACCGACCATTCGAGGCCGGCCCCGCCCCACGGGTTGTCGCCGGCGCGCGCGCCGCGCCGCGCGCTCAGCAGCGCGTTGACGACGAACATCACGATGCCGATCCCGAACACGAACGAGCCGATCGTCGTCAGCAGGTTCGACGTGTCCCAGCCCATCCCGGACGGATAGGTATAGATGCGGCGCGGCATCCCGAGCAGCCCGGAGACGTGCATCGGGAAGAAGCCGAGATTGAAGCCCACCAGCACGACCCAGAAGGTCCAGCGGCCGAACCGCTCGTTCATCATCCGCCCGGTGAACTTCGGGAACCAGTACGTGACGCCGCCGAGCACCGGAAACACGTTGATGCCGAGCAGCACGTAATGCAGGTGCGCGACGACGAAGTACGTATCGGTGAGCTGCCAGTCGAGCGGCACGGCCGCGGTCATCACGCCCGACACGCCGCCGATCACGAACATCAGCACGAAGCCCGCGAAATACAGGAACGGCGTGCGGAACACGGGGCGGCCGGTCCAGATCGTCGCGATCCACGCGAACACCGCGACCGCGCTCGGGATCGAAATCAGCATGCTCGCGGCGCCGAAGAACGCCAGCGCGAGCGGCGCGATGCCCGTCGCGAACATGTGGTGGACCCACACCTCGAAGCCGATCAGCATCGTCGCCACGGTCGACACCGCGACGGCCTCGTATGCGACGAGCGGCCGCCGGCAGAAGGTCGGCAGCGCGTCGGACACGATCCCCATTGCCGGCAGCACGACCACGTACACCCACGGATGCGCGAACATCCAGAACAGGTGCTGCCACAACAGCGGCCGGCCGCCGTGCGCGACGTCGAAGAAATGCGTGCCGGCATTGCGGTCGAGCCACAGCAGCAGGAACGCGAGGCTCACCGACGGCACCGCGACCAGGTTCGCGACCGACGCGGTCAGCGTGCCCCACACGATGATCGGCAGCCGGTCGATCGACATGCCGTGCGCGCGCATCCGCAGCAGCGTGACGACGAAGTTCGCGGCGCCGCCCGTCGTCGAGATGCCGAGCAGGATCATCCCGAGCGCATAGATGTCGATGTTCGCGCCGGCGCTGTAGTCGAGCGACGTCAGCGGCACGTAGTTGAACCAGCCGCCGTCCGGCACCGCGCCGAGCGGAAAGCTCGCGTACAGGAACAGCCCGGCGAACAGGAACGCCCAGTACGAGAACGCGTTCAGCCGCGGGAACGCCATGTCGCGCGAGCCGAGCATCAGCGGCCACAGGTAGTTCGCGAAGCCGGACAGCACCGGCAGCGCGTAGAGGAAGATCATCGTGACGCCGTGCATCGTGAACAGCGAATCGTATTGCGCGGGCGTGAGCAGCGTCGCGTTCGGCCGCGCGAGCTGGATGCGCATCACGAGCGCCTCGACGCCGCCGAGCAGCAGGAACACGAACGCGGTGACGATGTAGCGCAGCCCGATGCGCTTGTGATCGACGGTGCCGAGCCAGCCGCGCCAGCCGGGTTCCGATTCCCACTGCTCGGCCAGCGCGCGCTCGTGCGCGGAACCGGGCGGCGCTTCGCCGAGGTCGGGTACGCGGCTGAGCGGGGTGGGCGTGTCGTGGGCAATGGCCATCGGCATCCTCGGTTCAGTGCAGCGTCGCGAGATACGCGGCGAGATCGTCGGCGTCGCGCGGCGCGAGCGCGATCGACGGCATCAGCGATTGCGGCTTGATCTGCTGCGCATGCGCGATCCACCGGCGCAGGTTGTCGGGCGTGTTGTCGAGCGTGCCGGCCGCGAGCAGCCGGCGCGTGCCGACGTGCGTGAGATCGGGGCCCGCGTCGCCCGTCGCGTCGGTGCCGCGCACCGCGTGGCAGCCCGCGCAGCGCGCGGCGAACACGCGCTGGCCGCGGCGCTCGACCCCGGCGCCCGCCGTGGGCGCCGGGGCCGGCTGGCGTTGCGCGGCGAGCCATGCACGGAACGCGGCCGGCGGCTCGGCCACGACTTCGAACGCCATGTGGGCATGCTGCGCGCCGCAGTATTGCGAGCACTGCCCGCGATAGATGCCCGGCCGGTCGGCCTGCAGCCATTGGCGATTGGTCTGGCCGGGAATCGTCTGGGTCTTGCCGGCGAGTTGCGGCACCCAGAACGCATGGATCACGTCGGCGCTCTTCAGTTCGATCGCGATCGGTTCGCCCACCGGAATATGGATTTCGTTCGCGGTGACGAAGGCCGGCCCGCCGGCATCGTCCGGATAACGAACGGCCCACCACCAGTCTTGCGCGGTCACCGTGATCGTCAGCGCGGGCGGGCGCGGCGGCGCCGCGATCGCGCCCAGCACGCGCAGCATGTAGACGAGCGCGCCGAACAGCAGCAGGATCGAGATCGCGGAGCCCACGGTCACGATCGTCAGCCCGCTGCCGTGGCCGCCGCCCGCCTGCGCGCGACGGCGAAACAGCGCGATCAGCAACAGCACGGCGATCGCGACGCAGACGAACGTGCACAGCGCGAGCAGCGCCCAGCCGAGCACGAGGACCGGCTGTGCCGCGGGGCCGGCTGCGTGCATGACGTAGGCGAGCGGCAGCGGTGCGGCCGGATTGCCGGGCTCCGCAGGCTCGGCGGCCGCGCGCGCGACCAGCGGCGCGACCGCCCACGCGAACGGTGCGATGCATGCGATATGACGCGTTTTCCTGGACAGCGGAACGAGCAACGCGACTCCTTGCCGAATGCGGCGGCATGACGAAAGCCGTTCGCGGCCGAGCAAGTTTCGTGCGCACGCGGCTCGCTCGTAGGCCGCCGTGGGGACGCGGGATTGCGCGCGCAACGGCCGGTGCGTTACAGCCGCTTTGTAAATTGGGTGACCGTTCACGGCACGCATCGGGGCAATACGGCCTCCGAGGGCCGGCGTGGCCGGCGCGGCATGTCGTTTGCTGCGCCGATCCCGTTCCGGCATGCTGCGGCGCGAAAGCCTCGTAGGCGTGCCGGCCCTCATCGGACAACGGGAGGAACCGACCGTGAAGACCGTCGCGATCACCGGCGCAAGCGCCGGCGTCGGCCGCGCGACCGCCCACGCATTCGCGCGGCGCGGCGCGAACGTCGCGCTGCTCGCGCGCGATCCGGGCGCACTGGATGACACCGCGTGCGAGGTGCGTGCGTACGGCGTCCGGGCGTTGCCGATCGCCGTCGACGTCAGCGATGCGGCCGCGCTCGACGCGGCAGCCGAGCGGATCGAACACGAGCTCGGGCCGCTCGACGTGTGGGTCAACAACGCGATGGTCACCGTGTTCGCGCCGTTCGACGCGATCTCGCCGGAAGACTATGCGCGCGTGACGGCCGTCACCTACCTCGGCTGCGTATACGGCACGCGGGCCGCGCTCGCACGGATGGCGCCGCGCAACCGCGGCACGATCGTGCAGGTCGGCTCCGCGCTCGCGTACCGGTCGATTCCGCTGCAAGCGCCGTACTGCGGCGCGAAACACGCGATCCGCGGCTTCACCGACGCGCTGCGCTGCGAGCTGCTGCATGCGCACAGCCGTGTGCGCGTGACGATGGTGCAATTGCCCGCGATCGACACGCCGCAGTTCGACTGGGCCGAATCCGTGCTGCCGCACGCACCGCGGCCGGTCGCGCCGGTCTATGCGCCGGAGGTGGCGGCCGACGCGATCGTGCACGCCGCGCGGTATCCGTGCCGCGAGCGCTGGGTCGGCTGGTCGTCGCTCGCGGCGATCGTTGCGAACGGTATCGCGCCCGGCTGCTTCGACCGCTATCTCGCACGCACGGCGGTGCGCGGCCAGCAGCGCGCCGAGCCGGCCGGCCCGCGCCCGTCGAACCTGTGGACGACCGTGCCCGGCGGGCATGCGACGCGCGGCGCGTTCACCGACGAAGCGCACCGCACGGGCGCCGAGGCCGGGCTCGGCGCGTCGCGTGCGCTCGCATTCGGCGCGGCGGTCGCCGTGCTCGCGACCGCGTTTGCCGTCACGCGCAAATGGAACCGGTGAGCGCGATGCGGATCGAGGATTACGCGCTCGTCGGCGACGGTCGCAGTGCGGCGCTCGTCGCCCGCGACGGCAGCATCGACTGGCTGTGCTGGCCGGATTTCGATTCGCCGCCGTGCTTTGCCGCACTCGTCGGTACGCCGGACAACGGCCGGTTCCGGATTGCGCCGAGCGAGCCGGATGCGCGCGTGACGCGGCGCTATCTGCCCGGCACCGCGATACTCGAAACGACGTTCGAAACACCGTCCGGCTGCGTCGTGATCACCGACTGGATGAGCTGGAACTCGGCCGATCCGTGTCTGATGCGCAGCGTGTGCGGCGAGCGCGGGACGGTCGACGTCGACGTCGATCTCGGCGTGCGCTTCGACTATGGCAGCGCGCTGCCGTGGTGCCGGCGTTTCGGCCGGCGCTGGCGGATGATGACGGGCGGCGATGCGATGTGGCTCGACACGGATGCCCGGCTCGACGTGCAGAGCGACCGGCTCGTCGGCACGCTCCGGATCTCGGCCGGCGAGCGGACGGATTTCTGCATCAGTTATGCGCGTTCGTTCGACGCGGCGCCGGCGGTGCCCGATGCGTATGCGTCGCTGCGCGACACGCAGGCATTCTGGCGCGCCTGGTCCGATTGCAACGCGGCCGACGGCCCGTATCGCGACGCGATCGAACGCGCGCTGATCACGATCAAACTGCTGTCGAGCCTGCGCACCGGCGGCATCGTCGCGGCACCGACCAGTTCGTTGCCCGAGCGCCTGGGCGGCGCGCGCAACTGGGACTACCGGTTCTGCTGGCTGCGCGATGCGAGCTTCACGCTGCGCGCGCTGGTGCGCTGCGGCTATCGCGACGAAGCCGCCCGCTGGCGCGACTGGCTCGTGCGCGCGATCGCCGATCACCCGTCGCAATTGCAGGTGCTGTATGCGGCCGACGGCGGCCGGCGCGCGGCCGAGTGGGAGGCCACGCATCTGGCCGGCTATGAAGGCGCGCGGCCGGTGCGTTTCGGCAACGCGGCGGCCGACCAGTTGCAGCTCGACGTGTACGGCGAGGTGCTCGGTGCGCTGTACCAGGCACGCCGGCATGGGCTGCCGCCCGACGACGACGCGTGGACGCTCGAGCGGCGCCTGCTCGAACATCTCGCGACGATCTGGCGCGAGCCGGACGAAGGTATCTGGGAGGTGCGCAGCGGGCGGCACCCATTCACGTCGTCGAAGGTGATGGTATGGGCCGCGGTCGAAAGCGCGTACCGGTCCGCACGCGCATTCGGCCATCACGCGCCGCTCGCCGTGTGGCGGCGCTGGGCCGACGCGGTGCGTGCGGAAGTGCTCGAGCACGGCTATCACGCGCGGCTCGGCCGCTTCGTCGATCGTTTCGACGGCGACGGCATCGACGTCAGCCTGCTGCTGATTCCGCTCACGGGGATGCTCGACGCGTCCGATCCGCGCGTCGTCGCGACGGTCGCCGCGATCGAGCGTGAGCTGGTCGACGACGGCCTGCCGTTCCGCTATCGGCCGCCGCGTTTCGGGGACGGCTGCGAAGGCGACGAAGGCGCGTTTCTCGCGGCCGGCTTCTGGCTCGTGCAGGTGTACCGGATGCAGCGGCGCGACGACGACGCGCACGCGCTGTTCGAGCGGCTGCTCGGCTTGCGCAACGACGTCGGGCTGCTGTCCGAGGAATACGACGTGAACGCGCGGCGCATGTGCGGGAATTTTCCGTTCACGCTCGCGCAGGTCGGGCTCGTGAATGCGGCGCTCGCGCTGCAGGGCGACGGGCGGGACGACGTCGACATCGACTAGGCGACTACGCTAACCAGGTGCCACGCCGTTCCGCGCCTGCCTTGCTTACGATTCGCCTTTCCCTCCCTTGTCGTCCTTGCCGCGCTTGTCGCCGTGCTCGCCGTTGCCGGGCAGCACGGCCGACAGCACCTGCCGCGCGGTCTCGACGATCACGTTGGCTTCGCGCGCGTCGCCTTTCACCAGCGTTTCGGCGAAATGCTTCGCCTGCTGCAGCGTCACGTGCGGCGGCAGCGGCGGCACCTCGGGGTCACTCTTCACCTCGAGCACGACCGGCCGGTCGGACGCGAGCGCCTCTTCCCACGCGGCGCCGAGCTGCTCCGGATCGTCGACGTAGATGCCCTTGAGGCCGAGCAGCGTCGCGAAGCGGTAGTAGGGCACGTTCGGGATCTGCTGCGACGCGTCGAACTTCGGGTCGCCTTCCATCACGCGCTGCTCCCACGTGACCTGGTTCAGGTCCTCGTTGTTCAGCACCATGCAGATCCAGCGCGGGTCGGGCCACTGGCGCCAGTATTTGGCGACCGTGATCAGCTCGGCCATGTTGTTCATCTGCATCGCGCCGTCGCCGACCATCGCGATCACCGGGCGCACCGGATACGCGAATTTCGCGGCGATCGCATAGGGCACCGCGGCGCCCATCGACGCGAGCCCGCCGGACAGCGAGCCCATCATCCCGCGCCGCATCATCAGGTCGCGCGCATACCAGTTCGCGCAGGAGCCCGAATCGCTCGTCAAGATCACGTCGTCGGGCAGGCGCGGCGACAGCTCGGTAAACGCGCGCTGCGGATTCACGCCGCGGCCCGGGCTGGCCTTCGCGGCCGCGCGGGCCGCGAGCGTGTCGTGCCAGTCGTGGTTCCATTTGGCGATCCGGTCGCGCCACGCGGTATCGCGCCGCTCGTTCAGCAGCGGCAGCAGCGCGCGCAGCGTCTCGGCGCTGTCGCCGACCAGATTGACTTCCATCGGGTAGCGCAGGCTCAGCATGTCGGCCTTCAGGTCGATCTGCACGCCGCGCGCCTGGCCTTCCTTCGGCAGGAATTCCGAATACGGAAAACCGGAGCCGACGACCAGCAGCGTGTCGCATTCGGTCATCAGCTCGTAGCTCGGCTTGGTGCCGAGCAGCCCGATCGAGCCGGTGACCCACGGCAGGTCGTCCGGCAGTGCGGCCTTGCCGAGCAGCGCTTTCGCGGCGCCCGCGCCGAGCCGGTCGGCCACCGCGATGACCTCGTCGGTCGCGCGCAGCGCGCCAGCGCCGACCAGCAGCGCGACTTTCGACCCCGCGTTGAGCACGTCGGCCGCGCGGCGCAGGTCGTCCGCATACGGCACGACTTTCGGCGCCGTATAGCCGACCCCCGAATGCACGGTGCCGTGCGCGCGTTTCGGCGGCGCGTAGTCGAGCTCCTGCAGGTCGTTCGGCAGCACGAGCGCGGTCACCGTGCGCGCGCCGAGCGCGGTGCGCACCGCGCGGTCGACCAGATGACGCACCTGGCCCGGCACCGTCGCAAGCTGGACGAATGCGCCCGCAACGTCCTTGTAAAGCGCCGGAAGATCCACTTCCTGCTGATAGTGGCCGCCGAGCGCGGCGCGCGCCTGCTGACCGACGATCGCGAGCACCGGCATGTGGTCGAGTCGCGCGTCGTACAGGCCGGTCACGAGGTGGGCGGCGCCGGGGCCCGACGTCGCGACGCATACGCCGAGCTCGCCTGTAAATTTTGCATGCGCGGACGCCATGAAGGCCGCCATCTCCTCGTGGCGCGCCTGGATGAATTCGATCTTGCCGTCCGCGCGGTTCAGCGCGCCGAAAAAGCCGTTGATGCCGTCGCCCGGGTAGCCGTAGATGCGGCGCACGCCCCACGCGTACAGCCGCTCGACGATGAAATCCGCCACTGTCGCCATGCCGTTTCTCCTTGGTTCGGAATGAGCCGATGCGAGGCTGCCGCGCAAGGCACGTGCCGCGCCGCGTGCGTCGGGCACAGCGGTTGCACGCGCTGTCCGCAAGCAAAAAGCAAGCTGACCGGAGCGTAACGATGGCGCTTTCCGCCGCACCGGCGATCGACGACGTGCGTGCTCGCGCGTATCGCGTGCCGACCGACCGACCCGAAGCCGACGGCACCTATGCATGGACCGCGACGACGGTCGTCGTCGTCGAGATCGACGCGGGGCCTGTGACGGGGCTCGGCTATACGTATACGGATGCGAGCGCCGTGCCGCTCGTGACGTCGCTGCTGGCCGGCGTGGTGCGCAACCGGCCGGTGGTGGACATCCCGGCCGCTGTCGATGCGTTGTGGCGCGCGGTGCGCAACCTCGGCCGCAGCGGGATCGCGGCCACCGCGATTTCGGCGCTCGATGCCGCGCTGTGGGACGCGAAGGCGAAACTCGCCGACGTGCCGCTCGCATTGCTGCTGGGCCGCCTGCGCGAACGCGTGCCGGTGTACGGCAGCGGCGGGTTCACGACTTACGATGCGCCGACGCTCGCCGCGCAACTCGAAGGATGGCGCGCCGAGCACGTGCACGCGTGCAAGATCAAGATCGGCGTGCAGGATGCGCGCGATCCGTCGCGCGTGCAGGCGGCGCGCGATGCGCTCGGGCCGGGCGTCGACCTGTTCGTCGATGCGAACGGCGCGTACGCGCCGCGCACCGCGCTCGCGTTCGCGCAGGCGGCCGCCGATTGCGACATTCGCTGGTTCGAGGAGCCCGTCAGCAGCGACGACGTCGCCGGGCTGCGCTTCGTGCGCGAGCAGGTCGGCGCGCGAGTCGACGTCGCGGCCGGCGAGTACGCGTATACGCCCGACGATTTCCGGCGATTGCTGGAAGGCCGGGCGGTCGACGTGCTGCAGGCCGACGCGACGCGCTGCGGCGGCGTCAGCGGCTTTCTCGCGGCCGCCGCGCTTGCCGATGCGCACCACGTCGACCTGTCCGCGCATTGCGCGCCCGCGCTGCACCGGCACATCGGATGCGCGGCGCCGCGCCTGCGCCACGTCGAATGGTTTCACGATCACGTCCGCATCGAGCGGATGCTGTTCGACGGCGCGCCGATGCTCGTCGACGGCGCACTGGAAATCGACGCGGCGCGCCCCGGGTTCGGCCTTGAATTGCGCACCGCCGACCTGCTGGATTTCGCGCTCTGACTGCCGAGGAGGAGGAACGATGCGACACCACCGACATCGCGCGGCCGAGCGCGACAGGTTGCTGGCCGACGCCGCGCGACTGCTGAACCGCAGCGCGTTGCTGCTGGCCGGCTCGGTGCTCGCCGACAGCGGCGTCGAACACTATCGCGGCACCTTTCACAATCGCGCGATGCTCACGCCGCTCGCGATGTCGACGCTGTCGGTGATCGCGAGCGTGCACGGCCACGCGGACGACACGCCCGCGCGCCACCGGCTGCGCGACGCGGTGCACGTCGCATCGGCCGCGGTCGGCGTCGCCGGTTCCGCGTTCCACCTGTACAACGTGACGAAGCGGCCGGGTGGTTTCAGCTGGCACAACCTGTTCTATGGCGCACCGCTCGGCGCGCCGTTCGCGCTGCTGCTGTCGGGCGCGCTGGGCGCGGCGGGCGAGCGGTTGCGCGAGAGTCCGGCCGATGCGCCGCGGCTCGCCGGACTGCCGGCCGGGCGCGCGCTGGCTGGCCTCGTCGCGGCGGGGCTCGTCGGCACGCTCGGCGAAGTCGGGTTGCTGCATTTTCGCGGCGCCTTCCAGCATCGCGCGATGTTCGCGCCGCTCGTCGTGCCGCCGCTTGCCGCGCTGGCGACTGCCCAGCTCGCGCTGTCGCGCCCGCGCGCCGACCGGCGGTTCTGCCGCGGGTGGCTGCGCGCGACGGCCGTGCTCGGGTTCGTCGGCGTCGCGTTCCATGCGCGCGGCGTCGCGCGGCAGATGGGCGGCTGGCGCAACTGGTCGCAGAACCTGCTGTCGGGGCCGCCGCTGCCGGCGCCACCGAGCTTCACCGCGCTCGCGATCGCCGGGTTGGCCGCGACCGCGCTCGCCGAACAGGAGGCGTCATGAGCGACGCGAACCGCAAACCGGTCGCGCTGCCGCGCTACCCCGGCTACGACGTGCTCGCCAAGCGCGATACGCCGTCGTGGAACGATGCGACGCGGCGTGCGATCGATGCGCGCCTGCGCGTGGCGGCGAATGCGCCGCGTCATCTGGATTCCGAACGATACGCGACGCTCGGCGCATTGTGCGCGCGCATCGTGCCGCAGCAGCCGGGCGGCGCCGGTGCGATTCCGACCGCCGCGCTGGTCGATGCGCGGCTCGCGGCCGACGACGGCGACGGCTATCGCGATGCGCGTCTTCCGCCGCTGCGTGCAGCCTGGCAGACGGGCCTCGCCGCGCTCGACGCGATGGCGCGGCACGCGCACGGCTGCGCGTTCGCGGCACTCGGTGCGCGCGACGCCGACGCGTTGCTGCACGCGGTGCAGAAAGGTGACGTCGACCGGAAGGTGGAACCGGCCTGGGACGGCATGGACCCGCGCACGTTCTTCGCGAAGCGCGTGCTGATGGATATCTGCGGCGCGTATTACGGCCATCCGTTCGCATGGAACGAGATCGGCTTCGGCGGCCCCGCGAGCCCGCGCGGCTACGTGCGGATGGACTTCAACCGCCGCGACCCGTGGGAAGCGGAACTGCGCGTGGAGGAGGGCGATCGCGATGGCCGCCGATGAACCGCTGTCCGCCCCCTCGCCGCGCGGCCGCGACGGCCGTGCGCCCGATCCGTTGCGGGTCGGCGGCTGGTCGCCGATGCGGATGTTCCGCGACGACGAGGCGGTCGACTTCGTGATCGTCGGCACCGGCGCCGGCGGCGGCACGCTCGCGTGCAAGCTCGCCGAATACGGCTTCTCGGTCGTCGCGCTCGACGCGGGCGCATGGTGGCGGCCGCTCGAGGAATTCGCGTCGGACGAGACGCATCAGCACAAGCTGTTCTGGACCGACGAGCGGATCTGCGACGGCGCCGATCCGCTCACGCTCGGCACCAACAACAGCGGTCGCGCGATCGGCGGCAGCACCGTGCACTTCGCGATGGTGTCGCTGCGGTTCCGGCCCGAGTGGTTTCGCTCGCGTACCGCGCTCGGCTACGGCGTCGACTGGCCGCTCGACTGGCGCGAGATGTGGCGCTACTACCGCGAGGTCGAGCTGGCGCTGAGGATCAGCGGGCCGGTGAACTACCCGTGGGGGCCGCCGCGCCCGCGCTATCCGTATCGCGCCCACGAACTGAACGCGGCCGCGCTCGTGCTTGCGCGCGGTGCCGAGGCCATGGGCATCGACTGGACGCCGACGCCGCTCGCGACGCTGTCCGCGCCGCGCGGCCGCGCGCATCCGTGCGTGTATCGCGGCTTCTGCATCGCCGGCTGCGCGACCAACGCGAAACAGAGCGCGCTCGTCACGTGGATTCCGCGCGCCGTCGCGGCCGGCGCCGAAGTCCGCGATCTCGCGATGGCGCTGCGCATCGAGGCCGACGGCGATCGCGTGACCGGCGTGCACTACGCGCGCGACGGCCACACGCGGTTCCAGCGCGCGCGCAACGTCGTCGTTGCCGGTTATGCGATCGAGACGCCGCGCCTGCTGCTGCTGTCCGCGAACGGGCGGCATCCGCAGGGGCTCGCGAACCGTTCTGGCCTCGTCGGCCGCTACCTGATGGCGCAGCTCAACCAGGCGTCGTGGGGGACGCTGGACGACGAAGTGCGCTGGTACAAGGGGCCGCCGTCGCTGTCGATCACCGAGCACTGGAACTACGCGGACGAAGGCAAGGATTTCTTCGGCGGCTACTGCTGGATGAGCCAGGGGCCGCTGCCGATCGAATGGGCGCGCAAGGTCGCCGCGCGCGGGTTGTGGGGCGACGCGCTGAAGCGCGAGATGGCGCGCTACAACTTCCAGGCCGGCCTGAAGATCGTCGGCGAGACGCTGCCGCGCGCGGACAACCGCGTGACGCTCGCCGACGAACGCGACGCGTTCGGGCTGCCGATCGCGCGCGTCACCTATTCGTACGACGACAACGACCGCCGGATGATCCGCCACGCGTTCGCGCAGATGGGGCGTTCGCTGGAGGCGGCCGGCGCGCGCGACATCTGGCACGAGGAGGACGACACATGCCATCTCGCCGGCACCGTGCGGATGGGCGACGACCCGGCGACGAGCGTCGTCGATGCCGACTGCCGCAGTTGGGACATCCCGAACCTGTGGGTGTGCGACGGCTCGGTGTTCCCGACCGTCGGCGGCGTGAATCCGTCGCTGACGATCCAGGCGATCGCGTGTCGCACCGCCGATCGCATTCGCGCACTGGTCGCGCGCGGCGACGCGCATGCGCGTGCGCGATGGCGGTGAATTCGCGGCGCGGCCCCAGCGGCAGCCGATACGACAGGTGCTTGCACGCGAGGATGCCGTAAGCGAAACCCGTTCACTTTCTTGTCGAGGAATCGTCTCATGCGTACATTCAACCGTTCATCCCTGCGCCGTTGCGCCGCCTGCGCACTGCTGACGGCGTGCGCGTCGGCGCTGCCCGCGGCCGGACAGTTGCGCCCGCCCAATCCGGTCAGCGCACCCGATACGTCCACCCAGGCGTTCAAGCGCGCCGACCGAAAAATGATGGAGGCGATGGAGAGCGCGCCGTACACGGGCGACGCCGACCGCGATTTCGTCGCGCACATGGCGCCGCATCACCAGGGTGCGATCGACATGGCGCAGGTCGAGCTCAAGTACGGCAAGGACCCGACGCTGCGGCAGCTCGCGAGCCGGATCGTCGCGGCGCAGCGCGACGAAATCGCGCTGATGGAGCGCTGGCAGAAGGAGCACGGCAAGACGCCGTGAACCGCGATGCGATACGGCGATACGCAGCGGGCCCTACCGGTAGCGCCGCATCCGGCAAGCGACGATATCGGACACGTGCCGATGCAATCGCCGCGAATATGGGCAGGCGAGACAGGAGGCGCGATGCATGGACGATGAACGCGACGCGGCAAGCCGCTCGATCGACAGCGTGGCCGACTACATGGCCGTGATCGGTGCGCAGCGCCGGACGATGGCGCTGCGGCTCTTTCGCGGCCAGTGCAACGCCGGCTGGCCGCTCGTGCCGGGCATCGCGCGGCAGTGCGCGTCGCCCGACGTCGAAGCGCGGATGCTCGACGAATTCACGCGGCGCGCGCTGCCGCATCTCGAACCCGGGCAGAACCTCGATGCGTGCGACTGGCTCGCGCTCGCGCAGCAGCACGGGATGCGCACGCGCCTGCTCGACTGGTCCGGCAACGCGCTGGCCGCGCTGTGGTTCGCGGTCAGGCGCGCGGGCGAATCGGGTGGAGACGGCGTGGTGTGGTGCCTGTCGCACGACGCCGACGACATCGCCACCGCCGCCGAACGGCGCGCCCCGCTGCAGGTCGCGCGCACCAAAGTGTTCCGGCCGCGCCACGTGATGCCGAGGATCACCGCGCAGGACGGCTGGTTCACGATTCACTGTTACGACGCCGGCGCCGAGCGTTTCGTGCCGCTCGACGAGGATGCGGACCTCGCCGGCCGTCTCATGCGCATCGTCGTGCCGGGCGCCCGGTTCGCGACGATCCGGCAGGAGCTGGCCGGGGTTGGCGTGAGCGTCGCGACGATCTTTCCGGATCTCGACGGCATCGCCCAGTTGACCGACACGCGCTATTTCCCGGACGACGAGGACACGCACGCGCCGCGGTGAGGCCGCGCTGCACGGGCGTGGGGGCCGGGCACGCACGATGCTCCCCTCGACGGCGCGCAGATGGGACCGAACCCCAGCGGCCAGCTTGCGTCCGGTTCGCGGCGGGTGGCGACGCGGTTCATGCGCATTCCAACAAACCATCGAATCCGGAGGCTTTCATGCGCGAACCCAACGAACCACCGAACGAGCGTCGCGACACGGCGTGCGAGCCCGGCGCCGGCTCCCGCCCGGCCGGGCACGGCGTCACCCGCGCATTCGAACGTTTTGCGTCGAGCGTGACCACCTGGGCCGGCTCGCCGGTGGCGTTCGGCAGCGCGGTCGCCATCACCGTGCTGTGGCTCGTGAGCGGGCCGGTGTTTCATTACTCCGACGCGTGGCAGCTCGTCATCAATACCGGCACCACGATCATCACGTTCCTGATGGTGTTCCTGCTGCAACGTAACCAGAACCGCGACAGCGTGGCGTTGCACCTGAAGCTCGACGAACTGCTCGCGGTCACGCGCGCGGCGAGCGACCGGCTGATCGGGATCGAGGATGCGTCGGAGGAAGAATTGCGCGCGCTGGCGCAGACCTACGTCGAAATGGCGCAGCGCGCGGCCGAACGCGGCGAGGACGAACCGGGCGCCAGGCGCGCGGAAACGGCCGACACGCCCGAAGCCTGATCCTCCTGTCTGCCGATCTTCCGGTCGAGCGATGCGCGGCCCGATGATTTTTCAAACGCTTGTCGTTTCCGGCGCCGCATTACCGCGCGACGGCTTGCGCGCGACGCTCGCACCGGGGAACGGCACGTGCTGCATACCGAAACGAAGCCCGGCTGTCCCGGGTATTGCCTACGGTGCCTCCATGAACTCCAGAACCCCTTCGAATCCGTTGCTGAATCTTGCGGTGGCCATTGCCTGCGGGGCGGCCGCGATGTACTTCCTCGATCCTTCGTCCGGCCGGCGGCGACGCGCTTATCTGCGCGACAAGGCGGTTGCGGGCCGGCACGGCGTCGCCGATTATGCGAATACGCAGGCGAAGCGGGCGGCCGACCATGCGCGTGGCGCGATCGCCGGCTTGCGGGCGGACTGGCTCGCGGGCGATGCGAGCGACGTGCAGGTCGCCGAACGCGTCCGTGCGGCGCTCGGCCGGCTCGTCGCTCGCCCGCGCGACATCGACGTGAGCGTCGAGCGCGGCGACGTGTGCCTGACCGGACAGGTCGAGGAGGCCGAACGGCAGGCATTGATCGACGGCGTCGCCGCCCTGCATGGCGTGCATCACGTCGAGGACGCGATGGGCGCGCGCAGCGAATACAAGGCGCCGCCCGGCGGTCGTTCTCACTGACGCGGCCGCGGTTGCCCGCCCCGGCGGGGGGCGGTGAACGAGTACGACACGCATTCGGCGCACGCACCGCTGCCGGCCGACGGCAGCCTGGCGCCCCAACCGGAGCAAGCCCATGACCGAACGCCAGTCCCCCGACACGACACCTCCGCATCCGGAGCCCGGCGCACACGACGCGCTCGAACACCTGCTGGGCAGTCTGCATCGGCACGGCTTCCTGCGCTTCGCGAACGAGGTGGTCAGCGCGAACGCGCGGCTGGCCGACACGTTCGTCGATGCGCTCGACAAGCCCGGCATGCAGAGCGGCATGCAGAATCTCGCGATGCTGGTGACGGCGCTGTCGCGCATTCCGCCGGAACAGTTCGGCCGCGCCGCGTTCGCGGCGGCCGACGCGCTGCATCACGTAGGCGCATGGCAGCCGGCGCAGCACGAGCACGTCGCGCCCGGCGTGCGCGGCGTCTACCGGCTGCTGCACGACGAGGCGTTGTGGGATGCGCTGACGCCGTTGCTGGAAGGACTGAAGGTTTTCGCGCAAGGGCTCGCGCGCGATCCGCAGCCGCCGATTGCCGGCCTCAACGAGACGACGAAAGACGCGTGACCGGCGCCGGCTGCAGGCCGCACGCGGCGCTCAGGTCCGCGAACTGGCGAATGATGCGCTGTGTCGGCGCGCTCGCCGGCCAGTGCGGCACCGCGTCGATTCGAACCCAGCGGCACAGCGCGATCTCCCGGCCCGGGCACGCGTGGGCGCCGCGCGGCAGGCTCGCGACGAATACGTGATGGCGTTTCACGCTGCCGTCCACGTAGAAGAAATACGCGAGGTCGAGATCGGCGAGCCCCGTTTCCTCCCGAAGTTCGCGATGCGCGGCGTCGAGCGCCGATTCCCCCCGGCGAATCACGCCGCCCGGTAGCGTCCAGCGCGACGACGGTCCGCGGGCGACGAGCAGCACGCGCTGGTTGCGATGGCAGACGATCGTTGCGCGTTCCTTCGCCAGCGGCGCCAGCGGCACCGCGCGCACAGGGAAATCGGACGGGTCGGGTAGCGTCATGAAGGGCAGGCGACGGGTGATTGAAAGATCCATGCCCCCGTGCCGCAACTTGCGTTCCTGCATCGCCACCGCGCCGGGCTTCGCGCGAGCGTTTCGGAGCCGCCTGCCGGTCGTCGTCCGCGATTTTTCAACGGCTTGTCATTTCTGCCGCCGCCTGTCGCGGCCAAGCGAGCGGCGATTCCGTGCGACGCGCGGCGCTCACGCGTCGCCGTGTTCCCCGGATGGCGTGCGATGCGGCGGTGTCCCGCCGTCCGGCTCGGCCGGCTTGCCTTCGGCCGGATCGTGGGCGCTGCGCGGCGGCGGCGTGGCCGTGCCGCGGCGCTTGCCTTCGGGGCCGGGCGTGCTGTCGCCGCGATCTTCGCCGCGTGTGTCGGTGTCGAGTGAGGTCGAGCGTGTCATGGTTCGCGAGTCCTGTCGGGGCCGTCCAAGCCTGCCTGTCGCGCATCGGGCGTACCGGGTGCGGGCGAAGCACGTCGCCGGGTCCGCTGTTTGCTTGATCGCGCGCTTGAGGTCGGCGCGGGCAATGACGCGCGCCGCCACCGTCTGGAGCCTCGTTTCATGCCCGATGCGATTCTGTGCCCGTTATCCGTTCGTGAGCGATTCGGCGTCGCGCTCCGGCGCGCGTCGACGGTCGGACGGTACGGCGCCGGCGCGCCGGACGCGTTCGCGCCGGCGAGGGCCGATGTCGTACCGTCGACGCCGCTGCACGCCCGCTGGCCGACCGCCGTCGCGCGTGCGGGCGACAGCCAGTCCGGCGGCGGCGGCTCGGGCGCCGCGCCGGACCGCGGCGGCGAGCGCCCGACCGACGCGCCGGGCGGCGGTGGCGGCGACCACCATCCGCACGACGATCGCGGCGGCCGCACCGGCGGCGACGGAGAGGGCGGCAACGGCAACGGCGACGGAGAACGCAAGCGGCCCGGCAAAAAGCCGCTGATCATCCTCGGTGCGGTGGTGTTCGTGCTGCTCGTCGCCGGGCTCGTCTGGTGGTTCGCGACGCGCAACCAGGAAAGCACCGACGATGCGTACACCGACGGCAACGCGGTCGCGGTCGCGCCGCACGTGTCCGGCTACGTGACGCGGCTGGCGGTCGACGACAACACGTTCGTGCGGCGCGGCGACGTGCTCGTCGAGATCGATCCGCGCGACTACCGTGCGCAGGTCGATGCGGCGCAGGCGCAGCTCGGTCTCGCGCAGGCGCAGCTCGACGCGGCGCGCGTGCAGCTCGATATCGCGCGCGTGCAGTATCCGGCCCAGTACCGGCAAGCGCGCGCGCAGATCGAATCCGCGGAAGCCGCGTACCGGCAGGCGCTCGCCGCGCAGACGCGGCAGCGCGCGGTCGATGCGCGCGCAACGTCGCAGCAGGCGATCGACGCGGCCGACGCGCAGCGCGCGACCGCCGATGCGAACGTCGCGATGGCCCAGGCGCAGGCGCGCACCGCGAGCCTCGTGCCGCAGCAGATCCGGCAGGCCGAGACGGCCGTCGAGGAACGCCGCCAGCAGGTGCTGCAGGCGCGCGCGCAGCTCGAGACGGCCAACCTGAACCTGTCGTACTGCGAGATGCGTGCGCCGTCCGACGGCTGGGTCACGCGACGCAACGTGCAACTGGGCTCGTTCCTGCAGCCGGGCACGTCGATCTTCTCGATCGTCACGCCGCGCGTGTGGATCACCGCGAATTTCAAGGAGTCGCAGCTCGAGCGGATGCGCATCGGCAACCGCGTCGACGTGTCGGTCGACGCGTATCCCGATCTCGACCTGCACGGCCACGTCGACAGCATCCAGCTCGGCAGCGGGTCGCGCTTCTCCGCGTTCCCGACCGAGAACGCGACCGGCAACTTCGTGAAAATCGTGCAGCGCGTGCCGGTGAAGATCGTGCTCGACGGCCCGCTGCCGACCCGTCCGCCGCTCGGTCTCGGCCTGTCGGTCGAGCCGACCGTCCACCTGAAATGACCGGCCGCCGTGCCGCGGCCGGTTTCGACCGGAGCGATCCGATGCCCGATACCCGCATGCCGTCCCTGCCTCACGAGGCCCGCCGATGAACCGGCCGCCCGACCGCGGCGGCGCGTCCGGCGGCACGTGGCGTCCCGCCGCGAACCCGTGGCTCGTCGCGATCGTCGTCACGCTCGCCGCGTTCATGGAAGTGCTCGACACGACGATCGTCAACGTCGCGCTGCCGCACATCGCCGGCACGATGTCGGCGAGCTACGACGAGGCGACCTGGACGCTCACGTCGTACCTCGTCGCGAACGGCATCGTGCTGCCGATCTCGGGGTTCCTCGGGCGCCTGCTTGGCCGCAAGCGCTACTTCATGCTGTGCATCGCCGCGTTTACCGTGTGCTCGTTCCTGTGCGGCGTCGCGACCAACCTCGGCGAACTGATCGTGTTCCGCGTGCTGCAGGGGCTATTCGGCGGCGGCCTGCAGCCGAACCAGCAGTCGATCATCCTCGATACGTTTCCGCCCGAGCAGCGCAACCGCGCGTTCTCGATCTCGGCCATCGCGATCGTCGTCGCGCCGGTGCTCGGACCGACGCTCGGCGGCTGGATCACCGACCATTTCTCGTGGCGCTGGGTGTTCCTGCTCAACGTGCCGATCGGCGCGCTGACCGTGCTCGCGGTGATGCAGCTCGTCGAGGATCCGCCGTGGCGGCGCGGCGCCGAACGCGGGATCTCCATCGACTACATCGGCATCGGTCTGATCGCGATCGGGCTCGGTTGCCTGCAGGTGATGCTCGATCGCGGCGAGGACGAGGACTGGTTCGGCTCGAACTTCATCCGCGTCTTTGCCGTGCTGTCCGCGCTCGGGCTGATCGGCGCGACGCTGTGGCTGCTGCGCACGAAGAAACCGGTGGTCGACCTGTCGTGCCTGCGCGATCGCAATTTCGCGCTGGGCTGCGTGACGATCGCGACGTTCGCGGCCGTGCTGTACGGCAGCGCGGTGATCGTGCCGCAGCTCGCGCAGCAGCACCTGGGCTACACGGCGACGCTCGCGGGGCTCGTGCTGTCGCCCGGCGCGCTGCTGATCACGCTCGAGATTCCGCTCGTGAGCCGGCTGATGCCGCACGTGCAGACGCGCTATCTCGTCGGGTTCGGTTTCGTGCTGTTGTGCGGCTCGCTGATCTATTCGCGCACGCTGGTGCCCGACATCGACTACAAGCACCTCGTGATGATCCGGTGTGCGCAGTCGCTCGCGATCGGCTTCATGTTCGTGCCGATCACGACGCTCGCGTATCTGACCGTGCCGCGGCGGCTCAACGACGACGCGTCCGCGCTGTTCACGATGTTCCGCAACGTCGCGGGCTCGATCGGCATCTCGGTGTCGACCGCATTGATCCGCGAGCGCACGCAGGCGCGCATGGCCCATCTGTCCACGCACATGTCGACGCTGTCGCAGAACTTCCAGGACGCGCTGCAGGAGAACGCACGCGCGATCGGCGCGCTGACGGGCGCGCCGCCGTCGGCCGCGCTGCAGACGGCGAGCGGGCGGCTGTACGAGACATTCATCGCGCAGGCGACGATCCTCGCGTATATCGACGTGTTCGCGATCCTCGCGGTGTTCTGCGCGTTCAGCATTCCGCTGACGTTCCTGTTCACGCCGGCGAAGGCCGCGGGCGGCGCGGGAGGGCATTGACATGCGCATGCATCGGGACAACCGCAACCGCCGCCCGGTTCGCACCATCGCGTGTCGCGCGGCGACGATATTCACGGGATGCGCCATTGTCGCGAGCTGCACCGTCGGGCCCGACTACCAGCCGCCGCACGCGGACGTTCCGGACACCTGGCACGCGATGCAGGCGCAAGGCCAGGCGGCAGCCCCTGCATCCGGCGTGGCCGCACGCTCTTCGCCGACGATCGATGCCGACCCCGATCCGCGCTGGTGGCGCGCGTTCGGCGATCCGCTGCTCGATCAGCTCGTCGAGCGCGCCGCGCACGACAACCTCGACGTGCAGGCCGCCGTGCTGCGCATCGCCCAGGCACGCGCGCAGGTTCGCGCCGCCGCCGCGCAGGGTTTGCCGGACGTGCGTGCGACCGCGAGCTACCAGCGCGAACAGCTCGGCCTGAAAGGCATCGTCGAGGAGCAGGGCATCGACCAGCGCGTCGATCGTCTCGGCGCGCCGGGCTCGCCGCTCGACCGGTTCGGGCCGGGAACCGGCGCGCGCGTGCAGCAAGGCGCGCGCGGCGCGCTCGATGCCCTCGAAGCGCCGGTCAACCTGTGGCAGGCCGGGTTCGACGCATCGTGGGAACTGGACCTGTTCGGGCGCGTGCGCCGCTCGGTCGAAGCGGCCGGCGCCGAGACGAGCGCGGCGGTCGCGAGCCGCGACGACGCGCTGCTGTCGCTCGAGGCCGAAGTCGCGCAGACCTATCTGCAATTGCGCGGCGCACAAGCGCAGCGCGCGCTGGCCGACGACCTGCAACGCGCGCAGCGCGACCTGCTCGACCTGACGCGCGAGCAGGCCGCGCATGGTCTCGCGAGCGATCTCGACGTGCGCAGCGCCGACGCGCGGCTCGCGCAGATCCGCGCGCAACTGCCGCAGTTCGACCAGCAGATCGTCCTGCTGCGCAACGGCCTCGCGTATCTGGTCGGCGGCGCGCCGGGCGCGCTCGACGACTGGCTTGACGCCCCGCGCGCGCTGCCGGACGTGCCGCCGACCGTACCCGTCGGCCTGCCGTCGACGCTCGCGCGCCGGCGCCCCGACATCCGCCGCGCGGAGGCCGAGCTGCATGCGGCCACCGCCGACGTGGGCGTCGCGGTCGCGCAGTTCTATCCGGACATTTCGCTGACGGGGCAGGTCGGCCTGCGCGCGTCGCACGTGCGCGAGCTCGCGCACTGGTCGCATCTGTTCTATGCGTTCGGGCCGGCCGTGTCGCTGCCGATCTTTTCCGGCGGCGCGCTCGTGTCGAACCTGCGGCTGTCGCAGGCGCGCCAGGCCGAAGCGGCGCTCGCCTACCGGCAAGCCGTGCTCGTCGCGCTGCGCGACGTCGACAATGCGCTGGCCGTGTACCGCACCGACCAGGCGCGCGCGGCCGCGCTCGACGATGCGGTGAAGGCCGAACAGGGCGCGCTGGACCTCGCGCGCGATCGCTACCGGAAGGGGTTGTCGCCGTTCCTCGACGTGCTGGACGCCGAGCGGCAATGGTCGGAAGGCCGGCAGCAGGCCGAGCAGGGTGCGTTGCAGAAGACGACCGATCTCGTCGCGCTTTACAAGGCGCTCGGCGGCGGATGGCAGGCCGGCGCGAGCACGAATACGAGCACGAATACGAGCACGAATACGAATACGAATACGGATACCGGTACGGCTCGCCCGCAATAGCCGCGAGCGCGCGCCGCACCTCGCGGGCCGCGCGCGCGCACTGCCGCCCGTCGGCCCACGCGCGGCCTCATTCCCATCCGTGCTTGCTGAACTGATAGCCCTTGGAGCGGATGGTCTTGATCCGTTTCGGTTCGTTCGCATCGTCGCGCAGCTTGCGGCGCAGCTTCGAGATGCGGCCGTCGATCGAGCGATCGAGGCCGTCGAACGCGATGCCGCGCAGCAGCAGCGTCAGGTCTTCGCGGCTGACCACCTCGCCCGCGCGGCACACGAGGGCCCACAGCAGGTCGAATTCGGTCGACGTCAAACGCGGCATGCTGCCGTCGGGAAGATGCACGCGGCGATCGGCCCGGTCGATCGAGAACTTGCCGAACACGTATCGCTGCGGCGAATCCGGCACGGGGTCGCCCGCCGGCACGCGCGTGCGCCGCAACTGCGCCTTGATCCGCGCGAGCAGCAGGCGCGGATCGATCGGCTTGCGGAGAAAGTCGTCCGCACCGAGTTCCAGGCCGAGCAATTCGTCGAACGGCTCGTCGCGGCCCGTCACCATGATCACGATGCCGTCGTACTGCATGCGGGCCTCGCGGCAGATCTCGAAGCCGTCCTTGCCCGGCAGGTTGACGTCGAGCAGCACCAGATCGGGTCGGTTCGCGACGATCGCCGGCACCGCGCCGGCGCCGTCGAACAGCGTGTCCACCTGGTAATGATGCTTGCGCAGATACTCGGCGATCAGCGCGGACAGCGGGACGTCGTCTTCGACGAGCAGGATTCGGATGGGCATCGGTAAACGAAGAGGCAAAACGGGAAGGTGGCGAGCGGTCAGGCCCAGTCCGAACGCGTCGTAGCCGAAGCGACGTGGATGATACTGCGCAACATTCCGGCGGAATGTGACGAAATCTGGATCGTTCGGTGAACTGAGCGATGGGCAAATCGCTGCCGGAAGTAGAAAGCGCGGGCCGGGCGGCGCCGGGCCGTGTGTGACGTTGAAACGGGCCGATGCGAGCGCCGGCGCGGCGCTCGCGACGATGCGCGAGCAGGCATCCTTCAGACGAAAACGTTTGCGTCAACCGGGCGTCGCGAACCTCGCCACCACCGGCCGAACCCACGCCAGGCAAGGTTAGTCGACATATCATTACAAAATATTACCGACGTGGGCACGTTCCGCTCCCTACAATTCCCGGACCTGACTCACGCGCGTCGGATACTGCGGTGGCGTTCTGTTTCCCGGTCGCCTCGACTGCGTGCTTCTACGACACGTCGAGTCGTGCTGCGCGCGTGCGGAACCGGATGCGCGGGGTCGGCTCGACGCCGCGACGGCTGCCGACGGGCCGGCAAGCGGACAGTACGAATCATTCACGGGGAGGCGAAATGACGCCGTTGCAAGTCGTTCTGAGTCTCGAGTCGCTCACGCATGCGATCGAAGCAGCGGTGGCGCGTGCCGACTGGAGCGAGGCCGTCCGGGCTGCCGAGAGGCGTTCGGCGTTCATCGTTGCGCTCGCACCCGATCAACCGGACGAGGTCGTCTCGGCGCTGATGAAACTGCAGGAGATCGATGTCCGGATCTCCACCGCGGCGCGCGACACGCTGGAGGCGCTCATCGCGGAGGGCTGGACGGCGTTGCAGGCAACCCGCGCGGCAACGAACGCGCAGAGGGCGCGGCAGCGGTCGCTCGACACCGGTGCCGCGGCAACGCGACACTGAGATTCGTTTCCTTCGGTGGTGGTATGAAATTCAGAAAACGCGCCGGTCAGGTCGATGCGGCACGATGGTTCGCCGACGGCGACCATGAACGGGTAGAGCGCCGTCACGGCAGGTGGGCCGTCGCGACGCCGGAAGGCTGGCGGCCGGTGAAGCCGGGCGACTGGATCCTGCGCGATGAATCCGGCAACTGCTGGCCGATGGACGACGGCCTCTTCATGCATTGCTACGAACCAGTCGCCGACTGACGCGGCCGCCGGTTCGCCGCACCTAGCGACACTTGCGCGAAAACATCAACGAATCGGCGTCGTTCAAGCGGATGCGCAGCGGCTCGCCGTAACCGGCTTTCTCCGCGACCCGAATCGACGCGACATTGGTCGGCGCGATCAGGCACACGCTGCGTTCGAAGCGCTGCTGCGCGTCGAGCCAGGCGAGCGCGGCCGCGAGCGCCTCGGTCGCATAGCCGTTGCCTTGCGCCCAGGTCGCCAGCGCCCAGCCGGCTTCCGGCACGCCGCGAATCGACGGCTCGATGTTTCGATGGAAATCGGCGAAGCCGAGATCGCCGACATAGCGGCCCGACGCCTTTTCGCGGATCGCCCAGTAGCCATGGCCGAGCAGCGGCCACAGCCCGCGATACGCGAGCATGCGCATCCACGAGTCGCGCGGCGTGGACGGCTCGCCGTTGAAGATATGGGCGACGACGCCGGGTTCCGCCCACATCGCGGCGAGTGCGTCGAAGTCGCCGAGCGGATGGCCTTCGAGAATCAGGCGCGGCGTATCGAGAACGGGCGGGGACGAGACGGAGGGCATCGCGGTATCCGGATGGGAATCGGGCGGCTAGACCGTCAGCACGTCGATGCCGCGCTGGCGCAGGTCGTCGACCACGGCCGCGTCGGCGCCCGTATCGGTGATCAGCATGTCGAGCTGCTCGACGCTCGCGATCACGGACAGGTTGCGTTTCATCAGCTTCGACGAATCGGCGACCGCGATCACCTGGCGCGAGATCTTCAGCATCTGCGCGTTGAGCTGCGCTTCGAGCAGGTGCGGCGTCATCAGGCCGATCTCGGGATCGAGGCTGTCGACGCCGAGGAACAGCCGGTCCGCGTACAGCCCCTGCAGCGCGACGACGGCCTGTGGCCCGGACAGCGAATAGGAGTTCGGCCGAAGCTGCCCGCCCGGCATGATCAGGTTGATGTGCGGCGCGGCCGCGAGCAGCACCGCCACGTTCAGCGCATTGGTGATGACGTTCAGCGATTGCAGCTTCATCGCGAGGATCTGCTTCGCGATTTCCTCGGTCGTGCTGCCGGAGTCGAGCAGGATCGTTTCGCCGTCGCCGATCAGCGCGGCGGCCGCCGCCGCGATCCGCACCTTCTCCGCGTGACGGAGCTTCTGCTTGACCGCGATCGGCACCTCGTCGCTCTCGCGCAGCACCAGCGCGCCGCCGTGGGTACGCAGCACCGCGCCGGCCGCCGCGAGCGCGTTCAGGTCGCTGCGCACCGTGACGAGCGAAATGCCGAACCGCTCGGCCAGCTCCTCGACGGTCACCTTCTCCCGTTCGCGCACCAGCTCGCAGATCAGGCGGCGACGTTCTTCGACAAGCAGCGGCGCGTGATCGACGGCGGGCGGCGGAGGCACTCGGTGAGCGGGCATGTCCATTTCGGCAAGACAGGGAGCCGAAATGATATCAAAACCCCTGCCCGGGCTGGAGCGCATGCAAGGCCGGCGTGTCGAGCGGCATGCCCGCCAGCCGGGCCGCGTGGACGGCCGCGCCGACGTGCGGCCCGAGCCGCGGCGCGGTGAGCACCGCATGCGGTACACGGCGCGCGAGCGCGTCGCGCAGCGGATCGAGCACGAGCGCACCGGCGTTGAACACGCCGCCGGAATACGACACCGGCAGCGGCTCGCCGGGCGGCCAGCCGAGGGCGCGCGCGACGCCCGCCGCGAGTTGCGCGAGTTCGTCCGTCGCGCGGTCGATCAGCGCGTGCGCTTCGCGGTCGCCCGCGTGCGCCGCATCGATCACGAGCCGCGACAATTGCGCGAAGCGGCTGCGCACCGCGCCGGAATTCACGGCCGCGCACACGTCGAGATCGTGTTCCAGCGCGAAGTGCGCGCGCACGATGTCGAACAGCGGCCCGCGTGCGGCGCGGCCGTCCGCCATCCGCGAAAACGCGGCTAGCCCTTCGCGCGCGAGCCAGTAGGCCGAGCCCTCGTCGCCGAAGATCTCGCCCCAGCCGCCGCAGCGCGCGGCGCGGCCTTCGAGCTGGCCGTACGCGATCGATCCCGTGCCGGCGACGATGCTGATGCCGTCGCCGCCCGCCAGCGTGCCGGCCCAGCTGCACACCATGTCGTTGCCGATCCGGTAGCGCTCGCGCGCGAACAGCGGCGCGAGCAGGCCGTCGAGTTCGGGCAGCAGGCGGCTGTCCTCGCCGTACGCGGGCAGGCCGGCGAACGCGAACGCGACGTCGTCGCGCGCGACGTTCGCCGCGGCCAGCACCGCGCGCACGCCGTCGGCGAGCAGCGTGCGCAGCGCGTCCATGCCGATCTCGAGGTAGTAGCTGGTGGTCGTTTCATGGCGTGCCCGCACGCGGCCTTGCCGGTCGATCACCATGAACGCGGTTTTCGTGCCGCCGCCGTCGATGCCGAGAAAAAGTGGAGTCATGTGGGCTGCCCCGCATACGGATGAATGGTGACGCCGGCCACGACGCGATTGACGGTGCCGGACGCGCTCGGGTTGTCGGGCGTCAGTCCGAGCCGCAGCGAGGCGAGCAGCGCGAAACACTGCGCGAGGATCAGCGCGACGGGCGCGAGCGCGAGATCGGGCAGGCCGGGCGGCAGCGGCACCGTCAGGTCGTCGTCGGACGGCGGCAACGTGCGGGCGTCGCCCGCGCCATCGGCCGGCGCGACGCCGATCGACAGTATGCCGGCCGCGCGGTTTTCGCGCCGCAGTTCGTGCAGCAGGTCGAGGTCGTAGCGATGCGTATGCGGATCGCCGGACAGCAGCACGACGACGAGCGTCCGTTCGTCGAGAAACGTTTTCGGGCCGTGCCGGAAACCGAGCGGCGATTCGGCCATCGCGACGATCTGCCCGTCGGTGAGTTCCAGCAGCTTCAGCGCGGCTTCGCGCGCGAGCCCGAGCAGCGTGCCGCTGCCGAGATACACGACGCGCTCGGGCAATTGCCGCACGTGCGCGGCGAGCCGCGACGCCTGTTCGCGCAGCATCGTGCGCGCGGCGTCGGCCAGCGGCCCGACCGGCATGCCGGCTACGCCGAACGCCCAGGCCGCGCCGAGCAGCATGCCGCTGAAACTGGACGTCATCGCGAACGCCTGATCGTGCGTGGCCTCGGGCAACAGCACGACGTGCGCGCGCGGATGGGCGCCGAGGCGGCGGTTCAGCATGCCGTCGGCCGCGCACGTGAACGCGAGGTGGTGGCAGCCGTCGACGAGGCGATCCGCCAGCTCGACGGCCGCGACGCTTTCGGGGCTGTTGCCGGAGCGCGCGAACGAGACCAGCAGCGTCGGCATGCCCGGCTCTAGCGTATCGGCGGGGTTCGCGACGATGTCGGTGGTGGCCACCGCTTCGACGCGGCCGCCGAAGCGGTGCCGCAGCGCGGGCACGAGGCACTGTCCGATGAACGCCGAGCTGCCGGCGCCGGTCAGGACGATGCGCAGCCGGGGATCGGCGAGCAGCGGCGCGAGAAACGCGTCGAGCGCCGTGCGCTGCGCGTCGACGACGGCATGCACGTCGGGCCAGACGTCGGGTTGCTGGGCGATTTCGCGTGCCGTGTGAGCGGCGTGGCGGCGGGTGAGGTCGGCGGGATCGAGGTCGAGAAATTCCATGAGCGGATCTGAGGAGAGTCGGTCACGCGGCACACGCGTGGAGATACGGACGGACGGCCGCGGCCGTACCGTCTTGCAACAGGGCGCCGGCGCGCAGCGCGAGCCGTCCTTCGCGGATGGCCTCGTACTGGCGCGGCAGATGCTGGCTGACCAGCGTGAGCGGCGGCGGCGACGCATCGAGGCGCGCGAGCAGGTCGGCGCACGCGCGCTGCACGGCGGGATGCGTCCAGTAATAGCGGATGCGGTCGCTCAGGCTGTACGCGAGGTCGAGTTCGAGTTGCGCGCCGCCCGGGTAGTAATCGCGCCAGTGCGCCGGTTCGCTGCGCATCACGCCGAGCACGGTCGCGATGAAACCGTCGTCGCCGCCGAGCCATTCGCGCTCGATCGCCGCGAGCGCCCACAGCGTTTCGCGCATCGCGAAGGTCACGCCGGGGCCAACCTTCAGGATCGCGAAGTGATCGCGTACGAGCTGCGCGAGGTTGTCGGGCGTCTGGTAATCGGTCGAATGCGCTTCGAACACGAGCGCGGGTTCCTTGGCGATGAATGCGCTCAGTTCACGCGCGTTGCCGGCGTCGTAGTCGATCACCTTGTGATGATCGAACTCGACACCCGGCTGCACGACCATCGCGATCACGCGCGCCCACGCATCGTCCAGGCCGGCGCGCGCGAACGCGTCGCGGTGCAGCGCGAGTGTCGAACCGGCTGCTTCGGGCGCGGTGACCGCCAGCGCGTCGAGCGTCTCGTGCGCACCGCCGGGCACCGGGACCTCGGTGCCGATTACATAGACGGGCGCGTCGCCGCGCGGCGAACCGGCCGCCCACGCGGCCTCGGCGGCGCGGCACAGGCGCACCGCACGCGCGGCGATCTCGGCTTCGGGCAACGGCGACGGATCGTCCGCGCACGACATCGAGCAGTCGAGATGCAGCTTGCGGAAGCCGGCCGCCACGTACTGCGCGACCATCGTCTCGGCCTTGTCCATCGCATGCGCGGCCGGCAGCCGGCGCCAGGCGTTCGGGCCGAGGTGGTCGCCGCCGAGCAGAATCGCATCGGGGCTCACCTGTTCGCGCGCGGCGATGTCGAATACGTGGCGGCGAAAGTCGTGCGGCGTCATGCCCGTGTAGCCGCCGTCCTGGTTGACCTGGTTGCAGGTCGCTTCGATCAGCGCGGGGCGTTCGCGCGCCGCGCATTCGCGCAGCGCGGCGGCGATCGCGACCGGATGCGCGGAGCACACGGACGGGATGCCGATCGCGGGCGTGCCGGGCGGCGCGTGACGAGACGACTGCTTGTGACGTCGGACGAGATCGAGCAGGTGGTTCATGCCGATTCCCCCGCCGCGTCGGTCGCCCCGGCGCCTTCCGGCTGCAGCGCGAGCAGCAGCGCGGCCAGCAGCGCCAGCGCGATGCCCGTCAGCTTGCTGCCGGTCGGCGTCGTACCGGTGACGGCCATCGAGATCACCGACGTCAGCAGCGGCGCGCCCGCGTTGACGAGCGGCGACACGACGATCGCCTTGCCGAAGCGGAACGCATAGACGAGCGTCAGCGCGCCGATCGCATTCAGCACCTGGATCACGGCGGCGAGGCCCGGGCCGTTGATCCCGTAGTTGATCGTGCGGCCGAAGTCGGTCATCCACAGCGCGAACGGCACGCAGAGCAGGCCCGTGAGCGCCATGTAGAAGAAGATCGATTCCGCGTCCATCGTCGCGTTCGCGATCTTGATGAAATACGCCTGCAGCCCCCATGCCACGAGCACCAGCAGCGCGAGCGCGAACCACAGCCCGAACCGCGCGGGCCCCTGGCCCGACTGGAAATCGAACAGCGGCAGCGAGCACAGCGCGAGCACGATGCCGGCCACGCCGAGCTTGCCCGTCCGTTCGCGCAGCAGCAGGAACGACAGCGCGATCGTCAGTGCCGGCGACAGCGACACGATCGGGAACACGAGATACGGCGGCCCCGATTCGACCGCGCGGAACAGCAGCATCTGACCGCCCGCGCCGAGCAGCCCGATGGCGAGCCCGAGCGCCAGCGAACGGCCGTCGTGCCGCACGCGCCAGCCGGCGCGTCCGAGCGCGACCAGCGCCGGCGGAATCATCGTGAACGCCCAGACCACGTAGATCAGCGTATCGGGGAAGCCATGCTCGGCGGGCAAGCCGGTGAATGCGCCCCACACGCCCCATAGCAGGGTGGTGACGAGCGCGTGAACGAGCCAGTTGTTTTGCATCGGTCGCGTCTTTCCAAGTGAGTTCTGATCCGTCGAATACTTTCGTTTGATGCCGTGCAAGGCGGAATCGGTCGCATTCGGCGGGCGGGCCCGACGACGTTTCATCGGAAAACGCCAGAATCATCCGTCGGGAGCCGCCAATCTACGGCCTTTCGTTTTCTTTCGTTATTAGTGTAAACCACAAACGAAAGAAAACGAAAGATCGACTAGATTGCCGATCTGCGCAAGGCGGATGTGTCGGCGCACGGCCCTTCTTCACGAGGAATTCGGTATGAACGCTTGCTTTTCCTTTCGATTTCCACTGCCTGTCCGGCTCGTCGGCAGGCCGGCGCGCCGCGTGCCGCTGCGTCGCGAGGTGCGCCCATGACCACCCGGCGCGCGTTCGTGCAGTGGCTGGCCGCCGGTGCGGCGAGCCCGATTCTGGTCGGTGTCGGCGTGCGCGATGCGCGCGGCGGCGAGCCGCAGCGCGTCGCGCTGCGTGACGACCGGCTCGTGATCGAGTTCGATCCGGCGATGCGCAGCCGGCTGGCCGTGCGTCGCGGCGGCGGCACGCGTGCGCTGACCCGCTTCGATGCGAGCGAGACGCTCGAACAGCTGGTCGGCCCGGCGCCGGCGCCGACCCCGGACGGCCCCGCGCCCGACACGCGGCCGGTGCGCACGATCGACCGCTTCGCGCTCGTCGACGCCGCGCATGCCGACGTCTCCACCGTATTCGGCGCGGGGCGGCAACTGCGGCTGGTGGGCCGGTCGGCGAACGGCTTCGAGAAGACGGTGCGCGTCACGTTGCTCGAAGCGCGGCCGGGCGTCGCGCTGATCGACACGCAGTTCCGCAACGTCGGCACGCAGGCGACCGACGTCCGCGCATGGAACGTCGCCGCGCACCGGCTGCTGCCGGCCGCGGCCGGCGCGGGCGGCTACTGGACCTATTCCGGCGCGAGCCACGCGGATCGGCGCGACTGGGTGCAGCCGGTGAAGACCGGCTTCGACCAGCGCAATTTCATGGGCATGAACGCGTCGGACTATGGCGGCGGCACGCCGGTCGTCGATGTGTGGCGGCGCGATCAGGGCATCGCGCTCGGGCATCTCGACACCGTGCCGCGCCTCGTATCGCTGCCGGTGAAGGCGGTGCGCGACGAAGTCTCGCTCGGCCTGCGCGGCGAGAAGACGATCACGCTCGCGCCGGGCGCGACGCTCGATACGCCGACCGCATTCGTGATGCTGCACGACGGCGATTATTTCGTCGCGCTCGACACGTATCGGCAGATGATGGGCGCGCAGGGTTTCCATTCGCCGCAGCCGCCGGCGAGCGCGTACGAGCCGATCTGGTGTGCGTGGGGCTACGAGCGCCAGTTCAGTCTCGACTACGTGCGTGCGACGTTGCCGAAGGTGCAGGCGCTCGGCTTCAAGTGGGCGGTGCTCGACGACGGCTGGCAACGGCGTACCGGCGACTGGGTGCCGGACCGCGCGAAATTCCCGGCCGGCGACGCGGACATGAAGGCGCTCGTCGACGACATCCATGCCAGCGGGCAGAAGGCACGGCTGTGGATCGCGCCGCTCGCCGTCGCGCCGGGCAGCGACGAACTGCACGACCACACCGACATGCTGCTGCTCGACGCGGACGGCGCACCGCAGGCGATCACCTGGTGGAACAGCTTCTATCTGTGCCCGGCCTACGAAAAGACGCAGGCGCACGTCGCCGCACTCATGAAGAAGGTGATCGGCGAGTGGGGCTTCGACGGCGTGAAGATCGACGGCCAGCACCTGAACGGCGTCGCGCCGTGCTACAACCCCGCGCACCGGCATGCGCGGCCGGAGGATTCGGTCGAGCATCTCGCCGATTTCTACCGCGTGTTTCATGCCGCCGCGCATGCGGTCAAGCCGGACGCGGTCGTCGAAGTGTGCCCGTGCGGCACCGCATACGCGTTCCACAACATGCGCTACATCGATCAGGCGCCTGCATCCGATCCGCTGTCGAGCTGGCAGGTGCGCCACAAGGGCAAGACGTTGAAGGCGTTGATGGGCGCGTCGTCCGCGTATGCGGGCGACCACGTCGAACTGAGCGACGGCGGCCGCGATTTCGCGTCGGCGGTGGGCGTCGGCGCGGTCATCTCGACGAAGTTCACGTGGCCCGTCGATCCGAAGCCGAAGGATTCGTTCCTGCTGACGCCCGAGCACGAGCAGGTGTGGCGGCACTGGGTCGAGGTCTACGACGCGCACCGGCTCGCCGAGGGCCGCTATCGCGGCGAGCTGTACGACATCGCGTTCGACAAGCCCGAGGCACACGTCGTGGAAAAGGACGGCGTGCTGCATTACGCGTTCTACGCCGACCGCTGGAGCGGCCCGGTCGCCCTGCGCGGCCTGCAGCCCGGCCGGTCGTACCGGATCGTCGACTACGCGAACGGCAATCGCGAGGTCGGCCGCATCGCGCCGGGGCACGACGCGATCGCATTGCGCTTCGAGCATGCGGCGCTGCTGCGCGCCGAGCCGCTCGACGCGTGAGTGTCGCCTCGCAACACCGCGTACCACCGCCCGGCGCGCGTCTCGTCGCGCCTCACCGGGCAACCGGCAGTTCCGCAACGCGCAGTTCCATTCGTCATTCCGATCCCTCCACTGGAGATGCTTCGATGAAAAAAATTGCACGCAACCTTTCCGGTGTCGCGGCGCTCGCGCTGTGCGCCTCGATCCTGCAGGCCTGCGGCGACGGGTCGTCCGACCCGCTGTCGGCCAAGGCCTTTGCCGCACCGCCGCCGGCCGTGGCGGCGCCCGCGCGCGCCGCGTCGCACTGGACGCCGGTGGTTGCCGATACGTGGCAATGGCAGCTCAAGGGCAAGCTCAATACGTCGTACGACGTGGCCATCTACGATATCGACCTGTTCGATACCGATCCGGCGACGATCGCGGCGCTCAAGCAGGCCGGGCGCAAGGTCGTCTGTTATTTCTCGGCGGGGAGTTCGGAGAACTGGCGGCCCGATTTCTCGAAGTTCAAGGCGTCCGACCAGGGCAACAAGCTCGACGAGTGGGAAGGCGAGCGCTGGCTCGACATCCGTTCGAGCAACGTGCGCGACATCATGACGGCGCGTCTCGACCGCGCGGTGGAGAAGGGGTGCGACGGCGTCGAGCCCGACAACGTCGACGGCTATGCGAACGACACCGGTTTCCCGTTGCAGGACACCGATCAGTACGCGTTCAACGTGTTCATCGCGAACGAGGCGCACAAGCGCAATCTGGCGGTCGGGCTGAAGAACGACGTCGACCAGCTCGTGGCGCTCGAACCGTCGTTCGACTTCGCGGTGAACGAAGAGTGCAACGAGCAGAAGGAGTGCGACGGCTACACGGTATTCACCTCGAAGAACAAGCCGGTGCTGAACGCCGAGTATGCGGGCAAATACCGGACGCCGAGCGGGCAGCGCACGCTGTGCAATGCGGCGCGCGCGCTCAACATGCGCACGCTCGTGCTGGCGAAGAAGCTCGACGACAGCTACCGGTTCAGCTGCGACGCCTCCTGATCGAACCGCGCCCGTCGTGACGGGCGAACCCGTGTAACCGATGTCCGCGCGCGCACGCTCTGGGTCCGGGCGTGCGCGCCGCGAGTATCGCGATATCGCGAGCGGGTGCGCCATGCACGGCCGATGCCGCATCGATGTATGTCCAAATCGATTCGCACTACTTATCCATAAATACGATGAAAAATTGCATGCTGATTGCAGGCGCCGCCGTGGCGACCGCGTTGTCCGTCGCCGCGCGCGCGGAGGGTTCGGTCACGCTGTACGGCACGATCGACACGGGTATCGCGTATCTGAACCACGCGGAAGGCGGGAAGTCGCGCGTATCGATGTCGTCAGGCGCGTTGTCGGCGAACGAATGGGGATTGACCGGCAGCGAGGAACTCGGCGGCGGAATGAACGCGATCTTCACGCTCGAGAACAATTTCGACGTCGGGACCGGCCAGCTCGACGGCGGCCGGCTGTTCGGCTCGAAGGCGTTCGTCGGCATCGCGTCCGGTACGTGGGGCACGCTGACGCTCGGCCGGCAGAACGACCCGGTGACGGATCTCGTGCAGCCGATCACGGCCGATGCGTTCAGCGGGCTCTTCGCGCCGCCCGGCGACGTCGACAACTACGACAGCAGCGTGACGTTCAGCAACGCGGTCAAATGGACGAGCGCGGTGTGGCACGGCGTGACGGTTGCGGCGATGGTGTCGCCCGGCGGCGTGGCCGGCGCATCGGGGTCGGGGCTCGCGTATGCCGGCGCGCTCGGCTATGCGGACGGTCCGTTGAGCGCGGGGGCCGGCTACGTGCACGTCGACAACGGCAACGCGATCCGTTCGACGCGCGGCGTATCGTCGGCCGATTCGTTCTTCAACAGCGCGGTGAACCGCGCGTATGCGTCGGCGCGGTCGATCGAAATCGCGCGCGCCGGTGCGCAGTACGCGATCGGCAACGTGACGGTCGGCGCGGCGTTCAGCTTCAGCGAATACCGGCCCGACGCGTCATCGACGTTCGTGCATGCGCAGCGCTACCGGAACGGTTCCGCATTTGCGCAATGGCAGGCGCTGCCGTCGTTGCTGACGATCGTCGGCTACAACTTCACGTGGTCGGGCGGCGATTCGTCCGCGCGCTATCACCAGGTCAACGTCGGCGTCGACTATCTGCTGAGCAAGCGCACCGATCTCTACACGACGGTCGGCTACCAGCACGCGAACGGCTTCAACGGAACCGGGCCGGCCCAGGCCGTGATCGGGTCGTACAACGTCGATGCCGGCACGAATTCGCAGTTGCTCGCGATCGTCGGCATCCGGCACCGGTTCTGAGCCGGATGCTGGCGCGCGCGTTACTTCCGGCTTTTCAGGAAGGAGCGCCCTTCGGCCGTGATCGACGCGCCGGAGCGGCCGTGCGGGGGATGGCAGACGAAGCCGGCGCCGACGAGCTCTCGCGCGATCGACCAGCCGAGCGCCGGCGCGTCGCGACCGTAGCGAACATCGGCGAGGCGTTCGAGCGCCCAGATCGCGGAGGCCGACAGGTTGGGGGTGTTGGACGTCGGATTGTCGTTCATCGCTTCCTCGGGAAATGGCGTTTCGGGGTGGACGGCTCGCGGCCGCGGGATTGGCGACGCCAGGCGTCAGCTTGCCTGGAGCAACGGCAGCAGCGCGTGCAGCGCCGCTTCCTCGTCGGGGCCGGTGGCGAGCACCTGGGCCGACGTGCCGCCGTGAACCTGGAGCGACGCAATCGCGCCGCTGTCTTTTGCGTTGCTGCCGTGCCCGTTCGCGATCAGCTGGATGTCGCTGTGGAAGCGGCGCGCCGCTTCCACAGCCGCGTCGCGCGCGGCGCGACCCCGATTGCGGTTCCAGGCGGGGCCGATTTCAACGTACACAACGGTTGCCACGATGCTGGAAAGCCTCCGGACAGGTGGGCGGGGCGGCGCGCGACACGCATGCTTGCGCACATGTCGCGGACATCGGGCGGCCGGCATGTCACGATTTCCCGCAGGGTCGCGGAGCGCCGGCCGGGCGGATTGTACGCGCCATTCGGCGCGAACATGCCGACATCCGCTGCGAAGGCGCTTTCAAGTTCGCGGATTGTCGCAAGTGGGTGATTATAATGCATCGGCCTGCATCATGTGAATTGCATTATAATGCGGTGTGCGCCGACGCCGGCCCGCGGCGCTGCCGCGGGGCGATTCGCCGCGCGGCCGGGCGCGCAATCTGCTCGCCCGGCATCGTCGATCGACCCGAACTCCTCCCCGAATGGAAACCGCAATGAACGCCCCCGCCTGCCCGCAATGCGCGATGGAAAACACTTACCCGGACGGCGCGCTGACCGTGTGCGCGGACTGCGGCCATGAATGGTCGGCCGACGCCGGCGCCGAGGCCGGCGACGAGCCGGCAGGCGACGTCGTCAAGGACGCGAACGGCAACGTGCTGTCGGACGGCGATTCGGTCGTGCTGATCAAGGATCTGCGCGTGAAGGGTTCGTCGATCACGCTGAAGATGGGCACCAAGGTCAAGAGCATCCGGCTCGTCGGCGGCGATCACGAAGTCGACTGCAAGACCGACATGGGCGGCTTCATGCTGAAGGCGTGCTACCTGAAGAAGGTCTGAGCGCACGGTTCAGGCGACCGTCGCATCCGCGTTTTCATCCGCCGCGTTTTCACCCGAGTACCCGCACATGGCCGAGGATCGAATTTCCTACGACGCGTTCGTCAGGTTCCTGGCGACGCCGCTGAATGACGGCCGGCCATTCGTGCTGGAGACGCAGAACGCGGTCTCGCTGCACTTCGATCATCTCGGCACCCAGAGCTTCATGTCGCTGCGCGATCCGCTGCGGCTCACGCTCGGTTATACGCGCGTGATGATGGGTTTCCTGCTGCTGCAGGCCGAGCCCGCACACATCTGCATGCTCGGGCTCGGCGGCGGTTCGCTCGCGAAGTACTGCTACCGCCATCTGCCCGGCACGACGATCGAAGCGGTCGAGATCAATCCGGACGTGATCGCGCTGCGCAACGTGTTCAGGATTCCTGCCGACGACGCGCGCTTCAGCGTGGTATGCGCCGACGGCGCGGATCATCTGGAACGGGCGGACGTCCGCACGGACGTGATCCTGCACGATGCGTTCGTCGCCGACGGTATGCGCGGCCGCTGTACGGGCGGCACCTTCCTCGACGCGTGCCGCGCGCGCCTGAGCGAATCCGGCGTGCTCGCGATCAATTTCATGGACGACGATCCGGCATTGCCGCGCCACCTCGAGCAACTGCGATCGGTATTCGGTTCGTCGTATGCGCTGGTGCCGTGCGGCGACGACAACAACTTCGTTGCATTCGCATGGAAGGACGGCAGCCGGCTGCCGTCGTTGCGTATCCTGTTGGAGCGGGCGCTCGCCTGTCCGCAGGCCGGCGAACTGAAGCTGGCCGCCACCGCGAGGCGCATGAAGCACGGCGAGGGCATCGATCCGCGGCGGCTGGTCTGGCGCGCGCAGTCGCACGAACGCTGGGAGATCGGCGCGTAACGGTACTTCGGATACTTGAGGTGCCTGGGGTATCGCGGCGGCGCCGCGCGCGCCTTTGCGGCCGCGCTTACTTCACGCGCTTGCCGATCGCGCTCCGGGTTTTGTACGTGACGCCGTGCCGGTCGAGATATTCGCGGATCAACTGCCGCACGACTTGCGACGGCGTAAGATCCTGCTCCGCGCAGAGCATCTCGAAGGCTTCCTTCTTCGCGGGATCGATCAGGACGGTCAGGCGGGCGGTTTTCGTTTCCATGACGGGGCGAGGGTGGTCGGTATGTTAATCAAATTATAATCGATCCGCTTTCGGCGTTACCGCGCGCCAGCGCCGTCCGTGGTGCACGATCAGCGTTTGCCGCGCAGCAGCGCGAGCAGGTCGTCGATCACCGGCACGATGGCGAGCGTGACGAGCACCGCGGCGAGCGGCACGGTCGATATGTAGCCCACGTGCTTGAAACCAATCGCGCCGGCCAGGCCGCCGACGAGGAACGACGCGAGCATCGTCGCGTGAATCCTCAGTTTCGAACGGTTGGCGATCACCGCGTGCGCGTCGACGTCGATCGCCGAGCGGTTCCAGTAGAACAGCTTGCCGAGCTCGATGCCGAGGTCGGTCACGATGCCCGTCACGTGCGTCGTGCGGATCTCCGCGCCCGACAGCTTCGTGATCGTCGCGTTCTGCAGCCCCATGATGAAGCACAGCAGCGTCACGGTCACCGGCACGAAGAACGTTTCCCACAGCGCGAGGTGGCTGCCGAGCAGCCCGAACAGCAACAGCAGCGCGGCTTCGAGCAGCAGCGGCAGCATGAACTGGCTGTGCAGCCCGCGGCGGCGCCCCCAGTTGACGAGGATCGCCGAGCAACTGGCGCCGATCAGGAACGACCCCAGCGAGCTGATGCCGGCGAGCGCGAGCCGCACGTCGCCGAGCGCCGTCGTGTCGGCGATCGCCGACACGATGCCGCTCATGTGCGACGTGTACTGCTTGACCGCGAGAAATCCGCCGGCATTGGTCGCGCCGGCGACGAACGCGAGCGAAAACCCGAGCTGGCGGTTCGCGGTCGCGCTGCGGTGTTTTCCCGTCAGGGTTCGGAAGTACTGCGCTGGCATAAGGGTTTCGCTCAATCGTCGCGGATGCGCGGGTACGGGCGGAAAACCGGTGCGGGCGGCGTGACGGGCACGCTGCCCGCACCGGATGCCGGGGCCGTCGAATCATGTGATGAACATGATAATGTCATTATCATACTCTGTTGGCCGGATGGTGCTTTCAGTACAATGATGCGAGGCGCTGCCGGCCGGCTGTTCCGTTGCCGCGCGGCGCGTGCTTGCGATTACTTCTGCTCACCGCTTCATGACCCCGATCAAGTTCATCCTTCGCTACACGGCGATCCCGTTCACGGCCATCGTCGCCGTGGTGATCTGGACTGTCATACCATCGTCGAAAGAGATCGATGCGAGACAATATGCGGCGCTGTCGCGCGCGTACGCGAGTTTCCCGCTGCCGTTCCGGCGCGAGATCTCGGACACGATGGAGCACGGCACGATCAACGACCGGCGGTATCAGGCACTCGTGCGCGATTCGCTCGGCAATGGCGTCGCGCTGGACTGGCCGGCGTCGGGCGTCGGCGGCGTCGCCGACGAGCGGCAAAAACTGGCCGAACTGATTCAGGCCGATTCGGATCTTCAAAGGCAACGGCAATGAAAACCCTGCTGGTTTCCGTGGCATTCGCGATGATCATCGCGAGCCTTATCTTCGCGCTGTACTTCATGAATCACGATCGCGGCAAGTCCAAGCGGATGGCGTGGTCGCTTGCCGCGCGTGTCGGGTTGTCGATCACGCTGTTTCTGTCGCTGCTGATCGCGTACAAGCTCGGCTGGATCGAACCGACGGGCTTGCCGATCGGGCGGTAAGCCGGTGGACGCCTCGCGGCATGCGGGGCGTTTTCGCAAACGCAGGTTTGCGTGGCTGATGCGTCTATTGTGATAAGAATACTTATCCCGATGGTCGCGATGCGAATGCGTGGCGTCGACGGAATCGCAACATCGCGTGCCCGATGGACGCGGTAACGACGCTAGTTGCCCGACTCGTTCGTCACGTCATGACGATATGCGCGCGGCGAACGACCCACGATGCGTTTGAACGCATGGCCGAACGCGCTATCCGAGTCGTAGCCGAGCCGCTGCGCGATCGCCGATATCGACGCGTTCGAGCGGCGCAGTTCGCGCATCGCCACCTGTATCCGCCACCGCAGCACGTATTCGAGCGGCCCGAACCCGAGCCGCCGCTTGAAATGCAGTGCGAACGTGGAACGCGACACGTGGCAGCAGGCCGCGAGGGCGTCGACGGTCCAGCGTCGCTCGGGCGCGGCGTGAATCGCGGCCAGCGCCGCGCTGACCCGCGAATCCGCGAACCCGGCAAGCCAGCCGACGTCGCCGTTCGCGCCGGCGTCCACATAGCGCCGCAGGATCTGCACGAGCATCATGTGTCCGAGATGCCGAACCATCAGCGACCCGCCCGGCGACGACGCGCCGAATTCCCGCGCGAGCTGCTGCAGCGACCAACGCAACACCGCCGCCTGTTCGGAATCGCCGCTCACGATCACCACGGGCGGCAGGTTGCCGAGCAGCAGCGGCATGCCTTCCTCGTAGGCGAAGCGGCCGCCGATCAGAAAGCAGTCGGCCGGTTCGGCATAGTGCGCGATACCGTGCTCGACATGCCGGTACACGTCGGCGACCGGTACCGGCGCGACCGACGGATCGCTCGCCAGCGAAAATGCCCGCGGTGCGGCGAGCAGGAAGCAGTCCCCCGCGCGTAGCTGGACGGGCGGTCCCTCACCGTCGACGGTCAGCCAGCAACTGCCTTCGACCACCGCATTGAACTTGATCCCGCTGGGCGGGGGAAGGTCGACCGCCCATGGGCCGCCGGCGCGCAGGCCGGTGAAAAACGAGTCGCGCGTCTCCAGCAGCGACAGCACTTCCGATAGCGGGTCCACGCGCAATCCCCGGACGATCTCGACGAAAAACCGGATTCTATTGCATTCACAGTCCGGGGGTGCGGCCGGAGAATGATCTCGTGCAGTGACGCGGCCGATCGGCGGCCGCGTGCTTCGCGCACCCTTCCTGGAGCCTTCGATGACGAGCAGGCAGCACCCCCTTCATTCCGGATTCGACGCCGCGTCGACGGCGACCGACGTCCTGGCCGGCTTCGACCTGCGCGGCAAGACCGCCATCGTCACGGGCGGCCATTCGGGTCTCGGCCTCGAAACCACGCGTGCACTGGCGCAAGCCGGTGCGCACGTCGTCGTCGGCGCACGGAGCGCCGAGGCCGCGCGCGAGGCGACCCGCGGCATCGCCGGCGTGGAGATCGCGCCGCTCGAACTCGCCGACGCCGCGAGCGTGGCCGCATTCGCCGCGCGGTTCGTCGACGCGCGACGCAACGTGCATATCGTCATCAACAGCGCGGGCATCATGGCGTGCCCCGAGACGCGCGTCGGCGACGGCCGGGAAGCGCAGATGGCCGTCAATCACCTCGGTCACTACGCGCTCGTCAACCGGCTGTGGCCGGCGCTTGCGCACGGCGACGGCGCGCGCGTGGTCGCGGTGTCGTCGCTCGGCCACCGGCTGTCGCCGATCCGCTGGGACGATATCGGGTTCGCGCGCGGTTACGACAAATGGCTCGCGTACGGGCAGTCGAAAACCGCCAACGCATTGTTCGCGGTGCAGCTCGACGTGCTGGGCGCGCCGTTCGGTGTCCGAGCGTATTCGCTGCATCCCGGCAAGATCGCGACGCCGCTGCAGCGTCATCTGACGCGAGAAGAAATGATGGCGCAGGGCTGGGTCGACGAGCACGGCGTGCCGGTCGATCCGACGTTCAAGACGCCTGCGCAGGGGGCGGCAACCCAGGTATGGGCGGCGACGTCGCCGCGCATCGCCGATCTCGGCGGCGTCTATTGCGAGGATTGCGACGTTGCGGCGGTGACGCGCGGCGACGAGGAATCGGGCGTGCGGCCGCATGCGATCGATCCGGAGGAGGCGGCGCGGCTGTGGGCGTGGTCCGCGGCAGCGACGGGCGTCGATGCCTTTGCGGCGCGCCGCTGACGCTCAAGCATTCGCCGGGCGCGGGCGTCGTGCGCCGTGCGGGGTTCGGTGGCGGCACGACGCCCGCGCCCGGCAGCCTATCCGCGCGTCTGCCGCAGCACGCGCCCCATCTCCGCGATCGGCATGGCAACGATCGAATTCAGCAACCGCATTTCCCCGGCGTCCGGATGCGCGACGTTCCGCACTTCATCGAGCGTGCGCTCGACGTGACGATCGAGCGGTTCGAGAAAACGCTGCAATTCACTGGCGGCCGCTTTCTCCCTGAGGCCGAGCACCTGACCGAACGCGACCAGCGCGTCCACGTCGATATCGGCGAACCGCGTCGCATTCCCGAGTGGCATCGTCAGCTCGCAGTGCGGCCAGTGATCGCCGCGATGGTCGGGCCGGTGCGTCGGCGTGTGATACGCGACCGTGCTGACGATGTCGTAGAACGGCGCGAGCCGGTAGCCGCGCGCGTCGACGAAGAACGACAGGTTCTTCAGGTGCGCGTCGGCATTGCCGACCACCACGTTGAACACGGTCCAGCGGAACACCGACAGGCGTGTCAGCGCGCGCGTGCTGGTGCGGTCGATCGCGCGGGCGAGCTCCTGCGCATTGGCCCGCTGGTACTTGAAACCGCGGTCGTAGTTGAGCAACTGCATCGCGTCGATCGTATGCACGCGCCCGGCCGGTTCGGACGCGACGTCGCGGTCGAACCGGTCGATCACGTAGCAGGCGGACGGCGCGCGCAGGAAATGCACGTCGGGCACGTCGAGCCCCATCTTCTTCGCGAGCTGCATGCAGAAGAACTCGTTGATCGCCGAATGCGGATAGCCGGCCGCGCGCATGTCGGGTTTGAGCAGGTGCATCGACGGTTCGCTGCCGACCGGCTCGAACAGCGCGTAGTCGGGCGCGTCGCCCCGCAGCACCAGCAGCAGCTTCTGCTGTGCGCCGGCCGCCGACATGCGCTTGGGCGCCGTGGCCGTCAGCGCGCGCTCCGGCATTGCCTGAATCCGGCGCTCGAGCTCGTCGAGCGGCAGCGGTTGCAGGCCGCCGGCCGCCTCGTGCTCGCCGTCGGCCAGCAGCGTCAGCGCGCCGGCCGATTCGCGGCCGAAGTACGCGAGCAGGCCCCACGCGTCGGCCGCATCGACCTTCGCCTCGCGCGCGAGCGACGTGCGCATGCCTTCCTCGGGCAGCAGGTTGTCGAAGAACCATTGAACCGGGCGATCGGTCGACGTGTCGGTGAACACGCCCGCGCGGAGCGGGAACGCCGGCGACAGCGGGTAGGCGGCGGGTGACGCGAGCCAGTGCGCGTCGTACGCGAACGACCAGATGCCTTTGTCGTCGGTCAGCGTGCCCATGCGCACGCCGTTCGCGGACGCGATCAGCGTTCTAGCCGCCATGGCTGCTCCTGCGGCGTTGCGCGGCCTTCAGTGCGGTGGCTTCGGAAATCTCGATCGACGACTCGGCGTACAGCCGCACCCCCAGTTCGCCGAGCAGCAGCATGACCTTGCCGATTTGCGCGGTCGGCTTGCCGGCTTCCACCTGGCTGATGAATTTCGGCGACAGCCCGGTCGCGTTGGCGAGTTCGTCCCGCGTGAACCCCTGCTGGATCCGCGTCGCGCGAATGAGGTGGGCGAGCGCGCCGATCGTATCGACGGACTGCGACTCCGACATGACGTTCTCCGTGCTTCGTATCTGATCGGGAACAGTATTGCATAACTCGCCGCGACGGGCATTAATTCGTATTCGTACGGGAACGAATACAGGATCGCGACGGCCGGAACGTCATTTCGTACCCGATCGGGAACCGAATGTCGCGAAATGATTGCAGAGAGGAGGTCCGTATCTGATCGGATACGGAGAAGAATGGCGCGCGTCGCGCCTCAGCATGCGTGCTCGATCGGCCATGCCGGTGAGGCGGCCCGGAAGATGTCCGCGGGCGGCAGAGAGTCCGCCGCCGTCCCGCGCGACGAGCGGCGGCCCACGATCATTCGGCGAACAGATCCGGCCCGAACACCTCGTAGTGAATCCGCGTCTCGTGGATTCCGAGGTTCTTCAGCGCATCGTGCTGCATTCGCATGAACGGTACCGGGCCGCAGATGTAGTAATCGGCATCGGGCAAGAGGATCGCGCCCTTGATCGCGTTGACATCGACCAGACCCTTCAGGTCGTAATCCGTTCCTTCGATGTCCTGCGGTAGCGGATCGTCGTAGAACACGACGAGATTGAAGTTCGCATACGTGTTCGCGGTCTCGCGCAGCCGGTCGCGCATCGCATGCACGCCGCTGTTGCGCGCGCCGTGCACGAACACCACCTGCCGCTGCGGATCCTGGATCGCGCGCTTGAGCATGCTGATCATCGGCGTCAGCCCGACGCCGCCGCTGATCAGCACGATCGGCGTTTTCGCGTTGACGTCGATGTGGAAGCTGCCGTACGGCGCCGCCACCTTGATCTCGTCGCCGACGTTCACGTGGTCGTGCAGCAGGCACGAGACATAGCCAGGCGGATAGGTGCCGCCGCTTTCGCGCTTCACCGAAATCCGGTACGTATGTCCGTTCGGCATGTCCGACAGGCTGTACTGGCGAATCTGCTGCAGGCCGAGCTCGGGCACGTCGACCGCGACGCTGATGTACTGGCCCGGCTCGAAGTTCGCGACCGGCTTGCCGTCGGCCGGCTCCAGGATGAACGATGTGATCACGGTGCTCTCGGGCCGCTTCTCGCGCACGACGAAGCTGCGCCAGCCGGTCCAGCCGCCGAGCTGCCCCGACGACTGTTCGTACAAGCCGCTTTCCATGCCCATCAACACGTCGGCGAGGTTGCCGTAGGCCTGCGCCCACGCGGAGATGATGTCGTCGGTGGCCGCGTCGCCGAGCGTCTCCTTGATCGCCGCGAGCAGGTGTTCGCCGACGATCGGGTAGTGCTCGGGCCGCACGCCGAGGCTCGCATGCTTGTTCGCGATGTTCTTCAGCACGGCCGCGAGACTGCCCGGATCCTCGATGTTTTCCGCATAGGCATAGACGGCGCGCGCCAGCGCCTGCTGCTGCTGGCCCTGTTCCTGGTGCGCCATGTTGAACACGTTCTTCAGCTCCGGATGCGCGTTGAACAGGCGCGTATAGAAGCATTTGATGATGTCGTAGCCGTGTTGCGCGAGGACGGGGGCCGTGGCCTTGACGATGTCTTTCGTTTTCTGCGTGAGCATGGTCGAACTCCTTCGTAAGGGGGCGTATCGGGCGTATCGGGCGGGGCGAGCGTGGGCGGCGGTCGCCGCGGCATGGTCGGGCACGCGGTGCACGATTCGGGCCCGTGCAGCACGATCGACCGAACGCATATTGTCCGGTCGTCGCAAAGCGCGGGTCAAAACTGACGGCAGCCGTTCGCCACTCTGGCGCGGTGCTCGCGGAACGTTCCTTTCTACAATTCGGTCCGCCACGCTACACGCGTCGCCGCACCCCGAAGGCAGGCCCGATCCTTGCGACCGGCAAGCGTCATCGGCGGCGTTCGCGCCCCGACACATGACGATTTGCACGGGAGGCGCATATGGAGCCGATGCCGGTCGTACTGCAATGGAACGACGTTCTCGTCAGGATCGTGCTGGCGCTCGTCGCGGGCGGGCTGATCGGCTTCGATCGCAGCGAATCCGGCAAGACGGCCGGCCTGCGCACGACGATCCTCGTCTGTCTCGCCGCATGCCTGTCGATGCTGCAGGTCAATGCGCTGTTGCTGCAAGCGGGCAAACCGGAGGGCGCGTTCTCGGTGCTCGATCTGATGCGGCTGCCGCTCGGCATCCTGACCGGGATGGGCTTCATCGGCGGCGGCGCGATCCTTCATCGGGACGGCCTGGTGTCCGGTGTCACGACGGCCGCGACGCTGTGGTTCGTGACGGTCATCGGGCTGTGCATCGGCGGCGGCCAATTGTCGCTCGGCGCGCTCGGGCTGGTGCTCGCGCTGCTGGTCGTCTGGCCGCTGCGGTTTGTGGAGCAGCGCTTGCGGCGCGTCAGGACCGCGCTGGTCACGGTCGAATATCCGCTGGGGTCGGTTGCGCTTGAACAACTGACCGCGAAGCTGCACGACGCGGGTTTCACGTGCCGGACGAAGCGCTTTTGCGAAACGGCCGCACGCGCCGTGCGCGAGGAGGAACTGCTCGTGCAATGGCGCGAAGTGGCCGGCGCCGACGTGATGCTGAAGCAACTGATGCGGACCGTCGAATCGGTCGGCCTGACGTCGGTCCGCTGCTCGACGGAGGACTGACGCGCGCGCGGCCGCCGGAACGCTCGATGCTCGTGCTGCTGGCCGCCGTGGGCGGTTTATCAAGGAGCGAAACATGACATGTGTATCGGAAGTGATGACACGCGACGCCGCGACCATCGGCCCGACGCAGAGCCTGCGCGATGCGGCCAGGTTGATGAGCGACCTGAACGTCGGCGCGCTGCCCGTGTGCGACGGCACGCGGCTGATCGGCATGCTGACGGATCGGGACATCGTCGTGCGCGCGGTATCGATGGGCGTGCCGCCGGACGAGGCGGTCGAGGGCGTCGTCAGCGGACCCGCGAACTGGTGTTACGAGGACGACGACATTTCCGCGGTGCAAAAGAAGATGGAAGCGCGCAGATTCGTCGCGTGCCGGTGATCGACCGGCAGAAGCGGCTGGTCGGCATCGTCGCGCTGGGTGATCTTGCTACCGCCGCGGACGGCGGGATGTCGTCGACGCTCGGCGCGGTGTCGGCGCCATCGCGCCCGGATCGGTGATCGCCATGGCAGACACGGAGAACGACATGAACGTAGACAGGGAAACGCGGGTCCGCGAGCGCGCGTACCGGCTGTGGCAGGCGGACGGCGCGCCGGACGGCAAGGCCGACGAATACTGGCAACGGGCCGAGCAGCAGCTCGATGCAGAGGGCAGCAGCGCGGACGGGCGCGCCGGGCAGGCGACGGATTCGCCGGCCGATCAGTCCGCGAAGCGCCGCATCCCCGGCGAGCCGCTGCAGGACGTCGACGCGGTGCCGACCGGCGAGATCGCGCACGAAAGGCGGCGCACGCGGTGAAACGTGGCCGGCCGTGACCCAGCGACAGCCGCACAGGACGACGCATGCGGGACACGCGCGATGGCGGATCCCGTGCGGCGCGCGCGGTCGGCCCGACACCATCCGAACACGGAGATATTCATGACCCAGGACACTCAACCGAAGGACATCGCGTCGCCCGAGGCGCCGGACCGGCGCGGCCCGACACCCGGCGGCGAATCGACCGCGCGCCCCGGCCATGCGCCCGGCGGCGGCGAGCTCGGCACGATTCCGGACGATCAGGCGCGCAAGGTCGTGCCGGACGATCCGCGCCAGACCGAGGTGCACGATCCGGCCGGCAAGCCGTGGCCGGACGAGCACGACGCACCCGACGATTCGGGCAACCGGCCGCGACCGCTGTAGCGGTGCCGCCGCCCGACTCGCCGCGTCTCGTTCCATTCCGTCATCCACGCACCGGAGTCCATCATGTCATCAGACGAAGTTTCCGAATCCCGTCGCAAATGGGTGCAGGGCACGACGGCCGGACTGGTCGCCAGTGTCGCCCTGCCGACGATCGCGCAGACGGGCAGCCCGCCCGACGCCGGCGATACGGCGCCGCGCGATCCGCGCACGCTCTATCCGCATGCGCCGTTTCCGCAGCAACACCAGCCGTGGCCGGGCCTCGCGGGCCGCATGACGCCCCGCCCCGATCACGGCGAGCGTAGCTATCGGGGCAGCGGCAGGCTCGAGGGCCGCAAGGCGCTGATCACCGGCGGCGATTCGGGCATCGGCCGCGCGGTGGCGATCGCCTGCGCACGAGAAGGCGCAGACGTCGCGATCGTCTATCTGCCCGACGAAGAGCCCGATGCGCGCGAAGTCGTGGACATCGTCCGCAGCGCGGGGCGCAAGGCGGTGCCGCTGCCAGTCGATATCCGCAGCGAAGGCGCGTGCAACGGGCTCGTCGAGCGGGCGGTCGCCGCGCTCGGCGGGCTCGACATTCTCGTGAACAACGCGGCGCGCCAGCAGAGCCACGAATCGATCCTCGACATCAGCACGGAGCAGTTCGACTGGACGCTGCGCACCAACCTTTACGCGATGTTCTGGATCACGCGGGCCGCCATTGCGCACATGCCGCCCGGTTCGGCGATCGTCAATACGACGTCGGTCAATGCGTACGACCCGTCCGCGAACCTGCTGGACTACGCGATGACGAAAGCGGCGATCGCGAATTTCACGAAGGGGCTCGCGAAGCAGATGATCAAGCGCGGCATCCGCGTGAACGGCGTCGCGCCGGGGCCGTTCTGGACGCCGTTGCAGGTCAGCGGCGGACAGACGACGCACAACGTGGAGACGTTCGGCGAGCAGGTGCCGATGGGGCGGCCCGGACAACCGGCCGAGATCGCATCGATCTACGTCGAGCTGATGTCGTCGCGCGCGAGCTATGTGACCGGGCAGATCTATGGCGCGTCGGGTGGCGCCGGGCAGCCTTAGTTGGCTGGCGGCGCAGGATGCGGCTGGATACGGCCGCACCCCGGTCATCGCCCCGGTTGACGATTCCGCCCCGAATCGACGCCGTATGCGTGAGCAGCGATCTTTATCACCGCAGCAGATAAACGTATCCGAATCGCTTCGTTGACGCACGCCGGCACGCCCTCGTAGATTCGCGTTTTGACCGAATCAGGAGCCGTGCCGTGACGACTACCGCCATCCGCGACGCCGCAACGCTTTCCGCCGGGCATCCCGCCTTGCGGCCGGACGGCGCGGCGCAGCACTTCGACATCGTGCCGTTCGACGCGCCGCTCGGCGCCGAAGTGATCGGCCTCGACCTGTCGAAACCGCTCGACGCCGACGATTTCGCGCGCATCCATCGTGCGCATCTCGATCACCACGTGCTGGTATTTCGCGACCAGCGCATCACGCCGGACGAGCACATCGCGTTCAGCCGCCGCTTCGGACCGCTGCAGATTCACGTGCTGCACCAGTTCGCGCTGGCCGGCCACCCGGAAGTGCTGATCGTGTCGAACATCGTCGAGAACGGCAAACCGGTCGGGCTCGGCGACGCCGGCCATTTCTGGCATTCCGACCTGTCGTACAAGGAAAAGCCGAGCCTCGGCTCGCTGCTGCACGCGCAGGAACTGCCGGCGGAAGGCGGCGACACGCTGTTCGCGAACATGCATCTCGCGTGGGATACGCTGCCGGCCCATCTGCGCCGCGCGGTCGAAGGGCGGCGCGCGGAGCATACGTATCTCGCGCGCTATGCGGAATTGCAGGCGCGCAGCCCATGGCGGCCCAACCTGTCGCCCGAGCAGATCGCGCAGGTCGCGGCGGTCGTTCATCCGGTCGTGCGCACGCATCCGGAAACCGGCCGCAAGGCGCTCTTCGTCAGCGAGCATTTCACGACGCGCATCGTCGGGCTGCCGGACGACGAAAGCCGCGCGCTGCTCGACGAATTGTTCGCGCACAGCGTGCGCGCCGAGCACCTGTATCGACACGCATGGCGCGACCACGACCTGGTGTTCTGGGACAACCGTTCGCTGATGCATCTCGCCGCCGGCACGCCCGACCATCTGCGCCGCAAGCTGTACCGCACGACGATCGAAGGCGACGCGCCTTTCTGAGCCGCGCGCCGCGTCATTCTTTTTCGTCTCTTCCCGACCGGAGTTCCGATGTCGTTTTCGCTTTTGCCGGCGCGTCGCGCGCTGGCGGCCACGCTCACCGCCGCGCTCGCCTTCGCGGGCGCGGCGATCCCGCAAGCCGCGCACGCGGAGGGCCGCATCCGCATCGCCGAGCAGTTCGGCGTCGTCTATCTGATGCTGAACGTCGCGCGCGACCAGCAACTGATCGAGAAGGAAGGGCGCAAGGCGGGCCTCGACATCAAGGTCGACTGGGTGCGGCTGTCGGGCGGTGCGGCCGTGAACGATGCACTGCTGTCCGGCGCGGTGGACGTCGCGGGCGCGGGCGTCGGCCCGCTCTTGACCGTGTGGGACCGCACGCGCGGCCGGCAGAACGTGAAGGGCGTCGCGTCGCTCGGCAATTTTCCGTACTACCTCGTGAGCAGCAACCCGAACGTGAAGACGATCGCCGACCTGAGCGCGAAGGACCGGATCGCGGTGCCGGCGGTCGGCGTGTCGGTGCAGTCGCGCGTGCTGCAGTACGCGGCCGCGAAGCAGTGGGGCGACAAGCAGTTCGACAAGCTCGACGCGCTCACGCAGGCGATTCCGCATCCCGATGCGACGGCGGCGATTCTCGCGAACAGCAACGTGATCACCGGTCACTTCGGCAATCCGCCGTTCCAGGAACAGGAGCTCGCCGGCAATCCGAACGCGCACGTCGTGCTGAATTCGTACGACGTGCTCGGCGGCCCGAGCTCCGCGACGGTGCTGTACGCGACCGAGAAATTCCGCGACGACAACCCGAAGACCTACCGCGCGTTCGTCGCCGCGCTGGCCGACGCCGCCCGGCAGATCGCGGCCGATCCGGAGCGCGCGGCCGATACCTATATTCGTGTGAACGCGTCGAAGATCGATCGCGCGCTGCTGCTGAAGATCCTGCGCAATCCGCAGGTGCAGTTCAAGACAGCGCCGCAGAATACGCTGCCGCTCGCGCAGTTCATGCATCGCACCGGCGCGATCCGCAACGAACCGAAGTCGTGGCGCGACTACTTCTTCGACGATTCCGCGACGGCCGACGGCAGTTGAGCGGCGCCGATGCAGCGACGCCGCGATCGACGCTTATGCGTCGGCGCGGTTTCGATATGCGCAATCGATGGTTGGTCCGCACGATGCCCAGCCGTATGTTGACGCTTTTCCCGCAAGAGATTCGATCGTGAACGCCACTTCTCCCCGAACCTGGTTGCCGCCGTATGCGGCGCGTGGCGGCGCGACGCCGGCCGCATCCGCCGCACCCGATACACGTGCCGCCGGCCGGCCCGCGGCGAACGCCGCGCCCGCTGGCGCACACAGCGAACGCCTGCTGGCCATCGACCAGGTCAGCCTCGAATACCGCAGCGGCGCGCGGATCGTTCGCGCGACGCATCAGGTGAGCTTCGACGTGTACGGCAGCGACCGCTTCGTGCTGCTCGGCCCGTCGGGGTGCGGGAAGTCGACGCTGCTCAAGGCGATCGCCGGCTTCATCGAGCCCGTCTCGGGTTCGATCGCGCTCGACGGCCGGCCGGTACGCGGGCCGGGGCCCGACCGCATCGTCGTGTTCCAGGAATTCGACCAGTTGCCGCCGTGGAAGACGGTCGTCGAGAACGTTGCGTTTCCGTTGCGCGCCGCCGCGAAGCTGTCGCGCGCCGAAGCACGCGAGCGCGCGCTGCACTATCTCGACAAGGTTGGCCTCGGCACGTTTGCCGACGCCTATCCGCATACGCTGTCGGGCGGCATGAAACAGCGCGTCGCGATTGCACGGGCGCTTGCGATGCAGCCGCGCGTGCTGTTGATGGATGAGCCGTTCGCCGCGCTCGACGCGCTCACGCGCCGCAAGATGCAGGAGGAACTGCTGCGGCTGTGGGACGAATTCCGCTTCACGCTGCTGTTCGTCACGCATTCGATCGAGGAGGCGCTCGTGGTCGGCAACCGGATTCTGCTGCTGTCGCCGCATCCGGGCCGCGTGCGCGCGGAGCTCAACAGTCACGAGCATTCGCTCGACAACGTCGACACCGGCGACTTCCGCGACAACGTCGCGCGGATCCACCGCCTGCTGTTCGACACCGATACCGCCCACGTACCGACGACGGAGGACGCCGCATCATGAGTACGCTCGACCCGGTCCTGCCGCCGCTGCCGCCCGTGCGTGCCGAATACACGTGCACGCTCGACGCGCCGCCCGACGCCGAGCGCGCGGTGCCGCCGCCGCTGCCGCGCCGCATCGCCGGCGCCGCATGGTTTCGCCGCAGCGTCATCGCGCTCGTGCTGATCGCCGCATGGGAGATCGTCGCGCGCATCGTCGCGAACGATCTGCTCGTCCCGACCTTCGGCGCGACGCTGGCCGCGTTCGTGCAAGGCATCGAGTCGGGCGAACTGCTGGTCAAGACCGGCATCTCGATGTCGGTGCTGCTGCGCGGCTATGCGCTGGGCGTGCTGCTGGCGTTCGCGCTGACGTCGCTTGCGGTATCCACGCGCATCGGCCGCGATCTACTGACGATGCTCACGTCGATGTTCAATCCGCTGCCGTCGATCGCGTTGCTGCCGATCGCGCTGCTGTGGTTCGGGCTCGGCACCGGCAGCCTGCTGTTCGTGCTCGTGCATGCGGTGCTGTGGCCGCTCGCGCTCAGCATGTATACCGGCTTTGCCGGCGTGCCCGCCACGCTGAAAATGGCCGGGCGCAACTACGGGCTCACGGGGCTGCGCCAGATCGCGCTGATCCTCGTGCCGGCCGCGCTGCCGTCGATCCTGTCGGGCCTGCGCGTCGGCTGGGCCTTCGCATGGCGCACGCTGATCGCGGCCGAACTCGTGTTCGGCGCGAGTGCGGGGCAGGGCGGCCTCGGCTGGTATATCTTCCAGAACCGCAACGAGCTGTATACGGATCGCGTGTTCGCGGGCCTTGCGGCCGTCATCGTGATCGGGCTGCTGGTCGAGAACCTCGTGTTCGACACGCTCGAACGCGCGACCGTGCGACGCTGGGGCATCCAGCATTGACGCGCACGGGCGCGATACAGGTGCCGTCAGGACCCTTCAGAACTTCACGCGCAACCCGCTGACGAACGCAAGCTGGCGGTTCGTCGACGACGCGCTGCCGATGTTCGAGATCGACGCGATCTTGCGATAGCCGCCCGACGTTGCAGTGCTCGCGTCGCCGGCCGCGAGCTGGTAGATGCCCGACACATAGATATCGGTGCGCTTCGACAACGCATAGTCGAACCCGAGCGTGAACTGGTGCCAGCGCGGCTTCAGCGTCTGGCCGCTCGTGCCCGGCAGGTTGCTCGCGCGCCCGTCGGTAAACGTATAGACGCCGATCAACGTGGCCGCCGGCGTGATCTGGTAGCGCGCGTTCACGTCGTAGTTGTTGAACTTGCGCGACGAGCCGTCGAGATAGTCGAGCTGCGTGTGGCTCCATGCGAAGCCGAGCGTCGCGCGACCGAGCGCGTAGTTCGCGCCCACCGCGCCGATCTGCTGCTTCAGTACGCCGCCGTTCAGCCCGTAAAAGAATGCGCCGCTGTAGTCGTTGCCGGTGGTCGAGGTCGCGCCGCCCACCGCGCCGCTCGTATTCGACGTCGCATTCGGATGGTTGAATCGCACATAGCCGCCGCCGATCGACAGCGGGCCGCTCACGTAATTCGCCGATGCACCCCACGCGTTGTTGTTCGAGAATCCGGTGCCCGCGCCGCCATTGGCCTGGTTGCTGAATGCATAGAGCAGGTCGGCCGTGAAGCCGGCGATCGTGTCGCTGCGGAACTTCACCGCGTTGTTCAGCCGGAAGCTCTGGTTCATGTTGTCGTTGTCGCCCACGTGCGTGGCCGGCGACCAGAAGCCCGACCCCGAGTACTGCGCGACGAGATCGGTGATCGGCTCGTACTGACGGCCGAACGTCAGCGTGCCGAGGCCTTGCTTGCCGAGGCCCACGTAGGCGGACCGGCCGAACAGGCGGCCGCCCTGGCCGAGCCCGCCGTCGCTCGGCCGGAACCCGCTTTCGAGCGTGAAGACCGCCTGCAGGCCGCCGCCAAGATCCTCCGCGCCTTTGAGGCCCCAGCGGCTGCCGCTCAGCTTGCCGCTCGTCTGCTGGATGTTGCTCGCGCCGCCCTGGTTGTTCGTATATGCGATGCCGGCGTCGACCACGCCGTACAACGTCACCGAACTCTGCGCATGCGCGCTGACCGAACCGATCGAAACCAAACCCAGCGCCACCGTTTTTTTGATCATGACCATCCTCTGTTTTTGTCAGTACGTTGATGAGGATCACGATGCTATTGACGACGAACGCGCCGATGAACGGCCGATCCGTGGTTTGTAAATCGCTGTGCGGCCGATTTGCAATGTGCGTCGTCGCCGGCCCGACATGCGCGCCGCGACCGCGTCCGGCACGCCTGCTGCGGCGAACGCATCGCGCGGACCGCGAACGCCGCTCGCCGGAAATGCATCTGTGCGGTCATATCGATCGATGAAATCGTTCGATATGCGCAATACCCGTCGTCCGCATGACGATGCGTTTACGCAACAGCGTGGCGGCGCTGCTCGTCCATCTCGAAGCACGGGCTGCGCGCAAAGACGTTGTTCCTGACGAGACCGACGTCGAAAATTCCGGCGGCGGCATCCATAGTCGGATCGGTTGACGCTTGCCGGCGTCCGGTTTCACCGGGTTGTTCGGAGGCGCAGCGGCCCGAATTGGCTATCGCCACAGGCGGCCGGTGAACGACAGGGAACAATGGCAAGCCGACCGGAGAGGGGCCCGCCAAATGAACGTCGGTGCGGCTCGTCGCGTGACACGCGCGCGGAACGATCCGACCATGCGCTCTCGCCGCGAAAATCTTGTAGCATCACCAGCGTGCCGGTAGGCATGCCGCCATCCCCGCTGCATGCCCATTTTCTCGTTTGTCGCGGCGCCGCCGGTGCCCGCCGTCGGCGCCGATTCGCGTGAGGTCAGTATGCGTCGCATTGGGCTTGTCCTCGTCCCCCAGTTCCAGGTGATGAGCTTACTCGCGTTATCGGTGTTCGATATCGCCAATCTCCGGGCCGGGCGTTCTCTGTACGAAGTCAGCGTCATTTCGGAAGACGGCGGGCCGGTCGAAGCGTCGTTCGGCATGTACGCGTCGACCAAGCCGGCACAGACGTCGGATCTGCACACCGTATTCGTCGGCGCATCGCTGTCGAAGCCCCCGCTCACGGACGGGATGCGCGAGTTGTTGCTCGATCTGTCGGGAAAAGTCGAGCGGATGGCGTCGATTTGCCTCGGCGCGTTTCTGCTGGCCGAGGCGGGATTGCTCGATGGGCGTCGTGCCACGACTCACTGGGCGTTCGTCGACCGGTTCAGGGATGGCTATCCGGCAGTGACGGTGGAGAAGGATTGCATCTTCGTGCGCGACGGCAATGTATGGAGTTCCGCCGGCATGAGTACCGCCATCGACATGGCGCTTGCGATGCTCGAGGAAGACCTCGGACCGGATGCCGCGCTGGAGGTCGCAAGGGATCTTGTGCTCGAGCGCTGGCGGCGTTCGGGATCGCAGCCGCAAACATCGGTACTGCTCGAGCATCCCGCACGCACCAACCGGATCCACGACGTCATCACACACATTCGGGAGAATCTCGGCACCGAACTGAGTGTCGAAAAACTGGCCGACGTGGCGAGAATGAGCAAGCGCCAGTTTACGCGTCGCTTCAAGGATGAAACGGGCCTGACGCCGGCAAAGGCGGTCGAGCGCATCAGGCTGGAAACAGCGAGGGATTTCGTGACGAGTTCGTCATGGACGATCGATACGATCGCGCGCGAAACCGGATATGCGGACCCGGAACGCATGAGGCGGTCGTTCCTGCGCGCATTCGGGCAGCCGCCGCAGGCGATGCGGCGAGGGCGCAAGCTCGAACCCACGGGCGCCGACTGAAGCGTTCGCATGCGCAGCCGTGCCCAGCATGGCACGAAACGAGGGAACTGCGTCCCTCCGCGCGCATTTTTCCCCCCTAGAATGATCGCTGTCCGGATGGCATCGGTTCCGGGATGCGTCGGCCGAGGATGTCGGCTCAACGGAGCGTGTGCCACCAGCCGGCACGGATACCCATGCGCGCCGCGTACCGGTTCGCGTGCGGCGCTTCGTGCACCGCAGCCGTGCGTATCGAAGGTCGGTGACACGCCGCCTTGGGCGCACCCGGGTTCGGCATCCGTCGCGGAATTCGTCCGCGGCGATGAACCATAATTGAATGGACGGTTGAAACCCACGATATGTCAGTCGTAGCGACGAAAGACGATTCGACGCCCGTCGTGTACATCGTCGACGACGATTCCGCGATGCGCGCGTCGCTCGATACGCTGTTGCGCTCGATGGGCCTGCGCGTCGTGACGTTCGCGAGCACCGCGGAGTTGCGCGCGGCGCAATTGGAAGACACGTCGAGCTGCCTGCTGCTCGACGTGAGGCTGCGCGGAGAGAGCGGGCTGGTGTTCCAGCAGGCCACCGACCGGCCGCCGGTCCCGATCGTCGTCATCACCGGCTTCGCCGACGTCGACATGTGCCGCAAGGCGCTGAAGGGCGGGGCGGTCGATTTCCTGGTGAAGCCCTTCACGGATCAGGAATTGATCGACGCCGTGAACCTCGCGCTATCGCTCGATGCGGCACGGCGTACGCACGACTGCACGCGCCAGCGACTGCAACAGTCGTTCGAGCAGCTCACGCGCCGCGAGCGGGAAGTGCTCGCATACGTGGTGGGCGGCGCGTTGAACAAACAGATTGCTTCGCACCTCGGGTTGAGTCTGATCACGATCAAGCAGCATCGCGCGTCAGTGATGCGCAAGATGAATGCTTCATCGTTGGCGGACCTCGTGCGCAAGTCGCAAGCGATCGGCGTGCAGCTGTCGGCCGCCCGTTAGCGGCGCGCGGCGTGCGGTGCGCGTCCCACCGGCACGCCGATCCTCGCGAAATACTCGCGACGCGTCGGGCGGCGAGGTTCGCCGCGGCGTGTGCGGCGGTGTCGAGCCCTTCGTCGGAGCGGGAGTTCGTGACTTGATCCGGTCACGGCCTGCCGGCGTGCGATATGCGACGTTCGCACGCCGTTCCGCGATCGTCGCGCACGCCATGCTCGCAGCGTACTGAAGCGCTCGACCGGAGGCGTGACACATGCCCAGCGCGATCAAGCGGCCACGGCACCAGCGCCCCGGCGCGCGGGAAGGGCGAACGAGAAGGCGCACCCCGTTCCCGGTTCGCCGCGGGCCCAGATCCGGCCGTTGTGCGCGTCGACGATCGAGCGTGCGACGGTCAGGCCCATTCCCATGCCGTCGCGCTTGCTCGTGAAGAACGGCTGGAAAAGCTGTTCGATCGCTGCCTGTTCGACCCCCGGCCCTGTATCGCGCACGTCGAACACGACCTCTTCCGCGCTCGCGGTGACCGACACGGTCAGCGTACGCTCGCGCGACGGGCCGATATCGATTGCCTGGATGCCGTTCAGCAGCAGATTCGCGAGAACCTGCTGGATTTGAACCGGGTCGGCGAATACGCGCGCGTCCGGATCGATCTCAAGGTCGATGCGAACGCCCTTTGCACCGGCTTCGGGCGTGATCAGGAACAGCGCGGCATGCACGGCCTCCGACGCCGCGAATTCGACGAACTGGACAGGCGCTTTACCGATGAAGCCGCGAATCTTGCGGCATATCTCGGTCGCATCGCGCGCCCAGCGAGCGGCGCAGGCGATTGCGGCCTTGGCCTCGTCGATGTCGGGCTCGTCGCGTGCCAGCCAGCGCAACGCGGCCTCGGCCGATGAGCCCACGGCCGACAGCGGCTGACTGACCTCATGCAATATCGACGCCGACATCTCGCCGAACAGCGAAACGCGCGCCGCGCGCGCGGCCTCCGCCCGCAACGCGTCGAGCCTGTCGGCGTTTTCCTTCTGCTCGGTCACGTCGAACGCGTAGAAATGCAGCCGCCGGTAACCGTCCTCGTTCTTCGGCAGCGAACAGCGCCACACGATCGGCACACTGCGACCCTTGAGGGTCACCAACGTGTGTTCGCCCTGGCAGGTCGGGCGATCTTCGTAGATCGCGCGCAGCACCGCGTTGTTGCAGAGCCGGTCGGCCGGCAACAACACCGCCGCGTGTTCGAGGAAATGCGTTGTCGATTCCGCTTCCAGCAGCGTCACCACCGCATCGTTGGCGGCGACCAATGCGCGCAGCGCGTGAAGGTCGGAGACGGCCTGCGAATGCTCGTCGAAATAGCGGTCGATATCGACGACGCCCGACTTCCGCAATTCTTTCACCGCCCGATAAATGCGCGACCAGTCCTCGATCAGGATCGGTATCGGCGCCGACTGAAAAAGCTCGCTGTCCGCGGGATGGGCGCCCGGGAGTGGATCGAGCGCGAGGGCTGGGGACGTGGACATGGAGACCTGATGTTCGCGCTGAGGCTCGCGCACTGCGAGCGAAACCGGAGAGCCGGCGGTAAAGGAGCGGGGCGACGAACGAAGCGTTGCGTCCGCCCTCGAAGCAGTTGCAACTATAAGGCAGAACGTCGCGTCTCGCTTGGCGTGACAGGGGGCGCGGCCGAAGCGCATGGAGGGGCGACGTCGCGGTGCAAACCTTGGTATGGGGGAGCATCGACCACAGGCTGATGGATGGCGGGAAGTCGTTCGAATAGACTCGGTTTCAACGTGAGCGAAGCGTATCGCGCCGGAACTCGAACAGGCTCGACCTTCGCGGTTTCGACGGCGTGCGCACGTTGCGCGCACCACTGCGCGTCCGATGCGAGAGGAACGGTAGATATGGCACAGCCTGGGTTTGCTTACGACGATGTGTTCGAAGGTGCGCTGATGCGCTTGCTCGATCCGTCGAGACTGCCCGGCACGCGCGACGGTCCGGCAGGCGCGGCAGGCCGGCGGATGCGGCGCGTGCGTATTGCGCGCGGCGACGGTGCGAGCGGGGTGGCGGCGCCGGCGGCCGCCCGAGTCAGGATCGTCGAGATTTTGTCCGATACGTCGGTCAGTGTGCGCTGGAGCGATCCGAGATCCGGACATTTCGGCGAACAGGTTTGGCGGTGCGTGACCGCGCGAACCGCATCACGCTGCGTACTGACCGGCATGCCGATCCATTGCGGCGATCGCGTGTATCGGCCGCAAGGGCGCGGCCGCACCGTTCCGTGCAACTGGGACCGGATGATTCATGCGGCCGCCGTCGCTTCGAGGTCGTCGCACGATGCCAGCGACGAGTGAAGCGCGGGCGGGCGCGGTGGGTATGGGCGGAGCCATACCTCGGCATGATTGCCGGCACAGGGTGCGACGGATACGCTGTCCGGAATCCTGTTGCGTTCCCGGCGCCGCCGGCGAGCGTGGCATCACGCGAGACACGCTGTGCACGACAAGACGGTTTGCATCATCGACGATGAAATGGCGATGAGACAGTCGCTGGAATCGCTCGTGCGCTCGATGGGTGTCCGCGTGAGGCTGTACGCATCGGCCGAAGCGTTTCTCGAGCACGACGGGAGCGCGCCGTCCCACTGCATCGTGTGCGATATCCAGATGTCCGGCATGTCGGGCATCGAGTTGCTGGCCGTACTGCGCGCAGGGTGTTGCGACGTGCCGATCGTCTTCGTGACCGCGCACCCGAGCGCGCGCCGCATGCTCGAAGCGAGACGGCTCGGTGCATTGTGCGTGCTCGAGAAGCCGTTCGATCCGCGGGAACTCGTGCAGTGGGTGATGCGGGCGCTCACCGGATGCTGACGGCGCGGCATGGAGGCATACGCGTACGACAACGTCGCGTTTGGGACGCGTCATCGCGATTGCGCGTTTCCACCACAAGGTTTCGTTTTCAAACGACGGGAGAAGTTATGGCAAACGATACACCGAGCCTCGGCGCGAGAACGCAGTTCGTCGACGTCGACGGGCGACGCCTCGCGTACCGCACCTTCGGCAGCGGAACGCCGATCGTGCTGTGCGTGCGCTTTCGCGGAACCATGGACACGTGGGATCCGCTGTTCCTCGACAGCCTCGTCGAACAGGGGTTCCAGGTCACGATTTTCGACTACAGCGGGCTCGGGCAATCGACCGGCGAGCGCACTTACCACCCCGCGTCGCTCGCGAAGGACGCGATCGACCTGATCGTCGGTCTGAAGCTGGAGAACGTCGTCATCGGCGGATGGTCGGTCGGCGGAATGGCCGCTCAGATCGTGCTCGCGAAGGCGCCGCAGCTCGTCACGCATGCGGTTCTGATCGCGACCACGCCGCCGGGTCGACTGGTCAAGCCCGGCGAGCAGCTGTTCTACACGATGGCAAAGCGCGAAAACGACTTCGACGATTTCGTCACGCTGTTTTTCGAGCCGACCTCGCCCGCGAGCCGCGCGGCGGCCGAGCAGGCCGCGGCGCGGCTCGCGCAACGCACGGTCGATCAGAGCCCGGCCGTGCCGGTCGAATGGGCGGGGCAGCAGGTCGGCGACGGCCCGCGAAACCCGGCGTTCCCGGTCGACGCCGTGCTCGACGCGCTGAGGTCGACGTCGATACCGGTTCTTCATGTCGGCGGCGATCACGACATCGTGTTTCCGGTGGAGAACTGGTATGCGCTCAACGGTCAGCTTCCGACGCTGCATCTCGTGACGCTGCCGCGCACCGGGCACGGGCCGCAACTCGAGTATCCGGTGGTTTGCGCCAAACATATCGCGGCGTTCGTCGGCGCAGACGCCGGCTGATCGCACACGCGAAAGAGAAGGGGCGCGGCAGCACGCCGCCGATCGAACCCTGCTCTGAAGAATTGAAGAAGATATTGTCGAATTGATCAGGATTACAAATGGAAGATCTGGTTGAGTTTGCGATTCGCGCGGCAGGCGGCATGGAGCGCTTCATGAGCTTTCGCAGCGTATCCGCGCAGTTGCACCACACGGGCGTGATCTGGTCGCTGAAGCAGCGCGACGGCGTGCTGACCGATTCGCGCGTGACGGTGCAGTTGCACGAGCAACAGGTGTCGCACGCGCCGTTCGCGCCGACGACGGATCACTCGATCTATACGCCTTCACGTGTCGAGATCCGGCGGCCGGACGACAGCGTGGTCGATGCGCTCGACGCGCCTCGCGCATCGTTCGACGGCTACGAAATGGACACCCCGTGGTCGAATGCGCAGCTGGCCTACTTTGCCGGCTACACGATGTGGACGTATCTGACCTCGCCGTTTCTGCTGCGGCACAGCGGCGTGAAGAGCCGGGAAATCGAGCCGTGGGTCGTCGACGGATTGCCATGGCGGCGCTTGCGCGTCGAGTTTCCGGCGGAGATCGCGACGCACAGCGCGGTGCAGACGTTCTACTTCGACGCCGACGGACTGCTGCGCCGGCACGACTACGAGGTCGACATTCAGGGGCGCAACGCAGCGGCCCGATATCTCGGCGATTACGTCGAGGTGCAGGGCATCCGCATGCCGACGCGTTTTCGCATTTATCCGCGTACCGCGGAGAACCTGGCTCTGCCGGCGCCGCTGATCGTCGGCGTCGATCTGTCGAACTTCCGTTTCGAATAACGAGGACAACATGACACATTCAGCGACCTACCGCGCGGCGGTAGTCAAGGCGCCGGGGCAACTGGAACTGGTCGACCGGCCGATTCCCGAGCCGGCATTCGGGCAGGTCCGCATCCGCGTGGAAGCCTGCGGCGTATGCCACTCCGACAGCGCGACCGTCGAACGCCAGGCACCGGACGGCGCACCGCCGCGCGTGCCGGGCCACGAGGTCGTCGGGCGCATCGATGCGGTGGCCGATGGCGTCGAAGGCTGGCACGTCGGCCAGCGCGTCGGCGTCGGCTTCCTGGCTGGCGAAGACCGTACGTGTTCATCGTGCCGGCACGGCGATGTCGTGAACTGCGAGAACCCCGTGATCACCGGGATGACGACCGACGGCGGTTACGCGGAGATCATGCTGGCCGAAGCGCGCGGCCTCGTCCGTGTGCCTGACGATCTCGACGCGGCGGAAGCGGCGCCGCTGCTCTGTGCGGGGCTCACGACGTTCAATGCGCTGCGCAATGCCGACGCGCGGCCGGGCGACGTGGTGGCGATCCACGGCCTGGGCGGCCTCGGTCATCTTGCCGTGCAGTTCGCGAACAGGATGGGGTTCTACACCGTCGCGATCGCGCGCGGCGCCGACAAGGCCGCGCTTGCCGCGCAGCTCGGCGCGCATCGCTATATCGATGCTCGCACCGAGGACGTCGCCGCCGCGCTGCGTGCAATCGGCGGTGCGAAAGTCGTGCTCGGTACGGCGCCGACCGGTTCCGGGATGGCGGAAACCGTCGCGGGGCTGTCCGCGCGCGGCAAGCTGATCGTCGTCGCCGTGCCGGGCGAGCCGATCGCGGTGAATGCGGTCGACCTCGTGTTCGGCGGCCGTTCCGTCGTCGGCGCGCTGACCGGCACCGTGGCGGACAACGAAGAGACGCTCGCGTTCGCACGGCTGCAGAACGTGCGGCCGATGATCGAGACGTTTCCGCTCGAGCAGGCGCAGGCGGCATACGACCGCATGATGCGCGCCGACGTCCGGTTCCGCGCGGTACTGACGATGAATTCCACACCCACAGGAGTTACCGCATGAACGCAATCGCTCAATCCGTCATCGATGCCCACGGTGGGCTCGACCAGTGGCGCAAGTTTCGGCAGGTTCGCGCACGCCTCGTTCAGGGCGGCGCCCTGTGGGGCCTCAAAGGTCACGCCGGCGTGATGGACGACACGACCGTCACCGTCGCGACGGATCGTCAATGGGCGTCGCATGCGCCGGTCGGTGAATTGGCCGCGCGCAGCGAATTCACGGGCAAGCGCATCGCACTGCTCGATTCGTCCGGGCGGGTGCTGGCGGAGCGCGAGCAGCCGCGCCGGTCGTTCGACGGACATACGCTGGAAACGGGCTGGGACGCGCTGCAGCTCGCATTCTTTGCCGGATGCGCGATGTGGACGTATCTGAACGCACCGTTCGTGCTTGCGTGGGACGGCGTGAGCTGTGAAGAGGACGGCATCTGGAACGAGCAGGGCGAACCGTGGCGCAGGATTCGCGTCCACTACCCGGATACGCTCGAGGTGTTCAGCAAGACGCAGACGATCTACGTCGGGCCCGATGGCCTGATTCGCCGTCTCGACTACGACGTCGAAATCGCCGGCAACACGCCCGGCGCGCATTACGTCAGCGACTACACGACCGTGTCCGGCATCCGTTTCCCGACGAAGCGCCGCATTTATCCGCGAACGCCGGACGGGCACGCGCTACCGGAACCGCTCGTCGTATCGATCGACCTGCACGACATCGCGCTCGGCTGAGAGCGAACCGCGGCGCGCGGCGCGCGCCCACCGAGGATCCAACCATGACCGAAATCGCATCATCCATTGCTCCGACTCGCTACGTCGACGCATCCGGCGTGCGCTATGCGTATCGCCGTTTCGGCAACGAAGGTGGCGGGCGGTCGCTGCTCTGCCTGCAGCACTTCACCGGCACGCTCGACAACTGGGATCCCGCGATCGTCGATGCGCTCGCGCGGGATCGCGAAATCATCCTGTTCGAGAATGCCGGCGTCGGCCGTTCCGGCGGAGAGGTGCCTACCTCGATTGCGCAAATGGCGGAGCACGTGCTGCACTTCGTCGATGCGCTTTCGATCGGCAGGCTGCACATCCTGGGATTTTCCCTCGGCGGCTTTCTCGCACAGGACATCGCGATCGCGCGGCCCGAACTGGTCGAGCGGATGATCCTGTCCGGCACCGCGCCCGAAGGCGGCGAGGGCGCCGGGATGGACCGCCCGGAGCTGCTCGCGATCTATACGGACGGCGGGATGCCGATGAGCGACAAGCTCAAGCGCCTGTTTTTCCCGGCGACGCCGGTCGGCCAGGCAGCGGCGGCCGCGTTCGTCGATCGCCTCGACGCGCGCACCGCCGAGCGCGATTTGCCGGCCGGGCCGCAAGTCGCATCCGCGCAACTGCAGGCGATGATCGGGTGGGCCAACTGGAGCGGCGACGTGGCCGGCAAGTTGAGCGGGATCAAGCAGCCCGTTCTGGTCACCAACGGCGACGACGACCACATGATTCCGACCGCCAACAGTTTCGTGCTCGCAAAAGGCTTGCCCGATGCGACGTTGATCGTCTACCCGAATTCCGGTCACGGGGCGCTCTTCCAGTACGCGCCGGCGTATGTGTCGCACGTGCGGGAATTCCTGCGAGGCGCTTGAGCGCCTCGTGCACCCTGTCAAGGAGCCGAAGATGAAAGCCGTTGTTTATGCCAGGGCCGGCGTACCGATCCCGACACGCTCGATGCGATGCCGCTGAAGCGCAAATCCATTTCGCTCCATTGGAATTCATGTTCACGCGTTCGATGTCCCGGACGCAGGACAGGGACCGTCAGCATGCGCTGCTCGCGCGCGTGGCCGCGCTGATCGACGACGATGTACTCAAGGGCACCGCCGGCGAGCATTTCGGCAAGAGCGATGCGGCGAACGTGCGGCGCGCGCGCGCACTGACAGAAGCAGGGCGCGCGAAGGGCAAGATCGTGCTCGAAGGATTCCGAGCGTATCTCGACATCACTCCATTTGAACCAACATGACGACCATCACCACCCAAGACGGCACGCAGATTTTCTACAAGGACTGGGGCACCGGCCGCCCGGTCGTTTTCTCGCACGGCTGGCCGCTGAACGCCGATGCATGGGACGCGCAGATGCTGTTTCTCGTGCAGCACGGCTACCGCGTGATCGCACACGACCGGCGCGGCCACGGCCGCTCGGGGCAACCGTTCGCCGGCAACGACATGGACACGTATGCCGACGACCTTGCGTCGCTACTCGATGCACTCGACGTGCGCGACGCGACGCTGGTCGGCCATTCGACGGGCGGGGGCGAAGTCGCGCGCTACATCGGCCGTCACGGGACGAAGCGCGTCGCGAAAGCCGTTCTGATCGGCGCCGTGCCGCCGATCATGCTGAAAACCGACGCTTATCCGGGCGGTTTGCCGCGCGACGTGTTCGACGGAATCCGCAGCGGCGTGGCTGCGAACCGTTCGCAATTCTATCGCGATCTCGCGGTGCCGTTCTTCGGTTTCAACCGGCCGGACGCGAAAGTGTCGGCGGGCACCGTCGATGCGTTCTGGGCACAGGGCATGACGGGCGGCATCCATGGGCAGTACCAGTGCATTCGCGAATTCTCGGAAGTCGACTACACGGAGGATCTGAAGAAGATCGACGTGCCCACGCTGATCCTGCACGGCGACGACGACCAGATCGTGCCGATCGACAATACAGGCCGGCTGTCAGCGCGGATCGTGAAACATGCGACGTTGAAGGTCTACGAAGGCGCATCGCACGGCATGTGCGTCGTCGATGCCGATCGCGTCAATGCGGACCTGCTCGCGTTCCTGCAGTCGTGACGCGGGAACGCGCACGATTCGTATGCGCTGGGGATAACAAATGAAATCTGGAGAGCAGAATGGCAAACGTCAAACGGGTTGAATACCTGTTTCTGGGCGGCGGCAAGGGTGGAAAATCACTCGCGATGGACATGGCCCGGCAAGGCAAGCGCGTTGCGGTGATCGAGCGGGGGATGATCGGCGGGTCGTGCATCAATGTCGCGTGCATCCCGAGCAAGGCATTGATTCACCATGCGCGGGCGATGCACGCATGGCGGGAAGCGGCGCAACGGGCGGATGTCACCGCGGATATGGCCGCCGTTTCCTCGTACGTTGCGTCGGTCGTGGACGGGATGGTCGACGTCAATCGCCGCGCATTCGCGCAGTCGGGGCTCGAACTGGTGATCGGGACCGGACGGTTCGTCGCGCCGCGAGCCATCGCCGTACGCGCGGCCGACGGGACCGAAACGATCTACGAGGGCGAGAACGTCTACATCAACACCGGCACGGTCGCGTCGGTCCCGGACGTGCCGGGCCTGAGGGACGCGCAGCCGCTCACACACGTGGAGGCGTTGCGCCTCGCGACGCTTCCGGCGCACCTCGTCGTCATCGGCGGCGGCTATATCGGGCTCGAGATGGCGCAGGCATTTCGGCGGCTCGGCAGCGCTGTCACCCTCGTCAGCGATACGCCGCGCGTGGCGATGCGCGAAGACGACGATGTCAGTACGGTCATCCAGCAGGCGCTGACCGACGACGGCATCCGGCTCGAACTGGCTGCAAAACTCGTCGACGTGCGCGGGAAAAGCGGCGAGCGTGTCACGGCGAGGCTGGCCGACGGCCGCGTCGTCGAAGGCTCGCACCTGCTGGTCGCAACCGGGCGCACGCCGCAGACTACCGGCATCGGACTCGATCTTGCCGGCGTTGAGACGAACGAGCGAGGGTTCATCAAGGTCGACCATCAACTCGCGACGACCGCGGAACGCACGTGGGCGATCGGCGAAGTCGCGGGCACGCCGATGTTCACGCATGCATCGTTCGACGACTACCGCGTGCTGAAAGCCGGTATCGAAGGCCGACCGGCAAGCACCGCGGAGCGCATCATCCCTTATGCGCTGTTCATCGATCCGGAGCTCGGTCGAATCGGGCTGAACGAAACCGATGCGACTTCGCGAAACATCGATTTCCAGGTCGCGAAGCTTCCGATGGCGTCCGTACCGCGGGCACGCACCGACGGCAACACGCGGGGCTTCATGAAGGCACTCGTGGACCCGGGCACCGGTGCGATTCTGGGGTTCACGATGATCGGCACGGGCGCCGGAGACGTAACGACCGCCGTCCAGATGGCGATGCTCGGCGGGTTGCCGTATACGGCGGTGCGCGACGCGATCATCGGCCACCCGATCGTTTCGGAAGGACTGAACCTGCTGTTCGCGACGTTGCGTTGAGTGTGACGCTGCGGGGAGAAGGGGCCACCGTGCGGTGGCCCGCCGAAAGCGCGCCGGATGCTGCGTCGCGCATGCCGGATCAGCACAGCGCGGGATTGCGCAGGCGGTGGATGTGACTTTGCATAATTCGATCACATCTGCTTGAAGAGACCCGCACAAGCACGGCTAACCGGCAAAACGTCTCCACTTCCGCGCAAATGGATGCGCTGGCGACCAAGCAGGTCGCGTTCGATATGGTCGATCGCTGCATAGGCGACGATCACGCCGCGATGCACCTGCGCGAAACGCGCGCTATCGAGCCGCGGGAGCATTTCCTTGAGGGGAGTGCGGATGATGTGCCGGTCGCTCGCGGTCACGACCTCCGTGTATTTGTCCGCGGCCTGGAAATACAGCACCTCGTCCACCGAGACGAGCCGGGTCGTGTCCCGGAGGCCAACGGTCAGCCACCGGATGGGCGCGGTATCCCGCTGCTCCTGCGTGCTTGCCAGCAGCGCGGTGTCGGTCGGTGCGGGGCCGCCGCGCTGCAGTTTCACGATGCAGCGGAGCAGGCGGTCGTCGGTCACGGGTTTCAGCAGATAGTCGATCGCCGACTGGTCGAACGCCTGAACCGCGTACTCGTCGTAGGACGTCACGAATACAACGTGTACGTGCGGCACGAGACTCGCGATCTTCAGCCCGTCGATACCAGGCATCCGGATGTCGAGGAATGCGAAATCGGGGCGCTTTGCATTCAGCTCGGCGAGCGCGTCGACGCCGTTGCGCGGCATCCCGACGATCTCGAGTTCGGGCCACAGCGTACCGAGGCGCGCGGCGAGTTCGGCGGACAGGTTCGGTTCATCGTCGGCGATCAGGGCTGTCGGCATATCAGGCGATAGGGATCTGCAAGGTTGCGGTCACGCCCTGCATGGCGTCGGCATTCGTGCCGACCGACACGCGGCCGCGCTCGCCATAAAGGCTGATCATCCGGGCGCGGACGTTCGCGAGTCCCACGCCGCCGTGCAGCTTCGTGTTGCCGTTACCGAGCCCCACGCCGGTGTCGCTCACGCTCAGGACGAGGAGGTCGCCGTCGCGCGTCCCGCGAATGCACACTTCACCGCCGTCGACCGACGGCTCGATGCCGTGCAGCAATGCATTCTCGACGAGGGGCTGCAGCAGGAGGGGTGACAGAGGCAGAACCCGCAGTGCATCCGGCACGGCGATCGTATAACGCAGGCGATCCTGGCCGAGCCGGATCGTCGCGATCTTCAGCAGCGCCTCGACCAGTTCCAGTTCTTCCCCCAGGGTGGCGGTGGCCTTGCGCGTGCGCCCAAGGCTCGCGCGCAAATAGCGGTTCAGGCTGTCGAGCATCGTCGTGGCGCGGGCCGGATCGCGCTCGATCAGGCTCTGCACGTTGGCCAACGTATTGAACAGGAAATGCGGTTCGATCTGGGCCTGCAGCAGGGCGAGCCGCGCGGCCGTTTCGGCTTGCCGCGCCTCGGCGGCCTCGCGCCGCTGCGTCTCGAGCGACGTGCGCATGCGTGCGGCCTGTACGAACACCGAGACGAATGCGCAGGCGGCGCCGGCGACGATGAACGAGGAGCCGTACGCCAGCCAGACCTTGACGCCCGCATGTCCGATCAGGTGCGGGACGTGCCCGACCGTGGAGGCCGCGACCTCGAAACCGATGAATACGCTCGCCGGTGCGACGATCAGAATCTTCGGCACCAGCGCGAGTTTGCCGCGCACGAGCCTGTCGATCGCGATGCCGAGCAGCGTCGCGCTGAAACCGATGCCGTTCGCAACGACCAGGTAGGGCAGTAGCGCCTCGTTGCGCCGCGTCGCCCAGAAGATCAGTCCGACCGCCGAATTGAAACAGAAAAGACCCAGCAGCGAGCGGCCTCGATGCGCGGGGCCGACGTAGGGTTCGGACGACAGGAATGCGAGCAGCTTGCTTGACATGGCAGCGAGCGGGGGCGGATTGCGGAGATGTTAGCGCAATTCGCGACGGCGTAGCTATCGGCGGTCGGCCGGGACGCGCGTGCGGCGGCCCGCGCGGACGTTCGCCCGACCTGAGGGCAGTTCGTCGGTCGATTTCCACCGTTCATCGCAAAGCGCGGCGCGCGGTCCGGCCGGTCGCTATAGTCGCCGACATGTCCGCTGGTTGCGGCGCTCCCGGATAGGTACCCCCATGCCACATTTCCCTGCCTACGTTTATTTCTTGTTCTGCGTGCTCGTCTATATCGGCGTGAAGCGCTGCTTCGTGCGCGAAGTCCGGCCCGTCCGTCCGATCCTTTTTCCGGTCGTGTTCGTCGGTCTCGGCCTGTCCAGCCTCGACCACCTGTTTCCAGGGGCGGGCGCCGATACCTACGCGGCGGGCTTCGCGATGCTCGGGTTCGGCACGGCGGGCGGATGGTTCCACGCGAGCCGCTGGCGCCTGCAGTTCAGGACTGGTCCGGAAGGCATGCTCGTGCGCCTGCCGGGCGACGCGAGCCTGCTGGTCACGCTGCTCCTGACGTTCGTTGCCGAAACGTTCATTCATTACGCGATCGCGACCTCGCGGCCGTGGGCGGCGACCGGCGCCTTCGCGTCCCTGTCGTTCGCGGTCTGGGGCGGGCTCGTCGGCATGCCGCTCGGACGTGCGATCAACGTGGTGACGCGCTGCATCCGTCACGCAAACGGCGCGGCGGCGGACGGCGGCGGGTCTACGCTCGAGTCGCGCTGAGCGCGGCGGGGGCGGCGAGAGCGGACGGCGCGGTTCGTCGCGATTTCCGGCGGGCCGAGTGTTGTTCATGCCGTCCTTTCCCGAATGATAGAGGCCCGTCCGACGTCACACCATTTTCCGCGCCCGCCGCATCGCGCCGGGCGCGTCTGGCATGATGCGTGCCGGCGGCTACGCTTGCCCCGTTTCCCTGTTCAAAAGAAGAACGTCGCGATCGCCTGCACGATCTGGCTTTGCGCCTGTGCGCCGTAGACGCTGTGCGCCGAGCCGTGGTTGCTCTGCCATTGCACGGCGAAGTCGGTGCGGGGCCAGTGGTAGCGCGCTTCGAGCCACGTGAAGTAGCTATGGTCGTCGAGGTTGTAGCGCGCCATCGCGGTCAGCCCCAGATGCTGGACGAAGGCGTCCGGCATCGATGCGTAGACGAACAGCGAGCGCCGCGTCATCAGCTCCTGCGCGATGCTCGCCGTGTCGCGATAGCGCCAGTATCGCGACGGATCGCTTTGCAGCGCCCGCCACGCGGCGGCGCTCGCGCTGGCGCCGTCGTAGTCGTACTCGAGCGTCAGCGACAGTTTGTTCGCGAAGGTGTGGGTAACGCCCGTCGCGAGCTTCGAGGCCCAGGACGACTCGGCCTGCGAGAAATCGGCGACCGCGCTGCCGCGACCGATTGCGTATTCGAGGAACCCGACCGTTGCATCGTCGATCAGCGTGGTGGCGTTCACCCCCAGCTGCGGCGCAATGCCTTCGCCGCCATACAGCAGCCACTGCGGCGAGAAGTTGCCGAACAGCCGCTGCGACCCGCTCAGCATGTAGCGGGTGCGCGCGTTCGTCGCGCCGAGATCGGGATTGAAGGTTGCATCGTTCGGATGCGTGTCGAGCCGCGGCGACACCAGGGCGGTCATGGAGCCGCCGCTCCACAGCAGTTGCCCGCGCGCCATCACGCTGCCGAGCCGGTTCTCGCGCAGGCTCTCGGGATCGATCGACACGACCGAGCGCAGCGCGCCGGCCTTGAAGAAATCCGTGGGATTGAAGCCCGACGCAACCCCTTCGCGCAGGTTCACGCGGCCGACGTCGACGATCGCGTTCGGGCCCGCCTGCCAGCTCACGTAGGCCTGCTTGAGCGTGTCGACCGCGTTGTACTGCGACGTGCCCGCACGCCATCCCGCATCGAAGCGATTCGAAACGATCGCCCGCCAGTTGCCGGCCGTGCCGTCGTACGACAGCGTGTTCGATATACGCGCGTTGTCGTTGAGCACCACGGGCGCGGTCTGGCTTGCCGCCGTGTAGTTCGCCGCGGCGGCCTCGAACGTGCCGCGCCAGTTGCTCGGCATCACGGGCGCCGCCGTCGCCGTGTCGGCGAGCCGCAGCGCGTCGCCGTCCGCGTCGTCGGCCGCGAGCGCGGCCTGCGCGGCTGCGAGGCCCGCCGCGCAGACCAGCACCGCGACCCGGGATCGCGCCATCGTCTAGTCGGCCTTGAAGCGGGACAGGTACGCGCGCTGCAGCCATGCGTCAGGAATGTCGCGCCACGCGTAATCGGAGTAGCGCATCACCGTGACCCAGCCGGGATCGAGCCCGTCGATGATGACGGTTTCCGTCGGCCGCGCCGCGCCCAGCTGATCCTGGTAGTGCCGGTAGTACGCGATTTTCAGCACGCTGCCGCTCGCCGCGAAGAAGCGTGCCTTGACCGGCCGCTTCGTATCGCTCGCGATCCACAGATCGATCGCGTGGTACGTGACGTCCGGCGCGCGCGCCGTCAGGCGCAGCCGGTAGCAATGCCGAGTCTGGTGCTCGCCGTCCGCCACGTTTTCCTCGCCCGCGAGCGACGCATCGTAGTCGTTTGCCCAGTTGACGGTCACGACGTCGCCGTTCGCGGCCTGGCCGAGCAGGCGCTGCTGCGGCGAGATCCGTACGCTGGCCTGGCTCGACGGATCGTAGAACCACAGGTCGTTGCCGTTCTTCAGCATCAGCTTGTTCGCGTCGCGGGCCGGGGCGACGAACTGCACCAGCGTGCGGAACTGGCTGGTTGCCGGGTCCGCCTTCGAGTAGATCTTCAGCACCTCGGCGTCCGTCTGCTGTCCGTTGCGAAATTCGAGCAGCGTCGTCGTCAGGCCGAACGGTTTGTCGGGGTTGCGCACCGCGTCGCTTTGCGCGAGCAGCTGTTGCGCCGACGGATCCGCCGCCGCCGCTGCGGTGGCGGCGATCGCGAGCAGCATCGCGGCGGCGCGCACGATCCGGATGGGGAATCTCATGGTGGCGGCTCCTGGTCAGGCGAAGCGCAGCGCGTCGACGATCGGCAGGCGGGCAGCGCGGTGCGCGGGCAGCCAGGCCGAGAGCGTCGCGACCACCGTCACGCCGAGCGCGTAGCGCGCAATCATCCCGAACTCGCCCCACACGCGTACCGACAACGCGACGGGATCGGTCTGTCCGGGCGGCGTCCAGTGCAGGCCGGCACGGTTGATCGCGACACCGGCCGCGAGCGCGAGGACGGTGCCCGCAACCGCGCCGCACATGCCGAGCAGGCACCCTTCGCAGACGAACAGGCGGCGAATGCCGGCACCGCGCAGGCCGAGTGCGCGCAGCGTGCCGATCTCGTGCGTGCGCTCCATCACGGCCATGTTCATGGTGTTGCCGACCGTGAACAGCACGATCGTGGCGATCAATACCGCGATGAAGCCGAAAATCGCGCCGAACATGCCGGTGACCTGGCCATACTGCGGATTCAGCGTCGCGAAGCCGAGCACCTCGAGCGGCTCGCCCGCGAGCCGGGTGCGTAGCAGCGTCTGGATGCGTGCGCGTGCAGACGGCAGATCGACCGTGTGCTTCAACTGCACGACGATGGATGTCACCTTCGCATTCGGGCCGCTGCCGTAGACGAGCTGCTGCGCCTGCGGCAGATGCACCTGTACGAACATGTCGTCGATCTGCTTGACGCCTTGCTTCTGCGCCGCGATCACCGACAGTTCGGCGACGTTCGGTGCGCCGTACGCATTCGACGTCAACAGCTCGAGGCGGGCGAGCCCGTTGCGATGCGCGGGCTTCGCGGCGGCCTCGGCCTGCGAGAGCGACGCGATGTCGTCGGGCATGTCCGACGCGCCGGCCGGGGCGGCCGTCACCGGATCGCGGCAATCGGGTACCCGCAGCGCGTCGCACAGGCGCAGCACGCGCGCGACACCCGTGCCGATTACGGCAGCATTCGCCGCGCTGCCGGTCAGTGCAAGGGGAGTCGCCCGGTCGGCGAAGCCGTAGTCGTTCCACTGGCGCATCCGGTTCTGGTCGGCCACGACGATCCCGCTGCCCGAAACGGTGCGCGACACGCCCGCCGTGAAATTGCCGCCGATGCCGTTGATCGTCAGCACCGGCGTCACGACCGTCACCTCCCGTGCCAGCTCGGGATCGCCGAGCACGGTGTCGATGACCTTCCGGTAGTCGGCAATCCCGTACGAGACGGGGTCGCCGCTGCCGTACAGGAAATAGTCGCGGTGCTGGATCTGCAGATGACCGCCCTGGCGCACGTAGCTGGTCTGGAGTCCGTAATTGATGTTGCGCGCGTAGCCGCCGAACAGCAGGATCGCGGCCAGGCCGACGACCATCGCGAGCAGCGTGGTCGACGAGCGGCGGCGGTTGCGCAGCAGGTTGCGGAAGGCGAGAACCCAGAGGTTCATTGGCAGGCCTCCTCGTGCAGGGTAGCCGAGCGGGTCGTGACGACGCGCCCGTCGCAGATCGTCGCGACATCGTCCGCGGCGGCGATCACCTGCGGGTCGTGCGACGAAAATACGAACGACGTCGTGTGCTCGCGCTGCATCGTGCGCATCAGCGCGATGATGGTCGCGCCCGTCGCGCTGTCCAGATTGGCGGTCGGCTCGTCGGCCAGAACCAGCGCCGGCTCGGTGACGAGCGCGCGTGCGATCGCGACGCGCTGCTGCTGGCCGCCCGACAACTGGCCGGGCCGGCGATTCGCCTTGTCGCCCATGCCGACGGCATCGAGCAGCGCGAGCGCCCGTTCTCGTCGCCGCGCGCGGGCGACGCCCAGCAGGGTCAGCGGATATTCGACGTTCTCGAACGCGCTGAACACGGGCAGCAGGTTGAACGACTGAAACACGAAGCCGACGTGGCGTGCGCGGAAATCGGCTAGCGCATTCTCGCGCATCGCGTCGATTCGTTCGCCCGCGACCGTGATGGCGCCGTGCGTCGGGCGATCGATGCCGCCGAGCAGGTTGAGCAACGTCGTCTTGCCGCTGCCGGACGGCCCCGACAGTACCGTGAAGCGGTTCGCGAGAATCTCGAGCGACGCATCGTCGGCCGCGGCGACCGCGAGCGGGCCGGTTCCATAGTTTTTCGTGACATGACTCAAGCTGGCCGCCAACACGGACACCTCCCAAGGTATTCGATCGATGTCGCTACCTTAGCGGCACCCGCGGCTCCGTATTGCGCAGTGCGACGAACGGCGCAACGCGCGGACGAACGGCATTCCTCCCCGACGAACGGCGGCCGTCGGCAACGCCGTCGCACGCCGGCGCGGCGAGCGGGTCGCGGCCCGCCGTCGGCCGCACCCCCGCGTTGCATTCCATCGGCCCCATGCGCGGTTCGTCGCCCGTTTCTGCAATTGGTCGCATGATCGTTTCTTTCGGCGACGAATCGATACACTCGCAGCCGATCAGCACTTGATCCGCACGACATCGGCCGACGTGAGAGCAGTCACCGGGGTGCGAGAAGCCAAAACACAGACATAACAAGGCATAAAAATGAGACATACCAGGTTTGAGAGGGGGAGCGAGACGGCGCGGCCTGGCTTTCTTGCCCTTTGTCGCGTGATCCGCGATCCGTCCGATCCCGCGCGTTTCGCGGGCGATGCGGATCCGCGGCGGTATGGCGACTGGTCGAGCGCACGGCCGGGGCTGCTCGTCATCGAGGCGCTGCATCAGTTCGCGGTCAAGGCGGCGCGCACGATGCACGGCGAGCCGGCGCTGATGGTACCGGCGCAGCTGCGCGAGCTGACGCTGCACCGCGTCGACGGCCATCCGCGGCTGGCGCTGGCCGGCACCGTCGCGAGACACGGCGACGGGTACCGCGTCGAGGTGTCGGCGCGCGACGCCGATGCCGGCACGTTTCCAGCCGTCGCGTCGGGTACCGTGTTCGTCGCGCTGATGCCGGCTCACCTGCACGCGTCGGCCGCACCGGGAGACCGGCCATGATGCCCGCGATCGCAACGCCGGCGGCTACCATCACCGGCGATCAGTTCGGCGTGATCGACGTAGCGAGCGCCGCGCCGCTCTTCGACGAACACTTCGAGCAGTTTCCCGTGCTGCCCGGTTCGTTCAGCCTCAGCCTGGCGATCGCGATGCTGTTCGATGCACTCGGCCTCGCGGCGAACCGGCCGATTCCGGCGCTCACGCTCCGCAAGATCAGCTTCATCTGCCCGGTACGGCCGGGCGAGCGCCTGACCGCGCGCCTGCGGCGCCTGCAGCAGGACGGGGCGCGCACCACCGCGCACGTCGAGCTACGCAATGCGAATGGCCAGGGCGTGATGGACGGCATCCTCAGCTGGGAGCACGACGCATGACGAAGCTCGCCATCGTCACGGGCGGCACGCGCGGGATCGGGCGCGCGATCGTCGATGCGCTGGTCGCCGACGGCCACACCGTCTACTTCACCTACCGATCGAATCCTGAATTGGCCGACGCACTGGAGCGTGCGTACGACGGCGCGGTGCGCGGCTTTCGGGTCGACGGCGGCGACTGGGACGCCGTGCAGGCGTTCGCCGACCATGTGAACGCGGAAGCGGCCGTCGACGTGCTCGTGAACAACGCAGGCATCAACGACGACGCGCTGCTGATCGGCAGCCCGTTCGCCCGCTACTGGGAAACGTTACGGATCAACCTCGGCGCGACGATGGCGTTTTGCCATGCGTTCGGCGAAGGGATGCAGTCGCGCCGGCGCGGCGCGATCGTCAACGTGTCGTCGATCGCCGCGCGCAAGCCGAAGACCGGCAACGGCGCATACGGCGCGTCGAAGGCGGCGATCGAGCGCTTCACGAAAACGCTCGCGCTCGAGATGGCGCGCTTCGGCGTGCGCGTCAACGCGGTCGCGCCGGGGTTCGTGCGCTCCGACCTGTTCGAGCGCTTTCTCGCGTCGCAGGACGCGGCGGCGTTCTACCGCCAGATTCCGATGCGGAAGATCCTCGAGCCCGAGCAGGTCGCGCGCACGGTCCTGCTGCTCGCGAACGGCTCGCTCGAAACGACGGGAAGCGTCGTCGATCTCGGCAATGGCGAAAACATCAGTGGCTGACCCAGTGACTCAAGGAGAGTGGACCATGAAGGAAGACATCAAGAACATCGTCGCGCAAATCCTCTATCTGAGCGGTCCCGAGCAGGTGGCCGACTCCGCGTCGCTGTTCCGCGAGCTGAACATGAGCTCGATCGACTACGTCGACCTGTGCTACGAGCTCAAGGACAAGGTGGACAACCGCATCAGCCTCGAAAACCTGTGGCCGTTCAACCGGATGCTGCTCGATCCGCAATGCCACACCGGCACCGAGTGGACCGACGCAGGCTGGCAGCAGGTGTGCGACGTGATGCGCTGGAACGATCACGAGAAATGCAGCCTGCAGGATCTCTACGAGCACTTCTCGGTGAACTACATCGAGCGCCGCATCGCGCAGTTCAGCTGATCCGGGCGTTCCGTCCGTGTCGCAGGAACGCCGCACCGTGCGCCGCGGCATCGCGCGCCCGCCCGGTTTTCGACTCACGTGAATGGGGACTTGCCATGTCGTACATCACCGGCCTCGGCATCGCGACGGCCGCCTTTCCCGACATCGCGTCGCTGCTGGACGTCGACTTCGCCGCGCGCAAGCCGCTCGCACCGGCCGCGAAGCCTGGCGACTACACGCGCGCCAACCTGCCGTTTCCGCTCGTGCAGCGCATGGCGCGCGAGGATCGTTCGCTGCTGAACCCGGGGTCGCGTCTCGCGCTGCAGGTGGCCGCCGAGGCGTTTGACGCGGCATCGGCCGGCCGACCTTACACGGCCGAAGAGCGCGAGCGGTTTGCGGTATTCACGGGGGTCGAGGGCGAAGACGCGACGATGGCCGTGCTCACGCCGCTGCACGAGCGTCACGGCCTCGACGGCTGCCGCTACTTCGGCGAGGTCAAGGCGGACCTGAATCCGCTCGACATGCTGCGCCTGCTGACCACCAACGCGCTGTACCAGATATCGAAGCTGTTCGAACTGCGCGGCGAAGGCTATCCGTTGCAACGGATGTCGCTGACCAGCCTGTGTGCGCTCGAGGAAGCGCACCGGCAGATCGAGGGCGGCGCGATCGACCGGGCCGTCATCGCGGCCGTCGGCGATATGACGTCGGCCGACAACGTCGCGGCGTTCGAGAAGATGGGCCTGTTGCGAACGACGTCGCACCCGGTCGGCATCGTTCCCGCGTTCGGGGCCGTCGGCGCGGTCGTCGAACGCACGCCGCGCGACGGGCGCACGCCCTGCGCGCAGGTGCTCGACGTTCATTCGCTCTACAAGCCCGATACGTCCGTGTCGAGCGCCGACTGGTCGAGGCTGTTCGCCCGCTTTCCCGGCGAGGCCGCGCTCGGCGTGCCGCACGTCGTGCTGTACCAGAACGGAGAACCGTCGCTCGGCAAGGCGGAGCGCAATGCCGTGCAGCATGCGTGGCCGAATGCCGTCATGCACGCATACAAGCCGCATGTCGGCTATACCGGACGGGCTAACAACCTGATCGATCTGGTCCTCGCCATCGCGGATCCGGCCATTCCTGTCGGCGCACCCGTCCTGGTCAACGGCATCGGCGTGTCGTCGGGCCTCGGTGCGATCCTGGCACGCAAGCTGAGCGGGGTGGGGCGATGAAACCGCGATCGGACGCAATCGTCATCAGCGCATTCGGCGCCGTCACGCCGCTCGGCGGCAGCTACGACGAACTTCACGCCGCGCTGCGCGAAGGCCGCTCCGGCATTCGCCGGATCGAGAAATTCGACTGCTCGACCTATACGACCCAGCACGCGGGCGTTCCCGACGAAGGCAACGAGCGCGTGCGCTGGCCTTCCGCACGGCGGATCGCGACCGAGCAGCTGTACGGCGATCTCGCCGCCGCGCGGCTGCTCGCGCAGGCGCCGTTCGTCGTGCGCAACTACGCGCCGGAGCGCATCGGCTGTCTGGTCGGCGTCGACGTGCCGGCCACCGACGTGCAGAGCGCGCTCGAGCTCGTCGACAAGGTCAATGGCGACAAATCGCGCGACGCGCTGATCCGCGTGCTCGTGTCGCACATGCGCATGAGCGAGTTCGTGAGCGGCGACGCGACCGCCGTGTTCGGCGCGATTCATCGCCACATTCCGTTCAGCGGCTGCGCGCTCGCGCACGTGGGCCTGTGCTCCGCGTCGCTGCAGGCGATCGGCATGGGCCTGCTCGCGCTGCGCCAGGGGCGTGTCGACGCGGCCATCGTCGGCGGCGTGTCCGGCAAGGTCAATCCGCTCAATCTCGCGCGACTCGAATCGCTCGACGTGATCTCGACCGACCTGAATCTCGATCCCCGGCACCGTTCGCGGCCGTTCGACACGCGTCGCTCGGGCTTCGTGCTCGCGGAAGGCGCAGTGCTGTTCCTGATCGAGCGCGAATCGGCCGTGCGCGCCCGGGGCGATACGCCGCTCGCGCGCGTCGCCGGCTACGGGGCGAGCCTGGCCGCCGAGCACATCGTCATTCCGCACCAGCAGTCCCTCGAGATGCGGCTCGCGATGCAGCGTGCGCTCGACGACGCGGGATGCGCGCCGGCCGATATCGACTACGTCAACGCGCACGGGACGTCGACGGTGCTCAACGACAAGCACGAATCGGAGGCGATCCGCGCGATCTTTCCGACGCGGCCCGGGATGCCCGTCACCGCCAACAAGTCGCAGCACGGTCACCTGATCGCGACGGCGGGCGCGATGGAAGTGCTGAACACGGCGATCGGGCTGCGGGAGGGTTTCATTCCGGCGACCATCAACCTCGACGAGCAGGCGCAGGAGTGCCCCGTCAACGTGGTGCGCGCGCCGACGCCCAGCGATGCGCGGCGCGTGCTCAAGAATTCGTTCGGCATGGGGGGCCTCGCGGCCTCGCTCGTGCTGGAAGGAGCGGCCGCATGAAATTCGCGTCGCTGCTTGCCCGAGAGGCGAACTGGCAGATCGTGCTGCACGGGGCGCGCCTGACGGCGGAAGACCTGCGCGCGCGCCTGAGGGCGGCTCGGCGTGCGCTCGGCGCGCTGGAGCCGCACTTACTAGGGCGCGGTTGCCTGATCGCGGTCGGCTTCTCGGGGTTCGATTATTTCCTGTTCACGCTGCTCGCATCGACGCTCGGCTGCCGGATCGTCCTGTGCGATCCGAAGATGCTGTCCGCCGCGCGGCACCAGTACCGGCTCGATGCACTCGCGGTCGTCTCGACCCGGTCGATCGCGTGCGACGGGCTGCCGGTCGTCGTGCTCGACCCGGCCATGGCCGATGCCGAAGCGCCCGGGCACGACGCGTTCGCGTGGGCCGATGCCGGCGCGCCGCGCGCGCAGATCGTCTTCATGACCTCAGGCACGACGAGCGCGCCGAAGCTGGTCGTCTACGACGAAGCCCAACTCGTCGAGAATGCGCTGGCGGTCGGCCGCTATCTGGGCGTGCAGCCGGGCGACGGCGTCCTGTGCATGTTCCCCACGCACTACATGTACGGGTTCTCGACGATGATGAACGGCCTGCTGGCCGGCGCGACCGTCTGGCTTGAACGGGCATCGCTGACCGCGCACGAGGTGCTCGGCTACCTGGGCGGCGGCCGGATCCGCTTCGTGCCGCTGATCCGCAGTATTGCCGAGCGCGTGTGCGACCTGGCCGAAGCGACGGCGGGCATGAGGTTCGACGGAATCGTCGTGCTCAATGCATCCGACCGCATCTACGCGGCGCAGGTGCGCCGCCTGCTCGCGCTCGGTGCTTGCGTGTGGAACAACTTCGGCCAGACCGAATCCGGGCCGCGGATCTTCGCGCTGCCGCTCACGCCGGACGATTTGCCGCGCGTCGATTCGTATTGCTTCGAGGGTGTCCTCGCACCGGGCCGCCCGATCGATCCGCGCATCGAGCTGTCGATCGTCGACGCGCAGGGGCGGCCGTGCGCACCCGGCGAGCCCGGCCATCTGCTTTACCGAACGCCGTATGCGATGCACGGCTATCTGCTGCCCGACGGCAGCCTGCGGCGGTTCACGACGCTGGAATCCGGCGACCTGGTGTTCCGCCGCGACGACGGCGTCGTGTTCTGGGTCGGCCGCAGGGATGAAACGGTCAAGTGCAACGGCCGGCTCATCAACGTCAGCCTGCTGCACCAGCATTTCGATGCGTTCGACGACATCGCGAAGAGTTATTTTCTCGCCGATCCACAGACCGGCGCGCTGACGGTGTTCGTCGTGCCCGGCCTGGCGCCGGCCGGTGCGAACGTGGATTTCAAGGCGCGCATCCTGAGCCGCTACCGGGCAGCGTTCCCGCTGTATCCGCGCATCGCCGACGTGCTGTTCGTCGACGACCTTCCGGTCACGAGCACCGGAAAGATCTCTTTGCGTCTCCTGCGCGAAAGCGCGTGATCGCGGCCTGAACCTGGAGCCCACGATGTCCGACCGCACGACCCGCTTCGATTGCTCCGCCGTGAACGAAGCGCTTTCGTACGATGCCCGCTATGCGCATTTGCTGCCGGCGGGCGTGGCCAGCTACGCGGCCTTCCGCACGCTGATCGCGATCGAGACGGCCGACGACCTGAAGCGGCGCGTGCTGGACCGCCTCGACCACGACGGTCTCGCCGGCGCGACGTTCTACACCACGTCGGGCACGAGCGGCGAGGTCAAGCTGCTGCTCAATGCGCCGGCGCGCAAGCGGCCCGACACGACCTATGGCCGAGCGCTCGCGAACGTGCTGGCCGGGACGGCTATCGTGCCGACGGACCGGGTGGCGAACCTGTTTACCGCTGGCGGTTTTTCCACGCTGTACGACGGCGTGAACCGGCTGCTGGAAGCGATCGGCGCGAACGTACTCCCGATCGGGCGGCTGGACGCATACGGCGCCGATTTGCCCGCGATGCTGAACCTGATCGGCCGCGCCCGCCCCAACGTCCTGGTCGGAACGCCGACGAGCGTACTGCAATGTCTGCGGCTACTCGACGCGCACGGTGTCGATCTCGACGTGACGAAGATCCTTTACACCGGCGAGGCGTTCACCGAGCGCAAGCGGGCGATCGTGCGGCGGCGCTGGCGCGATGCCGCATTCTTCGGGCTGTACGGGGCCACCGAAACGGGCTTTCTCGGCTATCACACGCCGCGCTGCGCCGACGGGTATTACCACGTGCTCGACGACTGGTTCTTCCTCGAGGAGGAGGGCGGGCAACTCCTCGTGACAAGCCGCGCGAACCCGGGCCTCGCGATGCTGCGCTACCGGATCGGCGATCGCGTGCGCGTCGGGCCGTCGGTGCGCTGCACTTGCGGGGAGGGCGGCTCTGTCGTGGTGCTGCAGGGACGCACGGATCAGCGCTTCAAGTTCGCGGGCAACCTGGTCAGCACCGAGCTGCTCGTGCAGCGGCTGGTGGCGTGCGTCGGCCGGCCGCTCGATTGCCAGTTCCGCCTGGACGCGGACGCGCACGGGCGCGATTGCCTGACGGTCGCGCTGGACCTGGGCGACGACGAACTGGCGCCGCTCGTGTCACGACTCGCCGCCGCGCTGCTCGAGATCGAGGACGTGCGCGAATGCATCGACAAGGGCGAGGGCCGCCTCGATGTGCTCGGTCGCGACTCATTGCGCTTCTCCGCGCGCCAGAAGCTGCCGCGCCTGATCGACGAGAGGCACACCCATGTCTGACGATCGCGCTACCGTCGCGCCTGCCGCGACCGCCACGTTTGCTTCGACACGCGCGTCACGGGCCGATCGCACGCGGCAGTTCGCGGCCGAGGTGCGCGCGACCTGGCTGATGCTCTATCCGATGGTGCTGTCGTCGATTTTCGGCTACTGCATGACGCTGTTCGACTATCGCTGGATTCGTGACCTGCCGGCGGAGGACATGGCGCTGCTCGCGCTCATCAACGGCAGCGTGGCGACTTTCCTGTTCCTGCTCGGCAAGAGTTTCGAGGAGTCGTTCGTCGCGGTGTTCGCCAAGGCGCCCCGCGAGGACCAGGGCCGGCTGTTCGTGCAGAGCCTGGTGTTCGCGGGCGCGATCGGCGCACTGGTCGTGCTGGTGCTGATCGGCATGCGGGCGCCGCTGATGACGTTCATTTCCGGCGGCCAGTTTCGCGGCGAGCGCATGTTCGGCTATTACGCGCTCGTGATCGGCAGCTTTCCGCTCACGCTGCTCAGCACCGCGCTTTCCGCGGCGATGCGCACGTACGGCGACACCAAGTCGCCCGCCCGCATCAGCATCGCATGCGGCGTGGTCAACAACATCCTCGATCCGCTGCTCGTGTTCGGGCTGTTCGGCCAGCATCCGTCGCTGCAGCTGTTCGGCCTCGCGCTGACCTCGTGGATCACCAAGAGCCTGTATCTCGGCTGGTGCGTCCGGTGCATACGCCCGCGGCTACGCCGCGAGCAGGTCGTGCTGCCGCGTCCCGGCGTGGAATGGCCGACGCAGCGACGGCTGCTGCGCATCTTTCTGCCGTCGGCCGCGCTCGAAGCGCTGACCTTTCTTGCGAATACGGCCGTCTACTCGCTGATCGCCCGCTACGGCGTGCGTGCGATTGGCGGTTACGGCATCGGCTTCGAACTGATGACGATCGGATTCATCCTCATCAAGGGCCTGAGCATGGTCTTCATGATCCGGATCGGGCATCTCGTGCGCAGCCGCGCGCCATCCCGCGCGGCACTGCAGTCGGTGATGCTGCTGGGCGTGTTGTTCACCGCGGCGATCAGCATCGCGTTCTTCCTGATGCGCTCGCTTGCGCTGCACTTTCTCGCGTCCGACGCCGGCGTGATCGCGGTCGCGACCGCGCTGCTCGACTACGTGCCGCTGTTCGTCTTCAGCTATCTGCTGACGAATCTCGTGACGGGCTGCTTCCAGATTCTCGAACGCCCGGCGCGCGCGATGGCGCTCGGGCTGTTCTTTTCCTGGATCGTCACCCCGGGCGCGATCTATCTCGGCGTCACGCACCATCTCGCGCTCACTCAGCTGTTCGCACTACTCGCGGGCGTGAGCGTCGTACGCCAGGCCGTGTACCTGACGATTTTCCTGCGGCTCATGCGCAGGCTCGGCGCCGCGCCGGCCGCACCCCCGGCCGGCGCGCGTCCCGCAGCCGGATGATTCCACGACCGTTGTACCCCTAGACCTCACGACTGGAGACCTGCATGCGTACCAATACCCCCGCCGAAGTCAATGCCGACACCTACGACCACTACGTCGACACGTTCACGCTCGAATGGAACCGCAATCTGGTGCAGCGCGTCGAGCACGAGCTCGCGCAGCGACGCATCGCGTCGGGCCGGTTGCTCGACGTCGGCACCGGTACCGCGCGTACGCTGATCGAGCTGGCCCGCGTCCCGTCGCTCGCCCCGCTGGGCTTCGTCGGGGTCGATTACTACGACGACATGGTGCGGCGCGCCGAACAGAACGTGCGCGCGGAAGGGCTGGAAGGGCGTATCGAAATCCGCGCGGGCGACGTCCACGCTCTGCCGTTCGACGACGGGACGTTCGTCGCGGTGATCGGCCGTTCGGTCGTGCATCACTGGGCCGACCCCGTCGGCGCGTACCGGGAGATCTTCCGCACGCTGGCGCCCGGCGGTTTCGCGCTGATTCACGAACCCTGCAGCGATCCTGCGCCGGAAGCGCTCGCGTTCTTCAACGAGCGGCGCGCGGCCGCGGGCGTTCATCCACTCCATCTCGACGGCAAGTTCACGGTTGCGGAGTCGGTCGGGCACCTGCACGAAGCCGGCATCGGCGAATACGCCAGCGTATCGAAGGGGGCGGGGATGCTAGCGATCGGCTTCGAGGTGCTGATCGCCAAACCGGCGCGGCAGTAAGCGGGGCATCGCCGATGCGAACCGATCACGACCTGCCGACGCCGGACGCCGCCCGTCCGCGCGCCGCACGCGACGAAGGCGAGATCGATGCGGTCTCGATCTCGCCCGACCGGCTTTCGGTACGCGGCGTCGATCTGCTTCAGCTGATCGAGTCCGTCGATTTCACTGCCGCGATCCTGCACGTGCTCACGGGCCGGATGCCGGAAGAGGACGACGTGCGCGCACTCGATCGCGCACTGGCGGCGCGGCTTGCCGACGACGGGCCGCCTGACGATGGCCTGCTCGCCGCGCAACTGGCTCGCCGCCAGCGCCGGCCAGAGGTGTTCCTGGTCGCGGCGGTCGCGGCCGGGCTGGCTGCCGGGCCGCAAGCGCAGCCGGTTGCGTGGCCCGACGGGTTGTCGGGTATCGGGCAGGACGACGCGGTGGCGACCGGCCTGGGCATCGTCGCCGCGCTGCCGCGCCTGCTGGCGGTGTGGCGCACGATGGACGACGAGGCCCCGGCCTGGCCGCGGCCGACGGACGCCGCTCGCGGTTTCAGCGCATCGGTGCTGGACTGCCTGTGCGGTGGCGAATCGCGCGACGCCCAGGCCCGCCTGTTCGACGTTCTGCTGGTGGCGTTGCATGGCGGCTTCGGTCTCGTCGCGCCGACCATCGCACTGCCGCGGTTCTCGGCGAGCACCTATGCAAGCATCGACCTGAACCTGATCGCGGGCCTGACCGGCAGCGGTTCCGCGCACGTGGGCGCGTGCAGCGACGCGACGCGGTTTTTCGCGAACCTGGTCGGGCGGTCGCCTGCGGAGATTCGCGATCGCGTCGCGCAGCGCGTGCAGGCGGGCGACCGGATTCCCGGGTTCGGCCATCCACTGCTCGAGTGCGACCCGCGGCCGGCCGCGCTCGAGCGCCACGCGGTGCGGCTGGGCGTCGACGGCGCGGCGTTCGACGCGTATCGGGCGGTATGCGGTGCGATGCAGGACCTGCGTGGCCTGCCGCCGAACATCGATTCGGCCGCTGCGGCGATCCTGCTCGAACTGGGAGTGCCCGCCGTGCTGGCCACGCCGGTGTTCCTGTTTGCGCGGATGCCGACGATGCTCGCGCACGCGTTGCAGAAGAAAGCCTACCCGCCGTTCGGCCAGACCCGACCCGTCGCGCGCGAACGCCTCGCAGCGCTGCCGAAAGCCTGGATCTGATGCCGGCTCGCCGGCGCCCCTCAACCTGAAATTGGATCGACACCGACATGCTGACCAATCTGCCGCTTGCGCCGCATTGTGCGGCCAACGATACCCAGTGCCGCATCGACTTCGTGAAGACCCAGATCCATCGCTGGATCGACGAGATGTTCGTGTCACCCGACCGACACGATCTGCGAGCGTGTTTCGCCAAGACGCTGCTGATCCGCAACTACCTGCTGTCCCCGGTGCTCGATGCGAACGAGACCGGGCTATTCCTGCGCGACGGTACGGTGCGTGAGTACATGAAGCGATTTCAGGCGCTGTCGCTGGACAACGAGGTCCGCTTCGAGCGGCAGATGAGCGACGTGCTGCGCGCCGGGCCGGCGAGCGACGGGTTGCTCCTGATCATCAAGGAGTACTACGCGGAGATCTACCGGCTTCTCGCGCGAACCGAGATCTTCCTGTCGGACATGTCCACCGATTCGACGGTGGCGATGATCGGCTCCGGCGGGATGCCGCTGTCGCTCTTGTTCATGCAGTCGTTCAGCGGCGCCCGCATCGTCGGGCTTGATCTCAGCGAGGAATCGCTCAGGACCGGCGAGCGGTTCGTCGATCATCTGTGCGCATCGAACCCCGTACGCTATCGCCGCGCCGCGATCGAGATGGTTCATGCGGATGGCGCGGCGTACGACTACGGTGCGTGCGACATCATCATCCTGTCGATTCATATCGAGAACAAGGGGGAAATCGTCGAGCGGATCATCGAGACGGCGCCGCGAGACCGCCGCGTAATCGTGATCGAGCGGCAGGTGCAGGGCCTCGGCCAGTATTTCTATCCGAACCACGGATTCGATCCGGCCGGGCTGCCACTCGTGAAGCTGGCGACGCTGTGCTCGTCGCTGCTGGTGAGCACGGCTTATCAGCTCGACTGGTAGGAGGGCGGGATGACCACGTGCGAGATCCGTTCCGGTGGAATCGGCCTGTTCCATGCATGGGAGCGGCAGGTGCTCGCGCTTTACATGGACGCGTTTACGACGGGGCCGTATGCCGGCCACTACCTGGACGAGGCGGCGGAGTGCGGCTGGATCTACGGACTGTTCACCGAGCATGCCGCGCGCTGCCATCTGTGGGTGACCGGCGAAGTGCTCGTCGGTTTCCTGCTGTCCGCCGATTCGGACTACGATCATAAATTACCGATGCCGCTGCGCGCGACACTCGGCGACCGACCCGTGAGATCAATCGCCGAACTCGCGATCGCGCCGGACTGGCGCTCACGCGGGCTCGGCGAAGCGCTGGTGCGGCGTTGTGTCGGCGAGGCGACGACCGGCTACGGGAATGTCATCGTGCGCAGCAACGGGAACGCGCTCGCCGCACATCGGCTTTACCTGAGACTCGGGTTCGAGCCGTTCGGTTCGGTGCAGGTTCCAAATGACATGCTCATCAACGGGCGCCGTCGTGTCGAATGGGTCGACAAACAATATTTCCGGTACCGAATGGCCGACTGGAAGCGGGGGTAAAAATCGACCAAAGATGTTCGAGCGCACGAGAAACGCCGATGAAACCGCTGCTGGCGTTTCTTGGCTACGAACAGGCGCCAACCGAATGCGGCGGGCAGCCATCAGTTGCATTTCGCGAAGAGTGCTCCAGCCTTGCGAAACTCGTGGCTTTCCAGGATGGCTGCTCAAGGAAGCCGCGTTGTAGCGAATGGCCTCGCACGCGTCGACAGTGTCGCGACAGCGGGCTTCGGCAGGTGTCAGGCGGACCGGTGTCGCAGCTGGAAATTCAGTCATTGCAATCGTCATATGCTTTGAGCATCGACATAATTTAACATAATGCGTATTATCACCGGATTTGGTTGTAGCAGCCATATCCTAATGTCGTGTTCTGGCTATTTACAGATGTCGTGTTTTTGACTGCTGGCATGCTGGACGGCTCGTTGAGCAAGCACGGGAGCCGACCATGCAGCCAGCCGGATTGGTGACACTGACGATGCGAGAGCTTGATCGACTCAAGGTGATCCAGGCTGTGGTAGACACGGGTTTGAAGCCAGGCCGTGCAGCCGAACGGCTGGGCCTGAGCGTGCGCCAGGTGGAACGGCTGGTTATCCGGTATCGCGAGCGTGGGCCCGACGGCGTAGCTTCGGGCCGTCGTGGCCGACCGGGCAACCGCAAGCTCGACGACGGGCTGGCGTTACGTGCCCTGACCGTTATCCGTGAGCGCTACGCCGATTTCGGGCCGACGCTGGCTTGCGAGAAGCTATGGGAATGCCACGGCATTCGGTTGGCCAAGGAAACGGTCAGGAAGCTGATGACGGACGCTGGGCTCTGGATCCCGCGCCGGCAACGACCACCGAAGGTGTATCAGCCGCGAGCACGCCGGGCGTGTCTGGGCGAACTGATCCAGATCGACGGCAGCGATCATCGATGGTTCGAGGAACGGGCGCCGGCCTGCACGCTGCTGGTGTACGTCGACGACGCGACGAGCCGGCTGATGATGCTGCACTTCACTCAGACCGAATCGACCTTCAGCTACTTCGAGGCCACGCGGACGTATCTGGAGCGCCATGGCAAGCCGGTAGCGTTCTGCAGCGACAAGTACAGCGTGTTCCGCAATACGAGCGCCGGTAAGACAGGCCAGAGCGTCACGCACTTCGGCCGCGCGATGTACGAACTGAACATCGACACGTTCTGCGCGAACAGCAGCTCCGCCAAGGGCCGTGTCGAGCGAGCACATCTGACGTTGCAGGACCGACTGGTCAAGGAGCTACGATTGCGCGGGATTAGCACGGTAGCGGATGCCAATGCTTATGCGCCCTCCTTCATCGCCACGTATAACGAGCGCTTCGCGAAGCCGCCACGCAGCGGCTTTGATGCGCACCGGCCGCTGCGATCCGACGAGGATCTGGACCTACTGCTGACCTGGCGTGAGACACGCCGGGTGACGAAGGCGTTGACGGTGCAGTACGACCGGGTGCTGTACCTGCTGGACGATACGCCGGGGAATCGAGCGTGGATCCATCGCGACGTCGAGGTGTGGGAGTACCCGGATGGTCGGATCGAAATCCGAGCAGCCGGTCAGATATTGGCAGCTCAGTCGTATGACCGGCTGGCCGAAGTCGATCAAGGCGCCATCGTGGACCACAAGCGCCTGAGTCACGCGCTGCAAGTGGCGCAAGCGTTTCAAGCGCAGCGCGACAGCCGGCGGATCGGGACCGCGCCGTCGCGAACGCATCGAGGGCTTCCGGTGCGGGAGAACGAAGCGCAACCCGGCACCAAGAAACCGCGCCGGTTCACGGCGGCTGACATGGAGACGGCGATTCTGGAGGTCACATCAAACGCAGGAACTGAGCGGCGGTCTGCGAAGGCCCGCGGGTGAGCGTAAGCGCCCTGCTGCTTCAGGCTCGGCGCTTCAATGCTGAATGACGAGAAAGCGGATGAAACATGCGACATCTGTATTTAGCTGGCGCTACGACATCTGAATCCGGGTATGACATTGGTTGTAGTGGCTAGATTGAAATGTCCGCTTTTGGCTACATAGAAATGTCCGCTTT
>NZ_NKFN01000033.1:0-477 GCF_002223355.1 Burkholderia sp. HI2761 | reverse complement strand
TTCTGCCCGCCGGGCGTCACCACGCCGCCGCACCCCGCGACGGACGCGCCAAGCGCTGCAACCAGCGCACCTTGAATGAGACGTTGGGAAAGGTTGGTCTTCATGTTGTTGTCGCTCGATTAGAGTCGTTGTTCGGCTTATGCGTCCGTGCGAACTTCGATAAGCCCCCCGGCGTGGCGCGCGATGGTGGTCTCCCCGCGGCTGCCCCCGTTGCTTCAGGCTCGGTCAGTAGTACCAGTACGTCTGATTCCAGACGCCGTAGTACGGATAGCCCGAATACCAGTAGCCGTAATAGACATCACGCCATTGCGTGCGCCATTTCCAGTCGTCTTCGTCTTCCTTCTTCGCCTTGCGCGCGAGCTCGAGCAGCTTTTTCGATTCCTTGTCGCCGCGAGCCGCCGCGATCGACAGCCACTTCTCCGCTTCGCGCGCATCCGAGCCCATTTCCTCGAGGCCGAACAGGTAGAAACTGCCGAG
>NZ_NKFN01000034.1:0-638 GCF_002223355.1 Burkholderia sp. HI2761 | reverse complement strand
CCCGTGAGCGCGGCGCTCGGGAATGCCGACAGGAACAGCACCGTCTGCGCGACGTCCTGCACCGTCGTGAACACGCCGTCGACCGTGTTGCCGAGCATCACCTTCTTGATCACTTCCTCTTCGCTGATCCCGAGCTCCTTCGCCTGCTCCGGAATCTGCTTGTCGACCAGCGGCGTGCGCACGAAGCCCGGACACACGACGTGCGAGCGCACGTTGTGCTTCGCGCCTTCCTTCGCCAGCACGCGCGCCAGGCCCAGCAGCCCGTGCTTGGCCGTCACGTACGCCGATTTCAGCGGCGACGCTTCGTGCGAGTGCACCGAGCCCATGTAGATCACGACGCCGCCGCGATCGTCCTTGTACATGTGCTTGAGCGCGGCCTTCGTCGTCAGGAACGCGCCGTCCACGTGGATCGCCTGCATCTTCTTCCAGTCGGAGAACGAATAGTTCTCGATCGGGTTGACGATCTGGATGCCGGCGTTCGACACGAGGATGTCGACCGAGCCGAACGCTTCGGCCACCTTGTCGATGCCGCTGTTCACGGCTTCCTCGCTGGTCACGTCCATCGCGACGCCGATCGCCTTGCCGCCTGCCTTGTTGATCTCGTCGGCGACCGCGTTCGCGCCGTCCTGGTTCAGGTC
>NZ_NKFN01000032.1:0-650 GCF_002223355.1 Burkholderia sp. HI2761 | reverse complement strand
CGTGAATTCACCGAAGGCACCGACGTCAAGGCCGGCCAGCGCCTCTACAAGATCGATCCGGCGCCGTACATCGCCGCGCTGAACAGCGCGAAGGCGACGCTCGCGAAGGCGCAGGCGAACCTCGTCACGCAGAACGCGCTGGTCGCGCGCTACAAGGTGCTGGTCGCCGCGAACGCGGTCAGCAAGCAGGACTACGACAACGCGGTTGCCACGCAGGGTCAGGCTGCCGCAGACGTCGCGGCCGGCAAGGCGGCGGTCGACACCGCGCAGATCAACCTCGGCTACACGGATGTCGTGTCGCCGATCAGCGGCCGCGTCGGCATCTCGCAGGTGACGCCAGGCGCATACGTGCAGGCGAGCCAGGCGACGCTGATGTCGACGGTGCAGCAGCTCGACCCGGTGTACGTCGACCTGACGCAGTCGAGCCTCGAAGGGCTGAAGCTGCGTCAGGACGTGCAGAGCGGCCGTCTGAAGACGAGCGGCCCGGGCGCGGCGAAGGTGTCGCTGATCCTGGAAGACGGCAAGACCTATTCGGAGTCGGGCAAGCTGCAGTTCTCGGACGTGACGGTCGACCAGACCACCGGCTCGGTGACGATCCGCGCGGTCTTCCCGAACCCGGGCCGCGTGCTGCTGCCGGGGATGTTCGTGCG
>NZ_NKFN01000031.1:0-719 GCF_002223355.1 Burkholderia sp. HI2761 | reverse complement strand
CCGATCGCGATCGCCCCGCCGTTCACGTTCACCTTCGACGTGTCCCAGCCCATCTGCTTGTGCACCGCCAGCGCCTGCGCCGCGAACGCTTCGTTGATTTCCATCAGGTCCAGGTCGCCCGGCGTCCAGCCCGCGCGCTCCAGTGCACGGCGCGACGCCGGCACCGGGCCCATGCCCATCACGCTCGGGTCCACGCCCGCGTTCGCGTATGCCTTGATTCGCGCGAGCGGCGTCAGGCCCAGCGCCGCCGCCTTCTGCGCCGACATCACCAGCACCGCCGCCGCGCCGTCGTTCAGCCCCGACGCGTTCGCCGCCGTCACCGAGCCGTCCTTCGAGAACGCCGGCTTCAGCCCCGCCAGCGACTCCGCCGTCACGCCGTGACGCACGAACTCGTCGGTCGCGAACTGCAGCGGCTCGCCCTTGCGTTGCGGGATCGACACCGGCACGATCTCGTCGGCGAAGCGCCCGGCCTTCTGCGCGGCTTCCGCCTTGTTCTGCGACAGCGCCGCGAACGCGTCCTGCTCTCCGCGCGTAATCCCGTATTCCTTCGCGACGTTCTCCGCCGTGATGCCCATGTGGTACTGGTTGTACACGTCCCACAGCCCGTCGACGATCATCGTGTCGACCAGCTTCGCGTCGCCCATCCGGAACCCGTCGCGCGAGCCCGGCAGCACGTGCGGCGATGCGCTCATGTTCTCCTGGCCGCCCGCGATCACGAT
>NZ_NKFN01000030.1:0-843 GCF_002223355.1 Burkholderia sp. HI2761 | reverse complement strand
TCTATATGAACGCGTCCCGTTTGCAACAGTTTTCTCGTGTTTCGACGGACAGGATGGGCTGCAGCTCTATATCCGGCCTTGATGCAGCTGGTGCAGCCGCTGCGGGCCCCTATGAAATTCGCTGACTCGCGCCTCATTCTCCTGGCGAGCTCGAAGCCCGTCACCTCATACAGGTTTAGCGAGTCCCGGTCCTACCTGGCTTGTCATCACACTCGATTCCTGCGCAACCTTTCGACGTTCACCCTGTGTTAAACGTTGATTTTCTACCTCGCGTGGCCGATTTCAGGCTGGCTTCACGCTCACGTAGTCCTTCCGGTACGGCCGCTCATGGGCCAGTACCGCCCAGATCGTCCGTGCCATCTTGTTGGCCAGTGCCACGATCACTACATTTGCTGGCCGCCGCTTCTTCATCTGCTCGACCCATGGGCCCGGCTCTTTCGCATGGTTCAACACGCTTCGCGCGCCGTGAATCAACAGCGTGCGCAGATAGGTGTCGCCCCTCTTGCTGATGCCGTGCAAGTTCACCTTGCCGCCCGAGCCCGTCTGCTTCGGTACCAAACCTGCCCACGCGGCGAATTCGCGTCCTGAGCGAAACGCCTTCGCGTCGCCCATCATCGCCACTGCCGCCGTCGACGTCAGCAAGCCCACGCCGGGTATCTCGCTGATCGCCGCAACGGCCTTGTCTTCCTTCTTCCATTCGCGCATCCGACGTTCGATCTCGGCAATCTGCTCGTCGAGCCTCGCCAACCCGTTCCACTGTTCACGCAACGTATCGATCAGCGCTGCCGGCAGGCGCTGCTCGAGCCGGTCAAGCGCGATGGGTATTTCCTGGTCCAGCTTCGC
>NZ_NKFN01000029.1:0-844 GCF_002223355.1 Burkholderia sp. HI2761 | reverse complement strand
CTGCCAGCCTTGATCCGAATGCAGTAACGGCCGTCCTTCATCATCGAGCTTGGCCACCGCCTTCTTCAACATGCCGCTGACCAACTCGAAGCTCGGGCGCTCATCCATTTGGTAAGCGACGATCTCCCCGTTGTACAAGTCCATTACCGGCGACAGATAGAGCTTTTGGCCCCCTACATTGAATTCGGTCACGTCGGTCACCCACTTCTGATTCGGGCGTTCAGCATCAAACTGCCGCCGCAGTAGATTTGGGGCAACGCGGCCGACTTCGCCTCGCCAGGAACGATATCTCTTCGGGCGTACCAGAGATTTCAACTGCAGTTGTCCCATCAACCGCTGCACGGTCTTGTGATTGATCGCGTGTCCCGCTTGCCGGATCACTGTCGTGATTCGCCGATAGCCGTAACGGCCCTTGTGGTGGTCGTACACGCTCCGGATCTTCACTTTGAGATCCGCATACCGATCGCCAGCATCCAATACCTTGAGTTGGTAATAGAACGTGCTGCGTGCCAGACCTGCCGCCTTCAGTAACGCGGCTACCGGATGGCATTGCCTAAGCTCACGTATTATTTGCGTTTTTTCCTGGGCGCTGTCTGCTTCTTTGATTGCAGCAGCGCATCGAGCTTTTTTAGGTATGCCACCTCCGCGCGCAAATACACGATTTCCTTGAGCAGTTCCTCGCGGCTCGGCTCTTTCTGCGCGGCATCATCGGTAGGCTTCGGTGGCGGCAAGGTGGTCATCTTCGGGGGACGTCCTCGGCGACGAGGCATCAAGGCTTCTATACCGCCCTCATGATACAGGCGCTCCCAAACCGGGATGCTCCGTTCATTGCGAATGCCGAATA
>NZ_NKFN01000028.1:0-855 GCF_002223355.1 Burkholderia sp. HI2761 | reverse complement strand
CCGGCCAGATGCTGGATCGCACCCGAGATGCCGACCGCGATGTACAGCTGCGGCGCGACGATCTTGCCGGTCTGGCCGACCTGGTAGTCGTTCGGCACGTAGCCGGCGTCGACTGCCGCGCGCGATGCGCCGAGCGCGGCCGACAGCTTGTCCGCCAGCGGCTCCAGCACCTTCGTGTAGTTCTCGCCGCTACCCAGACCGCGGCCGCCCGACACGATGATGCTCGCCGACGTCAGTTCCGGACGGTCCAGCTTCGTCACTTCACGGCTTACGAATTGCGACTTGCCGGCGTCGGCCGCCGCTTCGATCTTCTCGACCGCTGCGCCGCCGCCTTCGGCCGCGACCGGATCGAAGCCCGTCGCACGCACCGTGATGACCTTGATCGGGTCGCTCGACTGTACCGTCGCGATTGCGTTGCCCGCATAGATCGGACGCTCGAACGTGTCGGCCGAATCGACCGCCGTGATGTCCGAGATCTGCGCGACGTCGAGCTTCGTGGCGATACGCGGCGCAATGTTCTTGCCGTAGGCCGTCGCCGGCGCGAGGATGTGCGAGTAGTCCTTCGCGATGTTCAGCGCGGTCGCCTCGACGTTTTCCGCGAGGCCCTCGGCCAGTTGCGGCGCGTCGGCCAGCAGCACCTTCGACACACCCGCGATCTTCGCTGCCGCGTCGGCCGCCGCTTGCGCGTTGTGGCCCGCGACCAGCACGTGGATGTCGCCGCCAATCTTCGCAGCCGCCGCCACCGTGTTCAGCGTCGCGGCCTTGACCGACGCGTTGTCGTGTTCTGCAATCACCAGAATCGTCATTTCTTTGCGCTCCTTCTTACAGCACCTTGGCTTCGGTCTTCAGCTTCTC
>NZ_NKFN01000027.1:0-911 GCF_002223355.1 Burkholderia sp. HI2761 | reverse complement strand
GTCGTGTAGATGATCTTGCGCACACCCGGCGGAAACGCAAAGAACGGGATCACGCGATCCCAGGCGTTGCGCCACGCGCTACTGACGGTCGGGAATTTCTGACCCCACGGACCATCCGCAAACGCATCGAGTTCGGCCTGAGCGGCTTCCGCGCTGGGAGCGGCGTAGATCGGTTTGATCGCGGCGGCCAATCCGCGGCGGTCTTTCCAACTGGCGTAATCGAGGCTGTTGCGGATTAGATGGACGATGCAGGTTTGCAGCGTCGTGGCCGGAAACACTACCGCCAGCGCTTCGGGCATGCCCTTAAGACCATCAGTGACCGCGATCAGGATGTCGTGAACGCCGCGCGTCTTCAGATCGTTGAACACCTTCATCCAGAATTTGGCACCCTCGGTATTCTCGATCCACAGGCCCAGGATCTCCCGGGTGCCGTCGGGCAGCACGCCCAGCGCCAGGTACACCGCCTTGTTGCGTACGACGGCGTCTTCACGAATCTTGACCCGCAGTGCGTCGAAAAACACGACCGGATACATCGGCTCGAGCGGTCGGGCCTGCCAGGCCGTCACTTCGGCCATGACCTCGTCGGTCACGGAGCTGATGAAGTCGGGCGAGACCTCGGTACCGTACTGTTCCAGCAGAAAGCCCTGGATCTCGCGTACGGTCATGCCTCGGGCATACATGGCGACGATCTTGTCGTCGAAGCCGGTGAAGCGCCGTTCGTGCTTGGGAATCAGGATGGGTTCGAAGCTGCCGTCGCGGTCACGCGGCACCTCGATGCGGATCGGCCCGTCTTCGGTCAGAACCGTCTTGGCCCCTTTGCCGTTGCGCTGATTCGTGACGTTGGCCGGCTTGGCAGCTCCGGCAGGGTAGCCGAGATGATGGTTCATCTCGCCGCCCAACGCACGCTCGAT
>NZ_NKFN01000026.1:0-917 GCF_002223355.1 Burkholderia sp. HI2761 | reverse complement strand
GAATCGGTTCTTCACGAAACCCGTCAGTTCGCGCCGCCCGCGGCGCTCGAGAAGACGGCGACCATTTCCGGCATGCCGGCCTATCGCGCGCTCGTCGCCGAGGCCGAGCAGGATTACGAAGGCTTCTGGGCGCGCCTCGCGCGCGAGGGCCTCGCGTGGCACAAGCCGTTCACCAAGGTGCTCGACGAGAGCCAGGCGCCGTTCTACAAATGGTTCGACGACGGCGAGCTGAACGCGTCGTACAACTGCCTCGACCGCCACGTCGAGGCCGGCAACGGCGAGCGCGTCGCGGTGATCTTCGAGGCCGACGACGGCTCCGTCACCCGCGTCACCTATGCCGACCTGCTCGCCCGCGTGTCGCGCTTCGCGAATGCGCTGAAGAAACGCGGCATCGCCAAGGGCGATCGCGTCGTCATCTACATGCCGATGTCGATCGAAGGCATCGTCGCGATGCAGGCCTGCGCGCGCATCGGCGCGACGCACTCGGTCGTGTTCGGCGGCTTCTCCGCGAAATCGCTGAACGAGCGCCTCGTCGACGTCGGCGCGGTCGCGCTCGTCACCGCCGACGAGCAGGCCCGCGGCGGCAAGACGCTGCCGCTCAAGAGCATCGCCGACGAGGCGATCGCGATGGGCGGCTGCGAAGCGGTCAAGAGCGTGATCGTCTATCGCCGCACCGGCGGCAAGATCGACTGGCATGCCCAGCGCGATCTGTGGATGCACGAGCTCGCCGACGGCGAATCCGAGCGCTGCGAGCCGACCTGGGTCGGCGCCGAGCATCCGCTGTTCATCCTGTATACGTCGGGCTCGACCGGCAAGCCGAAAGGCGTGCAGCACAGCACGGGCGGCTACCTGCTGTGGGCCGCGCAGACGATGAAGTGGACCTTCGACTGGAAACCCACGGACGTGTTCTGGTGCAC
>NZ_NKFN01000025.1:0-1023 GCF_002223355.1 Burkholderia sp. HI2761 | reverse complement strand
GCGATCACCGCATCGGGCGGCGCGTGGAACGCGAGCATCGTGTCGGAAGCCGTGCAGTGGGGCAACACCAGGATCGAGGCGCACGGCCTCGGCGCCTACATCGCGCAGACCACCGCCGACGGCGATTTTCCGAAGATCATCCTGGGCATCGCCGTGATGTCCCTGTTCGTCACCCTGTTCAACCGCCTGCTGTGGCGCCCGCTGTATGCCTTTGCCGAAGCGAAGCTGCGGCTCGACTGAGACCGATTGAGAGCGAAACGCGATGCACAATCCGAATGCTGTAAACGCCCCCGTCCAGACGTCCCAGCCGCTGCAGCCGCCCCGGCTCGGTGAAGAGATCCTGCGCGTCGATCACGTCTGCCGCGGCTTCAACAAGACCCAGGGCGAGCTGCTCGTGCTCGACGACGCGAACCTGTCGCTGCGCGAAGGCGAGATCGTCGGGCTGCTCGGCCGGTCGGGCTCGGGCAAGTCGACGCTGCTGCGCATCATCGCCGGGCTGATCGAGCCGACCGGCGGCGAAGTGACGTACCTCGGCCAGCCGCTGCGCGGCCCGGCCGAGGGCGTCGCGATGGTGTTTCAGACCTTCGCGCTATTTCCGTGGCTCACCGTGCTGCAGAACGTGGAAGCCGGGCTGGAGGCGCTCGGCGTCGGCGCGCGCGAGCGGCGCGAGCGTGCGCTGGCCGCGATCGACCTGATCGGTCTCGACGGCTTCGAGAACGCGTATCCGCGCGAGCTGTCGGGCGGGATGCGTCAGCGCGTCGGCTTTGCGCGCGCGCTCGTCGTCGATCCGACCATCCTGCTGATGGACGAGCCGTTCTCCGCGCTCGACGTGCTGACCGCCGAAACGCTGCGTACCGACCTGCTCGATCTGTGGACGCAGGGCCGCATGCCGATCAAGTCGGTGCTGATCGTCACGCACAACATCGAGGAAGCGGTGTTCATGTGCGACCGGATCCTCGTGCTGTCGTCGAACCCGGGCCGCGTGATCGCCGAGATCAAGGTGCCGTTCAAGCACCCGCGCAA
>NZ_NKFN01000024.1:0-1188 GCF_002223355.1 Burkholderia sp. HI2761 | reverse complement strand
GTCTCCTTATATCTTCGATTTGCTTCAAACTTCAGTTGTGGCCCGCCGTGAGGCGGGCTGCCTTACCGGTTGGCGGCCATGGCACAGCTTGTGTCTCCTGCGAGCCATCGAGCTCGAATCACAGCTCAAGGCGTGTCGTGGCTGCCTCGTTTAACGCTATCCCGAATGGTTGATTGATCTCATTTCGCATCTATAAGGCTGGGAGTCGATGAACATGAGCCAACCGGTTTTCGTCGGTATCGATGTCGCCAAGGACAGTGTCGAAGTCTGCTGCTCGGACGCCTCGACGCATGCGTTCGAGAACACTGAAGCCGGACACGCGAAGTTGTTGCGCTGGCTCAGGCGCAAGACAGTTACGTTGGTCATACTTGAGGCCACCGGCGGCTACGAGCGAGCCTGCGCGGTGGCGCTGGCGGGCGTCGGATTGCCCGTGTCGGTCATCAACCCTCGCCAGGCACGTGATTTTGCGCGGGCTATGGGGCGACTGGCCAAGACCGATCGGCTTGACGCGCGGGCATTGGCCGAGTTCGCCGCCGTGTTGCATGCCCAGGGGCATCAGCCCCGTGCGTTGGCCACTCAGGAGCAGCGTGAGCTCGTCGCACTTGTTACGCGCCGACGGCAACTCGTGGCCATGCTCGTGAGCGAGCGGCAACGCCTGGCCGTCGCTCACGAGCGGGCCCGTGCCAGCATCGAGGCAATGATCGAGGCCTTGCTCAGTCAGTTGGCCGACATCGATAACGACGTACAACGTGTGCTTCAGGAACGCTACGCCGATCTGTCGGCTTTGCTGCAATCGGTCAAGGGCGTTGGCCCGACCACCGCCAGTACACTCATCGCTGAACTGCCCGAACTCGGACACCTCACTCGCAAGCAGATCACCAGTCTTGCGGGGCTTGCACCCATCAATCGCGATTCGGGCACCCTGCGCGGGCAGCGCCATATCTTCGGCGGGCGCTCCAGTGTCCGACGCGTACTGTACGTCGCCGCACTGGTCGCCACGCGCTTCAATCCGCTGATCCGTAGCTGCTATCTGAGGCTGATCGCCGCCGGCAAGCCCAAAAAAGTCGCCCTCGTCGCGTGCATGCGCAAACTGCTCATCACGCTCAATGCCATCGCCCGCTCGGGCGAGCGGTGGCAGCCGGATTTCAAGGGCGCATGACATGGGCTGTCTCAAGATGGTTGCTGTGT
>NZ_NKFN01000023.1:0-1250 GCF_002223355.1 Burkholderia sp. HI2761 | reverse complement strand
TGAGGCTGGCCCAATTTCCGTCCCGGTCTTAGTTGGAAAATTCCGGCTCTTCGGGGTGGGCCGGATCGGCCCGATCGGTGCACTCGCGGGCGAATTCCGCCGGCGTCATCCACTGCAGCGCAGAGTGAGGACGGGTCTCGTTATAGTACTCGCGCCAGACTTCGATTTTGCGTCTGGCGTCCTCCAGCGACAAGAACCAATGTGCGTTGAGGCATTCCTCCCGAAATCGTCCGTTGAAGGATTCGTTCTTCGCGTTGTCGGTCGGCTTGCCTGGGCGCGAGAAGTCAATTTCCACGCCATTCTCGTACGCCCACTTGTCGAGCGCCTTCGATATGAATTCGCTGCCATTGTCTGCCTTGATATAGCGGGGAAGCGGACGACGCTGTGCAAGCCGAGTCAGTGCGGCGACAACGTGCTCGCCACGCAGTGAGCCGTCGACCTCTATAGCCAGACATTCGCGCGTGTAGTTGTCCACGATCGTGAGCGTGCGCAAGCGCCGACCATCAAACAGCGCGTCAGCGACAAAATCCATACTCCAGATTTCGTTGATTGCGCTCACGGATTGCTTTGGCTGCCGGCGTCTGGCCGACTTGTTACGTCGAGGTCGTTTGTGGCGCAACGAAAGCCCCAGCTCGCGGTACACGCGTTCGACACGCTTATGGTTATCTCGCCAGCCTTCCCGGCGAAGCATCACGTACACGCGTGGCGCACCGTAATGCACCCGCACTTCCGTGATCTCCTTGATGCGCATCTCCAGCGCACTTTGATCCCGCGCGACCGACTCGTAACGGTAGACCGTGCGGGACAGTTGCAACAACGCACAGGTCTGCCGCTGGCTCGCGCCAAAGCGCTGCATCAAGTCCGTGATCAGTTCACGGCGCCGGGAAGGCTTCAGAGCTTTTTTGACAGCACGTCCTGCAGCATGGCCTTGTCCAGCGACAGATCGGCCACGAGCCGCTTGAGCTTCGCGTTTTCTTCCTCAAGCTGCTTCAGCCGGCGCAGCTCTGAGGGCGATAGCCCACCGTACTTGGTCCGCCAGTTGTAAAACGTCGCGTCGCTGATCCCCATCTTGCGGCAGACCTCTGCGACCGGCGTGCCCAGTTCGGCCTGCTTCAACGCATAGGCGATCTGTTCTTCGCTGAACTTGCTCTTCTTCACGGCATGACCTCCTGGTCTCGATGACAACGTCATGCCGGAATTTTCCACTTCCGAATGGGACAGTTTTGTGGGCTAGGGTCAAGAGCTGTGCG
>NZ_NKFN01000022.1:0-1306 GCF_002223355.1 Burkholderia sp. HI2761 | reverse complement strand
TTACCCACTTACAATAACGGGTAGGCATAAGACTGTGTTTTTGACTAACACCAGGCAGGAAGTGATGGAAGCGTTGACGGGCCCGGAGCGCCGGCGGCGCTGGACGGCGGAGCAGAAGCTGGCGATGGTTCGCGAGAGTTTCGAGCCGGGGAAATCGGTTTCGATGGTCGCGCGCCAGCAGGGCGTGAACCCGAACCAACTGTTCCACTGGCGCAAGCTGTACCAGGACGGGAGCCTGTCAGCGGTCAAGGCTGGCGAGGAAGTGGTTCCTGCCTCGGAGCTGGCCGACGCGCTCAAGCAGATTCGTGAGCTGCAACGGATGCTCGGCAAGAAGACCATGGAGAACGAGATTCTCCGCGAAGCAGTCGAGTACGGTCGGGCAAAAAAATGGATAGCGCACTCGCCCTCGCTGCCGGAGGACGACCAGTGAAACTGGTTTGTGAAGTTCTCGGCGTGTCGCGCTCGAACGTATCGGCACGACTGTCGCGTCCGGCGACGTGGCGCGATGGCCGTCAATCAAGGCAGACTGACGACGCGGCCGCGGTCGAGGAAATCCGCCGGGTCATCGGCGATTTGCCCAGCTATGGCTATCGCCGGGTTTGGGGCATATTGCGCGACGAGCGCATCGCGGTTGGGCTGGTGCCATTCAATGCCAAGCGCATCTATCGCGTCATGCGCACGCACGGGTTGCTGATGCAGCGCCGGCCGCTTCCGCCTCGCCCCCAACGTCGACACGACGGCAAGGTGGCCGTCGCGCGCAGCAATCAGCGATGGTGCTCGGACGGCTTCGAGTTCCGCTGCGACAACGGCGAGCCGCTGCGAGTGACGTTCGCGCTGGACTGCTGCGACCGCGAAGCGATGAGCTGGGCGGCTACGACGGCAGGTCACAGCGGTGACATCGTGCGCGACGTGATGCTGGCTGCAGTGGAAAATCGGTTTGGCAACGAACTGCATACACCGTCCGAAATCGAGTGGCTGAGCGACAACGGTTCGGGCTATACGGCCGACGATACGCGCCGGTTTGCAGCGGCCATCGGCCTGAAGCCATTGACCACGCCGGTGTGCAGCCCACAAAGTAATGGGATGGCCGAGAGCTTCGTGAAGACGATGAAACGCGACTACGTCGCCTTCATGCCGAAGCCAGACGCAGCGACTGCTGCACGCAACTTGGCCATCGCGTTCGAGCATTACAACGAGAAGCATCCCCATAGCGCGCTGAAATACCGCTCGCCTCGCGAGTTCCGGCGCTCGATGGATTCAGCAACCTTAGTGTGACGCTGTGTCCGGTATTACAGGGTCAACTCCA
>NZ_NKFN01000020.1:0-1365 GCF_002223355.1 Burkholderia sp. HI2761 | reverse complement strand
GTGTTTTTCGGGGCCTGGTGTTCAATGTATTAGCAACGGCTTGAATCTCTCGAGCGCTCCACCGGGACAGATCCGTGCCCTTTGGAAAGTATTGTCGTAGAAGGCCATTCGTGTTTTCGTTCGTGCCACGTTGCCATGGGCTGTTCGGGTCGGCGAAGAAGACCTTCACACCAGACTCAATTGTGAAGCGAGCATGGTCGGACAGTTCCTTTCCCCGATCCCAAGTCAATGATCGCCACAACTGGGAAGGCATGCTCGTCACGGTTTTCTTGAGTGCATTGGCCATCGTGACAGCCCCATAGCCGGCCAGCGCGGGACCGTTTTTCGTCCTGGGAATCAACCCGTAGCCTTCCTCGCGAGGCAGATGGATGAGCATGGTGAATCGGCTTGATCGCTCGACCAGCGTTCCGATCGCAGACCGGTTCAAGCCGATGATCAGATCGCCTTCCCAATGTCCCGGTACAGCACGGTCTTGAGCTTCCGCTGGACGTTCGGAGATCATCACGTCTTCGCTGACATGCGCCCACGCCTTGGCTTGCGCCCTGGCCCTTGGCACTCTCAGTGCTCGTCCGGTGCGCAGATAGGTCACCAGTTCGCGCTTGAGCGCACCACGCCCTTGAATGTAAAGCGCCTGATAGATGGCTTCGTGAGAGATGCGCATGGTTTCGTCATCTGGAAAGTCGACTTTTAATCGATTGGCAATCTGTTCCGGCGACCAGCCATTGACCCATTTGCGATCACTGCGTTCTGGTTTATTCCGCCCGATGAACGCCGCTTGACTAGGCCCTGCAACCTTACGTCCTTTAGCGTCGTGAACGTGGCCTTCCAGGCGCTCTTGCACATAGCGGTGCAGCCTCGGGTTTGTCGCAAGCTTTGCTGGTTTCGGCCGCCTGGCAAACAATTCCGCCTTCCACTGCGCAACTGATGCACGATAATCGAGGCGGCCACTACGAGTCGCAGCATTACGCTTGAGCTCTCGTGAGACCGTTGACGCGCTGCGGCCAATACGGCGAGCGACCTCACGTACGCCGGCGCCTTCGGCTGAGAGTAATCCTATCTCTTCACGCTCAGCAAACGATAAGTACCTGCCGGATATTGGACTTGCCATGAACAACGGCATACCGCCACGCTCGCGAAACCAGCGTGTCCCTGCCGCCTGGGACACGCCAACTGCCGTAGCAGCCTTCTCGCTTGTGATTCCGGTCGCGACCTGCTCCCAAAACTGGCGCTCAACCTCGTGCCGAAGCGATGGTGCACCTGGCGAGCGCATCGCTCCTCGCCTCGTCAACTGTTGTATCCACTTCGATGGACGACCCATGAAACACCTCCTGGATTAAGGTGTTGCGACGACCGGTTGAATCCGCC
>NZ_NKFN01000019.1:0-1712 GCF_002223355.1 Burkholderia sp. HI2761 | reverse complement strand
ATTATCACCGGATTTGGTTGTAGCAGCCATATCCTAATGTCGTGTTCTGGCTATTTACAGATGTCGTGTTTTTGACTGCTGGCATGCTGGACGGCTCGTTGAGCAAGCACGGGAGCCGACCATGCAGCCAGCCGGATTGGTGACACTGACGATGCGAGAGCTTGATCGACTCAAGGTGATCCAGGCTGTGGTAGACACGGGTTTGAAGCCAGGCCGTGCAGCCGAACGGCTGGGCCTGAGCGTGCGCCAGGTGGAACGGCTGGTTATCCGGTATCGCGAGCGTGGGCCCGACGGCGTAGCTTCGGGCCGTCGTGGCCGACCGGGCAACCGCAAGCTCGACGACGGGCTGGCGTTACGTGCCCTGACCGTTATCCGTGAGCGCTACGCCGATTTCGGGCCGACGCTGGCTTGCGAGAAGCTATGGGAATGCCACGGCATTCGGTTGGCCAAGGAAACGGTCAGGAAGCTGATGACGGACGCTGGGCTCTGGATCCCGCGCCGGCAACGACCACCGAAGGTGTATCAGCCGCGAGCACGCCGGGCGTGTCTGGGCGAACTGATCCAGATCGACGGCAGCGATCATCGATGGTTCGAGGAACGGGCGCCGGCCTGCACGCTGCTGGTGTACGTCGACGACGCGACGAGCCGGCTGATGATGCTGCACTTCACTCAGACCGAATCGACCTTCAGCTACTTCGAGGCCACGCGGACGTATCTGGAGCGCCATGGCAAGCCGGTAGCGTTCTGCAGCGACAAGTACAGCGTGTTCCGCAATACGAGCGCCGGTAAGACAGGCCAGAGCGTCACGCACTTCGGCCGCGCGATGTACGAACTGAACATCGACACGTTCTGCGCGAACAGCAGCTCCGCCAAGGGCCGTGTCGAGCGAGCACATCTGACGTTGCAGGACCGACTGGTCAAGGAGCTACGATTGCGCGGGATTAGCACGGTAGCGGATGCCAATGCTTATGCGCCCTCCTTCATCGCCACGTATAACGAGCGCTTCGCGAAGCCGCCACGCAGCGGCTTTGATGCGCACCGGCCGCTGCGATCCGACGAGGATCTGGACCTACTGCTGACCTGGCGTGAGACACGCCGGGTGACGAAGGCGTTGACGGTGCAGTACGACCGGGTGCTGTACCTGCTGGACGATACGCCGGGGAATCGAGCGTGGATCCATCGCGACGTCGAGGTGTGGGAGTACCCGGATGGTCGGATCGAAATCCGAGCAGCCGGTCAGATATTGGCAGCTCAGTCGTATGACCGGCTGGCCGAAGTCGATCAAGGCGCCATCGTGGACCACAAGCGCCTGAGTCACGCGCTGCAAGTGGCGCAAGCGTTTCAAGCGCAGCGCGACAGCCGGCGGATCGGGACCGCGCCGTCGCGAACGCATCGAGGGCTTCCGGTGCGGGAGAACGAAGCGCAACCCGGCACCAAGAAACCGCGCCGGTTCACGGCGGCTGACATGGAGACGGCGATTCTGGAGGTCACATCAAACGCAGGAACTGAGCGGCGGTCTGCGAAGGCCCGCGGGTGAGCGTAAGCGCCCTGCTGCTTCAGGCTCGGCGCTTCAATGCTGAATGACGAGAAAGCGGATGAAACATGCGACATCTGTATTTAGCTGGCGCTACGACATCTGAATCCGGGTATGACATTGGTTGTAGTGGCTAGATTGAAATGTCCGCTTTTGGCTACATAGAAATGTCCGCTTT
>NZ_NKFN01000018.1:0-2471 GCF_002223355.1 Burkholderia sp. HI2761 | reverse complement strand
GTAAGCGACCAGCCAACCCGTCTTGACGAGCGAGTTTAGGCGGCAGTCGAGAGAGGTTGCCAACGATGCGGCAGTAGCGCGTCGATGTCGTTGGCCTTGTGGGTCGGCAAGCGTGTGAGGACGTCCTTCAGATAGGCGAGCGGATCGAGCCCGTTCAGTTGCGCCGATCGAATCAAGCTCATGATGGCGGCCGCGCGCTGACCCGCACGCAGTGATCCGGCGAACAACCAATTGGACCGACCGACTGCCCACGGTCGGATCTGGTTTTCGACCCAGTTGTTGTCGATCGGCACATTGCCGTCATCGAGATAGCGCGTGAGTGCGTCCCATCGTTTCAGGCTGTAGTCCAGCGCCTTCGCAATCGCCGAGCCGTCCGCAACGAGTTTGCGCTGCGCCATCAACCATTGATAGAGGGCGTCGCACACCGGCTTGGCCCGACGCTGTCGAAGCCGCTGCCGTTCGTCGACATCCAGTGCTGCGGCCTCGCGTTCGATGTCGTAGAGCGCGGTAAAGAACGGCAGGGCCTGCCCCGCAACATGGCTGCTGTGGTTGGCATGCAACTCAAAGAACTTGCGTCGAGCATGGGCCGCGCATCCGATCTCGGTGATGCCGTGCTGGAACGAGGCCTTGTACCCGCTGTAGTCGTCGCATACCAGTTTGCCGTGCCAGCCCGTCAGGAACGTGCGAGCGTGCGCACCGGCGCGGCTCTCGGCGAAGTCGTAGACCACCGCGCGCAGTTCGCTGAACTGAGTCGACGTATACGCCCACAGGTATGCCCGGTGCGTTTTGCCCTTGCCGGGACTGAGCATTTGCACCGGCGTCTCGTCGGCGTGCAACACCGCCTGTTGCCGGATGGCCTGGCCGAGTGCGTCGACCAACGGCTGCAACTGCATGCCACACCGGCCCACCCAGGCACCCAGCGTGGATCTCGGGATGGCCAGTCCCGCACGACCAAAGATCTGTTCCTGGCGATACAGAGGCAGGTGGTCGCCGTACTTGGCGACCAGCACCTGCGCGAGCAACCCGGCGGTGGGCATGCCCTTGTCGATCACATGCGGTGGAACCGGCGCTTGGATCAGCGTCTCGCACGCTTTGCACACCCACTTGCCGCGGATGTGCCGTTCCACCGTAAACAGGCCCGGCGTGTAGTCCAGCTTCTCGCTCACGTCCTCGCCGATCCGTATGCGTTCGCAACCGCACTGGCATGTTGTGCTGTCCGGTTCGTGATGGACGTCGGTGCGTGGCAGTTGCGGCGGCAGTGGTGCCCGTTTCGGCTGCTCGCGTTGCCGTTCAGCTGGCGTAGGCTCGAGTTGCTCAAGCTCCATCTCGATGGCAACCAAGTCGCCATCGATCGCCTCGTCGAGCAGGTTCATCTGCTCGCTGTTGAGCTGTTCGCTGCGCCGGCCGAACTGCTGGCGCTTGAGGATCGAGATCTCATGGGTAAGCTGGTCGATGCGGGTCTGCTTGTAGCGGAGTTCCCGATCTCGTTCACTGGCTTCCCGCTCCTTCTCGTGGATCGCCTGGTCCTTCGACTGGACCTCTGCAATCAGTTGCGCAGTCAGGGCGCGCAACTGTTCCGGGGTGAGTGCGTCGAGGTCAGCGGGATTCATGCAGGCCAGTCTGCCAGAACGCTGTAGGCGGTGGAAGCTGAACTGTTTACGCCTCTGTCGTACTCAGACGACACGGATCACGCCACTCTCGCCAATGCGTTGCCACGGCAGGCCCAGCACCAGGCCGGCCAGTTGTTCGTGCGTCAGTTCATGCTGCTTCGATTCGCTGCCGGCGTGCGGCCAGGCAAATTGCCCCTGATTCAGACGTCGTGATGCCAACCAAATGCCGATCCCGTCGTGGATCAGGACCTTCATGCGGTTGGCGCGGCGATTGGCGAACAGATAAGCATGGTGCGGGTGCGCGGCACCGAATACCTTGACCACGCGCGCCAAGGCCGTGTCGAAACCGGCACGCATGTCTAGCGGATCGGTCGCCAGCCAGATCTCGTCGACGCGGATCACCGCATCCACTCGCGCAGCCAGGCGGCACACTGGGCGGCTTCGGACACGGGCCAACTGACCGTGATCGACTGATCGCCCCGGCGCACCTCGATGCGGATCTCTGCCGAGTGCGGACTCGGCGCTCCCAACGGCACCGACACAAAGGCTGGCAGCGACGGTGGCGTGGCCGGTGGACGACCCAGCGGTCTCTTGGGAAGTCGCCCCTCCGCCTGATCGATCCAGCGCCGCAGCAGATTCGCGTTGAGCCGGTGTTCCAGTGCGACCGCAGCAACCGATACGCCGATTCCCTGGCACGCAGCTACCACCTGCGCCTTGAACTCCTCGCTGTACCGTTGCCGGCGACGACGCTCGGGGAGTGCTTCCGATTCGATAGTGTTCACGTGTCCGCTTATTCGTTAGGTGGACACGATACTCCCAAGAGCTTTACCCCAACTCAAGACGGGTTGCCCGGCTGCTTAC
>NZ_NKFN01000017.1:0-2993 GCF_002223355.1 Burkholderia sp. HI2761 | reverse complement strand
CGATATCGGCTGTCGTTCTTTAACAATCTGGAAGAAGTAAGTAATTTGGATAGCGGAAGCGTCTTGAGATGGACGTGGAAGTTATCCGGGTTGTGATTGTATCGATGTATCTCAAGATGATTCGAACTCTAAGTTTGACTCTAATTGGAATACGGCACAACGCGAGAACTCAACCTGTAGCGACTGTAGCGTCGAAAGATGAGACAGACTCGTTATAGGGTCAAGCGAACAAGTGCATGTGGTGGATGCCTTGGCGATCACAGGCGATGAAGGACGCGGTAGCCTGCGAAAAGCTACGGGGAGCTGGCAAACGAGCTTTGATCCGTAGATGTCCGAATGGGGAAACCCGGCCCTTTTGGGTCATCCTGGACTGAATACATAGGTCCAGTGAAGCGAACGCGGTGAACTGAAACATCTAAGTAACCGCAGGAAAAGAAATCAACCGAGATTCCCAAAGTAGTGGCGAGCGAAATGGGATGAGCCTTGCACTCTTTATTTGTATTGTTAGCCGAACGCTCTGGAAAGTGCGGCCATAGCAGGTGATAGCCCTGTAGGCGAAAACAGTATGAAAGAACTAGGTGTGCGACAAGTAGGGCGGGACACGTGAAATCCTGTCTGAAGATGGGGGGACCATCCTCCAAGGCTAAATACTCGTGATCGACCGATAGTGAACCAGTACCGTGAGGGAAAGGTGAAAAGAACCCCGGGAGGGGAGTGAAATAGATCCTGAAACCGCATGCATACAAACAGTCGGAGCCTCGTAAGGGGTGACGGCGTACCTTTTGTATAATGGGTCAGCGACTTACGTTCAGTAGCAAGCTTAACCGTATAGGGCAGGCGTAGCGAAAGCGAGTCCGAATAGGGCGTTCAGTTGCTGGGCGTAGACCCGAAACCAGGTGATCTATCCATGGCCAGGATGAAGGTGCGGTAACACGTACTGGAGGTCCGAACCCACTAACGTTGAAAAGTTAGGGGATGAGCTGTGGATAGGGGTGAAAGGCTAAACAAACCTGGAAATAGCTGGTTCTCTCCGAAAACTATTTAGGTAGTGCCTCGTGTCTCACCTTCGGGGGTAGAGCACTGTCATGGTTGGGGGGTCTATTGCAGATTACCCCGCCATAGCAAACTCCGAATACCGAAGAGTGCAATCACGGGAGACAGACATCGGGTGCTAACGTCCGGTGTCAAGAGGGAAACAACCCAGACCGCCAGCTAAGGTCCCCAAATATAGCTAAGTGGGAAACGAAGTGGGAAGGCTAAAACAGTCAGGAGGTTGGCTTAGAAGCAGCCACCCTTTAAAGAAAGCGTAATAGCTCACTGATCGAGTCGTCCTGCGCGGAAGATGTAACGGGGCTAAGCTATATACCGAAGCTGCGGATGCGAGCTTTGCTCGCATGGTAGGAGAGCGTTCCGTAAGCCTGCGAAGGTGCCTTGTAAAGGGTGCTGGAGGTATCGGAAGTGCGAATGCTGACATGAGTAGCGATAAAGGGGGTGAAAGGCCCCCTCGCCGTAAGCCCAAGGTTTCCTACGCAACGTTCATCGGCGTAGGGTGAGTCGGCCCCTAAGGCGAGGCAGAAATGCGTAGCTGATGGGAAGCAGGTCAATATTCCTGCACCATTGTTAGATGCGATGGGGGGACGGATCGCGGAAGGTTGTCCGGGTGTTGGAAGTCCCGGTCGCTGCATTGGAGAAGGCGCTTAGGCAAATCCGGGCGCGTAATTCAAGGGTGTGGCGCGAGCTCCTTCGGGAGCGAAGCAATTGGAAGTGGTTCCAAGAAAAGCCTCTAAGCTTCAGTCTAATGATGACCGTACCGCAAACCGACACAGGTGGGCGAGATGAGTATTCTAAGGCGCTTGAGAGAACTCGGGAGAAGGAACTCGGCAAATTGGTACCGTAACTTCGGGATAAGGTACGCCCTTGTAGCTTGATGCCCCTGCGGGCAGAGGGTGAAGGGGTTGCAATAAACTGGTGGCTGCGACTGTTTAATAAAAACACAGCACTCTGCAAACACGAAAGTGGACGTATAGGGTGTGACGCCTGCCCGGTGCCGGAAGATTAAATGATGGGGTGCAAGCTCTTGATTGAAGTCCCGGTAAACGGCGGCCGTAACTATAACGGTCCTAAGGTAGCGAAATTCCTTGTCGGGTAAGTTCCGACCTGCACGAATGGCGTAACGATGGCCACACTGTCTCCTCCCGAGACTCAGCGAAGTTGAAGTGTTTGTGATGATGCAATCTACCCGCGGCTAGACGGAAAGACCCCATGAACCTTTACTGTAGCTTTGCATTGGACTTTGAACCGATCTGTGTAGGATAGGTGGGAGGCTATGAAACCGGAACGCTAGTTTCGGTGGAGCCGTCCTTGAAATACCACCCTGGTTTGTTTGAGGTTCTAACCTTGGCCCGTGATCCGGGTCGGGGACAGTGCATGGTAGGCAGTTTGACTGGGGCGGTCTCCTCCCAAAGCGTAACGGAGGAGTACGAAGGTACGCTAGGTACGGTCGGAAATCGTGCTGATAGTGCAATGGCATAAGCGTGCTTAACTGCGAGACCGACAAGTCGAGCAGGTGCGAAAGCAGGTCATAGTGATCCGGTGGTTCTGTATGGAAGGGCCATCGCTCAACGGATAAAAGGTACTCTGGGGATAACAGGCTGATACCGCCCAAGAGTTCATATCGACGGCGGTGTTTGGCACCTCGATGTCGGCTCATCTCATCCTGGGGCTGTAGCCGGTCCCAAGGGTATGGCTGTTCGCCATTTAAAGAGGTACGTGAGCTGGGTTTAAAACGTCGTGAGACAGTTTGGTCCCTATCTGCCGTGGGCGTTGGATATTTGAAGGGGGCTGCTCCTAGTACGAGAGGACCGGAGTGGACGAACCTCTGGTGTACCGGTTGTCACGCCAGTGGCATCGCCGGGTAGCTATGTTCGGAAGAGATAACCGCTGAAAGCATCTAAGCGGGAAACTCGCCTTAAGATGAGATATCCCTGGGGACT
>NZ_NKFN01000016.1:0-3027 GCF_002223355.1 Burkholderia sp. HI2761 | reverse complement strand
GGCACGAACGAAAACACGAATGGCCTTCTACGACAATACTTTCCAAAGGGCACGGATCTGTCCCGGTGGAGCGCTCGAGAGATTCAAGCCGTTGCTAATACATTGAACACCAGGCCCCGAAAAACACTCGGATGGAAAACGCCTGCTGAAGCTCTGGACGAATATCTCAGGTCTGTTCAACAATCTAGTGTTGCGACGACCGATTGAATCCACCCAATATGCGGCCGTCCGCATGCCACCGGGAATGAACCCGGCCTCGACCAAGCCCAACATCCCTCGCAGGATGAGTAAGCCAATCCAGCCGCCCACTAAGCCGTGCGCGAAACAGACTAGCGACCAACCCAGGCCGCAAATCAAAAAGCCGATCCTCAATCCGACGCGATCCATCAAATAGCCGGCCAACACCGCTCCGACCGTATAGGTCACCTGAAATGCGGCTGTAATCCACCCATAGTCGTGCGTGCTTATATGCAGGGCGGGCAGTACTGTGGGTGCGGCAACGCTCAAGGAACTGCGCGCCATGTAGTTGGTAATTGTGCCTAGCATCAGCAAGCCGACGATCCACCACCGCAGTCCGGGTATTTTGAACAACATGTTGTCTCCTCTAGAGCATTTTAGATTCATTGAACGCCCGGCTTCGGTCAAGCCGTGTCCGCTCGACTTCACCAATGCTAGGTTGCGAGAAAGGTCTCGCAGTCAAGCACCACTTGCTGCCACTGGCTCGTGCTCAGCATCGCCGGACGTAAGTCTTAATCGAAAGCGAAGACATTCGTGAAGCATCGATACGCCCGGTGCCGTGAGATGCCGACGCCACATCGCCACCCGTGCCGGTATGTCGCGATGCGTCCACCACGAGGCCACAAGAACAATCGAGCGCTCCCTGACCGTCACATACTGCTCGAAATGTAGAACACCATCGAAGATCGGTCAATCGTTGTTCCTGCTATGAAAAATTCTAGACCTGTGTGTTGAGATCAGCGCGGATCGGCCGCGGCGGTGCTTTTGGCAAAACGAGAATATAAATTTACACGCACAATCAATTGGTTATGTTCGTTCTGTTTGTGCCTGATAGCCTCGCAGGCGATCGGGGCGAGGCGTCGACGCTGGACTTCAACCTGAGGGTTTCTCGGGACGGTGTTGGTGTTGAAGAGAAAAAGGGAACACGTTATCCTTTTCTGGACTTGCAAGGCGCTTCCAGGCATCTCGCCGGCAACAGTGCGGTGGCACGGAGGTGTTTCCGCGCTACGCCGCGTATTCGTCTTACTTTTAGGAACTTCCCGTGAAGATTGTCGCCGTTCGCGTTACACCTATCGCCATCAGTGATCCGCCGCTACTCAACTACGCCGGTGTGCATGAACCGTTTGCGTTGCGCTCGATCATCGAAGTGGAAGCGGACAATGGTTTGGTAGGGCTCGGAGAGACTTACGGTGACAAACCGGTCCTCGACCACTTGCTGCGCGTGAAAGATCGGCTTGTCGGATGCAGTGCGTTCGATTTGGCAGAGTTGTGGCGCGTGGTCAGCGCCGTATCGGCTGATGCGGTGCGCCGTGGTTTGGCGCCGGGCTACGACACGGCGTCGTTCTCTCGCCGCCTGAAATCCGATCTCAAGGCATTCGGCGCATTCGAGGTCGCACTACTTGACTTACAGGCCAGATCGCTTGGCATTCCCATGTATGAACTGCTCGGTGGTGCCGTGCGCAGAAGCGTGCCGTACTCTGCATACTTGTTCTTTAAGTACGGAAGTGGAATCGATTCGGCCTATAAGCATGACCCTTGGGAGGAGGCGCTCAACGCCGAGCAGCTCGTTGCACAGGCGCGTGTAATGATTGCGCGATATGGATTCGGCAGCATCAAACTGAAGGCGGGGGTATTTGAACCCCAGGTAGAAATTGAATGCCTGCATGCCCTGAAGCAAGCTTTTCCGGGAGTCCCGCTACGGATTGATCCGAACGGAAACTGGTCGCTGGAAACGGCGATTCGGATGGCCGACCTGCTGCGAGAAGATCTCGAGTACTACGAGGATCCAACTCCTAATCTTGAAACGATGTCGACTCTTCATAGGGTGACCGGATTGACGCTCGCCACCAATATGGTGGTAACGGATATCGAAGAATTTCGTCAAAATATTGCGTCTCGGGCGATCCATGTCATTCTCGCTGACCACCACTACTGGGGTGGACTTCGGGCCACGCAGACACTGGCGGCACTCTGCGACACAAGCCGGCTAGGAGTATCCATGCATTCCAATTCCCATCTTGGAATCAGTCTTATGGCGATGACGCATGTGGCAGCCACAGTACCCAACCTCACCTACGCTTGCGATACACATTATCCGTGGCAAGTTGACGAGGTTATCAAAGGCGGAAAAATCGCTATTGAGGGTGGCTGCGTGGCGCTCTCCGACAAGCCAGGTCTCGGTGTTGAGCTCGATCAAGACGCTCTTCGCGCACTCCATGCTCGCTATCTAGAGTGTGGAATCAGCGAGCGAGATGACGAGACACAGATGAAAAGGCTTAATCCGGAATGGATTCCGAGAAGGCCTCGCTACTAATTAGCATTCGAGATGACGGGCACTCAGATTTTTAGTGCTTGCTCGCATCCATAGGAATTTAGACATTTGGAGAATTGTTCTATTGACTAAAAAGTGCCATGTATGTAGTCGGTGTTTTGCCATTTAATCACTCGAAAGTCGGTTTGATAGGAGGAGGCATCATGAAATGCAAAATCGGTCATTATGCGGAATACGGTGTTGGGTTCGGATTGTTGTTGTCACTGGCAAGCGGAGCGTTCGCGGCGACACAAATCTCGGCTAAGTTAGATACTTCCCAACTTGGGCGAACGATACCGCCTGAATTTGTCGGAATGAGTGTCGAGATGTCAGATGTTTGCTCAGCCCCTCCGTAAGCAGCCGGGCAACCCGTCTTGAGTTGGGGTAAAGCTCTTGGGAGTATCGTGTCCACCTAACGAATAAGCGGACACGTGAACACTATCGAATCGGAAGCACTCCCCGAGCGTCGTCGCCGGCAA
>NZ_NKFN01000015.1:0-3194 GCF_002223355.1 Burkholderia sp. HI2761 | reverse complement strand
GCGATCTGTTCTTCGCTGAACTTGCTCTTCTTCACGGCATGACCTCCTGGTCTCGATGACAACGTCATGCCGGAATTTTCCACTTCCGAATGGGACAGTTTTGTGGGCTAGGGTCAAGAGCTGTGCGGCCCACATCTGATGCTGACCGACATCGGAGCAAACGAACGCGTCGCCGCGCGTGAGTTCCCACAGTTTTTCCAGCACGAACTGCGGCTTGATGACCGTGGTGTCGTGTGAATAGGCGAGACAACGCCGCGCGCGCCACGAGTCGATGTCGCGCCACCATGCGGCACGCGCAGGCGAGGCCGCGGGTTCAGCCGGGAGCAGCGCGAGCATGGCGCGTAACACCGCCTTGACGTCGCCCACAATCGGCACATCGACGCGGACACGTTTATCGATGGTCGCCGGATCGATATCGATCTGGATGATCGTGCGGTCGGCCTTGCAGAAGTCCTCTGGATTACCGATCACGCGATCGTCGAAACGTGCACCGAATGCAATCAGCACATCGCTATGCTGCATCGCAAGATTGGCCTCGTAAGTCCCGTGCATGCCCGGCATGCCGACACTCTGGATGTGCTTACCGGGAAATGTGCCGAGTCCCGTCAGCGTGCATGCGACCGGCGCATCAAGACGCTGTGCGAGGGTGGCTAGTTCATCGACCGCGCCCGCAGCAATGGCCCCGCCTCCCATGAGAATGCAGGGCCGCTGTGCGCGACGCAACGCTTCGGCGGCGCGCTGAATCTGACCGGCGTGACCGTCGAGACGTGGCTTGTACGAGCGCAATTCGACGGTTCGCGGATACGTGAATGGCTCCTGCGCCAGCAGAACATCCTTCGGAATATCGACGACGACGGGACCGGGCCGCCCCGTGGCGGCAATATGAAAGGCTTTCTTCAACGTCGCGCCGAGCTGACTGACCTCCACAACGAGGAAATTGTGCTTCACGATCGAACGAGTCAGGCCGACCGCATCGCACTCCTGAAAAGCATCCTTGCCGATGGCATCCGTCGGCACGTTGGCGCAGATCACGACGATCGGAATAGAGTCGAAGTACGGCGTCGCAATGCCCGTCACGGCATTGGTCACACCTGGCCCAGAGGTGACGAGCGCAACGCCGACCTTGCCCGTTGCGCGGGCGTAGCCGTCCGCCGCGTGCACGGCCGCCTGCTCGTGGCGCACGAGGATGTTCGTGATCGACTGCTCCGGCAGCAGCGCATCGTAGATGGGCAGCACTGCGCCGCCGGGATAGCCCCATATCGTATCGACGCCTTCTTCGCGCAGGGCGGCCACGACCATCCCGGCACCCGAAAGGCTATGGGCCTGACGGGCATGGGCGGCAGCTTGCTGCCGACGCGAGCTGGACGATTTCCGGGGCAGCAATTTTCACTTTCTTCTCCGACAAACAAGGCTATTGCAGGATCGCTTCCTTGAACACGGGACCTTTACGCGCTACCTGCTGAACGTATCGATAATATTGGGTTCGATGAAGCAGATGGTGCCGAATTGCCGGCGGACCAGGCGGCTTAACAGCACAAACGAATGGCGAACTGGACTCTCGTCGGCGGTTCGTGCCGTACGAGCCTTTCGAGCCGGCTCTACGGCCGCGCGCTGAGGCGCTTCAGAAGTGCGTATGCAGGCCGATGCGGGCGACATCCTGAGTCGCCCCTGAGGACGCATCGTCCGGCGTGTTCATCCCATTCAGCTCTGCGAGCCCACCGTCGCTCGCGCGCTGACGGAGACCGATTACGGACACGCTGGTCCGCTTCGACACGGCATAGTTGACAATCGCCGCCAGCTGATGCCCGTGGTGGTTGTCCTCGACATCGTTGCCTTTCATATACATATACGAAGCGCCGGCGCTCAACGGGGGCGTGAAGTTGTAGTCGGTACTAACCGATGCCTTATACACCGCGCCAGCGTTCAGCAAATTGTGGACGATGGTGAAGAGTATGTTCGCAACCCAGCTCTGATATGGTAATGCGTCCCCGCGCCCCAGTTGCACACGCTGACGTCCGGGCCGCCATCGAGCGAGTGACTCAGGTTCGTAAACGCAGCATTCGTAGAGCGAAGCAAAGTCGTCAACTCCCGGTTTTGCGTATTTGCCCGCGACCGTCTCGACACTGTGACGCTGGCGGCGACGACGACGGGCCTATCCGAACGTTTGTGTGTGAGGCATAAATTGATGGCCAAGGAGAATGAAATGAACGCGTCCCACCCCGTGGTCCGGTGAGAGGAACGGAAAAGGTGGACCCTCACGGGCCGACGGCATCGAAGTGCCCAGATGGAAAATGCACGCATTGTCCAGGCAACCGGAGGATCCACCATGAACAGTATCGCTGTGGGCGTCGACATCGCCAAGCAAGTGTTTCAGGTCCATTACATCGACCCGGAAACGGGCGAGATCGTGAACAAGCCGATCAGGCGGGCCAAATTTCTGGAGCATTTTGCTAACCGAGCCAGATGCCTAATCGGAATGGAAGCCTGCGGCGGTGCACACCACTGGGCCCGGCAACTGATGCGATTGGGTCACGAAGTCAGATTGATGCCAGCCGCGTTCGTGAAGGCGTTCAACATCCGCAATAAGAATGATGCGGCGGATGCACGGGCGATCTGGCTAGCAGTGCAGCAGCCGGGCAAGCCGGTGGCGGTGAAGACAGAAATGCAGCAAGCAATGTTGGCGTTGCACAGGATGCGTGAGCAGTTGGTGAAGTTCCGCACGATGCAGATCAACGGACTTCGCGGACTGATGGCCGAATATGGTGAGGTGATGAGCCGGGGCCGGGTGAAGCTCGACGCAGAGATTCCGGCGGCGTTGGGGCGACTTGCAGAGCGTCTGCCTGCTGCACTGATCGATACGCTGCGCGAGCAGTGGAACGGGTGGGCCTGTCAGGAATTTTGTGTTTAAGGCATAACATGCTCCCAAGGAGAGTCTATGCCTCGCAAACCGAAAGCCCAGCCGGCAGTTCTGCCGGCGATTCCGGCCGAGCTGCTTGAACAGTTCGGCAACGGTCCGATGACGGCTGAAGCCATCAATGCCGCGACGCTGGCGCTCAAGAAAGCGCTGATCGAGCGTGCGTTGGGCGGCGAGATGAACCATCATCTCGGCTACCCTGCCGGAGCTGCCAAGCCGGCCAACGTCACGAATCAGCGCAACGGCAAAGGGGCCAAGACGGTTCTGACCGAAGACGGGC
>NZ_NKFN01000014.1:0-3698 GCF_002223355.1 Burkholderia sp. HI2761 | reverse complement strand
TGCCGAAGCGATGGTGCACCTGGCGAGCGCATCGCTCCTCGCCTCGTCAACTGTTGTATCCACTTCGATGGACGACCCATGAAACACCTCCTGGATTAAGGTGTTGCGACGACCGGTTGAATCCGCCTTGGTTTCCACAACATGAACGCGCCACCGCGGCCGGCATCTTCAACCTCGGTTCATCGACCGGAACTATCCTTGCCCCTCCGCTAGTGGCGTGGTCCATCCTCCACTATGGCTGGCAAACTGCCTTCATGATCGTTGGCGGGCTGGGAGTCCTCTGGGTCGCGGCGTGGCTTGCGTTCTATCAGCATCCAAACAGGCACTGGGCCCTCACGCCGGAAGAAAGCGCCTACATCGGCGTATCGGGCGAGCCGGAACACCGCCAGAAGCAGGATCGCCCTTCGGTACTCGCAATCCTTCTCACTCGAAATTTCTGGGGAATCGCGCTGCCACGCTTCTTCGCCGATCCGGTATGGGGAACGCTCGTATTCTGGATGCCGTTGTATCTCTCTCAGGCTCGGGGCTTCGACCTGAAAGCGATCGCGCTGACCGCATGGATGCCGTTCGTCGCTGCAGATATTGGCTGTATGGTCGGAGGACCGTTCTCGGCTTGGCTAAAGCGGCGGTGCAACATGCCGATCATCAACGGGAAACGTCTCGTATTTTCTCTGGCTGCGCTTCTTATGACGAGCATGGCGGCCGTCGGGATCGTAAAAAGCGCGAGCACGGCAGTGTTCCTTTTGTGCCTGGGCGCTTTCGCGCATCAAACGTTATCTATCACCATCATTTCAATGTCGGCAGATCTTTTCCCACGAAATCATGTCGCTACGACAACGGGTCTCGCAGGGTTTATTGCCGGAATCGGGACGTTCCTCTTCACGCTGACGATGGGCTTGTTGGTAGAGAGAATAGGCTACACCCCGTTCTTCATCATTCTGGGTCTGGGTGACCTAATTGGCGCCGCGATTCTCTGGACCATCGTTAAGCCGGCAGTCTCGACTCCGGAGTCCACTTTGATTGATAAATCAAAAGTATAGAATCGACAGCGCAGTTGAAGAAAAGGTATATCAAAGAATTGAGAGCGGTACCGCAAACCGTGACTATACGTCTATTGGAATATTCATCCATTTTAGGCATGCTAAGCATTTTATTTGGATCACTAAATAATCATGAAAATCAGAACGGCATTTGTTTCATTGTCAGGCCTGACTGTGCCATGCGGGGCTGATGCTCAAAGCAGCGTGACCCTATTTGGTGTAGTCGACAATGGTATCGTTTACCAGAACAACGCAACGAATGTCGGTGCGACCTCGCCTGCTCACTCAGACGTAAAAATGATGATCGGAGCATGGGCCGGAAGCCGTTTCGGTCTAAAAGGTATCGAGGATCTGGGAGGTGGCACGCAGGCCATTTTCCAGCTCGAAGCGGGCGTCAATACTGAGAACGACATGTCAACATTCTCCGGCGGAATTTTCACACGTCAGGCGTGGGTCGGCTTGACCGACCTCACATTCGGCACGCTGACAGCCGGTCGGCAATACACCGCTTACTACACCTTGCTCTCCCCCTATAGCCCGACCCCTTGGTTAACCGGCTATTTTGGTGCACATCCGGGCGACATCGATTCGCTCGACACCGGCTACCGTGCAAATAACTCGCTAGTTTATGTATCGCCGCGACTTTACGGGCTCACGTTCGGTGCGTCATATGCTCTCGGGGGAGTGCCTGGTAGCGTAAATGCTGGATCGACGTGGAGCGCGGAGCTTCAGTACATTAATGGTCAGTTCGGCATCGCAGCCGCGTTCCAGCGAATCAACAACTCGACGTCTGGCGGCGGTCTATGGGGTGCGAACTCGACGGCATCAAATGGTGGAGCGCAACCTGGCATTTCGGCTGTCAACAACGGCTACTCCGATGCTCAAGCGCAACAGCGTATTGCAGTGACGACGGGATACCGGTTCACGCAAGACTGGGACGTCTCGGCATCCTATTCGAACGTGCAATACGTTCCTGGTGGCGGCTCGCTGTTCCACAACACTGCGATTTTCAACACGGCGGGCGCAGTACTTCACTTCAAACCAGCGCCACAGTGGGATCTTGCGGGCGGATACAGCTATACGCGTGCAACGAAATCTAATGGGGTTCAGAATGCCACGCAGTACCACCAAATAACGCTGTCTCAGTACTACAGCCTGTCGAAACGAACCGGGGTCTACGCTGTTGAAGCCTATCAGCGCGCCAACGGCCAGACGTTGGCAGGCGGAAAGGTCATCTCAGCGACGGCATCAATCGGTGACGGATTCAACGGCGCGCCGTCTTCGGCGCACAGCCAGATTGGTCTGGGTGCGGGCTTGATCCACCGCTTTTAGGCCACCTCCGTCCGCGCCGAGTACCACAACTCAGCGTTTGCGTGGAAATTGTCCTTTTGTTTTACTAATAATGCAACAGCCGACGAAATGGCATGTTCCTCAAGCGACGACATCTTCCGGCCTCGGGCAGTAAGCCTGCAGACGCTCTGATATAGAGCTTGTGCACTGAACTATCTCCTGCATCAATTATTCGACTATGGCCCACACATTAATTCCGAACATCGTCACTTCGATGGATGCCGTCACAAGGGATCCACTCGATGGAGTCGTCACCCGATGCCGTCGCGTCTTGCTAACCGGTGCTGCCGGCAATCTCGGCCGTGTGCTTCGCCGCCGGCTTCACCGATATGCGGACATCGTCCGGTTGTCGGATATCGAACCACTGGGCGATGCATCGGCCGGAGAGGAATGCATACGCTGCGAACTGTCGGATGCATCGGCCGTCAATGCGCTCGTACGCAACACCGACGCTATCCTGCATTTCGGCGGAGTCTCGATCGAACGTCCATTTGAGGAAGTATTGCCTACAAACTTTGTCGGCACCTACCACATCTATGAGGCTGCGCGCCGCAATGGCGTCCGGCGCGTCGTATTCGCGAGCTCGAATCACGTAACCGGCTTTTACAGGCAGGGCGAGCGCATCAATACGGTCGCACCGGTGCGACCGGATGGATATTACGGGCTAAGCAAGGCGTTCGGCGAAAATGTCGCACAGTTTTATTATGATCGTTACGGCATTGAAAGCGTATGCATTCGTATCGGCTCGTCATTTCCAGAGCCGACCGACAATCGCATGCTGTCGACATGGCTTGGTTACGACGATTTAGAGCAACTCGTGTGCCGCGCAATGTTCGTCCCAAACGTTGGCTGTACGATCATCTATGGGATATCCGAAAACCGCGATGCATGGTGGGATAATACACTGGCCGCCCAACTTGGTTATCGCCCCGTGCAATCTACCGAGCCGTGGCGAGCGACTGTGGAAGCGAAGTCGATTGTAGTGCCATCTGACGACCCCGCACACCGCTTCCAGGGTGGCGCGTTTGTGAAGGCCGGGCCATTCGAAGATGCTTAGCTGTGGTCTTCGCGGTGGCGAGCGGAATCAGATCGGAATCAAGTCTTTCGATTATGTCGCTAGGGGCATCGAGCTCAACCGCTAACCAAGCCGCCGGGAATTTTATTGTTTCGCTGGTGCGATGTGAGGCTGGCCCAATTTCCGTCCCGGTCTTAGTTGGAAAATTCCGGCTCTTCGGGGTGGGCCGGATCGGCCCGATCGGTGCACTCGCGGGCGAATTCCGCCGGCGTCATCCACTGCAGCGCAGAGTG
>NZ_NKFN01000005.1:0-173762 GCF_002223355.1 Burkholderia sp. HI2761 | reverse complement strand
GCGATCACCGCATCGGGCGGCGCGTGGAACGCGAGCATCGTGTCGGAAGCCGTGCAGTGGGGCAACACCAGGATCGAGGCGCACGGCCTCGGCGCCTACATCGCGCAGACCACCGCCGACGGCGATTTTCCGAAGATCATCCTGGGCATCGCCGTGATGTCCCTGTTCGTCACCCTGTTCAACCGCCTGCTGTGGCGCCCGCTGTATGCCTTTGCCGAAGCGAAGCTGCGGCTCGACTGAGACCGATTGAGAGCGAAACGCGATGCACAATCCGAATGCTGTAAACGCCCCCGTCCAGACGTCCCAGCCGCTGCAGCCGCCCCGGCTCGGTGAAGAGATCCTGCGCGTCGATCACGTCTGCCGCGGCTTCAACAAGACCCAGGGCGAGCTGCTCGTGCTCGACGACGCGAACCTGTCGCTGCGCGAAGGCGAGATCGTCGGGCTGCTCGGCCGGTCGGGCTCGGGCAAGTCGACGCTGCTGCGCATCATCGCCGGGCTGATCGAGCCGACCGGCGGCGAAGTGACGTACCTCGGCCAGCCGCTGCGCGGCCCGGCCGAGGGCGTCGCGATGGTGTTTCAGACCTTCGCGCTATTTCCGTGGCTCACCGTGCTGCAGAACGTGGAAGCCGGGCTGGAGGCGCTCGGCGTCGGCGCGCGCGAGCGGCGCGAGCGTGCGCTGGCCGCGATCGACCTGATCGGTCTCGACGGCTTCGAGAACGCGTATCCGCGCGAGCTGTCGGGCGGGATGCGTCAGCGCGTCGGCTTTGCGCGCGCGCTCGTCGTCGATCCGACCATCCTGCTGATGGACGAGCCGTTCTCCGCGCTCGACGTGCTGACCGCCGAAACGCTGCGTACCGACCTGCTCGATCTGTGGACGCAGGGCCGCATGCCGATCAAGTCGGTGCTGATCGTCACGCACAACATCGAGGAAGCGGTGTTCATGTGCGACCGGATCCTCGTGCTGTCGTCGAACCCGGGCCGCGTGATCGCCGAGATCAAGGTGCCGTTCAAGCACCCGCGCAATCGTCTCGATCCGGCGTTCCGCAAGCTGGTCGACGACATCTACGCGAAGATGACCGCGCGTCAGACCGGCGAGGCGACGAAGAAGGGGCTCGAGCTCGGAAGCTGGCTGCCGCAGGTGTCGACCAACCTGATGGCCGGCCTGATCGAGACGCTCGCGATGGCGCCGTACCATGGCCGCGCGGACATGCCGGAAATCGCGCGCACGCTGCACCTCGAGGTCGACGACCTGTTCCCGATCGCGGAAGTGCTGCAGTACCTCGGCTTCGCGGACGTGCGCGAAGGCGACGTGTTCCTGACGCCGCCGGGGCGCGTGTTCGCGGAATTCGGCACGCAGGAGCGCAAGCTGATGTTCGCCGATCACCTGCTGAAGCACGTGCCGCTCGCCGCGCGGATCAAGAAGGTGCTGAACGAGCGTCCGGGCCACCGTGCGCCGCGCGTGCGCTTCGAGCAGGAGCTGGAGGATTTCCTGTCGGACGGCGCGGCCGAGGAAACGCTCGACGCGGTGATCGACTGGGGGCGGTACGGCGAGATCTTCTCGTACAACGACCAGACCGAGATTTTCAGCCTCGAGGACGTCGAGTCCTGATCGCGCCGGGCCGGGCCGTGCGGCCCGGTATTCGCGTGCGCCGAACATCACGCGCCGCGCATCGCCCCGTTACTGCAAATTCCCCCACCGATCGACGGCTGGTTCCGCCGACGCCCACTTCCAGTGCGTGCCTTGCTGGCACGCATTCGCGAAGTACCAGTCGGCCTTGTCGCCGTCCTTCACCGAGAACGCGAATTCCTTGCACAGCGCGAGCGCCGACGAGTACGCGCGCGTGACGCGCACCTCGCCTTCGCCGTTTTCCAGCGGCAGCGTGTTCTTCACCTTCCACGGCTTCACTTCGCCGACGGCGAGAGTGCCGGCCGTCTTCGCGATCGCGTCCTGCTGGTTCTGATGGAGCTGCTTCATCGTGCGGTTGACGGCTTCGTCGGTCGCGGCCTGCACGGCAATCCCGACGCCGACGCCGACCGCCGGGTTCGCGGTGACGAGGCCCGTCGCCGCGCCGGCCAGCGCGCCGCTCGCCGCGCCGACCGACCCGCAGCCCGACAGCGCGAGCGTCGCCGCGCACAGCGCGCCGATCGCCGCGATACGGATCGCGACGCTCATTGCAGCGCGCCCCAGCGTTCGGTCGCCGGTTCGGCCGACGCCCATTTCCATGTGGGCCCGTCGCGGCAGAGGGTGGCGACGTAGAACGCCGATTGCGCGGCCTTGTCGGCCTTCGCCGGCGTGTCGACCGCGAACACGATTTCCTTGCAGTCGAGCGGACCGACGCTGATCATTCGGCTGACCGTCACGCGGCCCTGCTCGTCGTCCTCGATCGGGAACGAATGGTGCGTCGACCACGGCGCGACGCCGCCGACGTCGAGCGGGCCGGCCGCCTTCGCGATCTGCTCCTGCGTGTAGCGGTGCGCGACGCGTTGCGAGTACTGGACGCCAGCCCGCGCGCCGGCGACGGCGCCGAGGCCGATGCCCGTCGCGACGGCGGCGTTGTTGGTGACCTTGGAGGCGATCGCGGCGCCCGCGATACCGGCGCCGGCTGTCGCGCCTTCGCTGTACAACGAATTGCAGCCGGACAGCAATGCGGCCGTGGCGATCACGGCCAGCACGACGCGCGCCGGCGTGGCCCGGCGCGGCGATTCGAAACGAATGTTCATCCCTGAGTGCAGTCCTGTCTGGGTGAGCGGCAACGCGTGCACGCCCTGATGCCGCGTCATTGTTTCGCAATTGTCATGGGAAAACTGCAAAGCTTTGACAAATCGCCGCGCGGCAGGCCGCGTGCACGCGGGCGGCGTTATTGTCGGATAGATGATCGACGAGGGGTCGAAACGTTACAAATTGAAGGTAATTGTTACCTTCGTCCGCGAGGAAGCGACCTAGACTGTTTTGTTATGGAATGTTTCTACGACGGCCTCGAGCCGCGCCGCATATGAGACACCCAGCCATGCGCCGTTCAAAACGGTTGTCACACCGGCCGTCTGACGCGGCGGCCGGCCATCCGGAAGACCGCCCGCGTCCGCAGACCGACGCGCCATCGGCACCGCCCGCGGGCGCGCCGGACGAGACGCCGTTGGACGGCGATCACAACCAGGGTGGTGCTCGCCCGGAAGGGCTCGACTATCAACGCGACCTCGGGCAGGAGCAGGACGCCTGATACGGTCGTCGCCGCATTCCACCGCCGTATTTCATTGCAATTCTCGGAACTGAATCGCCGCGCGGCCGCCTTCGGGCCGCCGCGCCTGCTTCGGCGCGCGTCGCGCGCCGGCCAATCGAATCGAGGAGGGGAAGTCGCATGAGCAGATTGATCGTGGTATCGAATCGTGTCGCCGCCGGCGAGGATACGCGCCCGAGCGCGGGCGGCCTGGCCGTCGGCGTGATGGACGCGCTGAAGGAAACGGGCGGCGTCTGGTTCGGCTGGAACGGCGAGATCGTCGGTGCGCCGGATGCCGAGCCCGCGATCCAGCGGGACGGCAACGTGACCTACGCGACGGTCGGGCTGACCCGGCGCGACTACGACCAGTACTACCGCGGCTTCTCGAACGCGACGCTGTGGCCGGTGTTCCATTACCGCGGCGATCTCGCGCGCTTCGATCGGCAGGAGTACGCCGGTTACCTGCGCGTGAACGCGATGCTCGCGAAGCAACTCGCCGCGCTGCTGCGTCCCGACGACCTGATCTGGGTGCACGACTACCATCTGCTGCCGTTCGCGCACTGCCTGCGCGAGCTCGGCGTGAAGAACCCGATCGGCTTCTTCCTGCACATCCCGTTTCCGTCGCCCGACATGCTGCGCCTCGTGCCGCCGCACGAGGAACTCGTGAAGTTCATGTGCGCATACGACGTCGCGGGGTTCCAGACCGAGGCCGACAAGCAGGCCTTCACCGACTACATCGAGCGGCGCGGCATCGGCGCGGCGAGCGACGACGGGATGCTGCACGCGCATGGCCGCGTCGTGAAGGTCGCCGCCTATCCGATCGGCGTGCATCCCGACGCGATCGCGCAGGCGGCCGTCCAGTACGGCACGCGCAAGCCGGTGAAGATGCTGCGCGAGGCACTGGGCGACCGCAAGCTGGTGATGAGCGTCGACCGTCTCGACTATTCGAAGGGGCTCGTCGAGCGCTTCCAGTCGTTCGAGCGGATGCTCGCGAATGCGCCGGGCTGGCAGGGGCGCGTGTCGCTCCTGCAGATCGCGCCGCCGACGCGTTCCGACGTGCAGACCTATCAGCACATCCGCGAAACGCTCGAAGGCGAGGCCGGCCGCATCAACGGCCGCTTCTCGCAGCTCGACTGGACGCCGATCCAGTACCTGAACCGCAAGTACGAGCGCAACCTGCTGATGGCGTTCTTCCGGATGTCGCAGGTCGGCTACGTGACGCCGCTGCGCGACGGGATGAATCTCGTCGCGAAGGAATACGTCGCGTCGCAGGATCCGGCCGATCCGGGCGTGCTCGTGCTGTCGGAGTTCGCGGGCGCGGCGGCCGAGCTCACCGGCGCGCTCCTCGTCAATCCGTACGACCTGTCGCAGATGGCCGAGGCGCTCGAACGCGCGCTGTCGATGCCGCTCGCGGAGCGGCAGGCGCGTCACAAGGAGAACCTCGCGCGGCTGCGCGAGAACGACCTGTCGGTCTGGCGCGATACGTTTGTCGCCGACTTGCGCAGTGTCGCGGCGGCGGCGTCGGTCACGCAGCGCGCGGGCCGGCGGGTCGCGCATGCGTGAGTTCGCGCCGGGCGCCGCCGCGCCGGCCGCCGCCGGTCGCGACGAAGAAGTGGCCGACGACACGAGCGGCCGCTTTTTCGTCGTGACGGGCGGCCCGGGTTCGGGCAAGAGCACGTTGCTCGATGCGCTCGAGCGCGCCGGGTTCGCGCGCTCGCAGGAAGCCGGGCGCGGCGTGATCCGCGACCAGATGGCGGTCGACGGTCCTGCGCTGCCGTGGCGCGACCCCGCGGCGTTCGCCGAGCTGATGCTGAGCTGGGAGATGCGGTCCCACCATCTCGCGCGGCAGGCGCGCGGGCCCGTGTTCTTCGACCGCGGCGTGCCCGACGTGATCGGCTATCTGATGCTGGCCGGGTTGGCCGTACCCGCGCACGCGGAAGCCGCGGCGCGGCGTTTCCGCTATCACCGGCGCGTGTTCATCGCGCCGCCGTGGCCCGACATCTATGCGCAGGACAGCGAGCGCCGGCAGGATTTCGCGGAAGCGGTGCGGACCCATGACGCGATGGTCGAATGCTATACGTCGTATGGCTATCGGCTGATCGAGTTGCCGCGCGTGAGCGTGAAGGCGCGCGTGCGCTTCGTGATGGATACGCTCGACGCCGCCTGACGCCCGCCGCGCGTGCGGCGCGCGAGGGATGTCAGGCCGCCGTGTCCGGTCGCGGCGACGCGATGCGCAGCAGGCTGACGACCGCGGCCACTGCCGCGAACCCCGTGGCGACATAGAGTGCGATCGTCGGCCCGCGGTCGGGCACGAGCCCGAAAATCAGCGCGACGAGTGCAGCGCCGAGCGTCTGGCCCGTCAGGCGTGCGGTGCTCAGCATGCCGCCGGCGCCGCCGCTGCGCTCGCGCGGCGCCGACGACAGCATCGCGCGGTTGTTCGGCGACTGGAACAGCCCGAAACCTGCGCCGCACAGCGCCATCCGCCAGACGATGTCGACCGTGCCCGGGTGCGCGCCGATCGTCGCGAGCGACAGCAGCCCGGCCGCAAACAGTGCAAGCCCGATCCCGCCGAGAACGCCGGCCGAATAGCGGTCCGACAGCACGCCCGCGAGCGGCGCGGCGAACACGATCACGAGCGGCCACGGCGTCATGTAGAGGCCTGTCTCGACCTGCGAGAAACCGAGCGAATTCTGCAGCCAGAACGGCAGCGCGACGAACGCGAGCATCTGCGACGTGAACGACGCCGTCGACGTATAGACCGACAGCGCGAACATCGGGATGCGCATCAGGTCGACCGGCAGGAGCGGCGCCGGCTGCGACAACTGACGCTTCACGAAGAAGTAGCCGACCACGAATGCGATGGCCAGTTCGGCCGCGACGTACGCATGACCCTCGCCGTGACCGAGCCCGTCGACGGCCGTGATCAGCAGGCCGAACACGCACGCGTTCATCAGCGCGCTCGCGAAGTCGTACGGCGCATCGTGCAGCGGGTTGGCCGGCAGCGCGCGCAGGCTGCCGAGCACGGCCGCGATGCCGATCGGTACGTTGACCGCGAAGAGCCACGGCCACGATGCGAACGACAGGATCGCCGATGCGACCGTCGGCCCGATCGCCGACGACAGCGCGACCACCATCGCATTGATCGACAGCCCGCGCCCGAGCATCGACGACGGGTAGATCATCCGCACGAGCGCCGCGTTGACGCTCATGATGCCGGCCGCGCCGAACCCCTGGATCACGCGCATCACGGCCAGCATCGGCAGCGAGCCGGCGAGCGCGCAGCCGAGCGACGCGGCGGTGAACAGCGCGAGCCCGGCGATGTAGATGCGGCGATAGCCGATGCGTTCGCCAAGCGACGCGAGCGGCAGTAGCGTGATCGTGACCGCGAGCTGGTACGCGTTGACGATCCAGATCGACGCGGCGTCGGACGCGTGCAGGTCGCGCGCGATGGTCGGCAATGCGACGTTCGCGATGGCGCCGTCGAGCACGGCGAGCGTGATGCCCAGGGCGACGCAGACGATCGCCCAGTAGCGTTGCGGAAGCGGCAGGCCGGTATCGGCGTTCATGACGGGAGCGAGAGCGTGGTTGTCCGCGCGCCCGCTTGCCGGTTGCGTGCGCAACCACGTGCAAGGGAGGCGGCGGCGATGAACGGCCCGGCCGGCGCGGCTGCACCGGAACGGGGCCGGTCGAGTGTATCACCGGCCCGCATCGCGCGACGCCGCGCCGCGCGGTGGCCGGCCGGCGCGCGCATTCAGCCTTCGAAATCCAGACCGCCGAGCCGCACGAGCGGGTCGGCCTGCGTGCGCGACGCGAGATCGATGTCGCGCGCGGCCTGCCACGCGCCCAGCTTTCTCGGCAGCGCGGCCAGATAGTGCTCGAAGCGCTGCGGGCCGTCCGGTTCCATCAGCCGCTCGATCTCGTCGGTGTCCCACGTCAGTTCGAGATTCAGCGGATGCACGAAGCCGCTCACGTGCTCGTGCGGCGCGCTGCGGATCCGCACGCGCGTCGGGTGCCCGTGCCCGCCATAGGGGACGACATCGGCTTGCACGTGCTCGGCGAAGAACGCGGCGATCGCCTGCGCGATGCGCGGTGCGAATTCGGTATCGAAACGGCGGGCGGTTTCGGGCTGCATGACGGCGTCTCCTGTATGCCGAAAATCGTAGCACGGCGACGACGCGTTTCGATGGGTGCGATACCGGTAATCGCGCGTTACCACTTGCTGCATCTATTACGGTCGCGTGCCGCCACAATGCATCGCATCCAGTACCACTTCGCGTGGGAGTCCATCATGAAAAAGATTGCCGCAGTATGTGTCCTTGCCGGTTCGCTCGCGGTCGCGGGCCCGGCGTCCGCGCATGGCCGCGACGGCGGCGCCGTCATCGGCGCATTGATCGGCGGCGCGGTGCTGGGCGCGATCGTGACGTCGGCGATGAATCCGCCCGTCGCCTATCAGGCACCCGCGTACCAGGCGCCGGCCTATCAGCCGCCGACCTACTATCAGGCGCCCGCGTACCAGCAGCCTGCCTACCCGACCTATCAGCAGGCGCAGTACCAGGACGACGGCCCGAACTATTGCTACGACCGCTACCAGCGTGCGTACGTGTGTGGGGCGCCGGTGCAGCAGGGCGGCTACGCGCAACCGGCCGGCTGGTAAGCGGCGGCGCGCGAGCGGGTTCGGGCCGGACGGCCGCGCACCCGCCGACGATCGATCGCTTCGCCGGGCCGGACGACGAAAGGCCCTCGCTCGATGCGAGGGCCTTTGTCTTGGGCGTGGCCGTCCGTTCGCCGGTGTGATGCGCCGCCGGCTATCGGCGGCCCGTGCGTGGATACAAACGGTTGCAATTGGGTGTCAGTGGCGATGACCGCCGCCGTCGCCGCGGCCGCCACCGCCGCCTTCGTTCCAGTCGCCGCGGCGTCCGCCGCCGCGCCCCCAGCCGTTGCCGCGGTTGCCGCGATCGCCGTCCCAGCGATGGTAGTCGCGCCGGCCGCGATCCCAGTCGCGTCCGCCGCCACCGCCCCAGATGTTGACCGTCCCGTACACGGGAGACGGGGCATACGCATAGCCGGGATCGGAATAGTAGGGCTGCCCGTAGCCGTATCCGGCGTCCGGGGCGACGACGCAGCCGGCCAGCAGGGTGGCGACGCCGGCGGCAGCAATGAGCTTCAGCATGATGTTCTCCGTTGGTTACGCTATAAGTACCGCGCCCGCGGATTGCCGGCTGTTTGCAATTGTGTCGCCAAATTACAGCCTCGTAAGGTCTTGCGACGAAAGTGTTAGCATCCGGGGCTCATTTGTTTTTCAGGAGCACATCGATGAAATTTGCGATCCGGGCCGCGCTGGCCGCCTTCTGCGTGACGACGGCCGCCGCATGCGTGGCCGCGCCGGCATCCGCGCCCGCCGTGCCCGCCGAGTCGATCAAGATGTTTCCGCAGGCCGAAGCCGGTCAGCAGCGCGCCGTGATCGCGCTGCCCGCGCTCGAGAACGAGGGCGATGCGCGCGTCGAGCTGATGATCGGCAAGACGCTGCAGACCGACTGCAATCAGCAGTGGTTCGGCGGCGAGCTGACCGCCGAGGACGTGAAGGGCTGGGGCTACACGTATTACCGGCTCACCGACGTGAAGGGGCCGGCGTCGACGCTGATGGCGTGCCCGGGCCAGGCGCCGCAGCAACGGTTCGTGCAGGTGCGCGGCGACGGTCAGCTGCTGCGCTACAACAGCCGCCTGCCGCTCGTCGTGTATGTACCGGATGGCTTCGACGTACGCTATCGCGTGTGGCATGCGTCGAAGGACGTGCAGCAAGCCGCGAAGCAGTAATCTCCCGGCGGCGTCCTGCCGCTACACACCGGCCGCGCTGCGCGTGCCGACGAGCGCCGGCCATGCGGCCAGCGCGGCCTGCGCGACGGCCTCCAGATCGCGGCGGCTCGCGCCGTCGCGCGCCTGGATCGACATGCCCTGCTGAACCGTCACGTAGTAGCGCGCGATCGCATCGAGGTTCGCGTGCGCCGATATTTCGCCGGTCGCGACGCCTTGCGCGAGCCGCTCCCGCAGCGCATCGACCGTGCCCTCGCGCATCGCGATCAACGTTTGCCGGACCATGTCGGAACGTTCGGCCGGATGCAGCGCCGACAACACGATCAGGCAGCCGGCCGGCTTCGAGCGCCGCGTGAACACGCGTGCGGTCTCCATCAGGTAGTTCCGCACGGCGTCGTACGCGCTGGCCGCCCGTTCGACACCCCCCCAGATTTCCCGTCCCTCGGTTGTGCGGTAATGATCGAGGGCTTGCCGGAACAACGCTTCCTTGCTGCCGAAGGCCGCATACAGGCTCGGCGACGCGATGCCCATCGCGGCCGTCAGATCCGTCATCGACGCCCCTTCGTAGCCGAGACGCCAGAACACCTCCATCGCGCGATCCAGCGCCGCTTCCTTGTCGAAGCTTCTCGGTCGGCCTCGTTCAGCCATTGCGTCCGTCCCTTCGTTGATATCTGTATCGATCGACACAATAAATCAATTGACTGTGCGACGCAACTTGTCACATTCTGTGTTGGTTGTTACATAAATGAGGAAAGGAACCGACATGAACCGACTTCAGGGCAAGCGTGCACTCATCACGGGCGGTAGCCGCGGCATCGGCGCGGCGATCGCAAAGCGGCTGGCGGCCGATGGCGCCGACGTGGCGATCACGTATGAAAAATCGGCCGAGCGGGCGCAGGCCGTCGTCGCCGGCATCGAAGCGCTGGGCCGTCGCGCCATTGCGATCCAGGCCGACAGCGCCGATCCGGTTGCCGTGCGCGACGCGGTCGATCGTGCCGCGGAGGCGTTCGGCGGCCTCGACGTTCTCGTCAACAACGCAGGGATTTTCCGGGCCGGCGCGCTGGACGACCTCACGCTCGACGATATCGACGCGACGCTGAACGTGAACGTGCGTGCGGTGATCGTCGCATCGCAGGCGGCGGCGCGTCATCTCGGGGAGGGCGGGCGCATCGTGTCGACCGGCAGTTGCCTCGCGACGCGCGTGCCCGATGCCGGGATGAGCCTCTATGCGGCGAGCAAGGCTGCGTTGATCGGCTGGACGCAAGGGCTCGCGCGTGATCTCGGCTCGCGCGGCATCACGGTCAACATCGTGCATCCGGGGTCGACCGATACCGATATGAACCCGGCCGACGGCGAACATGCCGATGCGCAACGTTCGCGAATGGCGATTCAGGAATACGGCAAGGCCGACGACGTGGCCGCGCTCGTGGCGTTCGTCGTCGGGCCGGAAGGACGATCGATCAACGGGACCGGCTTGACGATCGACGGCGGGGCGAATGCGTAAAGGCCGATGCCGGGCGTGAGCGGGCCGGGTATCGGTGGGAGGCGTTATCAGCAGCCGAGCCGCTGGTGCTCGGCTTCCAGGTCGGCCCGTTTGTCGTAGGCCCGCAGTTCGTTGCGCGGCTTGCCGTCCGGGCCCATCCCGCGCACGACCTTCTGGCCGCGATCGGGCGAGTGCGTGACCGCGTCGATGCCGGCGGCCAGTTCCCGGCAGCGGGCGTCGGGGGAAGTATTATCCGCACGCGGGGCTGCCGAGGCAGTTACGTTGGCGATGCCCGGGCTGACGTAGCGCTGTTTGGCGGAGGCCGTGCCGGTGTCGGCGGCGTTGGCCGTGCCGATCATCGCTGAAAGCGCGGCGAGCGCCGCGATCGTCCGAAGCATGGGTGAAGTCCGTGTGCTGAACCGAAGAAGGTTCGGAATTCTACGCAACGTTCGGCGCATCTCTGCGGCGAACGGACGAGGTGCGCTCGCGTGTTGCATATCGTGGCGAATGCTCGATTGCACACATCATTCGTGTGCTATCTGCGCGCGCAATCAACATTCCCGGACCGTCCAACAGCAAAAAGCCCGCTTGCTTTCGCAAAGCGGGCTTCGGCATTTGGTTGCGGGGGTAGGATTTGAACCTACGACCTTCGGGTTATGAGCCCGACGAGCTGCCAGACTGCTCCACCCCGCGGCGCGAAGTGTACTTGGGTCGGTGCGCAGAGTCAAACGATTCGTGCGAAGACGGTCCGATGACATATCGGGCCTGTTCCTTGAAACGGCTGCGACGCAGTGAAGCCGACGCGTACGGCCGGAAATTTTTCATACTCGCCACAATATTCGCGGGCCTGAAACGTCTTCAGACGCATGGAACCGCCACCCACTTCGCAAACGATGACCGACCCAGACCGCGACATCACTGCGACGGTGATGCGTGAACGAACGAGGCTAGGGAACTTCATTCGGCGCCGGATACGCGACCCGGACGATGCCGAGGACGTTCTGCAGGATGTGCTCCACGAATTCGTCCAGGCTTATCGACTTCCCGCGCCGATCGAACAGGCGAGTGCGTGGCTGTTCCGTGCCGCGCGCAACCGCATCATCGATCGTTTTCGCAAAAGGAAGGAGCAGCCGCTGACCGATCTGGTCGATGCCGACGACGAAGCGGACAGCGAATATCGGCTGGATCTCGCGTTACCGGCGCACGATGCCGGCCCTGAAGCGCTCTACGCTCGCACGCTGTTGCTCAAGGCGTTGCAGGATGCGCTCGACGAGTTGCCGGCGAATCAGCGCGAGGTTTTTATCGCACACGAACTGGAGGGGCTGTCCTTCAAGGAGATGGCCGCGCAAAGCGGCGTCACGCTCAATACGCTGCTTGCGCGCAAACGCTACGCGGTCTTGCATCTGCGTGCTCGGCTGCAACCCATTTATGACGAACTGGATAGCTAGAGGAGTCGACGGATGAATTTTCGAATCAGATGTGCGGGCAAGGCGCTGCTCGTGGTGGTCGCCATAGGCGTGCTCGGATGGGTCGTCATGATGCTGTGGAACTGGGTGGTTCCGGCGCTATTCGTCGGCGCCCGGACGATCGACTTCGCCCATGCGCTGGGCCTCCTCGTGTTGAGCCGCATCCTGTTCGGTGGATTTCGCGGACACCGCGGCTGGCACGGCCGGCGCCACTGGCGCAAGTGGGAAGCCATGACGCCCGAAGAGCGCGAGCAGTTCCGGGCCGCATGGCGATCGCGCGGCACCCGGCGCACGGAGGAGTGAACATGCGCGAAAAATCATCGGACGACTGCAAACAGAAGGCGGGTGTGATTGCGCCGGTCGTCGATCTGAAACGTTGCGAAGGCAAGGGGGATTGCGTCACCGTTTGCCCGGAAAACGTGTTCGAGGTGCGGCGCATCGATCAGGCCGATTACGTCGACCTCGGTCTGATGCATCGCTTGAAACTGCGCGTGCATGGAATGAAAGTCGCCTACACGCCGAATGCGCAAGCCTGCCGATCATGCGGGCTTTGCGTGACGGCGTGTCCCGAACGCGCGATCACGCTCGCCAGAAGGGCGTAGCGTCGGCCGTGCTCGCAGATGATGGAGCGGTATCGCGGCAGTCGGGCGGATGGCAGCCGCTGGATACGCCGTTCATGTGATCAATCTCGTCAAGGAATGCACTTGGCTTCAACCATCGACGTTCTTCTGCAACGGCTTCATGAAGAAAGCCGGAGCGAAATCATCGCCCGGGCCCGCGCGCAGTTCCAGGGGCCGAATGCGGCGTTTCCGACGCTCGTCGACGAATACGAAGCGCTCGCACCCCGGCTGCGAGGGCGCTTTCTCGAAACGTTCGGCCTCTTCAGCGACGATTTCGAATCGTCGGAAAGCGGTGCGCTATCGTTGGCCGTGTCGGCGGAAACGGGACGATTCTTGCGCAACACCGTGTTGTCGCAACGGTCGGGCAGAATTCTTGAACTTGGCAGTTCCTGTGGCGTGTCGACTCTGTATTTCGCCGACGCGCTGCGTATGTTGGGCCGTGGCGTGGTCATCGCGACCGAACGTGATGCGCTCAAATGCGCGCGTTTGCGGGCTCACGTCGAAACAGCAGGGCTGGACGCCTATGTCGACTTGCGGGAGGGCGATGTGTTCGAGACGGTTGCCGAACTGGACGGGACCGTCGACATGGTGTTTATCGACGTATGGGCTGACGCCTATCTGAAGCTGTTCAAGCAGATCGAGCGCCTGCTGCGGCCGGGATCGGTCGTGCTGGCTGACAACATGTACACGGCCGAAGACGCCGTCCGACCGTACAAGCATTACCTCGACGAGGATCCGCGGTTTTCGACCACGACGCTGGATTTTGAGTCGGGGGTCGAGTTTACGGTGGTCGTGGCTTGAGCGGGGGGCTTGAATCTTGGGGGAAGTTTGGAGCTTGGCTGATCCCCCTGACAGAATTCATATTTCTAGGTTGGACAAGTAGATGGTGAGCGTTCCTGAGATTTGTTGATCTGTTCTCCGCGTTTGGTGCGGTGGCGGTGTAGAGTCCGTTCCTGAGAGGAACGACACTATGAACGAATCACAAGACATCGAGAGCGCTGAATCTGGGCCTTCATCAGGTGCGATCACGCTCGCTATCGCTACCTTCATCGGATTGTGGATTCCGTGGATCGGCTTTGCATACTGCTATGTCGAGGTCGGCGAATTTCATAGCGGAATTTTTACAGCCGGCACAACGGGCTTCGTTTTGTTGACCGCTGCCACGTGGGTCGTCACCCCGCTCTTTACATTGATTTACGTCGTTTATGCGATGCGATCAGCGCTTCGCAATACATACGACCAAGTAATGTTCGCCATCGAGTGTCTGGTTCTTCTTGGAATGTGGGCGGGTGCAGTATCTCCATTCGTCGGCCGCTAGGTTGAAACATGCGGCACTGCGGCTAACGCTAGCACGAGTGAGGCCCCCGCATCCGGAGTCGCAGCAAGGGAAGGTGGGCAAATGGCGTGGATGACATTGACCGGTCGCCGCCGCGATTTCGGCAGCCCGTTTCGCGTCCTTCTGCCCGGATTGATGTCAGCCGCGGTCTGCTCGCCGGCCTCGTCGCGCTTCTTCCGTGCTGTCGCGTTGTTCGCGATGCGTACGTTTAAAACGACGTTGCGCAGGTGTTCGGCGAAATTCCGGTACCATTGCGCCTTTCGTCCGCCGGCGAGGCTGCGGACGGTATCGCCGAATTTCATTATCCCGAGCGCAACATGAGTGAAGTAACCGAATACCAGAGCTGGGTCTGCCTGATTTGCGGGTGGGTCTACAACGAAGCTGAAGGACTGCCCGACGAAGGCATCGCGGCCGGCACCCGTTTCGCCGACATTCCCGCCGACTGGCGCTGCCCGCTGTGCGACGTGGGTAAGGACGATTTCGTCGTCGTCGATTTCTGATTTTCCGTTCCGATCGCGGTTGATTAATTGACACGCACGTCGGTGTGCATTCCGCCCCGCCGACGCGCCGCGCGTTTGCTATACTCTGCGCGCTGTCCATGCCGCCGTCCGGTTCGCGTTTTTTACGCGACTGCGGACATGGCCCTCCCCGTAGTTCAATGGATAGAACAAGCGCCTCCTAAGCGCTAGATACAGGTTCGATTCCTGTCGGGGGGACCAGTCAAGCTCCAAACCATCCCCAAGATTCACAAGACATCGCCCCGTTCAGGCCCGTCTGGCGACGCTCTCCTCACATCGTTACCCAAGGTTGCTCAGTGACAGCCGGAGAAAGTGTTGGTATCGGCAGATACCAACAATGCCTCTCACTGACGTACAGGTACGGAACGCGAAGGCCAGCGCGGCACGGTACAAACTCACGGACGGTGGCGGGATGTTCTTGCTCGTCCAACCGAGCGCCGCGAAGTACCGGCGCTCGTCTTACCGCTTCCTTGGCAAGCAGAAGACGCTCGCCTTGGGCATCTATCCGACCGTAACGCTTCGACGCCGACGCGTCGGCCGCGCATGCAGTGTATGCTTCGTGAGCCTGTCAATCTGAAGGAGGTAACGATGCTCAACAGAAAGTGGATCGCGGGTGCAGTCTGTGTCGCGGCGCTGGCCGTGTCGACACTCGCGCGCGCCGAAGCGCGTGTGTTCTTCGTCGAGCCGCAGGACGGCGCGACGGTGTCGAGCCCCGTGCACGTGAAGTTCGGTCTCGAAGGCATGGCGCTCAAGCCGGCCGGCGACATGACCCCGGATACCGGTCACCATCATCTGCTGATCGACGGCAAGCCGGTGCCGAAGGGCGATGTGATCCCGGCGACCGACCGTTCGCTGCATTTCGGCAAGGCCCAGACCGAAACCGACGTGAAGCTGCCGCCCGGCCAGCACACGCTGACGCTGCAGCTCGGTGACGGTGCGCACCGTTCGTACGGCCCCGAAATGAGCTCGACGATCACGGTCAACGTGAAATAACCGCGCATCCCGCGCAGGCTCGACGCGCCGCGCGCGGGATCCGCCGATCGGCCGGCCCTGGCATCCGGCCGGCATTCGGCCGTTTTCGCGGGTACGCAAACCGCGGCCGGCATCCGTACCGGAAACCGGCCGCAACCCGCTCACGGCACCGCGCCGATGCGCTTCAAGCGCGACCTGCGGCGTTCGTCCATCCGGCCGAGCCGATACCGGCCTCCGCGACCGGTACAATGGGCGCTTCCGATTCCTCTCTTCGCCGTCTCCCCATGTCGCTCTATTCCATTACCGGCGCGCAGCTCGCGTTCGGTCACGTCGCGTTGCTCGATCACGCGGATTTCTCGCTGGAAGCCGGCGAGCGCGTCGGCCTGATCGGCCGCAACGGCGCGGGCAAGTCGTCGCTGCTGAAGATCGTGGCCGGCCTCGCGAAGGCCGACGACGGGCTGATCACGCGCCAGCAGGAGCTGGTGACCGTCTACGTGCCGCAGGAGCCCGAATTCGAGCCGGGCGCGACGGTATTCGACGCGGTCGCGTCGGGGTTGGCGCACACGCGCGAACTGCTCGAAGAATACGATTCGATCGCACACCGTCTCGCGGAGATACCGGAAGGCGCCGAGCACGATGCGCTGCTTGCGCGGATGAACGCACTGCAGTCGTCGCTGGACACCCACGACGCGTGGAACTGGCGCACGCGCGTATCGATGACGCTCGCGCAGATCGGCCTGCAGGACGGCGACGCCAGCGTCGACGCACTGTCGGGCGGGATGCAGAAGCGCGTCGCGCTGGCGCGCGCGCTGGTGCTGCAACCCGACGTGCTGTTGCTCGACGAACCGACCAACCACCTCGACTTCGACGGCATCCGCTGGCTCGAGGAGCTGCTCGTCGCGCAGCGCGCGGGGCTGCTGTTCATCACCCACGATCGCGCGTTCCTCGACCGCGTCGCGACGCGCATCGTCGAGCTCGATCGCGGCCGGCTGCTGTCGTATCCGGGCAATTTCTCCGCGTACCAGACGCGCAAGGCGCAGCAGCTCGAAGTCGAGCGCGTGGAGAACGAGAAATTCGACAAGCTGCTCGCGCAGGAAGAGGTGTGGATCCGCAAGGGCGTCGAAGCGCGCCGTACGCGCAGCGTCGGCCGCATCGCGCGGCTCGTGCAGATGCGCAACGAACATGCCGAGCGCCGCAATGCGCAGGGCAACGTGAAGCTCGACGTCGCGCAGGGCGAGAAGTCCGGCAAGATCGTCGCGGAGCTGACCGATGTGACGAAGCGTTACGGCGGCCGCACGGTGGTCGACCGTTTCTCGACGACGGTCATGCGCGGCGACAAGATCGGCTTCGTCGGCCCGAACGGCGCCGGCAAGACGACGCTGCTGAAGCTGATCCTCGGCGACCTGAAGCCCGACGAAGGCACGGTGCGCACCGGCACGAACCTGCAGGTCGCGTATTTCGACCAGATGCGCGCGCAGCTCGACCAGGAGAAGAGCCTCGCGGATACGATCAGCCCCGGCAGCGAATGGGTCGAGATCGGCGGCATGCGCAAGCACGTGATGAGCTATCTCGGCGATTTCCTGTTCGCGCCGGAACGCGCGCGTTCGCCGGTGAAGTCGCTGTCGGGCGGCGAGCGCAACCGGCTGCTGCTCGCGCGCCTGTTCGCGCGGCCGGCCAACGTGCTGGTGCTCGACGAACCGACCAACGACCTCGATATCCCGACGCTCGAACTGCTCGAAGAGCTGCTGGCCGACTACGACGGCACGGTGCTGCTCGTCAGCCACGATCGCGCGTTCCTCGACAACGTCGTGACGTCGGTGATCGCGGCCGAGGGCGACGGCAAGTGGCGCGAATACGTCGGCGGCTTCACCGACTGGCAGATCCAGAGCGAACGCTCTGAGCAGCTCGCGCAGCAGGAGGCGGCGAAGCGCACGGTCAAGGAAGCGGCGCCCGCGAAGGACGAGCCGGCGAAGAGCGCGGCGGGTCGCAACGCGCAGCGCACGGTGAAGCTGTCGTTCAACGAGCAGCGCGAACTCGATTCGCTGCCGGAGAAGATCGCCGCGCTCGAAGCGGAGCAGAAGACGATCAATGCGCAGCTCGACGACGGCTCGATTTTCGCGAAGGATCCGCAGGAAGGCACGCGCCTGACCGAGCGGTTCGCGGCGATCGACGACGAACTGCTCGCCGCGCTCGAACGGTGGGAAACGCTCGAGGCGAAGCGCAAGCCGGCGTGACGCGTGCGGTGCGCGCCGATCCCGCGATTGGCGCGTCACGCGGAACCAGTAAAATACCGCGCGTTCAGGAGCGCGCCGCGCACGCCGCGCGCCCGCTTTCGGAGCAGTCCAAGCACACCGTTGTTTCGATTCGCTTTTTTACAGAACTCAACGTTTTGTCCACGACGTTATCCACACGAGGTGTGGACAACGTCCCGATGAATGACGAAATTCAGCGCCTATGTCAACGAAGAAACCCAGCGCGGCCTATAGCGAAGCATCGATCAAGGTGCTCAAGGGTCTCGAGCCGGTCAAGCAGCGGCCCGGCATGTACACCCGTACCGAAAATCCGCTGCACATCATCCAGGAAGTCATCGACAACGCGTCCGACGAGGCGCTCGGCGGTTACGGCAAGCAAATCACGGTCACGCTGCACGCCGACCAGTCGGTGTCGGTCGACGACGACGGCCGCGGCATCCCGTTCGGCATGCACCCCGAAGAAGGCGTGCCGGTCGTCGAGATCGTGTTCACGCGCCTGCATGCGGGCGGCAAGTTCGACAAGGCCGCGGGCGGCGCCTATACGTTCTCGGGCGGCCTGCACGGGGTCGGCGTGTCGGTGACGAACGCACTTGCGACGCGTCTCGACGTGACGGTCTGGCGCGACGGCAAGATCGCCGAGCTCGGTTTCGCCGACGGCGACGTCGTGAAGCCGCTCGCGACGCAAGGCGCGGGGCGCGGCGAGAAGAAATCCGGCACGCGCGTGCAGGTGTGGCCGAATCCGAAGTACTTCGATTCGCCGAACCTGCCGCTCGGCGAGCTGCAGCGCCTGCTGCGCTCGAAGGCCGTGCTGCTGCCGGGCGTCGAGGTCGTGCTCGTCAACGAGAAAACCGGCGAGCGCCAGACGTGGAAGTACGAAGACGGCCTGCGCGGCTACCTGCTCGACGAAATGAACGGCAGCGAGCTGCTGATCCCGCTGTTCGAAGGCGAGCGTTTCGCCGATTCGCGTTCGACCGACGAAACCTTCGCCGAGGGCGAGGGCGCATCGTGGGTCGTCGCATGGAGCGAGGAAGGCTCGCTCGTGCGCGAGTCGTACGTGAACCTGATCCCGACGCCGGCCGGCGGCACGCACGAGTCGGGCCTGCGCGACGGTCTCTATCAGGCGGTGAAGAGCTTCGTCGAACTGCACAACCTGCAGCCGAAGGGCGTGAAGCTGCTCGCGGAAGACGTGTTCGCGCGCGTGTCGTTCGTGCTGTCCGCGAAGGTGCTCGATCCGCAGTTCCAGGGGCAGATCAAGGAGCGGCTGAACAGCCGCGACGCGGTGAAGCTCGTGTCGTCGTTCTCGCGTCCGGCGCTCGAACTGTGGTTGAACCAGCACGTCGAGCACGGCAAGAAGCTCGCGGAACTCGTGATCAAGCAGGCGCAGGCGCGTACGCGCGCGGGCCAGAAGGTCGAGAAGCGCAAGAGCTCGGGCGTCGCGGTGCTGCCCGGCAAGCTGACCGACTGCGAGACGGAAGATATCGCGCGCAACGAACTGTTCCTCGTCGAGGGCGACTCGGCGGGCGGCTCCGCGAAGATGGGCCGCGACAAGGAATACCAGGCGATCCTGCCGCTGCGCGGCAAGGTGCTGAACACGTGGGAAACCGAGCGCGACCGTCTGTTCGCGAACAACGAGGTGCACGACATCTCGGTCGCGATCGGCGTCGATCCGCACAGCCCGGACGACACCGTCGACCTGTCGAACCTGCGCTACGGCAAGATCTGCATCCTGTCGGACGCGGACGTCGACGGCTCGCACATCCAGGTGCTGCTGCTCACGCTGTTCTTCAAGCATTTCCCGCAATTGATCGAGCGCGGCCATGTCTATGTGGCGCGGCCGCCGCTGTTCCGCGTCGACGCGCCCGCGCGCGGCAAGAAGCCCGCGCAGAAGCTCTATGCGCTCGACGACGGCGAACTCGAGGCGACGCTCGACAAGCTGCGCAAGGACGGCGTGCGCGACACGCAGTGGAGCATCAGCCGCTTCAAGGGCCTCGGCGAAATGAGCGCCGAGCAGCTGTGGGACACGACGATGAATCCCGACACGCGCCGCCTGATGCCGGTGAAGCTTGGCGAGCTCGACTACGACGCGACCGTCGCGCGGATGACGATGCTGATGGGCAAGGGCGAGGCAGCTGCGCGGCGCGGCTGGCTCGAAGAAAAGGGCAACGACGTCGAAGCGGACATTTAAGCGGAGCTTCCGCGCGGCCGGGCATGACGCCCGGTCCGGCCTCACGCCACTTACGAATACGGAATTCAGATGGACGACAATACTTCCGATCTCTTTGCCAGCCCCGACGCGCCCGAGAGCGACGCGCTGACGCTCGGCAACTACGCGGAACAGGCGTATCTCAGCTACGCGGTCAGCGTCGTGAAAAGCCGCGCGCTGCCCGACGTGTGCGACGGCCAGAAGCCGGTGCAGCGCCGGATCCTGTTCGCGATGAACGAAATGGGCCTCGGGCCCGACGCGAAGCCGGTGAAGTCGGCGCGGGTGGTCGGCGACGTGCTCGGTAAATACCATCCGCACGGCGACCAGTCGGCGTACGACGCGCTCGTGCGTCTCGCGCAGAATTTCTCGCTGCGCTATCCGCTGATCGACGGGCAGGGCAACTTCGGCTCGCGCGACGGCGACGGCGCGGCGGCGATGCGTTACACGGAAGCGCGCCTCACGCCGATCGCGAAGCTGCTGCTCGACGAGATCGACCAGGGCACGGTCGACTTCATGCCGAACTACGACGGCTCGTTCGAGGAGCCGAAGACGCTGCCGAGCCGCATGCCGTTCGTGCTGCTGAACGGCGCGTCGGGCATCGCGGTCGGCCTGGCCACCGAAATCCCGTCGCACAACCTGCGCGAGGTCGCGGCCGCGGCGGTCGCGCTGATCCGCAATCCGAAGCTCACGCACGCGGAGCTGATGAACCTGATCCCCGGTCCGGATTTCCCCGGCGGCGGCCAGATCATCTCGAGCGATACCGAAATCTCGGCGGCGTACGAAACGGGCCGCGGCAGCGTGAAGGTACGTGCGAAGTGGAAGATCGAGGATCTCGCGCGCGGCCAGTGGCAGCTCGTCGTGACCGAGCTGCCGCCGAGCACGTCGGGCCAGAAGGTGCTCGAGGAAATCGAGGAACTGACCAACCCGAAGCTCAAGCTCGGCAAGAAGACGCTGACGCCCGAGCAGCTCAACACGAAGAAGGCGATGCTCGACCTGCTCGACGCGGTGCGCGACGAGTCGGGCAAGGAAGCGGCGGTGCGGCTCGTGTTCGAGCCGAAGTCGCGCACGATCGACCAGACGGAATTCGTGAACACGCTGCTCGCGTACACGAGCCTCGAATCGAACGCGACGCTGAACCTCGTGATGATCGGCGCCGACGGCCGGCCGGGCCAGAAGGGCCTGCTGACGATTCTCGACGAATGGGTGAAGTTCCGCCAGCTGACGATGACGCGACGCACGCGCCACCGTCTCGGCAAGGTCGACGACCGCATCCACATCCTCGAAGGGCGGATGATCGTCTTCCTGAACATCGACGAGGTGATCCGCATCATCCGCGAGTCGGACGAGCCGAAGGCCGCGCTGATGAGCGCGTTCGGCCTCAGCGAGCGGCAGGCCGAGGACATCCTCGAAATCCGCCTGCGTCAACTGGCGCGGCTCGAGAAGATCAAGATCGAGAAGGAACTCGAGACGCTGCGCGACGAGAAGGCGAAGCTCGAGGAGCTGCTCGCGAACGAAAGCGCGATGAAGCGGCTGATGATCAAGGAAATCGAGGCCGATGCGAAGCAGTACGGCGACGATCGCCGCACGCTGATCCAGCAGGAAAAGCGCGCGACGTTCGAGGCGAAGGTGGTCGACGAGCCGGTGACGGTGGTCGTATCGCAGAAGGGCTGGGTGCGTGCGCTGAAGGGCCACGGGCTCGACCCGGCCGGCTTCACGTTCAAGGCGGGCGACCACCTGTACGCGGCATTCCAGTGCCGCACGCCGGATCGCCTGATCGCATGGGGCAGCAGCGGCCGCGTGTATTCGGTCGACGTGTCGGTGCTGCCGGGCGGGCGCGGCGACGGCGTGCCGGTCACGTCGCTGATCGAGCTCGAATCGGGCTCGCACCTGATGCACTACTACGCGGCGCCGGCCGACCAGCAACTGCTGCTCGCGTCGAGCAACGGCTTCGGCTTCCTCGCGAAGGTCGGCGACATGGTGAGCCGCGTGAAGGCCGGCAAGTCGTTCATGACCATCGATGCGGGCGCGGTGCCGCTCGCGCCGATGCCGGTGCTGCCGAATGCGACGCAGGTCGCGTGTCTGTCGAGCGGCGGGCGCTTGCTCGTGTTCGGGATGGACGAGATGAAGACGCTGTCCGGCGGCGGACGCGGCGTGATCCTGATGGCGCTCGACGACAAGGAAACGCTCGTGCAGGCGCTGGCGATCGATCCGGCGGGCGTCGTGCTGATCGGCACCGGCCGCGGCGGCAAGGCGCAGGACGACACGCTGTCGTATGCCGGGCTCGCGCCGCACATCGGCAAGCGCGCACGCAAGGGCCGCGCGCCGGAGACGAAGCTCAGGGTCGTCAACGAGCTGCGGCCGCTGCTCGGCTGACGCTACGCGGTCGCACGGTTCAGCCGCGATCGAAGGCCGCACGTCCGCTTCGGCGGGCGTGCGGCTTTTTCTTTCCGGCGCGGGATTCGGGTAAGCAAGCGTGGCGTTGACACGCGGAACTTGCAAAATAATGTGAAATCGCGCCGAGGGCCTGAACCGCGACGCGGCTGGCGGGTCGAACGTCGCTTGATGCCGCGTGCGACGCGGCCGTTCGCTGCACCCCACTCATCACAGGATCGTCCCCATGTCCCATGCCGTTGCCGTCGCGCTGTTTCTTCACCTGCTGGCCGTCGCCGTGTGGGTGGGCGGGATGGTCTTCGCGAACTTCTGCCTGCGCCCGGCGCTGTCCGACCTGTCGCCGCAGCTCCGGTTGCCGCTGATCGAAGGCGTGTTCGGCCGCTTCTTCAACTGGGTGTCGGGGGCCGTGATCGTGATCCTGCTGTCCGGCGGGTTCCTGCTGATGAGCTTCGGCGGGGCGCACGCGACCTGGTCACTGCATGCGATGGCCGGGCTCGGCGTCGTGATGATGCTGATCTTCGGGCACATCCGCTTCGCGCTGTTCCCGCGCATTCGCCGTGCGGTGCAGGCGCAGAACTGGCCGGACGGCGCGCGCGCGGTGAACGCGGTGCGCATGCTCGTCGTCGTGAACCTCGTGCTCGGCGTCGTCACGATCGGCGCGGCCGTGCTTTCGCGCGGTTTCTGACGGGCCGGCGCCAGCTCTCGGCCACAGGCCGCAGCGCGGCCGCACGCGCCGCTACGCGGCCAGCATCGCGTCGAGCAGCCATGAACCGGCCGGCCCGAGCGGCCGGTTGCGCGACCAGACCGCATCCACCCGTACGCGGCGCGGCCAGCCGCGCGAGCGCAGCTCGCACAAGCGGTCGCGTGCGAAGTGCTCGACCATCCAGCGCGGCAGTTCCGCCCAGCCGAACCCCAGTACGGCCATCTCCAGCAGCATCAGGTAGCTCGGCGCCAGCCAGTGCTGCGTGCCGACGACGATCCGGTCGTCGGTGCCGCGGCCTTCGGTCTTCACGTACGTATTGAGGCGCAGTTCGCGCACGTCGCGCAGCGCCGCGTGCGGCACCTCGGCGTCGCCGTATTCGGCGAGCGCGTGCGTGCGGCCGACGAACAGCCCGATCTCCGATTCCTCCGCCACCGTCGCCGCGCCGATATCGGCCGGGTAGGTCGCGCGCGCGGCCATCAGCCCGAGTTGCGCGCGGCCTTGCTGGATCAGGTCGAGCACGTCGTCGTGCTCGGCGATCTGGCATTCGAGCTCGAGTGCCGGAAAGCGCCGTTCGAGCGCCATCAACGTCTCTTCGTAGCGCTTCGACTGGTACGTATCCGACACGACGAGCGTGAGGCGCGCTTCCTCGCCGTGCGCGAGCCGGGCGGCCGTGCGGTCGATCGCCGCGCCGGCTTCGAGCGCGCGCTGCACCTGCGGCAGCAGTGCGCGCCCGGCGTCGGTGAGCGTCGGCGTGCGCGTCGAGCGATCGAACAACTGCACGCCGAGATCGATTTCGAGGTTCGCGATCGCCTCCGACACGGTCGACTGACGCTTGCCGAGCTTGCGTGCGGCGGCCGTAAACGAGCCGAGGAGCGCCGCTTCGGCGAATGCGAGCAGGGCTTCGGGGGCGTGGTGCATGCAATGCTCCTGGCGGCGTTATATCGGTAAAACCGATGATATCAAACTGGATTCACGCGGTATCGCCGATCAGAATGGCCGACATGGATCAGGTCATGCATTGGAGAGCATCATGAAACAGACGAATAAAACGGTGACGGAACGGCTGCTGCACGCGCTGACGTTCGAACTGGTGGCGATCGCCCTGTGCGCGCCGATCGGCGCGTGGCTGCTCGACATGCCGGTGTCGCACGTCGGTGTGCTGACGGTGATGGTGTCGCTGATCGCGATGGCGTGGAACATGACCTTCAACGCGCTGTTCGACCGCTTCGAGCGGCGGGCCGGGTTGTCGCGCACGCTCGGCATGCGGGTCGCGCACGCGGTGATGTTCGAGCTCGGCCTCGTCGCGATGGTGGTGCCGGTTGCCGCGTGGTGGCTGGAGGTGAGCCTCGTCGAGGCGCTGCTGCTCGACCTCGGCATCGTGCTGTTCTTCCTGCCTTACACGTTCTGCTTCAACCTCGCATACGACGCGCTGCGCGCCCGCTGGATGGCCCGCCGGGTCGCGGTGCAGGCCGGTTGACGGAGCCGGGTACGCCAGGCCTCGCAGGGAAGGCCGCCGCCCGTCAACGCGCGGCGGCCCACAGCCACACGCTGCATGCAACGGCGACCGCGCCGTACACGGCATAGACGGGCACCTTGAAGCGCGTGAAGCACAGCGTCGCGAAGGCGCCCGTCAGCCAGTAAATCGGGTCGGCCGGCTCGCGATGCAGGATCTTCACGACGGCGACCACGAGAAAGCCCGTCGTCGCCGCGCGCAGCAGGCGCATCCCGTGCTCGAAGCGCGAATGGCGCTTGAGCCGGAACAGGTGGTTCTGCGCGAACACGACGAGGCATCCCGACGGAATGAACAGCGCGGCGGTGGCGAGCAGCGCGCCGACCCAGCCGTCGGTCAGGTAGCCGAGAAACGGCACCACATTCAGCAACGGCCCCGGCGCGACCGGCGACAGCGCGAACGCCAGCGTGAAGTCGTGATCGGAGATGCCGGTTGCCGGCGAGACGAACAGCGTCTTGAGCACCGGCAGCGCGGAGAAGCCGCCGCCGAACAACGTCATGCCGGCGCCCGCGAGGCGCGGCCACAGCAACTCGTCCTGGTAATCGCCGGGCAGTGGCACCGCGAACAGCAGGACGAGCACGCCGAGCAGCACGAGCAGGCCGCGGTCGCGTTTCGACAGCGTGAAATCGACCGCGTCGCGTTGCGACGGCCCCGTCAGCCAGCCCGCTGCAAATGCGGCGAACAGAATCCCGACGAAAGCGGCCGGACTATGCGCGAAAGCGAGCAGAATCGTCGATAGCGCGGCGATCGACTGTTCGAGCCGCGTGCGCGCGAGCGAGCGCAACTGCTTGACCCACGTGACGCCGATCAACGCGGCAAGCACCATCCCGAAGTGATTGATCAGCATCGGCGCCGCAAGCGAGCGCACGAGCGGCGTCTGATAGAAGATCGCGAACAGCGTCATCAGGATCGAGAACGGCAGCACGCTCGCCGTGCCGGCGACCCATGCGCCCGCCCGGCCATGCAGCACCTGACCGACCTGCACGGCGACGTTGCAGCCGACGGGGCCCGGGACGAGCCACGCGAGCGCGACGAGATCGCCGAAGACGTGCGGCTCGATGCGCTGCAGCCGCTCCACGTAATGGCGTTCGAGTTGCGCCATCATCGAAAGCCCGCCCCACGAGACGGCCGAAATACCGGCGACGACCTTGAACAAGGCCCATAGGGATGCCGGTGCCTCTTCGACACGAGCGGTCGCTTCGACTTCGACGGTAGTCATGATCGTGTGGTTGGCGCGGGGCCGGATCTCTCGCGTATGGTCATGCCGGCGGCCCGCCGACACGTAGGCCCTCCCGATTGTCCGCCGCGCATCATGACACTGCCATGCGCGAAAACGCTAGTTAATGAACTAAACGATAGGATCGGAAAACGGAACAATTGCGGCAGCGCGCAACGCGCGCAACGGCGGCAGCGGCGCGGCGCTCAGGCGCCCGTGCTGCCGGTCGCGCGATGCGCGACGACGTTCGGATGATCGCCGCGCACGCCGAAGCGTGCGATCAGCGCGGGAATCGCATCGGCCGGCACCGGGCGCGAGAACAGGAAGCCCTGCGCCTCGATTTCGCCGAGCGCGGACAGCCACGTGATCTGCTCCTCGGTCTCCGTGCCCTCGACGACGACGGTCAGCCCGAGCGAGCGCGCGAGATGCACGATCGACGACACCATCACGCACACGCTGCGATCGGTCGGAATCGCCTGCACGAACGAGCGGTCGACCTTCAGCGTGTCGACGGAGAAGCGGTGCAGATAGGACAGCGACGAATAGCCGGTGCCGAAATCGTCGAGCGCGATCCGGATGCCGAGCTTTTTCAGCGCGACGATCTTCTCGGACACGAGTTCCGGATATTCCATCATCGCGGTTTCGGTGATCTCGAGCTCGAGCCGGTTCGCGTCGATGCCGGTGTCCTGCAGCGCCTGCGAGATCGTCTCGATCAGGTCGCCGCGCCAGAACTGCACGGGCGAGATGTTGACCGCGAGCGTCAGCGTGTCGTGGCCTTCGTCGCGCCAGTGCGCGATCTGCTCGCACGCGGTGCGGATCACGAAGTCGCCGATCGGCACGATCAGGCCGGTCGATTCGGCGATCGAAATGAATTCGTTCGCGGAGATGACGCCGTGTTCCGGATGATCCCAGCGCGCGAGCGCCTCGAAGCCGGTGATGGTGCGGTGCGTGAGGTCGATCTTCGGCTGGTACGCGAGGAACAGCTGCCCCTCGGCGAGCGCGACGCGCAATTGCTGTTCCCAGCGCATCAGGTGGTCGGCGCGGTGCGACAGATGCGGCGCATAGAACTGGTAGCAGTTCTTGCCGGCGTCCTTCGCGCTGTACATCGCGAGGTCGGCCTTTTTCAGCAGGTCGATCTCGCTTTCGTTCGCGACGGTGTGCAGCGCGATGCCGATGCTCGCATGCAGCACGAACGAACTGCCGCGTACGTCGAACGGCTCGCTGAACATCCGGATGATCGCTTCCGCGAGCCGCACCGCGCGCCGCTCGACGTCGTCGCCCTTCATCACGACCACGAACTCGTCGCCGCCGATGCGCGCGAGCGAGCCTTCGTCGTCGACCGCATCGGCCAGGCGCGACGCGGTCATCTGCAGCACGATGTCGCCGGCGTTGTGGCCGAGCGTGTCGTTGACGGTCTTGAAGTTGTCGAGATCGATGAACAGCAGGCCGAGCCGCGACAGGCTCGCGGGCATCGACACGTCGTTGCGCAGCCCGCGCAGCGTCGCATAGCGGTTCGCGAGGCCGGTGAGCAGGTCGTATTCGGCGAGCTGCGTCATTTCGCGCTCGCGGCCGAGCAGCTTGCCGATCAGCCCCGTCGCGACGCCGAAGAACGCGAGCATCGCGAGCGTGATGAAGCTCGTCATCAGCAGGTAGACGTTGCGCGTGTGGTAGTAGTCCGCGAACTCCTCCGTCTGCGACAGCCCGACCATCACCGCGAGCGGGTAGCCGTCGAGGTGGCGGTACGACACGATGCGCGTCACGCCGTCGATCGGATCGACGATCGTGCCCGTCACGCGCTCCGCGATCGGGTAGACGCCCGAGGCCGAAAACGCGCCCGGAGCGTTGCTCACCGAACCCGTGCGCCGCGCGAGCACCGCGCCCGTGTCGGATACGACCGAGATCACGCCTTCCTTGCCGATGGCCGCGTTGTTGTAGAAATCGTTCGTGAAGTAGCTCGGGTCTTCCGACACCACGACGATGCCCGCGAAGCTGCCGTCCGGGTTGTTCAGGCGCCGCGTCATCTGCAGCGTCCAGTGGCTCGACACGCGGCCGAGCACGGGCTTGCTGATGAAGAGGCGGTCGTCGTTGTGCGCGAGGTGAACCTTGAAGTGCTCGCGGTCGGAGAGGTTGATCGGCTGCGGATGGAGCTCGGCGGTGTTCGCGAACAGGATGCCCTTCGCGTTGACGAGCGACACCTGGATCAGCGTGTCGCTCGGCACGACGCCTTTCTCGACGGCGCTCGCGAGATTGAAGCGCGCCGGCGATTTCTCGAATTCGAACTTGACGAAGCGGGTGATCTGGTCGACCTGGTGGATCGCCTTGACCGTATGCTGCTCGAGCGCGGACGACAGGATCGCCGCGGAGGCCGCCGCTTCCTTGTAGGCGCTGTCCTTTTCAACGGACAGACGCGCGATGATCACGGCCCACAGCAGCGCGAGCGCCAGCATCCCGAGCAGCGGGATGGCAAACAGCGCACGCCGGCGCGATTTGCGCGGCGCGCGCAGCGGCCGGTTCGGCGGCGTGTGGTTGGACCGGGCGGAGCTCATCGAAGAGGGCGGCGTCCTGCTCGCGTGCGCCATCCGTCTGGATGGCCGGCTATGGTTCGGATTGTCCCGACGTCTGTTCGTTCGCGGGACGCGCAACCATGGACAGACCTCCGAAACAACGGATTAGGCCCGATATTACTGGCTGGAACGTTTTTGCGATAGTTGGGCAAAGCGTAGGGCGCCGGACGAGCCGGCGCCATCGCACATCGCGAAATGTCAGGCGGGCGACCGGAACGTGCCGTCGACGACCGTGACGACGTGGCCGCCGATCCAGGTCGTGCCGTCTTCGTCGTAGCTGACGAAAATGCGGCCGTCGCGGCCGATCGCCGTGCCCTGGCGGGCCGTGTACGACGGGCCGGGGCGGCGATCCTGGCGCGTCAGCAACCCGGCGAGCGCGGCGTTCGCGCTGCCGGTGACGGGATCCTCGCCGGGGGTGCCGAACTTGTCGCCCGTCATCAGGCAGCGAATCTCGAACGTCGCGGGGCCGCCTTCGGCGTGCGGCGCGTAGGCGGCCACGCCGTGCACGCCGTAGCTGTGGGTAAGCGCCGCGAGCGCGGCCGGATCGGGCGACAGGCCGATGCACGCGTCGGCCGACTTCAGCCGCACGACGAGCCACGGCGCGCCGTTGTCCACCGCGCACGGCTCGGCGTCCAGGTCGAGCGCGTCGCTGCGCAGCGCGGCGGCCAGTGCCGCGTAGTCCGAACGGTCGAGCGGCGTGACGCGTGCCGGCGGCGCGGCGAATGCCCAGCCGCCGGCCTGCTCGCGCAGTGCGACCCGGCCAACCCCGCACTGCTGGATCAGCCGGCCCGGCGTGCGCGGCCGCGCGCCGCTTTCGAGGAACGCATGCGCGGTGCCGAGCGTCGGGTGGCCGGCGAACGGCAGTTCGCCGCCCGTCGTGAAGATCCGCACGCGATAGTCGGCTTGCGGATCGGTCGGCGTGCAGAGGAATGTCGTTTCCGACAGGTTTGTCCAGCGGGCGATCTCGAGCATGGCGTCGTCGCCGAGCGAATCGGCGTCGAACACCACGGCAAGCGGATTGCCCTTGAACGGCACCGACGTGAACACGTCGACCTGCTTGAAACGAACGAGACGGCCAGGCATCGCGATGTGCCCCGTTACGCGACTTCGGCGATCAGTTCGATCTCGACGCACGCGCCGAGCGGGATCTGCGCGACGCCGAACGCCGAGCGCGCATGCTTGCCCGCGTCGCCGAACACTTCGGCGATCAGCTCCGATGCGCCGTTCGTCACGACGTGCTGTTCGGTGAAGTCGAGCGTCGAGTTGACGAGGCTCATCAGCTTGACGATGCGCGTGACCTTGTTCAGGTCGCCGGTGTGCGCGTGCAGCGTCGCGAGCAGGTCGATCGCGATCGAGCGGGCGGCCGCCTTGCCGTCTTCCGTTTGCAGATCCGCACCGAGCTTGCCGGCCCAGACCTTGCCGTCCTTCTTCGCGATGTGGCCCGACAGGTAGACCGTGTTGCCGCTTTGCGCGCTCATCACGTAGGCGGCAGCCGGTGCGCCGGCGTTCGGGAGTTCGATGCCGAGCGACTTCAGTTTGTCGTAGACGTTAGCCATGCGTTCGATTCCTCGTAGAGAGTCGTGACAGGGAAAAAGGGGATCAGAGGCGCTCGCGCAGCAGCTTGCCGAGGCGCGCGACGCCTTCCTCGATCTTCTCGGGCGGCACCGTCACGAACGACAGGCGCAGCGTGTTCTGCTGCGCGTTCTCCGCGAAGAACGGCGCGCCCGGCACGAAGGCGACGTGGTTGTCGACGGCCGCGGCGAGCAGCTTCATGCTGTCGATCTGCGCGGGCAGGTTCACCCAGATGAACATCCCGCCTTCCGGGCGATTCCAGGTGACGCCTTCCGGCATGTGGCGCGTGAGCGCGCCGAGCATCGCGTCGCACTGCGCGCTGTACAGCTCGCGGATCGTCGGGATGTGCTCGTCGAGAAAGCCGTCCTTGATCACTTCGTGCGCGATGCGCTGCGTGATCGTCGGCGTGTGCAGGTCGGTGGCCTGCTTGGCCTGCACGAGCTTGAAGTGGAGTTCCTCGGGCGCGATGATGTAGCCGATCCGCAGGCCCGGCGCGAGCACCTTCGAGAACGTGCCGAGGTGCACGACGTGGTCGGGCGCCATCGACAGCATCGTCGGCAGCGGCTCGCCCTGGTAGTTCAGCGCGCCGTACGGATCGTCTTCCAGCACCGGGAACGGGCTCGACTGCGCGAACGCGGCGAGCGCGCGGCGGCGCTCGACGGGCAGGCGGCGGCCGGTCGGGTTCTGGAAGTTCGGCTGCGCGTACAGCAGGCGCGCGCCTTGCGTGAGTTCGGGCGTGAGACCTTCCGGCAGCAGGCCCTGCTCGTCGGTGGGCACCTGCACGTAGCGCGGCTCGTACAGCGAGAACGATTGCAGCGCGCCGAGGTAGGTCGGCGTTTCGACGAGGATCGGGCTGTTCGGGTCGATCAGCGACTTGCCGAGCAGGTCGAGTGCCTGCTGCGAGCCGGTCGTGATCAGCACCTGCGACACGCGCACGCCGTAGCGTTCGGCGATCCACTCGCGCAGCGGCAGGTAGCCTTCGGTCGCGCTGTACTGGAGCGCGGCGGCCGGCGCGTCGCGCAGCACGCGGTCGGCGGCGGCGCGCATGCGTTCCGCCGGGAACGTCGCGGGGGCGGGCAGGCCGCCGGCGAACGAGATGACCTCGGGGCGTTCCGTGACCTTCAGGATCTCGCGGATCGCAGAGCTCGTCAGCTTGCGGGCGCGTTCGGAAAGCTGCCAGTGCGGCGGATGCAGGTCGCTCGGATTCATAGTCTCCTCGTTCGGATATCGTGGTCAGTCAAGAAAGGTCGTTCGGGCGGATCGCTTCGACGCTGCCGGGTGGGCGAACGCGAGTGCGATCGAGCCTTCACGGCTGGGTGGGCAAAACCGATCAGGCAAAACGGTCATTATGGCGCACCTGTTCAGCCGGCGCGAGCCGGTTGCGCGGTGGTGGCGACCGCCGAGCGGCGCCCGAGCACCACGGTCGCGATCACGGCGGCCGCGAACAGCCACGTCGACGATGTGACCGTTTCGCCGAACAGCAGCGCGGAAAAGGCGATCGTGAAGAAAATCTGCAGCAGTTGCACCTGGCCGACGCGCGCGGTGCCGCCCATCGCGAGTCCCGCGTACCACGCGAAAAAGCCGATGAACTGCGAAAAGAGGGTCACGTAGCCGAACGCGAGCCACGTGCGCAGCGCGAGCGGGCCCGGATGCGCGGCGTGCTGCATCCACGCGAGCCAGCCGACCGGCAGCACGAGGAGCGGCGCCGACACGACGAGCGCCCAGCAGATCACCTGCCAGCCGCCGATCTGGCGCGCAAGGCGCGCGCCTTCCGCATAGCCGAGCGCGCCGATGCCGACCGCGACGAGCATCAGCGCGTCGCCGGCCTGCACGGTGCCGCCGCCGTCGCGCAGCGCGAACGCGATCACGAGCGCGCTGCCGGCCACCGCGCTGACCCAGAACGCCTTCGACGGCCGTTCGTGCGACAGCCATGCCGCATACAGCGCGACGAACAACGGCTGCAACCCGTTGACCACCGCGCCGTGCGACGCCGGCACCGATTTCATCGCCCAGGCCGAGAACACCGGATACGCGATGATCACGCCGGCCGACGTGATCGCGAGGCTTTTCAGTTGCGCGCGCGTCGGCAGCGCCTCGCGGCGCCACCACAGCAGCAGCCCGGCCGGCACGGCGGCGGCGAGCGCGCGGCCGAGCCCGTTGAGCAGCGGGTTGAGTTCGGATACGACGATCCGCGTCATCGGCAGCGTCAGGCTGAAAATCATCACGCCGATGAGGCCGAGCAGCATGCCCCGGGTTTCGCGCGAATTCATGTCGTGGGTGTCTCCGTCTTGCAGGGTGGTCGTGATTGGGCGGGCGTTCAGCGCAGCGTGCGCGGGCCCTGCGGCGTGTCGAATTCGGCGACGAGCGCCGGCGGACCGTCGGTCGGTTCGACGTCGAGCAGGTGAGCGGCGCCGAGCCAGTCGAGCTGCTCGCGGATCGTATCCGCGCGCGGGTGGGCCCCCTTGAGCGCTTTCAGCGCGATGCCGTCGCCGGGCAGCGATTCGGCCGGATGGCGTGGGCTGTCCCACTGGATCAGCGACGGCACGAGGCCGTCGCCTGCGCCGTGCCAGGCGGGGAAGCTGCCGTCGTCGGGCACCGTGAGGCCCCAGCTCAGGTCGCCGCGTCGCATCGCGACGACGGGCGCGATACGGGCCGGATACTGGCGCTGCCACAGCGCAAGCTGGCGCGGGCGGTCGACGCGCGCGACCCAGTGCGCGAGAAACGGGCCCTGCGCGAGCCGCGCGTGGATCGCCGGATCGTCGAGGCCGAACAGCCGCGCGCGCGGCGGCTTCGCCTCGTCGTCCGGCGCGGGCGCGTCGGGATCGATCGCGATCACTTCGAGGTAGAGCCCGCCCCACGCGCCGAACAGCGCATTGTGGGTCCGCATCAGCGGGTGGCGGCCGCCGCCGGCCGGTTCGATGCCGAGTGCGTCGGCGACATGGCGCACGCCTTCGTCGAGGGTGCGCGCGGCAATCACGAGATGGTCGAGTGTCAGGGAGCGAGCAGGCATGAACGTGGGTCGGGAAACGAAAGTGTCATGGTAGGCGGGCGACGAGCCGGGCGGCGGCCGGACCGGCCGCCGCACCGGCCGCGGTACGAGCCGTAATACGGGCCGTAATACGGGCCGGCGCCCCAGCGCCTGGTGCGGCGGGGCGCGAACGGCGGCCGCACGATCGCCATTCCGGTCAACTGTAATCGTCGCTACCGGCACAGTAACGGTACAATCGGCGCGATAGCCTTCGGTACAGTTGGAGCTGCCGCCCATGTCCACCGTCCCACTCGCCCAGATTCCCGCGCCGCACGACACGGCCACGCTCACGCTCGTCGACCAGCTGGTCCAGTGGGCGCGCAGGCGCATCGACGAACGCGTGTTCCGTCCCGGCATGCGCATGCCGTCGATCCGCAAGCTCGCGCTCGACAAGAGCGTGTCGCGCTTCACCGTCGTCGAGGCCTACGAGCGCCTCGTTGCGCAGGGCTACCTCGACTCGCGGCGCGGCTCCGGCTTCTACGTGCGCGAGCGCACGGGCGCCGGGCCGCAGCCGGCCGACAGCGTCGCGCGCGTGGCCGAGGCCGCGCCCGTGCACAACACGATCGACGTCGTCTGGCTGCTGCGCAACATGCTGCACACCGTCAGCCCGGAGAAGGGCCCGGGCCTCGGCTACCTGCCGGGCCGCTGGCTCGACGGCGAGTTGATCACCGGTGCACTGCGCGCGCTCGGGCGCCAGTCGGGCGCGCAGATGCTCGGCTTTGGCACCGCGCAGGGCTTCCTGCCGCTGCGCCAGCAACTGCAGACGCGCCTCGCCGAAGTCGAGATCGGCGCGAAGCCCGAACAGATCGTGCTGGTTTCCGGCATCACGCAGGCCATCGACCTGATTTCGCGGATCTACATGCGGCCGGGCGATGCGGTGATCGTCGGCGATCCCGCGTGGTTCCAGATGTTCGGCCGTTTCGCGGCGCAGGGCGCACAACTCGTCGGGATGCCGTATACGCCCGACGGCCCCGATCTCGACGCGCTCGAAACCCTGGTGCAGATGTGGCGGCCGAAGATGCTCGTGATCAACTCGGTGCTGCAGAACCCGACCGGCACGTCGCTGTCGGCCGCGCAGGCGTTCCGGATCCTGAAGCTCGCGGAGGCCTACGATTTCCTCGTGGTCGAGGACGACGTGTACGGCGATCTGTGTCCGCCCAGCTATCCGGCCACGCGCCTCGCGAGCCTCGACCAGTTGAAGCGCGTGATCTATCTCGGCAGCTATTCGAAGACGCTCGCGGCGAACTTGCGGGTCGGGTACGTGGCCTGCGCGCCGGAGATCGCGAAGGCGGTCACCGACCAGAAGATGCTGGTCGGGATGACGACGCCCGAGCTCAACGAACGCGTGCTGTACAAGATCCTGACCGAAGGGCATTACCGGCGCCACGTCGAGCGGCTGCGCGCGCGGCTCGACGGCGTGCGCGACAAGACCGCTCGGATGCTCGAGCGCACGGGGCTCGGGCTCTTCACGATGCCGGCGGCGGGGATGTTCCTGTGGGCCGACACGGGCGTCGATTCGGACGCGCTCGCGGCGGTCGCGCACGAAGCCGGCTTCCTGCTGACGCCGGGCAGCCTGTTCTCGCCGCAGCAGTCGCCGTCCACGTGGATGCGCTTCAACGTCGCGAACTGCGGCGATCCGGCGCTGCCGGGGCTGCTGGCGCGCTATATCGACTCGGCGGCGCGGCGCGCGTCCTGACGCGGCGCGGCGGGCTCTTGAAATGCCGCGTGCCGTCCCCAGATAGGCGCGCAAACCGCCGGCGCCAGGCGGTCGTCCTTCGTGGGGCCGCCGGCATCGCGCGCCGGGCGCCGGCGTTACCCCTTTTCAGTTCAAGTAAGAGGAAACAATATCCATGGCACATGAAACGATGAGCTTTCAGGCAGAGGTCAAGCAACTCCTCCACCTGATGATCCATTCGCTCTACAGCAACAAGGAAATCTTCCTGCGCGAACTGGTGTCGAATGCGTCCGACGCAGCCGACAAGCTGCGTTTCGAAGGGCTCGCGGACAACGCGCTGTACGAGAACGATCCGAACCTGCGCATCCGCATCGGCTACGACAAGGCCGCGCGCACGATCACGATCGACGACAACGGCATCGGCATGAGCCGCGACGAGGCGATCGCGAACCTCGGCACGATCGCGCGTTCGGGCACCAAGGAATTCTTCACGAAGCTGTCCGGCGACCAGCAGAAGGACGCGGCGCTGATCGGCCAGTTCGGCGTGGGCTTCTACTCGGGCTTCATCGTCGCGGACAGGATCACCGTCGAAACGCGCCGCGCGGGCCTGCCGGCGAGCGAAGCCGTGCGTTGGGAAAGCGCCGGCGAGGGCGATTTCACGATCGACGCGATCGAGCGCGCGCAGCGCGGCACGACGATCACGCTGCACCTGCGCGAAGGCGAGGACGACCTGCTGTCGTCGCACCGCCTGAAGTCGATCGTCCAGAAGTACTCCGACCACATCGCGCTGCCGATCCTGATGCAGAAGGAAGAGTGGGATCAGGAAAAGGGCGAGATGGTCCTGAAGGACGAGGACGAGACCGTCAACCAGGCGAGCGCGCTGTGGACGCGTTCGAAGAGCGACGTCACCGACGAGCAGTACACGCAGTTCTACCAGCACATCGCGCACGATCATCAGGATCCGCTCACGTGGACCCACAACCGCGTCGAGGGCCGCAGCGAATACACGCAGCTGCTGTTCGTGCCGGCGCACGCGCCGTTCGACCTGTGGAACCGCGACTATCGCGGCGGCCTGAAGCTGTACGTGAAGCGCGTGTTCATCATGGACGACGCCGAGCAGTTGCTGCCGCAATACCTGCGCTTCGTGAAGGGCGTGGTCGATTCGGCCGACCTGCCGCTGAACGTGTCGCGCGAGATCCTGCAGGAAAGCCGTGACGTGAAGGCGATCCGCGAAGGCGTGACCAAGCGCGCGCTGTCCATGCTCGAGGAACTCGCGAACGCGGAAGAGGATGCCGGCAAGGAGAAGTACAAGACGTTCTGGGGCGCGTTCGGCCAGGTGCTGAAGGAAGGCCTCGGCGAGGACCACGCGAACCGCGAACGCATCGCGAAGCTGCTGCGCTTCGCGTCGACGCACGGCGACACCGACGCGCAGGACGTGTCGCTCGCCGACTACGTGTCGCGCATGAAGCCCGAGCAGAGCAAGATCTACTACGTGACCGCCGATACGTGGCAGGCCGCGAAGAACAGCCCGCATCTGGAAGTGTTCCGCAAGAAGGGCGTCGAGGTGCTGCTGCTGACCGACCGCGTCGACGAATGGATGCTGTCGTTCCTGCACGAATTCGACGGCAAGCCGCTCGCGAGCGTGGCCCGCGGCGATCTCGATCTCGGCGAGCTGAACGACGAGGAGAAGAAGGCGCAGGAGCAGGCCGGCGAGGCGATCAAGCCGGTCGTCGAGAAGATGAAGGAAGCGCTCGGCGACAAGGTGAAGGAAGTGCGCGTCACGTTCCGTCTGACCGATTCGCCGTCGTGCCTCGTCGCGGACGACAACGACATGAGCGGCTACCTGCAGCGGATGCTGAAGGCCGCCGGCCAGAACGCGCCTGCGATGCAGCCGATCCTCGAGATCAATCCGGAGCATGCGCTCGTGAAGCAGCTGAATGCCGACAGCGCCGATTTCGGCGACTGGTGCCATCTGCTGTTCGATCAGGCGCTCTTGGCCGAAGGCGGCATGCTCGACGATCCGGCGAGCTTCGTGAAGCGGACCAACGCGCTGCTGCTGTCGCGCGCCGCGTGAACGTGCGCATGCGATTCGACGGCGCTCGGGCCGGCTGGCGCGAGACGCCGCGGCCTGGCTGCACGCTCGACCAGCGCGACTGGCTGACGCGCGGCGGATCGCTGACCGCGCATCTCGCGCGGCTCGGCCGCGTGAACGTGCGCGTGACGCGCGAGGCCGTCGACCGTGCGTGGTTCGACGAGCCGGATGCACTCGCCAGTTCGCCGCGCGCGCCGATGTGGGTGCGCGAGGTGATCCTGTCGGTCGACGGCACGCCGTACGTCGCCGCGCACAGCATTGCGCCGCTCGCGGCCAGCAAGGGCGTGTGGCAGGCGATGCGGCGGCTGCGTACGCGGCCGCTCGCGGAGCTGCTGTACAGCGATCCGCAGGTCGAGCGCTCGGCGCTCGTGAGCCGGCGCGTGATCGCCGGTCATCCGCTGTATGCGCTCGCGAGCCATGCATTGCAGGGCGCGCGTGCGCCGCATGCGTTTGCCGCGCGGCGCTCCGTGTTCCAGCGTCACGGCAAGCCGCTGATGGTCACCGAGTGCATGCTGCCGGCGCTGTGGCGCCATCTCGATGCGTACGGCGATGGGCCGCGATCGGTCGGGCCGCACGGAAGCGCGTGATGTTGCAAGGCTTTCCGCCGGTCGTCGCGCCGAATACGCACACGATGATTCTCGGCAGCTTTCCGGGCGAGGCGTCGCTCGACGCCGCGCAGTACTACGCGCATCCGCGCAACCAGTTCTGGCGACTGCTCGGCGCGGTGCTCGGCGAGCCGACGCTGCATGAACTGCCGTACGACGCGCGGCTCGAGCGCGTGCTGTCGCACGGCATCGGCATCTGGGACGTCCTCGATGCGTGCCACCGGCAGGGCAGTCTCGATTCGGCGATCCGGAACGCAAAGCCGAACGACTTCGATTCGCTGCGCGAGCATGCGCCGTTGCTGAAGCGCGTGTGCTTCAACGGCAAGACGGCAGGGCGATTCGCCGACGTGATCGGCCAGGCCGGGTACGAAACGCTCGTGCTGCCTTCGTCGAGCCCGGCGAATGCGATGCTGTCGTTCGAGCAGAAGCTGGCGTGTTGGCGCGAGATTCTTTCCAGCCGGCTTCCATAGCAATCGCTTTCCTGCTGATCGCGCACCGCAAGGCTCGTCACCGTCCGATGGTCGTCGGTCTCGAACAGCGCGACATATTCCGACGCACCGAACGGAATGATCGATTCCCGCAGAAACGGCACGGGGAAACCGCAGGTCGACGTGGACCATTGCCGCTCGTCAAGTCCAGCAAATTCGATGCTTTCGTTTGAACAGAAGCAGGTGATATGGCGCGGACTGCGCTTCCGAGACTCGCCGGATTTCGAGTATTCGGTGAAGCAGTATCAGGTGGGCGGTAGCAGATGTTTGAGTCGAGATACGGTTTCAACGAGCTCGGTCGTAAGCCCGACCAACTCGGCCGTCAAACTCGCTGGGAGATCTATGTTGCCCTCGTATCCGGCCGCGTTACGCCGCCGATGGCAGGTATCGAGCACGCGCCACTTTTCGGTTGGCCATCCGATCGTGTGTTCGAGGCACTGAAAAACCAGGTATCTGTCGTCACTCCGATATCCATGAGCCCGCAACGCGGCGCGTGATGCGGCGTGAGCAGCGTCGTAGGCGAGAATGAACTGGCTTTCCGTTGCCATTGCGCTACTGCTTGTGACGGTGTCGAGCAAGGTTCGAGCGAGGCCAAGCAGATGCTCGAATTCGCTGCGGTTCGCCGGGAAAGGTTTTAGTTTTCCAATGCGTACGAGGTTATCCAATCTGTTCGATGTCATCCTCGATTCCTATAACCATAAGCTTCGGCTGGCGCAGCACTTCCGCAAGAAATGGATGATTGTTGCGCTTCCGTTCGAGAAACTCGCCGGGAATGTACTGGGTAATCTGGATCGCCCGGCCGAGCTGCCGTTCAGCCGGCTCGAGTGCGGCCATGATTTGTCCATAGCTGAGGGTCTCACTGACCAACATAATGTCGACATCACTGCCTGCGTGGTCGCTGCCTTGGGCAACCGAGCCGTACACAAAGGCGAGTTTTATCTCTGAAGCCAGCGATGACAGCGCTTCGCGGAGTACCTCGACGACCCCGAAAGTTTTGAGCACGATGAGCCGCAGCTCGCTGAAAATGGGGCTGCCTGCGAAGGCCCGTACCTGTTTGAGATTGGCGATGCGTCGGGTTTCGATGAGCCCGCCTTTTTCGAGGCGATTCAATTCGCGCTGGACGCTGGCGCTGCCCAGATTCGTCAGCCGAATCAACTCCTTGACGTGAAACCACTGTTCGGGCCGCCCAAACAGGCAGGCCAGAATGGGTTGCTGTGCGTTGGAGAAAAGGGCGTCGCCGAGCTTGGTCATAGGTTGCGATGTTAGCACGATCGAGCCAAAAATTAGCACGATCGAGCCGGATTTTGGCTCGGGCGATTCGTGCTTGATGCCGATGTCGGCCGTCCGCGGCGCTCAATCGTCCTTGCCCCATCGCCACCGCGGTTTCTCGCCCTTGATCCAGCACACCGCGGTCAGTAGTGCGACCAGCACCACGATGCACGCGCCGAACGCAACCGGCGAGCGTTGCGGCGGCAGCAGCGACGCGCTCGCGACAATTCCGATCGCGAACAGCAGCAGTACGACCCAGCCCTGCCATGCCACTGGCAAACCCCATCCCCATCCGTAGCGTTTCGCCGGAAACCAGATATTCCTGTCGTTCGACCTCATGGTGTCCCCTCATCGTCTGCCGGTTGTGGCGAGGATGGTCCCGTGAGCCGGCGTGGCGCTGACGATAGCGCATCGCTTCGCAAAAGCGGCCAGCTCCGTCAGCGAGCTTCCTTCCGTGTGGTTGCCTTGCATTATCGTGCACGCCGCTCACGGCGTGCGAATGGATCGCGGGCGCACAACGGCCGGGCGGGCTCCGACCGTTCGTCCTCCCACCAATGCTATCCTCTCGTCCGCTCATCCAGCGTCACCCCAGCGAGATTCAATCATCATGACCCGACTGATCAAGCGCGCGTCCGCCGAGGCGCGCGCGTTCAAGCAACGCAAGGCGTCCGCCTACAACGGCTCCGAAAAGCTCCAGCCGCCGCGCGTGAAGCGCCGCCCGGACATCGACGAACACGACGACGTGCCGGTGCTCGAAGCGCCGCGCAAGCCGCGCTTCGCGCCCGTCACGTTCTCCGAAGAGGGCGGCGTGCGTTTCCTGCATTTCGGCACCGAATGGGTGCAAGGCGCGATGCGGATCTCGAAGCCGCTGCATATCGAGCTCGAATACGCGCAGCAGATGATGGCGTGGCTGCTGTTCCTCGAAACGCCCGAGCGGATCGTCCAGCTCGGCCTCGGCACCGGTGCGCTGACCAAGTTCTCGCATCGATTTCTGCCGCACGCGAAGGTCGAGGCCGTCGAGCTGAACCCGGCCGTGATCGTCGCCGCGCGCACGATGTTCGCGCTGCCGCCGGACGACGCGCGCCTCGCCGTGCACGAAGCCGACGCGTGGGATTTCGTCAACGATCCGGCCAACCGCGGCACGACCGGCGCGATTCAGATCGACCTGTACGACGCGACCGCGCGCGGCCCCGTGCTCGACAGCGTCGCGTTCTACCGCGCGGTGCGCGGCTGCCTCGCCGATGCCGGCATCGCGACGATCAACCTGTTCGGCGATCATCCGAGCTTCGTGCGCAACATGAAGCACCTGAACGCGGCGTTCGATCACCGCGTGATCGCGCTGCCTGAAGTGCACGACGGCAACCGGATCGCGATCGCGTTTTCGGGCCCCGCGCTCGACGTGCCGTTCGCGCAGCTCGACGCCCGCGCGAAGCTGATCGAGGACACGCTGAAGCTGCCCGCGCGCAAGTGGGTGAAAGCTTTGAAAGCAACGACCGGCGCCCGCGACGCCGCGTTCGCGATCTGACGCCGGATGCATCGGCGACAGGCCGGTGCAACCCGCGACAAGGGGCGGATCACCTCGGGTTCGCCCCTGCTTGACCGCGTGCTCGCGGCTCCTATACTGGCGCGAAGCCAGGGGCGCCGCAGCCTACCCGTTTTGCTGCTCCTCTCGCTGCCGTACCCGCTCAACAAGATCGATAACCGGGATAGAAGAGGAGACGTCATGGCTCACGATGCCGACGCCAACCGGGCCGCCAAGCGCTGGCTCTGGCTGCTGGTACTGCCGCTGATCGCGATGGTCTGGGTGCCGTCGTACAGCAAGATCGAACCGCAATGGTTCGGTTTTCCGTTTTTCTACTGGTACCAGTTGCTTTGGGTCTTCATCAGCGCGGTGATTACCGCGTTCGTGTATTTCAAGACCAAGAACGCGTGGAAGGCGAGCGGCACGCAAGGAGGTGCGCAATGAATCTCGGCGCGACCTTCGTCTTCGTCCTGCTGTTCATCGGCGTCACGATCATCGGTTTCCTGGCCGCGAACTGGCGGCGCGGCGATCTTGCCCATCTCGACGAATGGGGCCTCGGCGGACGCCGCTTCGGCACGGTCGTCACGTGGTTCCTGCTCGGCGGCGATCTCTACACGGCCTACACGTTCGTCGCGGTGCCCGCGCTCGTGTTCGGCGCCGGCGCGATGGGCTTCTTCGCGCTGCCGTACACGATCCTGATCTATCCGTTCGCGTTCGTCGTGTTCCCGAAGCTGTGGAGCATCGCGAAGCGGCACGGCTACGTCACGGCCGCCGATTTCGTCAACGCGCGCTACGGCAGCCGGATGCTCGCGCTCGCGATCGCGGTGACGGGCATCCTCGCGACGATGCCGTACATCGCGCTGCAGCTCGTCGGCATCGAGGTGGTGATCGGCGCGCTCGGTTTCGATACGACCGGCTTCGTCGGCGACCTCCCGCTGATCATCGCGTTCGCGATCCTCGCCGCGTACACGTACACGTCGGGGCTGCGCGCTCCCGCGATGATCGCGATCGTGAAGGACGTGCTGATCTACATCACGATCGCCGCCGCGGTCATCGTGATCCCCGCGAAGCTCGGCGGCTTCGGGCACATCTTCGCCGCGGTGCCGCCCGCGAAGCTGCTGCTGAAGGCGCCCGACGCGGCGAGCCTGAACGGCTACAGCGCGTATGCGACGCTCGCGATCGGCTCGGCGCTCGCGCTGTTCCTGTATCCGCACTCGGTCACGGCGATCCTGTCGTCGTCGTCGGGCAACTCGATCCGCCGCAACATGGCGATGCTGCCCGCGTACTCGTTCGTGCTCGGCCTGCTCGCGCTGCTCGGCTACATGGCGCTCGCCTCCGGCGTGAAGGACATGCCGCAGTACGCGCCGTACTTCAAGGCGTTCGGCCCGAACTTCGCGGTGCCCGCGCTGTTCCTCGAGTATTTCCCGTCGTGGTTCGTCGGCGTCGCGTTCGCGGCGATCGGCATCGGTGCGCTGGTGCCGGCGGCGATCATGTCGATCGCGGCCGCGAACCTGTACACGCGCAACATCCACCGCGAGTTCGTGAACCGCAACATGTCGCACGACCAGGAGACGCACGTCGCGAAGCTCGTGTCGCTGATCGTGAAGGTCGGCGCGGTGGCGTTCATCCTCGGGTTGCCGCTGACCTACGCGATCCAGTTGCAACTGCTCGGCGGGATCTGGATCATCCAGACGCTGCCGGCGATCGTGCTCGGCCTGTACACGCGCGTGCTCGACCATCGCGGCTTGCTGGCCGGCTGGGCGGCCGGCATCGTCTGCGGCACGTGGATGGCGATCTCGCTGAAGCTGGCCACTTCGATCTTCACGATCCACCTGTTCGGCCTCGCGATCCCCGGCTATGCGGCCGTGTGGTCGCTGGTCGTGAATCTGGTGGTGTCGGTTGCGGTGAGCGTGCTGGTGCGCGTGATGGGCATGGCGCATGCGGAGGATCGCACGCGGCCGGAGGATTATCTCGACGTCGTCGAGGGTTGAGACGGGCCGTGCGCGGCGGCGTGCCGCGCACGCGCCGGGCAGCAACGAAAACGCCCGCCACCGCAAGGTGGCGGGCGTTTCTTTTGCGTCAGCCCTGCGCGCGTTTCGCGAGATCCTCGCGCTGCGACAGATCCTCGACGTTGACCATCCAGTGCACGCCGAAACGGTCCTTCGCCATCCCGAAGCCGAGCGCCCAGAACGTCTTGCCGAACGGCATCGTCACTTCGCCGCCGTCGGCGAGCGCATTGAACAGCTTCTGGCCTTCGTCGACCGTCGCCGGGTTCAGCGACAGCGAATAGCCGGCGTGCGCGGCGCCGGCAGGCTGGCTGCAATCGCCGTCCGAGCACATGATCATCGAGTCGCCGATCGTGAAGCTCGCGTGCATCACCTTGTCGCTCATTTCCGGCGACATCGGGTAATCGGGATTCGGCGGTGCGTCCTTGAAGTGCATCTTGAACATCGTTTTCGCGCCGAGTGCCTTTTCGTAGAACTGAAGGGCTTCGTCGGCACGACCGTAGAACGTCAGGTACGGTTGAACTTGCATCGTTGTCTCCTGGGATGAGCCGTGCCGGCGCGTCGGCGCTGGCTTGGCGTCGTGCAAGACTGACTGGGAAAGGGGCACATCGGGAGGCGGCCGCCGCACCCGTGACGTGGATTGTAGTGCGCGCGCTTGACGATGGAATGAAAAATAAAAACGGCCGCGAACATCACGTTCGCGGCCGTTTGCAGCGCGCGTGCCGACGGCTGCCGCCAGTCGTGCTGACAGCAACTGACGCGCGACGCGGCTCAGCGCAGCGCGTCGATCAGCTTCTCGAGCTTCATTGCGTCGGCGGCGAATACGCGGATGCCTTCGGCGAGCTTTTCGGTCGCCATCGCTTCGTCGTTCAGCTGGAAGCGGAACGATGCCTCGTCGATCGCGACGCGCTCGGCGGGCTTGTCCTGCAACGTTTCCGGCGACAGCTTGCGTGCGACCGTCTCGTTGCTCTCCTGCAGCTTCTGCAGCAAATCGGGACTGATCGTCAGCAGGTCGCAGCCGGCGAGTTCGGTGATCTGGCTCGTCGTGCGGAAGCTCGCGCCCATCACTTCGGTCTTGTAGCCGAACGTCTTGTAGTACGTATAGATGCGGCGCACCGATTGCACGCCCGGATCGTTCGCGCCGCCATCCCGCGCTTCATTCCATTCCGCGCCGGCCTGCTTCTTGTACCAGTCGTAGATGCGGCCGACGAACGGCGAAATCAGTTGCGCGCCGGCTTCCGCGCACGCGGCGGCCTGCACGAGCGAGAAAAGCAGGGTCATGTTGCACTTGATCCCTTCCTTCTGCAGCACCTCGGCCGCGCGGATGCCTTCCCACGTCGACGCGAGCTTGATCAGGATGCGCTCGCGGCCGACGCCGGCGGCTTCGTACAGCTTGATGAGCTCGCGGCCCTTGTCGATCGAGCGCTGCGTGTCGAACGACAGGCGTGCGTCGACTTCGGTCGACACGCGGCCGGGGATCAGCTTCAGGATTTCGGTGCCGAATGCGATCAGCAGGCGGTCGATGATGAAATCGGTGCTTTCGTTGCGATGATCGCGGACGGTTTTCTCGAGGATCGGCTTGTACGCATCCTTCTGGACGGCCTTCAGGATCAGCGACGGGTTCGTGGTCGCGTCCTGCGGCTTGTATTGCGCAAGCTGCTGGAAGTCGCCCGTGTCGGCGACGACGGTCGTGTACTGCTTCAGCTGGTCGAGTGCGGTAGTCATGGCGATTCGGAAGAAGAGCGCGGGGCGCCGGGTTCTCACGGGCCGCGCGCGAGCGCGGCGGCGAAGCGAAGCGGCGCCGGGCGCCGCTTCCGATCCATCATTTTAGGCCCGATTCGTGTCGGGCACGTTTTGGCGTGTCGGACGCGCGCCGCGGCAGGCCGCGAGCCGCATCAGGCGGGGCGCCGCGCGTTCAGGATCACCTGCGTGACGACGCCCGCGACGAGCCCCCAGAACGCCGAGCCAATCGACAGCAGCGTGAGGCCCGACGCGGTCACCATGAACGTGACGAGCGCCGCTTCGCGCTGCTTCACGTCCTGCATCGCGTTCGCGAGCCCGCTCATGATCGAGCCGAACAGCGCGAGCGCCGCGACCGACACGACGAGCGCCTTCGGCAGCGCCGCGAACAGGGCGGCGATCGTCGCACCGAAGATGCCGGCGACCAGGTAGAACGTGCCGCACCACACGGCGGCCGTGTAGCGCTTCGCGTGATCCTCGTGCGCTTCGGGGCCGGTGCAGATCGCGGCCGTGATCGCCGCGAGATTCACGCCGTGCGAGCCGAACGGCGCGAGCAGCAGTGACGCGAGGCCGGTCGTCGCGATCAGCGGCGACGACGGTGTCGAATAGCCGTCCGCGCGCAACACCGCGATGCCCGGCACGTTCTGCGACGCCATCGCGACGACGAACAGCGGAATGCCGATGCTGACGATCGACGCGATCGAGAACGCGGGCATCGTGAAGACGGGCTGCGCGAGCGCGATGCGGAAATGGCTGAAGTCGAGCAGGCCGAGGCCGCCGGCCGCCGCCGTGCCGACGATCAGCGTCGTGACGATCGCATAGCGCGGCGCGAGCCGCTTCACGATCAGATAGGTGAAGAACATCGCGAGCACGAGCGCGGTCTGGAATTGCGCGGCGCGGAAGATCTCGATGCCGATCTCGAACAGGATGCCCGCGAGCAGCGCGGCCGCGATGCCGGCCGGAATGCGCTTCATCAGCGTGTCGAACAGCCCGCTGACGCCGACGGCCGTCAGCAGCAGCGCGCATACGACGAACGCGCCGATCGCCTCGGGGTAGGGCACGCCCGGCAGCGACGCGATCAAGAGCGCGGCGCCGGGCGTCGACCATGCGACGACGACGGGTGCGCGAAAGCGCAGCGACAGGCCGATGGTCGTCAGCGCCATGCCGATCGACAGCGCCCAGATCCACGACGAGATCTGCGCATCGGTGAGGTGGGCGGCGCGGCCGGCCTGGAACATCAGCACGAGCGAGCTCGTGTAGCCGGTCATCATCGCGACGAAGCCGGCGACGAGCGCGGAGACGGACGTATCGGAAAAAAAACGGCGGCCGCGGGCGCGGCCGGCGCTCGCGGTGGGCGAAGGGTTCATGCTATCTCCGGGGCGGCCGCTCGGACGCGGCCTGTGTATCTGCGGGTGGTGTCGTTACTTGCTGAGTGCGCGCATCGCGGTTTCGAGGCCGGCGAGCGTGAGCGGATACATGCGCTGGCCGAGCAGGTCGCGGATGACCGCGACCGACTGCCGGTACTCCCATAGCCGCTCGGGCTCGGGGTTCAGCCATGCATGATGGGGGAACTGGTCGGCGAGGCGACGCAGCCACACGGCGCCGGCTTCCGGATTGTTGTATTCGACCGAGCCGCCGGGCTGCAGCACTTCGTACGGGCTCATCGTCGCATCGCCGACGAAGATCAGCTTGTAGTCGGGCGTGAACTTGTGCAGCACGTCCCACGTCGCGGTGCGTTCCGAGTGGCGGCGGCGGTTGTTCTTCCACAGGTGGTCGTACACGCAGTTGTGGAAGTAGAAGAATTCCAGGTGCTTGAATTCGGCCTTCGCGGCCGAGAACAGCTCTTCGGTGCGCTTGATGTGGTCGTCCATCGAGCCGCCGACGTCGAGCAGCATCAGCACCTTCACGTTGTTGTGGCGCTCGGGCACCATCCGCAGGTCGAGCCAGCCGGCGTTCGCGGCCGTGCTGCGGATCGTGCCGGGCAGGTCGAGCTCCTCGGCCGCGCCTTCGCGCGCGAAGCGGCGCAGCCGGCGCAGCGCGACCTTGATGTTGCGCGTGCCGATCTCGACCGAATCGTCGTAGTCGCGGTACGCGCGCGCTTCCCACACCTTCACCGCGGTGCGGTTGCCGTTCGACGGGCCGCCGATGCGCACGCCTTCCGGGTTGTAGCCGCCGTACCCGAACGGCGACGTGCCGCCCGTGCCGATCCATTTGTTGCCGCCTTCGTGGCGTTCCTTCTGCTCGTCGAGCAGCGCCTTCAAACGCTCCATCAGCTTGTCGAGCCCGCCCATCGCGTCGATCTGCGCCTTCTCCTCCGGCGACAGCTCGCGCTCGAGGCGCTTCTCGAGCCAGTCGAGCGGAATGTCGAACGCCTCGGACGGCAGCGCGGACACGCCGTGGAAATACGCGCCGAACGCCTGGTCGAACTTGTCGAAGTACTGCTCGTCCTTGACCAGCGTCATCCGCGCGAGGAAGTAGAACGCGTCGATCGACGGCGAGATCAGCCCGGCCTTCAGCGATTCGAGCAGCGTCAGGTATTCCTTCACCGAGACGGGCAGCTTGGCTGCGCGCAGCGCGTAGAAGAAATTGAGCAGCATGGCCGGGCCTTCGCGGGTGAGGGAGGATTACCGGTTGTGCCGGTTCATGTAGACGAGCCGTTCGAGCAGGCTCAGATCCTGCTCGTTCTTCAGCAGCGCACCCGCGAGCGGCGGCACGATCTGCTTCGAGTCCGCGCCGCGCAGCGCGTCGGCCGGAATGTTCTCGGCGAGCAGCAGCTTCAGCCAGTCGAGCAGTTCGGATGTGGACGGCTTCTTCTTCAGGCCCGACACGCCGCGCAACTCGAAGAAACTCTCGAGCGCCGCCCGCAGCAACTCTTCGCGGATGTCGGGGAAGTGCACCGCGACGATCTTCTGCATCGTCGCCGGGTCCGGAAACTGGATGTAGTGGAAGAAGCAGCGGCGCAGGAACGCGTCGGGCAGCTCCTTCTCGTTGTTCGACGTGATGATGACGAGCGGGCGGTGCTTCGCGCGGACCGTCTCGCGCGTCTCGTACACGTGGAATTCCATCCGGTCGAGCTCGCGCAGCAGGTCGTTCGGGAATTCGATGTCGGCCTTGTCGATCTCGTCGATCAGCAGCACGCTCGGGTGCTCGGCGTCGAACGCCTGCCACAGCACGCCCTTGACGATGTAGTTCGCGATGTCCTTCACGCGCTCGTCGCCGAGCTGCGAGTCGCGCAGCCGCGACACGGCGTCGTATTCGTACAGGCCCTGCTGCGCCTTGGTGGTCGACTTGATGTGCCACTGCAGCAGCGGCATGTCGAGCGCGGCGGCCACTTCCTCGGCGAGCATGGTCTTGCCGGTGCCGGGCTCGCCCTTGATCAGCAGCGGGCGTTGCAGCGTCAGCGCGGCATTGACCGCGAGCTTCAGATCGTCGGTGGCGACGTAGTGCGAGGACCCTTCGAAACGCATGGCGGCGCTCATCTTTCTCGGGAAAAAAACCCAGTATAAGTCAGAAGGGCTGTGCGGTTGGGCCGCGCCCGCGTATCGTAGCGGGGCTGTGGCGAGGCGGACCGGGGCGCCTGGTGGACGCATTCCCCGCCGGCGCGGTACAATCTGGCCGTTTTTTTTGGCCTGCGTGGCGATCCGATAAGCAAAACGGCGCGGGCCGTTGCCGCTTAGGCGCCAGTTTCCCCTCAAGCTAGGTTACAAGAGCTATGAACAAATTCGTCGGCAAACACGTCGTTGTCGCAGCGCTCGTGGCGCTCGCGGGCAGCGCGCAGGCGGCCGGTGTGGTCGGCAACCCGAAGGACGGGGCGAGCAAGGCCGCCATGTGCATCGGTTGCCACGGCATCCAGGACTACCGCGCGGCGTACCCGGAGGTCTACCGGGTGCCTGTCCTCGGCGGCCAGAACCAGCAATACCTCGAGAACGCGCTGAAGGCCTACCGCAAGAAGGATCGTCACTTCCCGTCGATGAACGCGGTCGCCGGTTCGCTGACCGATCAGGACATCGCGGATCTGTCGGCGTACTACGCCGCCCAGAAGGCCGACACGAAGGACAACCCCTACAAGTAAAGCGCGCGCCGCCGATCTCTCCGGCGGGACAGGAGCATTCATGAACAACGCATTCAAGACGGCGGCGGTGGCACTGGCGGCCGGCCTCGCGATCGGTACCGCGCACGCCGCGGACATCTCGAAGGGCAAGGAACTGGTCGAATCGCACAACTGCGCGGCCTGCCACGGCGCGCAGCTGAACAAGCCGATCAACGCGGAGTACCCGCGCCTCGCCGGTCAGCACGCCGACTACCTCGTGTGGGCGATGCGCCAGTACCAGATGGGGCTGACGAACCCGCTGCTCGGTCGCAACAACGCGATCATGCAGGCGCAGGTACAGAACCTGTCGGTCAGCGACATGAAGGACATCGCGTCCTACATCGAGTCGCTGAAGGAAACCGACCTCGTGTTCAAGAAGTAAGCGCGACGGCCCTCACGGGCTCGCGCAGCAAGGATGCCCCGCCTCGGCGGGGTATTTTTTTGTCCGCGGGCCGGCGCGGGTCGATGTGCCGGCCGCGCGCTCAGTCGCGCGAGGCGCGGCGCAGGATGCGCTGCAGGTACGCGTCGGTATCGGGCGGCGTGTTCGTGCGCTGCGCTTCCCAGATCGTCTCGCCGAGGCATTCCATGATCGCGTGCTGCGCGTCGTGGGTCGAGTCGAGCTTCGCGGCCAGCTTGTCGTGCGCGGCGCGGATGCCGGGCGGCTGGTCGATCGACAACTGCTCGCTGATCGCGAGGTGCATCGACAGGTGCAGGAACGGGTTCGTGCGGCCTTCCTCGGGCGTGTAGTCGCGCGCGGCCGCGCCATCGGCGTCGGCCAGTTCGTCGTGGTATTCGGGATGCTCGACGATCCAGTCGGCTGCGATCGCTTCCAGCGGCGTCAGGATTTCGCCCGCGCGCTGCTTGCGCCAGGTCTCGGTGAAAAAGCGACGCACTTCGTCGCGGCTTGGATTGAACATGGTGGGGAAACGTCGTGATTCGGGCGGCGTCATGCCGCGTCGCGCATTGTACGCCGGAGCGGCGGGCGGCGCTGGAGACGGCCTGGCGGCGGGCCGGAGCGGTTGAGGCGGCAAGCGGTAGGGGCGAACTGCGTGGCGGTGCGGGTGCGCGGCGATGGCCGGTTGAATCCGCAGCCAGTTGCGGCCGCTCCGTACCGGATCGGAGAAACGGGTAAGCGTGAACGGGCCCTAGGCTTGCCGCCGCCGCGCCGCTAAACTCCGACGATTCCCTTCACCGCGCCGTTCTCTTCCGTTCCGTCATGGCCGCCACCGCCCGCTCTTCGTCTGCCGCCCTGCAGGGCGCGCTCTATGTCGCGTTGTCCGCCGCCGCGTTCGGCGCGATGGCGATTTTCGGCCGCTACGCGTATGCGGCCGGCGTCGACGTGCTCGGATTGCTGATCGTGCGTTTCGCGATCGGCGGCGCGGTGCTCGCCGCGATCGCGCGGCACCGCCGCGTCGCATGGCCACGGGGGCGAACGCTCGCGCCGCTGGTGGCGATGGGCGCGTTCGGCTACGTCGGGCAGTCGTTCTGCTATTTCAGCGCGCTGCAGCACGCGCAGGCGAGCCTCGTCGCGCTGCTGCTGTACCTGTATCCGGCGTTCGTCACGCTGCTGGCCGCGTGGTGGCTCGGCGAGCGCCTGACGCGGGCAAAGGCCGTCGCGCTGGTGTTGTGCGTCGCGGGTTCGGCGCTGATGGTCGGCGGCGGGCACGGCGAGCCGCTCGGGATCGCGCTCGCGCTAGCGGCCGCGGTGATCTATTCGCTGTACATCGTCGGCGGCACCAAGGCGACGCGCGGCGTCGATCCGCTCGCGACCACCGCGATCATCTGCCTGTCGGCCACCGCGACGCTCGTCGCGATCGCCGTCGTGCGCACGGCGGCGTTCGGCGCGCCGCCGCGCTGGCCCGCGACGGCCGGCGGCTGGGCGTCGATGCTCGCGATCGCGCTCGTATCGACGGTCGCGGCCATGCTCGCGTTCTTCTCCGGGCTCGAGCGACTCGGGGCCGCGCGTACGTCGATGCTGTCGACGCTCGAACCGGTCGTGACGGTCGCGCTCGCGGCGCTGCTGTTCGGGGAGGCGTTGTCGCCGCTGCAGTGGGCGGGCGGCGTCGCGATTCTGGCGGCCGTGCTGGCGCTCGTGCGCGCGGGCGGCGCGGCCGCCGACGACGCGACGGCGACGTCCAACGCGTAGCCGGGAAGGGCGCGGGCGTCGCGATGGCGCGTACGGAGCCTGCCTGCGCGGCGTGCGCTTATTCGTTGGGCGGCGGCGTCTTCGGCCGGAATTCGCACAGCGGTTCGATCGCGCAGTGCCAGCATTCGGGCCGCCGCGCCTTGCACACGTAGCGCCCGTGCAGGATCAGCCAGTGATGCGCATCCTGCAGGAATTCCTTCGGCGTGAACTTTTCGAGCGCGGCCTCGACGGCCCGCACGTCCTTGCCCGGCGCGAGCCCGGTGCGATTCGCGACGCGGAAGATATGCGTGTCGACCGCGATCGTCGGCTGGCCGAACGCGGTGTTCAGCACGACGTTCGCGGTCTTGCGGCCGACGCCCGGCAGGCCTTCGAGCGCTTCGCGATCGGCCGGCACCTCGCCGTCGTAGCGCTCGAGCAGGATCTGGCACGCCGCGACCACGTTCTTTGCCTTGGTGCGATAGAGGCCGATCGTCTTGATGTACTCGGTGACGCCTTCCTCGCCAAGTGCGACGATTTGTCGCGGCGTGTTCGCGACCGGAAACATTTTCCGCATCGCCTTGTTGACCGACACGTCGGTCGCCTGCGCGGACAGCATCACGGCGATCAGCAGTTCGAACGGCGTCGAGTATTCGAGCTCGGTGGTCGGATGCGGATTGAGGCTCTGCAGCGTTTCGTAGATCGCGCGTCGTTTGCTGGCGTTCATGGAGCGTTCTGGTCGGGCGGCGCGGACGGGCCGTCCGGATCGTCGTTACCTGCGTCGTTGTCGTTGCCGCGGCTGCCCGATGCCGCTTCGGCGTCGCGCTGCGCTTGCTGCTCGGCGAGCCGCTTGCGACGGGCCTCGGCCGCGTCGATCTGCGCCTGGACGGCCGCGCTCACGCCTTCGGTGTTCTTCGGCCCGGCGCCTTGCCCGGACAGTTCTTCCTTCTTCTTGCGCGCGCGTTCGAGCGCGGCGGCGATGATCGCGCGTTTCTTCGCTTCGGCGTCGTCGGCGGCCGGCGCGGCGGCCGGCGCATCCGGCCGCGCGGCGGCGGGTTCCGCGGCCGGCTTTGCGGCGCTGGCCGCGCGCCGGGCGGCGGCGCGCGCTTCGGCGGCCTCGCGCTCGCGGCGCTGGCGCGCGAGCCGCAGGTCGTGGCGTTCGCGCGCGGCGTCCGCCTGTTCCTGCGACCACGCATCCCAGCCCGTGCGATCGCCGGTCACCGGCAGCATCGCGATGCAGTCGACCGGGCACGGCGGCACGCACAGGTCGCAGCCCGTGCACAGCGACGCGACGATCGTGTGCATCTGCTTCGGCGCGCCGACGATCGCGTCGACCGGGCACGCCTGCATGCACAGCGTGCAGCCGATGCACAGGTTTTCGTCGATGAACGCGACCGCGCGCGGATGCTCGCTGCCGTTGACGGGGTTCAGCGGAATCACCGGCTTGCCGAGCAGGCTCGCGAGACGCGCGATGCCTTCGGCGCCGCCGGGCGGGCACTGGTTGTAGTTCGCGTCGCCGGCGGCGATCGCCTCGGCGTACGGACGGCAGCCGTCATAGCCGCACTTCGTGCATTGCGTCTGGGGAAGCAGATCTTCGATGCGATCCGCGAGTGTTTTGGAGTCGGTCACGGTAACGGCGGGCGCGGCAGCGCCGAATGGCTCTCGGCCGCGTCGGGCGCGGCCGGAAAGGTTTGCCAAAGCTCGATTATCGCCGATTTCCCGCATTGCGCTGGACGCCGTCTATGCGCATAATCGAACCGCTTTTTTGCAGGGGCTCAGCAGGAGGGCGGCCGTCCGCGGCGCGCCCGTTCCAGGGCGGCCGGCGCCGAGGCGGTGGGGGTGCCGGTCCGGATCAAGCGGCTCACATAGCAAAACGCCACCATGAATCAGCCGAAAATCAAAAGAGATCCTGAAGGTACGCGCCGTCGCATCCTGATGGCGGCGGCCGAAGAGTTCGCGAATGGAGGGCTGTTCGGCGCGCGCGTCGATCAGATCGCGCGCCGGGCCGAAACGAACGAGCGCATGCTCTATTACTACTTCGGCAGCAAGGAGCAGCTCTTCACGGCGGTGCTCGAACACGCGTTTTCCGCGCTGACCGAGGCCGAGCGCGTGCTGGATCTCGACGGCGTCGCGCCGGTCGAAGCCGTCACGCGGCTCGCGCATTTCGTTTGGGACTACTACCGCGACCATCCGGAGCTGCTCAGGCTCATCAACAACGAGAACCTGCACGAAGCGCGCTATCTGCACAAGTCGACGCGGATCCGCGAGATGATGTCGCCGATCGTCGCGAAGCTCGGCAACGTGCTGATGCGCGGCCAGAAGGCCGGGCTGTTCCGCGGCGACGTCGATCCGCTGCGCTTCTACGTGACGCTGTCGGGGCTCGGCTACTACATCGTGTCGAACCGCTTCACGCTCGCCGCGACGCTCGGCCAGGACTTTACCGACACCGACGAGCGCGCCGAGATGGTCCGGATGAACACCGAGGTGCTGCTCGCGTATCTGCTGCGGCGCTGACGCGACCGACGGACGAGCCGACGAGCCGCCCGCTCGCGGCCGCGGCCGGATAAAAAAAACGCCGCCGGGCGCAAGCCACGGCGGCGTTTTTGCGTCGGAGCGCGGCGTGTCAGGCGGCCTTGCGGGCCCGCACGGTTTTTGCGCGCGGGGTGCCTGCCGTGCGCTTCGCGGCGGGCGCGGCCTTCGCGGCGGGCGTCCTGGCGGGCGCGACCGTCACGGCCGGCGTTTTCGCGCGTGCGCGTTTCGCGGAGGTGACCCGCGCCGTCGTTTCCGGCTGGGGCTTGGCGGCCGGCACGACGCCGATCGTGGTCGCATCCTGGGCATCGACGGGCAACTTCGTCGCGCCGTTCTTCGGTTCCGGCGCATGCTCGCGGATGAAGTCGCGCAGTTGCGGATAGATGATCGTGCGCCAGCGGCGGCCCGAGAAGATCCCGTAGTGGCCGCACTTCTCGGCGGTCAGGCTGCGGCGATCGTCTTGCGGGATGCCGGTGCACAGCTCGTGCGCGACGTGCGTCTGGCCGCTGCCGGAGATGTCGTCGAGTTCGCCCTCGATCGTCATCAGCGCGGTGTGCTTGATGTCCTGCGGACGCACGCGCTCGCCTTCGACGTCCCACGTGCCTTCCGCGAGCCGGAATTCCTGGAACACGACGCGGATCGTCTCGAGGTAATACTCGGCGGCCATGTCGAGCACCGCGTTGTACTCGTCGTAGAAGCGGCGGTGCGCTTCGGCGTCGTCCTCGTCGCCGCGCAGCAGGCTCTGGTAGAAATCCCAGTGCGATTGCGCGTGCCGCTCCGGGTTCATCGCGACGAAGCCCGTGTGCTGCAGGAAGCCCGGATACACCTGCCGGCCTTCGCCCGGATAGTTCGCGGGCACCGTGTGGATCACGTTGTTTTCGAACCACGCGGTCGAGTGCTGCGTCGCGAGCGAGTTCACCGAAGTCGGGCTGCGGCGCGCGTCGATCGGGCCGCCCATCATCGTCATCGTGAGCGGCGTGTCCTCGCCGCGGCTCGCCATCAGCGAAATCGCCGCGAGCACCGGCACCGTCGGCTGGCATACCGAGATCACGTGCAGATTGCGCGCGCCGATGTGACGGATGAATTCCTGGATGTACGCGATGTAGTCGTGCAGATGGAACGGGCCGGTCTCGATCGGCACCATCCGCGCGTCGATCCAGTCGGTGATGTAGACCTTGTGATCCTGCAGCAGCGTGCGCACCGTGTCGCGCAGCAGCGTCGAGTGGTGGCCCGACAGCGGCGCGCAGACCAGCACGACCGGCTCGTCCTTCAGTTGCGTGACGGCGTCGGCATCGTCCGAATAGCGCTTGAAGCGCAGCAGCCGGCAGAACGGCTTCTCGACGATCGTCTGCTCGACGATCGGAATGTTGTGGCCATCCTTGACGATCTGATGGATGTTGAATTCCGGCTTTTCGTAATCCTTGCCGAGCCGATACATCAACTCATAGGCGGCCGCCATTCGCGGTGCGCCGGGAATCAGCGAGAACGGGCTGGACGGATTCGCGAACGACTTCGAGGCGGCCTGGGCCCAGGCCGTGAGCGGGCTGAGCATCGCCCGCTGGAATTCGTGCAGTTGGTAAAGCATGCAGGCTACTCCCGCGTGGGGGGACGGTGCGCAAGGGCGGCGTGGGGCGTCGCGGCGTGCCGTGTGGGTCGGCGGCCGGCCACGTTGCATTGCAGCCGGACAATCTCGTCGATCATATCGGACAACGATCGGTTGTGCAATGCAACATTTCCCGGTTTTTTCATCAAATTTTTGCGATTTGACGATCTATGAACAACGGCGCGCGGCGCCGCTCAGCGCCCGGTCGCCACGGCCGGCGCGGGCTGGCCGGCCGCGCGCGCCATCGCGTCTTCGTGGTGCATCAGGTTCATCGCGGTATGCACGAGCGCCACGTGCGAGAACGCCTGCGGGAAATTGCCGACGAGCCGCCCGGCCACCGGGTCGTATTCCTCCGCGAGCAGCCCCAGGTCGTTCGACAGCGCGAGCAGGCGGCTGAAGAGCCGATGCGCGTCGTCGATCCGGCCGAGCAGCGCGTAGCTGTCGACCAGCCAGAAGCTGCACGCGAGAAACGTGCCCTCGCCCGGCGGCAGGCCGTCGTCGTATTCGGTCGTGCGGTAGCGCATCACGAGCCCGTCGTGCAGCAATTCCCGTTCGATCGCGTCGACCGTGCCGACGATGCGCGGGTCTTCGGGCGGCAGGAAGCCGAGCTGCGGCAGCAGCAGCACGCTCGCGTCGAGCTCGTCGCTGCCGTAGCTCTGCGCGAACGCCTGCTTGCCTTCGTGCCACGCGTTGGCGCAGACGTCCGCATGGATCCGCTCGCGCAGCGCGCGCCAGCGGTCGAGCGAGCCGGGCAGCCGGAACATTTCGGCCGACTTGATCGCGCGGTCGAACGCGACCCATGCCATCACCTTCGAGAACGTGAAATGGCGGCGGCCGCCGCGCGTTTCCCAGATGCCTTCGTCGGGCTCCTCCCAGATCTTCTCGAGGTGGTCGAGCAGCGCGCACTGCACGGACCAGACCGTATCGTCGGCCTGCAGGCCGCCCACGCGCGCGAGGTGCAGCGCGGCCATCACCTCGCCGAACACGTCGAGCTGGAGCTGGTTCGCGGCGCCGTTGCCGACGCGCACCGGCTTCGAATCCTGGTAGCCGGGCAGCCAGTCGAGCTCCATTTCCGGCAGCCGGCGCTCGCCGGCGATCCCGTACATGATCTGGATCTGCTCGGGCGAGCCGGCCATCACGCGGCCGAGCCACGTGCGCCATGCGCGCGCCTCGTCGTAGTAGCCGCCGCGCATCAGCGCGAGCAGCGTGATCGTCGCGTCGCGCAGCCAGCAGTAGCGGTAGTCCCAGTTGCGGCTGCCGCCGATCTTTTCCGGCAGCGAGGTGGTCGGCGCGGCGACGATGCCGCCGGTCGGTTCGTACGCGAGCGCCTTCAGCGTGATCAGCGAGCGGCGCACGGCGGCCGCGTAGCGGCCCTGCACCTGGCAGCGGCCCGACCATTCGAGCCAGTAGTTCTCGGTGCGCGCGAGCATCGACAGCGGGTCGCGCGCCGGCGGCAGCCGCATGTGCGATGCCGCGTAGCCGAGCGAGAACGGCACGCGCTCGTCGGCGCTCACCGTGAATTCCGCGAGCGTATGGAGATTCTTGCCGGTGAGCGGCACCGGCGTGCGCAGCACGACGGTATCGGGGCCGGCGATGGCCTTCATGCCGTCCTCGCGGGTCAGTTGCGTGACCCACGGAATCGAGAAACCGTAGTCGAAGCGCAACACGAGCTCCATGCGCATCTTCATCGTGCCGTGGCGGCCGACGACGATCCGCACCAGTTCGGACCAGCCGTTGCCGGGCGGCATGAAGTCGATCACGGTGACGGCGCCGTCGGCGCTTTCGTAATCGGTTTCGAGAATCAGCGTGTCGCCGCGATAGCGGCGGGTCGTGTGCGTGATCGCGGCGTCGGCGGCCGGAGCAAGCAGCCAGCGGCCGTGCTCGGGCGTGCCGAGCAGCGCCGCGAAGCAGGCGCCCGAATCGAAGCGGGGCCAGCACAGCCAGTCGACGGAGCCGTCTTTTGCGATCAGCGCGGCCGTGTGGCCATCGCCGACGAGGGCGTAGTCTTCGATCAGGGCGGGCATGGGCAGGCGTTCCTTGGGTATTCGAGTTCACAATGCGGACGTCGGCGGCCCGGACTTCACGCCCGGGCGCCGCGCCCCGTATACTCGGCCGGGCGGCGGAGCGCATGACGGCCGGCGTTTCGTCCTATCTCAACACTTGAAGCGACTCGATGCAAGGAGGATTCAATGCCCAACCGTTTACGCGAGCGTGACGCACGCGCTTCGACACGAGGGTTCCCGCTTAGGCTCGCTCACTGGATGAAAGGTTTCGCGATCGTGCTTTCCCTGTCCGCGACCCACGCATTCGCGCAGCAATCGTCCGCCCCGGCCGACGGCGTCTACAACCTGCTCGTCGGCACCTATACGGGCGGCGGCAGCGACGGGATCTACGTTTACCGCTTCGATACCAAGACCGGCAGCGTCGCGCCGGTGTCGTCGGCGAAGACCGTGAATCCGTCGTATCTGTTGCCGAGCCGCGACGGTCGCACCGTCTACGCCGTCAACGAACTGCCCGGCGACGACGGACCGGCGACGCAGCGCGGCGGCGTCAGCGCATTTCGCTTCGACGCGAAGACGGGCGCGCTGAGCTTCATCGACCGCGTATCGTCGGAAGGGAACGATCCTTGCTATCTCGCGCTGTCGCCGGACGGCAAGTATCTCGTGACGGCCAATTACTCGGTCGCGGCCGATCCGGGCGGCAGCTTCGCGGTGTTCCCGCTGCGCGACGACGGCGCGGTCGGCCAGGCCGTGTTGACCGTCCACCACGAAGGCACCGGGCCGGTGAAGGGCCGCCAGGACGGCGCGCACGTGCATTCGACGGTGTTTTCGCCGGATGGCCGCTACCTGTTCGTGCAGGATCTCGGCGCGGACAAGATCTACGGTTACCGCTACACGGTGGACGGCAGCCGCGGGCTGATCAGCCCGACCGACACGCGCTACACGCCGGTGAAGGCCGGCTCGGGCCCGCGTCACATGGTGTTCGGCGCCGACGGCCGGTTCGCGTACGTGACGAGCGAACTCAACGCGTCGGTCGAGGTGTTCGGCTATCACGACGGCAAGCTGACGCCGATCGAGACGGTGCCGATGACGGCGCCGGGCTTCAAGGGCAAGGTCGGCGGCGGCGCGATCCACCTGTCGCCGGACGGGCGCTTTCTGTACGTGAGCAACCGCGGCGACGCGAACGACCTCGTGATCTACGCGGTGAACAAGGCGGACGGCCGGCTGAAGCACGTCGGCCGCCAGTCAAGCCTCGGCAAGACGCCGCGCGAGTTCCTGATCGATCCGACCGGCAAGTGGCTGATCGTCGGCAACCAGGACAGCGACACGTTCTACGTGTTCAGTCGCGATGTCGAAACGGGGCAGCTCGGCGCGAATCCGCAGAAGGTCGCGGTCGGCAAGCCGGTCGATTTCAAGCTGGTGCCGGTGCAGTAAATGAAAAAGGCGCTGCCGAGGCAGCGCCTTGTTTGCGGGCGGCCGTTGCGCGGCCCGCCCGTATCGATGCATCGCGGCCGGAGGGCCGCCGGCGTCAGTCGGCCGCGGCCGGCACGAGCACCTCGCGACTGCCGTTGATGCCCATCGCCGATACGAGGCCGGCCGCTTCCATCTGCTCGACGAGGCGTGCCGCGCGGTTGTAGCCGATGCGCAACTGCCGCTGCACCGACGAGATCGACGCGCGCCGCGTGCGCACGACGAACGCGACGGCTTCGTCGTACAGCGGATCGGCTTCCGCATCCGGCGCATCGCCGAACAGGTCCTGCGTCGCGCCGTCGGCGGCCGGGCCGTCGAGAATCCCTTCCTCGTACTGCGGCTCGCCGAACTGCTTCAGGTACTCGACGATCCGGTGCACTTCCTCGTCGGCGACGAACGCGCCGTGCACGCGCTGCGGATAACCGGTGCCCGGCGGCAGGAACAGCATGTCGCCCATCCCGAGCAGCGACTCCGCGCCCATCTGGTCGAGGATCGTGCGCGAATCGATCTTCGACGACACCTGGAACGCGACGCGCGTCGGAATGTTCGCCTTGATGAGGCCGGTGATCACGTCGACGGACGGCCGCTGGGTCGCGAGGATCAGGTGGATGCCGGCCGCGCGCGCCTTCTGCGCGAGGCGGGCGATCAGCTCCTCGATCTTCTTGCCGGCCACCATCATCAGGTCGGCCAGCTCGTCGATCACGACGACGATCAGCGGGAGCTTCGACAGCGGCTCCGGGTCCTCGGGCGTCAGCGAGAACGGGTTGCCGATCTTCTTTTCCTTCGCTTGCGCGTCGCGGATCTTCTGGTTGAAGCCCGCGAGGTTGCGCACGCCGACGGCCGACATCAGCCGGTAGCGCTTCTCCATTTCGCCGACGCACCAGTTCAGCGCGTTCGCCGCGAGCTTCATGTCGGTGACGACCGGCGCGAGCAGGTGCGGGATGCCTTCGTAGACCGACAGCTCCAGCATCTTCGGGTCGATCATGATGAGTCGCACGTCTTCCGGCGTCGCCTTGTACAGCAGCGACAGGATCATCGCGTTGATCGCGACCGACTTGCCCGAACCCGTCGTGCCGGCCACGAGCATGTGCGGCGCCTTCGCGAGATCGGTGACGACCGGGTGGCCGGTGATGTCCTTGCCCATCGCGATCGTCAGTTGCGACGGTGAATGCTGGTACTGGCGCGATTCGAGGATCTCCGACAGGCGGATCATCTGGCGCTTCGCGTTCGGCAGTTCGAGGCCCATGCAGGTCTTGCCGGGGATCGTCTCGACGACGCGGATCGACGTGAGGCCGAGGCCGCGCGACAGGTCCTTCATCAGCCCGACGATCTGGCTGCCGCGCACGCCGAGCGCGGGTTCGATCTCGAAGCGCGTGATCACGGGGCCGGCCGATGCGCCGACCACCGTCACCGGCACCTTGAATTCCTGCAGCCGCTGTTCGATCACCTGCGCGGTTTGCGCGAGGTGTTCCTCGGTGATCGTTTCGACGTCGTCGGATGCGGGCTCGAGCAGGTCGAGCGTCGGCAGTTCGACGTTGAACGACGCGGGTGCGTGGAATTCGAATGCGTTCGGGTGCGGCGGGCGGGCGGGGGCGACCGGGGCCGGTTCGGCTGTCTCGATGGCTTCGATGGCTTCGGCGGCCGGTGCGCCGATCGACGGGGTAGCGGGCGACGTCGGCGCGGAAACCGCGGCTGCCGGCGTGGGCGAGAGGTTCGCGCCGGGGATGGGTGTCGCGTGCGGTGTCGCGGCCGGCGTTGCGCTCACGTCATGCGACATCGACCAGCTTGCCGACGACGCGGCAGGGGCGGGCTGTGTCGTGAACGTCTGGGCTGCGACTGCGGCGGGGACGGACGTGATCGCCGGAGCCTGCGTCGCAGCGGTTGCACCAATCGACATCGGCGATCCGGCCGCACCGGCAGGCGAGCCTGCGATCGGGTGAGCCGGAGCGGCGGCGGCCGTGGTCGTTGGCGCGATCACGCTGAAGGACGGTGACGCCGGGGCGGACGCGGTTGGCGACACGGGCAGGCTGATGGCCGGCTGCGGCGCGACCGTGCCCGATGAGCCGGATGTAGCGAAGATCGTCGTGCCGGTCGACGGGGTTGCCGTGTCGACCGGAAGCGCCGATGCCGACGCGGACGACGGTGCAGTGACGGGCGCTGACGTGAAAGTTGCGCGTGTCGCGGCGGCGGGCGCCGGCGTTGCGGGCGCCTGCTCGGTCGAACCGAACGTCGAACCCGATGCGCCGGTCTCCGATGGCGTCACGGCGGGCGCATCGGTCGATGCGGGTGTCGAAGCGCGGGACAGTGAACCGTAAGTCATGCCCGCGACACCGGCCGGCGCCGCCGACGCGGCGGAAGCAACGGGCGGTGCCGATGCGGCCGGTTGCGACGGCGAAGCGGACGCCGTGCCGGTTACGCCAACCGGTGCAACGGCGGCGACGGGCGCGATGGTCGATGCGGAAGCCGGTGCGGAGGCTTGTGCGGTCGAACCATGAGCCGTGCCGGCCAGCGGCGATGCAGCGACGGCCGACGCTGTCGATGCCGCGGCAAACGGCTGAACCGCCGGTGATGTCGGCAATTCGGCGGAGACGGTCGTCGGCGTCGCGGTGGGCTGCACCGTCGAAGGTGTCCAATACGTGGCGGCGGGTGTCGTTCGTGGAGCGATAGCCGACAGCGGTGCAGCAGGCTCCGCCTCGACCGGCTTGCCAGCTTCCGGTGCGGGATTCGATACGGCCGATGCGGACGTGGCCGCAATCGACGAAGAGGGCAAGGCAGCGAACGGAACGATGCCGTCGGCCGGCGGCTTCACGTCGGCGTGCGCATCGGCAGCCGGTTGATGAAGGTAGGCCGGTGCAACGCGATCGATTGCAGGCGCCGGTCGTGCGTCGTCCTTGTCGTCAATATCGACCGACCCGGTCGGCTTGCCGGTGCCGAGGTCGCGAACCGCTGCATTGCCTGCTTGTGCGAACGCCGAATGAGCGGATATCGATTCCGCGGTGTGTGCCGGCGACTCGGCAGTCGGGTTGTCGGCCAACACGTCCAGCGCGGAAACCGGCTGGCTGATGACATCTTCCCAAGGCGCGACGTCGATGGGGGTGTCGAACGACGGCGCGGCTGCGAACCCGAATGCCGGCGCGGCGGCCGCATCGTCGATACGACGGATTTCGTCGTCGGCGTGATGCGCAAACGCGCGATCGTCGCTGCCGGTATCCGGCCGCGCGGGCGGTGTTGCGTCGTCGAACGCCGGGGCGGACGAATCGACACCCGGAGCCTGCGCGATGCCGGATTCCGCCGGCATGAAGGCGTCGAGCACGATCGGCGCGCCGTTGTCGTAAGCGGGCGCGGCATCGTGTTCGGCCGGGCCATTGGCGTCCTGGGCCGCGATGTCGTGCGTCGCGGGGACGAACGCGTTCGACGCGGCCGCCGATGCCGGCGCGGCCGCGGTGCCTGCTGCCGAGGCTACGCCTGCCACGGCAACGGCTGCCGCCGCCGCGTGCGTGGCATCGGCCGGCGCGCCGCCGAGCGACGCCCATTGCGCGGTGCTGGCCTCGATCGAGCGCAGCGTGTCGTGAACGCTCGGCGCCGGCGTGATCGGCGCGGCCGGCTTCTCGGTCCACGCGTAGAGCGGCGCGCGCGCCGGCGCGGGCGGCGCCGGTCGGCGTCGTGCCGCGTCCGGCGTCAGACCGGCTGCCGCCGATCCCGCGACCGGGCGTACCGGCGGACGCTGCGGCTGCGTACCGGCCGGTCGCGGCGTGACCGTGGCGCGCGGCGCCGTCTGCGTCAGCGTGGCGGTGGCCGGCCGCGCGGCGGTCGGACGCGGCCGGACGGGTTCGAATCCGACCGGAAGCGGAGCGGGCGCGGGGCGCGGCACTTGCGCATTCGCCGCGGCGCGCGCGAGGCTGGCGGTGCTGCCGGTAGTCGGCGGCGGCATCGCGCTGGCCGGGATCGGCGCGGGCGTCGCCGGCGTGCGCTGCGGTGCGGTCGGCTTCAGCCAGCCCGACGGCGCGACGGGCTCGGCAAGGGGGCGGGGCGACGTCTTGCTGCGCGGCTTCGGTCGCGCCTGCGGATCGGGTTTCCACACCGTCGGGCGCGAATACCGGCCGTTCTGGCGCGGCGCCATCGAGTTGACGGTGTGCGCGGTGGTCGGCTGCACGACGTCGTCGTCGCGATGCAGCGCGCTACGCGGCAGGTCGGCGATCCCGCGCGCGTCGTCGTCGCCGCCGTCGCGCGACAGCTTGACGCCGAACGACGTGTCGACCCACGCGGCGAACTGCCGCCAGCCGATGCCAGTCAGCCACGGCAAGCCGGCGAAGAACAGCACGACCATCGCGACCGGCGTGCCGATCGGGCCGAGCAGGTGGGCGAAGCCGGCCGAGCATGCATGGCCGAGCGCGTTGGTGTCGGGCCCGGACAGCGGGCTCGTCAGCGTGCAGCTTGCGACAAATACCGCGGCGAAGCCGAGCCACAGGCGGATCGAGCCGCGGCCGGCGAGCCCGCCGCCGCCGGGCAGCATCGACTGCACGAGACGCCAGAAGAGAAGGAGGAACCAGACGGCGGAGATGCCGAACCAGCCGAAGACAACCGTGTGCATGCTTTGAAACTGGAGAGGGGCGGGGCGCGCGGGGCGCGACCCGCCGAGTTTAACCGGCCGGCGAACAAGACTCTAACGCGGCGTGATTTCGATTCACGCCGCGCGACGCACGTGGGTTGCACGTGCGCGTGGCGCGCCACGCGAAGGCGGTCGGTCGGCCTTCGCGCGCGCCGTACATCAGGGGCTCCGGTGCGTGAACGTCAGCGTTGCGCCGGCTTGGGTCACGATCTGCAATTGCTGGGGGGCGCGCATCTGCACGCCGGTCTTCTCGACGTGGGCGAGCGCGTCGAGGTACGCGGATTCGAGTTGGCCGCCCAGCGTGTTCGGACAGGCCATTCGCGTGTCGGCGAGCGGGCCGAAGCTCAGCAGGCCGTTCTTGATCGCGTAGGTGCCCATGTAGCGGTTGCAACCCGAGAACCCGCTCGCGCGCCGGATGCCCGAGTCGGTCGACAGCGCGAGCTTGATCGGCTCGCCGTTGTCGCCGTGCGGGATCGTGCGTTGCGTGCCGTCGGCGTTCACCCAACTGGTGAGCTCCCAGCTCGTGTCGTCGAGCAGCTGGACGGCGGCCGGGTTGTACGGGTCGGGCGCGGGGGCGGCGGAATCGGGATGGGTCGGCATCGCACAGGCGGCGAGAAGCGTGGCAAGCGTCAACGCGCAAAGCGGCGCGCGCAACGGGCGAAGCAGGCCGGTGCGTGCGCGTGCGGCCGCGGACAGGTGGGACATGAGCCTCGTTCCTCTTCGGATTCTGATCAAGGCGTAAGAGTAACGCACCCGCCCCGCGGCAGGCGAGCCGACACTTCGCGCATGAAAACGTTCGCGGCCCGCCCGCGGGTCTCGCGCGACCCGGCGCGGGCGCGGCCAAACCGCCCAAACCGGCCCGGATGCCCGTGTTAACATCGAAGCCGTTTTCGTCCTCCAACAGAACCAGCGGGAAATCACATGCAGATCGGTCAGCGGCTCGGTACGCCGCTTTCACCCTCGGCCACGCGCGTCATGCTGCTCGGCGCCGGCGAACTCGGCAAGGAAGTCATCATCGCGTTGCAGCGTCTCGGCGTCGAAGTCGTCGCGGTCGATCGCTATCAGGACGCGCCGGGCCATCAGGTCGCGCATCGCGCGCACGTGATCGACATGACGGACCCGGCCGCGCTGCGGGCCGTCGTCGAAGCCGAACGCCCGCACCTGATCGTCCCCGAGATCGAGGCGATCGCCACCGACGCACTCGCGGCGATCGAGGCGGCCGGCCTCGCCGAGGTGATCCCGACCGCGCGCGCGACGCAGCTCACGATGAATCGCGAAGGGATCCGCCGGCTCGCGGCCGAGGAGCTCGGCCTGCCGACTTCCCCGTATGCGTTCGCGGATTCGTTCGAGGCCTTCAGCGCGGCCGTCGCGAAGATCGGCATGCCGTGCGTCGTGAAGCCCGTGATGTCGTCGTCGGGCAAGGGGCAGTCGGTCGTGAAGACCGACGCCGACGTGAAACCCGCGTGGGACTACGCGATGGCGGGCGGCCGCGTGAACCACGGCCGCGTGATCGTCGAGGGCTTCGTCGATTTCGACTACGAGATCACGCAACTGACCGTGCGCGCGATCGACCCGGCGACGCTCGACACGCGCACCTATTTCTGCGAACCGGTCGGTCACGTGCAGGTGGCGGGCGACTATGTCGAATCGTGGCAGCCGCAGCCGATGAGCGCGGCGGCGCTCGAGAAGTCGCGCGAGATCGCGCACAAGGTGACCGAGGCGCTCGGCGGGCGCGGGATGTTCGGCGTCGAGCTGTTCGTGCGCGGCGACGACGTATGGTTCTCCGAGGTGAGCCCGCGGCCGCACGATACGGGCCTCGTCACGCTCGCATCGCAGCGCCAGTCGGAATTCGAGCTGCACGCGCGTGCGATTCTCGGGCTGCCGGTCGATCCGGCGCTCGGCACGCCGGCCGCGTCGGCGGTGATCTATGGCGGGCTCGACGAGCGCGGGATCGCGTTCGAAGGCGTGCGCGACGCGCTTGCGGTGCCGGGCGCGGACCTGCGCCTGTTCGGCAAGCCGGAAAGTTTTGCGAAGCGGCGCATGGGCGTCGCGCTGGCGACCGGTGCGACCGTCGACGAAGCCCGCGAACGCGCGAAGCGCGCTGCCGCGGCCGTCCGACCCGTGTCGGCGCGCTGACGGAACGAGGAGAGGACGATGACGTCGCGATGGTTGCGTATCGGAAAGCTGGGCGCCGCGCTGGCGCTCGTCGCGAGTCTCGCGGGCTGCGGCGTCGCGGCCGCGCCGTGCCGGGTAGCGTCGGCCGGGCTCAAGATCGTGCCGCTCGTCGGCCATATCGCCGCGGCGCCGACCGATGCGTGCGCGGACGTGATCGATCCCTGATTCTGCCCGCCGGCGCGATTTCCCGCCAATCCTGTCAACAATAACCGCGCGCCCCGCGAGGGCGCGTTTCCACCCGTCTCGTGAGAGGACCTGCATGATTCGCCAAACCGTCGCCGCGCTTGCGCTCGCCGGCACCGCCGTTTCCGTCGCGCATGCCGCGCAACTGACCGTCGAGGAGATCGACGCCGACGCGCGCCAGCAAACCGTCTACCAGTGCGCGAACCACAAGCCGCCCGTGCGCGTGTCGTACTGGCTCGCGGGCAACGGCCAGAGCTTCGCGCTCGTTCCGGTGGACGGCAAGCAGATGCTGTTCGTCGATACGGTGTCGGCGTCGGGCGCGCGCTACCAGGCCGGCCGCTATACGTGGTGGACGAAGGGCAAGGAAGCGACGCTGCGCGACGAGATCGCCGACCCGCAGTCGCCGCCGCTGCTGGGCGACTGCGTGCAGGTCGAGAAGAAAAAGAAGAAGGGCTGAGCGGCGGGCGCGCTCGCGGAGCGTATTCGGACCGGTTGACCGGTTGACCGGCTGCCGGGCTGAAGGCCCGGTACGCGGGCGGACGACGGGCATGTCGGTACGGGATGTCTGGATCGAGCCCCTAATATTGTTCGCTGGCCGATACGGATAGCCCGATCGGCCAATTACTCGGCCGCACGGGCCCGAGAGGCACGCCGCGCGTGCGGCGGTCGTGGTCGTTCGCGGCGTTGTCACGGACAGATGCCCGCACGGTGCTACAATACGGCCCTTTCCGCCGGCATTCGCGCCGAACGGAGTCCGCACGGCCTGGCGTCCAGCGTTCGCATTGAACCGGTCCCAAACGCCAGAGCGGCGCCGCGCGGCGCGCCGCGGTTCCGTCTATTTCCGAATTGTGATGAGCGCAGGCCCGGCCGGCCTGACGCACGATGTCCCCGCCGCGCCTTTTGAGCGAAACGCCACCATGTCCGATTCTGTCGCCAAGCCCGTCGACGCAACCTTCGACCAATTCGGCCTTGCCGCCGATATCCTGAAAGCCATCGTGGAGCAGGGCTATACGACGCCGACGCCGATTCAGGCCCAGGCCATTCCGGTCGTGCTCGCCGGCCGCGACGTCATGGGCGCCGCGCAAACGGGCACCGGCAAGACCGCGAGCTTCTCGCTGCCGATCATCCAGCGCCTGCTGCCGCAGGCCAGCACGAGCGCGTCACCGGCGCGCCACCCCGTGCGGGCGCTGATCCTCACGCCGACCCGCGAACTCGCCGACCAGGTCGCCGCGAACGTGCACGCGTATGCGAAGCACACGCCGCTGCGCAGCGCGGTGGTGTTCGGCGGCGTCGACATGAACCCGCAATCGGCCGAACTGCGCCGCGGCGTCGAGATCCTGATCGCGACGCCGGGCCGCCTGCTCGACCACGTGCAGCAAAAGACGGCGAACCTCGGCCAGGTGCAGATCCTCGTGCTCGACGAAGCCGACCGGATGCTCGACATGGGCTTCCTGCCCGATCTGCAGCGCATCCTGAACCTGCTGCCGAAGGAGCGTCAGACGCTGCTGTTCTCGGCCACGTTCTCGGGCGAAATCAAGAAGCTCGCGTCGACCTACCTGCGCAACCCGCAGACGATCGAGGTCGCGCGCAGCAATTCGACGAACGCGAACGTCACGCAGATCGTCTACGACGTCGCCGAAGGCGACAAGCAGGCGGCCGTCGTGCAGTTGCTGCGCGATCGCGGTCTCAAGCAGGTGATCGTGTTCTGCAACAGCAAGATTGGCGCGAGCCGCCTCGCGCGCAACCTCGAGCGCGACGGCGTGGTCGCGTCGGCGATTCACGGCGACAAGACGCAGCTCGAGCGGATGCAGGCGCTCGACGCATTCAAGCGCGGCGAAATCGAGGCGCTGGTCGCGACCGACGTGGCCGCGCGCGGTCTCGACATTGCCGAGCTCCCGGCCGTGATCAACTTCGACCTGCCGTTCAGTGCGGAAGACTACGTGCACCGGATCGGCCGTACCGGTCGTGCGGGGGCGACGGGTGACGCACTGTCGCTGTGCAGCCCGAACGAGCGCAAGCAGCTCGCCGATATCGAGAAGCTGATCAAGCGGCCGCTCGAAGTGCAGACGCTCAGGCTCGACAAGCCGGCGCGCCAGCGTCACGACGAGCGCGGAGGCGAGCGCGGTGGCGAACGTGGTGGCGAGCGGGGCGGTCGGCGCGAACGCGACGAGCATCGCGGTGCATCGGGTCGCCGGTCGGGCAGTTCCGAGCGTGGTGGCCATCATCGCCGCCACGAAGCGCCGGTCGACGATTTCTTCCTGAAACCGTACGAACCGTCGGCGTCGGCGAAGCAGCCGGACGACACGTCGGCCGAGCAGCAGCCCGAGAAGAAAGGGCCGAAGCGTCAGGTCGCCGCGCTGCTCGGCGGGTTCGGAATGCCGCGCAAGCCGTCGGCGTAAGCGGGACGAAGCGGCAGGGCGGCACGTGAGTGCTGCCGGACAGGCGGGTGCATGCGACAAGCATGTGCCCGTTTTTCATTGGGCCGGACGATCGGGGCGGAGCGTGCGTGCGGGGGCGATTGCTTGTCGCGGGCTGGATATTTCGATGCGGTGTCGTGGCGGATGTGGCGCTCAAGTTTCCATCACGCGTTCATGCGATCGGATTCGACGCTGACCGATGCGGGAACGTAGTCGGCATGGGCCGGTGCCGTGCCCGCGATTCAACCGGCGCGCGGCCCGAAGCGACGCGCCCACGCATCGGTCGCGGCCGCGTGGAACGCGTCGATCGTATCGCCCGGTAGATCGCCATCGTTCGACAGTCCGAGATGTGCGGCCGCGGCCCGCAGCGCCGGCAGCGGATCGTTGCGTTCGAGCGCCGTCGCGCCGGTCTGCTTGCTGAGCTTTTCGCCGTTGGAATCGACGACGACCGGCACGTGCAGGTACTCGGGAGTCGGCACGCCGACGCAGCGCTGCAGATAGATCTGGCGCGCGGTCGAATCGAGCAGGTCGGCGCCGCGCACGACGTGCGTGATGCCGGCGTCGGCATCGTCGACGACGACCGCGAGCTGATACGCCCATTGGCCGTCCGCGCGTTTGAGCACGAAATCGCCGACTTCGGTCGCGAGGTTCTGCGATTGCGTGTGCTGCCAGCGATCGTCGAACGCGATGAGCGCGTCGTCGCCGTCCGGCACGCGCAGCCGCCATGCGCGCGCGGGCTTGCCGTGCAGACCGGTGCGGCAGGTGCCCGGATACGCGAGCGTCGTGTGGCGTTCATGGGCGGAGCGCAGCGAATCGGCGATTTCCTTGCGTGTACAGCCGCACGGATACACGAGCCCCGCCGCGACGAGGCGCGCGAGCGCGGCCGTGTAAGCTGCGTCGCGCGTACTCTGCCAGATGGGCGGCTCGTCGGGTGTCATGCCGAAATGGGCGAGCGTCGCGAGGATGTCGTCAGCCGCGCCGGGCACCGTGCGCGGGCCGTCGAGATCCTCGATGCGCACGAGCCAGGTGCCGCCGTGCGCGCGTGCGTCGAGCCAGCTCGCCAGCGCGCCGACCAGCGAGCCGAAGTGCAGCGGGCCGGTGGGTGATGGCGCGAAGCGGCCGCGATAGCCGTGGTTCATCGGCGGGGCGCGGTGCGACGCGCCGTTACGCGGCGCTGGCTGCCTGCGCGCAGGCCGGGCACGACTTGCCGGGCACGTAGCTCGGCGATTGTTGCGCTTCCGGCGTGACGACCGCGCGGCACGCGAAGCACGTGACGTTCTCGGTGGGCTGGAGCTGCGGGTTCAGCGCGGTGCGGTAGTCGAACACGAAGCAGTCGCCGTGATAGTGCGCGCCGCCGACTTCCTCGAAGTACTTCAGGATCCCGCCTTCGAGCTGGTACACGTTGTCGATGCCGATTTCCTTCATGTGGATCGCGGCCTTCTCGCAGCGGATGCCGCCGGTGCAGAACGACACGACGGTCTTGCCTTCCAGGTCGGCGCGGTTCGCGTCGATCACTTCCGGGAATTCGCTGAACTTGTCGATCCGGTAGTCGAGCGCGTTGTCGAACGTGCCGACGTCGACTTCGAACGCATTGCGCGTGTCGAGCATCACGACCGGGCGGCCGGTATCGTCGTGACCACGGTCGAGCCACGCCTTCAGCGTGCGCGCGTCGACGAACGGCGCACGGCCGAGTTCCGGCTTGATCGCGGGCTTCTTCATCGTGATGATCTCGCGCTTCAGGCGCACGAGCATGCGGCGGAACGGCTGCGAGTCGGACAGGCTTTCCTTGAACTGCAGCGTCGCGAACTTGCCTTCGAACAGCGGATCGTGGCGGATGTATGCGATGAACGCGTCGGCGGCTTCGCGCGTGCCGGCGACGAACAGGTTGATGCCTTCCGGCGCGAGCAGGATCGTGCCGCGCAGGCCGAGTTCGTTGCAGCGGGCGGTGACGAGCGGGCGCCATTGCTCGTTCGCGTCGAGCGAGACGAAGTGGTAGGCGGCGAGGTTGACGATGGTCATGATGGTTCGACGGGAAAACGGCCGCACGGCGGCCCGCAAAAAAGGGTGCGAAGCCGGGGCGTTGATTCGAAAAACCGTATTATCCCGCAAACGGCGCGGGCATCGGTACCCGGCCGATCGGCCAACCGCGCGACGCGTCGCCGCGTGCATCGGCCGAACGGCCAAAGCGGGCATTTTTTGGGCAGCCTGCGCGGCGAGGCGGCTACAATAGCGCCCATGTCAGATCCTCGCTTCGTCCATCTTCGCGTTCACTCCGAATTCTCGATCGCCGACGGCATCGTGCGCATTGACGACATCGTCAACGCGGCGGCCGCGGACGGTCAGGGCGCGCTCGCGCTCACCGATCTCGGCAACGCATTCGGTCTCGTCCGTTTCTACCAGGAAGCCCGCGGCAAGGGCATCAAGCCGATCGCCGGCTGCGACGTCTGGATTGCCAATCCCGACGACCGCGACAAGCCGTCGCGATTGCTGCTGCTGGTCAAGGACAAGGTCGGTTACCTGAATCTCTGCGAGCTGCTGTCGAAGGCATGGCTCACGAACCAGTACCGCGGCCGCGCGGAACTCGACGCGAGCTGGCTCGACGGCGAGCTCGCGCAGGGGCTGCTCGCGCTGTCGGGCGCGCAACAGGGCGATATCGGGCTCGCGCTGGCCGCGGGCAACGAAGACGCCGCGCGCCGTCACGCCGAGCGCTGGGCGCGGGTGTTTCCGGGCGGCTTCTACATCGAGCTGCAGCGTTACGGCCAGCCGGGCGCCGAGGCGTACATCCAGCAGGCCGCGACGCTCGCCGCGTCGCTGAAGCTGCCGGTCGTCGCAACGCACCCGACGCAGTTCATGACCGACGACGATTTCACCGCGCACGAGGCGCGCGTGTGCATCTCGGAAGGCGACATCCTCGCGAACCCGCGGCGCCAGAAGCGTTTCACGACCGACCAGTATTTCCGCACGCAGGACGACATGGTCGCGCTGTTCGCCGACCTGCCGTCGGCCATCGCGAACACGGTCGAGATCGCGAAGCGCTGCAACCTGAAGCTCGAACTCGGCAAACCGAAACTGCCGCTATTTCCGACCCCCGACGGCATGTCGCTCGACGACTACCTGGTCCAGCTGTCGAAGGAAGGGCTCGAGACTCGCCTCGCGCAGTTGTATCCGGTCGAAGCCGAGCGCGACGCGCAGCGCGACACGTACTACAAGCGCCTCGAATTCGAGTGCGGGACCATCACGAAGATGGGCTTCCCCGGCTACTTCCTGATCGTCGCGGACTTCATCAACTGGGCGAAGAACAACGGCGTGCCGGTCGGCCCGGGCCGCGGCTCGGGCGCCGGCTCGCTGGTCGCGTACGCGCTCGGCATTACCGACCTCGATCCGCTGCGCTACAACCTGCTGTTCGAGCGCTTCCTGAACCCGGAACGCGTGTCGATGCCCGACTTCGACATCGACTTCTGCCAGCACGGCCGCGATCGCGTGATCCAGTACGTGAAGGAGAAATACGGCGCGGACGCCGTCTCGCAGATCGCCACGTTCGGCACGATGGCCGCGAAGGCGGCCGTGCGCGACATCGGCCGCGTGCTCGACCTCGGCTACATGTTCACCGACGGCGTCGCGAAGCTGATTCCGTTCAAGCCCGGCAAGCATGTGACGATTGCCGACGCGATGAAGGAAGAGCCGCAGCTGCAGGAGCGCTACGACCACGAGGACGAAGTGCACCAGCTGCTCGATCTCGCGCAGCGCGTCGAGGGCCTCACGCGTAACGTCGGGATGCACGCGGGCGGCGTGCTGATCGCGCCCGGCAAGCTGACCGATTTCTGCCCGCTGTACACGCAGGGCGACGACGGCGGCGTGGTCAGTCAGTACGACAAGGACGACGTCGAAGCCGTCGGCCTCGTGAAGTTCGACTTTCTGGGTCTCACCACGCTGACGATCCTCGACTGGGCCGAGCGCTACATTCGCCGCCTCGATCCGTCGAAGGCCGACTGGTCGCTCGCGCAGGTGCCGCTCGACGATCCGGCCTCGTTCCAGATCCTGAAGAAGGCCAATACGGTCGCGGTGTTCCAGCTGGAAAGCCGCGGGATGCAGGGCATGCTGAAGGATGCGCAGCCCGACCGCTTCGAGGACATCATCGCGCTCGTGTCGTTGTACCGTCCGGGCCCGATGGATCTGATCCCGAGCTTCTGCGCACGCAAGCACGGGCGCGAGAAGGTCGACTATCCGGATCCGCGCGTCGAACCGGTCCTGAAAGAGACCTACGGCATCATGGTCTATCAGGAGCAGGTGATGCAGATGGCGCAGATCATCGGCGGCTACTCGCTCGGCGGCGCGGACTTGCTGCGTCGCGCGATGGGCAAGAAGAAGCCCGAGGAGATGGCCAAGCATCGCGAGATCTTCGCCGAGGGTGCGGCGAAGAACGGCCTCACGCGCGAGAAGTCCGACGAGATCTTCGACTTGATGGAGAAGTTCGCGGGCTACGGCTTCAACAAGTCGCACGCGGCCGCGTATGCGCTGCTCGCGTACTACACCGCGTGGCTGAAGGCGCACCATCCGGCCGAATTCATGGCGGCCAACATGACGCTCGCGATGGACGACACCGACAAGGTGAAGATCCTGTTCGACGACTGCATCGTGAACAACCTCGTCGTGCTGCCGCCGGACATCAACCAGTCGCATTACCGGTTCGAGCCGGTCGCGGAAGCCGACGGCAAGCGCTCGCGCACGATTCGCTACGGCCTCGGCGCGGTGAAGGGCAGCGGTCAGAACGCGATCGAGGAAATCCTGCGCGCCCGCGAGGAAAAGGCATTCACCGACCTGTTCGACTTCTGCGAACGGATCGATCGGCGCGTCGTCAACCGCCGCACGGTCGAGGCGCTGATCCGCGCCGGCGCGTTCGATTCGCTGAACCCGAACCGTGCGCAGTTGATCGCGTCGGTGCCGCTCGCGATGGAAGCGGCCGATCAGGCCGAAGCGAACGCGATGCAGGCTGGCCTGTTCGACATGGGCGCCGAGTCGCCGCATGCGCACGCGCTCGTCGACGAACCCGCGTGGGACGACAAGCGCCGTCTGCAGGAAGAAAAGGCCGCGCTCGGTTTCTACCTGTCCGGCCACCTGTTCGACGCGTATCGAGACGAAGTGCGCCGCTTCGTGCGACAGAAGGTCGGCGACCTGAAGGAGGGGCGCGACAAGCTCCTCGCCGGCATCATCGCGTCGCTGCGCACGCAGATGACCCAACGCGGCAAGATGCTGATCGCGCTGCTCGACGACGGCTCGGGCCAGTGCGAGATCACGATCTTCAACGAACAGTTCGAGGCGAACAAGGCGCTGTTCAAGGAGGATGAGCTGCTGATCGTGCAGGGGCAGGCGCGCAACGACGCGTTCACGGGCGGCATTCGCTTCACGGCCGATACCGTGATGGATCTCGAGCGCGCGCGCAGCCGCTATGCGCAGGCCGTGCGGCTGACGATGAACGGCAACGCCGACGCGGTCGCGCTGCGCCGCGTGCTCGAGCCGCACGTGTCGAAGGACGATCCGGCCGCGGCGAAGGTGATCGAAGCGCCTGCGCCGCGCGGCGGCGGCCGCGATGGCGGCCGGCGTCCGCAGGCGCCGCTGCCGAACGGGCTTGCAGTCCAGATCCACTACAGCAACGCGCGCGCGCAAGGCGAAATGCGCCTGGGCGACGCCTGGCGAGTGAAGCCGAGCGACGTGCTGCTGGCGGAGCTGCGCGCGGCGTTCGACGGCAGCGTCGTCGAAATCACGTACTGACCGCACCCCGCTTCGGCGAGTGTCGCGTACAGGCGGCCCGTCGCATCGCCATCGCGCGATGCGGCGGGCCGTTTTCACGTGCGAGGGTAATTGGGTCTTGGGCTGGCCATCCGGACGCTATACAATCCCGCGCTAATCATCCGAACGCCCAGCCAGCCGCGCGGTTCGCACGGCGAGCGCCGCCGCGCCGGTAGCATGCATAAACAGGGGCGGATCCATGCCGGCGCGTGGCAACGCTCGCCAGCGCCGCCTTCGACCGGGATGCCGTGGAACGGCCCGCCGCGACGATAAAAACTGATTGTCACCACATGACCATGGCCAATGGAAACCCGCCGCAGCGGATCCTCGTGATCCGGATCGATTTTCTGGGCGACATGCTGTGCACGACGGCGTTTCTCCGCGCGCTGAAGGCGCGCTGGCCGGGTGCGGAGCTGCATGTGGTCGCTAACCGCTACAACGCGGCCGCGCTGGCCGGAAATCCGGACGTGCACACGATCCACACCTACGTGTACAGCCGCCAGTGCGAGCGCAACGACCGTCCCGGCCGGATGCGTGCATTTTTCGACCGGCTGCGACTCGTGCGCCGTCTGCGCCGCTTGCGGTTCGACCTCGTGATCGTGCCGAACGGCGGCATGCATCGCAGCAGCATGCAGTTCGCGCGCCAGCTTCGCGCGAAGGATTGCCGCTGGCACGATGCCAGGACCGAATTCGACGATCGCAAGCCCGAGCATGTCGCGCAGCGGCCGATGTGCCACGAGGCGTTGTCGGGTTTCCGCCTGGTGCCCGAACTCGGTTGCGCCGATCTCGACCGTCTTGAGCTGTCGGTCCATCCCGATCGCGCGCTGCAGGAAGCGTGGCATCGTCTGCTCGGTGCGCGCACGAAGCCGCGCGTCGGGCTGTTCGTGTCGAACAAGGCGGTCGAGCGCCGCTGGCCCGCCGACCGCTGGCGCGACCTCGGCGAGCGGCTCGCCCCTGTCGCGGATGTCATCGTGTTTCGCGATCCGGCTATCGGCCAGGCTGCCGAAGACGAGCTATGGCGCGACGTGAATGCACGGCATGTCGCGCCTGCGTCGGTCGCCGAACTGGTGGCGGCTGCGAGCCTGCTCGATGCGGTTGTCTCTGCCGACAGCGCGCCCGTCCATCTTGCGTCGGCGCTCGGCGTACCGGTGGCCGCACTGTTCGAGGACCGTCCCGAGAAATACCTGCGCTGGCATCCGCTTGGCGTGCCGCACGTGATCCTGCGCGCGGGCCCGACCGTCGATGCGATCGGCGTCGATGCGGTCGAGCGCGCGGTGCGCCACCTGCTGCCGGAGGGCGGCCATCGCGACGATGCTGCGGCCGACACGGCGCCCGAGCAGCCGGCCGCCGCCACGGCGCCCGCGATCGTGACGATCGCTTCGTAGCGGCGCGCGCACCGCGCGGCCGCGTACCGCACCGCTGGCAGGGCCGCATCGCGGTAGTCTGCCCGGCCGGTGCGCGACGCCGCGCCGCCTGCTGCAAAATCCTGTACATTGCCAGCCTTGTTCAGCCAGCCAGACGATCGCCGTGGCCCTGTTTTCTTCCGTCCGTCCGCCCAGAACCATCCTCGTTGCCGCGCCGCGCCGTATCGGCGACGTGCTGCTGACGACGCCGCTCGTACGATCGCTGAAGGCCCGCTGGCCGGACGCGCAGATCGACATGTTGGTGTTTCGCGGCACCGAGGGCGTGCTCGAGCACAATCCGGACGTGCGGCGCGTGATCGTGGTCGCGCAACGCGCGGGATTTGGCGAGCGGCTGCGCGACGCGCTGTCGATGTGGCGCCGCTACGATCTCGCGTGCGCGGCGCTGAGTTCCGACCGGCCGCGTTTCTATAGCTGGTTCGCCGGCCGCAAGCGGGTCGGCCTCGTCGACCCGAACCGCGTCACGTGGCTCACGCGGATGATGCTGAACGGGATCGCGATCAATCACCACGAATCCGCGCATACGGTCGTCAGTACGCTCGCACTCGCGCCGGTGATCGGCATCGAGCCGGTGTCCGAGGTCGTCGCGCCCGGCATCGGCGACGATCCCGCGCGGCGCGCGCGTTTCGACGCGTGGCTCGCCGAGTCGCCCGCGATCCGCGCCGGCAAGCCGCTGGTCGTGCTGCATCCGTATCCGATGTTCCGTTACAAGCAATGGCGGCTCGACGGCTGGGTCGAAATGATCGGCTGGCTGCGCGAGCAGGGTTTCGCGGTCGCGTTGTCGGGCGGGCCGGCCGACCGCGAGCGCGAGTATGCGGAACAGGTCGCGACCGAGGCGGGCGGCGACGTGCTGAACCTGGTCGGCCGCCTGACGTTCGGCGAAAGCGCGGAGCTCGTGCGGCGCGCGCGGCTCTTCATCGGGCCCGACACCGGCGCGACGCACGTCGCGGCCGCGACCGGCACCGACACGATTGCACTGTTCGGGCCGTCCGACCCCGTGCGCTGGGGGCCGTGGCCGCAGCACTGGCCCGCGACCGACAATCCGTGGTCGCTGCGCGGCTCGGGCCGGCACGGGAACGTGTGGCTGCTGCAAGGGGAGGGCGATTGCGTGCCGTGCCGGCACGAAGGCTGCGAGCGTCATGTCGACAGCCGCAGCGACTGCCTCGTCCATCTCGGTGCGCAGCGCGTGAAGGCTGCGGCTGCCGAGATGCTCGGACTGAATCCGCCGGGCCCGGCCGACATCGTCGTCGACACGTCGCGGCTGCGCCGCGCCGGATCCGACTGACGCACGGCAAGCGCGCGTTTTGCTTCGTTGGCAGAGCGCGTGTTTCGCGGAGAACCAAGCGGCTCCCCGGCATCGACGGTGGATGTCCGCTGCCGCCGAACCGGTCGGCATGGCCGCGCAACGTATGCCGGCGGGCGTTACATGCTGCGCCGGATCGCCGACGTTTCGCGCGGCAGCGCTTCGCCGCGCTCGCCGCAACCGAGCAGGATGCCGGCCAGCAGCACGATCAGGTGCCCTTCGGCGAAATCGAGCAGCAGCGAATTCGCGAGACTGCCGATCGCGAAGATCGCGAGCCATGCGAGCAGCAAGTGCCGCGAGCGCGGATCGACCGTGCGGCTGCCGCGCGCGATCTGCACGATCAGGTTGATGAACAGCAGCACGCCGAGCGAGCCGAGCTGCACGGCCATCAGCAGGTATTCATTGTGCGGGTTCGACGTGAGCTGGCCTTCGGCCGCCGTCTTGCCGGCCGTGAGCTTCTCGAATTCGGATTCGAGGCCGCCCGCGCCGTAGCCGATCACGGGGCGCTGGCGATACAGCTCGAACCCTTTCTTGTACCACTCGAGGCGCAGCCCGGTCGACGTGGCCGCATCGCTCTGCCGGTATTGCTGCACTTCCGTCACGACCTTCGTCAACCGGCCGTTGTGAACCGTGCAGGCGGCGACCACGAGCGCGGCGCCGACGAGGACGAGCATGCCGGCGGCGAGCCCTGCGCGCAACGCGGACTGCCGGCGCAGCAACAGCACGAAACGCACGGCGACGACGAGGATCAGCAACAGCGCGATCACCTGCCCCGTGCGTCCTTGCAGCATCACGAACACGTTGACGAGCGACCACGCGGCGATGCCCGCATACGCGGCACGGGCGAGCATCGTGCGGGCCGCCAGCGCGAGATCGGCTGCCTGGTAAAAGAGCAACGCCCCGAACATGCCGGCGGCGATGTGGTTCTTGAACACCCATGCGCGCGACAGCGGCAACTGGGTCGCATGCGCCGGCCCGATCGCGGTCAGCCCGAGGTAGTTGGTCGTCGACAGCAGCAGGATCACGCACAGCGTGCCGAACCAGCAGCGCCGCACGATCGGCGCCCAGTTCGAATGACGGAACGCGAGCACGGCGAACGGCAGCAGCAGCAGCTTGTCGTACTTCGCGACCCAGTTCCACGCCTTGTTGTGCGGCGCGACCGTATAGGTGACGCTCACGGCCAGCGCGGCCAGAATGAGCAGCGCCGCGAGCGAAGCCGGCTCGGTGACGAACGAGCGCAGGTCGCGCCAGAATTCGGGGGAGATCACGAGCGCGGCGGCGAACAGCCCGCAGAACACGTTGGTCAGCGCGGTCGAGACGGGCACCATGCAGAGCGCGGCGACGGCGAATGCACGGGCGGCGGTCAGGCGCCGCGTGGCGGGAGTGGAAAACGAAAGCATCGGAACCTGTCGTATGGACGAATGCGGCTCGCGGACAGCGTGCACCGCGCCGCGCCGCGCGCCCCGGCGGGAGATCCGGGACGAACGGCGCAGTATACGCGAAGCAGGACAGGTTTCCGCGCGGTTTTCAGGGTTCGATCAGCTGAATGCGCGCTTGATCCGCGAGCGCAACAGGGCGCGCTTGAGGCGGCCTTCCACGGCCGGCGTATCGAGCGCGAGCCGCGTGCCGAGCGGCTCGCCGCGATGCAGGTAGTAGCGGTCGAACGTCGCCTGGGTCATGCCCCATTTGTTCAGAAACTGACGGCGGCCGTCGTTCTTGACGATCTTGCCGGTGCTCTTCTGCTGGAAGTGGTACACGAGGCTGTCGCCGACACCGATGAAGATCCGGCAGCCGGCGTCCCAGAATTTCATCGAGAAGTCGTTGTCGCTGCTCATGCCCGGCGACAGCTCGCTGCTGTAGCCGCCGATGCGGTTCCACCAGTCGCGGTGCACGAGCGTCGGCGGCCAGGTCGAGCCGAGCCAGTCCGCGCGCGCCAGCTTCGGGGTCGCGGCGACGAGGCCCGCCGCGTCGAATTGCTCGGCGTCGCGGCCGAAATTGCTGACGACCACGCACGGGTTGCGCGTGTCGACCGGCTCGATCATCGTGCCCGACAGCATGAACAGGTCGGTCGGCATCTGTTCGATGCGGCGTACGAGCGCCGTGTCCCAGCCCGGGCAGCAGAACATGTCGTCGTTCATGTAGACGACGTAGTCGCGCGCGGCGCGCGCCGCGGCCAGGTTGACCGCATGGCAGATGCCGATGTTGGTCGGCGACGCGGTGTGTTCGATCCCTTCGTTGCGCACCCAGTCGAGCGTGCCGTCCGAGCCGTCGTTCACGTGCACGATGATCTGGTGGTCGTACGCGGAATGCCGGCGCAGGCTGTCGACGACGAGCTTGAGGTACGGCAGGTTGTTCCAGGTCGGGATGATGATGGAGAACATGGCGGTCGGATTCGGTGGTCGTCGTGGCGGGCGGCGCGCGGCGCAGCCGCTCGGGCGGGCACGCGCGGTGCGCGCAGCCCGGCATTGTAACGCCGGGCCGGCCGCGCGCCGGCGGGCGCCTAGCGGGCCGGTTCGTGACCGAGCTTCAGGAAGCGGTAATACACGGTTTCCGCGTTGAACACGGCAATCATGAAGCCGGCGCGGCCGTCGAGGAACCCGCGCCGCAGCACGTAGGTGCGCACGAACGCCCAGGCGCCGCGGCCGAGCGCCTTGCCGAAGCCGCCGCGCTGGCCGGCCGCGCGGCGCTGGCGCGCGCCGGCCGTCGAATACGCGTCGAGCTTGCGCACGACCGTTTCGAAATCCTCGTACGAGTAGTGCATCAGCTTGCCGGGCAGGCGCTGCGCGGCGGTCTCGAACACGAGGCGCTCGTGCACGAGATCGTCCGAGAACCGCGCGGTGCCGCGCCGGAACAGCCGCGGCACCCAGTCCGGATACCAGCCGCTGTGATGGATCCACTGGCCGCAGAAACTCGACAGCCGGTCGAGCGCATAGACCTGCGCGGCCGGCGCGCGGATCGCGTCGCGGATCGACCGCGCGAGTTCCGGCGTGACGATTTCGTCGGTATCGAGCGAGAGAATCCAGTCGGTGCCGAGCGCGTCGAGCGCGCGGTTCTTCTGCGGGCCGAAGCCCGGCCAGTCGCGCTCGACGATCACGCGCGCGCCGTGCGCCTGGGCGATCGCGACGGTATCGTCGGTGCTGCCGCCGTCGACGACGACGATATCGTCGGCGAACGACAGCGCATCGAGACACTGCGCGAGCCGCGCGGACGCGTTGAGGGCGATGAGGGCGACGCCGAGGGAGGGTTCAGCCATGAAATCGTCGGAAAGGCGGAGAAAACGGTGAGCGGCAGTATACCGTCGGGCCGGCCGCCGGCCGCATCGGCGATGGCCGTGCCGGCGGGGGCGGTGCAGCTATAATGTTGAGCCCTTTTCGGCACCCGCCCGACGAGGGCGCACACCCGGGCGGCCACGCGCCGGGCGCCGCATCGCGGCTCAAGAAGGATTGCCTTGGAAACCCAGAACACTCTTCGCAAACCGATGGACGGTACCGGCACCTCGCCGGTGACGGTCCTCAAGCGCCTGTGGCCGTACATCCGGCCGCTCATCGGCATCGTGGTGCTCGCCGTGGCGACGATGGGCGTCGTCGCGGCCACCGAAGCCGGTATCCCGGCGCTGCTCAAGCCGCTGCTCGACCACGGCTTCGGTTCGCACGGCAGCGACCGCGCAAAGTGGTACGTGCCGATCGCGGTGATTGGCCTCGCGCTCGTGCGCGGCGTATCGCAGTACGCATCGAATTACCTGCTCAACTACGTATCGAACCGCATCCTGCTGCAGCTGCGGCTCGAGATGTTCCAGCGGATGCTCCACACGGGCGCGTCGTTCTTCCAGCGCGAAACCGCGAGCACGGTGATCAACGCCATCGTGTTCGAGGTCAACCAGATCCTGTCGGTGCTGACGGGCGTGATGGTCACGCTCGTGCGCGACTCGCTGACGGTGATCTTCCTGCTCGGCTATCTGTTCTACCTGAACTGGCGGCTCACGCTGATCGTCGCGGTGATCCTGCCGGGCATCGGCTGGCTCGTCAGCAAGATCAACCGCCGGCTGCGCCGCCTGAATCGCGAGCACCAGACGCTGACCAACGAGCTGTCGTACATCGTCGAGGAGACGGTCGGCGGCTACAAGGTCGTCAAGGTGCACAACGGCGAAGCGTACGAGATGGACCGCTTCACGGCGATGAGCAAGCGCCTGCGCGGCTACGCGATGCGCATGACGATCTCGGGCGGCCTCGCGCAGCCGCTCACGCAGTTCCTTGCGTCGATCGCGCTGGCGGTCGTGATCACGATCGCGGTCGTGCAGTCGTCGAACGACCAGACGACGGTCGGCGGTTTCGTCGCGTTCGTCACGTCGATGCTGCTGGTGATCTCGCCGCTCAAGCATCTGATCGACGTCAACCAGCCGCTGCAGCGCGGGATGACGGCCGCCGAGCTGATCTTCGGGCTGATCGACGAGCCGGCCGAGCCGCGGGGCGGCGGGCGGCCGCTGTCGCAGGCACGCGGCGAGATCGAGTTCCGAGCCGTGTCGTTCGACTACGGCGCGGCCGAACGGCCGACGCTCGACCGCATCTCGTTCAAGGTCGCGCCGGGTGAAATGATCGCGCTGGCCGGCCCGTCGGGGAGCGGCAAGACGACGCTCGTGAACCTGCTGCCGCGCTTCTTCGACCCGACGGACGGCACGATCCTGGTCGACGGCGTGCCGGTGCCCGACTACGATCTCCACGCGCTGCGCAGCCAGATGGCGATGGTCAGCCAGGACGTCGTGCTGTTCAACGACACGATCGCCGCGAACGTCGCATACGGGCAGACACCCGACCGCGCGCGCGTGCAGGCCGCGCTCGAGGCCGCGAACCTCGCCGATGCGGTCGCCGCGATGCCCGACGGGCTCGATACGCTGGTCGGCGGCAACGGGATGCGGTTGTCCGGCGGCCAGCGCCAGCGGCTCGCGATTGCGCGCGCGATCTACAAGGACGCGCCGATCCTGATCCTCGACGAAGCGACGTCGGCGCTCGATTCGGAGTCGGAGCGCCACGTGCAGGCCGCGCTCGAGCGGCTGATGGAAGGTCGCACGACGCTGGTGATCGCGCACCGGCTGTCGACGATCGAGCGCGCGGACCGCATCCTCGTGCTCGAGGCCGGCAAGATCGTGGAGGAAGGCAGCCACGACGAACTCTTGCGCCACGGCGGCCTCTACGCGCACCTGCACCGGATCCAGTATCAGCAGCAGGCGGCGTGACGCGCGGTCATGCGGCCGCGATGCCGTGTGCTAGTCTTCATCGGGCAGTCCCGGTCGTTTCTTGTTCGACGCGACACCACGGAGAAGGACAATGAAGAAGATGCACGGCATGATGCTGGCCGCACTGATCGCGGTGGGCTGCGCCGCCACCGCGGCGATGGCGCAGGATCACGGCAACCACGGCAATCGCGATGATCGCGGCGGCCCCGGCATGCAGCGCGGCCACGGCCCGAAACACGTGCCGCCGGGCCAGGCGATGCATCGGGACGACGACGTGCCGCCCCGCTGGGCCGACCAGCCGCGCCGCGACTGGCACAGGGGCGACCGGCTGCCGGACGAGTTCCGCGATCGCCAGTACGTGGTCGACGACTGGCGCGGCTACCACCTGAGTGCGCCGCCGCGCGGTTACCACTGGGTCGGCGTCGGCGGCGACTACCTGCTCGTGCAGATCGGCTCGGGCATCGTGCTACGGGTCGGTCCGTAACCCGGTTCGTACCCGTTACGCAGCGTTCCGATCGTTCATCCGGCTGCCGGGCGCGTTGCCCGGCGCCGCGTCACTTTGCCGCCGCGCGGCGGAACCAGCGCCGCTCGATTCTCGACATCAGCCAGCACACACCCAGCGCGCACACCGTGCCGAGCGTCACTTCGCCGAGCCGGATCAGCGGAACGTCCCACAGCGGGCCATTGCCCGGGAACAGCAGCACGATCGTCGCGGTCACGCCGCCGAGCCGTGCCGCGCTGCCGATGTTCAGGCACCAGCAGCAGACGATCACGACCGCGACCGTGATCGCATATGCGACGAGGCGATCGCCGCCCAACGCCGCACCGGCGAAACCGAGGATGCCGCCGACCATCGCGCCGATGAACTGGTCGCGCGACAGCGACATCGTGTCCGAGTAGTTGTGCTGCGTGACGGCGATCGCGGTGATCGCGGCCCACACGGCCTGCTCGGTATGCATCGCGCGGCCGATCGCATACGCGAGGCACGCGCCGCAGACGGCCTGCAGCGCCATCAGCCCGCCTTGCGCGAGCCGCTCGCTGAATGACAGCCCCTTGAACAGATCGAAGATCGATTGCTGAATCTGCTGGCGGGCTTCGTTGAGTGTCCTGATCGTATCCATCGTGCATCGGCCGAGAAGCGGGGAGCGGTGGCGCGCCGCCGTCAATGCGCCTGTTCGGGCGAGGCGGCCGCCGGTTCGTCGGCCGTCGCATCGCCGTTCTCGACGCGGGTTTCGGGCATCACGAGCCAGACCAGCAGCACCGCGAGCGCACCGGCGGCGGCGAGCCCGAAGAAGCTGACCGCGTTGCCGAAGTGATCGGCGACGTAGCCGGCCACGGCGGTGCTGAGCGTCGCCCCGATCCCGGCCGCGAGCCCGAACAGCCCGATACACAGGTTGTAGCGGCCCTTGCCGCCCGCGACGTCGGCCGCGATCAGCGGCAGCATCACGCCGAACACGGCCGCGCTGATGCCGTCGAGCATCTGCACCGGCACGAGCAGGTAGGGGCTGCTGACGCCGGCGAACAGCAGCGCACGCACCGGCAGCGCGGAGAAGCCGAGCAGCAGGATCGGCCGGCGCCCCCAGCGCTGCGCGGAGCGGCCGACCCACGGCGACAGCATCGCGACGATCGCTTGGGGCACGATGATGCACGCGGCGATCACGAGCTGCACGTTTTCGCCCATCCCGGCCGTGACTTCGCCGGCCGCGAGGTTCAGCATCGCGGCGTTCGACAGATGGAACAGCACGACGCAGGCCGCGAAGATCAGCATCCGGCGGTCGCGCAGCAATTCGAGCAGCGTTTCGCGCTCGCCGGTTTCGTCGAGATCGTCCGGCTTCGACGATTGCGGAATCACCTGGTGCGTCGGCTGGATCATCGCGAGCGCGAACAGCGCGGGCAGCGCCAGCACGGCGGTCAGCCAGAACACCGCGCGCGCGGAGAAGTATTCGCCGGTCAACCCCATCAGGCCCGCCGCGACCGCGCTGCCGATCGACGCCCAGCGCGCGTTGCGGCCGAGCCGGTCGCCGAGGTCGGCGCGACCGACGAGCGAGAACGAGATCGCGGCCATCGCCGGCACCAGCATGCAGCTCGCGAAGCCGTGGAACACCTCGGCGGCGATCACCGGCACGATCGTCGGGCTCGACGCGAGCAGGACCGCGGACAGGATGATGGCCACGATCGCCCACGCGGCCGCGCCTTTCTTGTTCTTCAGCGCGTCGACGGCCGCGCCGCCCGGTACCTGGCTGACCATCGCGCTGATCGTGCCGATCGACAGCACCATGCCGATCTCGCCCTGCGTCCACTTGTGCGACGCGAGGTAGGACGCGATGAACGGACCGAACCCGGTTTGAACGTTTGCAACGAAAAAGTTGAGCCAGTCGAGGGAGCGCAGACTGCGAACGCTGACGGAATGCTTGATCGTCATCGGGTGGCACTCGCAGACGAAGCCGGCGCGGCCGGGACAACAGGCGGGAAGACGGCGACGATCGGCTTGTCGGCCGCGTACGGCGGCGATGCCTTGATCTGGGCGTCGTTCAGGTCGAGTTGCGGGTGCAGCGCCTTGTCGCGCGTGACGAAGCGCAGCGCGCCCCAGCTCGCGGCGATCGACCGGCGGTCGGTATTGACGAGCCCGCCGAGGTCGAGCACGACGGCCTGCGGCTGTGCGCCGCGGTCGATCAGCACGTCGACGATGCGGCCGATCTTCGTGCCGTTCGGGCGCTCGACATCGCTGTCGAGCATCGGCAGTCGCGTCGCCGGCGACGCCGCGGGCGAACCCGACAGCGGCACGGCCTTCGGTCGCGCGGCCGGCGGCAGGTCGCCCGACGGCACGTCGAGCACGATCGGCTCCTGTTTGCCGCCCGGCGTGAAGCGGAATACGTTCCACGGGAAGATGACCTTGCGGTCGCCGATCCCCATGAAGCCCTGCAGGTTGACGATCATTTCGCGCGGCTTGCCGCTCGCGTCGACCACCATGTCGACCGCGCGGCCGACTACCTTGCCGTTGCGTCGCGCGACTTCGCTGTCGAGCAGCGCATGGATCTGGGTGCGGTCGAGCGCGCGCGTCGCGACGAGCGGCGGGGGCGGAGGCGGCGGCGGGGTCGGCGATTCGGGGCGCTGCACGGGCTTCGGCCGCGTCACCTCGCGGTGCGGCTTCTTCGGCGCTTCCGGTTCCTCCGGTTGCGTCGGCGCGGGCACGGGCGGCATCGTCAGCGGCTCGCCGGCGGTTTCCTCGACAGGCTCGACGAGCGCCTCGCTGATCGGCGCGGGCGGGTTCTGGACCGGCAGCAGCCCGCAGCCGGACAGCAACGCTGTGACGGCGAGAATCAGGAAGACCGTCGAGGACGGCAACGACTTGCGGGATGCGGGAAACGGGAGTCCGCCGCTCATTGACACTCACTCCATGGGTCGGGGGCGGCCCGAGGGCACGCGGCTGGCGATGGATGGCGGGTGCGGGCGGCGCACCACGCGAGGTGAGAGTTTAACGTGTCTTGCTTTCAGGACCGATTTCGACGGCGGATCGCAGGCGAGTGCGCGGGCAAGATGAAAGGGGGCGGGGCCGGACAGTGTTCGCAGACCGTGAGGAGAAGGGGCGCACAGGCGGAGCGGCGGTGCAGGCTTGACGGCGGCAACATCGAACTCGGCTGCCCCGGCATGTTTACGGTGAAGTTCGCGGGGTGGTCCCGTCTTGCCGGGCGGTTTCGACGCCGGCTCGGCGCTTGGCTCAGTGCTAGGCTCGGCACTTGGCACTTGGCACTTGGCACTTGGCACTTGGCGCTCGGCGCTCGGCGCTCGGCGCTCGGGGCTTGGCTCGGCGTTTGGCTCGGCGTTTGGCTCGGCGTTTGGCTCGGCGTTTGGCTCGGCGTTTGGCTCGGCGTTTGGCTCGGCGTTTGGCTCGGCGTTTGGCTCGGCGTTTGGCTCGGCGTTTGGCTCGGCGTTTGGCTCGGCGTTTGGCTCGGCGTTTGGCTCGGCGTTTGGCTCGGCGCCCGCCCGTCGACGACGAGGCGGGCGCCGCGTGTGCCGTTCGCTTACTTGACCAACGCGCCGAGCGTCGTCGTCACCGGGGCGAGCAGCCCGCCGCCGGTTTTCGCGATGGCGCCGCCGCCGGTGCCGCCCGTCAGCCCCGCAACCGGCGAGCCGCCGGCCGCGCCCGACACGGCGCCCGTCACGGTGCCGACCGCCGACGTGAGCGCGCCTGCCGGATTGCTGCCGCCCGTCGCACCGCCGAGCGCGCCGGTGGCGGTCGATACGAGCCCGGTCACCGGAGCGAGCGGGTTCGTCGCCGCCGCGCCGCCGCCGAGCAGTGTCGTGCCGGCGGTTGCCACCGTGTTGCCGGTGGCCGTCACGACGTTGCCGACGCCCGTCGTCAACGGATTGCCGCCGGTTTTCGCGATCGTCGTGCCGGCGCCCGCGATGCCGTTGCCGACCGTCGTCACGAGATTCGTGAGCGGCGCGCCGAGCGGCGTGCTCGATGCGACGGTCTGCGTGACCGAGCCGACCGTCGACGTGATCGGCGTGATCGCCGAGCTCGCGGCGCCCGTGACCTGCGCGACGGGCCCCGTCGACAGTTGCGTGCCGAGCGTCGCGCCGCCGCCGGCGAGGGTGTTGCCGAGCATCGTGATCGCGCCGCCGACCGGCGACGTGACAGGCGCGAGCGGCGCCAGCGCCGACCCGCTCCCGCCGAGGCTCGATACGACGCCGCCCGTCGCGGCAACCGCGTTGCCGAGGTCCGTGACCACGCCGCCCGTGCTCGCGACGGTCGTGCCGACCGGGTTCGACGATGCGCCGAGCTGGCCGAGACCCGAGCCGAGGCCGGTACCGAGCGTCGTGACGGCCGCGCCGGCATCCTGCACGACGGTGCCGAGCCCTTGTGTGGTCGACGCACTGGTGCCCGGCAGCGACTGGCCCGCGATCGTCGTGCCGACGCCCGATACCGCGCCGCCCGCGGCCGTCACGATATTGCTCGACGCGTCCACGGTCTGGCCGAACGCATTGGCGGACGTGCCGGTGCCCGATGTGCCTGTGCCCGAGCCGCTGCCCGTGCCGCCAACGGTCGAGCCGCTCCCGGAGCCACTGCCGGAACCGCTCCCGGAGCCGTTGCCCGTGCCGCCCGTCGTGGCCGTCGTGTCGCCCGAACCCGATCCGGAGCCGCCTGTGCCCTGGCTCAGCGAGCCGGAGCCGCCGCACGCGGACAGCGATACCAGCGTCGCGACGCCCGCGGCGATCAAGATCATTCGGAGTCCTGCTTGATGGATGGCTTGCGTGTTCATGTCGTCCTCGTCTCGATTGAAGGAATGGGTCAGGCGGCCTTCACGTGCGTCGCTGTGTCGCCGCCGCGAAGGCGAAGCGGCGGGCACCTCGGTTGTCGTCTCCCTGATTGACCTGTCGCCGTGTCGCGTTGTCACCTGGTTGGGAATCCGGAACGCCTGCCGGCCGCGCGGTTTGCATTCTTTCGTATTGCTTGCCGATCGAGCCGAAATTCGTAGGATTCTTTACGATCAGAGTAGGCTCACCGACGCAAGACTTCCTTTAACCATCGTTAAATTGAAGTAAGCGTCCGTTTCATGGCCGGAATCGGGAAAAGCCCTGTCGACACGGCGCGAGGGATGTGGGTCGGTTGGGCCGCGCAGCGGGCGGGCGACGGGGGAAGTGTGGCGGGAGAGAGACGGGAGAGAGACGGGAGAGAGGCGGGAGAGAGACGGGGAGAGACGGGGAGAGACGGGGAGAGACGGGGAGAGACGGGGAGAGATGCGGGAGAGACGCGGGAGGCGACGTCCGGACCTGGCCCTCATGGCGGGCAGGCACGGACGTCGGCAGGGTACGTCGAGAAAACGGGAGATCAGGCGTCCGGATACCACGCGTCGGTGAATTCGCTGACCTTGACGTCGGTCAGTTCCGGACGGGCGGCCAGCCACCTGCGCACGAGTTCGCGGTCGGCGTCGGTCGTCGTGCCGCGCGGCGCGCCGGAGATCACGTACGCGCCGATGCCTTCGTCCGCGGACGCGACGGTCAGCAGCCCGTTCGCTTCGACGAAGTCGATGAACGCGTCGATCAGCTGGCCGCGCTCGAGATCGGTCATTTCGTTGCGGTAATGGGCAGTGGCGTTGAACGCGAGTTCCTGGAATTCGCCGATGTGGAGTTTCTTGCGCTGGCGGCGGTTGTGGCCTTGGCTCATGGTGTGTGATGAATGCGAAAAGGGTCGATGAAAAGAGCGGCGGCGGGTGCTGGCGCGGCATACGCGAACAGCCCGGCCGCCGCATCGGGGCGCCGCGCGGCGCTGCCGGCGGCGGATGGGCGGAACGTTACATCAGCACGATATCGTACTGCTCCTGGCTCAGATTCGACTCGACCTGCAGCGACACCGGCTTGCCGATGAAGTCGATCAGCATCGCGAGATGCTGCGATTCCTCGTCGAGGAACAGGTCGATCACCTGTTGCGCGGCGATCACGCGAAACTCGCGCGGGTTGAACTGCCGCGACTCGCGCAGGATCTCGCGCAGGATGTCGTAGCACACGGTGCGCGACGTCTTCACCTGGCCCTTGCCCTGGCAGGTCGGACACGGTTCGCACAGCACGTGCGCGAGCGATTCGCGCGTGCGCTTGCGCGTCATCTCGACGAGCCCGAGCTGCGAGAAGGTATTGACCGTCACGCGCGTGCGGTCGCGCGACAGCGCCTTCTTCAGCTCGGACAGCACCGCGTCGCGATGCTCGGCGTTCTCCATGTCGATGAAGTCGATGATGATGATCCCGCCGAGGTTGCGCAGCCGCAACTGTCGCGCGATCGTGTGCGCGGCCTCGAGGTTGGTCTTGAAGATCGTGTCGTCGAAGTTGCGCGCGCCGACATAGCCGCCGGTGTTCACGTCGATTGTCGTCATCGCCTCGGTCTGGTCGATCATCAGGTAACCGCCCGACTTCAGGTCGACGCGGCGCGACAGCGCGCGCTGGATCTCCGTCTCGATGTTGTACAGGTCGAACAGCGGCCGCTCGCCCGTGTAGTGATGCAGCTTCGGGCTCACGGCCGGCGTGAACTCGCCCGCGAATTCCGCGAGGCGCTGGTACGTCTCGCGCGAATCGACCTGGATGCGCGTCGTGTCGTCGTTCGCGAAATCGCGCAGCACGCGCTGCGCGAGATCGAGATCCTGGTACAGCAGGCTCGTCGCCGGCAGCCGCTGCGCTTGAGCGACGATCGTCGCCCAGGTCTTGCGCAGGTAGGTGACGTCGCCGGCCAGCTCGTCGGAGGTGGCGTCCTCGGCGATCGTGCGCACGATGTAGCCGCCTTTCTCGTCCGGCGGGATCACGGCCGTCAGGCGTGCGCGCACGGCCTCACGCTCGGCCTCGCTCTCGATCTTCTGCGAGATGCCGATATGCGGCTCCTGCGGCAGGTAGACGAGCGTGCGGCCCGCGATACTGACCTGGGTCGACAGCCGCGCGCCTTTCGTGCCGATCGGATCCTTGATCACCTGCACCATCAGCGTCTGCCCCTCGAACACGATCTTCTCGATCGGCTGATGCGGCGTGGCCGACTGCGGCTCGCCCGCGAGGCGCGGATGCCAGATGTCGGCGACGTGCAGGAACGCCGCGCGCTCGAGACCGATGTCGATGAACGCCGACTGCATGCCGGGCAGCACGCGCACGACCTTGCCGAGATAGATGTTGCCGACCCGCCCGCGCGACAGCGTGCGCTCGACGTGAAGCTCCTGCACCGCGCCTTGCTGGACGAGTGCGACCCGCGTTTCCTGCGGCGTGAGGTTGATCAGGATTTCTTCGTTCATGGTGGGATTCAGAAGGAGATGCGCGCGGTGCGTAGCAGCGCGGCAGTCTCAAAAAGGGGCAGACCCATGATACCCGAATGGGAACCGTCGATTCGCTCGATGAATTCGGCCGCGCGGCCCTGGATCGCATACGCGCCGGCCTTGCCGAACGGCTCGCCGGTTTCGACGTAGCGCGCGTACGCGTCGCGCGACGCGGCCGCGAAGCGCACCGACGAGCGCGACAGCGCGGGCGGCAGCAGTTCGCCGCCGGCGTCGATCACGGCGACGGCGGTCAGCACCGCGTGTTCGCGGCCGGCGAGGCGCGTGAGCATCGCGAGCGCATCGTCGGCGTCGGCCGGCTTGCCGAGGATCGCGCCGTCGATCGTCACGGTCGTATCGGCCACCAGCACCGGCGCGGCCGGCTTGCCGCTCGCGACGAGGCGCGCACGCGCGGCCTCGGCCTTCGCGACGGTCACGCGCCGCACGTACGCGTCGGCGGCTTCACCGGGTAGTTCGGCCTCGAGCGCCTCGGCGTCCTCGTCGGGGCGCGGCAGCAGCAGCTCGAAGCGTACGCCGATCTGCTGCAGCAGCTCCTGGCGGCGCGGGCTTTGCGAAGCGAGGTAAAGGATCGGGAAAAGCGCGGGGGACGTGCTGGACGGCATGGTGTCGTTATCTCGTTGAGCGCGCGCGGCGCGCGTCTCGAGGACGACACGTCATGCGCGGTGGTAGGGGTGATTCTGCGTGATGCTCCACGCCCGGTAAAGCTGTTCGGCGAGCAGCACGCGCACCATGCCGTGCGGCAGCGTCATGCTCGAGATGCGCAGCAGCACGTCGGCGCGCGCTTTCAGATCCGGATCGAGCCCGTCGGCGCCGCCGATCACGAACGCGACGTCGCGGCCGTCCTGCTGCCAGCCGGGCAGCGCCTGCGCGAGCTGCATCGTGGTCCAGTCGCGGCCGCGCTCGTCGAGCGCGACGAGGCGCGCGCCCTTCGGCAGCGCGGCCTCGATCTTCTGCCGTTCGGCCGCCATCACGCTTTCGGCGCTGCGGCCGCCCGAACGCAGTTCAGGCTTGATTTCGCGCAACTCGATGCGCAGTTCGGGCGGCATCCGCTTCGTGTATTCGTCGAAGCCGGATGCGATCCAGCCCGGCATCTTGTGGCCGACCGCGAGGATGAAAAGCTTCATCGGGAGACGCGCGACGGCTCAACGGCGGCGGGCGGCCGTCTTGCGTGCCGGGCGTGCGGGCGCTTCTTCCTCTTCCTCGTCGTCTTCGCTCGCCGTGGCGAAGCCGTTGCCCTTGCCGCCGCCGAGCTTCATCCGCACGGGCTTGTCGCCCCAGATTTCCTCGAGGTTGTAGTACTGGCGCAGCGCCGGTTGCAGGATGTGCACGACCGCGTCGCCGCAGTCGACCAGCACCCATTCGCCGGTGTCCTCGCCTTCGGAGCTGACGACGTCGCCGCCGGCTTCCTTGACCTTGTCGCGCACGTTCGACGCGAGGGCCTTGGTCTGGCGGTTGGAGGTGCCCGATGCGACGACCACGCGGTCGAACAGTTCGGTCAGGTGGCTGGTGTTGAACACCTTGATGTCTTGCGCCTTGACGTCTTCGAGGGCGTCGACGATCACGCGCTGCAGTTTGCGAATATCCATGGATTCAGGAATGGTAGAGGCGATGTTGAAGAATATAGGCCCATACGGCGGCCGGCACATGTTCGGCCGACGCGTCGGGCATTTGCGCATGGCGTGCGATGCATTCGCGCAGGTGCGTGCGAATGTCGGTCGCGGCGATGTCGAACGAAAGGGTCGTATCGATCAGCAGGCGGCCCGCCGGCGTGGCCTTGAGCACGTCGGCGCCGGCCTGCCGCGCGGCGATTTCCCGCGCGACGGCCGGCGGCGCCGTGCCGAGCTCGAAGCCCGGGCGCGTCGACACGCCGATGTGCGCGTAGTCGAACAGCGTGCGCCAGTCGCGCCACGTATCGAGGCGCACGAGCTGATCGGCGCCGATCAGCAGCGACAGCGACGCATCCGGGCCGATCCGCTCGCGCCAGCGCGCGAGCGTCTCGGCCGTGTAGGTCGGGCCGGTGTGTTCGATCTCGTCGGTGGCGACGGTCACGGTCACGCCCGGCACGGACAGCGTGCCGGCGGCCGCGCGCGTCATCGCGAGCCGGTGCTCGGCGGCCGACACGTCGCGCTTCTGGTACGGCTGCCCGGCGGGCAGCAATACGAGTTCGGTCAGGTCGAGCAGCCCGGCGAACCGGCGCGCGAGCGCGAGATGGCCGTCGTGGATCGGGTCGAAAGTACCGCCCAGCAAGCCGATACGGCGCGGCAGCGGGGCGGGGCGGGCGGTGGTGTCCAGAAAAACGCGTCCTTTCGTTGGGGCAGCGGGGCGCGCGGGCTCAGGCCCAGTCGCGCGGCACGAGGAAGTCGCTGGTCAGGCGCGCTTCAGGCGTTCCCGGCTCGGGCTGCCAGTTGTAGCGCCAGTTCGCGACCGGCGGCATCGACATCAGGATCGACTCGGTCCGGCCGCCGCTTTGCAGGCCGAACAGCGTGCCGCGGTCGAACACGAGGTTGAATTCGACGTAGCGGCCGCGGCGGTATGCCTGGAAGTCGCGTTCGCGCTCGCCGTACGGCAGGTCGACGCGGCGCTCGACGATCGGCAGGTACGCCTGCAGGAACGCATCGCCGACGCTTTGCATCATGTCAAACGAGCGTTCGAAACCGGGTTCCGAGAAATCGTCGAAGAAGATCCCGCCGATGCCGCGCATCTCGTTGCGGTGCTTCAGGAAGAAATATTCGTCGCACCATTGCTTGAAGCGCGGGTAGAGCTCGATGCCGAACGGGTCGAGCGCATCCTTGCAGGTCTGGTGGAAATGCCGCGCGTCGTCCTCGAAACCGTAAACCGGTGTCAGATCCATGCCGCCGCCGAACCAGAACACGGGCGCCTCGCCCGGTTTCGTCGCGATCAGCATCCGCACGTTCATGTGCACGGTCGGGCAGTACGGATTGCGCGGGTGCAGCACGAGCGACACGCCGAGCGCCTCGAAGCCGCGGCCGGCCAGCTGCGGGCGCGCGGCGCTCGCCGACGGCGGCAGCGCGTCGCCCGCGACGTCGGAAAAGCCGATTCCCGCGCGTTCGAACACGCGGCCGCCTTCGAGAATCCGCGTGCAGCCGCCGCCGCGCAGGCGTTCGGCCGGCCCGCGCTGCCACGCGTCGGTCGCGAGCGGCGTGCCGTCGAGCGCGCCGAGCGCGTCGGCGATCCGTGTCTGCAGGCCCTGGAGGTACGTGCGCACACGCGCCACGTCGTAGGTCGAATCGGTCATGTCTGGACTGGCTGCCCCCGCCCTGAGCGGGGGCCGAAAAAAAGGCGTCTGCCGGGCATTCTATCGAACCCCGGCAGATGGGCCGCCGCCGCGACGACGCGGGGCGGCGATGGCGACGTCATGTGCTCTTGCGGTTGAGCGCGCGAAAGCCGATGTCGCGGCGGTACTGCATGCCTTCGAAATTGATCTGGTTGATCGTGTCGTAGGCATGCTGCTGCGCTTCGCGCACCGAATCGGCGAGGCCGACCACGCACAGCACGCGGCCGCCGGCCGTCGTCAGCTTGTCGCCGTCGAGCGTCGTGCCCGCATGGAACGTGACCGCCTGTCCGGTTTCCACCGGGATCCCGTTGATGCGGTCGCCCTTGCGCGGCGCGTCCGGGTAACCGTGCGCGGCCAGCACGACGCCGAGCGCGGTGCGACGATCCCAGTCGAGTTCGACCGTGTCGAGCGTGCCCGCGATCGCCTGCTCGACGACCTTCGAGAAATCGCTCTTCAGGCGCGCCATGATCGGCTGCGTTTCCGGGTCGCCCATCCGGCAGTTGAACTCGAGCGTGCGCGGATTGCCGTCCTTGTCGATCATCAGGCCCGCGTACAGGAAGCCCGTGAAGCGGATGCCGTCCTTTTCCATCCCGCGCACGGTCGGCATGATGATTTCGCGCATCACGCGTGCGTGCATCTGCGGCGTGACGATCGGCGCGGGCGAATACGCGCCCATGCCGCCGGTGTTCGGGCCGCGATCCTCGTCGAGCAGGCGCTTGTGGTCCTGGCTCGAAGCCAGCGCCAGCGCGTGCTTGCCGTCGACCATCACGATGAAGCTCGCTTCCTCGCCGTCGAGGAATTCCTCGATCACGACGCGCGCGCCGGCGTCGCCCAGCTTGTTGCCCGACAGCATCATGTCGACGGCGGCGTGTGCCTCTTCGAGCGTCATCGCGACGACGACGCCCTTGCCGGCCGCGAGGCCGTCGGCCTTCACGACGATCGGCGCACCCTTCGCGTCGATGTACGCGTGGGCAGCGGCCGCGTCGGCGAAGGTTTCGTAGTCGGCGGTCGGGATGCCGTGGCGCTTCATGAACGCCTTCGCGAAATCCTTCGAGCTTTCGAGCTGCGCGGCTTCGCGGGTCGGGCCGAACACCTTCAGGCCGCGTGCGCGGAACAGGTTGACGATGCCGGCCGCGAGCGGGGCTTCCGGCCCGACGAGCGTGAACGCGACGCCTTCGCGTTCCGCGAAATCGGCGAGTTCGTCGAGCGACGTGATGTCGACGTTCTTCAGACGCTCGTCCTGCGCCGTGCCGCCATTGCCGGGCGCGACGTAGACCATCTGGACGCGCGGCGACTGCGCGAGCTTCCACGCCAGCGCATGTTCGCGGCCGCCGGAACCGACGACGAGTAATTTCATGGGATTCCCCGCAGACTAGAAAACAGGGCGGCCGGCACGCTCAGGCGCGCCGGCCGCGGAATCGGTCGGGCCGCCGCCGCGACAGATGCGGCGGCCGGCATTTCATTCCTCGACGATGACGGCGTTCGTATATACGTCCTGCACGTCGTCGAGGTTCTCGAGCGCGTCCAGAAGCTTCTGCATCTTCGCCGCGTCGTCGCCGGTGAATTCGACTTCGTTCTGCGGCTTCATCGTCACTTCGGCGAGTTCGGCCTTGAAGCCGGCGGCTTCGAGCGCGTCCTTCACAGCCGAGAACGCTTGCCAGTCGCACAGCACTTCGATGGAGCCGTCGTCGTTCGTGTTCACGTCGTTCGCGCCGGCTTCGAGCGCGGCTTCCATCAGCGCGTCTTCCGAGGTGCCGGGCGCGAACAGGAACTGGCCGACGTGATCGAACATGAATGCGACCGAGCCGTCGGTGCCCATGTTGCCGCCGAACTTCGAGAATGCGTGACGGACTTCCGCGACCGTGCGGGTGCGGTTGTCGGTCAGCGTGTCGACGATGACCGCCGCGCCGCTGATGCCGTAGCCTTCGTAACGGATCTCTTCGTAGTTCGCGCCGTCCGCGCCGCCGACGCCGCGATCGATCGCGCGCTTGACGTTGTCCTTCGGCATGTTCGCGTCGGCTGCCTTGTCGACCGCGAGACGCAGGCGCGGGTTCGAGTTGACGTCGCCGCCGCCGAGGCGCGCCGCGACCTGGATTTCCTTGATCAGGCGGGTCCAGATCTTGCCGCGCTTCGCGTCGGCCGCTGCCTTCTTATGCTTGATGTTGGCCCATTTCGAATGACCAGCCATACCTTTCTCCGTGCCCGGGCGCGCAGCGCGGGCGATTGTTGCGATGTGTCGTTGAATCGGCAGCCGTTTCGGCGGGCATGAAGCCGCGGGGCCGCGCGTGTCGAGTGGAGCGTGATTTTATCACGCGGCGACCGCCGGTTCGGGGCCGCCGCGCATGGCCGAACGGCCGGGGCGGCCGTCGCGGCCGCGCGGCACGGCGGCGCCGGCCGCTCGATTCGATCAGTTCTTGGTGCCGAACAGGCGGTCGCCGGCGTCGCCCAGGCCCGGCACGATGTACGCGTGCTCGTTCAGGTGCGAGTCGAGCGACGCGACGAACAGCTTCACGTCGGGGTGCGCGTCCTGGAACACCTGCACGCCCTCCGGCGCGGCGACCAGCGCGACGAACATGATGTTCGCGGCCGGCACGTTGCGGCGCTTGAGCACGTCGACCGCGTGCACGGCCGAGTAGCCGGTCGCGACCATCGGATCGCACAGGATGAAGATGCGGTCTTCCAGGTCCGGCAGGCGCACCAGGTATTCGACCGGACGGTGGTCTTCGGCGCGGTACACGCCGATGTGGCCGACGCGCGCGGACGGCACCAGGTCGAGCAGGCCGTCCGACATCCCGATGCCCGCGCGCAGCACGGGCACGATCGCGAGCTTCTTGCCCGCGATCACCGGCGCGTCGACCGCCACCAGCGGGGTTTCGACCCGCTTGGTCGTGATCGGCAGGTTGCGGGTGATCTCGTAGCCCATCAGCAGCGTGATCTCGCGCAGCAGTTCGCGGAACGTGCGCGTGGACGTGTCCTTGTCGCGCATGTGCGTGAGCTTGTGCTGGATCAGCGGGTGATCGGTGATGAAGAGATTCGGGAAACGGCTGTCCTGTTTCATGACGGGGCGCCTTGGCGGCAAAAGGGGATCGGGGGCGGCGGCGGGCACGGGCCGGCCGTCGCTTATGGCCGCAATTTTACCAAGGCGCGCCGCGCGATCCGGATATTATCGACGTCTCACGACAATCCGCGTGCCGGGCACGCCCGTTCGCCCGCCGGCCGGCGGCAACGCGGGGCCGCGCCGGCACGCGCGCCACCAGGGAAGCGACGATGGATCTCGGCATTGAAGGAAAGACCGCGCTCGTGTGCGCGGCCAGCAAGGGCCTCGGGCGGGGCTGCGCGCAAGCGCTGGCCGCGGAGGGCGTGAACCTCGTGATCGTCGCGCGCACGCGCGACACGCTGGAGGAAACCGCGGAAGAGATCCGCGCCGGCGCGAACGTGTCGGTCACGGCGGTCGCCTGCGACATCACGACACCGGACGGCCGCGCGGCCGCGCTCGCCGCGTGCCCGCAGCCGGACATTCTCGTGACGAATGCCGGCGGCCCGCCGCCCGGCGATTTCCGCGATTTCTCCCACGACGACTGGATCCGCGCGCTCGAGTCGAACATGCTGACGCCGATCGAGCTGATCCGGGCGACCATCGACGGGATGATCGGCCGCGGCTTCGGCCGGATCGTCAACATCACGAGTTCGGCGGTGAAGGCGCCGATCGACGTGCTGGCGCTGTCGAACGGTGCGCGCTCGGGGCTGACCGGCTTCGTCGCGGGGCTGTCGCGCAAGGTCGCGGGGCAGGGGGTGACGATCAACAACCTGCTGCCGGGGCTGTTCGACACCGACCGGATCGCGACGACGCTCGCCGCGTCCGCGAAGGCGCAAGGCGTGACGCTCGACGAGATGCGTGCGCGGCGCACCAGGGACATCCCGGCCGGCAGGCTCGGCACGCGCGAGGAATTCGGCGCCGCATGCGCGTTCCTGTGCAGCGTGCATGCCGGCTATATCACCGGGCAGAACTGGCTGCTCGACGGCGGCGCGTATCCGGGCACGTTCTGATGCGCGCGCATCATCGCCGATAACGACCGAACGACGACAACCGAACGACAAAGGAACTGGAGAGATGAGCAAACCTCGCATCGCACTGATTGCGCACGACGCGAAGAAAGACGAGATCGTCGCACTCGCGGGCCAGTACCGCGAGACGCTCGCGCAATGCCGGCTCGTCGCGACCGGCACCACGGGCGGCCGCATCGCCGCCGCGCACGGGCTCGACGTCGAGCGCAAGCTGTCGGGGCCGCTCGGCGGCGACCTGCAGATCGGCGCGGAACTGGCCGACGGCCGCGTCGACGTCGTCGTGTTCCTGCGCGATCCGATGACCGCGCAGCCGCACGATCCCGACATCACCGCGCTCGTGCGCGCCTGCGACGTGCACGACGTGCCGGTGGCGACGAACGTCGCGACCGCGCGGATGCTGCTCGACGATCTGGCGCGGAACATGCAGGACGTTTGCTAGGCGCAGGCGGCGGCCGATTGTCCCTGCTCGCGGCAGGGCCATGCACGGTTGGCCGCCACGCGCGAGAATCGTGCGTCGCGCCGCGCGTCCGCCGCCGGTTTCCGCATCCATCGGCCGGCCCGCGCATCGGCGACCCGAATTTTTCCCTGACCGATCGAGAGACGAGGAGCGAAACGATGCCGAAAGCAATCCGATACGACCAGCCGGGCGGCCCGGACGTGATGAAGTGGGTCGATGTCGACGTCGACGCGCCGAAGGCCGGCGAGGTGCGCATCCGCCAGCATGCGGTCGGGCTCAACTACATCGACGTGTATTTCCGCACGGGCCTGTATCCGCAGCCGCTGCCCGCGGGCATCGGGATGGAGGCGGCCGGCGAAGTGACGGCCGTCGGCGACGGCGTGAGCGCATTGAAGGCCGGCGATCGTGTCGCCTACGTCGCGCAGCCGCCGGGCGCGTACGCGCAGGAGCGCGTGCTGCCGGCCGAGAAGCTCGTGAAGCTGCCCGACGGTATCAGCTACGACGATGCGGCGTCCGTGATGCTGCAGGGCCTGACCGCGCACTATCTGCTGCGTCGCACGTACCCGGTGAAGGCCGGCGACACGATCCTGATCCATGCGGCGGCCGGCGGCGTTGGGCTGCTCGTGTGCCAGTGGGCGAAGGCGCTCGGCGCGACCGTGATCGGGACGGTCGGCTCGGACGAGAAAGCCGCGCTCGCGAAGGCGCACGGCTGCGATCATCCGATCGTCTATACGCGCGAGAACTTCACGCAGCGCGTGAAGGAGATCACCCATGGCGCGGGCGTGCCGGTCGTCTACGATTCGATCGGCAAGGACACCTATATCGGCTCGCTCGACAGCCTCGCGCCGCTCGGCTACTTCGTCAGCTTCGGCAACGCGTCGGGTCCGCTGCCGCCGATCGACTCGAAGGAATTCTCGTCGCGCGGCTCGCTGTTCTTCACGCGGCCCACGCTGTTCTCGTACATCGCGAAGCGCGCCGATCTCGAAGCAGCGGCCGCCGAGCTGTTCGACGTGATCCTGTCGGGCAAGGTGAAGACGAGTATCAACCAGCGCTATCCGCTCGCGGAAGTCGGCCGCGCGCATGCGGATCTCGAGGCGCGCAGGACCACTGGCTCGACGATCCTCGTTCCCTGACCATTCCTTTCGTGCCGGCGCCATGCCGGCACGCGCCTTCGCGGGCGGCGCCGCGCCGCCGCCCGTCCCGCCTCCGTTTTCTCCCGCCTCGCGTTTACACGTTTTTTATATCCGCCCCGATACCTTTGACCCGCCCTTTACGTGCGTTCCCATAAGGTTCCAGTCGTCTGATTTCGACGACGGAGAACACAAAAATGGATGGGGTATTCATCGGCGCCCTGGTGCTTTTCACCGTGCTGATCCTCGGTTTGGTTGCCGGTTGCGAGAAGCTCGTGCAATACGGTCGCGGGGGGCGGGCATGACCTGGATGCTTTGGCTGGCGGGCGCATCGACAGCCCTGCTGTTCGCGTATCTCGTCTTTGCGCTGCTGCGCGCGGAGGACATCGAATGAACGCGAACAACCTGTTGCAGATGCTGCTGTTCATCGTCGTGCTGCTGGCGGCGGCCGTGCCGGTCGCGCGCTACCTGACGGCGGTGATGGACGGCAGCTCGCGCGTCGTGCGCGTGTTCGGGCCGCTCGAACGCGTGCTGTACCGCATCGCCGGCGTCGACACCGGCAGCGAGATGAGCTGGAAGCAGTACGCGATCGCGACGATCGCATTCAACGCGCTCGGCGCATTGTTCCTCTACGGCCTGCTGCGCCTGCAGGGCTTTCTGCCCGGCAACCCGCAGCAGTTCGGCGCGATGACGGTCGACGGCGCGTTCAACACGGCCGTCAGCTTCGTCACCAACACGAACTGGCAGGACTACACGCCGGAGCAGACCGTCAGCTACCTGACGCAGATGCTCGGCCTGACCGTGCAGAACTTCCTGTCGGCGGCGACCGGCATCGTCGTCGTGATCGCGCTGGTCCGCGGCTTCGCGCGCCACACCGCGCAGACCATCGGCAACTTCTGGGTCGACCTCACGCGCGTGACGCTGTACGTGCTCGTGCCGATGGCGATGATCGTCGCCGCGCTGCTGATGAGCCAGGGCGTGATCCAGAACATGAAGGCGTACCAGGACGTGCCGGTGCTGCAGGCGAGCACCTATGCGGCGCCGAAGCTCGACGCGCAGGGCAACCCGGTGAAGGACGACAAGGGCAACGCGGTCACGGTGCCGACCCGGCTCACGAAGCAGACGCTCGCGATGGGCCCGGTCGCGTCGCAGGAAGCGATCAAGATGCTCGGCACCAACGGCGGCGGCTTCTTCAACGCGAACTCCGCGCACCCGTACGAAAACCCGACGCCATTCGCGAACTTCATCGAGATCTTCGCGATCCTGATCATTCCGGCCGCGCTGTGCCTGGTGTTCGGCCGCGTGATCGGCGACCGCCGGCAGGGCATGGCGGTGCTCGCGGCGATGACGGTCGCGTTCGCGGTCGCGGTCGGCGTCGAGGTGAGCGCCGAGCAGGGCGGCAACCCGACGCTTGCCGCGCTGCACGTCGACCAGTCGGCGAGCGCGCTGCAGCCGGGCGGCAACATGGAAGGCAAGGAAACCCGCTTCGGGATCGCGCAGACCGGCATCTTCACGGTCGCGACGACGGCCGCGTCGTGCGGCGCGGTCGACACGATGCACGATTCGCTGACGCCGGTCGGCGGCCTCGTGCCGATGCTGCTGATGCAGCTTGGCGAGGTGGTCTACGGCGGGGTCGGCTCGGGCCTCTACGGGATGCTCGTGTTCGCGCTGCTCGCGGTGTTCGTCGCCGGCCTGATGATCGGCCGCACGCCGGAATACGTCGGCAAGAAGATCGAGTCGTACGAGATGAAGATGGTGTCGATCGTCGTGCTGCTCACGCCGCTGCTGGTGCTGATCGGCACGTCGATCGCGGTGTTGGCGGACGTGGGCAAGGCCGGTATCGCGAACCCGGGCCCGCACGGCTTCTCGGAAATCCTGTACGCGTTCAGCTCGGCCGCGAACAACAACGGCAGCGCGTTCGCAGGCCTGACGGTCGGCACGCCGTTCTACAACTGGATGACCGCGATCGCGATGTGGTTCGGCCGCTTCGGCACGATCGTGCCGGTGCTGGCGATCGCCGGCTCGCTCGCCGCGAAGAAGCGCATCGCGGTGACGGGCGGCACGCTGCCGACCCACGGCCCGCTGTTCGTCGTGCTGCTGCTCGGCACCGTGCTGCTGGTGGGCGCGCTGACCTACGTGCCGGCGCTCGCGCTCGGCCCGGGCGTCGAGCACCTGATGATGTGGCTGGGCGCGTGACGCGCGCCCGCATGGCGACACATTGAAAAGACTGAAGAGCTTGAAGAGATCGCAATGACTCAACATTCCGCAACACGATCCATGTTCGATCCGGCGCTGCTGCGCCCGGCGATCGTGGATTCGTTCAAGAAACTCACGCCGCGCACGCAGTTCCGCAACCCGGTGATGTTCTGCGTGTACGTCGGCAGCATCCTGACCACGATCCTGTGGATCGCGGCGCTCGCCGGCCAGGCCGAGGCGCCCGCCGGCTTCATCCTCGCGATCGCGCTGTGGCTGTGGTTCACGGTGCTGTTCGCGAACTTCGCCGAAGCGCTCGCGGAAGGGCGCTCGAAGGCGCAGGCCGCGTCGCTGCGCAGCGCGAAGAAGGACGTGATGGCGAAGAAGCTCAACGAGCCGCATCCGAAGTCGCCGATCCGCATCACGACCGCGTCCGACTTGCGTAAAGGCGACGTCGTGCTGGTCGAGACCGGCGACGTGATCCCGGCCGACGGCGAGGTCGTCGACGGCGTCGCGTCGGTCGACGAATCGGCGATCACCGGCGAATCCGCGCCGGTGATCCGCGAATCGGGCGGCGACTTCTCGTCGGTGACGGGCGGCACGCGCGTGCTGTCGGACTGGATCGTCGTCAAGGTCACCGCGAACCCGGGCGAGGCGTTCCTCGACCGGATGATCGCGATGGTCGAAGGCGCGAAGCGCAAGAAGACGCCGAACGAGGTCGCGCTGACGATCCTGCTCGTCGCGCTGACGATCGTGATGCTGCTCGCGACCGCGACGCTGCTGCCGTTCTCGACGTTCGCGGTCGACGCGATGAAGGCCGGCCACGTGGTGACGATCACCGTGCTGGTCGCGCTGCTCGTGTGCCTGATCCCGACGACGATCGGCGGCCTGCTGTCCGCGATCGGCGTGGCCGGGATGAGCCGGATGATGCAGGCGAACGTGATCGCGACGTCGGGCCGCGCGGTGGAAGCGGCCGGCGACGTCGACGTGCTGCTGCTCGACAAGACCGGCACGATCACGCTCGGCAACCGCCAGGCGTCGATGTTCGTGCCCGCGCCGGGCGTGACCGAGGAAGCGCTGGCCGACGCCGCGCAACTGTCGTCGCTCGCCGACGAAACGCCGGAAGGCCGCAGCATCGTCGTCCTCGCGAAGGAGCGCTTCAACATTCGCCAGCGCGACATGGCGCAACTGCACGCGACGTTCCTCGGCTTTTCCGCGCAGACGCGGATGAGCGGCGTCGATCTGCCGGGCCGCGAAATCCGCAAGGGCGCGGCCGACGCGATCCGCCGCTACGTCGAAACCCACGGCAGCCGCTTTCCGGAAGAAGTGCGCCGCGCGGTGGACGACGTCGCGCGCCGCGGCAGCACGCCGCTCGTCGTGGCCGACCTGCAGGAAGGGGCGGCGCGCGTGCTCGGCGTGATCGAGCTGAAGGACATCGTGAAGGGCGGCATCAAGGAGCGCTTCGCGGAACTGCGCAAGATGGGCATCAAGACCGTGATGGTGACGGGCGACAACCGGCTGACGGCCGCGGCGATCGCGGCGGAAGCGGGCGTCGACGATTTCCTCGCGGAAGCGACGCCGGAAACCAAGCTCGCGACGATCCGCGAGCATCAGGCGGCCGGGCGCCTCGTCGCGATGACGGGCGACGGCACCAACGACGCGCCGGCGCTCGCGCAGGCGGACGTCGCGGTGGCGATGAACACCGGCACGCAGGCGGCGAAGGAAGCCGGCAACATGGTCGACCTCGACTCGAACCCGACGAAGCTGATCGAGATCGTCGAGATCGGCAAGCAGATGCTGATGACGCGCGGGTCGCTGACCACGTTCTCGATCGCGAACGACATCGCGAAGTACTTCGCGATCATCCCGGCCGCGTTCGTGACGACCTACCCGCAACTTCGCGTGCTCGACATCATGCATCTGACGTCGCCGGCGTCCGCGATCCTGTCGGCGGTGATCTTCAACGCGCTGATCATCGTCGCGCTGATCCCGCTCGCGCTGAAGGGCGTGACCTACCGGCCGCTCGGCGCCGCGTCGCTGCTGCGCCGCAACCTGCTGGTGTACGGCCTCGGCGGCGTGCTGCTGCCGTTCCCGTTCATCAAGCTGATCGACATGACGCTTGCTGCACTCGGCTGGGCCTGAGCCGGCCGTACTTGAAGGAACTCTCATGAAAACGTTGATTCGTCCGCTCGTCGTGCTCTTCGTCGTACTGACCGTCGTGACGGGGCTCGCCTACCCGGCCGTGATGACCGTGTTCGGTCAGGCCGTGTTCCCGTCGCAGGCCAACGGCAGCCTGATCGAGCAGGACGGCAAGATCGTCGGCTCCGCGCTGATCGGCCAGTCGTTCGACGCGCCGAAGTATTTCTGGGGCCGGCTGTCGGCCACCGCGCCGATGCCGTACAACGCGGCCGGCTCCGGCGGCTCGAACCTCGGCCCGCTGAACCCGTCGCTCGCCGATCAGGTGAAGGCGCGCATCGCCGCGCTGCGCGAAGCGGGCACCGACCTGTCGAAGCCGGTGCCGGTCGACCTCGTGACGGCGTCGGCGAGCGGCCTCGATCCGGAGATCACGCCGGCCGCCGCCGCGTACCAGGTCGAGCGCGTCGCGAAGGTGCGCAACCTGGCGCCGGACGCGGTCGCGCAACTCGTCGCCGCGAACACGACGGGCCGCCAGTTCGGCGTGCTCGGCGAGCCGCGTGTGAACGTGCTGAAGCTGAACCTCGCGCTCGACGCGGCGCAGGCCGCGCACTGACCGATCGCGCGTGCCGGCCGACATCCGGCGCGGCCTGAACCGCGCCGGATGCGCTTTCCCCGACGGCGTTCGCGCCGTCTTTGCCTTTTGCGGCGATTTGGAACCACAATGCTCGTACTCGCGCGCATCCGGGCGCTCCGCTTTTCTCACGCATGAACCGTCCCGATCCAGACCAACTTCTCGACAAGCTGCAGCGAGACGAAGAAAAGCAGCGGCGCGGCCAGCTCAAGATCTTCTTCGGCGCGTCCGCCGGCGTCGGCAAGACCTACGCGATGCTGCAGGCCGCGCGGCAGCGCCGGCAGGAAGGCGTCGACGTCGTCGTCGGCATCGTCGAGACCCACGGCCGCGGCGAGACCGCCGCGCTGCTCGACGGCCTCGACGTGCTGCCGCCCGCCCGCATCGACCATCGCGGCCGCGCGCTCGCCGAATTCGATCTCGATGGCGCACTCGCTCGCCAGCCGCAACTGATCCTCGTCGACGAACTCGCGCATTCGAACGTGCAGGGCGCACGGCACCTGAAGCGCTGGCAGGACGTCTACGAGCTGCTCGACGCGGGCATCGACGTGTATACGACCGTCAACGTCCAGCACCTCGAAAGCCTGAACGACGTCGTCGGCGCCATCACCGGCATCCGCGTGTGGGAGACCGTGCCCGATCGCGTGTTCGACGCGGCCGACGAAGTCACGCTCGTCGACCTGCCGGCCGAGGAGCTGCTCGAGCGCATGCGCGACGGCAAGGTCTATCTCGCGCAGCAGGCCGAGCGCGCGGTGCGCAACTTCTTCCGCAAGGGCAACCTGATTGCGCTGCGCGAGCTGGCGCTGCGCCGCACGGCCGATCGCGTCGACGCGCAGATGCGCGAGTACCGCGCCGATCGTTCGATCCAGCGCATCTGGCAGGCGCGCGAGCGGCTGCTCGTGTGCGTCGGCCCGGGCGCCGAGGCGCCGACGCTCGTGCGCGCGGCCGCGCGGCTCGCCGCGAGCCTGAAGGCCGACTGGATCGCCGTGTATGTCGAGACGCCGCGCCTGCAGCGGCTGCCCGACGCGCGGCGGCAGCGCACGCTCGACGCGCTGAAGCTCGCGGCCGAGCTCGGCGCGGAGACGGCCACGCTCGCCGGCGCCGACGCGGTCGCCGCGCTGATCGGCTATGCGAAGGTGCGCAACGTATCGAAGCTCGTCGCGGGCGGCTCGCCGAAGGTCGGGCTTGCGCGCCGCTTCGCGCGGCCATTCGGCGAGCAGCTCGCCGAACGCGCGGGCGACGTCGACCTGATGCTGATCCGCGCATCCGCGAGCGACGAGGCGCGCGCCGCGCCGCTGGACGCGCGGGCACGCGACTGGCGCGATGCGTTTGCGCAGTTCGGCACGCATCGTTCGCCGCCGCGCCATTACGCGTATGCGGCCGCGATCTGTGCGGCGATCACCGTCGTCGCGAGCGTCGTGTCCGGGCGGCTCGACCTTACGAATCTCGTGATGCTGTACCTGCTCGGCGTGGTGTTTTCGGCCGTACGGCTCGGGCGCGGCCCGGGCGTGCTGCAGTCGTTCCTGTCGGTGGCCGCGTTCGATTTCTTCTTCGTGCCGCCGCGCATGTCGTTCTCGGTCAGCGACACGCAATACTTGCTGACCTTCTTCGGGATGCTGCTGACGTCGCTCGTGATCAGCCACCTGACGTCGACGCTCACGCGCCAGGCGAGCGTCGCGCAGCGCCGCGAGCGCCGCACCGGCGCGATCTACGCGATGGCGCGCGAGCTCGGCGCGGCGTTGACGACCGAGCAGATCGTCGAGATCGGCAGCCGCCACGTGGGCGAGGTGTTCCGCGCACGCGTCGCGTTCCTGCTGCCCGACAGCGCGGACCAGGTGCGGCAGAAGATCGAGGAGCCCGATGCGGCCGTCACGCTGACGGGCGCGGAGCTCGACAGCGACGTCGGCCAATGGGTGTACGACCAGCAGAAGCCGGCCGGGCGCGGTACCGACACGCTGCCGGCGACGGCCGCGCTGTACCTGCCGCTGAAAGCGCCGATGCGCACGCGCGGCGTGCTCGCGGTCGCATCGCGCGAGCCGCGCGAACTCGAGGTGCCCGAGCAGCAGCGGATGCTCGATGCATTCGCCGCGCAGATCGCGCTCGCGCTCGAGCGCGTGCATTACGTCGAGATCGCGCGCGACGCGCTCGTCAACATGGAGTCCGAGCGGCTGCGCAACTCGCTGCTGTCGGCGATCTCGCACGACCTGCGCACGCCGCTCACGACGATCGTCGGCTTTTCGTCGATGCTCGCGAACGGGCGCGCGGCCGCGCAGGCGGGCGACGCCGCGGCGGCCGGGCGCCTCGCGCAGCGCGAGGGCGAACTCGTCGACGCGATCCACGACGAGGCGCTGCGCATGACGGGCATCGTCACGAACCTGCTCGACATGGCGCGGCTGCAGGCCGGCAGCCTGCAGCTCAAGCGCCAGTGGTCGCTGCTCGAGGAAACCGTCGGCGCCGCGCTCGCCGCATGCCGGCGGGTGCTCGCGCGCCATCCCGTGCGCGTCGCGCTGCCGGCCGACCTGCCGCTGCTGCAGATGGACGCGGTGCTGATGGAGCGGCTGTTCACCAACCTGTTCGAGAACGCGGCGAAGTACACGCCGCCCGATACGTCGCTCGACATCGGCGCGGAGCGCGTGACCGACGACGGGAACCCGTTCGGGAGCCCGTTCGTGCGCGTGCACGTCGACGATCACGGCCCCGGCTTGCCGGCCGGCATGGAGGCGCGGATTTTCGACAAATTCACGCGCGGCGAGAAGGAATCGGCGACGCCCGGCATCGGGCTCGGGCTTGCGATCTGCCGTGCGATTGTCGAGGCGCACGGCGGTAAAATCGGCGCGCTCAACCGCACTGCGCCCGACGGCCACGTGACGGGCGCGCGCTTCTGGTTCACGCTGCCGGTCGACACGCCGCCGGCCGCGCCGCCCGTGCCCGACGACGAATCCGACCTGCCGGGCGCATCGCCCCCATCCGAGTCATTGCCAGACCATGAGTGAACCCAGCCTGACCGTCGTCCTGATCGAGGACGAAAAGCAGATCCGCCGCTTCGTGCGCGCCGCGCTCGAAGAGGAGGACATCGCGGTGTTCGAGGCCGAGACGGGCAAGCAGGGGCTGATCGCCGCGGCGACGCGCAAGCCCGACCTCGTGATCGTCGACCTCGGCCTGCCGGACACCGACGGCCTCGACGTGATCCGCGAGCTGCGCGGCTGGTCCGAGGTGCCGGTGATCGTGCTGTCCGCCCGCACGCAGGAAGAGGAGAAAGTCGCGGCGCTCGACGCGGGCGCCGACGACTACCTGACCAAGCCGTTCGGCGTGTCCGAACTGCGCGCGCGGATTCGCGCGCAACTGCGCCGGCGCAATCAGGGCGGCGCGAACGAGTCGCCGAAGGTGGCCTTCGGCGCCGTGACCGTCGATCTCGCGCTGCGTCAGGTGTGGCGCGACGACGCGATCGTGCACCTGACGCCGCTCGAATACCGGTTGCTCGCGACGCTCGTGCGTCACGCGGGGCGCGTGCTCACGCACCGCCAGCTGCTGCGTGACGTGTGGGGGCCGTCGCACGTCGAGAGCCATCACTACCTGCGCATCTACATGGCGCACCTGCGCCAGAAGCTCGAGGCCGATCCCGCGCAGCCCGAGCACATCGTCACCGAGACGGGCGTCGGCTACCGACTAGTCGGCGCCGTGTGACGGGGGGGGGGGCGCAGCGCAGCACGCGGCCAGGATGCCGCGCGCCGGCGAGGTTGCGCCGGCGCGACAGTCTCCCGAGCGCGGCCGGCCTTGCACACCGGCTGCGCAATCCCCGCTATCCTGAACGTTCCGCGAACGAAAACGAGGAGCGTGCAATGTCCGTCCGTCTGGTCGTCATCGGTGCGCTGGCGCTGGCCATGCCCGGCGCGTTCGCCCAGCCGCTGCCGCCCGGGCAGCAGCCGCCCGCGCAAGCGGCGCTGGCCAATCCCGCGTCGGTCAACTGCGAGAAGCTCGGCGGTCGCCACGTGGTCCGCAGCCTGCCGCGCGGGCAGGTCGGCATGTGCATGTTCAAGGATGGCCGCGTGTGCGAGGAGTGGGCGTTGTACCGCGACGACCGCTGCGTCGGCGGCGTCGCGCCGAAGCGCGTGGCGAACTGACCGCGTCGGGCCGATCGCGCCCCGCATCGGCCGCGGGCGTGGCCGGCAGCCGCCAGGTCCGTAAGCCGCTTGTTATACTCGGCGCCGCCCGGGGACGACCCCGGGTCATTCGCTTCAACGGGGACGGCCCCATCCGATACGGAGTACGTCGAGATGGCGTGGGTATGGTTGTTGATCGCCGGTTTGCTGGAAGTGGCCTGGGCGGCCGGCCTGAAATCGTCGGACGGCTTCACGAAGCTCGGTCCGTCGGTGTTTACGATCGTGACGGCGCTGGCCAGCTTCGGGCTGCTCGCGGTCGCGATGCGCCAGTTGCCGCTCGGCACCGCGTACGCGGTGTGGACGGGCATCGGCGCGGTCGGCGCGTTCGTGTTCGGCATCGTGATGATGGGCGAGGCGCTGACCGTCGCGCGCGTCGCGAGCGCGGCGCTCATCGTCGCGGGGCTGGTCGGCCTGAAGCTGTCGTCGGCCGCCTGACGACGGCATCCCGGGCGCCGCGCCGCCGCGGAATTGCGCCGGTCGCCCGGCCGGCCTGTCTATAATGGAAAGCATTCGGGCCTGAACACCGTCGTGTTGCTCGCGGCATGCGGTGCCGGTCGCCACGCGCCGCGCGGCCGGTCTGTCCGACCCGATCCGATCAATCGGCAAAGCGCACGGAAAGTGCAAGGAGAGGGCCATGATCGAAGCCATTTCGCTCGGCGCGGGGCTCGCGTGGGCAAGCGGCCTGCGCCTGTACCTGACGGTGCTGATCGCCGGCGTGCTGGCGCGGTTCGGCTGGCTCCATCTGCCCGACACGCTGGCCGTGCTGATGTCGCCGTGGGTCATCGGCGCCGCGGCCGTGCTCGCCGTGACCGAATTCCTTGCCGACAAGATTCCCGCGTTCGACTCGCTGTGGGATGCCGTGCATACCTTCATCCGCATTCCGGCCGGCGCCGTGCTCGCGGCCGGCGCGCTCGGCCATGCCGATCCGACCGTGCTGGCGGTCGCGGGGCTCGCCGGCGGCTCGCTTGCCGGCGCCGCGCACGTGGCGAAGGCCGGCACGCGCGCGCTGATCAACCTGTCTCCCGAACCGCTTTCGAACTGGGTCGCGTCGTCGACCGAGGACGGTCTGGTGGTCGGCGGGCTCGCGCTCGCATTCTTCGTTCCGCTCGCGTTCCTCGTGCTGCTCGCCGCGTTCATCGCGGCGTCGGCATGGGCGCTGCCGCGCCTGTGGCGCGGCGTGTCGGGCGGTTTTCGCGGGATGGCCAACCACATGGTGTCGCGGCTCAACTCGATCGGAGGGAAACGCGATTGAAGGGGCCGCAACAGGCGGCGCAGCCGCCGGCCGGGCAACCCGGCCATGACGGGCGCGCGCATGCGGGCCGCTTCGGCCTGCGCGACCTGATCCGCCAGGCCGCCCGGATGACCGCGCGCGACTGGCGCGCGGGCGAACTGACGCTGCTGGTGCTCGCGCTGGTGCTCGCGGTCGCGGCGCTGACGAGCGTCGGCTTTCTCGCCGATCGGCTGCGCCAGGGGCTCGAGCGCGACGCGCGCCAGATGCTCGGCGCCGATTTCGTCGTGCGTGCCGACCGTCCCGTCGATCCGTCGTTCGACCGGCAGGCTCGCGCGCTCGGCCTGCGTACCGCGACGACGGCCATCTTCCCGAGCATGATCGCGTCCGCCGCGGGCGGGCAGGCCGCCGATGTGGCGCCGTCGCGCCTCGCGGCCGTGAAGGCCGTGTCGCCCGGCTATCCGCTGCGCGGCGCGGTCGAGATCCTGCCGGCCGGCGCGGCCGTCGCGCGGAAGGCGACCGCGATTCCCGCGCCAGGCACCGTCTGGGCCGACCCGGCGCTGCTCGACGCGCTGCATCTCAAAGCGGGCGATACGGTGCGCGTCGGGCTGCGCACGTTTACGGTCGCCGCCTCGATCTCCCGCGAACTCGATCGCGGCTTTTCGTTCGTCAATTTTTCCCCGCGGCTGATGATGCGCGCGGACGAGCTCGCCGCGACGGGGCTCACGGGCTACGGCAGCCGCGTCACGTACCGGCTGCTGGTCGCCGGCGACGCACCGGCCGTCGCGCGCTTCGAAGCGTATGCACACGCGCGCGTCGACGGCGGGAAACTGCGCGGCGTCGGGCTCGAGTCGTTGCAGGAAGGGCAGCCGCAGGTGCGGCAGACGCTGGATCGCGCGCGCCATTTCCTGACGCTCGTCGCATTGCTGACCGCGCTGCTCGCGGCGGTCGCGATTGCGATGGCCGCGCAGCGCTACATGCGGCGCCATCTCGACGGCTGCGCGACGATGCGCTGCCTCGGCGTGAGCCGCCGCACGCTCGGCGCGCTGTTCGCGCTCGAATTCGCCGGCGTCGGCATCGTGTCGGGCGCCGCGGGCGCGGTGCTCGGCTACGGCGGTCACTGGGCATTGCTGGCCGCGCTCGGCGGCCTGATCGACGTCGTGCTGCCGCCGCCCACGTTGTGGCCGGCGGTGATCGGCATGGGCGCCGCGCTCGTACTGCTACTCGGCTTCGCGCTGCCGCCGCTCGTGCCGCTCACGCGCGTGCCGCCGGTGCGCGTGCTGCGGCGCGAGTGGGGCGATGCGTCGCGCACCGCGTGGGCCGCGTATGCGATCGGCGTCGTGCTGTTCGCGGGGCTGCTGATCGTGGCCGCCGGCAACCTGAAGCTCGGCCTGATCGTGGCGGGCGGCTTTGCCGGCGCGCTGGTCGGGTTCGCGCTGATCGCCCGGCTGGTGCTGTTCGCCGCCGCGCGCGCGGTGCGCAATGCGCGCGTAGCCGCGGGCGTCGGCTGGCGTTACGCGCTGGCGTCGCTGCACCGGCGCGGCACGGCCAGCGCGCTGCAGATCACCGCGCTCGCGCTCGGCCTGATGTGCCTGTTGCTGATCGCGATCACGCGCAACGACCTCGTGGCGGGCTGGCGGCAGTCGACGCCGCCCGATGCGCCGAACCAGTTCCTGATCGACATCCAGCCCGACCAGCGCGCCGACGTCGCCGCCTATCTCGCCGCGCACGGCGTGCGCGACGCCATCCCCGCGCCGATGGTGCGCGGCCGCCTCGTCGCGATCAACGGCAAGCCGGTGAATCCGGACGCGTACCCGTCCGAAGAGGCCCGCCGGCTCGTCGATCGCGAATTCAACCTGTCGTATACGACCGAGCTGCCGTCCGACAACCGAATCGTCGAAGGCGACTGGTTCGGTACCGCGGCCACGCCGCAGATCTCGATCGAAGCCGGCCTTGCGAAGACGCTGAACGTGAAGCCGGGCGACACGCTGCGCTTCGACGTGACGGGGCTGACGGTCGATGCGCCCGTCACGAGCGTGCGCAAGCTCGACTGGGGCTCGTTCCGCGTCAACTTCTTCGTGCTGATGCCGCCGCCGGTGCTGAAGGATTTTCCGGCCGTCTACCTGACGAGCTTCCATCTGCCGGCATCGGACGCCGCGCTGCTCGATCCGCTGATCGCGCGCTACCCGAACCTGACCGCGATCGACGTCGCGCCGATCCTCGCGCAGTTGCAGCGGATGATGCTGCAGGTGGTGGGGGCGGTGCAGTTCCTGTTTGCGTTCACGCTCGCGGCCGGCGTGCTCGTGCTGTACACGGCGCTCGCCGGCTCGCGCGACGAGCGCGTGCGCGAGGCCGCGCTGTTGCGCGCGCTCGGCGCGTCGCGCGCGCAGGTCAATGCGGTGCAGCGCGCGGAATTCATCGTCGTCGGCGCGCTGGCCGGCGCGCTGGCGTCGGCGGGCGCGATCGCGGTCGGCTGGGTGCTCGCGTCGCGCGTGTTCGATTTCCAGCTCGCCGTCGATCCGTGGCTCGTGCCGGCCGGCATCGCGGCCGGCGTCGTCTGCGCCGGTGCGGCCGGCTGGCTGAGCCTGCATAATGTGTTGCGGCGCCCCGCGCTGCAGTCGCTGCGCGACGCCTGAGCGTCGCCCGCAGCCCGAAGATCCCGTTTTCAGACTATCCGTATGACCGATGTGAATGACGATGCGCCGTCGCAGCCGACGGCGTTCGAGCTCGTGGGCGGCGAAGCCCGCGTGCGCGAAATGGTGGACCGCTTCTACGACCTGATGGACCTCGAGCCCGAGTTCGCGCAGATTCGCGCGCTGCATCCGCCGTCGCTCGACGGGTCGCGCGACAAGCTGTTCTGGTTCCTGTGCGGCTGGCTCGGCGGCCCCGACCACTACATCGGCCGGTTCGGCCATCCCCGGCTGCGCGCGCGGCACCTGCCGTTCCCGATCGCGTCGGTCGAGCGCGACCAGTGGCTGCGCTGCATGGCGTGGGCGATGGAGGATGTCGGGTTGCCGGAGCCGCTGCGCGAGCGGCTCATGCATTCGTTCTACGACACGGCCGACTGGATGCGCAACCGGCCCGGTTGATCGACCGGTACGCCGCTGCCTGCGCGCGGGACGATCTGCGTCTGGGCGCATGGGCAGCCCGGCGCGACACTGGCCGTTTCCCCCATCGATACGAGGCTCCCCCGATGACGACACAAGCGCTGTTTCGCGAAGACGCGTACCTCACGCAATGCGAGGCGATCGTCCAGGCCGTGGGCGACGACGGCATCCGCCTCGACCGCACGGTGTTCTATCCGCTCGGCGGCGGCCAGGCCGGCGACGCCGGCACGCTGACGCTGCCCGACGGCGGCACGCTTGCGATTGCCGATACGCGCAAGGCGAAGTTCGACGGCGCGACGCCCGACGACGCCGTGCACGTGCCCGCGCCGGGCCAGGAGGCGCGCGTCGCGACGCTTGCTCCCGGCACGCGCGTGGTCGCCGCGATCGACTGGCCGCGCCGCTACCGGCACATGCGCCTGCACACGGCCGCGCACCTGATGTGCGCGGTGCTGCCGTACGCGGTCGACGGCTGCAGCGTGACGGCCGACTACGTGCGGCTCGATTTCGCGACGTCCGACGCGATCGACCGCGACGACGTCGAACGGCGCCTCGCGGGCCTTGTCGACGGCGCGCATCCGGTCACGACCGAATGGATCACCGACGACGAGATGGCCGAGCGGCCCGAACTCGTGCGCACGATGAGCGTGAAGCCGCCGATGGGCCTCGGCCGCGTGCGGCTGCTGCGCATCGAAAACGTCGACCTGCAGCCGTGCGGCGGCACGCATGTGCGCAACACGTCCGAAATCGGCGGGCTGCGGGTCGCGAAACTGGAAAAGAAGAGTGCGCGCACACGGCGCCTCGTACTGGAGTTTGCATGACGATCGATAGCGGGAAAGCGGGCGCGGCGGCGCTGGATCCGCAAGCGCGCGAGATTCTGGATTTCTGGTTCGGCGAACCGGGCTCGGCCGAATTCGGGCAGGAACGCAAGATCTGGTTCAACGGCGGCGCGGCGTTCGACGACGTGCTGCGCACGCGTTACGGCGCGTTGCTCGACGCCGCGTGCGACGGCGCCTGCGATCACTGGGCCGATTCGCCGGAGGGTGCGCTGGCGTTGATCGTCGTGCTCGACCAGTTCTCGCGCAACATCCATCGCGGCACGCCGCGCGCGTTTGCCGCCGATCCGAAGGTGCTCGCGCTCGCCCGCCGCATCGTCGCTGCCGGCTGGGATGCGCAGTTGCCGAGCGGACATCACCGTGCGTTCGCATATCTGCCGTTCGAGCACGACGAATCGGTCGAGAGCCAGCGCGAGGCCGTGCGCCTGTGCGCGGGCATCCGCGACGAGGCCGGATGCGAGAGTTATCACCGCTTCGCGTTGCTGCATGCGGCGATCGTCGAGCGCTTCGGCCGCTTTCCGCACCGGAACGCGATTCTCGGTCGCGCGTCGACCGACGAGGAAACGGTGTTTCTGCGGGAGCCCGGCTCGTCGTTCTGACGATCGGGCAGGGGTGTGACGACGGAAGGGGCGCGATGCCGGCGGGTTCGTGCCGGCCGGCATCGCGCACAGCGCGCGGCCGGTGCCGAAGCGGAAACTAAAGGCGGGCAGGACGGCGCATCGCGCCGCCCGATGTCATTGCAGGTGCTGTTCGGGCGTGCGCACGTAGACGCGCAGCAGTTCCGTGTTGTCGCCCGGGCGGGCGCCGGTCCAGAACAGCTTCCATTCGTTGCCGGGCGCCGGATCGACGGCCCGCACGCCCTGCACGATCATCCACGTGCAGCGCGTCGTCTTCGCGTCGTCGATCGGGGTGTGCTGGATGCCGGAGAAGTAGTACAGCATCGGCGCTTCCGATTCGCCGAGCCCGTGCAGGCTCGCCATGCAGTCGCCGTCGTTCCATTCGAGCGCGAGATGCGCGTTCAGGTCGTCGAACACCGAGCGATAGCTCTTCGCGACGTCGAGCCACGGCAGCAGCAGCGTATAGATGAGCCCCCATGCGACGAGCGCGCCGGCGCCCCACGACAGCGCGCCGCGCCACAAGCCGGTCGTGCGCAGCTTCGGCAGCAGCGTCAGCCAGCCGACCGTCAGCGCGAGCGCGCCGGTCACGAGCGCGGGCTGGATCGGCATCGTCCAGTCGAGCGGCAGCCAGCGGCCGAGCAGCGCGAGATCGGCGCGCGACGCGGCCGGATCGGCCATCACCGCCCAGATCGCCCACGCGAGCACGACGACCGTGCCGAACAGGACACGGCTCAGGTAATCCCACGCGAGATGCAGCCGGCGCGGCAGGCGGTCGATCGCCTGCGCGGCGACCAGCGCGAGCGGTGCGAAGAACGGCAGGATGTAGAGCTGGCGCGACGTCGCGGACACCTGCAGCACCACGAGCCCGATGCCGGCGAACAGCACGGGCAGCGCGATGCGTGGCGCGTGCCAGTCGCGCCATGCGCCGCGGGCGAGCGCGACGATCGCGAGCGGGGCGACCGGGAAGCCGACGAGCAGGAACGCGCGCAGGATGAAGAACGGCTTGTCGTTTTCGGCGCCCAGTTCGGGAACGGAGAAGCCGAAGAAGCGGCCGACGTTGTTGTCCCAGAACCACGTCATGAACAGCGTTTCCGAGCGCAGGAACAGGGCGGTCGGCCAGATCAGCGCGAACGGCGCGAACACGAGCGCGGCAATGCCGAGCGCGCGTGCGAACGAGCGGGTGCGACAGGCCGGATAGAGCACCAGCGTGCAGACGAGCGTGGCCGCGAACACGAGCGGCACGAACAGCCCCTTCGCCATCAGCGCGACGCCGACGCCCGCGCCGAAGATCGGCGCGGCCCAGCGGCTCGCCGGATGCGCCGGCAGACCGTGCCGCATCTGCTGCGCACGCGCGACGTGCTGGATCACGAGTTCGAGCAGCCCGCAGAACCCCATTGCCGTGCCGGCAAACAGCGCGACGTCCGTCATCATGTCGTGTACGTGCTTGATGACGACGAGCGTGCCCGCGCTCAGCACGACCGGGCCGAGCACGCGCAGGTCGAACCAGCTGTCCGCCCGGCTGGCCACGCGGGCCGCGCGCGCGATGAAGCCGAACGCGAGCGCGGCGAACAGGGCGCTCGCGAGGCGCGCCGCGTCGTGCAGCGGCATCACGCGCTGCAGCAGCCACGCGAGGCTGGTCGCGACCCACGCGTAAAGCGGCGGCTTTTCCATGAACGGCAGGCCGGCATTGGTCGGCACGACGAAGTCGCCGGTTTCGAGCATGTGCTGGATGATGCCGAACGTGTAGGTTTCGTCCTGTTTCCACGGATCGTGTCCGAGCACGCCGGGCAGCGTGTACGCGCACACCAGTGCGGCGACGAACAGCCAGGCGCGCCAGCCGAGCAGCAGCGAGCGCTCGCGCGGGGTGCCGATGGCGGCGGTCGAAGCGGCGACGGGCGTGCCGCCGACGTCCAGCGTCGCGACGATGTCGGTATCGGCGGTCGAGCGGGTGTGCGCGGCCGGGGCGGGCACGGGCGTGCGTCGCCGGTTGGGCGCTGCGGTTCCAGGCATGGAAAAGATCTCGGGTCGAGTCGAGCCGGTCCGCGACATGGGCAGGACCGATAAGGGGCTACATCCGGGTAACGGACGGCGTGTTTAAGACACCTGTCTGAATGTCCGCTAGTAGAGCACGGAATTGTTACGGACGTTTACTGAAACTGTCACGGAATTGTGGAGATTTGTGGCGCCGTGACCACGGGGCGGTTTTCGACCGCTGTATTGTTGCGCCGCGCGTCAGCTTAGCGGCCGCCGCCGACGTCGAGCAGGGCGCCCGTCGTGTAGGACGCCATATCGCCGAGCAGCCAGACGATCGCCTCGGCGATCTCCTGCGCTTCGCCCGCGCGGCCGAGCGGTGTCTGCGCGCCGAGACGGGCCGCCCGGCCCGGCTGGCCGCCGCTTGCATGAATTTCGGTCTCGATCAGGCCGGGGCGCACCGCGTTGACGCGCACGCCGTGCGGGCCGAGTTCCTTTGCCAGGCCGATCGTCAGCGAATCGACCGCGCCTTTCGAGCCCGCGTAGTCGACGTACTCGTTCGGCGAGCCGAGCCGCGACGCGATCGACGACACGTTGACGATCGCGCCGCCGCGGCCGCCGCGGTCGGTGGACAGCCGGCGCGCGGCTTCGCGCGCGCACAGATAGGCGCCGAGCACGTTGGTATCGAACATCCGCCGCAGCCGGTCGACCGGCATGTCGGCAAGCGGCATCGACGGCGCGACGATGCCTGCATTGTTGACCAGCGCGTCGAGGCGCCCGAATTCGGCGGCAACGGTGTCGAACATCGCGACGACGTCCGCCTCGTTCGCGACATCGCCCGCGACGATGCACGCGCGGCCGCCCGCGTCGCGCACGGCCTGCGCGGTCCGTTCGGCCGCCGCCGCGTCGCGCGCGTAGTTGATGCCGATGTCCCAGCCGCGTTCGGCCGCGAGCACGGCGGTCGCGCGGCCGATGCCACGGCTCGCGCCAGTGATGAGGACGGCTTTACGATCGGACGGTGCGGTCATTGCGTGCGGGCTCCGATGAAGGTTACTTCGCGGCGTCGGATGCCCACTTGTCGCGGGCGGGCGGCTGGTAGCGGCGCAGCCGCTCGATCAGCCCGGCGGGTTCCGATTCGACGCACAGCGCGTCGAAATAGGCCGGCCGCATGAAGCCTTCGTCGACCGTATGGCGCAACAGCGCGATCAGCGGATCGTAGAACGAATCGATGTTGTAGAGCGCGACGGGCTTGCGGTGATAGCCGAGCTGCGCCCACGTGTAGACCTCGAAGAGCTCCTCGAGCGTGCCGGCGCCGCCCGGCATCGCGACGAACGCATCGGAGAGGTCGGCCATCATCTTCTTGCGATGGTGCATGTCGGGCACGACGTGCAGTTCCGACAGCCCCGTATGGCCGACTTCCTTGTCGACGAGCAACTCGGGGATCACGCCGACCGCACGGCCGCCGGCCGCCATCACTTCGTCGGCGATCACGCCCATCAGGCCGACGCGGCCGCCGCCGTATACGAGCGTGAGGCCCGCATCGACGAGCGCGCGGCCGAAGGCGCGCGCGGCATCGGCATAGACGGGCCGCACGCCGGACGACGAGCCGCAGTAAACGCAGACTGCCTTCATTGCTTGGCGTCCTTGGCCGGGGGCTGCCCAACGGTGACCGGCCCGCCGGCGGGGCGCGGCGAACCGTCGCGCGGCGGCAGGTAGTCGGTGAACTGGCGCTTGGGCAGCTTGCCGGAGACCAGATCGTCGAACAGCTGGCGCGAACGGCCGCGCAGGTACGGGGCCATCACGGAGATCACGTGCATGCTGACCTGGTGCAGTTCCTCGCGGATCGCGTCCTGGTCGTTGTACTTGCGCGGGTGCATCACGTACTGGTACGACAGCCAGTACGTCGAGATCACCGCCATGTTGGTCGCGATGACCTCGATCTCGGCGGGCGTCGCGACCATTTCGGCGTCGGACACGAGCAGCTCGCACATGTCGTGCGCGAAGCGCACCTTGTGGCTGATGATCTGTTTGAAGTGCGTCTCGAGCGTGCGGTTGCGGGCGAGCAGGTCGTTGAGGTCGCGATACAGGAACCGGTAGGTCCACATGAAGTCGGCCATGTACTGCAGGTACGACCAGGTTTCGTCGATCGTCGGACGATGATCTTCGGGGAAGCGCAGCCGCCGTTCGATCTGCTGCTCGAACTGCGCGAAGATGCTGTTGATGATGTCGTCCTTGTTGCGGAAATGGTAGTACAGGTTGCCTGGACTGATTTCCATTTCCTCGGCGATCGTCGTGGTGGTGACGTTCGGCTCGCCGATCTCGTTGAAGAGTTTCAACGACAACTCGAGAATCCGTTCGCGGGTGCGGCGGGGAGGTTTCGCTTCCATGTCGTCCGGCCCTGTGTGTGCCGGACTGGCGGGCGCTGCAATCGATGCTGCGTGATTCGTCCGGCGCGGGTTGCTGTTCTATGTCTAGCGGACGATTATAAACCGGGGTTTCGCCACATCGGGGCATTTCGTGATTGCGGCCCCGCGCGGCGCATGGTGCAGCGCCGCACGCGGGCGGCGGGGCGGGCGCGTGGGGATGCCTAGAAGCCGAGCCAGCGTGCGACGACCGGGCCGAGCACGAAGCCCCAGGTCGTCACGCACGCGAACAGCGCGACCGTCACGGCCGCGCTGCCGAGGTCCTTCGCGCGCTTCGAGAGTTCGTGGCGCTCGAGCGAGATGCGGTCGATCGCGGCTTCGACGCTCGAGTTCAGCAGCTCGACGATCAGCACCAGCAGCACCGACGCGATCAGCAGCGCGCGCGACGGGGCCGGCACCGGCGCGAATGCGCCGATCGGCAGCATCAGCGCGGCGAGCGTGAGCTCCTGGCGAAACGCGCTTTCCTCGCGGATCGCGACGCGAAAGCCGTTCAGCGAATGCTTGAGCGCGAACCACGCGCGCGTGATGCCGCGGTGGCGCTTGTACGGGTTCGGCGGCAGCGGCGTCAGCTGATCGTCCGGGCCGAGCGGCTCGTGCGGATGCGCGTCCGTTTCGGCGTGCGGCTCTTCCTCGTCGAACGGGTGGTGCCGTGGCGGCGTTGCGGCGGGGGGCGGGATCTTGTCGTTCAGGTCTCGTTTCAAACGGCGGCACCTTCGGCGGGCGAGTACGCGGTCTTCGGCAGCGGCTTCAGATGCGACGCGAACTGCTCGGATGCCGCGCGCCACGAGAAGCGTTCCGCCCACGCGCGCGCAGTCGTGCGTTCGATCTTCAGCGCCTCGAGGCAGGCTTCCTGCAGGTCCTCGTGCATCGCGCCGGCGCCGCCTCCGCTGAGCACGTCGATCGGGCCCGTGACGGGATACGCGGCCACCGGCGTGCCGCAGGCGAGCGCCTCGAGCAGCACGAGGCCGAACGTGTCGGTGCGACTCGGGAACACGAACACGTCGGCCGCAGCATACACCTTCGCGAGCTCGGCCTGCGACAGCACGCCGAGATAGTTCGCCTCCGGGTAGCGCGACTTCAGTTCCGCGAGCGCGGGGCCTTCGCCCGCGACCCACTTCGAGCCGGGCAGATCGAGGCGCAGGAACGCCTCGACGTTCTTCTCGATCGCGACGCGGCCCACGTACAGGAAGATCGGCCGCGCGGTATTGAGCACCTTCGACTCCATCGGCCGGAAGATGTCGAGATCGACGCCGCGGGTCCACAGCACCACGTTCGTGAAGCCGAATTTCTCGAGGTCCTCCTTGACGACCGGCGTCGGCGCCATCACCGCGAGCGACGGGCCGTGGAACCAGTGCAGGAAGCGGTAGGTCGCGGCGAGCGGAATGCCGAAGCGCGCCTGCACGTATTCCGGAAAGCGCGTGTGATAGGCGGTCGTGTACGGCAGCTTGCGCGCGCGCGCATAGCGCCGGGCGGCCATGCCGAGCGGGCCTTCGGTCGCGATGTGCAGCGCGTCGGGTGCGAACGCATCGATCCGCGCGCGCAGCTTGCGGTACGGCAGGATCGACAGGCGGATCTCGGGGTAGGTCGGGCAGGGCACCGTGCGGAATTCCAGCGGCGTCAGCAGTTCGACACGGTGGCCGAGCGCCGTGAGTTCGCGCGACGTGCTCTTCAGCGTGCGCACGACGCCGTTGACCTGCGGTTCCCACGCGTCGGTGACAATCATGATCTTCATCGCGGCATGTCCTGTAAATAGGGTTGAGTCAGGCAGTGGCCTTGGCCTTGCGCGACGTGATCTCCGACGGTGCGGAGCGCATCACCGTCCAGTAGACGATCTTCAGTTCGCCTTCCATCGTTTCGACGAGCGCGGACAGGCTTTCGACCCAGTCGCCGTCGTTGCAGTACAGCACACCGTCGATGTCGCGGATCTCGGCCTTGTGGATGTGGCCGCACACGACGCCGTCGCAGCCGCGGCGGCGGGCCTCGTCGGTCATCACGGTCTCGAACTGCGAGATGAAGTTGACTGCGTTCTTCACCTGGTGCTTCAGGTACTGCGACAGCGACCAGTACTGGAAGCCCAGCCGGCTGCGGATCCGGTTGAACCAGCGGTTCAGCACGAGGATCAGCGTGTAGAGCGTGTCGCCGAGGTACGCGAGCCATTTCGCGTGCTGGATCACGCCGTCGAACAGGTCGCCGTGCACGATCCACAAACGTTTGCCCGCGAGCGTCGTGTGGAATGCCTCGCCACGCACCTGGATGTCGCCGAACGCGAGATCGCAGAACTGCCGCGCGCCTTCGTCGTGGTTGCCGGGGATGTAGACCACCTGCGTGCCCTTGCGCGCCTTGCGCAGGATTTTCTGCACGACGTCGTTGTGCGCCTGCGGCCAGTACCAGCCTTTCTTCAACTGCCAGCCGTCGATGATGTCGCCGACGAGGTACAGGTATTCCGAGTCGTTGTGACGCAGGAAATCCAGCAGGTAGGGCGCCTGGCAGCCGCTCGATCCGAGGTGGATGTCGGACAGCCAGATGGTGCGGTAGCGATGGGCGGACGGCTCGGGGTCCTCGTGCTGCGTGGTGTGCGCGACGGGCGGTTTTTGCGACACCACGCCGTCGGTTGCCCCCGAGCCGGACAGGAACGCAGTGGCGGCGCGAGCGCCGATGGGATGACGAAACAGTGAGGTCGCGGACGTTTTCTGGCCCATGCATGACTCGCGCCGGTTGACAGTACCGGCATTGCGCCATGCGGGCGTGACTGTGCCATGACAGTCACGAGACGTTCTTATTACGACCGTTGAAGGGTGTTTAGCAGTGAATGGACAGGTGTTGAGTAACCTGCCGCACTGAGCGGTCGTCGCTTGTCCGGCAAGGCCATCCGGCTCGACGAGGGCGCGCCGAACGCGCGGCTTTCGTCTGGCGAAAGCCGCGCGTCAGCGCGGGATCGCGACGACGCGCGTGCGCGCGATCCGGTCGTGCGGGAACTGGCGATCGGCGTGCAACCGGGCGGCACCGGCCCACGCGACGATCCATGCGGCGGTGAGCGCGAGCGTGACGGGTACCGGCAGGCCGACGAGCGGGTGCAGCGCGAGCGGTGGCAGGAACCACAGCCAGCCGAGCACGTAGCGGACGAGCGCGTGGCCGGCGCTCAGCGGCCGGCCGCTCGACGATTCGAGCCGTAGCCGCCAGGTTTTCATCGGCAGCGTCTGGCCGCCGTGCGTCCAGAACCACACGAAATACGCGCCGACGACGAGCGCGATCCACGCGGCGAGCAGGTTGTGATGGACGAGGCCGTTGCGTTGCTGGGTCGCGAGGCTGAATGCGAGCCCGGCGAAGAACACGACGCCGAACAGCAGCACGCCTTCGTAGAGCAGCGCGGCGAGGCGCCGCCGTACGGATGGCGCGGCGGCCTGGGTCTCGGGCGCGCGGGCGTTCGCCACGGCCGCTCAGGAGCCCTTGAACAGCGAAGGCGCGTCGGCGGGCGACACCGGCGCCACGGCGGCCGGTGCGGATGCGGTGCCGGACGTCGACGACGCGGGCACCGGCTGCGCGGCGGCGCCGGCCGACGCGGGCGCCGGGACAGCGGCCGCGCCGCTCGCCGGGTGTTCGTGCGCGTTGACGAGGCGGCGCACGTCACGGTCGGCGACGGTCGGCGGCGCACTGACGACACTCGGCTTGCGGCGGCGCTCGGCGGCGGCAAGCCGTTCCTTCTGCTCCTCGGGGAGTTGCTGGTAGGCCTTCCAGGCGCGCTCGCGCGCCTGCGCGGACAGCTCCTTCGCGCTCTGGTAGTTCTCGCGCGCGACGCGGCGCTGCTCGGGCGTCATCTTCGCCCATTCGGTCATCCGCTCCTGCAGCCGCTTTTGGTCATCCGGCGACAACTTCGCGAAACGCGATGCGATCTTCAGCCATTTGCGCTTTCGGGCGTCGCTGAAGCCGTCCCACTGATCGGCGAACGGCGCGAGGGCCGCGTGCTGCGCCGGCGTGAGGCGCGCCCACGACAGCGGGCCGGCGGCGGCCGGCAGCGGCAGGGGCAGCGGGGGGAGTTCGGTGGTCAGCCCGGTCGCGGTCGACGCGGGCGCGGCGGTGCTGGTGGTCGCGACGGGAGCCGTTGCGGGGGCCGGGTGGAATCGGGGATACGTGGCGACGTACGAAACGGCGATCGCGATCACGCATCCGAAAAATACGGCCAGGCCGCGCTTCTGACTCACCCGTACGATCCCCTCGTTATTGTCTGTTAGTGAGCGCGCGAAAGATACGCGTTGAACCCGTGGTCGAGATACGCATTGAGCGGCAGGTCGTCGCTGAGCATCGCCGCGTCGATGTCGGCGAGTTCGGCGGTGCGCTGCATGTCTTCCCAGTACGCGATGCCGACGAGCCCCGCGAGCAGCAACGCGAGCGGCCATGCGCGCAGCAGCCGGCGCGCGAGCGACGCGTGCGGGCGGCCGGTCGGCGCGTGGTTCGCGGGCGTCAGGCCGTAGGCGCCGGCCGCGCCGGCGAAGGCCGGCACGAACACCGGCGCGGTCGCGGCTTCGGGCTTCTTGCGCGCGAGCGCGGCCCGGCGGGCGACGGCCAGCCGATCGGTGGTCGCGGCAGGCAGGGCGGCCGCGCGCTCGTCCAGCGCGCGGCGCACCTTCAGCGCGAATTCGTGTTCTCGGTTTGCGGGAGCGGAGCTCATAGCGTGATTCCTTTGGCCTTGAGCGCTTGCGCCAGAGTGTGGGTGGCTCGCGAGCAGTGCGTCTTGACGCTGCCCTCGGAGCACCCCATCGCGGCGGCAGTCTCGGCGACATCCATATCTTCCCAATAACGCATCAGGAACGCTTCCCGTTGACGCGTCGGAAGTTTCTGGATTTCTTCGTCGATCAGGGCCAGAACCTGCTCTCTCTCGAGGCGGTGCTCGCTGCTCTCGACGCCCGCGTTGTCGTCCGCGGATTCGAGCGTTTCGAGCGGGTCGAAGTCGTCGTCGTCGGTGTTGTTCAGCGACGAGAAGAGCGTCACCCACGTGTTGCGGACCTTCTGCCGGCGGAACCAGTCGTGGATCGCGTTCTGCAGGATCCGCTGAAAAAGCAGCGGCAGCTCGGCCGCCGGCCGGTCGCCGTATTTTTCAGCGAGCTTGATCATCGCGTCCTGCACGATGTCGAGCGATGCATCGTCGTCACGTACGGCGTACGCAGCCTGCTTGAACGCGCGCCTTTCGACGCCCGCCAGAAAGTCGGCGAGTTCCTTGTCTGATGCCATTCCGTGAAGGTATGCGCTGCGGCCCGCTGCGTGGTGTAAAAGGTCGAAAAATTTCGTAAAACCCGCGGATGCTATCAAATTTTCGTCCGACTTGGCAGCGGGTCGGGCGCCGCACGTTGCGCGCGGACCGCGCCGGCGGGGCGCCGGGCGGCGCGCATGATGCGCTGCGGGATATTTTGCTTGACGGCTCAATCGTGAGCCGCTATTGTCGGCGGTTCGCAACATGAAGTGATGGTCTCATTTGAGGCTGGCCCAAGAAGCCCGCCCTTCAAACTGGACGCGCCGCTTGAACCCGAGCCACAAGCCCGGCAGAGAGCACCCGATCAATTTTTTGCCGAAAATTCGAAAGGTCAAAATGAACATGCCCAGCGCGGAATTCTCCACGTCGGAACCCCTTTCCCCTCCCGATAGCGACTCCATCGGCGGTACCGTGCTCATGAAGGCACTGGCCGACGAAAACGTCGAATTCATCTGGGGCTATCCCGGCGGCTCGGTTCTCTACATCTACGACGAGCTGTACAAGCAGGACAAGATTCAGCACGTGCTGGTGCGCCATGAACAGGCGGCCGTGCACGCAGCCGATGCGTATGCGCGCTCCACCGGCAATGTCGGCGTCTGCCTCGTGACGTCGGGCCCCGGTGTCACCAACGCGGTGACCGGCATCGCAACGGCCTACATGGATTCGATCCCGATGGTCGTGATCAGCGGCCAGGTGCCGACGGCCGCGATCGGTCAGGATGCGTTCCAGGAATGCGACACCGTCGGCATCACGCGTCCGTGCGTGAAGCACAACTTCCTCGTGAAGGACGTGCGCGACCTCGCGGAAACCGTCAAGAAAGCGTTCTATATCGCCCGCACCGGCCGTCCGGGCCCGGTGCTGATCGACATCCCGAAGGACATCTCGAAGACGCCGTGCCAGTACGAGCCGATCAAGAGCGTATCGCTGCGTTCGTACAACCCCGTCACGAAGGGCCATTCGGGCCAGATCCGCAAGGCCGTGTCGCTGCTGCTGACGGCGAAGCGCCCGTACATCTACACGGGTGGCGGCATCATCCTCGCCGACGCGTCGCGTGAACTGAACCAGTTCGCGGACCTGCTCGGCTACCCGGTCACGAACACGCTGATGGGCCTTGGCGGCTATCGCGCGTCGGACAGGAAATTCCTCGGCATGCTCGGCATGCACGGCACCTACGAAGCGAACATGGCGATGCAGCACTGCGACGTGCTGATCGCGATCGGCGCCCGCTTCGACGATCGCGTGATCGGCGACCCGGCGCACTTCGCGTCGCGCCCGCGCAAGATCATTCACATCGACATCGACCCGTCGTCGATCTCGAAGCGCGTGAAGGTCGACATCCCGATCGTCGGCGACGTGAAGGAAGTGCTGAAGGAACTCATCGAACAACTGCAGACGGCCGAGCACGGCCCCGACACCGAAGCGCTCGCGCAATGGTGGAAGGACATCGAAGGCTGGCGCGCGAAGGACTGCCTGAAGTTCGACCGCGAAAGCGAGATCATCAAGCCGCAGTACGTGGTCGAGAAGGCGTGGGAGCTGACGGACGGCAATGCGTTCGTGTGCTCGGACGTCGGCCAGCACCAGATGTGGGCGGCGCAGTTCTACCGTTTCAACAAGCCGCGTCGCTGGATCAACTCCGGCGGCCTCGGCACCATGGGCTTCGGCCTGCCGGCGGCGATGGGCGTCAAGATGGCCCATCCGGACGACGACGTGCTGTGCATCACGGGCGAAGGCTCGATCCAGATGTGCATCCAGGAACTGTCGACCTGCCTGCAGTACGACACGCCCGTGAAGATCATTTCGCTGAACAACCGCTACCTCGGCATGGTCCGCCAGTGGCAGCAGATCGAATACAGCAAGCGCTATTCGCATTCGTACATGGATGCGCTGCCTGACTTCGTGAAGCTCGCCGAAGCGTACGGCCATGTCGGCATGCGGATCGAAAAGACTTCGGATGTGGAGCCGGCGCTGAAGGAAGCGCTGCGCCTGAAGGACCGCACCGTGTTTCTCGACTTCCAGACCGATCCGACCGAAAACGTCTGGCCGATGGTACAGGCCGGCAAGGGCATCACCGAGATGCTGCTCGGATCGGAAGATCTGTAACGGCGCGACGCGCGCCCGGCCCGATGCGGCCGCCTTCACGAAGGGCGGTGCGGCACGCGGCGGCGCGCGGCGCGAGTGAATCGACACGGACACATTCTGGAAGAAGCGAACATGAGACACATCATTTCCGTCCTGTTGGAGAACGAACCGGGCGCGCTGTCGCGCGTGGTCGGCCTGTTTTCCGCACGCGGCTACAACATCGAAACCTTGACGGTGGCGCCGACCGAAGACCAATCGCTGTCGCGGCTCACCATCGTTTCCATTGGCTCCGACGACGTGATCGAACAGATCACGAAGCATCTGAACCGCCTGATCGAGGTGGTGAAAGTGGTGGACCTGACCGACGGTGCACACATCGAACGCGAGCTGATGCTGATCAAGGTACGTGCAGTGGGCAAGGAGCGCGAAGAAATGAAGCGGATGTCGGACATTTTCCGCGGCCGCATCATCGACGTGACCGAAAAGACCTACACGATCGAATTGACGGGCGCGAGCGACAAGCTCGACGCATTCATCCAGGGGCTGGACGCCAGCGCGATCCTCGAGACCGTGCGCACCGGCAGCTCCGGCATCGGACGCGGCGAGCGCATCCTGAAGGTGTGATGCCGAAATTGCCAATGAGGCACGCCGGGTGCGCCGTCATGTCCCGGCCCGCAGTACTCCATCCGAACGAATTGTTGAATTTTTGAATTAGCGAAGGAACCATCATGAACGTTTTCTACGACAAAGACGCCGACCTCTCCCTCATCAAGGGCAAGCAAGTCACCATCATCGGCTACGGCTCGCAAGGCCACGCGCACGCACTGAACCTGAAGGACAGCGGCGTGAACGTGACGGTCGGCCTTCGCAAGGACGGCGCGTCGTGGAGCAAGGCCGAGAACGCCGGCCTGTCGGTCAAGGAAGTCGCGGAAGCGGTGAAGGGCGCGGACGTCGTCATGATGCTGCTGCCGGACGAGCAGATCGCCGACGTGTACGCGAAGGAAGTGCACGCGAACATCAAGCAGGGCGCGGCGCTGGCATTCGCACACGGCTTCAACGTCCACTACGGCCAGGTGATCCCGCGCGCCGACCTCGACGTGATCATGATCGCGCCGAAGGCCCCGGGCCACACCGTGCGCGGCACGTATGCACAAGGTGGCGGCGTGCCGCACCTGATCGCGGTTGCGCAGAACAAGTCGGGCGCGGCACGCGACATCGCGCTGTCGTACGCGGCGGCCAACGGCGGCGGCCGTGCCGGCATCATCGAGACGAACTTCCGTGAAGAAACCGAAACCGACCTGTTCGGCGAGCAGGCCGTGCTGTGCGGCGGTACCGTCGAGCTGATCAAGGCGGGTTTCGAGACGCTGGTCGAAGCCGGCTACGCGCCGGAAATGGCGTACTTCGAGTGCCTGCACGAACTGAAGCTGATCGTCGACCTGATCTACGAAGGCGGCATCGCGAACATGAACTACTCGATCTCGAACAACGCCGAGTACGGCGAGTACGTGACCGGCCCGCGCGTCGTCACGGAAGAGACGAAGAAGGCGATGAAGCAGTGCCTGACCGACATCCAGACGGGCGAGTACGCGAAGAGCTTCATTCTCGAGAACAAGGCGGGCGCGCCGACGCTGCAGTCGCGCCGCCGCCTGACGGCCGAGCACCAGATCGAGCAGGTTGGCGCGAAGCTGCGTGCGATGATGCCGTGGATCGCGAAGAACAAGCTCGTCGACCAGACGAAGAACTAAGCACCACGTGCTGTTCCGGCCCTTCGAACGGAGGGCCGGCATCAAAAAGCCGTCCGAAGGCAGCAGTGCCCCGGGCGGCTTTTGTTATGCTACGGGCTTTGCAATTCACCGAACACAGAACGAATCCATGAACTATCCTCATCCGATCATCGCGCGCGAAGGCTGGCCGTTCATCGCGATTGCAGCCGTCATCGCGTTGTTGATCCATGCCGTCGGGGGCTTCGGCTTCGCGTGGCCGTTCTGGCTGCTGCTCGCCTTCGTCGTCCAGTTCTTCCGCGATCCGCAACGCCCGATCCCGGCGCAGCCGAACGCGGTGCTGTGCCCGGCGGACGGCCGTATCGTCGCGGTCGAGACCGCGCAGGATCCGTACGCGAACCGCGAAGCGCTGAAGATCAGCGTGTTCATGAATGTCTTCAACGTCCATTCGCAGCGTTCGCCGGTCGATGGCGCGATCAGCAAGGTCGAGTACTTCCCGGGCGCGTTCCTGAACGCGGCGATCGACAAGGCGTCGACCGAGAACGAGCGCAATGCGGTCGTGATCCAGACGGCGAGCGGCAAGACCGTCACCGCCGTGCAGATCGCGGGCCTCGTCGCGCGCCGGATTCTCTGCTACGTTCGTGCCGGCGAGCCGCTGTCGCGCGGGCAGCGCTACGGTTTCATCCGCTTCGGTTCGCGCGTCGACGTGTACCTGCCGCTTGGCAGCCGCGCGAAGGTGTCGATCGGCGAGAAGGTCTACGCGTCGTCGACGATCCTCGCCGAGCTCGAGCAGTAAGGGGCGGGGCGCACGATGGCCGCATTCAAACCGCGTCGGCCGCGCAACGGCTCCAGCCAGACGCCACGCCCGTTCCGCCGCAACAAGATAATGGCGCCCGATCAGGCGCCGCTCGAAAGCCGCCGCGCCGCGCGCCAGCGGTTCCTGAAGACGCGCGGCATCTACCTGCTGCCGAATGCATTCACGACCGCCGCGCTGTTCTGCGGCTTCTTCGCGGTCGTGCAGGCGATGAACGTGCGCTTCGAGATCGCGGCGATCGCGATTTTCGTCGCGATGGTGCTCGACGGGATGGACGGGCGCGTTGCGCGCATGACGCATACGCAGAGCGCGTTCGGCGAGCAGTTCGACAGCCTGTCGGACATGGTGTCGTTCGGCGTCGCGCCCGCGCTCGTGATGTACGAGTGGGTGCTGAAGGATCTCGGCCGCTGGGGCTGGCTCGCCGCGTTCGTCTACTGCTCGGGCGCCGCGCTGCGCCTCGCGCGCTTCAATACGAACATCGGCGTGGTCGACAAGCGCTTCTTCCAGGGGCTGCCGAGCCCGGCCGCCGCCGCGCTGATCGCGGGCTTCGTGTGGCTTGCCACCGACAACCGCGTGCCGATGAAGCTCGGCTGGCTGCCGTGGGTCGCGTTCGTGCTGACGATCTACGCGGGCGTGACGATGGTGTCGAACGCGCCGTTCTACAGCGGCAAGGCGCTCGACGTGCGGCACCGCGTGCCGTTCGCGGCGATCCTGCTCGTCGTCGTCGCGTTCGTGCTCGTGTCGTCCGATCCGCCGCTGATGCTGTTCTGCCTGTTCGTGCTGTACGGGCTGTCCGGCTACGTGTTCTGGGCCTACATGGCCGTGCGCGGGCGCGCGAATCCGGCGCGCTCGTCGCAGCGCGATCACTGACGCCCGCACGCGATTTGTCCGGAAACGGCGGCCTCGGGTGAACTGCACCCCAAAAGTTGGACTAGATCCAACCTTTGGGGTGTTTTTCATGACGAAGTACGACGAACGTTTCCGACGTCAGGTGGTTCAGGCATACCTGGCTGGAGAGGCTGGGACCAAGACACTTGCGCATCGTTACGGCGTGGGTAGCACGATGGTCCGACGTTGGGTGGCGAGCTATCGCGAGCATGGCGAAGACGGACTGAGCAAGAAGCACAGCCACTACGACGCGCGATTCAAGCTATCGGTGCTCCAACGGATGTGGCGCGATGAGTTGTCATATGCCCGAGTGGCGGTGATATTCGGCATTCGCAATGAACGGAGCATCCCGGTTTGGGAGCGCCTGTATCATGAGGGCGGTATAGAAGCCTTGATGCCTCGTCGCCGAGGACGTCCCCCGAAGATGACCACCTTGCCGCCACCGAAGCCTACCGATGATGCCGCGCAGAAAGAGCCGAGCCGCGAGGAACTGCTCAAGGAAATCGTGTATTTGCGCGCGGAGGTGGCATACCTAAAAAAGCTCGATGCGCTGCTGCAATCAAAGAAGCAGACAGCGCCCAGGAAAAAACGCAAATAATACGTGAGCTTAGGCAATGCCATCCGGTAGCCGCGTTACTGAAGGCGGCAGGTCTGGCACGCAGCACGTTCTATTACCAACTCAAGGTATTGGATGCTGGCGATCGGTATGCGGATCTCAAAGTGAAGATCCGGAGCGTGTACGACCACCACAAGGGCCGTTACGGCTATCGGCGAATCACGACAGTGATCCGGCAAGCGGGACACGCGATCAATCACAAGACCGTGCAGCGGTTGATGGGACAACTGCAGTTGAAATCTCTGGTACGCCCGAAGAGATATCGTTCCTGGCGAGGCGAAGTCGGCCGCGTTGCCCCAAATCTACTGCGGCGGCAGTTTGATGCTGAACGCCCGAATCAGAAGTGGGTGACCGACGTGACCGAATTCAATGTAGGGGGCCAAAAGCTCTATCTGTCGCCGGTAATGGACTTGTACAACGGGGAGATCGTCGCTTACCAAATGGATGAGCGCCCGAGCTTCGAGTTGGTCAGCGGCATGTTGAAGAAGGCGGTGGCCAAGCTCGATGATGAAGGACGGCCGTTACTGCATTCGGATCAAGGCTGGCAGTATCAGATGCCCGCCTACCGTCGGTTGTTGAAGCAGCATGCGCTCACCCAGAGCATGTCGCGCAGAGGTAACTGCCTTGATAACGCAGCCATGGAGAGCTTCTTCGGCACGCTGAAATCCGAGTGCTATCGGCTGGCGCGCTTTACGAACGTGGAGCAGTTGCGAGATGCGTTGAGCCGCTACATTCACTACTACAACCACGAACGCATCAAGCTCAAATTAAACGGGCTGAGTCCCGTGCAATACAGGACTCAGCCCTCGGCCGCTTAGATTTTAACCGTCCAACTTCGTGGGGTCAGTTCAGGGGCCGCCGTTTTCATTTGCCCCTTTTTCGAGCCGGGCCGCGTCGATTCCGGGGTGCCGTCCGATTGCGCGGCCAGCGGAATGTCGCTATAGTCTTTGGCATGACTGCATTTCCCCGCCTCCCCCTCCTTCTAGCCGGTGCGCCGCTACGCGCGCTAGCTTTGGCGCGCCTGCCGCGCTGACCGTTCTCGCCCTCCGTCTCAAGCCTCGTCTGTTGTTGAACGTCGCCAGCGGTGGCGCGATCTCGTTACGTTTGACTTCCGTATAAAAGAGCCCTGGAGCCCCCCATGACAGACAAGCTGATCATTTTCGATACGACGTTGCGTGACGGCGAGCAATCGCCCGGCGCGTCGATGACGAAGGAAGAGAAAATCCGCATCGCGAAGCATCTCGAGCGGATGAAGGTCGACGTGATCGAGGCCGGCTTCGCGGCCAGCTCGAACGGCGACTTCGACGCGATCCACACGATCGCCGGTCTCGTGAAGGACAGCACGATCTGTTCGCTGGCGCGGGCCAACGACAAGGACATCCAGCGCGCGGCCGATGCGTTGAAGCCGGCCGAGAGCTTCCGGATCCACACGTTCATCGCGACGTCGCCGCTGCACATGGAGAAGAAGCTGCGGATGACGCCCGACCAGGTGTTCGAGCAGGCGCGGCTCGCGGTGCGTTTCGCGCGCAAGTTCACCGACAACGTCGAGTTCTCGCCGGAAGACGGCAGCCGCTCCGACCTGGATTTCCTCTGCCGCGTGCTGGAAGCCGTGATCGCCGAAGGCGCGACGACGATCAACATCGCCGACACGGTCGGTTACGGCGTGCCGGAGCTCTACGGCAACCTCGTGAAGACGCTGCGCGAGCGCATTCCGAACTCGGACAAGGCGATCTTCTCGGTGCACTGCCATAACGACCTCGGGATGGCGGTCGCGAACTCGCTCGCCGGCGTGAAGATCGGCGGCGCACGCCAGATCGAGTGCACGATCAACGGTCTCGGCGAGCGCGCGGGCAACACGTCGCTCGAGGAAATCGTGATGGCGGTGAAGACGCGCAAGGACTACTTCGGCCTCGACGTCGGTATCGATACCACGCAGATCGTGCCGACCTCGAAGCTCGTGTCGCAGATCACCGGCTTCGTCGTGCAGCCGAACAAGGCGGTGGTCGGCGCGAACGCGTTCGCGCACGCGTCGGGCATTCACCAGGACGGCGTGCTGAAGGCGCGCGACACCTACGAGATCATGCGCGCGGAAGACGTGGGCTGGACCGCGAACAAGATCGTGCTCGGCAAGCTGTCGGGCCGCAACGCGTTCAAGCAGCGCCTGCAGGAGCTCGGCGTATCGCTCGACAGCGAAGCGGAATTGAACGCCGCGTTCATGCGCTTCAAGGATCTGGCCGACCGCAAGGCGGAGATCTTCGACGAGGACATCATCGCGATCGTGTCCGAGGAGTCGGCGCTCGCGCAGGAGCAGGAGCACTTCAAGTTCGTGTCGCTGTCGCAGCGTTCGGAAACGGGCGAGCAGCCGCAGGCGAAGGTGGTGTTCGCGGTCGAAGGCAAGGAAGTGACCGGCGAGGCGCGCGGCAACGGTCCGGTCGATGCGACGTTCAATGCGATCGAGGGCGAAGTCGGCAGCGGGTCCGAGCTGCTGCTGTACTCTGTGAACGCGATCACGACCGGCACGCAGGCGCAGGGCGAAGTGACCGTCCGGCTGTCGAAGAGCGGGCGGATCGTCAACGGCGTCGGCACCGATCCGGATATCGTCGCCGCCTCCGCGAAAGCGTACATTTCCGCGCTGAACAAGCTGCATTCGAAGGACGACAAGGTCAACCCGCAACGCTCGTAAGCGCCGCGCGTCGCGCAGCCTCGAAACGCCCCGTGCGGCCTTGCGCCGCCGGGGCGTTTTTTCATGCTCCGCTCATTCGGCGGCCGGCGCGCGGAACAGCCAGCGGCGCGAGGCCGCGCGGGGCGCCGGATTGCGCCGGCGGAACTCGACCGAGATCCCGCGCCGCGGCGCATCGGCGACGAACGCATCGAGCAGTTCGAGCACGTCGTGATCGATGTAGTCGGCGCGCGTCGCGTCGATGATCACCGCCGCCCGGTCCGGAATGTGCCGCAGGTGGTGCTTGACCTGCACCTTGCCGATGAACGACACGTCCTTGCGGAACGACAGCAGGAAGTGGTCGTCGTGCTGCGCGAGCGTGACGGGGCTCTTCAGGTTCGCGAAGGCGACGGCCAGCACGCTGCACGCGAGGCCGAGCGCGATGCCGAACAGCAGGTCGACCGCCAGCACGCCGGCGATGGTCGCGGCGAACGGCACGAACGCGGCCGGGCCTTGTTTCATCACCGAGCGGAACAGCGCCGGCTTCGCCAGCTTGAAGCCCGTATGGATCAGGATCGCGGCCAGGCTCGCGAGCGGGATCAGGTTGATCAGCCCCGTGAGCGCGAACACGCTGGCGAGCAGCAGCACCCCGTGGACGATCGCCGACATCCGGCTTTGCGCGCCCGCGTTGACGTTCACCGAGCTGCGCACGATCACCGACGTGATCGGCAGGCCGCCGACCGCACCTGCGACGAGGTTACCGACGCCTTGGGCCTTCAGTTCGCGATCGGGCTGCACCGGTCGGCGCTTGGGGTCGATCTGCTCGACCGCTTCGAGGCTCAGCAGCGTCTCGAGGCTGGCGACGACCGCAAGCGTGATCGCGACGCGCCATACGTCCGGGTTGACGAGCTGCGCGAAGTTCGGGCCGAGCTCCGCGTGCTTGAGCGATGCGGCGAATGCGGTGAACGATCCGAGTTCGGGCAGCGTGACGCGATGGGCGGCGCCCGGTGCGACCGCGGGCGCGACGAAGCCCAGCACGAGCGTCGCGCCGATCCCGAGCATGACCACCGCAAGCGGCGCCGGCACCGAGCGCACCAGCGCGAAGCGGCGCAGCGCGGGGGTGTCCCATGCCACGAGCAGCGCGAGCGAAACGAGCGCGATGGCCGTGGCGGCCCATGCGACGGGCAGGCCCGGCCAATTCGCAAACGATTGCGCGGCCGGCCCGCCAATGCCGAATGCGAACGGAATCTGCTTCACGATCAGCAGCAGGCCGATGGCGGCGAGCATGCCCTTGATGACGGGCGACGGCACGTAGGCGGCGAAGCGGCCCGCGCGCAGCATGCCGAAGCCGAACTGGAGCACGCCGGACAGCAGCACCGCGAGCAGGAACGCAGAGAAGCTGCCGAGTTGCGCGATCCCTTCGACGACGATCACGACGAGGCCGGCGGCCGGCCCGCTGACGGACAGCGACGAGCCGCTCAGCAGCGCGACGACGATGCCGCCGACGATGCCGGACACGAGCCCGGCGAACGGTTCGACGCCGGACGCGTTGGCGATGCCGAGACAGAGCGGTAGCGCGACGAGGAAAACGACGATGCCGGCGACGATGTCGCGCGGCAGGGTGGACAGGCGCTCGTTCAGTTTCATGGTTGGGGGTGGTTTCGTTGGCGTGGAGGGCGGGGCGCGGGTCAGCCGAGCGCGGCGGCGGTCGCGGCAGGTTCGGGCTCGGACTCGGGCTCGGCTTCGGCCGGCGACGCCGTATAGCCGGAATCGAGCTCCTTCAGGCGGCCGTCGGCGAGCGAAAAGATCCAGCCGTGCACGAGCGGCGGCCGTTCGCGGCCGCGTACGATCGGCGACGCGCGCAGCAGCCGTACCTGCTCGAGCACGTTCAGCTCGGCGAGGCGGTCGGCGGCGGCCAGGTCGTCGAGCCCGTCGAGCGTGTCGCGATGGCGCCGCGCGAGTGCGCAGAGCGGCGCGATGCGGCGCGCGACGTGCGGCAGGTCGGCGGGCGGCGGCAGCAGCGACGCACGGACCCCGCCGCACCCGTAGTGCCCGCACACGATCACGTGGTCGACCTTCAGCACCCGCACCGCGTACTCGAGCACGCTGGCGGAATTGTCGTCGTCGGGATGGAACAGGTTCGCGATGTTGCGATGGACGAACAGCTCGCCGGGCGCGCAGTGCGTGATGGTTTCGGCCGGCACGCGGCTGTCGGCGCAGCCGATCCACAGTACGCGCGGGTTCTGGCCGCGCGCGAGCGCATCGAAGAAGCCGGGCGTGTGTTCGCGCGTCTCGCGGGCCCAGGCAATGTTGGCAACCAGCATGCTCTTGGGGCGGTTCATGAGGACTCCTTTGTGATAAAGGCAAATAAATATCGAACGAAATGGCGTAATCGCATGCTTTCTAAATTGAAAGGTTTGATTTGGACTGATATTAGGGGTATGCCCTAGCACTCAGGGTGGGTTGAAACAAATTGTTTCAAATTGATTGGCGGTAGTGCATTGCATGCACCAATGCGACGCGTGACATGCACTGTCCATGCCTGTTTACGCGCAACGGCCCGCATGACGGGACGTTCAGCGTATTGCCATCGCAATGTCATCGATCGGAAAAGTTTTCCGTCTTATTCCTTGAATTAAATAAGGCGACGGAAAAAATGAAATGGCCATTCACGCAATAATTCGTGAATGGCCATTGCGACAATTGCGCGTAAATGCGCAATCGGTCAGAACAGGTTGCGGCGATCGGGATCGTGCAGCGGGTCCGGCGTTTTCTGCGTGGTGCGCAGGATGCCCTGCGGATCGAAGTAGAAGCTGTACATCATGTACCAGACGTTGTCCTCGAGATACCGGTACGTCCATACCTCGCGCTTCATCAGCGGAAAGTAGGAGGTCTCGACCGGGCGTCCGAAATTGACGAGGACGTCGGTCTTCGTCCACTTGCCGATCTCCGCGCGATAGAACTCGCTCGGCTGCAGCACCTGGCGCACGTTGACGATCCGGTGGGCTGCATCGACGTCGGCCGCGACCGTGATTTCGCCCATCGGCTGGGTCGGCCACATCAGGCGTTTGCCGCCGCCGGGCAGGTCGTAGATCTCGCGCGGCGGCCCCATGCGCGCGACGATCGCCGACTCGTCCTGGCCGGCCTGGTATTGCTGCCACGGTTGTGCGCAACCGGCCAGCAGCGCGGCGGCGCAGGCGGCGAGCACCGGCAGGCGCGCGGGAATGCGAATGCGCATCGGATTCTCCAGAGCACGGAAACAAGTCCCGTTTTATCACGGACGGCGCATGATCGCGCATCGCGCGGAAAAAATCGGTGCGGATCGCGCGCTGCCGTGCTTGCAGGCGGTTGCCGCGGCGGCCTATGATCCGCGCTTCTCGGGCGGATTGAAGGGCAGGTGGCCGATGCAGGGATGGAAGCGATGCGCGCTCGCGTGGAGCGCGGGGTGGATGCTGGTGTCGTCCGCATTTGCCGGCGGCGAGCCGGTGCGGATCGCACTGATCGAAGGGATGTCGGGCCCGTTCGCGAATGCGGGCGCGGCGGTGGAGCGCAACCTGCGCTTCGGCGTCGAGCAGGTCAACGCGGCGGGCGGCGTGAAGCTGCGCGACGGCGCGCACCCGCTCGAACTCGTCGTGCTCGACAGCAAGGGCAGCCCGGAGGAGGCGCTCGTGCAGTTGCGCGCGGCCGCCGACCGCCATATCGGCTTCGTCGCGCAGGGCAACAGCTCGGCCGTCGCGGCCGCGCTCGTCGCCGCCCTCGACAAGCTGAACGCGCGCGATCCGGACAACCGGATGCTGTTCCTGAACTATTCGGCCGACGATCCGGCGCTGACCGGCGCGCGCTGCAGTTTCTGGCATTTCCGCTTCGACGCGCATGCCGGCATGCGGATGGCCGCGCTCGCGGACGTGATGGCGCGCGATCGCGCGCTGCGCAAGGTCTATCTGTTGAACCAGGACTACAGCTTCGGCCACGACGTCAGCGTCCTCGCACGGCAGGCGCTGGCCGCGCGGCGCCCGGACGTGACGATCGCCGGCGACGAATTCCACCCGATCGGGCGAATCAAGGATTTCTCGCCGTATATCGCGAAGATCCGCGCGAGCGGCGCGGACGCGGTCGTGACCGGCAACTGGGGCAACGACCTCACGCTGCTCGTGAAGGCGGCGCGCGAACAGGGGCTCGATGCGAAGTTCTATACGTTCTACGGCAACAGCCTCGGCGCGCCGGCGGCCCTGGGCGACGCGGGCGTCGGCCATGTCCTGGCCGTCGCGGACTGGCACCCGAACGCGGGCGGCGCCAAATCCGACGCGTTCTACCGCGCGTTCCGGGCCCGTTTTCCGGCCGTGCAGGACGACTATCCGGTGCGGCGGATGAGCCAGATGATCGAAATGCTGGCCGCCGCGATGACCCGCGCGGGTTCGGCCGACCCGGTCGCGGTCGTGCGTGCGCTCGAGGGTCTGTCGTTCGACGACGGCTTCCACGCGTCGCGGATGCGCGCGCAGGATCACCAGCTGATCCAACCCCTTTACGTGATGGAAATGGACAAGGCCGGCACGCCGGGCGTGCGCTTCGACAACGAAGGGTCGGGCTACGGCTTCCGGACGGTGCTCGCGGTGCCGGCGCCGCGTACGGAAATGCCGTCGACGTGCTCGATGACACGCCCGTGACAGGAGACGGTAAGAACGGCATCGAGTTGTGCTACAATGCGCGCCGGTTGTAAGTCACGGCACGGCCATTCTTCCGTGTCCGCCTGTTCAGTTAGAAAGGAAATCACATGTCTGTTGCAGATATCAAGAAGTCGGAAGTCGTTGCTCAGTTCGCCCGCGGTACCAACGACACGGGGTCGCCCGAAGTCCAGGTCGCACTGCTGACCGCACGTATCGTCGAACTGACGGGTCACTTCAAGACCCACGCGAAGGATCACCACAGCCGCCGCGGTCTGCTGCGCATGGTGAGCCGTCGCCGCAAGCTGCTCGACTACCTCAAGGGCAAGGATGCCGACCGTTACCGCGCACTGATCGAGAAGCTGGGTCTGCGTAAGTAATCGAGGCGATTGCCGCCAGCAAGATGCCTGTGTCAGTCCGCTGATACAGGCATTTTGTTTTTGCGCGGTGCGTAGCGTCACACGCATCGCAGGCTGTCCGGCACGTTCGTGCGGGGCCGCCGCCACGACCGATACCGGGGCGGGATTTGTGTCATTCCAGCGCGTCGCTGCATGAGCGCCGCGCTGGAATGGCATAAAAAACACACCTTGCTCCGGGTGATTCGGTCGGGACGCCGCCGCGCGGGATCGCCGGCGCGGCGAATGAAATGCATGAATACAAAGGAGCAACCATGTCCATGTTCAACAAGGTCGTGAAGGAATTCCAGTGGGGCCAGCACAAGGTGCGCCTCGAAACCGGTGAAGTCGCTCGCCAGGCGAGCGGCGCCGTGATCGTCGACGTCGAAGACACCGTCGTGCTGGCAACCGTCGTCGGCGCGAAGTCGGCGAAGCCGGGCCAGGATTTCTTCCCGCTGACCGTCGACTACCTCGAGAAGACCTACTCGGCCGGCAAGATCCCGGGCGGCTTCTTCCGCCGCGAAGGCCGTCCGTCGGAGCACGAGACGCTGACGTCGCGCCTGATCGACCGCCCGCTGCGCCCGCTGTTCCCGGAAGGCTTCTACAACGAAGTGCAGGTCGTGATCCACGTGCTGTCCGTGAACCCGGAAATCCCGGCGGACATCCCCGCGCTGATCGGCGCATCGGCTGCGCTCGCCGTGTCGGGCCTGCCGTTCAACGGCCCGGTCGGTGCCGCGCGTGTGGCGTACATCGACAACGCGTACGTGCTGAACCCGACGCGTGACCAGCTCAAGGCGTCGAGCCTCGACCTCGTCGTCGCGGGTACGGAGCGCGCCGTGCTGATGGTCGAGTCGGAAGCCGATCAACTGACGGAAGACGTGATGCTGGGCGCCGTGGTGTTCGGCCACGAGCAGATGCAGGTCGCGATCGACGCGATCCACGACCTGGTCCGCGACGGCGGCAAGCCCGAGTGGGACTGGCAGCCGGCGCCGAAGAACGAGGCGCTGATCGCGCGCGTGACCGAGCTGGCGCAGAACGATCTGCTCGCCGCTTACCAACTGCGCGACAAGCAGGCGCGTTCGGCGAAGCTGAAGGAAGTCTACGCGGCGACGTCGGCGAAGCTCGAGGCAGACGCGCTGGCGGCCGGTACGGTCGCGGCCGACAAGGCCACGGTCGGCAACGTGCTGTTCGACATCGAAGCGAAGATCGTCCGTTCGCAGATCCTGAACGGCGAGCCGCGTATCGACGGCCGCGACACGCGCACCGTGCGCCCGATCGAGATCCGCACCGGCGTGCTGCCGCGTACCCACGGCTCGGCGCTGTTCACGCGCGGCGAGACGCAGGCGCTGGTCGTCGCGACGCTCGGCACGAAGGGTGACGAGCAGATCATCGACGCGCTCGAAGGCGAATACCGCGAGCGCTTCATGCTCCACTACAACATGCCCCCGTTCGCGACCGGTGAAACGGGCCGCGTCGGCTCGCCGAAGCGCCGCGAAGTCGGTCACGGCCGCCTCGCGAAGCGCGCGCTGGTCAAGTGCCTGCCGAGCGCCGACGAATTCGGCTACTCGATCCGCGTCGTGTCGGAAATCACCGAATCGAACGGTTCGTCGTCGATGGCATCGGTGTGCGGCGGCTGCCTCGCCCTGATGGACGCCGGCGTGCCGATGAAGGCGCACGTCGCGGGTATCGCGATGGGCCTGATCCTCGAAGGCAACAAGTTCGCGGTGCTGACCGACATCCTCGGCGACGAAGATCACCTCGGCGACATGGACTTCAAGGTGGCCGGCACGGAGCAAGGCGTGACGGCGCTGCAGATGGACATCAAGATCCAGGGCATCACGAAGGAAATCATGCAGGTCGCGCTCGCGCAGGCGAAGGAAGGCCGCATGCACATCCTCGGCAAGATGACGTCGGCGGTGTCGGGTGCGAACACGCAACTGTCGGAATTCGCGCCGCGCATGATCACGGTCAAGATCAACCCGGAAAAGATCCGCGACGTGATCGGCAAGGGCGGTTCGGTGATCCGCGCGCTGACGGAAGAAACGGGCACGACCATCGACATTTCGGACGACGGCGTCGTGACGATCGCGAGCACGAACAGCGAAGGCATGGCCGAAGCGAAGAAGCGCATCGAGCAGATCACCGCTGAAATCGAAGTCGGCCAGGTGTACGAAGGCACGGTGCTCAAGCTGCTCGATTTCGGCGCGATCGTGAACCTGCTGCCGGGCAAGGACGGCTTGCTGCACATCTCGGAAATCGTCAACGAGCGCGTGAAGGACATCAACGACTACCTGAAGGAAGGTCAGCAGGTGAAGGTCAAGGTGATCCAGACGGACGAGAAGGGTCGCGTGCGTCTGTCGGCCAAGGCGCTGCTGAATGAAGCAGCGGCGGCAGCGCAGTCGGATACGCCGCCGCAGCAGTAAGCGGACGGGCGGACCAACGGCCGGCAGTGCGAAAGCGTGCCGGCCGTTTTTTCTGTAGCATCGTTGTGCGGCGCAGCAGCGCCGGCGAGGCGCCCGCGCCGTGCGCACGGGCGTGCCATCCGATTCCGATCCTGGAGCGACTCTCACCATGAAAGCCATCGAAATCACCGAATTCGGCGCCCCCGACGTGCTGAAGCTCGCGGAGCGTCCGCGCCCCGAACCGAAGCGCGGCGAGGTGCTGATCAAGGTGGCGGCTTCCGGCGTGAACCGGCCCGACGTGTTCCAGCGCAAGGGCGCCTATGCGCCGCCGCCGGGTGCGTCGGATCTGCCGGGCCTCGAGGTCGCGGGCGAGATCGTCGGCGGCGATTTGTCAGACTCGGCGCTGAACCCGTTCGGCCTGAAGCTCGGCGATCGCGTATGCGCGCTGCTCGCGGGCGGCGGCTATGCCGAATATGCGGTCGCGCCGCTGCCGCAGTGCCTGCCGGTGCCCGACGGCCTCACCGATATCGAGGCCGCATCGTTGCCCGAAACGTTCTTCACCGTGTGGAGCAACGTGTTCGACCGTGCGCAACTCGGCGCGGGCGAGGGCGGCGAGCAGGAGACGCTGCTCGTGCAGGGCGGCTCGAGCGGCATCGGCGTGACGGCGATCCAGATCGCGCATGCGCTCGGCTTTCGCGTGTTCGCGACGGCCGGCACCGCCGACAAGTGCCGTGCGTGCGAGGCGCTCGGCGCCGAGCGCGCGATCGACTACAAGACCGAAGACTTCGTCGAAGTCGTGAAGTCGCTGACGCACGATCGCGGTGTCGACGTGATCCTCGACATGGTGGCGGGCTCGTACGTGCCGCGCGAGCTGTCCGCGCTCGCGGACGGCGGCCGTCTCGTGCTGATCGCGCTGCTCGGCGGCGCGAAGGCCGAGGTCAACCTGAACGAGATCCTGCGCCGCCGGCTGACGGTGACGGGCTCGACGCTGCGCCCGCGCCCGGTCGAGTTCAAGGCGCGCATCGCCGCGCAGTTGAAGGCACGCGTGTGGCCGCTGCTGGCCGACGCTCGCATCAAGCCCGTGATCTATCGTGTGCTGCCGGCCGGCGAGGCCGCGCAGGCGCATGCGCTGATGGAGAGCGGCGAGCACATCGGCAAGATCGTGCTGGATTGGGGCGCGAACGCGTGACGCCCCGCGCGGCGGGCTTGACATACGCGGTTTGACCGGTTCAAGCCGCGCGCAGTAAAATCGCGGGTTTGCTTCGCCAGATCCAACCTGACGGCCGGGTTCCGGCACGTTAATGACAAGATAGTGACGAGACGGACACGATGTCGAAACAACGAACAAAGCGAGTGATCGGCAACTGGAAGATGCACGGCCGGCTGGCCGGCAACCAGGTGCTGCTGAACGAAGTGGTGCAGGGTGCGGGCGCGGTGGCGGCTGAAACGTCGATCGGCGTGTGCGTGCCGTTCCCGTATCTCGCGCAGGTTCAGGCGCAGCTCGGCGGCGGCCGCGTCGCGTTCGGCGCGCAGGACGTGTCCGCGCACGAGCAAGGCGCGTTCACCGGTGAGGTGGCGGCTGCGATGGTGGCGGAGTTCGGCGCGCAGTATGCGATCGTCGGCCATTCGGAGCGTCGCGCGTATCACGGCGAAAGCAACGAGACGGTCGCCGCGAAGACGCAACGCGCGCTTGCCGCCGGCCTCACGCCGGTCGTGTGCGTCGGCGAGACGCTCGACGAGCGCGAGTCGGGGGCGACCGAGCGGGTCGTCGGTGCGCAGCTCGATGCGGTGCTGGTCGCGCTGACGGCTGACGAAGCCGCCCGCATCGTCGTCGCGTACGAGCCGGTCTGGGCGATCGGCACGGGCAAGAGCGCGACGTCGGCGCAGGCACAGGACGTGCACGCGTTCCTGCGTACGCGTCTCGCGGCAAAGGGTGCGGCGGACGTGTCCGTGCTGTACGGCGGCAGCGTGAAGCCGGACAACGCGGAAGAGCTGTTCGCGCAGCCGGACATCGACGGCGGCCTGATCGGCGGCGCGTCGCTGAAGGCGGAAGATTTCCTGGCGATCTGCCGGGCCGCGCGTTGAGCGGTCCGAGATCGAATTGAACCATGACGGCGGCCGGTCGGTCCGGTCGCCCGACCAATCGGGTGGGTGTGATGCTGTTATTCAAGACGCTGATTATTGTCGTGCAGGTGCTGTCTGCACTGGGTGTGATTGGGCTCGTGCTGCTGCAGCATGGCAAGGGCGCCGACATGGGCGCCGCATTCGGCAGCGGCGCGTCGGGTAGCCTGTTCGGAGCGACGGGCTCGGCGAACTTCCTGTCGCGCACGACGGGCATTCTCGCGACGATCTTCTTCATCGCGACGCTCGCGCTGACGTACCTCGGTTCGTACAAGTCGACGCCGTCGGCAGGCGTGCTCGGCGCGGCAGTAACCGCACCGGCGTCGGCCCCCGCGGCATCGACGCCGGCCGTCGCGGCGTCCGCTGCCGCCGGTTCGGCCGCAAGCGCGCCGGGCCAGGATGTCCCGAAATAAAAAGTTAATTTTTTTGCGGTTGTGCGTTGAACAAATCCAGAACTCGGGTTAGAATTTAATTCTTGAAGCGATTCGCGGGAACAAGCAGCACAACCCGAGTTGCATGCAGTGCCGACGTGGTGAAATTGGTAGACACGCTATCTTGAGGGGGTAGTGGCGAAAGCTGTGCGAGTTCGAGTCTCGCCGTCGGCACCAAAGTTACTCAATGCCAGCCGCTTCTAGTGGCTGGCATTTTTCATTTGTGGGGTGTGCTTGCGGTTGTCTTGCGATCGCCTGTACTCCGAAATGATTCCTTCCTCCGGAAGTGGTATTCTCCGGACGCTCAGAACCAACCGATAGAGGATTGCCTTGAACCTCGCAGCCTATTACCCCGTCTTGTTGTTCCTCCTCGTGGGCACTGGTTTAGGTATAGCGCTGGTCAGCATCGGCAAGCTCCTTGGTCCCAACAAGCCGGACGTCGAGAAGAACGCACCGTACGAGTGCGGCTTCGAAGCCTTTGAAGACGCCCGGATGAAATTCGACGTTCGGTATTACCTCGTCGCCATCCTGTTCATCATCTTCGATCTCGAAACCGCATTCCTGTTTCCGTGGGGCGTCGCGCTCCGGGACATCGGCTGGCCGGGTTTCATCGCAATGATGATTTTTCTGCTCGAATTCCTGCTGGGCTTTGCCTATATCTGGAAGAAAGGCGGCCTCGACTGGGAGTGATGGGTTAATCGCCGGTTTGCATGGGCGGCCACGCTCGGTCGCTCCTCTGGAGTGGAAAGCAAATGAGTATCGAAGGGGTCTTGAAGGAAGGGTTTGTCACCACGACGGCTGACAAGCTGATCAACTGGACGCGTACCGGCTCGCTGTGGCCGATGACGTTCGGGCTCGCGTGTTGCGCCGTCGAGATGATGCATGCGGGCGCGGCCCGTTACGATCTGGATCGGTTCGGCGTCGTGTTTCGTCCGAGCCCGCGTCAATCGGACGTGATGATCGTCGCCGGCACGCTGTGCAACAAGATGGCGCCCGCGCTGCGCCGCGTGTACGACCAGATGGCCGAGCCGCGCTGGGTGATCTCGATGGGGTCGTGCGCGAACGGCGGTGGTTACTACCACTACTCGTACTCGGTGGTCCGCGGCTGCGACCGGATCGTGCCGGTCGACGTCTACGTGCCGGGCTGTCCGCCCACGGCCGAGGCGCTGGTCTACGGCGTGATCCAGCTTCAGGCGAAGATCCGCCGCACCAATACCATCGCCCGTCAATAAAGCCCCGAGCGTCCCCTCAATATGGCAAGCAAAATCGAGACCCTCAAGGCAAACCTGGAAGCCGCGCTCGGCGCGCGCGTGGTGAGCCTCACCGAAGCGATTGGTGAACTGACGCTCGTCGTGAAGGCGAGCGATTACCTCGAAGTCGCAAAGACGCTGCGCGACGATCCGAAGCTCCGTTTCGAGCAACTGATCGACCTCTGCGGCGTCGACTACCAGACCTTCGGCGACGGTGCCTACGACGGCCCGCGCTTCGCGGCCGTGTCGCACCTGCTGTCGGTCACGAACAACTGGCGCCTGCGCCTGCGCGCATTCGCGCCGGACGACGATCTGCCGATCGTGGCGTCGCTGGTCGACATCTGGACCTCGGCGAACTGGTACGAGCGAGAAGCGTTCGACCTGTACGGCATCGTGTTCGAAGGCCACCCCGACCTGCGCCGCATCCTCACCGACTACGGCTTCATCGGTCACCCGTTCCGCAAGGACTTCCCGGTGTCGGGCTACGTCGAAATGCGTTACGACCCGGAAGAGAAGCGGGTCGTGTACCAGCCGGTGACGATCGAGCCGCGCGAAATCACGCCGCGCGTGATCCGCGAGGATCGCTATGGCGGTCTGAAACATTAAGGGGGCGTCATGGCAGAAATCAAGAACTACACGCTCAACTTCGGCCCGCAGCACCCGGCAGCGCACGGCGTGCTGCGCCTCGTGCTCGAGCTCGACGGCGAAGTCATCCAGCGTGCCGATCCGCACATCGGCCTGCTGCACCGCGCGACGGAAAAGCTCGCGGAATCCAAGACCTTCATCCAGTCCGTGCCGTACATGGACCGTCTCGACTACGTGTCGATGATGGTCAACGAGCACGGCTACGTGCTCGCGATCGAAAAGCTGCTCGGCATCGACGTGCCGGAGCGCGCGCAGTACATCCGCGTGCTGTTCGACGAAATCACGCGCGTGCTGAACCACCTGATGTGGATCGGCGCGCACGCGCTCGACGTCGGCGCGATGGCCGTGTTCCTATACGCGTTCCGCGAACGCGAAGATCTGATGGACGTGTACGAAGCGGTGTCCGGCGCCCGGATGCACGCGGCGTACTATCGTCCGGGCGGCGTCTATCGCGATCTGCCTGACGTCATGCCGCAATACAAGGCGTCGAAGATTCGCAACGAGAAGGCGCTCGCGAGGATGAACGAAGCGCGCAGCGGCTCGGTGCTCGACTTCATCGACGATTTCTTCACGCGCTTCCCGAAGTGCGTCGACGAATACGAAACGCTGCTGACCGACAACCGGATCTGGAAACAGCGTCTGGTCGGGATCGGCGTGGTGAGCCCCGAACGTGCGCTGCAGATGGGCCTGACGGGCCCGATGCTGCGCGGCTCGGGCATCGCGTGGGACCTGCGCAAGAAGCAGCCCTACGAAGTGTACGATCGGATGGATTTCGACGTGCCGGTCGGCGTGAACGGCGATTGCTACGACCGCTATCTGGTGCGCGTCGAGGAAATGCGCCAGTCGATCCGCATCGCGAAACAGTGTATTGAGTGGCTCCGCAAGAATCCGGGCCCGGTGATGACGGACAATCACAAGGTTGCCCCGCCGTCGCGCGTCGGCATGAAGACCAACATGGAAGACTTGATTCACCACTTCAAGCTCTTCACTGAAGGTTTCCACGTGCCGGAAGGCGAAGCGTACGCGGCGGTCGAGCATCCGAAGGGTGAGTTCGGTATCTACCTCGTGTCCGATGGCGCCAACAAGCCGTATCGCCTCAAGATTCGCGCGCCGGGTTTCGCGCACCTGGCGTCGCTCGACGAAATGGCGCGCGGTCACATGATCGCCGACGCCGTCACGATCATCGGTACGCAGGACATCGTGTTCGGCGAAATCGATCGCTAATGGTTGCGCCGCCCGCGAGCGCGGGCGGCGAGCAGTCAGTCGCACGCGAAGTCACATGCGGTATGCGCCGAATCGGCGCGGCTTCGCAAGCTGTCAACAGAGTGAGCGCCAGGTCTGCCGTCCATGCACCCCGATGTGCGGCAGGTTGTTCGTTCGGTAGGAATTGAAAGAGTCGTGTCTGAAAATGATCTCAGCTGAAGGCCTGAAGGAAATCGATCGAGCGTTGACGAAGTATCCCGCCGATCAGAAACAGTCCGCCGTGATGTCGGCGTTGGCCGTTGCTCAGGAAGAGCACGGCTGGCTGTCGCCCGAACTGATGCAGTTCGTCGCGGACTATCTCGGCATGCCGGCCGTTGCCGTGCAGGAAGTCGCGACGTTCTACACGATGTACGAGCTCAAACCGGTCGGCAAGCACAAGATCACGCTCTGCACGAACCTGCCGTGCCAGCTCGGCCCGCATGGCGGCGCGGAAGCGGCTGCCGACTACCTGAAACAGAAGCTGGGCATCGGCTTCGGCGAGACCACGCCTGACGGCAAGTTCACGCTGAAGGAAGGCGAATGCATGGGCTCGTGCGGCGATGCGCCGGTGCTGCTGGTGAACAATCACAGAATGTGCAGCTTCATGAGCCGCGAGAAGATCGACCAGCTGCTTGAGGAGCTCTCGAAATGACGTCCCTCCACGACCGTCACATCAAACCGCTGATCCTCGCTGGTCTGAACGGCGAGAACTGGCACCTCGAAGACTACGTTGCGCGCGGCGGCTACAAGCAGCTGCGCCGCATTCTCGAAGAAAAGATTTCGCCCGAGCAGGTGATCGCCGACGTGAAGGCGTCGGGCTTGCGCGGCCGCGGCGGTGCGGGTTTCCCGACCGGCCTGAAATGGAGCTTCATGCCGCGTCAGTTCCCGGGGCAGAAGTATCTCGTCTGCAACTCGGACGAAGGCGAGCCGGGCACGTTCAAGGATCGCGACATCCTGCGCTGGAACCCGCACGCGCTGATCGAAGGCATGGCCATCGGCGCGTACGCGATGGGCATCACCGTCGGCTACAACTACATCCACGGCGAAATCTTCGAAGTGTATCGACGCTTCGAAGCCGCGCTCGATGAAGCGCGCGCGGCCGGGTTCCTCGGCGACAACATCATGGGCTCGGAATTCTCGTTCCAGCTGCACGCGCACCACGGTTACGGCGCGTACATCTGCGGCGAGGAAACGGCGCTGCTCGAGTCGCTCGAAGGCAAGAAGGGCCAGCCGCGCTTCAAGCCGCCGTTCCCGGCGAGCTTCGGCGTGTACGGCAAGCCGACCACGATCAACAACACCGAGACGTTCGCGGCGGTGCCGTTCCTGCTGTCCATCGGGCCGCAGAATTACCTCGAGATCGGCAAGCCGAACAACGGCGGCACGAAGATTTTCTCGGTGTCGGGCGATGTCGAGCGTCCGGGCAACTACGAAGTGCCGCTCGGCACGCCGTTCGCGACGCTGATGGAGCTCGCCGGCGGGATGCGCGGCGGCAGGAAGATCAAGGCCGTGATTCCGGGCGGTTCGTCGGCGCCGGTGATCCCGGGCGACATCATGATGCAGACCGATCTCGACTACGACGCGATCGCGAAGGCGGGCTCGATGCTCGGTTCCGGCGCGGTGATCGTGATGGACGAGACGCGCTGCATGGTGCGCTCGCTGCTGCGTCTGTCGTACTTCTACTACGAGGAATCGTGCGGTCAGTGCACGCCGTGCCGCGAAGGCACCGGCTGGCTGTATCGCGTCGTGAACCGTATCGAGCACGGCGAAGGGCGTCAGGAAGATCTGGACCTGCTGAACTCGGTGGCCGAGAACATCATGGGCCGCACGATCTGTGCGCTCGGCGATGCGGCGGCGATGCCGGTGCGCGGGATGCTCAAGCACTACTGGGACGAATTCGCGTACCACGTCGAGCACAAGCACTGCATGGTCGGCGGCCACGCGCACGCGGCGGCGGCCTGAAGCGAACCCGATTGCGGAATTTGAGCGCACGGTCGGGCGAAGGCGCGAACGGGCGGAAATAGGTTAAGGACCATTCACCATCATGGTTGAACTTGAAATAGACGGCAAGAAGGTCGAGGTGCCCGAAGGCAGCATGGTGATCCAGGCTGCGCACAAGGCGGATACGTACATTCCTCACTTCTGCTATCACAAGAAACTGTCGGTTGCGGCCAACTGCCGGATGTGTCTCGTCGAAGTCGAGAAGATGCCGAAGGCCGTGCCTGCCTGCGCGACCCCCGTGTCGGCCGGCATGATCGTCCGCACGCAGTCCGACAAGGCTGTGAAGGCGCAGCAGTCGGTGATGGAATTCCTCCTCATCAATCACCCGCTCGATTGCCCGATCTGCGATCAGGGCGGCGAATGCCAGTTGCAGGATCTGGCGGTCGGCTACGGCAAGTCGTCGTCGCGCTACTCGGAAGAAAAGCGCGTGGTGTTCCACAAGAACGTGGGCCCGCTGATCTCGATGGAAGAAATGTCGCGCTGCATCCACTGCACGCGCTGCGTCCGCTTCGGCCAGGAAATTGCCGGCGTGATGGAGTTCGGCATGCTGGGCCGCGGCGAGCATTCGGAAATCACGACGTTCGTCGGCAAGACGGTCGACTCCGAAATGTCGGGCAACATGATCGACCTGTGCCCGGTCGGCGCGCTGACCAGCAAGCCGTTCCGCTACAGCGCCCGTACGTGGGAACTGTCGCGCCGCAGGTCGGTGAGCCCGCACGATTCCGTCGGCGCGAACCTCGTCGTGCAGGTGAAGAACAATCGCGTGATGCGCGTGCTGCCGTTCGAGAACGAAGCAATCAACGAGTGCTGGATCTCGGACAAGGACCGCTTCTCGTATGAAGGCCTCAACAGCGAAGAGCGCCTGACGAAGCCGATGCTCAAGCAGGGCGGCCAGTGGATCGAAACCGACTGGCAGACCGCGCTCGAATACGTCGCGAAGGGCCTGAAGGGCATCGCCGCGGATCACGGCTCGAACGCGCTGGCGATGCTCGCGAGCGCGCACAGCACCGCGGAAGAGCTGTTCCTCGTGAAGCAGCTCGCCAACGAACTGAAGACGCCGAACGTCGACTTCCGTCTGCGTCAGCAGGATTTCTCGGCGCCGGTTCAAGGCGCGCCGTGGCTCGGCATGCCGATCGCCGACCTGTCGAACGTGGACGCCGCGTTCGTCGTCGGTTCGTTCCTGCGCCGCGACCACCCGCTGTTCGCATCGCGCCTGCGTCAGGCTGCGAAGAACGGCGCGAAGCTGCACTTCCTGCACGCGACCGGTGACGATTCGCTGATCCCGAGCGCGCAACGCATCGTCGCCGCGCCCTCCGCATGGCTTGACGAGCTGGCCGGCATCGCCGCGGCCGTCGCGCAACTGCGCGGCGTCGCGCTGCCCGACGCGCTCGCAGGCGTCGCCGCATCGCCGGCCGCGCAAGCCATCGCGCAGTCGCTCGCGAACGGCGAACGCCGCGCGGTGCTGCTCGGCAATGTCGCGGTCCGTCATCCGCAATTCGCGAAGCTGCACGCCGTCGCCCAGTGGATCGCCGACAACACCGGCGCCACGTTCGGCTTCCTGACGGAAGCGGCGAACACGGTCGGCGCGCACGTCGTCGGCGCACTGCCGGGCGAAGGCGGCCTGAACGCACGCGAAGCATTCGCGCAGCCGCGCAAGGGCTACGTGCTGCTGAACGTCGAACCTGAATTCGACACCGCCGATCCGGCGCAGGCACTGGCCGCGCTGAACCAGGCGGAGATGGTCGTCGTGATGTCGCCGTTCAAGCACGGCCTCGACTACGCCGACGTGCTGCTGCCGGTGGCGCCGTTCACGGAAACGGCCGGTACGTTCGTCAACGCCGAAGGCACCGTGCAGGGCTTCAACGGCGTCGTGCGCCCGCTCGGCGACACGCGTCCGGGCTGGAAGGTGTTGCGCGTGCTCGGCAGCCTGCTCGGCCTGCCGAACTTCGAATACGAGACCGCCGAAGAAGTGCGGGTCGCCGCGCTCGGCGACGGCGTCGTCGCGGGCCGTCTGTCGAACCAGACGTCGGTCGCGCCGGCTCGTGCCGCGGCGACTGCCGCGAACGGCGGTTTCGAGCGCCTGGCCGACGTGCCGATCTATCACGCCGACGCGCTCGTGCGCCGCGCAGGTGCGCTGCACCTGACGGCCGCCGCGAAGGCGGCGAACGCCGCAGCCCTGCCGGCCGCGCTGTTCGACAAGCTGGGCTTGAAGGAAGGCGACGCCGTGCGCGTGCGCCAGGGCGAGCGTGCGGTGCAGTTGCCGGCCGTGCGCGACGCGAATCTTGCGGAGACGGTCGTTCGCGTGTCGGCGGCGACGCCTGCCGGCGCAGCGCTCGGCAGCCTGTCCGGTGAACTGGTGGTGGAGAAGGCGTAAATGAGCTTGTTCGATACGATCAACGCGGGCGGGGCCGAGCTTCTCGGCTTCGCGTGGCCGACGGTGTGGGCAGTCGTGCGCATCCTCGTCGTCTCCGTCGTCATCCTGCTGTGCGTCGCGTACCTGATTCTGTGGGAACGCAAGCTGATCGGCTGGATGCACGTGCGTCTCGGCCCGAACCGCGTCGGCCCCGGCGGCCTGCTGCAGCCGATCGCCGACGTGCTGAAGCTGCTGCTGAAGGAAGTCATCCAGCCGAGCGCCGCCAGCCGCTGGCTGTACCTGATCGCGCCGGTGATGACCGTCGTGCCGGCGTTCGCCGTGTGGGCCGTGATTCCGTTCCAGGCCGAGGCCGTTCTCGCGAACGTGAACGCGGGCCTGCTGTACGCGATGGCGATCTCGTCGATCGGCGTGTACGCGGTGATTCTCGCGGGCTGGGCGTCGAACTCGAAGTACGCGTTCCTCGGCGCGATGCGCGCCGCGGCACAGATGGTGTCGTACGAAATCTCGATGGGCTTCGCGCTGGTGCTCGTGCTGATGACCGCCGGCAGCCTGAACCTGTCGGAAATCGTCGGTTCGCAACAGCACGGCTTCTTCGCCGGCCATGGCGTGAATTTCCTGTCGTGGAACTGGCTGCCGCTCCTGCCGGCGTTCGTCGTCTACTTCATCTCGGGCATCGCCGAAACGAACCGTCACCCGTTCGACGTGGTGGAAGGGGAGTCGGAGATCGTCGCGGGTCACATGATCGACTACTCGGGCATGGCGTTCGCGCTGTTCTTCCTCGCCGAGTACATCAACATGATCGTGATCTCGGCGCTGGCGGCGACGCTGTTCCTCGGCGGCTGGGACGCGCCGTTCGAATTCCTGTCGTTCATTCCGGGCATCTTCTGGCTGGTGCTGAAGGTCTTCGCGCTGCTGTCGGTATTCATCTGGGTGCGCGCGACGTTCCCGCGCTACCGTTACGACCAGATCATGCGTCTGGGCTGGAAGGTGTTCCTGCCCGTCACGGTGGTCTGGGTGATCGTGGTCGGCTTCTGGATGATGTCGCCGCTGAACATCTGGGCGAAGTAAAGATCGGACGAAATCATGACGGCTATCCAACACTTCTTTAAGACTTTCTTCCTGACCGAGCTGCTGAAGGGGCTCGCGCTGACCGGTCGTTACACGTTCAAGCGCAAGTTCACCGTGCAGTTCCCGGAAGAGAAGACCCCGATCTCGCCGCGTTTCCGCGGGCTGCATGCACTACGCCGCTACGAGAACGGCGAAGAGCGCTGCATCGCGTGCAAGCTGTGCGAGGCCGTGTGCCCCGCGCTGGCGATCACGATCGAATCGGAAACGCGCGCGGACAACACGCGCCGCACGACGCGCTACGACATCGACCTGACGAAGTGCATCTTCTGCGGTTTCTGCGAAGAGAGCTGCCCGGTCGATTCGATCGTCGAGACGCAGATTCTCGAGTACCACGGCGAAAAGCGCGGCGACCTGTATTTCACGAAGGAAATGCTGCTCGCGGTGGGCGATCGCTACGAGAAGGACATCGCCGCGGCGAAGGCTGCCGACGCGCCGTATCGTTGATTGTGTTTGCAGTGCCGGCCCGGCATGAACGGGCCGAGCCGCCGCGACGGGTGCGGGCGTCCCGCAAGCCGCGCCTGACTATGGCCTAACGATGAACCGGTAATCATGGAATTCACGACCGTACTGTTCTACATCTTCGCGCTGCTCCTGGTGGTATCAGGGCTGAAGGTGATCACTTCGCGCAACCCGGTGGCGTCTGCGCTTTTCCTTGTGCTGGCGTTCTTCAACGCCGCCGCGATCTGGATGCTGCTGGAAGCGGAATTCCTCGCGATCCTGCTGGTTCTGGTCTACGTGGGCGCGGTGATGGTGCTGTTCCTGTTCGTCGTGATGATGCTGGACATCAACATCGACTACCTGCGCCGCGACTTCAAGCGCTTCGTGCCGATGGCAACCGTGGTCGGCGCGATCATCGTGATCGAAACCGCGCTGATCCTGTGGCGCGGTTACGGCGACACGCACACCGTGCATGCGATGGCGACGGGCGAGATGGCCAACTGGTCGAATACGCGCCTGATCGGCAAGGTGATCTACACCGACTACATCTTCGCGTTCGAAATCGCCGGCCTCGTGCTGCTGGTCGCGATCATTGCCGCGATCGGGCTGACCGAGCGCAAGGGCAAGGACAGCAAGCGCCAGCGCGTGTCGGATCAGGTCAAGGTGCGCCGCAACGACCGCGTGCGCCTCGTGAAGATGGAAGCGGACAAGCCGGAGCCGGAAACGGCACAAAGCGAACCCGGTTCGGGCACCAACGGCTAAGCGGAGGAAAAGAAAACCATGCTGACTCTTGCTCACTACCTTGTGCTCGGCGCGATCCTGTTCGCGATCGCGATCGTCGGGATCTTCCTGAACCGCCGTAACGTCATCATCATCCTGATGTCGATCGAACTGATGCTGCTGGCGGTGAACACCAACTTCGTCGCGTTCTCGCATTACCTCGGCGACGTGCACGGCCAGATCTTCGTGTTCTTCGTGCTGACCGTCGCCGCAGCGGAAGCCGCGATCGGTCTCGCCATTCTGGTGACCCTGTTCCGTAAGCTCGACACGATCAATGTCGAGGATCTCGATCAGCTCAAAGGTTAATTTCAGGCAACGCTGTTATGTCAACGACACTCAATGAAAACCTGCTGCTGGCGATTCCGCTCGCTCCGCTGGCCGGCTCGCTGATTGCGGGGCTGTTCGGGAACGCAGTCGGGCGCAAGGGCGCACATCGGATCACGATCCTCGGCGTATTGATCGCGTTCCTCCTGTCGGCGAAAGTCTTCTTCGACGTGATGGGCGGCGCAAGCTTCAACGCGACCGTCTACGAATGGATGAACGTCGGCTCGCTGAAGCTCGAAGTCGGCTTCCTCGTCGATTCGCTGACCGCGATGATGATGGTCGTCGTGACCTTCGTCTCGCTGATGGTGCACGTGTACACGATCGGCTACATGGCGGAGGAAGACGGCTACCAGCGCTTCTTCTCGTACATCTCGCTGTTCACGTTCTCGATGCTGATGCTCGTGATGAGCAACAACTTCCTGCAGCTGTTCTTCGGCTGGGAAGCAGTGGGTCTGGTGTCGTACCTGCTGATCGGCTTCTACTTCACGCGTGAGAGCGCGATCTACGCGAACATGAAGGCGTTCCTCGTGAACCGCGTGGGCGACTTCGGCTTCCTGCTCGGCATCGGCCTGCTGCTCGCGTTCGCCGGCTCGATGAACTACGGCGAAGTGTTCGCGAAGCGCGCGGAGCTCGCGAGCCTGCACTTCCCGGGCACCGACTGGGGCCTGCTGACCGTTGCCTGTATCTGCCTGTTCATCGGCGCGATGGGCAAGTCGGCGCAGTTCCCGCTGCACGTGTGGCTGCCGGACTCGATGGAAGGCCCGACCCCGATCTCGGCGCTGATTCACGCGGCGACGATGGTGACGGCCGGCATCTTCATGGTGTCGCGCATGTCGCCGCTGTTCGAACTGTCGGATACCGCGCTGTCGTTCATCACGGTGATCGGCGCGATCACGGCGCTCTTCATGGGCTTCCTCGGCATCGTCCAGAACGACATCAAGCGCGTGGTCGCGTACTCGACGCTGTCGCAGCTCGGTTACATGACCGTCGCGCTCGGCGTGTCCGCTTATCCGGTCGCCGTGTTCCACCTGATGACGCACGCGTTCTTCAAGGCGCTGCTGTTCCTCGGCGCCGGCTCGGTCATCATGGGCATGCACCACGACCAGGACATGCGCAACATGGGCGGCCTGCGCAAGTACATGCCGATCACGTGGATCACGTCGCTCGTCGGTTCGCTCGCGCTGATCGGTACGCCGTTCTTCTCGGGTTTCTACTCGAAGGACTCGATCATCGACGCGGTGAAGCTGTCGCACCTGCCGGGTTCGGGCTTCGCGTACTTCGCGGTCGTCGCGAGCGTGTTCGTCACGGCGCTGTACTCGTTCCGCATGTACTTCCTGGTGTTCCACGGCGAAGAGCGCTTCCGCAATCCGAAGCATCCGGAATCGCCGATGGGCATGGCGGCCGCGCACGGCCACGACGATCACGGCCATGGCCACGGTCATGACGACCACGCGCACGAGCCGCACGAGACCCCGTGGGTCGTGTGGGTGCCGCTGGTCCTGCTGGCGATCCCGTCGGTGATCATCGGCGCGATCGCGGTCAGCCCGATGCTGTTCGGCGACTTCTTCCAGCACGGCGTCGCATTCGACAAGGTGATCTTCATCGGCGAAAACCATCCGGCGCTCGCCGAGATGGCCGAAGAGTTCCATGGCTGGGTCGGCATGGGCCTGCACTCGGTGTCGGGCCTGCCGGTGTGGCTGGCGCTCGCCGGTGTCGTCGTCGCGTGGTTCCTGTATCTGAAGCGTCCGGAGCTGCCGGCGTCGATCCGCCGCGCGTTCGGCCCGATCTACACGCTGCTGGACAACAAGTACTACATGGACAAGATCAACGAAGTGGTGTTCGCCCGCGGTTCGGTGGCGATCGGCCGCGGCCTGTGGAAGGAGGGCGACGTCGTGGTGATCGACGGCCTCGTCAACGGCAGCGCCCGGTTCATCGGCTGGTTCGCCGGCGTGATCCGCTTCCTCCAATCCGGTTACATCTATCACTACGCGTTCGCCATGATCATCGGCATGCTGGGGCTCCTGACCCTGTTTGTAACGCTCGGCGGCAAATAAGGCGGGGGGACAACACTAATGCACGCTTTTCCGATTCTCAGTACCGCGATCTGGCTGCCGATCGTTTTCGGCCTCCTCGTGCTTGCGGTGGGTAACGACAAAAATCCGGGGACGGCCCGCTGGGTCGCGCTGATCGGTGCGCTGCTCGGCCTCGCGGTCACGCTCCCGCTGATCACGGGCTTCGATTCGAGCACGGCCGCGCTGCAGTTCGTCGAGAAGTCGACCTGGATCGAACGCTTCGACATCTCGTATCACCTCGGCGTCGACGGCATCTCGATGTGGTTCGTCGTGCTGACCGCGCTGATCACGGTGATCGTCGTGATCGCCGCATGGGAAGTGATCACCGAGAACGTCGCGCAATACCTCGCGGCGTTCCTGATCCTGTCCGGGATCATGATCGGCGTGTTCTCGGCGGCCGACGGCCTGCTGTTCTACGTGTTCTTCGAGGCGACCCTGATCCCGATGTACATCATCATCGGCGTGTGGGGCGGCCCGAACCGCGTGTATGCGGCGTTCAAGTTCTTCCTGTACACGCTGGCCGGTTCGCTGCTGATGCTGGTCGCGCTGATTTACCTGTACACGGAAACGCACTCGTTCGACCTCGCGACGTGGCAGAACGCGAAGATCGCGATGACGCCACAGATCCTGCTGTTCATCGCGTTCTTCCTCGCGTTCGCGGTGAAGGTGCCGATGTGGCCGGTGCACACGTGGTTGCCGGACGCGCACGTGGAAGCGCCGACGGGCGGCTCGGTCGTGCTGGCCGCGATCATGCTGAAGCTCGGCGCATACGGTTTCCTGCGCTTCTCGCTGCCGATCACGCCTGACGCGAGCCATTTCCTGGCGCCCGTCGTGATCACGCTGTCGCTGATCGCGGTGATCTACATCGGCCTCGTCGCGATGGTGCAGGCCGACATGAAGAAGCTGGTCGCGTATTCGTCGATCGCGCACATGGGCTTCGTCACGCTCGGCTTCTTCATCTTCAACCAGCTCGGCGTCGAAGGCGCGATCATCCAGATGATCTCGCACGGCTTCGTGTCGGGCGCGATGTTCCTCTGCATCGGCGTGCTGTACGACCGCGTGCACTCGCGCCAGATCGCCGATTACGGCGGTGTCGTGAACGTGATGCCGAAGTTCGCGGCATTCGCGATGCTGTTCTCGATGGCCAACTGCGGCCTGCCGGGTACCTCGGGTTTCGTCGGCGAGTTCATGGTGATCCTCGCGGCCGTCCAGTACAACTTCTGGATCGCATTCGGCGCGGCGTTCACGCTGATCCTCGGTGCGGCCTACACGCTGTGGATGTACAAGCGCGTGTATTTCGGCGCGGTGGCGAACGATCACGTTGCCAAGCTGAAGGACATCGGCCGTCGCGAATTCCTGATGCTCGCCGTGCTCGCCGCGTTCACGCTGCTGATGGGCCTGTATCCGAAGCCTTTCACCGACGTGATGCACGTTTCCGTGGAAAACCTCCTCTCCCACGTCGCGCAGTCGAAGCTGCCGCTGGCCCAGTAATCGCGAGCGGAGGAACTCAAGATCATGCAAAACGCCTCTATGAATGTCCTGTTGCCTGACGCGCTGGTGATGGCCGCCATCGTCGTCGCATGGCTGAACGACACCTTTACCGGTGCTTCCGGCCGCCGCCTGACCTATCTGATCGCGGTCGTTTCGTCGGTCGTCGCCGGCGCGTGGTTCGCGGTCCAGGCGCTCGACCCGCAGCAGTACTACTTCTTCTCGAAGATGGTCGTCGTCGACTCGTTCGCGAGCATGATGAAGGCCGTCGTGTCGTTCGGTTTCGCGGTCTCGCTCGTCTATTCGCGCAAGTACCTCGAAGACCGCGACATGTTCCGCGGCGACGTGTTCCTGCTCGGCATGTTCTCGCTGCTCGGCCAGCTGGTCATGGTGTCGGGCAATAACTTCCTGACGCTGTACCTCGGCCTCGAACTGATGTCGCTGTCGCTGTACGCGGTCATCGCGCTGCGTCGCGATGCAGCGCAGTCGAGCGAAGCCGCGATGAAGTACTACGTGCTGGGCGCGCTCGCGTCGGGTTTCGTGCTGTACGGCATCTCGATGCTCTACGGCGCGACCGGCTCGCTCGAGCTCGGCGAAGTGTACAAGGCGGTCGGCGGCAACACCGACGCGGCCGTGCTGATGTTCGGCGTGGTCTTCATCGTCGCCGGTATCGCGTTCAAGCTCGGCGCCGTGCCGTTCCACATGTGGGTGCCGGACGTCTACCAGGGCGCACCGACCGCGATGACGCTGTTCGTCGGCGGCGGCCCGAAGGTTGCCGCGTTCGCGTGGGGCCTGCGCTTCCTGGTAATGGGCCTGCTGCCGCTCGCGCAGAACTGGCAGACCGCGCTCGTGATCCTCGCCGCGCTGTCGCTGATCGTCGGCAACATCACCGGTATCGTCCAGCGCAACATCAAGCGGATGCTCGCGTACTCGGCGATCTCGAACATGGGCTTCGTGCTGCTCGGCCTGCTCGCGGGCATCGTGAAGGGCGACGCGGCGGCACCGGCGAACGCGTACAGCTCGGCGATGTTCTACGCGATCGTCTACCTGATCACGACGCTCGGCTCGTTCGGCGTGGTGATGCTGCTCGCACGCCGCGATTTCGAAGCCGAAACGATCGACGACTTCAAGGGCCTCAACAAGCGCAGCCCGGTGTTCGCGTTCGTGATGATGGTCATGATGTTCTCGCTGGCCGGCATCCCGCCGACCGTCGGCTTCTACGCGAAGCTCGCCGTGCTCGAGGCGACCGTCAACGCGGGTCTCACGTGGCTCGCCGTGCTGGCCGTGATCACGTCGCTGTTCGGCGCGTTCTACTACCTGCGCATCGTCAAGCTGATGTACTTCGATGCCCCGCAGGATTCGACGCCGATCTCGGGCGATTTCTGCAAGCGCACGATCCTCGTGCTGAACGGCCTGGCGGTCGTCGTGCTCGGCCTGATCCCGAGCCCGCTGCTGACCGCCTGCCTGCAGGCAATCCGTCACACGCTGCCGCTGTAATGTCGGCAGCCGGCTGGTTCATCGTGCTGTTGGCGCTCGTATGCGCCAACCTGCCGTTCCTGAACCAACGCCTCTTCGCCGTCGTGCCGTTCGGCGCGACGAAGAAGAATGCGTGGATGCGGATCGGCGAGCTGATCGTGCTGTACTTCGTCGTCGGCGCGCTTGGCTTCTGGCTCGAGTCGCGCGCCGGCAACCGCTTCGAACAGGGCTGGCAGTTTTACGCGATCACGTTCAGTCTCTTCGTCGTGTTCGCGTTTCCCGGCTTCACGTTCCAGTATCTCGTCAAACGACGCTGACGGCTCCGGCCGTCCGTCGTGCTCATTCAGGAGCCGCCGATGGCCGAACTTCCCAATCACGACGCCGCACTGACCGAAACCTGCCTCGAGAGCGAGGCGATTTTCGAAGGCGCATTCCTCAAGCTCAAGCGCGACACCGTCCGTCTGCCGGACGGCAAGAAGGCCACGCGCGAATACGTGCAGCACCCGGGTGCGGTGATGGTGATCCCGCTGTTCGACGACGGCCGCGTGCTGATGGAAAGCCAGTTCCGCTATCCGATCGGCAAGGTGATGGCCGAATTCCCGGCCGGCAAGCTGGATCCGAACGAAGGCGCACTCGCGTGCGCGGTGCGCGAGCTGCGCGAGGAAACGGGCTACACGGCGCGCGAATACGTGTTCCTGGCCCGCATTCATCCGATCATTTCCTATTCGACCGAATTCATCGACCTGTATCTCGCGCGCGGGCTGACGGCCGGCGAACGCAAGCTCGACGAAGGCGAATTCCTTGAAACCTTCACCGCGACGCTGGCCGACCTGCAGGAATGGGTGCGCACGGGCCAGATCACCGACGTGAAGACGATCATCGGCACGATGTGGCTCGACAAGGTGCTGTCCGGCACGTGGCCGCTCGGGCCGGTCGTCACGCCCTGAGCACGGCGTCGGCGGCGGCCGGAGCGCCGCGTTACAATTCCATGACGCGGCGCGCCCGTGCCGCGCGATCCGGATTTAGCACGATCGTTCACAAAACCGCTTTTTGCGCTACACTCGTCACACGCCCTGATTCAGCATGAAGGTCCTCGATTTACAGTGTCCGCACGGTCATCGGTTCGAAGGCTGGTTCGCTTCCGCCGATGAATTCGAAGCGCAGTTGTCCCGCAAGCTGGTCGAATGTCCGGTGTGCGGAACGACGGAGGTCAACCGTCTGCCGTCGGCGCCGCGCCTGAACCTGTCGGGCGCGACGCAGGCGCAGCCGGCCGATCCGCGTGCGCTGCAGGCGCAGGTGATGCGCGCGCTGCGCGAGGTGCTGGAGAAGACCGAGAACGTGGGCGAGCGCTTCGCCGAGGAAGCGCGGCGCATCCATTACAACGAGGCGCCGGCACGCAGCATTCGCGGCGTCACGACGCCGGAGGATGCGCAGTCCTTGGTCGAGGAAGGCATCGACGTGATGCCGCTGCCGATTCCAGCCGCGCTGAAAGAACCGCTGCAATAGCGTACGCAGTGTGTCCTTGCCGGGCCGGACGGTCGCGGCAAGCCTTGCATGGGATCAGTGTAGGCGCTGACGCGCCAACGCTGATCGACCGCGAAGCATGGGACCGGAGTAAGTGCTAAAGCACTCACTCCGGCCGACCGCGAAGCATGGGACCAGAGTAAGCGCTAAAGCGCTAACTCTGGTCGACAGGAGACACTGCGCATGGATCTGGATTATTCCCCCGCCGACGACGCGTTCCGCGCCGACGTCCGCGCCTGGCTCGAGGCCAACTTGCCTCACGCACTGCGCGCCAAGGTACTCGATCACAAACGACTCGACCGCGAGGATTTCGCGAGCTGGCACCGGATTCTCGGCCAGCGCGGCTGGTCCGCGCCTGCGTGGCCGGTCGAATATGGCGGCCCGGGCTGGAACGCGACGCAGAGGCACATCTGGGACGAGGAGTGCGCGCGGATCGGTGCGCCGACCGTGCTGCCGTTCGGGGTGTCGATGGTCGCGCCGGTCCTGATGAAATACGGCAGTGAAGCGCAGAAGCGCCGCTATCTGCCGCGTATTCTCGACGGCTCGGACTGGTGGTGCCAGGGTTATTCGGAGCCGGGTTCCGGGTCCGACCTCGCGTCGCTGCGCACGCGCGCCGAGCGCCACGGCGATCACTACGTCGTCAACGGCCAGAAGACCTGGACCACGCTCGGCCAGTACGCCGACATGATGTTCTGCCTCGTGCGCACCGATCCGGCCGCGAAGAAGCAGGAGGGCATCTCGTTCCTGCTGATCAACATGAAGACGCCCGGCATCACCGTGCGCCCGATCGTGATGCTCGACGAGGACCACGAGGTCAACGAAGTGTTCTTCGAGGACGTGAAGGTGCCGGTCGAGAACCTCGTCGGCGACGAGAACCGCGGCTGGACCTACGCGAAATACCTGCTCGGCCACGAGCGCACCGGCATCGCGCGCGTCGGCGCGTCGAAGCGGGAGCTCGCGTTCCTGAAGCGGGTGGCGTCGAACCAGCGCAAGAACGGCAAGCCGTTGCTCGCCGATCCCGTGTTCGCCGCGAAGGTCGCGGCGCTCGAAGTCGAGTTGATGGCGCTGGAAGTGACGGTGCTGCGCGTCGTCAGCCGCGAGACGAGCGGCAAGGGGCCCGGCCCCGAGGCGTCGATGCTGAAGATCAAGGGCACCGAGGTGCAGCAGGCGCTCACCGAGCTGATGGTCGAAGCGATCGGCCCGCTGGCCGCTCCGTTCGACGTGCCGTTCCTCGACGGCGAGCGCGAACACAGCATCGCGGGCGACGACGATGCGGCGCCGCTCGCCGCGTACTACTTCAATTACCGGAAGACGTCGATCTACGGCGGTTCGAACGAGATCCAGAAGAACATCATCGCGCAGATGATTCTGGGGCTGTGATCAGGGAACGGAGACAACCATGGATTTCAGCTTTACCGATGAGCAGCAGCAGTTCGCCGACGCGCTGCGCCGGTATCTCGGCGAGCAATACGGCTTCGAAGCGCGTCAGGCGATCGTGCGCAGCGATGCCGGCGTGTCGGATGCGCAGTGGAGCGCATTCACCGAACTGGGATTGACCGCGTTGCCCGTGCCCGATGCCCAGGGCGGCTTCGGCGGCGGCCCGGTCGACATGCTGGTCGTGATGCAGGAGCTCGGCCGCGCGCTCGTGATCGAGCCATACTGGGCCACGGCGGTCGGCGTCGAAGCACTGCGGATCGCCGGCTCCGGCGCAGGCGCCGACGCCGCGCTGCTGGAGGCGGTCGCGCAAGGCCAAAAGCGCTTGGCGGTCGCGTTCCACGAACCGCAGGCGCGCTACGACCTGTACGAACTCGACACGCACGCGCGGGAGCAGGGCGGCACGTACCGGCTGACCGGCACCAAGTCGGTGGTTCAGCACGGCGCCCAGGCGCATGCGTGGATCGTGCCCGCGCGGGTCGACGGCGGCGGCATCGGCCTCTTTGTCGTCGAACGCGATGCGGCCAACGCGAAGGTGGTCGACTACCGGACCATCGACGGCCAGCGTGCCGCGACGCTCGCGTTCGACGACACGCCGGCCCGACTGCTGACGGGCGGTGCGCGCGACGCGGCGGCACTCGAGCAGATCGCCGATTACGCGACCTTCCTGCTGTGCGCGGAAGCGGTCGGCGCGCTCGACGAACTGAATCGCGCGACGGTCGAATACACGAAGACGCGCGAGCAGTTCGGCGTGCCGATCGCGCGTTTTCAGGCGCTGCAGCACCGGATGGTCGACATGCTGATTCATGCCGAGCAGGCGCGTTCGCTGACCTATCTCGCGGCGGTGCGCTACGCGAACGGCGATGCCGATGCACGGCGCAAGGGCGTGTCGGCCGCGAAGGCGCGGGTCGGTGCGGCCGCGCGCTTCGTCGGCCAGCAGGCCGTCCAGTTGCACGGCGGCATGGGCGTGACCAACGAGGTGGCCGCCGCGCACCTGTTCAAACGGCTGTCGATCATCGAGACGACGCTCGGCGATACCGATCATCACCTCGCCCGCATCGCGGCGCTGCCCGATTTCGCGCAGACCGACGTAGCATGACGGCGACGCGCGAGCGCGCCAGACAAGGAGACTTATCAGTGGGCATCAGTTACGAAGACCTGGTGGTCGGCAGTACGACCGAAGTGGGCCGCTACACGTTCGAGCCCGACGACATCAAGACGTTCGCGAAGCGCTACGATCCGCAGCCGTTCCATATCGACGAGGAAGCGGGGAAGGCATCGCATTTCGGCGGCCTCGTCGCGAGCGGCTGGCATACGTGCTCGGTGTTCATGAGCCTGCTGGTCAAGAAGCTCGGGCCGGATTCGACCAGCATGGGCTCGCCGGGCATCGATTCGATCCGCTGGCTGAAGCCGGTCCGCGCCGGCGATACGATCACGATGTACCAGAAGGTGCACGACAAGCGCGTGTCGGAGAGCAAGCCCGATCGCGGCATCGTGTCGACCGAATGGGTCGGCGTGAACGAAGCCGGCGAGACGGTGATCAGCGTGCATACCAAGGTGATTTTCGGGCTGCGCCGTCCGGAGGGCGCGAATTCATGACCGACGTGACCTTGCCGCTGATCGCATCGGCGCAGGCGTTGCGGGAGCGGGTCGGCGCGGAGCCGCTCGCGAGCGGCTGGATCGAGATCGACCAGCCGCGCGTCGACGGTTTCGCCGACGCGACCGGCGATCATCAGTGGATTCACGTCGACCCCGAGCGCGCGCGGCGCGAGTCGCCGTTCGGCGGGCCGATCGCGCACGGGTTCCTGACGCTGTCGCTGATTCCTGCGTTGATGACCGACGCCATGCGCTTCGAGCAAAAGATGGGCGTGAACTACGGGTTGAACCGCGTGCGGTTTTTGAAGCCGGTGCCGGTCGGCGCGCGCGTGCGTGCGCTGTTCGCGGTGAAGGAAATCGCAGACGCCGCGCGCGGCGGCATCCAGGTGACGTGGTCGGTATCGATGCAGATCGAGCGCCCCGACGCGCCGCTGCCGGTATGCGCGGCCGAGTTCATCACGCTGCATTACTTCTGAAGCACGGAGCGGCATGCACGGATGCCGCTCCGCTCGTCATGCGCTTGTCAGCGTTTCGCGTATTGCGTTGCGCCGAACAGCACCTCGCGTGCCTTGTCGTCCTGCAGTGCCTTGCGCATCGACGCGAGCACCTCGACGCCGCGCTGCACGGCCGGTCGCGCGGCGATCGCCTCGTGCCAGCGCTTCACGTTCGGCAACGCGTCGAGCACGATGCCCTGGTTCTGCCACGAGCGCGTCCACGGGAACGTCGCGATGTCCGCGATCGTGTACGTGTCGCCCGCGAGATACTCGGATTCGCCGAGGCGCTTTTCCATCACGTTGTACAGGCGCTTCGCTTCGTTCGTGTAGCGGTCGACCGCGTACTCGATCTTCTCCGGCGCATACAGGCGGAAGTGGTGCGCCTGCCCGAGCATCGGGCCGACGCCGCCCATCTGGAACATCAGCCACTCGAGCGTCGCATAGCGCGCGGCCGGATCGGTCGGCAGGAACTTGCCGGTCTTCTCCGCGAGGTAGATCAGGATCGCGCCCGATTCGAACAGCGAGATCGGTTGTCCGCCCGGGCCGTCCGGATCGACGATCGCGGGGATCTTGTTGTTCGGGCTGATCTTCAGGAACTCGGGCTCGAACTGGTCGCCCGCGCCGATATCGACCGGATGCGCGCGATACGCTAGGCCCGTTTCCTCGAGCATGATGTGCACCTTGTGGCCGTTCGGGGTCGCCCAGCTATAGACGTCGATCATCGTCAACTCCTGTATGGCATGCGCGAAAACGGCGCCGGCGGCGCCGCGACAGGCGGTCATTAGAGCATGGATCGACACGGGCTGCTGGCGACGGAAACGCGCGTGCCGCGGGCATGCGCGGCCGGGCCGCGGATCGTCGCGACGTTGCGCGCGGCGGCGACGGGCCGCATCGGATGGACACGCGGCGGCGTGGGTCGGTTCGAAGGCCGACGCGGCGGATCAGCGCTTGTAGCGCGGCTGGCGTTTCTCGAGAAAGGCGGTGATGCCTTCGAGGCCGTCCGCATGATGCAGCGACGCGACGAAATGATCGCGCTCGGTGCCGAGGTGCGCATCCAGCGGTTGCGCGCTCGCGTCGTCGAGCAGCGACTTGATGCGCGTGAGCGCATTCGGCGAGATGCCGGCGAGCGCGTCGGCCCATGCCAGTGCGTCGCTCAATGCCGTGCCGGGCGCGGCGAGCCGGTTGACGACGCCGAGCGCATGCAGGCGTTCGGCGGCGACCGGCTTGCCTTCGAACAGGATCTCGGCCGCGATCGCACGCGGCAGCGCGCGGGCGAGAAACCATGAGCCGCCGCCGTCGGGCGTCAGGCCGACGCGCGCATACGACATCACGAATTTCGCGTCGTGTGCGGCGACGATCAGGTCGCACGCGAGTGCGAGCGAGAAGCCCGCGCCGGCCGCGGCGCCTTCGACGGCCGCGATCACCGGCTTCGTCGACGCGCGGATCGCCGTTACCCATGCCGCGAGCTGATCGATGCTGTCGGCCTGGAAGGACGGATCCTTCGAGCGATTCTCGAGCAGCCGGTTCAGGTTGCCGCCTGCGCAGAAGAAACGATCGGCACCCGTCAGCACGACGGCGCGAATCGCCGGATCGCGCTCGGCGGTGGCGAGCGCTTCGATGCCGGCCGCGTACATGTCGGGATGCAGCGCGTTGCGCGCGCCGGGATTGGACAGCGTGAGGACGAGCGTCGATTCGCTCTCGGGCGGACGCGAGGCCAGCAGTTCAGCACTCATGCGAGCATGTCTCCATCGGGTGGCGCGGCGGCGACGCCGCATGTGTCGTTCGGACAGACGGAGATGACGCCGCAGCGGAGGTAATGTCGTCATGACGAACGCACGACTTGCTTTAGACTAGCACGAACGTGCTTTTCAGCGTGATGAATCCCGATGCGGCCGGCATCGATGCGGCCGCGCTTCAGCAAGGAAGGAGACCCTGATGCTACAGCTGTGCGGTATTCCGTTGTCCAACTACTACAACAAGGTGAAGTTCGTCCTGCTCGAGCACGATATTCCGTTCGAGGAAGTGACGTGCGGTTTGCCGATCAGCGATCCGGTCCGGCTCGCCGATTCGCCGCTCGGCAAGATTCCGTTCCTGAAGACCGAAGAGGGCGCGCTGTTCGAGTCGCAGGTGATCATCGAATATCTGGCGGCGCGCTATCCCGGGAAAGGCATTTTCCCCGCGAGCCCGTTCGCGGCGGCGAAGGTGCGTGAACTGGTCGAGACGCTCGAGCTGTATCTCGAATGGATGGCGCGCGAGGTGTACACGGAAGCGTTTTTCGGCGGCAAGGTCAGCGACGGGACGAAGGCGCGCGTCGAGAAGCGCCTGCCGCGCGCGATCGATGCATTCAAGCAGATGACGCAGTTTTCGCCGTATGTGCTCGGCGAATCGTTCGGCCTCGCCGACATTGCCTCGTGGGTCCATTTGCCGGTCATCGGCATGGCGACGAAGGCCATCTTCGGCCGCGACTTCCTGCTCGATGCAGGCATCGACTGGAAGGCGCACGCGAAGACGGTGAGTGAACGCCCGGCCGCGCAACGCGTGGCAGCCGAGCGCAAGGCGTATGTCGAAGCGGCGAAGGTCGTGCGTTCGTAAGCGCGGTTTCCCAAGGGCGGCGTGCGGCCGCCCGTGCGGGTCTTACAGGCGCGCGAGCCGTTCGAGCGCGGACGCGAGCGTGCTTTCCTGCTTCGCGAAGCAGAAGCGGACGACGCCCGATTCGTGCGGCTCATGATAGAACGCCGACACCGGAATGGCGGCCACGCCGATTTCCGACGTGAGCCACTTCGAGAATTCCGCTTCGGGCAGGTCGCTGATCGCCGAGTAATCGACGCACTGGAAGTACGTGCCCGTGCACGGCAGCAGCTTGAAGCGCGTGCGCTCGAGGCCGGCCCGGAAGAAGTCGCGCTTTTGCTGATAGAAGCCCGCGAGCGACAGGTACGGCGCCGGGTCGCGCAGGTAGTCGGCGAGCCCGATCTGCATCGGCGTGTTCACCGTGAACACGTTGAATTGATGGACCTTGCGGAACTCCGCGGTCAGCGCGGCAGGCGCCGCGACGTAGCCGACCTTCCAGCCCGTCACGTGGTAGGTCTTGCCGAAGCTCGACACGATGAAGCTGCGCGCGGCGAGCTCCGGGTAGCGCGCAACGCTCTCGTGGCGCGCACCGTCGTAGACCATGTGTTCGTAGACCTCGTCGGACAGGATCAGCACGTTGGTGCCGCGCACGATGTCCTCGAGCTTGCGCATGTCCGCCTCGCGCCACACGGTACCCGTCGGGTTGTGCGGCGTGTTGATCAGGATCATCCGCGTTTTCGGCGTGATCGCGGCCGCGAGACGGTCGAACGGGATCGCGTAGTCGGGCGCCTTCAGCGTGACGAACACGGGCTTGCCGCCGGCGAGCTCGATCGAGGGCAGGTAGCTGTCGTAGGTCGGCTCGACGACGATCACTTCGTCGCCCGGATGCACCGTGCACAGGATCGCCGTCAGCAGCGCCTGCGTCGCGCCGGCCGTCACGGTGATTTCGGTGGCCGGATCGTAGTGCCGGCCGTATACCTGCGCGATCTTGGCGGCGATCGCGTCGCGCAGCGGCGCGACGCCGGCCATCGGCGGATACTGGTTGTGCCCGTTGCGCATCGCGGTTGCGACCGCATCGACGATGCGCGGATCGCAATCGAAATCAGGAAAACCCTGGCCGAGATTTACCGCGCCTTTTTCGGCGGCAAGCGCGCTCATGACCGTGAAGATCGTTGTGCCGACGTTCGGCAGGCGCGAGGGGAAAACGGGCGTCGTTGGCATATCTGAAGGAGCGTTCATCGATACGGTCGAATGCGGATGGGGGGCGTCAGGCGGGCGTCGCCGCGGCGGGCGGCGCGGCGTCGAGTGCGCAGGCCTCCACGAACGGCGCGGGTTGCGCGATCCGGAAACCGAAGTCGCGTGCGGTGCGCTTCGCGAGCTTCAGCAGCGCGCGGTCTTTCGACACGAGCCACTCGGCCTGCGCGGCGCGGGCGAGTTCGAGAAATTTCTGATCGTCGCGGTCCTTGCACTTCGGCAGCGGCGGCGCGTCGGCGTCGACGGGCGGCGGTTCGACGAGGCTCGCGAGCCGGGCGACCGTGGCGAGGGCGGCAGCCTTGTCGATCGCACGCGACTGGAACTGCGGATAGTCGAGCACGTATTCGAGTTCGGTCAGGCAGCGGCCGTCGATCACGGCGGCAAGCATGCCGTGCTCCAGCGCGGCACGGATCGGTCGCGTAGCGGGGTCGTCGAATACGAGGATGTCGATCCAGACGTTCGAGTCGAGCACGACGCGGTGTGCGGCATGCGGGGCGAGAGAGCGGGTCATTCGTTACAATCGGTGGTTTTCGTCTGACCGCAAGGCACGGCGTGCCAGCGAGCCTCTATGATAATCGTTCTCTCTCCCGCCAAATCCCTCGACTACGATACGCCCCCGCACGTCCAGTCTTACACGAAGCCTGCATTCGTCGACGACGCGTCGGAGCTGATCGACGGCCTGCGCAAGCTGTCGCCGCAGGACATCGCGACGCTGATGGATATCTCCGATCCGCTCGCGCGCCTGAACTTCCAGCGCTACGCCGACTGGTCGCCGACTTTCACGCCGGCCAACGCGAAGCAGGCCGTGCTGGCGTTCAATGGCGACGTCTACGAAGGTTTCGACGCGAAATCGCTGTCGTCCACCGATCTCGACTATGCGCAGCAGCACGTGCGCGTGTTGTCGGGCCTGTACGGGCTGCTGCGTCCGCTCGATCTGCTGCAGCCGTACCGGCTCGAGATGGGCACGCGGTTCGCGAACGCGCGCGGCAAGGATCTGTACGCGTTCTGGGGCGACCGCATCACGCGAGCGCTGAACGAGCAGCTCGAGATGCGCAGCGGCGCCGCGCGCGTGCTCGTCAACTGCGCGTCGACCGAATACTTCAAGTCGGTCAAGCCGAAGCTGCTGGCCGCACCGGTCGTCACGCCGGTATTCGAGGACTGGAAGGGCGGCCGCTACAAGATCATCAGCTTCCATGCAAAACGCGCGCGCGGCCTGATGGCGCGTTTTGTCGTCGAGAACCGTATCGCCGACCCGAAGGCGCTGAAGGCATTCGCGACCGACGGCTATGCGTTCGATGCGACTGCGTCGAACGATTCGACTTACGTATATCGCCGGCGCGTCGGCGAGTGACCGTGCCGGCCGTTCACGAGACGGCCGGTGCATGCATGAGGCCGGAGTAAGCGCTAAAGTGCCAACGCCGGTCGACAGCTTTGCATGGGATCGGCGTAAGCGCTAAAGCGCTAACTCCGATCGACAAAGGAGAGATAGATGGCCGTTTCGATTACCAGTAATTTCGACGCAGGTGCAATCGACGTCGTGTCGTGCGACAGCCCCGACGCGATCCGGCTGCGCGTGCGCGGCGACAATCGTTCGGAGTTCGCGCAATGGTTTTACTACCGCTTGACGGGTGCGCGCGGCGAGCGATGCGTGATGACGTTCGAGAACGCAGCCGAATGCGCGTATCCGTCCGGATGGCGCAACTACCACGCGGTGGCGAGCTACGACCGGGTCGACTGGTTCCGCGTGCCGACGACGTTCGACGGCAAGACGATGACCATCGACCATACGCCGGAGTTCGACAACATCTACTACGCGTATTTCGAACCGTACTCGGAAGAGCGCCACGCGGCGTTTCTCGGCGCGGTCCAGCAGTTGCCGCAGGCGAGCGTCGTCGAGCTCGGCCGCACGGTCGAAGGCCGTCCGATGTCGCTGCTGACGCTCGGTACGCCGGAAACCGATGGTGCGCCGAAGAAGAAAGTATGGGTCATCGCGCGCCAGCATCCGGGTGAGTCGATGGCCGAGTGGTTCGTCGAAGGCCTGGTCAAGCGGCTGGCCGGATGGGGCGACTGGGCCGGCGATCCGGTTGCGCGCAAGCTCTACGATCGCGTGATGTTCTACATCGTCCCGAACATGAACCCGGACGGCAGCGTGCACGGTAACCTGCGCACCAATGCGGCCGGCGCGAACCTGAACCGGGAATGGATGGCGCCCGATGCCGAGCGCAGCCCTGAGGTGCTGGCCGTGCGCGACGCCATCCACGCGATCGGCTGCGACATGTTCTTCGACATTCACGGCGACGAGGATCTGCCGTACGTGTTCGTCGCCGGCTCGGAGATGCTGCCGAGCTTTACCGAGCAGCAGGGCAAGGAGCAGGCCGCGTTCATCGACGCGTTCAAGGTCGCGAGCCCCGACTTCCAGACCGAGCACGGCTACGCGGCGAGCAAGTACAAGGAAGATGCGTTGAAGCTCGCGTCGAAGTACATCGGCCACCAGTTCGGCTGTCTGTCGCTGACGCTCGAAATGCCGTTCAAGGACAACGCGAACCTCCCCGACGAGCGCGTCGGCTGGAACGGCGAGCGCAGCGCGGCGCTCGGCGCGGCGATGCTGGCCGCGATCCTGGTGCACGTCGACACGTTCGCGTAAGCGCAGCCGTCGTCGCATGAAAAAAGCCGGCGCATCGCGAGTGAACTGCACCCCAAAAGTTGGACTAGATCCAACCTTTGGGGTGTTTTTCATGACGAAGTACGACGAACGTTTCCGACGTCAGGTGGTTCAGGCATACCTGGCTGGAGAGGCTGGGACCAAGACACTTGCGCATCGTTACGGCGTGGGTAGCACGATGGTCCGACGTTGGGTGGCGAGCTATCGAGAGCATGGCGAAGACGGACTGAGCAAGAAGCACAGCCACTACGACGCGCGATTCAAGCTATCGGTGCTCCAACGGATGTGGCGCGATGAGTTGTCATATGCCCGAGTGGCGGTGGTATTCGGCATTCGCAATGAACGGAGCATCCCGGTTTGGGAGCGCCTGTATCATGAGGGCGGTATAGAAGCCTTGATGCCTCGTCGCCGAGGACGTCCCCCGAAGATGACCACCTTGCCGCCACCGAAGCCTACCGATGATGCCGCGCAGAAAGAGCCGAGCCGCGAGGAACTGCTCAAGGAAATCGTGTATTTGCGCGCGGAGGTGGCATACCTAAAAAAGCTCGATGCGCTGCTGCAATCAAAGAAGCAGACAGCGCCCAGGAAAAAACGCAAATAATACGTGAGCTTAGGCAATGCCATCCGGTAGCCGCGTTACTGAAGGCGGCAGGTCTGGCACGCAGCACGTTCTATTACCAACTCAAGGTATTGGATGCTGGCGATCGGTATGCGGATCTCAAAGTGAAGATCCGGAGCGTGTACGACCACCACAAGGGCCGTTACGGCTATCGGCGAATCACGACAGTGATCCGGCAAGCGGGACACGCGATCAATCACAAGACCGTGCAGCGGTTGATGGGACAACTGCAGTTGAAATCTCTGGTACGCCCGAAGAGATATCGTTCCTGGCGAGGCGAAGTCGGCCGCGTTGCCCCAAATCTACTGCGGCGGCAGTTTGATGCTGAACGCCCGAATCAGAAGTGGGTGACCGACGTGACCGAATTCAATGTAGGGGGCCAAAAGCTCTATCTGTCGCCGGTAATGGACTTGTACAACGGGGAGATCGTCGCTTACCAAATGGATGAGCGCCCGAGCTTCGAGTTGGTCAGCGGCATGTTGAAGAAGGCGGTGGCCAAGCTCGATGATGAAGGACGGCCGTTACTGCATTCGGATCAAGGCTGGCAGTATCAGATGCCCGCCTACCGTCGGTTGTTGAAGCAGCATGCGCTCACCCAGAGCATGTCGCGCAGAGGTAACTGCCTTGATAACGCAGCCATGGAGAGCTTCTTCGGCACGCTGAAATCCGAGTGCTATCGGCTGGCGCGCTTTACGAACGTGGAGCAGTTGCGAGATGCGTTGAGCCGCTACATTCACTACTACAACCACGAACGCATCAAGCTCAAATTAAACGGGCTGAGTCCCGTGCAATACAGGACTCAGCCCTCGGCCGCTTAGATTTTAACCGTCCAACTTCGTGGGGTCAGTTCAGAGATGCGCCGGCTTTTTTGCTGCTGTCGTTGCCGCTCCGTCGTATCAGGACTTCTTCGCGGTTTTTTTCTTCACGGCTTTGTTCTGGCCGCTCGACTTCTTCGTTGCGACGGCCTTCTTGCTGCCGGTGCGGCCCGATGCCTTCGCCTTGGCCTTGCCGCGGTGCGACTTGCCCTTGAACTTCTTCGTCGAAGACGACGAGCGTTCGACGCGCGGCTTCAGCGGCGGAACCGGGTCGTTCCAGCTGAACGCGAGCATCTGCTGGCCGACATAGCCGCAACGGAATTTCAACGGCGTCGGATCGCCGCCGTTGCTGTGGATGCCGAGCCCGTCGACGGTGACGATATTGTCGACTTTCACGCGCTGCTTGCCTTGGTCGAACGAGTCGTTCCACGGCGTGATCGTCGCGTTGCCGCTGTCGAATGCGTTCGGTGCGAAGTCGACGCGGTCGAAGGCCGTCGACGTGCTGGCGATGAAGCTGCCGTGCGCCGCACAATCGGCGACGAGCGGATCGGCATGCATCTCGTTGACGAATTTGTTGATCAGTTCGGAGCGCTGGTCGAGCAGGTCGGCGAATACCGGAGCGGGAAGCGCAAGCGACAGGCCCGCGATACAGGCTGCCAGCTTGCCGAGCGCCCGGAAAATCCGGAGCGAGGCAGGTGAGCTGTCCATCTGGTTATTGGTGAGGAGCGAAGGAGACATCGGGCACGTATAGATGCCCGATGAAGAACAGGAGTTCAATCTTAGCGTAAAAAAGTTGTGCGGCAGTAGGTGGCGTATTCGACGCGCGCTGCGGAAGTGCCGCCGGTACGCGTGTGCGTCGAGCCGATCCGGAGGAAATTCAGGCGCGCGGGCCGCCGAGGCGGTAGCGCCGGACGTCGAAGGTCGTGACCCACGCAGGGCGATAGACGGCGATGAGTGCCGTTGCCATGCCGGTGAACCATGCTTCGCCGAGCGCGAGCAGCGCGGTGTTCAGCAGATAGCCGGCCGGAATCACGACGGGCACGCCGTCCGCGAGCGCGAGCTGGACGCCGGCCGCCGCGGCGGCGACCGCGACGATCGCGATGGCTGGCGACAGGAAGCCCTGCCCGGTGATGAACGACGCGAGGTTGTGCGGCAGCCAGGCGAGGGCGGCGCGCTGCAGCAACGCCGACACGCCGACAGGCAGCGCACCGTAGATCAGATAGGTCAGCCCGATGCCTTGCCACGGCGCGTCGAAGATGACCGCTGCAATCGCCGTGACGACGCCCATCGCGATCAGTGCGAGTGTCCAGTCGAACAGCGTGACGAGCAACGTTGCGCCGAGCAGGTGCATGACGATGCCATCCTCGAGCCATGCGTTCGATGCCCACAGGACCGTGATCGCAGTGACGAGTGCAAGCCACACGTGCTGAAGCGTGGCGTCTTGCAGGCGTACGAAGGGGCGCTTCCAGATCGCGAGCGTGAGCAAGGCCACGGCGGCGATCCAGCCACCGATGCCAACCCAGAGCGGAAGCGGTGTGAAAAGAAAACCCATGCGTTCATATTACTCGTTGAGCATCAAAGGTGGGAGCCTGCACATGCCCGACCGTCGCAATATCGAGACTGTTTGCCTAGCGCTCGCGCCGGAACCGCGCCGGCGGCTCGGCGGCGAGCGGCAGATCCTGCGTGCCGGCATTCGCGGTGGGCAACGGGTATGGACGGTCGTGCCGTTGTGTACGTAGGGGCGCCGGGCCGTGTTCTCCTATGGCCGGATTGCGGGCGCGGTTGCGGTTCGCCAGCAGCACCTCGAGATGGGGCGACAGCCAGCCGTTGTAGATCGCGACCGCGGCGGCCCGGTTCGCGGCGCCGAGTTGCTGGAAGATGCTCGCGAGGTGGATCTTCACGGTGCCTTCGCTGATGCCGAGCGTACGCGCGATCATCTTGTTCGTGCTGCCCATGTGGACGAACCGCATGATCTGCGCTTGGCGCGGCGACAGGAGGCCGCTCGGCGGCCGCCGGGGCAGCGAGCCGGCGAGCGTCTGGAAATGGGCGTCGTGGCGCGCCGTCGTCGCCGTGGACGGCAGCAGGCTGAGGGCGATCGGCGGAATGTAGTGTCCGCCCAGCAGGACGATCTCGAGCGCTCGCACGATCAGGTGCGGCCGAGTGGAATGCGGGATCACGCCCGCGACGCCGTAGTTGAAGAAGCGCTGGATGGCTTCGGGCGAGGTGTCGTCGACCAGGACGGCGACCGGTGTCGGCGAGCACGCATTGCCGAGTGCCTGAAGCTCGCTGAGCCGGCCCACGTCCAGCCAGTCGATCGCGACGAGGTCGAAACGCTGGTTGCGCAGCAGCCGGCGCGCCTGGAAACCGTCAGGCGCATCGTTGATGCTGGCGTGCCGGTCGATCTGCCGCAACAGGGTCTTCAGTCCGTCACGCCGTTCGGCGTCTGAGTTAAGTACCAAGAACCGCATATTCAACCTCCGTAAAGTGAGTCATTGCCTGCTGTCGGGTATTGGCTGGCCCCGATAATGACAAAGACCTTACACGCTGTCTGCTTGTCTGAAAGGCTTAGGAAAAGTTCGAAATTTTGGGCGACCGGCGTCGGATAAGAAAAAAGCCGCTTCGGCGGGCACCGGAAGCGGCTTTGGGCAGGGCAGGCTGTCGAGGCCTGCGGGGTGGGTCAGTGGAAGTGCGGCTGGGCGGGTGACGCGTCTTCCGGCATTTCCGCATGGACGATTTCGCCGAGCGGATCGGCGTAAAGCGGCACGCCGCAGTCGTCGCAATATTCGGGCTCGAAGCGGCCCGCGTGCCGGCGGACGTCGGTTACGCCGCATTCCTTCAGCAGGCTCACGATTTCCTCGAGCGGCCCTTCCATCGGCGCTTCGCCTTCGAGCGTCGCGTTGTCGATCGATACGTCGCCGTTTTCACGGCCGTAGAGCGGCCACACGACGCCGTAGATCACGTCGTTGCTGGCACGCCGCGTGAAGCCGACGCGATACTCGTCGATACGACGTTCGCCGAAGCCGGCGACCACCGCGCGCAATTCCTGCGGCGCCGCACCAAGTGTGTCGAATAGATAACGAATGGCCGTTCGGACGGTGTGCGGACGCACGCGTTCGTCCGCATCGCGACAGGCCGAGTAGTACGCGTCCGGAAGCAGGCATTCGAACTCGCAGCCGGGCAACGCGATCGACAGGTTCGGGCCGCCTTGGGCCGTCCATTGTTCGAGGCACTGGCCGCGCTCGATCCGACTGCCGTTTTCTTCTTCCTGCCAGCGGAACAGCGGCGAGCCGGTGGGTGCTGCGACGACTGCCAGCAGGAAGCGCGGATCGGCCAGGATCGGCGAGGTTTCCGGCAGGTCGCCGAAGCTCAGCTTCGGGGTGTTCTGGCCGATTGCCGCATGGGCGAGTTGCTGGGCCAGCCGGTAGGTTTCCACGTGGTGCCGCGGCAACTGGTCGATGCTGTAGAGGAACGGTGCAAGCCCGACGAGGGTGCCGTTCGCGAGCACGTGAGCCTGCAGGTGCGTTCGCAGCGCGTCGGCAACGTCGCTCTTGAGCGGGCCCGACGGAATCATGTAGCGCGTCCAGGCGAGAACGGGGACGGCGACCAGCAGCGCATCGTACGGTTGGCCGTCGTGTTCGATCACCATCGACTCGCTGTGTGTCTCGGCCATGTCGGCGAGCGCACCGTAGGCGTCGGGATGATTCTGCTGAAGATGGTCGAGCGCGGCATCGAGCGTGGTCTGATTGCCGTTGCGGACAATCTTGGCGAGCAGCGCATCGAGCTTCGCTTCCCAGAAGCGATCCTCGATGCGGCTGCCCGACGCGAAGAGCGCAAGCGACAGACCGACCAGTTTGTCGGCATCGGGGGGGAGGCGTTTGGCGATTCGCTGGCGCATATTAAAGACGTATATAGAAAGAGGCGAAGAACCTCACATTCTAGTCCGTTCTTTGCACCATAAGCGGCATCGTGCCCAGACACGGCCGGACGGCCGAATTGCGACGTTTGTAAAAAAGTTGCTTCAAGCCCCTTGCGCTCGCGGCGTGAGCTGCATAGAATCACGCCTCTTTCGCGCTAACGGAAACGCGGCGCGGGAGGAAGGGAAGCGGTGCTGGTGAGGTTCGGTGGTAACGAGCCTTGGCGGTGCAGGAAGATGGGCCCCGCAGTCGCAACGAAGCAGTTAAAAAGTTGTTGACGAGCTGCGAAACACGGTTCATAATCTCGCTTCTCTGCTGCTGAAAACGCAGCGCTGCCGGGAAACTTCAGGTTTCTCGCAGAAATGCTCTTTAAAAATTAACAGCCGATAAG
>NZ_NKFN01000013.1:0-6600 GCF_002223355.1 Burkholderia sp. HI2761 | reverse complement strand
CACTCTGCGCTGCAGTGGATGACGCCGGCGGAATTCGCCCGCGAGTGCACCGATCGGGCCGATCCGGCCCACCCCGAAGAGCCGGAATTTTCCAACTAAGACCGGGACGGAAATTGGGCCAGCCTCAGCTCATCCTGACCTCCTCGGTTGCCATAAATTATGGCTCGAAGATGTCTACGAAAGGCTGGCCGGTCCAACGGACCATAGATTTATACGTTTGACAGATTCCCCACTGCACCCAGCGGGGAATCTACACACTGATTCTGTACTTATCAAGCACGATAAAATTACCTTACCCGATAGCCGAACGCACCCTCGAACTGTTGTCCGGTTGCGCGTTAAAGCTAATGCGACTCAACCTCTCTGAAGCATCACGATCTGACCAGCTGTCATCGGGATGCTCAGGATGTCGGTTCCCATCGACGAAATATCGATCGAACCTCGGACCGAACCACCAAGATTGTGCTTAATTTTGATGGTGCCCCCGACTTCGCTGAAAATCGTGATCGACTGATTCACCCCTCCTTCCCGTGTTGCTGAAATTAGAAAAGCACCGTCCGTGCGGAAATTACTGAACGAAACATTCTTCCAACTACTCGGCACTGCCGGGAAAACACGCGTGACACCGCTAAAACACTGCAGACTCAACTCTTGCAAGCTCGTCATCATCGACAGCGGCGATTCGATGACCGGGGAGGCCAAATCGCCGATATCGCTCACTTCCCCATACAGCGTATTCGCATGGACGGGGCTCTCGGCCATGTGCAAGAAGGTCGTAAGCTTGTCGATTGCTCCGTCGCCATCGCCCATCATCGCGAGCATTGATCCCCAACCGGTGAATGAGTAACCACGAAACGCGTTTGTGGTTTTCGTCCAAGTATTAATCGATTGTTTCATCAAGGCGATTTTGTCAGGTTGATCGACTGTGACAAGACAAAGTGGGTAAATCATAAAAAGATGCGAATAATGTCGATGCGGAACTTGAAATGGATAATCAATCGATATTCTATACCCTGTTGCGCTGTCGCTTGAGTAATCGACATAATTATCCAGAAAATTTCTCCACGAGGATGCGTCTGGGCTATTCATCCCCAGATCGCGATCCAGTTGAAGCAGCGCACCCAAGCTCCACCTCACAATCGCAACATCGTAGTTCGGGTTATCGAATGCGCTCCTCCCATTCGTTGCCGAATACTCCGGCGAACCGGTCTTGACAGCCAGCTGGTACCGCCCCGCGCTGTTCTTTTTCGACAAATGAACGGCATACTGAACGCTTCTTCGCAGCAGCGGGTATAGTTTTTTGCCGATCGCAGGATCCATCGTAAATCGATAATGCTGATAAACATAGAATAGCAACCATGACAAGTTGCCGAGATATTCCCCGCTGCCGGAAGTTGAACCCGTGGTACTATCGTACGCAAGCGACACGATACCAATGAGATCATTAGAAGTGGTTGTAGTCAATGCAGCCGAATCAGCCTGATATTGGGTCGGTACATTCTTAGCGAGATTGGTTTCATTTTCAGTTAGAATGTCGATCAGTGTCGTCGCAATATCCAGCCGATTGGCAGCGTAGAGCGGTGCGTAAGTTAGCTGCATGTTCAAATTGAACCAATATCCGGCCCACCAGGTTGTGCCGATGGCCCAAGGCCCCTGCAAATCAATTGCCGGCCCGCCGCGGCGGCCTGCACACCCAAACTTGTAGACCTGCATATCGTAGAAACTTTGAAATTCCGGGTCTGGAATTCGATACGTCGAAAGTGCGTAATATTGATGCCAGCCATTGCGATGTGCATCGATTTTTTCTGGCAATTCCTCAAGGGAAAATGCTGCCAACTTGGCAACAGCATCATTGCCGGCGGCGGAATCTGTCGTTGAATAGAACGTCAGCGCGATCACTTTGATACACGTGGTCGTTTCGATTTTTCTATAACAGATTCCGTATGCCCCCCCCGCACTCATCGGCTGAGTACATAACACGCAATCGCCAATGCTCGACGTCGTTGGAGCCGGGTTACCACCAACGTAACTCGCTAACGGATGATTCGAAATTCTCGGACTCACGGAGGGAGCCGGCATCCAACTAACGTTAATTGCCGGCCCGGTCGCGGACTTGCTCACATCGATAATGACGAAATCCTCGTCGCGAAGCGTCGTCGTCGATATCTGAACGTTTCGAGCGGTGGCCGTCGTAAATGTGCCTGCTGCGTAGGCATCGTACAAATACATGGTCCCCGATTTTTTTGTAATCGTTTCGCCTATGTCGACCAGGAAGTGCCCCAGAGGCAATCGTGGGCTAGTATACAGTACGGTGTTGCGTGCCCCATGTGGCCGATGATCGTAAAGATCGGTACGGCCCACATCGACCCGCACACCTGTTGCTGGATCTCGCGACGCAATGTAGGTCATCGTTCCAACCAACCCGTTTCCGGTGAACACCCCGTCGAAAATGCTGGTCTTCAATTCACTTACTGTGAAGTTGCCAGGTACATAAGCAGGACCCGACGGCGCGTTGACCGATGTCGACGTCGCGACCGTCGCCGGATTTGGTGGTGGCAATGCCACAGGCGTCGTCGGATCTAACATGACGGCCTGACTCTTCTGATCGCCATCGCCGCACCCACTCAATAACCCGCCCACGGCCAGCCACGTACTGTTCCTGAGGAATTTCCTGCGATAACGATTCGGTTTTGTCATCTCTTCACCTGATGTAAACGTGGAGTTCAAAGTTAATTACAACGACCGGCGCTTTCATGAAATCGATGTCGGCGCTCCAATTGTTTTTCCTCCTTCTTCTTGGCGATGGTTTTCGCGACTTGCGCCCCTTTCTTAATCGAATGCCCACTCGAAGCTACTTCGTAATTTTAATATCTTGGCCGATGATGATAATGAAAAGTTATCTTAAATTTCAGAGATGGACAGCACGGTGCGTATTTCTGACAATAATTTAGCCTTTCAGGTGTCGCGAAGTTGAAAATAGGCGTTCGTATCCGTGAACTGAATTCCGCTCGCACGGCCAGCAGGCGTTGTGCCGTTCCCGTTCGTCGCATTCGATAGTGAATACTGCCCATGTACGTCGAAGCTGTGGAATTCCAGCGACTGATATAGCATGTTGCTGCTGTTTCGTGATCCAGTTACGGCCACGCACCAGCGAGGCCAACGACCAGTCCGTCTGACCGAACGGACCGAAGTCCCCTACGCCGTTCGTGATCACTGGTTCTTGGCCCCAGCAACAACGTGCCGTATCGATAGTTCGGCAGCCCGACCGCCACAAAACGATTCCGGTTCGTGCCGTCCTGGCCGAGCGCCCTCGTCACCGCATTGAATCCGTCTTCCAGGCGGAATACCGCCTTGGTTTCGGCACCGGGGTCCTCGCTCCCGTTCAAGCCCCCAAATGGGTGCCCGAGTCTCCACTCCCCGCGCTTCAGCGGCTCATCGACCCACCGCAGCTGGTCGTGAGGCCACTCATATTCTCGATCCTGCATCCGGACGACCGTACAGCGTCACGCCGCTCTGCGCGTGCGCCATTCGCCAGGAAGCCGGAAGCCGGAAGCACCATAGCAATCATCGTCATTCTCATTGTCGAAACACCGCGCCGAACCTGCATGAAGTCCAAGCGCAAGAGGCCACGTCAACTAAAAACCCAGATATACAAGAGAGGTTGCGCTACCTGATTCCAGTGCGGAATTTTTATCTACACTGCAGACAATTGGGAAGCAAAGCTGCGACTCGGCCGCAATTCCGCCCCTCTGAATTGGGCCCGTCTATTTTGACGTACATTTAACCGGACCATTGGTCCATCCAATGGTATCTATTATTCTGGCGCGTGTGTTGCACGTCTACCTAGGGATAGTGCTAAGAACTTTGAAAAATTGACTGTAAATTTCTCGTCAATCGCGTAGATTTTCAAACCACTTTCAACAAATGGTATCGAATAAGTCGCTCGCACTCGCGGCGCAGCACAATCGTCGCGCCACTAAAACGAGTATGGAAATTTTCAAGCTAGTTGTCGCCTCAACGAATAAATAGCAGGCGGCCTTTCTCTCTTGCGGCGTTGTGGTGTGACATCCAGGTTATCAATGCGATCAGGATTCAGATGCACGGCGTCCATCGCGTCATGCGCACGCACGGGTTGCTGATGCAGCGCCGGCCGCTTCCGCCTCGCCCCCAACGTCGGCACGACGGCAAGGTGGCCGTCGCGCGCAGCAATCAGCGATGGTGCTCCGATGGATTCGAGTTTCGCTGTGACAACGGCGAGCCGCTGCGCGTGACGTTTGCGCTGGACTGCTGCGACCGCGAGGCGATGAGCTGGGCGGCTACGACGGCAGGTCACAGCGGTGACATCGTGCGCGACGTGATGCTGGCTGCAGTGGAAAATCGGTTTGGCAACGAACTGCATACACCGTCCGAAATCGAGTGGCTGAGCGACAACGGTTCGGGCTATACGGCCGACGATACGCGCCGGTTTGCAGCGGCCATCGGCCTGAAGCCATTGACCACGCCGGCGTGCAGCCCACAAAGTAATGGGATGGCCGAGAGCTTCGTGAAGACGATGAAACGCGACTACGTCGCCTTCATGCCGAAGCCAGACGCAGCGACTGCTGCACGCAACTTGGCCATCGCGTTCGAGCATTACAACGAGAAGCATCCCCATAGCGCGCTGAAATACCGCTCGCCTCGCGAATTCCGGCGCTCGATGGATTCAACAACCTTAGTGTGACGCTGTGTCCGATATTACAGGGGCAACTCCACTCCGCGATAAAAATTTCAGCTTCGCCTGTTTCTCCAGGCCTACAAGCATGTGGTGGCGGCCCGGGCTGAACGTCCCGTAGTACAGCGGACGTCCATGTGCATTTCGGCCGGACTTTGCAGTTCGACGGTCGCGCATTCCGTGTGTCCAAAGTAGCTCCCATCACTTGAAATAACGGACACTACTTTGGACACCGGCTTCAGCTTTATCCAAGCGGCCACGGAATAACGCTAATCTCGCGATCGAACTACTTTGAGAAATCAACCACCATCGCCTGCACTGGAGGCACTGTGAAGGTGTAAGTTCCATCAGCATTCGCTCGAGACGCTGCAGTCCATACACCACTCCACGCACCATCGCTTGCCACGCCGCTTCCGCCAAGCGAGATTCCCGTAGGTGACATAGGATTCGATCCGCTTTGCGCCAAACTCATAGTACGGGCAGTGGAGTAGCCGCTCGGGACAGTGACCGTTGCAATCACTGGATCGTTACCGTTGTCTGTCCAGTTTCGGTTGATGATTAACATGCGAAGATGCCCGTCAGGTTGTAATGCTCCGAATACTGAAATACGAGAAGTCAATCCAACGACCGACGGAACGATAATCTTGCCTCCTTGGTTGAATTGGCCGTATGTGAGCATCCCGTATCCGTCCGCCTTGAGCGTCGGCAAAGCGTTATTACCGCTACCATTCGTGAATGGAGGTGTAATCGGCGAGTAACCACCGTTGGTCGCACCCAAGTGCAGGTTCAATCCCGCCAATTTACTGTTCTGTGCAAACCAACTCACGTTATTCAGCGCCCACAATGCCGCAGCGAAAGAGTCGCCAGCTCCAGCAATTCCGCCGCCGTACATGCTGTTTATCTCCATCAACCTAGGCGAGAGATTTACCTTCGAAAGCGTCGCCGTGAAATTCGAGGGGTCATACGCTCCCTGCGCCAACAATTTACTTACCAGCGAAAGACATGTCGTCCCCGAGCCAGTCACACCGGGCGCGAGACATGGGGACGTATACCCGCCACCCAACGGATATTCATGGGTATTTACATACGAAATAAGTGATTTAACCCCTGCTATCTGAGCCTCCGAAATATTATCCGTCACAAAATAAGAGTCGTTAACGATATTAGAATTCCACCCTTGACCGGCTGTGCTTGGTCCCGTAAAATAAAGATTTTTCTTCAGAGAATCGGAAGTTAGCTTATAAATTCCCGAAACATAAGATTTAAAGGAGGCCAGCCAAGAGGCATAACTCATCCTCGTATTGTTGTCCTCATTTCCAATTTCGAAGATAAGCTTTAGCTTTGGATATGTTGAATTTTTGTACTCCAATAATGAGGCAGCGTAGTTAAAATATGTCGATACGTCCACCCCATAAACTGGAAGGTTCCACTCAAGTTCAGTCAAACCGACTTCCTTGGCGAAATCAATCACGTTTTTGGCTGTTTGGAGCGGCGGATAGGCACGCGAGCTTGCATCCCCAACGCGCTGCTTGACGCTGTCTGCTGAAGTTCCTCCAACACGAATATTTTTTATATTCAGACGCCGAATCAAATTATTGAAATTGTCTTGAAATGCTTGTGCTGTCGCTGAAGTTTTTGTGTTTTTCGATCCCACTCCTAGCAGCCCCTCATTTCCGCCGGGTGAATCTTTATCGGAATTGCAGCCGTTTTTCCAATTTGTAATTTGCATTCCGTTATTTATGCCACTGGTGTCGGGAGGGGCGTAAGCGACCAGCCAACCCGTCTTGACGAGCGAGTTTAGGCGGCAGTCGAGAGAGGTTGCCAACGATGCGGCAGTAGCGCGTCGATGTCGTTGGCCTTGTGGGTCGGCAAGCGTGTGAGGACGTCCT
>NZ_NKFN01000012.1:0-10694 GCF_002223355.1 Burkholderia sp. HI2761 | reverse complement strand
ATGCGTTTGCGGATGGTCCGTGGGGTCAGAAATTCCCGACCGTCAGTAGCGCGTGGCGCAACGCCTGGGATCGCGTGATCCCGTTCTTTGCGTTTCCGCCGGGTGTGCGCAAGATCATCTACACGACGGATGAAATACACAACGGATGAAATACACAAGCCCCCCATGCTGTACTTCGCTCGTTCGCTATGTCCGCGCTTCCGGCCTCCGTATCGGCGCGCTGTCTGATTTGGGGCGCGACTGCTTCCACCGGTTAAACAGTTTTTGATAGGTTCGCTCAGACTGCTCAGCCACGGCTCGCTCTTGCTGACGGACACTCTTCAGACTGTAGGCGGCAGCCGAACCTTTGCGCGAGCCATGCTGCGCCGGCATTCCAGCCTGCAGTTCCAGCGCGCGTAACTTGTGTGCGGTCAATGCGGGACGGTCCCACGCGAACGGCTCGTCGCGTGTCAGCACATACCATACGATCACTGCGAGTTTGCGAGCGGTCGCGACGATGGCAATTTGCTGGCCGCGGCGATCGCGCACGCGCAGGAAGAAGGCGCGCAGCGGCCCAGGCGCCTGCGTGGCGCCCCAGGCAGCCTCGACCAGCATCGCCCGTGCGTAAGAGCGCCCGCGCTTGGTGATGTGGCCGTGCCTGGCCGGTGTCGGGCCGGACTGATAGACCGACGGATTGAGCCCGAAGTAGCTCACCAGCTTCTCCGGATTCGGAAACCGCTCGATGTCGCCAATGGCAGATAGCAGCCCGATCGCTACCGTGGTGTTGACGCCGGTGATCGTCAGCATCACGCGCAATCGCGCGTCGTCGATGGTCGCTTGCGCGAGTGCCTGCTCCACCTCGCGCAGATCCTCGCCGAGGCGGTCCAGTTCGCGCAGCCGCTGCTCAACACCGAGTCGCTCGTCCAACGGAAGCGGTTGAACGCCGAGCCAGGCACGCCCCTTCTTACCAAACAGATCGGTGGCGGGGCATCGCTCGATCAGATGCGCGGCCAGAACCGCATGAATCTCGTTCTTCAGCCGCGTGCGCTGCCGCACTAGCTGTGAACGACGCGAGATCTGTCGACGCAACGCCAGCGTGTGCTCGTCCGGCATCCATACTTCCGGTAGAAAGCCGCTTGCATACAGCTGTGCCAGCACGGCTGCATCGATCTTGTCCGTCTTGACGCGAGCCTCCGCGATCAGCCGAACTTGCAGCGGATTGGCAATCGCCACGCGCGCGACGTGCCGACGAAGCACGTTGACGATGGCGGCAGTGTTGCCGGTTGCTTCGAGCACCACATGATCGGTGGCGCGCAGCTTCTCGGCAAAACGCTCCAGTTCGTCGCGTCGCAACCCGGTGCGGCCGCCTGCATGCAGCGTGCCATCCTCCAGGTACGCGATCTCGGCCACTGAGCGCGAGACATCAAACCCCACGATTCGCATAACCGTCTCCCGTATCAGATCACTGCTGGGAGCCGGTGGGACAGCACGACAACTACGGATTCGCGCTCACAGCGCAACTGGGCGGGTCGCAGGGGCGGCCAACTACAAACACGAGCTCGCGGCTCATCGTGTAACAACGGCCTGCCCACCCGAAGTGCTCCCCAGTGCCCCTGTCCCGGATGGTCACACCATACGCTCAAACCACTCGGCGCGGGAACGCGAGGCACCGGCTATATCATGCCGGTTACGAATGCCATTGAAAGTCTGAACATGCAACTGCGCAAGATCATCAAGACGCGCGGCCACTTCCCGAATGACGAGGCGGCCATCAAGCTACTCTGGCTGGCGCTACGCAATGTGCTGGCCAAAACGGTACGCGCTGCCTTCGACTGGAAATCAGCGATGAATCAGTTTGCTATCCTGTTCGGTGAACGATTTATGCAGGCGCGTGGATAACCCGTGTTGTTCAACCGCCTCGCCCACAAAAATGCGGACAGGTTCCCTGGCCATCGAGGTCGGACAAAGCCTGAAGGAAGAGCACGTGGTCGACGCGCTGACGCGTATCACCGCCATGCGCGGGCACCCTGCCATGATCAAGGTCGACAATGGCAGCGAGTTCATCTCGAAGGCAATGGATCGCTGGGCGTATGAACATGGCGTCGAGCTGGATTTCAGCCGGCCGGGCACGCCCACTGACAATGCCAAGGTCGAAAGCTTCAACGGGCGCCTCCGGCAGGAATGTCTGAACGCGCATTGGTTCTTGTCATTGGCCGACGCGCAGAGCAAAATCGACGAATGGCGCACGTACTATAACGAGGTTCGCCCCCACTCCGCATTGCAGTGGATGACACCCGCCGAATTCGCCCGCCAGGCAAGGAAATTCGCCTCGCCTGACAACTCAACCAAGCCGGAAATCTCCACTTCCGACCGGGACTAATTCTGGTTCAGGGTCAAGTTTGCTATCCTGTTCGGCGAGCGATTTATGCAGGCGCGTCTGGACTACCAATCGCCTGTCGCGTTCACGTAGCGCTTCTATCTGAATCATATCGCTGCTTAACCCGTTGGCCGCCACGAATTCCGTCCGACCTCAGACCCTCGTCAGGATCTTGCTCCATTGGAAAGCACTGCGCGCGATAAAAGTACGATCAACAACACATCATGGAGAACAAATGTGATATGTTGAAAATTGTAATGATGATTCATATCATTATATTTCTAATCTTTATTAGTTTTAGGATTGTGAAATAAATTACTCACTATGGAGAATCAATCATGTGGACCAAACCTGTCTACGTCGAACTTCGTCTCGGTTTTGAGATCACGATGTATGTCTCGAATCGCTGATCTATTTTTCATGAATTGACGAGGCAGCGGCTTGCTCGGGAACGTTGTCGACCTCATTCACCTTGGGAACTTCTTTTCCACTATGCTCATACGCGTCCTTGGATCAGCTGCTGGCGGAGGTTTTCCGCAGTGGAACTGCAACTGCATGAACTGCGTAGGTTTCCGCAACGGAACAGTTGAAGCACGCGCGCGCACACAATCGTCGATTGCACTATCTGACGATGGGAGGGGTTGGGTTCTTTGTAATGCGTCACCTGACATACGTGCGCAATTGCACGACTTTCCATCGATGCAACCGGGACGTACGTTGCGTGACACGGGTATTGTCGCAATCGTGTTGATAGATAGCCAGCTTGACCACACTACCGGTTTACTCAGTTTGCGCGAGGGCTGTCCATTGCAAGTGTGGTGCACTGACATGGTTCATCAGGATCTGACCGTCGGGTTTCCACTGTTTGAGATCCTCAAGCATTGGAGCGGAGGTCTTGTCTGGAATCGAATCGAGCTGGATGCCAGCTTCACGGTACCGGAGTGTCCGAAGTTGCGATTTACTCCATATCCTTTGGTGAGCGCTGCACCTCCGTATTCACCACACCGTGGCGATCCTCATCCGGGTGACAACGTTGGTTTGCTGGTCGAGGATCTTCATACCGGCAGCAAGCTTTTCTATGCCCCGGGCATTGGTGTAGTCGATGACGGACTGCTGAGTCGTATGCAAACAGCGGACTGCCTGCTGGTGGACGGGACACTGTGGGACGACGACGAGATGCAGCGGCACAAAGTAGGTAATCGTACGGGACGCGAGATGGGTCACTTGGCACAAAGCGGACCGGGTGGAATGCTCGAGGTACTGTCGCACATGCACAAACCACGGAAGGTGCTCATTCACATCAACAACACTAATCCGATTCTTGACGAGCATTCTGCCGAACGTGCGGAGCTGCAACGTCGCGGGATCGAGGTCGCATTCGACGGCATGGAGATTGTCCTTTAGGCGCACCACAATTCGACTGCCACGTCGCAGAACAGCCAGGATGCCTGTCCCGCGGAGAACGAGAACCACAATTCACAGGACCCAATCCGGGTAGCGGAGAATCCCGATGCGCCAACAGGCACTCAATCCTCAACAGTTCGAACGGGCGCTCCGAGCGAAGGGCGCCTTCTATCACATCCACCATCCGTACCATGTTGCGATGGTAGAAGGTTGTGCGACCCGCGAGCAAATCCAAGGTTGGGTCGCGAACCGCTTCTACTATCAAGTCAATATCCCGATTAAGGATGCTGCAATTCTCTCCAACTGCCCGGATCGCGATATCCGGCGACAGTGGGTTCAGCGTTTGATCGATCACGATGGAATGGCCGACGGCGACGGCGGCATCGACGCATGGTTGCGACTCGGGGAGGCTGTCGGTTTGCCTGAAGCACAATTGCGTTCGCATGAACATGTGCTTCCTGGCGTGCGCTTTGCCGTGGATGCATACGTGAACTTTGCGCGCCGCGCGACTTGGCAAGAGGCCGCGAGCAGTTCACTGACTGAGTTGTTTGCGCCGCAAATCCATCAGTCGCGTCTCGACAGCTGGCCACGGCATTATCCGTGGATCGATCCGAATGGCTACGCTTACTTTCGCGATCGCCTTGGCCAAGCGCGTCGGGACGTCCAGCATGGTCTCGGCATCACGCTGCAACATTACACGACCTACGAGCGTCAGCAGCGAATGCTTGAGATACTGCAGTTCAAGCTCGACATCCTGTGGACCATGCTCGACGCAATGTCGATGGCTTACGAACTGCATCGACCGCCTTACCACACCATAACCGATCGGCCAGTCTGGAACCGAGGAATCGCATTATGAGTTTCGATCGAAACCGAATCCCGCGCTGGAGAAGAGGATTCAGATTTCAGTTCGAGCCCGCTCAGAATGCGCATGTGCTTTTGTATCCGGAAGGGATGGTCAAATTCAATGATAGTGCGAGCGAGATCGGCAAGTTGATTGACGGTACGCTGACGATCGCCGGCATCGTAGCGCGGCTCGAACAGCTTTTCCCGGACGTGCCCGAACTCGGCACGGATGTCGAAGGTTTCATGGAGGCCGCCCATGACAAATATTGGATCGACTTCACATAGGCCGATGATGCCAGCCACTGCAAAATCCGTATCGAGCATGCCGTTGTGGCTGCTCGCAGAGCTCACGTATCGATGCCCATTGCAGTGCCCTTACTGTTCCAATCCGCTCGACTTCGCTCATCAAGGCGCGGAGCTTGATACTGGACAGTGGTTTAGGGTAATGGCAGAAGGGCGTGAAATGGGGGCGGTACAAATCGGCTTCTCGGGCGGTGAGCCACTTGTGCGGTCTGACCTCGTCGAGTTGATCGGTGAGGCCCGGCGGCTTGGATATTACACAAACCTGATTACTTCGGGGATCGGGCTGACCGAGCAGAAAATCAGTGATTTTTACCGCGCCGGTCTCGATCATATTCAGATCAGTTTTCAGGCTAGCGATGCAGAGATCGGCAACATGCTGGCGGGGTCGAAGAAAGTTTTTGCGCAAAAACTCGCGATGGCTCGTGCGGTGAAGGCGCAAGGCTATCCGATGGTACTGAACTTCGTCACGCATCGATACAACATCGCTGACATTGACAGAATCATTGAGCTGTGCATTTCGCTCGAGGCAGATTACGTCGAACTCGCTACATGCCAGTACTACGGCTGGGCCCACCTCAACCGTGATGCGCTGCTTCCGACTCGCGAGCAGCTTCAGCGCGCAGAGCATATCACGAACGTGTATCGAGCGAGGCTTGAGTCCGAGAACAACCCATGTAAATTGATTTTCGTGACACCGGACTACTACGAGGAGCGACCGAAAGCTTGTATGAATGGCTGGGGAAGCGTGTTCCTCGTTGTTACACCGGACGGCACCGCATTGCCGTGCCATGGCGCTCGGCAACTGCCAATCGCATTTCCAAATGTTCGGGAGAGGAATTTATCGTATATCTGGCATGAGTCAGTCGGATTCAACCGGTTTCGTGGTGATACCTGGATGTCCGAGCCTTGTCGATCATGTGATGAAAAAGAACAGGATTTCGGTGGATGCCGTTGTCAAGCATACATGCTAACGGGGGATGCCACCGAGGCGGATCCGGTATGCAGTAAGTCTCCGCATCACGACCAGATTCTTAAAGCACGTGAAGCAGCACTTGCTCGACCGGAATCCATCAAGACGATGACGTTCCGAAACAGACGAAATTCGCGGAGAGAGTCTGACGTCTTATGAGGACCTCTTCTGGGATGTTGCTTTATTTGGCGTCAATCTAGGAAAATCTATCCCGTAGATGCGATTGATGTAGTGCAAACCAGGAGTTTTACATGAAACTTAGTAATCCGATGTATCTATTATCAATATGGGATCGGATAATTTCCGCTGCGATCTTGATTAGCGGGATAGGCATGTGCGTTGGCGGAATATGGCTGGTTTTATTGAACGGTAGTCCGTACTATGTGACTACTGGTATCCTGCTCGTGTGGTCCGGCTGGCTTCTGTGGCGCCGTCGCTTGCTGGGCGCGAAGCTGCTCGGCGTCGTTTACGCCATTACGCTGGTCTGGACGTTGTATGAAACGGCGTCCCGTTTGTGGGGCTGGGTGCCCAGAATGGGCTTTCTGACAGGTCTTGGATTCTTTGTTTCATTGATGTTGCCCCGACTCCAAAATTCTGTCGGGCAAAGTGGATATGGTCGACGGTTGGCGAAAGTTCTCGCGGGTGGATGTGTCGCGTTCGCAGGCGTTGCTTTTGCGCTGGCGTTCATTCCGCAACAGAGTTTTCTTTCCGAGACGCCGATGTCCAGCGACCCGCTTGTCGCGGGCGGCATGCAGCGTGCGGCACACCGCGCGAACCAGCCGAATCAAGATTGGCAACAATACGGGCGGGACGCGGACGCCACCCGTTATTCACCGCTCAGCCAGATCAACAGCGATAACGTCAAGAAACTCAAGGTCGCGTGGGTCTATCGCACGGGGGATCTGCCGCCCAAGGGCAAGGTCAACAAATGGGCGGCCGAAATGACGCCGATCAAGGTTGGCGACGGCCTTTATCTGTGTACCGCAACGAACAATCTTGCGAAGCTTGATCCGGTGACAGGCAGGGTCATCTGGACACACGATGTCGGTACTCGATACGAGAGTGTTCCCTATACGGCTGCCTGTCGAGGTTTGGCACACCAAGTGTCGAAGACGATCCCGACCGGTCAGCAATGTCACGAAAAGATCATCGAAGGAACGATCGATGGCCGTCTGATTGCAGTCGATGCGTCGACGGGGAAATCGTGCGAAGGTTTCGGCGAGCACGGTCAGGTCAGTCTGCTGACGGGGCTCGGGAAGACGGTACCGGGATTCGTGGCAATGACGTCGCCTCCTGTTATCGTCAACGGAACGATCATCGCAAATCATCAAGTGCAGGACGGGCAGCGGCGATGGGCACCTTCGGGCGTGATTCGCGGATACGATGCGGATACGGGCGCATTCAAGTGGGCATGGGACGTCAATCGTCCCGGACAGCATGGTGTACCGGGGGCAGGGCAGGAATTTAGTCGCGGCACGCCTAATTCGTGGGGGCCGATGGCCGGCGACGACAGCCTTAGTCTCGTCTATATTCCGACCGGCAATTCGGCGGCAGACTATTACAGCGCGATGCGAACGGAGAATGAAAACCGGGTCGCGTCGTCCATCGTTGCGCTCGATGCTGCGACCGGCGAAGAGCGATGGGTGTTCCAGACCGTTCACAAGGATGTGTGGGACTACGACATTGGGTCGCAGCCAACGCTATTCGACTTTGTGTCGAGCAACGGTTCCGTTCCGGCCATGTTGATTCCGACCAAACGCGGCCAATTGTTCGTCGTGGATCGTCGGGACGGCAAGCCACTGCTGCCGGTTGAGGAGCGCCCGGCGGCGCAGGGCAATGTGCCAGGCGATCCGCGTGCGCCGACGCAACCGTGGTCGACCGGGATGCCCCGCCTTGGCTTCCCGGATCTTCAAGAGAAGACGATGTGGGGCATGACGCCGTTCGACCAACTGTATTGCCGGATCAAGTTCAGGCAGGCTCACTATGTCGGCGAGTTCACGCCGCCCATGGTGGATCGGCCGTGGCTCGAGTATCCAGGCTACAACGGCGGCGTCGACTGGGGCAGCGTGGCCTACGATCCGGCTCGCGGTGTGCTGATCGCCAACTGGAACAACACGCCGATGTACGACAGACTGCTGTCGCGTAAGCAGGCCGACGCTATGGGACTGTACTCGATCGACGATGCGAGACACACCAGCAAGTCCGGCGCGGAAGGCCCCGGTGCGATGGCCGATACGCCATATGGCGTCGACGTTCAGCCATTCCTGATGCCACTGACACAGGTGCTTTGCAACGAGCCGCCGTACGGGATGATTACGGCGATCGATATGCGTACGCAAAAAGTCGCCTGGCAACATCCGTTCGGTACGGCACGCGCAAACGGACCGTTCGGACTTCCGACCTATATGCCGATTCAGGTCGGCACCCCCAACAATGGCGGCCCGATCATCACGGCCGGCAATCTGGTATTCGTGGGCGCAGCGACGGACAACCTTATCCATGCGTTCGATCAGAAGACCGGCAAGATGGTGTGGAGTGACCTGCTGCCCGGCGGAGGCCAGGCAACGCCGATGACTTATTCCGCGAACGGTAAGCAGTACCTGGTGATCATGGCGGGGGGGCATCACTTCATGAGAACACCCGTAAGCGACGCACTTGTCGCGTATGCGCTGCCCGACGACGAGGTTGCCTCTGCTGCAGGCAGAAAGTGATCGGCACTGGTTGACGAAGATGGCGGCCACATCATTTTCTTCACGACTATACCGGGCGGTGTCGACGGGCGAGTCGATCCATTCGATTCTCCCGTCGATGAGATTCGCGGCGCTCTCTCGGACGATCTCGCCGAGCAGCTCGGTGCGATCGACGTCGCGAATTCCGCGTATCCTCCCGACGTGCCCGTGTACCGCATCAGCGTGAACGTGCAGCGCTTCGAGTCGTGGCCGGCCAAGCGCGCAGTGGTCGACGCCGTGTGGGGCGTGCGCGCGCTCGGCTCGAAGGCCGTGATGACGTTCCGCACGAGCGTCGCGGAACCGGTCGCCAGCGGCTATGACGCGCTCGTCGTTGGCATCGGCGCGCTCGACGTGATTGCCGCGCAAGCCGCGGCCGGCGTGCGCGCGATGATTAAGGAGTCGGCACCGAGTTCGATGAAAACGGCTAGCCGCGCGATCTATTGTCCGGCTGACGCAAAGTTACAGGCGAGATGACGCACGGACAATTCGCATTATTTTCAATTGTTCAAAAAAATATGGTGTTCCGACACAGGTAGCCGATGCGTGGAGCATCGACATTACGAGTTGCATGCTATTAATCGCGCTTTAAGGGGGCATGAACACGGTAAGTGTAAATTCCTATCATAATCTTTTTGGTTATGAAAACGAGTCCGCTTATTGCTAAATGGCACGGTAATGTATGATTTTTCTTGCGCTAACCTATGCGGCCCGCTGCGATCCCGAGGATTCGCATGGCTACCATCGAACGCACTGCCTATCCGCGCTTTCCCGAGGTCCTGGCGCCCCGGGAGCTGGACGCCTGTTACACGCCACTACCCGACGAACTCGAATGGGCACGCCGGTCGACGCGGGGTGAACGACCTCGATTGGGCCTACTCGTGCTGCTGAAGGTGTTCCAGCAGTTGCATTACTTTCCGGTGCTCGGCGTCATTCCCGACGCCATCGTCGACCACGTGCGTGCCACCGCCGACATTAGCGACTCTGCTCGATTCGGCTACGACACCGCACTGTCGCCGACATTGTTCCGGCATTACGCAGCGGTTCGCGCCTACCTCGACGTCAAGCCGTACTACGGCACCGATGCGAACGCGATCGCCACGCGCGCGGCACACACGGCATCGCTGACGATGGACCAGCAGGTCGACATCATCAACGCCACCCTCGACGACCTGATCGCGCGCAATATCGAACTGCCAGCGTTCTCGACGCTCGATCGGCTAACTGTGACCTGCGGCGGGATTTTGTAGCCAATCAGGCAGTGAGTCTCGCGTCGATATTATCGGAATCCAGCCAGGCTCGACGGACCGTGGCCGGAGGTTGGTAGCGATGAGCGCTGTGGGGCCGGCGCTCGTTATAGAACTGCCGCCAGCGTTCGATGAGCACTTTGGCCTCGGCGCGGCTGCGGAACCATTCGCGGTTTAGCAATTTGTCTCGTAGTTTGCCGTTGAAGCTTTCGACGAATCCGTTTTGCCATGGACTGCCAGGCGCAATGAAGGCTGGACCGATTGCAGCGTCTCGCAGCCAACGCATGACCTTGGCAGCGGTAAATTCGGCGCCGTTGTCCGACCGAACAAACGCGGGCTTGCCGTACAGTCGCATGAGTCGCGATAGCGTCAAGATCACGTCCTGCGACCGCAGGCTGGCGCCAACCTCGATCGCCAGACACTCGCGGGTGTATTCATCGATCACGCATAGCATCTTCAAGGCCCGGCCATCCACCAGTTGATCGTGCACGAAGTCATAGCTCCAAACCGAATTTGGCTGTGTGGCGCCTGGCAGGCGTATGTCGTTGCCGCAACGACGTCGGCGAGGACGTCGGCGCGGAATGTTGAGCTACAGGGCTCGCCACATTCGCTGCACGCGCGATTCGCTCAACGCCAGCCAGGCCGACATCCGGCGATAGCCGAAGCGCGGCACCTCTTGCGCGGCCGCCATCAGCCTCTCGCCGAGACTCCGATCTGGAGTTGACCCTGTAATACCGGACACAGCGTCACACTAAGGTTGCTGAATCCATCGAGCGCCGGAACTCGCGAGGCGAGCGGTATTTCAGCGCGCTATGGGGATGCTTCTCGTTGTAATGCTCGAA
>NZ_NKFN01000011.1:0-11851 GCF_002223355.1 Burkholderia sp. HI2761 | reverse complement strand
AGGACGTCCTCACACGCTTGCCGACCCACAAGGCCAACGACATCGACGCGCTACTGCCGCATCGTTGGCAACCTCTCTCGACTGCCGCCTAAACTCGCTCGTCAAGACGGGTTGGCTGGTCGCTTACGCTCATCGGGCGGTTTGCTACGGATCTGCTCTTCGACCTTGTAGAGCGCGCCGATACGTTCCAGCGCCTCGGTGTTCAATGCATTTGGGCGAGCCGCATGCAATTCGTAGAACTGCCGCCGTGCATGGGCCCAGCATGCTGCTTCGGCAACGCGTCCCGTTTCGTAAATCGCTTGGTAGCCGCCGTAGGCGTCGGCCTGCAACGTGCCATTGAACGATTCGAGATGCTGCTGCGGATGGATGCCCTTACGGTCCGGCGTATAGGCAAACCAGACGGCCGGCGGAGTGGCGTCGCTGGACGCCCGATCGTCACGCACATACACCCACAGGCGTCCGGTTTTGGTCTTGCCGTTCCCTGGCGCAAGCACAGGCACTGGCGTATCGTCGGCATGGAGCTTCGTCGCCGCCATGACGTGGCGACGCAGTGCGTCGACGAGCGGTTGCAGCAGCGCCGCAGTGTGACCAACCCACTTCAACCCACTTCGCCAGCAGCGAGCGATCCAGCTCGACACCTTCCCGCGCATAGATCACCGACTGCCGGTAGAGCGGCAGGTGATCCGCGAACTTCGCGACCAGTACATGAGCCAGCAGTCCCGGGCCAGCCATGCCTCGCTCGATGGGACGGCTCGGCGCAGCAGCCTGGGCGATGTGATCGCAGCATGAACATGCCAGCTTCGGCCGCACATGGCGGATGACCCGGAAGCTCGCCGGCACATACTCGAGTTGTTCGGCGACGTCCTCGCCAAGCTGCTTCATCGGCGCACCGCACGCCGTGCAGGTTTCACGTGATTCGGGCCAATGGATCTGGATCTCGCGCGGCAGGTGATCCGGCAACGGCTTGCGTTGTACCTGTTCCGGTGCCGTGCGTGGCGTCCTGGGAATCTCGATGGGGGCAGCGCCTTCGTCGGCCTCGAGTTCTTCCAGACGCAGCTCGAGCTGCTCGATCTGGCGGTCCAGTTTCTCCGAGCGGCGGCCGAACTGCATGCGGCGCAGCTTTGCGATCAGCAGCTTGAGATGCTCGATCTCCGCCTTGTCGGTCGCCGTCGCCGCCTTGTGCGATTCGACCACGTCTTCCAGATGCCCGATGCGGGCATCGCGCTCGAGCAGTAGAGCCTTGAGCGCTTCGATGTCGTCCGGGTACGCGTTCGCCGTCGTCATGCCCGCAGTCTACGCGCCGGTGGGCGGGTTTACAACGCTGAGGTCGGCGCCGCCGTGCGCACCGGCTGCCGCCAGTCGATGCCTTCCAGCAACATGGACAACTGCGCCTGGCTCAAGCTGACGACGCCCCCATCCGCACGCGGCCAGACAAAGCGGCCGCGTTCAAGCCGTTTCATCAGCAGACACATGCCGTCACCGCTCCACCACAGCACCTTGACCAGATCGCCGCGTCGGCCGCGGAACACAAACACGTGTCCGCTGAACGGGTCCCGCTCGAGCACGGTCTGCACCTTCGCGGCCAGGCTATTGAAGCCGGAACGCATATCTGTCACACCAGCAGCCAGCCACACCCGCGTCCCAGCGGGAAGGCTCAGCATCACGAACCCACCTCCAGCAAGCTTGTCAGCACAAGCCGCAGGACATCAGACTCCGGCTTGCCTTCGAAACACACGCGCACGCCACGACATTCGATGACCAGCCCGGATGATCTGACCGGTTCCGGTATCGGCGGTGATGCCATCTGAACAGGCAGGAATAATTCAACTGGCGCGGATGCGGACGTCGCCTCTTGCTCCTGATCCCGACGCCACTTCGACACGAGATTCGCGTTCAACCCATGCGCGCGTGCAACTTCCGCCAGTGAACGGGTCGGGTCTCGTGTTTCCGCCACGACCTGCGTGCGAAACTCATTCGTGTAATTCTTGGAGCCTCGTCGGCGGCCCTGCGCCTTGATTTCCATTTTTTCTGGTTCCCACTACATTCTGATGGGAACCAGATTGCCGCCTATGAACCTTCATGAACAGACGGTGCTGGGGAAGCGCTTACGTTGTGGCGATCATTGACTTGGGATCGGGGAAAGGAACTGTCCGACCATGCTCGCTTCACAATTGAGTCTGGTGTGAAGGTCTTCTTCGCCGACCCGGACAGCCCATGGCAACGTGGCACGAACGAAAACACGAATGGCCTTCTACGACAATACTTTCCAAAGGGCACGGATCTGTCCCGGTGGAGCGCTCGAGAGATTCAAGCCGTTGCTAATACATTGAACACCAGGCCCCGAAAAACACTCGGGTGGAAAACGCCTGCTGAAGCTCTGGACGAATATCTCAGGTCTGTTCAACAATCCAGTGTTGCGACGACCGATTGAATCGGGGTGCCCTCAAGAAACGGATTTTTACGTACGCTAAGGTTTGTAGTTGTCGCATCGGCAGGAAGGGGCCAATGGAATTGACGTTGCGGGGAGCCCCGCGAGAAATCGAAATGAACTGATCGGAAATGAAATTCCCCGCCATAGGCGGGGAATCCATGTCACGTCACAACTGCTGATTCTGTTTCGTCGCATTTTTCATGCGCATGATGTGCTGCGGCGTTCGTTCCGACATGAACCGCAGCACGTCATCAAGCCTGACGTAGCCTGCCCCGGCGCGATCAATCTCCGAAAAATGGTCGCTGACCAACCCCCAGCCAGCCGCCTTGGCCTGTTGCTTCGACAATAGCCCGTCGGGATTGCCGCCGGTCGCGGCGGTAAAACGCCGGGCGACCTGGCTGTCCACGTCTCGCGTAACGGAGCCCTCCGATTGCTTGGGCGGTTGAACCCAGCCCTCGGGCGGCGGCGCCGGCTTCGGCAAATCGTCATAGGCAAGCGCTGCGCCGATGCCTGACATCGAAATGACGGTGGCAGCTACGATGAGACCAAAATGAGTCACGATTTTCATGGCTGTCCTCGGCTTACAGTAAGGAACCGTCCGCGACACGCGCCGGCGACTTGTAATAGCTGTCGATCGTCTGTTTCAACGGCGCGCGCGATGCCTCCGTGTTGTAGATCATGTGCCCGCCTTCGAACCATTTGACCGGGATGCGATCGCTCAGGTTCACCCCCTCCAGATCCAGCTCGGTCTGGAAACCTGGCGTCGCGATATCTTCGTAACCGTGAAGAATCAGCAGCTTGGCATCCGGGTTGGCAGTCAGCACGGCCTGGATATCGGTAATGCTCTGCGGGTAATAGGATTTGCTCCCTGCCCTCTGCCATTTCCAGTTTCCGATCGTCGCATTATTCAGCGGCTGGTAGCTCGACTGGGTCTTGTAGTTGACGAAATCGGGGAAATACGTCTTCAGCTGATTCAGGAAGGCCACGTCGATGTAGCTGTCCGCAGCGAAGCTGTTCCCGTTCGGCACCTTCATGCGCGCATCGTAGCGCCCGAGGTTGTAGCCCGGAACCAGCGCACTTCGAAACGGCCCCGGCGTGTAGTTAAACGAACTCTTCCAGGTCGACGCGGGGATCCCGGTATAGTCGGCCATCCGGTTCAGGACCGCTTGTCCGGCAGTGCTTGCCGCGTACGCATTCCATTGGTTGTTCGGCCGGCCGTCGGTGAAATAGGGCCCGTAGGTCGTCTGGAATGTCGCCCTCGCCAGCGTGCGCAGCTCGCCGAGATACTGCTCCTGTGTTTGCGCGCCGCGCTTGACGGATTTCTTGAAGTAGTCCGCAGCCATTGCGTAGGACGGGATGTAACCCTCGCATGTCACTCTCCCGCCCATCATGTCGCAATTGGAGTTGTAGTCGACGAGCGGCGAATTGAGGATGAATCCCGCCAATACCTTGGCCGGCTTGCCGGACGGATCGGGGGCGTAGCCGCTGGTACCCGCCTGCTCCAGCAGATTGGCGACGATCGGCGTGCGGATGCCGCCGTAGGATTCGCCGTACAGGTACTTCGGCGAGCTCTGCCGGTTGTACTTGTTCGTATAGCTCGTGATGAAGTCGGCCACCACCTGGGCATCATCGTCGGTGCCCCATAGATCGCCGTTCTTGAGCGGCTCGATGGCCGTGGAGAGACCGGTCCCTGGCGGATCGACGAAAACGATGTCCGACTCGTCGAGCAGCGAAATCGCATTGTCCTCAAACGGGAAGCTCTCGGGCTGCTTCGTGGGATCGGCCATGTTCGGTGCATCGGACTTGAGCCGCTTCGGGCCCCACGATCCCATGTGCAGCCAGATCGACGCCGAACCGGGGCCGCCGTTCCATAAAAACGTGACCGGGCGATTCTCCTTGGGCAGCGCGTCACGCGTATACGCCGTGTAGAAGATCGCCGCCTCGGCTTTCTTGCCCGACCCGTTCTGCCGGTAGGCCACCAGGTGTCCGGCGCGCGCGACATACGGCAGCACCTGCCCGTTGATGGTGATCGTGTGTCGCTTGACCGACGAATCCTCGCTGATCTTGGACATCGCGATCGATCCGTTGATCGTCGTATCGTAGGTGTTGCCGTCATTCAATACCTTGTCGGCCGGCGCGACTCTTGCGAATACGTCCATTTCAGACTCTTCTGACGTCGTGGCCGGCGTTGACGGCGTCGTGACTGTCGTGGATGGCGTGACTGTCGTGGATGGCGTACTCGTCCCGCTCACAGCGGTAGACGACGCGTCATCACCACCACACGCGGCCAGCGCTGCTGTGGCGAGCGCAGTGGCCACGACCCAGATTGGAATTCTTATCGTCATTGATCAATCTCCTCGACGGGACATTTCGATAGAAATACTTACAGAAGTACAACGAATTGCATCGACCTGGAAACCTCTTCGTCGCATACCTTGTCGTGTCCGATAGAGCCGACTATGTATCCGGTGCCGACCATCGATTCACCGCGCGTCTCTCCGCTACTTCACCAGCATAACCGCCGCGACGCGTGCCTTCGGAACAACCGGCATCGCGAGCACTGTGTGCGACAGGTCGAGCGTCACCAGTGACGTGCCCTGGTAGCCCTCCAGCTTCAACTTGACCTTGCTGCCCGGCAGTACCGTGAAATCGCGCGGCATCATCTCCAGCGAGAAATCGTAGTCCGTGTTCGGCGCGATCGTTTGTGGGACCTCCAGCCCCTTGTAGAAGCGCGGATTTGCCCAACCGTAGGTCACGTCGTGCCCGTCCACCGACAATGTGGCCTTGATGTTGGTGACGGCCGGCGCAAACCGGCCACGCATCGCGACCCGGATCGCACCGGCGTAGCGGGTCGCGTTCGCGAGCGATTTCGTCTCGTAAGTCACGGCCGTTGCGTTGCTCACATCGACCGACGCAGCCGGCGCGCCCTCCGCCGTGTTCGGCGTCAGCAATCCTCCCGTCCGTCCGTCGCCGCGCAGGTAGTAGGATGTGTCGGCCGTCTTCGGCCATGCATCCTCCTTGATGAACAGCTCACCTGTCGGAATGCAGTCGCGCGGATTGTGGCCCGAATGGCAATGGCCGATCAGCGTGTCGTCCGTATTGTTCGGATCGGGCGGAAGCGTTGCGCCAACCGGGATGTCACCTGCCGGCGTCTCCCGGACGTACGTCGGCTGCGTCTCGACGCCATTGTTGACGCCGAACAGATAGCGCGAGTACCACATCACGATCTGCTTCTGCCATTCCTTTTGCCACGCGGGATCGTCGTGGTTTCGACTGTGCAGCCAGAGCTGCACCGGCTTCTTCGCGCGATACAACGCGTCGTACAGTTGCGTCGCGTTCTTGGTCTTGACGTTGTTGTCGGCCTGCCCCTGTGCGATCAGCGTCGCGGCCTGAATCCGGTCGACCAGCGACACCGTGTTGCGCGCCTTCCAGAAGTCGTTGTACGTATAGGTCGCGTTGTCGGAAGACGTGACGGCTGCGACGCGCGCGGGTTCGCAGATTGGCGCACGGGCGGACGTCTGCTGGGATTTCATGTAGCTGCCGAGCGATACCGTGTTGTCGATATCCGCGATCACGCCGTTGTAGCGGAAATAGTCGTACCCGCTACTGATGCCCTCCACCGGCACGATCGCCTCGAGGCCCGGCACACCCGTCGCCGCGACCATTGTGGGCAGCGTGCCGCCATAGGAAATCCCCTCCATCGCGACGTGCCCGGTCGACCAGGATGCCGCAACCTGCTTGCCCTGCAGGTCGAAACCCGGTGCGACTGGGTCGCCCGTCAGCCAGCGCACGACGCTCGCCATCGCGTCGCGCTCCGTACGGTCCATCACTGACCAGCAGCCATCCGACTGATTGGTGCCGATCGAATCGGCATAGACGACCGTGTAACCCATCCGTAGATACTCGGCCTCGCCAAGAAACGGCGCGCGTGTCTGCGTCGCGTAGGTCGGATCCGCGTAGTACACCGACGGCCGTACGATGACCGGTGTCTTGAGCCCCTCCGCTACTTCGGCAGGCTGCACGATGCGCAGCGCGATCCGGTCGGGTTTGCCGTCCCCGTCGGTGTCGAAAGGTGTCTGCACCATCACGTTCAGCTTCAGCGGCGGCCGCATCGACAGCCAAGGCAAGATCACGCCGTTCTCGACAGTCGGGCCGTCGTGTCCCGGATACAATCCGGCGAGCTTCGGATAGGACAACCCGGTCAGCGAGCGCTCATATTGCGCGCCGACTTCGGGCACCGGCGTGGGTGGCATAAAGGGCGCCGGCGCGGGAGCCGTCGTCACGGTACCGGGCTGGGCCGATTGAGGGGAGGTACTCGGCTGATTTCCCTGGTTTGGCACACGCGACGACGCGGAATCATCTCCACCGCATCCCGCCAATTGAATTGCTACCGGCACGAGCAGGATCAGCAGTCGGGCGCCACTCATGAAAGATTGACGAATCTTCGCTCTCTGCCATGTTTCCATATTTTTATAGAAATGTGTTTATCTTGGCATCTAAACAAAATCAGCCGAAGCCGCTGTAACAAAGTGAGATATTTATAGTTGCATAAGGCGATATCCAAAATCACAAGTCAATATCGACTCACAAAAATTGACAAATTTCTGGGCGATACTGATTTCTGGGTCAGGATTCGCGACCGCAAAATTTAGCAGACCGTAGCGGCCGGAATCGCCCATTGGCCACTCGCTTGTTGGCGCGCCAGACGTAGTCCCCCGTTAAAATGATGTGGCCCCAACCGAGGGGCGTCACGTGCGGCATCAGACTTTCATCGATCTCTTCGTGCTGCCCGAGCGCCGCGATTACGCGCTCGATGTAGACGGTGTTCCACAGCGTGATGGCGGCCACCACGAGATTCAGTCCGCTGGCGCGATATCGTTGGTTGTCGTACGATCGGTCGCGAATTTCGCCGAGACGGTAAAAGAAGACGGCCCGTGCGAGTGAATTCTGAGCCTCTCCCTTGTTCAGCCCGGCCGTTACGCGGCGCCGCAGCACCGGATCTCGCAGCCATTTCAGCGTAAACAGCGTGCGCTCGATCCGGCCAATCTCGCGCAGACCGGCGGGGCCATTCTGTCCGGGGTACGCGCCGAGTTTGCGCAAGATCAGGGAGGCCGTCACCGTCCCTTGCTTGATCGAGGTGGCTAAACGAAGCACATCGTCGAATTCCCGTTCGACCACTTTCCGGTTAGTCGTGCCCCCGATCAGGGAAGTCAGTGCTGGCCAGTCGGACGCCTTGCCCGGCACATAGAGTTTCTTGTCAGGAAGATCGGCGAGGCGCGGTGCGAACACGAACCCTTCGAATGGGAACAGTCCGAACACGTGATCGGTAAACCCGGCCGTGTCGGTGTAGTGTTCCTCGATCAGCAGATCCGACTCGTGATAGAGCAACCCGTCGAGCACGTGCGTGGCATCCCGCACCGGCGGGTTGATGACCTTCGTGTAGAACGGTGCATATTGGTCGGAGATGTGAGTATAAAACAGGACGCCGGGCTCGCTGCCGTACTTCGCGTTCCGGTAGACGGCCGCAACGCAACGCGCCTACCGCAAGGAGGCCGAGCGGTTGATCCTCTGGGCGATCGTCGAGCGCGGCCGCGCGTTGTCGTCGCTGACGACTGACGACGCGATTACATACCAGACGTTCATGCGACGCCCTGCACCGCGCGAGCGCTGGATCGGGCCGCCGCGGCCACGCGGTCATGAAGCGACTGGACAAGATGACTTCACCGGGGGCTTACGCTCGTCGCCGCGATCTGATCCTTTAACTTGACTACATCCAACAGAAGCACTAGCGTGTAACAAAAGTACGCGAAAAAGCACGAAAAATAAGTAGTCTCACTACGCAATGTAATCGAACGTGCTTCAATTTATGTCGATACCACGTGTAATGGCAGATTGATACGTGGATATGCATCGTTCGTTCGGCCTGCAAAGTTAAGGATCTGTAGGTTTTTTTTCGAGTCCACTTAATTAGTATTACCAATACATTCGTGAGGAAACGAAAATGTACGGTGGCATTGTAAGCAAGGGGTTGATAATTTGCGGTTATGCAATAGTCCTTACATTTTGTCTTGTCGGATGTGGCGGAGATGATGGTGTGTCATCGACACCGACGCCTCTGGTCCCGGTATCGGCCGGGCCGACAGATCCGACTAGTTCTTCGATTCCTCCAACTTCGTCCCCGACGACACCCGTGGTGACAACTCCAACAATCGTAACGCCTGAGGCCAACCAATGGAGCCTGACTAGCACCAGTTACAACGAAACGTACGTCAACCAACCATTTATCGGCAACGGATATATGGGATTGCGCATTCCGTCGGCCGGGAATGGTTATTGGGTCGGCAAACAGGCGCCTGACGAGAGCTCGCCGTGGCCGCTCGGCACACCGCGGTATACCTCTGCCATGGTCGCAGGATATGTGGGCAAGAACGCTATTCTTTCGACATTACCGAATTGGTCGCCTTTGACGATCGGTGACTCAAAGTATGTCTACGATCCACAGACCATCCAAGGGTCGAAACTATCAAACTACAGCCAGTCCACTGACATGAAGAACGGCTTGGTGACAACGTCGCTAATATGGACGTCGCCGTCCGGCAATCAGGCCAAACTCGCTTGGACGATGTTTGCTCACCGCCGATACGCACACCTTGGCGTGGTGCGTTTGGATATCACGCCTGTCAAGTGGTCTGGGCCGATGCACGTCGACTCATACGTCGATCTACGCAGCATTCGCCGGGGAACTGAAATGACCCGTCAGCGCTGGCAGGACATCACGAACAACGGTGCCGAAGCGTCAGTCATTGCGGATAGCACGAATACCAAGGCGACCGTTGCCTTCCGGGTACTCCCTCCGTCAGGGCTGCCAGGTAGCACAGCGTTGAGCAACAACAATCAAAGCGGGTTGAGTTGGAGCTTTACGCCGACATTGAATAAAACGTATACCTTCGTGAAATATGTCGGCATTGCGTCCGGTGCTGACTACGATCTTCCTGATCCGTCAGTTGCGCTCGACAACACGTCGCAGCAAATCAATCAACTCGCCCGAAATGTCTCGATTTCAGCACAGACGGGAACCTATGGGTCTTACAATACCATATTGCAAGCACATGAGGCTGCGTGGCAATCCATCTGGCAAAGCGATGTGATTGTCGACGATCAGCATAGTAACTTACAAGGTGCCATTCACGCTGCGGAATACATGCTGTATTCCAATCTTCGTGAGGGCGCGCGGAACAGTATTGCGCCAGCTGGATTGACCAGCGACAACTATGGGGGAATGATTTTCTGGGATGCTGAAACGTGGATGTATCCATATCTGCTCGCGGCCCATCCTGAAATGGCGAAATCGATTGTGGATTACCGCTACGACAGACTACCTAATGCTTTATTGAATGTACAGAATGATAGAAGCGATACCGGAGTAGGAAGTGCTACGATCGGATCTTTTTTCCCATGGACGTCAGGTACGGGAATATTGTCGACGGATGGTGGAGAATCTGCGGAAATTCATCTGCAGGCCGATATCGCACTGGCTCAGTTTCAATACTATGAGGCAACAGGCGATAAGACCTGGTTGCAACATTACGGCTGGCCTGTTCTCAGCGCTATTGCGGACTACTATTCGACACGGATGACACTCAACAGTAATGGAACATATAGTCTGACAAAAGTAGACGGTCCAGACGAATATGTACATAATGCCACGGATGCGGCCTACACAAACGGTAGCGCCCTGCAAGCCATCAATTTTGCTACGCAGGCAGCCACGATCCTGGGATATGCGATCCATCCGCAGTGGGCTGTTGCTAGCGCGAAACTGGTTAAACCCCAGGTCGATCCAACCAGACAAGTTGTGTTGCAGCATGCGAAATTCAACCCGAACGTTTCGCATACGTTGAAGCAAGCCGACGTCGTTCTGCTGACATATCCGATGGAATATCCGCTGCCCACGCAGATCGGCATCAATAATCTTAATTATTATTCTGCAATTACTGATCCTACCGGACCGGCGATGACAAATTCTGTACAGGCAGTGATTGCGGCGCAATACGGTTTGTCAAGCTTGGATACTTTTTTCTCTAACTCATATCAGCCATATATTCGTGGACCATATTTGAATTTTAATGAGACATCGCTACTCGTGCCAAGCGCAGGGCAGCTTAACCCTGCGTACACTTTCCTGACTGGCGCAGGTGGTTTTATGCAAACCTTATTGAACGGGCTGGCCGGATATCGTTTCCGCACGGATGGCATCTATTTGTCGCCTATTCTGCCTGTTGGACCATTAGACCAAGTTGATAAAGCAAAACTGACGCGAGTCTATCTGAAGGGTATGCACTGGCAGGGCCGTACTTACGATATTGAAGTTAAGCCGGATAATACGACAATTTTAATCACCAATGGTCCCGCAGCGTCTGTTATGACACCAGATGGTACGTTCACGGCGAACTCCGGAGCGCCGCTTGTTATTAAAACTCGTGGACTCACGCCATCAAATAGTTAAGCCTGTGGGATATCGCATATTTTCTAAAGCGCCGCCTATGTCTGAATTATTCAGAAGTGGGCGGCCTCAGATACGCGAGACGAAAAAGAAATATTCGTAGATGCTCAGTGACAACGACGTTGGCGTAGCCACGAGAGCACTATATCGGAGACTGGCTAATATGATCTGGCCGTCGGATGTCATCGGTGGTGGCGTGGAGGCGGATGGCTACCAATTCGCGGCCACGTTCAAAGTGCCGAACGACCCCAAGGATGGAACTCCGGCGTGCTGTGGCCGCTGAAGTGCAGCGACAAGCGGCGTAAGCTGCCTCGACATGCCACTTCTCCAGCCCGTGACATGGCGTGGCTAGCGTCTGCGTGATCGATGCGGCGACGCCAATCGAAGTCACCAGAATAACTATTCATAACATATTAAGTGGTATAAAAAATAAAGCTATAAATAAATAGATATAGTGCAACGCTTTCCGAAATATTCTGTTGCAATTAATTTTGTCCCCTTGTACGGTAACAGTGCCCTGACACAGGGCATATCACGTCATGGATCCCCCGACACGAACGGGGCGTTAGATCTATTGGAGATGAAATGATCCTCAGGAAAATAGGACTGCGAAGCAGTCAGGGGTTGGCTTTGTCCGCATCACTTGCGACAGTATTCCTGGTGAGCGCGTGCCGGGGAGGCGACGACGGTGTGACCTGAGACGTTTCTTGTAGCCATCCGGCAAGTGAGTTCTCTTTTATCCTAGGGACAAGGAGAATTCGATGAAGAAGCGATTTACCGACGAGCAGATTGGAGTTGACCCTGTAATACCGGACACAGCGTCACACTAAGGTTGCTGAATCCATCGAGCGCCGGAACTCGCGAGGCGAGCGGTATTTCAGCGCGCTATGGGGATGCTTCTCGTTGTAATGCTCGAA
>NZ_NKFN01000010.1:0-12477 GCF_002223355.1 Burkholderia sp. HI2761 | reverse complement strand
GCGATCTGTTCTTCGCTGAACTTGCTCTTCTTCACGGCATGACCTCCTGGTCTCGATGACAACGTCATGCCGGAATTTTCCACTTCCGAATGGGACAGTTTTGTGGGCTAGGGTCAAGAGCTGTGCGTTGCTCCAGCGTTACTTGATCAGAGCGGAAAACTCACGACGGCAACCTGGTTCGGTAGTTGGCTTCGCATGACGATCTGCTGGATAGTGTGCCGCGAAGCATACGTGCTCTGTAGAATTTACGTGGTGGTCATCGACCACCCGGAATCCCGCCTGAGTCCCGAGGCAACAGTCGTGCACCGGCTCTGCTCCGGGCGTTGCGAATCTCACGACACCGGAGGGTGACATCATGCTGACACGCTGCCGCGTGACGACATGTGTTACGGAACGAAGGCCTTTTTGCTGCCCGTAGATTCCCGCACAATGAGCAACGGCTCGAGCTTGAGGAGTTCGATCGTGCCGTCGTCGTTTCCGTTGAGAACGTTGATCAGCTTCGTCATCGCGAGGCCACCCATCTTCTCGCTTTGAAAATCGATTGTGGTCAATGCCGGAACCGTATATTCCCCATACGCTATATTGTCGAAACCTGCAACGGCCACATCATTCGGCAGATCGAATCCAAGATGGCGCGCTGCCTTGATAAAGCCTAACGCGACGAGATCATTGTGACAAATTACAGCATCCGGCGGATTCGACCCGAGCATGATACCCGCGCAAGCTCGCTCGCCTCCCGCAGTCGACGGTGTCGATACTTCACAGATATCAAGGGGTAACAAGGATTCGGCAAGGCATTGCTCGATCCCGGCCAGTCGTTCTTTATTTCGGTGGGACTTCATGTAGCCTAGATAGGTGATCCGTCGATGGCCAAGACTCAGCACATGCTTGGCAAGCATGTATGCGGCTAGATGACCATCAGCCCCGACAACTGGAACGGGAGCGCTACTACTTCCACTCACGAGCACTGTTGGCTTCTCCAAATCGTATAGCCATTGCAAGGATTCATCCGGCAAACGCGTGCTAACGATCAGTCCATCGACCCTCGTCGCCAAGGATTCGATAAGCGAGCGTTCCTGGTCCTGACTCTCTTCTGTATCGAGAAGCAAAAGCGTATACCCGTTTTCCCTGGCAATCCGGCTCGCGCCCTTGACAATATTCGTGAAGTGGGGATTCAGAATATCAAGTACTGCAAGGCCCAGCGCTCGCGTCTGCCCTGTAATCATCGAGCGAGCGTGTGGGTTTGAACGATAACCAAGTTCGTCGATGGCGTGCTTAAGCCTCGCTTCAACGGTCGCGGAGAAGCGTTTGGTACCGTTCACATACTTCGAAACCGTGGATGTGGACACACCGGCCATTGCGGCGACATCTCGAACTGTCGCTGGACTTTTCTTCATCTTCAACTGGCTTCCTTCAGAAAATTCCCATAGTACCGCTACCCGAGCCCAAAAAAACGAGATTGCAATCGATAGTCAAGGTTTTTGTCGCGAACAATGCGGTGCTCGGCGTGGTTGACTGACCCTGAATCAGAATTAGTCCCGGTCGGAAGTAGAGATTTCCGGCTTGGTTGAGTTGTCAGCGAGGTGGATTCCCTTGCCTGATGGGCGAATTCGGCGGGCGTCATCCACTGCAATGCGGAGTGGGGACGAACCTCGTTATAGGGACCTATTGCGTATTTCGGCGAACGTGATCAGCGATTTCGAAACGTGATCAGTGGTTCCGATTGATGGTGATCGGCCGTTTCGGTCGAAGGTGATCGCTGATCACCGGTTTCCAAAACGAGCGATCATCTGGCCGAAACGGGTGATCACGTTCCCGGAATGAGCGATCAGCGAACCGAAACAGCTGATCACGCGACCGAAATGGGACGGCCGTACCGGCTTGGCGGTGGTGTTGCGCATGTGATCAACGACGGGCGTTAGCCTTGTCTCTTTTTAGGGGACAGGTTGATGCAGGCACATCGGATGAGCATGCGCAAACTGAAGGAAGTATTGCGGCTGAAGTGGTCGTGCGGCCTGTCGCACCGCCAGATCAGCCGGGCGATCGGCATCAGCGTCGGCGCCATTTCGGCATACGCCGCACGCGCGAGCGCGGCCGGCCTCGACTGGGCTGCTGTTGAACCGCTGGCCGACGACGAGCTCGAGATCAGGTTGGACCTGCTGGAGGAAACCGCGGTCCCGACCCGGCGGGTCGAACCGGATTACGCGGCGATGCACCGCGACCTGCGCCGCAAGGGCGTCCTGTCGCAACTGGCCAGCGTTCACGGTGCGCCACGCTATCTGCGTTCGGACAACGGACCGGAATTCGTATCTCGGGCCATTCTGAAGTGGGCTGCCGAAAACGGCATGGAAATGGCGCTCAGCGATCCCGGCAAGCCCTGGCAGAATGGTGCGGACGAGAGCTTCAACGGCAAATTCCGCGACGAATGTTTGAGCCTCGAATGGTCTCGGACACGCACGGAGGCCAAGGTCGTGATCGAGCAGTGGCGGCGTCACTACAACACCGTCCGGCCACATTCGAGTTTGGCGTACCTGACGCCCGACGATTTCAAGCAGCAGTATTGTTCAACTGAAGCAACCGAGGCGGTTCTCCAAGACTGACATGGCCCGAAGAAATCAGGCAGGTCAAACATATTTAATATATAAATTATAATAGTGTAGACAATTTCATGATCCAAGCTCATGTTTAGGAAAACAAAATAAAAATTAGCGAAAACGATTGTTGTTGATATCGCGTAAAGGCGGCAACCTTAGAAAAATAAATAGTGGCTGTGCACGGCTGCATGAACTCTGGAGACAACGACAATGAGGCGAAGCGGAAAAATTACCAACGCTCTGTTGGCGACGTGTGTTTTTTTGTCATCTTGCGGCGGAGATACTGAATCTGGTCCCCAGTCATCTGTCTCGACCGGGGCACCGCAACCGACATTATCGACGACAGGTGGTGATGTAGGCGGCGTCGGCAACAACGCCGATACGAATGCACAGTCACTGAAGGTCAATGGTTCGGACTACGCGGGTTCGTGGCTGCCGCTCGGCAAGATCGTAGGCGGCGGGACGATGAACTATGCGTTGTCCGCGACGCCGACGCAATGGGCAGCCACCGATAACCTGACGCCGCCGTCGGGTCCGAACGCGGACTACACGCAGATGACGGCGGGCAGCCCGCCGGCTGCGACGGGCATGCGCCATGCCGGCGCGCGATGAAAGCGACGGGCGCGCACCGAGTTGGCTCCGTATGCGCCCGTCGAGACGACACTATCAGAGGTAACGACATGAAATCGAAAGCGCGCCGGAAATTCCTGTCCTACAGTGCCGCACTTGTCGGCACGAGCTGGCTGGCAGGGTGTAATGGTGATATGGACTCCACGGCTGCCGTGCCCGGCACGCCGGGGGCCGATGGGACGGCGACGATCCCGCCTGCTGTGCCGCGTGTGCCGCCCGATCCGGAACGCGCGCTGCTGGCCTCGCACGAGCTCTCGCAGAACTGGACGTTCGCTTCCGCGAGCAGCATGCTGGGTGCGACCGGCGCGCAACTGTCGGGCGTCGCTGACGTGACGGGCATGGCACCGGCGACGGTACCCGGCACCGTGCTGAACAGCATGATCGTCAACCGCAAGTACCCAGAACCATTCTACGGACAAATCGTTACCGACGTCATCCCCGATACGCTGAAGGACACCGACTACTGGTACCGGACCACGTTTGCGGCGCCGGCCCGGCAACCGGGACAGCGGCTGTGGCTTCATTTCGGCGGCATCAACTATTGTGCGGAAATCTGGCTGAACGGCGCACTCGCCGGCCGGCTCGAAGGTGCGTTCAAGCAAGGCGAATTCGATATCTCGCGGCTTGTGCCGCAGGCAGGCGGCACTGCCAATCTGGCGGTGCGTGTCGTCAAGCTGGATTTTTCGGAGGGGCCGCTGCTTCCGAACTACAAGAGCGGCGTGACGCGCGGCGGCCGCAACGGCGGCCCGACCGGCAACACGCTGAAGAATGGCCCGACATTCTTCTGCTCGGCCGGCTGGGACTGGCTACCGACGATCCCCGATCGCAACCTCGGCATCTGGCAGCCGGTGTCGTGGTTCACGACAGGCGCCGTGCGCATCGCGGCGATGAACGTTGCGCATACGTTGCTCGACGATCTGTCGTGGGCCGAGTTGCGGCTCGATCTCGAGCTGGACAACGACTCCGGTCAGGACATCGTCGCGACAATCGTCGGCAGCATCGGTAACGGTGTGACGTTCACCCATGACATCAAGATTCCCGCGTCGAACACTACGACGAAGGTGTCGCTCACGTCGTCGGATATCGCAGTGCTGTCGATCAAGCAGCCGCGCCTGTGGTGGCCGAACGGATATGGCGATCCGAATCTCTATGCGGTGACCGTCGGGATCAAGGTCGGGCGCGTGCTGTCGGATGAACGCATGCTGAATGTCGGCCTGCGCCGCATCGAATACACGCGCGATATCGGTAATGGTCCGGAGTTGAGCATCACCGTCAACGGCCTGCCGATTCTCGTGATGGGTGGCAACTGGGGGCTTGACGAAGCGTTGAAGCGCATTCCGCGCGAACGGCTGTTCAACCAGGTGCGGCTGCATCGCGATGCGAACCTGAACCTGATCCGCAACTGGAACGGGCAGAGTACGAGCGACGATTTCTTCGATGCGTGCGATCGCTACGGGATTCTCGTGTGGCAGGACTTCTTCTTCTCGACCGAAGGCGACGGTTCAGGAGCCGCCAACGTGCAGCGCGATCTCGACAACATTCGCGATGTGATCGCCCGCAACCGCTATCGACCGTCGATTCTGCTCTGGTGCGGCGGCAACGAAGGCTCGCCGCCCCAGGCGCTTGTAACAGGGCTCGACAAACTCGTCGCCAGGCTGGACCCGCAGCGTCTGTGCCTCACGAGCTCGGCGAGCGATACGGGTCCAGGTGCCGTGAACGGCTATTCGTCCGGCGGCCCGTATAACTGGGCGTCGCCTCAGGATGCGTTCAACCGCGGCTACGGCAAAACGTCGGTCGCGTTCCACAACGAGGTCAGTTCGCATTCGGTCCCGACGTTCGAATTCGTCGAGTCGATGCTGCCGCCAGGTTCGTACGAATGCCCCGACAACTTCTGGGCGGACCGCGACATGAACGGCAACGGCGCGTATCTGGCCGGCGTGCAGGGTGGCGCAGGCTACATCGCGATGACCGGGCAGCGTTACGGCACGATGCGCAACCTCGCCGATTTCGTGCGCAAGGCGCAAATGATGAACTACGAGTGCATTCGCGCCATTTACGAGGCGAACGCGGCCGTGATGATCGCACCCGCTGCGGGCGAGATCGACTCACCTGCCACCGGCGTGATTATGTGGATGACGAACCCGTCTCAACCGAGCTTCGTGTGGCAGATGTACAGCCACGACCTCGAGGAGCATTCGTCGTTCTTCGCGGTTCAGCACGGCCGCCGCGTGAATGCGATCCTCGATGCGAGCACCGCCGACGTAACGATCGCGAACCATACGGCGGTGGCTGTCACTGGCAGCGTCGAGATGCGGGTGTACAACCTGGACGGCACGTTGAGCAGCCGGACCACGGCCGACGTCGGCTGCACCGCACGGGCGTCATATCGTGTGGTGGCGGACCTGAAGGACGCGATGACCACAGCGAAGTCGGACGTATGTATCGTGTCGCTCGTGCTGACCGACTCGAGCGGCAATACGCTCGCAGAGAACGTCTACTGGCGGCAGCGCGACGGCGGCGACGCGTCGTATGCGTCGCTCGACACGATGCCGGGCGCTGCGATTGCCATCGGGGCGAGCGCATCCGAGGACGACGACATGACGACGCGCATCACGGTCGACGTCGTGAACATCGGTGCCAGCGTCGCGCTGATGACGCACCTTCAGGTATTCGATCCGTCGACCGGCGCGCGCTTGCTGCCCGCGTTCTATAGCGACAACTACCTGAACCTGATCCCTGGTGCGAAGCGGCGGATCACGATCGACCTGCCGCACGCAAGCGGCGCGCCGGTGTCGAGCATCGCGCTGCGGCTCGACGGGTGGCGGATCGACCGTGCGAACTGCAAACTCGTGGCGGCGGGCGTGCCGGTCGTCTTCAACGAGCGCGCGCTGGCGGTCGACCAGGCGGTGCCGACGTTCGCGATGTGCTGAGTCTTCGTTCGCGTGACGCGAATGGTGGATGAACGCTGGGGCGAGCGCCTGAGCATTGATCCACCGCGTCGCATTGGATACCGCATGCAATCGGAGAACGAATCGCGGAGACGTTTCAGGAACGTCGCATCCGGGCGCTGAAACAGGCGCTGGATGAAGAAGTGCATGGCTTGTGGATCAGCCATGAAATGGCGGAAAGCATCATCGCGCGACTGGACGAAGCGATGTCGAGCGGACAAGCATGTGGAGAGGATCGCGACGGAACGTGTGCGGACCGCTCGGCCGTGGGTGGCACACGCCCCTTCAAGGGTTGACGGGTCCGGCGAACCGGTGGCGCGTGCGTGAGGATCGGTACGAACGCGCCGGCCGGCCCGAGCGCATGCACTTACGGACGCAGCAGGTCGAACCCGCCGAATACGATGATACACGGAGCATGATCATCGGCATCGTTATCTTGTATGCGAATGTGGACAAAATTGCAACGGACGACAATTTCAGTTTATCGAGGCTTCCATGGACGGTTGGCTTCCATTCTTTCCGACCGGCCTCAGTCAGCGACGAGTGCGTCGACGCGCTGCGCGGGCACTGGGGCGATCGGGATCAGGATTTCGATGCGGCGGACGCGGGCGGGCCGTTGGTGGCGCCACTGGTGATCCCGCCGACCCCGTAGGCGCGCGAGAAGTTCGGCGAGCCGGGCGAGGCCCGCGAGGGGATGACGCGAGAAGGCTACTCGGTGCGGGGCGCACGCCGACTTACGCAATGGGCGATCGGGAAGCTGCTCGAGGTGATGCCGGATCTGAGCGAGGCGGAACGGCGCAAGCTGGCGAGCACGTCGCCGCATGAGTTTCGGCTCACGGTCGGCACGCAGATACTGGCCGCGGGCGTGGCTATCGAGGTGGTGCAGTGCACGCTCGGTCACGCGTCGCTCGGCACCACGTCGGTCTACGTGTCGCCGGAAGAGGCGCGGATACGTCGTGAGGCGGCAAAGTATCACGCGCCTGATGCGAGATACCTGACTGATCGACTGTCCCGCGATCGCTCGCATACACTATCAGCGTATGCAAACCCTTCACCGGAGCAGATCCATCGTGCGAGCCATCAATCCATCAGGTCCGTCAGTCCCTGGTATTTCGCAGGCGATGTTGGTTACCGGCGACAACCTGTTGTTCCTCTCGGGGCACATTGCGCTCGGGAATACGGGGATCGTCGGCGCTGATCTGGCGACGCAGCTCGATCAAGTGTTCCAGAACCTGCAGACGACACTACGCGAAGCCGGGGCGGGATTCGAACACGTGGTGCGCATCATGGTCTACGTGTGCGATTACATGCCCTCGATGCTGCCGACGATTCGTACCGTTCGGGACCGTTACGTCAACCCGCAGCGCCCGCTAGCGAGCGCGCTGATTGATGTCGCGGCTTTGGCACTCCCTGAGATTGTGGTCGAGATTGATGCTATCGCAGCGATTCCAGGGTAGGAGCCAACAACGAAACGGAGCTGAGAAATGCCACTATCGATCATTTTGTCTGCGCCCGATGGCCGACTTGAAGGAGCATGGCGCAGGGAGTTCGCGAGCATGATGGACGTTGTCATTTCCGGGTGCTCGATTCTGGACGTCGAGTGTGATGCACTGGTCGGCCCGGCAAAAAGTTTCGGCTTCATGGACGGCGGGATCGACGCAGTCTATTCAGCACATTTCGGGTGGAATTTGCAGTTCAAACTGCGACGAAGAATTTTCGATGATCATGACGGGGAGCTACTGGTTGGTGCGGCTCAACTGGTGGAAACAGGCGATGCCGGCATCCGCACCTCATCGCTGCGCCCACCATGCGTGTACCTATGCGGCTCGGAAAGGAAACGATCAGCCCGTACCTGGCAACACGTGCCGCCTTGCTGAAAGGGAGCGAGTGCATTAACTCCGTTGCGTTGCCCGGTATGGGCACGGGAGTGGGGGCGGTGCCGGCAAGTCTATGCGCAAAACAGATACGCATGGCCGACGAAGAAATTGTCCTCGGTTAGTACAGGCTACCCCCGAGCTGGGCCGAAGCAAGTGAATACCACCAGTTGCTTTACACCGACAAGCCCGTCCGACTTCAGTAGAGTGGCCGTCAGTAGACGGAATGCCGGCGCGATTTGCCCATACATCCAATCGACGAGATCATGAAGAATCGAGTTCAGAGATCGGTACAGACGAAAGCGCGTCGGAAAATCGGGGGGCATCATCGTGATTCGGAGCGTGCCGCCTGCTAAGCTTCGATTAGGACTCTAAAAATATGCGACATTTGCTTGGGACTCTGCTTAACTTTAGCCGATTGCCATCGGTAGCGAACAACATGTGGTGGTACTACGTGATGGTGCTGGCGCTTACGGCAGGGGGCGGGCTGTCAACGGCGTACAGCGATGAGGCGCCTGCGAACGTCGCCGGGACGTCGGCGACCGACACAGCGACGCAGTCATCGTGGTCTGTTTCCCCCGGTATGTTGGTCGGGTCGGAATGGGCGACTGCTACCGCGTGCGGATTCAACCGGTGGATGCAACAGATTGATGGAACCTCTCGGCCGGTGTGTCAAAGTTAAGCGTCTTACGCGGACGCTCGTTGAGTCGCCTTGCTACTGCGTCGAGTTCGGCTTGTGAATAGGTAGAGAGGTCAGTGCCTTTCGGGAAGTACTGCCTCAGCAATCCGTTCATGTTCTCATTCGAGCCGCGTTGCCACGGATTCTGCGGATCGCAGAAATAGACCTGGACGTCGGTTGCGACGGTAAAGCGTTTATGATCCGCCATTTCCGTGCCCCTGTCCCAGGTCAGCGACTTATATAGTTCCCGCGGTAGCTTGCTGGCGTGTCGTATCAGCGCGTTGACCACAGCCTCGGAATCCTTGCCGGCTACTTTTACCAGCATCACGAATCGGCTCTGACGTTCGACGAGGGTTGCAATCTGGCTGGTCGCGTTGCCGAACAGCAAGTCACCTTCCCAGTGCCCGGGTATTGCGCGATCCTCTGCCGTGGCAGGGCGTTCACTGATCGATACCGCGTCGCGAATATTCGTGCGCTCTTCGGTTTTCAATGTGTGATGGCGAGATCGACGCATGGCCCGAGAGCGTCTCAAGTGTTCAAGCAGCTCCTTTTTCAGGGCCCCGCGAGCTTGAATATAGAGGCTCCGGTAAATCGTCTCGTGTGACACCAGATAGTCCCTGTTCACAGCATATGCATGCTTGAGCCAACCAGAAATCTGCTCGGGAGACCACTGTAGCCTCAGCTTTGCAGCGACAACTCGCGCTAGCGTCTGGTTACTCGCTAATTTGCAGACCTTCGGCCGACGTGCCCGCTCCCAGGCGATTGCGTCCGCTTGACTTGCTCGATAACCGTGGCTGCCTCCGTTGCGTTGCAACTCGCGGCTGATAGTGGAAGGAGCACGTTCCAGCCTGGCAGCTATAGACCGAATCGACAATCCGGACACCAGCGAGCGGGAAATTTCCTCGCGCTCCGCGAGCGTCAATGCCTGCGGCGCGCGGTGTCTCTGCGGTGGTTGTATGCCGCCGGTCTCTGACAGTATCCGCTGTATCGAAGAGTGGCCTCGATCGAAAAGTTTGGCAATCTGATGAATCGTTTCGCCCTTGCGCCAGCGGTCCCACATCAGTGCCTTCTGGGTCTCGGAGTAATAGATCCTCGGTCGTTGTTTCATTTGCAACACCTCCGCTGTTCACGCAGCCTCTAGTGTGTTGCATCCACCGGTTGAATCCGCACGCAGAATCGGTCGGATCAGCAGATCATCGTCTATCGATTTATCAAGACTTTCCGTGCCGACTTCAGGCGATCCACGCTGCCGCAGCGTGTTACGTTGCGTTGGCCGTATCGATCAGTCGGTTGCGGTATGCCGGCGGTGTCCGAGCGCGAGCGCATGGACAAGCTCGAAGATCATCTGGCGGATCTCCTGGAGCGTGATGGCGCGGCGACACTGGTGCTGGTTGCCACCTGGGTCTACTGCGCGCTCAGCGGACGAAATCACGAGACGACTGAACGCCGAGTTCCCGAGCGGCTCGGATCGGCCGTTCCAGATGGAGCCAGCAGATGAGCCAGACTGGAATACCTTCGCTGAGTTCATCTCAAGGGCGGGCGAAGTGTGACGCACCGGATTACATGCATCTTCCTTGCGATACACCGAGGGGCGAGCCGGCGATTGCTCATCCGATTGCGTCGAAGGTAGTAGAAGAAACGATCGAGCTAGTTAGTTTACGAATCGTATGTATCAAGATCAGTGAAGGAATGCAAGCTAGCAGAGCCAAGGGGCGAACGACGAGCAACTGGTGCGACGTACCGGTTTCCGCCAACAAAGTCTGCATCGACGCGAGGTAAAACGCCGGGAAGGAAAGGTGGATCGGAGCCCAGTGGGGCCGTACACATGCCTGCCGCAATGTTTCAACATTACTTCGCGGCGCCCACAAGATCAGAATTTAGTTCGCGTTGACGGAAAGTAAAATTGGGTACGCCGAGCACGTGGCTGACGACACGATGGCAACTTCTCGGGGGGGATGTTCCGAATTTATTTCGTGGGACGCATCATGCGCTGCGCGCGCGAACGGGGAAACGCCCCAAGACGAGCTATTTACTTCGCACGTACCGCAACGTCCCCCTCAAATGCACTACGCCTCCCAGTGCATTTGAACATGACGTGCACGTCATGCCCCCGCTAAACTGGCCCCCGGGATATTGAATGGCTTCACCGATGTGATCCAGCGTTGTCCCACTGATTAGGCAACTCAACTAAACGACGAGGTAGATCATGTTCGAAAAAACGGAAGGCACGGTGCAGAAGCTGGCCGGCAAAGCGCAGGAAGCAGTGGGCGATGCCGTGGGGAGCGCCGACATGCAGTTCGAGGGCAAAGCGCGTCAGGTAGCCGGCACGGTTCAGCAATCCTATGGCGAGGCAATCGAGCAGGTGCGTGACGTTGCCGCAAGCAATCCGATTACGGCGCTGGTGACCGTCGCGGCGGTCAGTTTCATTATCGGCGCAATGTGGTCGAAGCGCTGATCAGCTGTCGCGAGCCCGACGGCATGCGTTGAATCCATCATCGGAGCATGTCATGGTTTTGTTTTCAAGAATCAGGAAGTGGCAGGATGTCGCGCAATTCTCGGTCGCGCGTCTGACCGATTACGCGAGTCTCGCGGCAATCGAATTCGACCTCGCCAGGAAGTACTTCCTGCGCGACCTGATGCTGTACGCATTGCTCGGCCTAAGCGTAACGTTTGGGCTGGCCTTCGTGTGCGTGGCGGCGATCGTCAGCGCCGCGCGTACACCGTACATGATCGAGACATCATGGGTCGTCGCCGGGTTCTGGGTGTGCGTGTCCATCGCCTCCTTCGCGGGGGTACGTATGCGTGACGAGCGCGGTACGTTTTCCGTCCTGACCGAGGAATTGCAGCGCGACATTCAGACCATCAAAGAGAGCCTGTGATGAGATGTAAAATCCCCGACGGGTCGCCGGAATCGATGCGGCGTGTTCTGCTGGCACGGATGGCGGCGACCCGGGCCGAATTGTCCGCGTCGAATCAGGTCGTTGAATTGACCCGGCGGACTCGTTTCGGCGACGTCACGGAATATCCGACGATGAAACTGCCGACGCTCGACGGATCGACCGGCGCAGCCATCGCGGTGGCGCTGGCCGGTTTCGTTATCCTTGGGCCGCGGCGGCTCGTGACGACCGCCATTCAGGCCGGACTGGTCGCGTTGATCGGGCGAATGACGCGGGACATCGTGCAGAAGTAGACCGACGCAGGCCGGGCGAAATGTCCGGGCGAGTGCCGGAGCGGCCGCCGTCAACCGAAGTAAGGTTGATGCGTGGGCGAAGCAAAATTTGAACTTGGCTAGAAGTGACCGGAGAACGCCCAATATACTGGATTCGGTTTCTTTGAAAATCAATGATCTAGTTGAATCGAAAAGTAAAGTTCGACCGCTTTAGAGGCGATGTAGTCGTCACGGGCGGCAACGCTGGTGAAATTCGCCGTTTCGCTCACTCGACCATGATGCAATGTCAGTTGGTTGACGCGATCGAGAGGGCTGCGATGGTCATTTTCAAGGTCGCGCCGGGTTGGCACGGCGTTGTGTTTCTTGTGTTTCTAGTCGAGCGTGCGATGGGTGCCGAGATGAATGGGCCTGTCAGGAATTTTGTGTTTAAGGCATAACATGCTTCCAAGGAGAATTTATGCCTCGCAAACCGAAAGCCCAGCCGGCAGTTCTGCCGGCGATTCCGGCCGAGCTGCTTGAACAGTTCGGCAACGGTCCGATGACGGCTGAAGCCATCAATGCCGCGACGCTGGCGCTCAAGAAG
>NZ_NKFN01000006.1:0-206963 GCF_002223355.1 Burkholderia sp. HI2761 | reverse complement strand
CGATGATAGTGCGGATTCCCGTGTGAAAGTAGGTAATCGTCAGGCTCCCTAAGCCAGAAACCCCCGCCCGAAAGGCGGGGGTTTTTGCATTGGCGCGACGGAAATGCACGTGCGGGCGGAAGAGTACACCCAGCCTATCTGCGTTAGCACTTCACCCACGCAATCAATTGCCGCGCAGAGCCCGTCAATTCGGCGCCTCGACTGTCCTCGAGCACTCCGCGGTTGTGCCGTCCAGAATCTCCCGGCGCCTCCTTCCGTTAACCGTACCATCCGTCTTCAGAATCGATTCCGGCACTCCCGCGCATCCGGCGACGATGTTGCGATGCCCGATGATGAGCGATGTTGATCAACGATGATCGATAAATACCGATTTCTAACGAATCTCCCACTTTTCTAGCCGCATCTCCATGCGCCACCTCCCGGGCACCCGCTCGGCGAACGCAGGGCGAAATCGTCGTAAAAAATCTATGCGCATAAAGTCCATTCGCACGACATGCTCGGCAGAGCGGGGAGCAAGTCCTTCGGGGTAATATCAGCGTTCGTCCGATTCCCCCGTGCGTGCCTGCATCCGTCGGTGATCGGTGTCTTTTTATATCCCGTCTCCTGCATCGTTCATGACTGACAGCCCCGTCCAAGGTGGTCGGACGACCGACTTCTTGCCCTATCTCGTCGCCGCGACGTTCTTCATGGAGTATCTCGACACGACCGTGATCGCGACCGCGCTGCCGCAAATGGCCAGTTCGTTCGGCGTTGGGCCGAACGCACTGAGCCTCGGGATGACGGCCTACATGCTGGCGCTGGCGGTGTTCATTCCGATCAGCGGCTGGATCGCGGATCGCTATGGCTCGCGGACGGTCTTCGCGAGCGCGATCGTCGTCTTTACCGGCGCGTCGGTGCTGTGCGGGCTATCCGAAGGTGTGATGTCGTTCACGGCTGCCCGGCTGCTGCAGGGTATCGGCGGGGCGATGATGGTGCCGGTCGGGCGAATGATCGTCGTGCGGAGCACCGAGAAAGCGAGGCTGATGCGTGCGATCGCGACGATCACGTGGCCGGGCATCGTCGCGCCCGTCGTAGGGCCGCCGATCGGCGGCTTCATCACGACCTATGCATCGTGGCGATGGATCTTCCTGTTGAACGTCCCGTTCGGCGTCGCTGCGCTCGTTTGTACCTGGCTGATCGTGCGGAATACGCGAGCCGCCGAGCAACGGCCGCTCGACTGGATCGGCTTCGTGCTGGCCGGTGGCGCATTGACCTGCCTGCTGATCGGCACCGAAGCGGCCGGCCAGCAGGATGTCGACTTCATCCGCGCGGGTGTCCTGGTTGGCGCAAGCGTGCTGTTCGGCATCGCCGCATGGCTGCATGCGCGACGTTGCGCGCATCCGCTGCTCGATTTCACGACGCTGAAGGTGCCGACGTTCTCGGTGACGGTGATCACCGGCTCGATCACGCGGATGGCGATCAACGCCGTCCCGTACCTGCTGCCGCTGCTGTTCCAGATCGGCTTCGGGCTGTCGCCGTTCCAGTCAGGCCTGTTGTTGCTCGCGAGCGCGCTCGGCAATCTCGGGATGAAGGCGGGCACATCGTGGATCCTCGACCGTTACGGCTTTCGGCGCGTTGCGCTCGTCGACGTGACGATCGCCGGCATCTTCACGATCGCATGCGGATGGCTGACCGCGTCGACGCCGCTGGCGATCACGCTGTTCGTCGTATTCGTCTACGGGCTCACGCGGTCGATGCAGTTCACGACGCTCGCGACGCTGGCTTATGCGGACATCCCGGCTCAGCAGACGAGTGCGGCCAGCACGCTGTGGAGCGCCGCGCAGCAGATGACGATCGGGATGGGGATCGCGTTCGGTGCATTGTCGCTGCGGCTCGCGGCATTGGTGCGCGGCGATGCGGCCGGCATGCACTACGTGCTCGACGATTTCCGCTGGGCGTTCGTCGCGGCGGGCGTGCTCGCGCTGCTGACGTTGCCGGGCTACGCACGACTGGCTTCCGATGCCGGCGATCGGCTGCGGGCCAGCGTGGCGCGAGGATAGGCCGGACTGCCAATCGTATTGGCGGGGCGACAGGTGAGGACGTATGTTTTTCGGCGTTCGTTCACCGGAAGCGTTGATGCATTGCGGCCGCGCTCGCCCGATGGTCAACGCAACCGGTCTTCCGTCACTCGGGCGAGTGGGCCTTCCGGCCGGCCATGCTTGGTCGGAACGTTTTCCGAGCGATGACGAGGCGACAGGTGAGGACGCATGTTTTTCGGCGTTCGCCGGAAGCGTTGATGCATTGCGGCCGCGCTCGCCCGACGGTCAACGCAACCGGTCTTCTGTCACTCGGGCGAGTGGGCCTTCCGGCCGGCCACGCTTGGTCGGAACGTTTTCCGAACGATGACGAGGCGACAGGTGAGATCGCATGTTTTTCGGCGTTCACCGGAAGCGTTGATGCATTGCGGCCGCGCTCGCCCGACGGTCAACGCAACCGGTCTTCTGTCACTCGGGCGAGTGGGCCTTTCGGCCGGCCATGCTTGGTCGGAGCGTTTTCCAAGCGATGACGTGCGGTGCCGGGACGACCATGAATGAGATGCGCGATAAGCGGCACAGCTGTTTCGATTCCCGCTACTGCGCATCATGGAAGATGATGCCAACCGTGTGACGGTGGCCGCTTCGAATCCGGCTGACGCCGTGGCGCAGGTTGACGCGGTAGACGCCACGGGTTCCCTGCACAGGCCGGCCGTGTACCGCGAAGATCACCGCATCCCCTTGCGTCAGCGGCACCACTTCCGCACGCGACTGCATGCGTGGTCGCTGTTCCGTCAACACGAACTCCCCACCACTGAAATCGCGGCCCGGCGCCGACAGCAGGATCGCGACCTGCAGCGGAAACACGTGCTCGCCATACAGGTCCTGGTGGAGGCAGTTGTAGTCGTCGGCGCCGTATTGCAGGATCAACGGCGTCGGTCGCGTCTGGCCCGCCGCGTGGCAGCGATCGAGGAACGTCGCATGGTCTTTCGGGTAACGGACATCGATCCCGAGCGCCTGGTTCCAGCGATTCGCGATCGGCGCGAGATGCGGGTAGATCGTCGCGCGCAGTTCGGCGATGACCGCTGGCAGCGGATACGCGAAATACTTGTACTCGCCGCGGCCAAAGCCGTGCCGCGCCATCACGACACGTGAACGATAGAGCCCATCGCGCGGATAGAGCGACGCGAGTGCATCGCACTCGCTTGCCGACATCAGGCCCGGCACGCGTGCGCATCCGTAGCGATCGAGTTCGGCATCGACGCTCGGCCAGTCGAGCATGTCGACGCGTTGCGCGATGTCCAGCGGTTCGACGGCAGGTTGCAGATCGGCAATATTCACGGGCGTACCTCGAGGCTTCGGCAGTGTGGCGCCGTGCGGTCGCGCACGGTCGAAGTCATGAAACTTGATGAATCCAGTTTAGCGGCGTCCGTGTGCCGGTACGCTCCAGATCTTGCGCTTTAATTCGGGCGAGAAAACAGGGAAACGTTGACGGCGCGGCATCGACACACTGAATGTGGCGACGTGCCGGAGCGGAGAGACGGGGAAGCGGGGAAGCGGAGAAGCGGAGAAGCGGAGAAGCGGAGAAGCGGAGAAGCGGAGAAGCGGAGAAGCGGAGAAGCGGAGAAGCGGAGAAGCGGAGAAGCGGAGAAGCGACAGATCCACCCTGCCGCGGCGGTTGGCCGGCTATCGCCCGCCAGCCGCCGCGTCGCCGATCATGCCAGCGACCGGAACAACCAGTAAAGCCCCCCCGCCAGCGCGATCGACGCGGGCAGCGTCAGCACCCATGCGAGGACGAGGCTGCGCACCGTGCTCCATTGCAGCCCGGAGCCATTCGCCGCCATCGTGCCCGCGACACCCGACGACAGCACGTGTGTCGTCGACACGGGCAGCCCGTACATGTCGGCGGCGCCGATCGTCAGCATTGCGACGAGTTCGGCCGATGCGCCCTGTCCGTACGTCAAATGCTGCTTGCCGATTTTTTCGCCGACGGTCACGACGATCCGCTTCCAGCCGACCATCGTGCCGAGACCCAGCGCGATCGCGACGGCGACCTTCACCCACGTCGGAATGAACTTGGTCGCGTGGTCGAGCTGCTTGCGATAGTTGTCGATCGCGAGCTTGTCGTCGGCGGCGAATGCGGGCTGGCCCGACTTCTCGATGAGGCGAATGGCTTCGGATACCAGATACATCGTGTTGCGCACGTTGTCGACGTCGCGCTGCGGCACGGCCGCCATCGAGCCCGACGCGCCGACGGCGGTCGCGAGCGACGTGGACAACTGCGCCACGGCCGGCAGCACGGTGGGCGTCAGTTCACGATGCTGCACGTAGTGTTCGACATCGGCGCGCGGATTCGAGGAAGGCGCGACGCCGTTCGTGTACTTCCCGAACGTCGCGGCCGCCTGGTTCGCGACCGCCACGAAGGTCTGCGATTCGGCGGGCGTGACGGCCTTGTTCAGCGCATACGCGGTCGGCACCGTGCCGATCAGGATCAGCATGATGAGCCCCATCCCTTTCTGTCCGTCGTTCGACCCATGAGCGAACGACACGCCGGTGCACGTGAGGATCAGCAGGCAGCGAATCCAGAACGGCGGCGGCTGGTCCTTCGGCGGTTCCTTGTACAGCTCCGGAATCCGCACGACGGACTTCAGTACGAGCAGCAGCAGCGACGCACAGAGGAAGCCGACGATCGGCGAGAACAGCAGCGACTTGCCGACGCCGAGCGCCTGGCCCCAGTCGACGCCGCTCGTGCCGGACGACCCGTGCAGCAACTGGTTCATCAGCCCGACGCCGATGATCGACCCGATCAGCGTATGCGAGCTCGACGACGGCAACCCGAAATACCAGGTCGCGAGGTTCCAGACGATCGCGGCGATCAGCAGTGCGAATACCATGGCGAAGCCCGAGCCGCTGCCGACCTGCAGGATCAGCTCGACCGGCAGCAACTGCAGGATGCCGAACGCGACGGCTCCGCTCGAGACCATCACGCCGAGGAAGTTCCACATGCCCGACCAGATCACCGCGACGTTCGGCGTCAGCGAGTGCGTATAGATCACGGTCGCGACCGCGTTCGCGGTGTCGTGGAAGCCGTTGACGAACTCGAAGCCCAGCGCGATCAGCAGTGCTGCGCCGAGCAGCAGGTACGGGAACATCGACCCTTCGCGGACCGGTGACAGATCGTCGACCAGGTGCGTGGCGATATAGACGCCGCCGAGCACGAGCACCAGCAGGAAGACGGCATAGCCGATCTGCCGGGTGCGCGCGACGGAGGCCGGATTGTTCGGGGCGGACGAAGCAGGTTGATTCATGACGACATCTCGTAAGGGAACCTCGTCCGATCCTAGCTGCGGCTAGCAGTCAGTTTGATGACAGTCGGGAGGACGAACGGTGTGTCTTACGGGGATGTAAGGCGAGCGACGGCATGCGAAGCGTCGGGGCGCATCGTCTACTCACATAGTGAACAGGACAGCGGCTTACGCGCCGATGTCGTGCGGATCATCGTGCGTCGTGGCCAACGTCCAGCCGGCCGGCGACGCGACGAATGTCGTGCACGACAGCGGCGCGACGTCGACGCGTGTGGTCGCCGCGGCGCCCGTGCGCAGCACATGCGCGATGGCCGCGCGGACGATCGGCGCATGCGTGATCGCAATGACGTCGCGATCGCGCGGCAGCGCGTTCAACCATGTGCCGACCCGATGCGCGGCGGCGTCGAACGATTCGCCGCGATGCGGCGACGCGGACGGCGTGCCGATCCACGCCGCAAGTTCGTCGGGCAGGTCGCGCGCGAGATCGTGCAGCCGCTTGCCGCACCAATTGCCGTAGTCGATGTCGCGCAGCGCGTCGTCGATATCGGCGTGCAATCCGAGTGCGTCGGCGGTCTGCCTTGCGCAGCGTGCCGGGCTGCACAGCACGAGCGAACCGGCGACACCCGTCCAGCGGCCGCGCAGCGCAGCGGCTTCGGCGAGCCCGTGCGCGTCGAGCGGATCGTCGTCGGGAAACGTGCCGGTGCGCATTGCGCGGGTCGATGCGTGGGCGATCAGGCGCAGCGAGGCAGGCATGGTCATGTCGGTTGTCGGACGATCCGGAGCGGGGCGCATTCGTCGTGTGTCATCGCTTCAATACGCGAACGTTCGCGCGTACAATTCGCCCGATACGAAGCGCGGAAGCCGGTGCAATTCCGGCGCGGTCGCGCCACTGTAACCGGGGAATCGATGATCCCGGAAGCCAGACCTGCCTTCGTACCCATCCATCATTTGTCGGGGCGCGATTCCCCTGAGGTGCATCCATGAGCGAAGCAGTGCTGAAGCCGGCGGTCGTGCCGGCACCCATCCCCGTCCGTGAACTGTTGCCGTGGGCCGTGTTCGTCGGCCTGATCCTGCTGCTCGCACTCTATTTCGTCGGTGCGGAACAGGGCGCGACGTCGCTCGTGCCGGGCATGGTCGTCCACGAATTCGTCCACGACGGCCGCCATCTGCTCGGCTTTCCCTGCCACTGACGCGGAGCCTGCGATGATCGGAAAGCTGCTCATGCGCGGGATGCTCGCAGGCATCGCCGCGGGCCTCCTCACGTTCGGTTTCGCGAAAATCGTCGGCGAACCGCAAGTCGATCAGGCGATCTCCTTCGAGGAAAAAACCGCCGCCGCCCAAGGCGAGGCGCCGGAACCCGAGCTGGTCAGCCGCCGCACGCAGGCCGGCCTCGGGTTGCTGACGGGCGTCGTGACCTACGGCGCGGCATTCGGCGGGCTGTTCTCGCTGGTCTTCGCGTATGCGTACGGACGAGGCGGCCGCCTGCCGGCACGGCCGCTGGCCGCGTGGCTCGCGCTGGCGGCGTTCGTCGCGCTCGTGATCGTGCCGAACCTCAAGTACCCGGCCAATCCGCCGTCGGTCGGCGACCCCGACACGATCGGCTATCGCACCGGCCTGTTCTTCCTGATGATCGCGATCTCGGTTGCGACGATGGTGTTCTCGGTCGGCGTGCGCCGCCATCTGCTGGCGAAGCTCGGCCAGTGGAACGCGTCGATCGTCGCGGGGCTCGTGTTCGTCGCGATCATCGCGGCCGTGCAGATCGGGCTGCCGTCGGTCAGCGAACTGCCGGCCGATTTCCCGGCGGCGTTGCTGTGGAAGTTCCGCGTGGCGGCCATCGGCATGCAGGTGATCATGTGGACGACGATCGGCCTGCTGTTCGGCGCGTGGGTCGAGCGCGGCGAACGCGCCGGCCTGCGCGCCGCCTGATGGGCGGGGCAACCGGACGCGCCTAGCGCAGCATGCGCGGCGCGCTCCACGTCGATTCGCGCGCCAGCGCGACGAACGCGGCCAGATAGTCGATCGATGCGTCCGCTTCGCGGATGCCGAGGAAGATCTGCTTCGCGATGCCCTTCTTGCCGAGCTTGACCGGTACGACCGGCATCCGGTCCGCGTATTCGTCGGCGAGCCATCGCGGCAGCGCGGCCACGCCGCGCCCGCTCGCGACCATCTGCAACATGATGTCGGTCGTCTCGATCGACTTGTGCCGCCTCGGCACGATGCCGGCCGGCGTCAGGAACTGGTTGTAGATGTCGAGCCGGTCGGTTTCGACCGGGTACGTGATCAGGATCTCGTCGGTCAGTTGCTCGGGGCTCACGTAGTCGGCATTCGCGAACCGGTGCGAATCCGCGACCACCAGCACCTGCTCGTAGTCGAACACGGGATCGAAGCGCAGCCCCGGCTTGTTCAGCGGGTCGGGGGTCACGAGCACGTCGATGTCGTAACCGAACAGCGCGCCGATGCCGCCGAACTGAAAGCGCTGCTTCACGTCCACGTCGACGTCGGGCCAGCTCGACAGGTACGGCGATACGACCTTCAGCAGCCACTGGTAGCACGGGTGGCACTCCATCCCGATGCGCAGCGTGCCGCGCTCGCCCTTCGCGTACTGCTTCATCCGTTCCTCGGCGAGCTCGAACTGCGGCAGCAGGCGGTTTGCCAGCTTCAGCAGATACTGCCCGCCCTGCGTGAGCCGCAGGCCGCGGCCTTCCCGATCCCAGATCGGCGTGCCGAGCTGCTGCTCGATTTTCCTGACGGTATGGCTGAGCGCCGATTGCGTGAGGTGCAGCGCATTGGCCGCCGCGGTCAGCGAGCCCTGGCGTTCGACTTCACGAATGACGACGAGATGGAATCGTTCCAGCATGGATCGCGCTCATGCAACATATGCATGAAAAATGTTAATGGATGAATGAAATAATGCCATTTTATTTCATGGTTTGAAATCCCTATGATGGCTGCCGGATCTTCAATCTTTCTCTGGACGGCAGCTTCATGGTCACGACACACAACCTCGGTTTTCCGCGCATCGGCGCGAAGCGCGAACTCAAGTTCGGTCTCGAACGCTACTGGAACGGCGAATCGTCGCGCGACGAACTGAAGGCGCTCGGCGCCGAGCTGCGCCGGCGTCACTGGCACGACCAGCGCGATCTCGATCTCGCGCCGATCGGCGACTTCGCGTTCTACGACCAGGTGCTCGACATGAGCGTCACGCTCGGCAACTTGCCGAAGCGCGTGCAGGATTTCCACGGCGATGCGCTCGACAACTATTTCCGCGTCGCGCGCGGCCGTTCGACGCAATCGGCGGAGGAGCACGCCGCATGCTGCGGCGGCGTCGCGGCCGGCGAAATGACGAAGTGGTTCGACACGAACTACCACTACATCGTGCCGGAGTTCCATGCGGACACGAACTTTTCGCTCGATCCGTCGCGTCTGCTGCAGCAACTGGCCGAAGCGAACGCGCAGGGCATGCGCGCGAAGCCGGTGATTCTCGGCCCGGTCACGTACCTGTGGCTCGGCAAGGCGAAGGACGATTCCGATCGCCTCGCGCTGTTGCCGAAGCTGCTGCCGGTGTACGGTGCGCTGCTCGACACGCTGACCGCGCAGGGCGTCGAATGGGTGCAGATCGACGAGCCGATTCTCGTCACCGAGCTCGATGCCGAATGGCGCCACGCGTTCCGCACCGCGTACGCAGCGCTGGAAACTCGCCGCATCAAGCTGCTGCTCGCCACGTACTTCGGACAGCTTCAGGACAACCTGACGCTCGCGGCGTCGCTGCCGGTCGACGGTCTGCACGTCGATGCAATCAACGCACGCGACGAAGTCGACGCGCTGGTGCGTGAACTGCCGGCCGATCGCGTGCTATCGGTCGGCGCGATCAACGGCCGCAACATCTGGAAGACGGACCTGAACGCGACGCTCGATTGGCTCGAGCCGCTCGCGAAGCAACTGGGCGACCGGCTGTGGCTCGCGCCGTCGTGCTCGCTGCTGCACGTGCCGGTCGATCTCGCGAGCGAGGAGAAGCTCGATGCCGAAATCCGCTCGTGGCTCGCGTTCGCGCTGCAGAAGCTCGACGAGCTGAAGGTGCTCGCGACCGCACTGAACGAAGGCCGCGACAAGGTGGCCGACACGCTCGCCGAAAATGCCGCCGCGATCGATTCGCGTCGCCGCTCGCCGCGCGTGAACAACCCGGCGGTGAAGGCCGCGATCGCCCGCATCGACGCGCAGCTCGGCAACCGCGCGAGCCCCTATACGCAGCGTGCGTCGAAGCAGTCGGCGCGACTGAACCTGCCGGCGTTCCCGACGACGACGATCGGCTCGTTCCCGCAGACCGCCGAAATCCGCCAGGCGCGCAGCCGGTTCAAGACCGGCGCGCTGGACGAAGCCGGCTATCGCGCGGCGATGCAGGCCGAGATCGAGCGCAGTGTCCGCGAACAGGAGTCGCTCGAACTCGACGTGCTCGTGCATGGCGAGGCCGAGCGCAACGACATGGTCGAATACTTCGGCGAACAGCTCGACGGCTACGCGTTCAGCCAGTTCGGCTGGGTGCAGTCGTACGGTTCGCGCTGCGTGAAGCCGCCGATCCTGTTCGGCGACATCAGCCGCCCGAAGGCGATGACGGTCGAATGGATCGCCTATGCGCAGTCGCTGACGGACAAGCCGATGAAGGGCATGCTCACGGGCCCCGTGACGATCCTGAACTGGTCGTTCGTGCGCGACGACCAGCCGCGCTCGGTATCGTGCTACCAGCTTGCGCTGGCGATCCGCGATGAAGTGCTCGATCTCGAGAAGGCCGGCGTGCGCGTGATCCAGATCGACGAAGCGGCGCTGCGCGAAGGGCTGCCGCTGCGCCGCGCGCAATGGAGCGAATACCTGCAGTGGGCGATCGAGTCGTTCCGCATCACCGCGAACGGCGTGCAGGACGATACGCAGATCCACACGCACATGTGCTATTCGGAGTTCAACGACATCATCGCGTCGATCGCCGACATGGACGCCGACGTGATCACGATCGAGACGTCGCGCTCGGACATGGAGCTGCTCGATGCGTTCGACGACTTCAAGTATCCGAACGAAATCGGGCCGGGCGTGTACGACATCCATTCGCCGAACGTCCCGACGCAGGATCAGATCGTCGGCCTGATGAGGAAGGCGGCCGAGCGAATTCCGGCGGAACGCCTGTGGGTGAACCCGGATTGCGGGCTGAAGACGCGCCAGTGGGCGGAAGTGATTCCGGCGCTGACGAACATGGTCGCCGCCGCGAAGACGCTGCGTAACCAGGTGCGGTAACCACACGCAGCGAGCGCTGTATGGCGCCGCAGCGATCGACGATCGCGACGGAAAAAAATCGGCCCGCGGAAGCGGGCCGATTTTCGTCATGCATGCGTTTGCGGTACGCGTCGCGCTACGCGGTGCGCGTGCCGCGCGGCAGCGCATCGCCCGTCTTGCCGGGCGCACCCGCATCGTCGATGCCCACGCGGCGCGCGATCAGCCACACGCACAGCGACGACAGCACGGCGGCGCTCGTGTACTGGATCGCGAGCGGCCACCATTGCGGGGCTGCGTTCTGCGCGATCAGCGTCGCGACGAGCGGCGTGAGGCCGCCGGCGAGCGCACCGCAAACCTGGTACGCGATCGAGATCGCCGTATAGCGGATCCGCGCGACGAAGATGCCGCTGACGAAGCCCGCGACCACCGAGTAGTAGCCCGATTCCGCGAGCGTCGCGAGGCCGACGCCGACCGTGATCGACACCGGCGTGCCCAGGTGCACGAGCGGCAGCATCACGAACGGGACGATCATCGCCCAGGCACCGGTGATCAGCAGCACGCGCGTGGTGCCGAAGCGCTGCGCGAGGAACGCGGCCGCGAGCTGTACGACGAACTGCAGCACCGCGACGATCGTCATGCAATGCAGCACCATCGACCGGTCGAGCGACAGGAACTGCGTCGCATAGCTGATCATGAAGATGTTGCTGAAATACACGCCGGCGATCCCGTACACGTTCGCGCCGATCGCGAGCAGCAGCAGCGGCCAGTACTTGAGCGCTTCGCGCAGCGGCTTCTGCGCGATGTTGCCGCTCCTCTTCACTTCCTCGAACTCGGGGGACTCCGACACGCTCGCACGGATCACGAAGCCGACGATCAGGAGCACTGAACTCGCGAGGAACGGCACGCGCCAGCCCCAGCTCATCATGTCGTCCTTCGACAGCGTGCTGATCGCGCCGAACGCGAGCATCGACAGGATCAGGCCGCTCGCGCTGCCGAGCTGCGCGAACGACGCGAAGAACGTGCGCTTGCCTTCGGGCGCATGCTCGCCGGCCAGCAGCACCGCGCCGCCCCATTCGCCGCCGACCGCGATGCCTTGCAGCACCCGCATCAGCACGAGCAGGATCGGTGCGATCACGCCGGCTTGCGCATGGGTCGGCAGCAGGCCGATCGCGACCGTCGACACGGCCATCAGCATCAGCGTCGCGAGCAGCGAACGCTTGCGGCCGAAGCGGTCGCCGAGATAGCCGAACATCACGCCGCCGAGCGGCCGCGCGAAAAAGCCGACCGCGAACGAGCCGAACGACGCGAGCAGGCTGATGAAGCGGTTTTCGCCGGGAAAGAACAGCGGCCCGAACACGATGGCGGCGGCGGTCGCGTAACTATAGAAGTCGTACCACTCGATCGTGGTGCCGACGAACGACGCGAGCGCCGCCCGCTTCGGTTGCTTGACGGAAGTTCCCATCTGTATGTGTGCTCCTCTGGAATCCTCTGATTTGGAATAGTGGTGGCGCGCCGGAATCAGTCGCGGTACGCGACGCCCGGCAGCACGCACAGCAGCTCGTACGCGAGGTTCGCGCCGAGCAGGGCCGTGGTGCCGAACGGGTCGTACGGCGGCGCGACTTCGACGAGATCGCAACCGACGATGTTCAGCCCCTTCGCGCCGCGGATGATCTCGAGCGCCTGCGGCACCGTGAGGCCGGCGATTTCCGGCGTGCCGGTGCCGGGCGCGTAGGCCGGATCGATGCCGTCGATGTCGAAGCTGATGTAGACGGGCGTATCGCCGACGCGCGTGCGCACTTCTTCCATCAGCGGCGCGAGCGACTTGTTCCAGCATTCCTCTGCCTGGACGACGCGGAAGCCCTGCTCGCGGCACCAGTCGAAATCCTCGGCCGCGTAACCGGTGCCGCGCAGGCCGATCTGCGTGACCTTGTCGCCGTGCAGCAGGCCTTCCTCGACCGCACGCCGGAACGGCGTGCCGTGCGCGATTTTTTCGCCCATCATCGTGTCGTTCACGTCGGCGTGTGCATCGACGTGGATCAATGCAACCTTGCCGTGCTTGCGGTGAATCGCGCGCAGGATCGGCAGCGCGATCGTATGGTCGCCGCCGAGCGTGATCGGCTTGCAGTCGTGCTCGAGAATCGCGTCGTACGCGGCCTCGATGCGGGCGATCGAATCGTGCAGGTTGTACGGATTGATCGCGACGTCGCCGATGTCGGCGATCTGCAGCGAATCGAACGGGGCGGCGCGCGTGGCCATGTTGTACGGGCGCAGCAGCACGGATTCGGTGCGGATCTGGCGCGGGCCGAAGCGCGCGCCCGTGCGGTTGGACGTGCCGAGATCGAACGGCACGCCGACGAAACACGCGTCGAGGCCTTCGGCGCTCGCCACGTGCGGCAGGCGCATCATCGTCGCGATGCCGCCGCAGCGCGGCATTTCGTTGCCGCCGAGCGGCTGGAAATGGGTGTGGTCGTTCATGGGGTGTCTCTTCCAGTGTGGGGTTGCCGTATCATGCGACGCGGTCTGGCGCACAGTTTTACGCGCTCCGTCGGGAAAGAAGAATGCGAAGATATCGACGTAAACATCGATCATCATCGATGTATGGAAGGGGATGAACGTGCTGGGGAATCTGTCGACCCTCGATCTGCGGTTGATCCGCGTGTTTCTCGCGGTCACGGACGCGGGCGGCGTGTCGGCCGCGCAGGCCGTGCTGAACGTCGGCCAGTCGACGATCAGCGCGCAGCTGTCGTCGCTCGAGACGCGGCTCGGCTACCGGCTCTGCGAACGCGGCCGCAGCGGCTTCCGGCTCACGCCGAAGGGCGAGCGGTTCCACGCGATGAGCCGCAAGCTGCTGGCGGCGCTCGACGAATTCGGGATGGCCGCGCGGCACATGGATCGCCAGTTGGTCGGCACGCTGAACATCGGCCTGATCGGCCATACGCCGGTGAGCCAGAACGCGCGGATCGCCGAGGCGATCGCCGCGTTCCGGACCCGCGACGAGGCCGTGCGCTTCTCGATTTCGGTGCGCGCGCCCGGCGATCTCGAGGAGAAGCTGCTGAGCGACGAGATCCAGATCGCGGTCGGCTACTTCTGGCATCGCGTGCCGTCGTTGCACTACACGCCGCTGTTCATCGAGCGTCAGGTCGCGTATTGCGGCCGTGGCCATCCGCTGTTCGACGGCGCGGGCACGCTGACGCCGGCCGACGTCGCCGGCTTCGAATGGGCGTGGCGCTCGTATCCGCTGCCCGAGGCGCAACTGTCGACGACGCCCGATCGCGTGACCGCGACCGCGGACAACATGGAGGCCGTCGCGCTGCTGATCCTGTCCGGCCACCATCTCGGTTATCTGCCGCAGCATTTCGCGGCGCCGTACGTCGCGCAGGGGCTGCTCGCGCCGCTCAATCCGGAGCAACTGCGCTACGACGTGACGTTCCACATGGTCGTCGCGCGCAACGGCCGCGGGAACCCGCTCGTGGAGGCGTTTCTCGAGGATCTCGAGCGCGCGCACCAGTCGTCCGACTTCGCATGACCGCGGGGCCGCCAACAACGTGAACGAGCGTTACACCGGGGCCGGTCGCCGCTTCGGCGTGCATCACGGCACCGGCAACCCCGCGTCGTGCTTCACCTCGCGCAGCGACAGCGCCGATTCGATCGACGTCACGCCCGGCAGCATCCGCAGCGAATCCCGCAGGAACGTGCCGTAGTCGTCGAGGTCGCGGGCGACCACCTGCAGCAGGTAGTCGGCCGTGCCCGCGACGTTGTGGCAGGCCAGGATCCGCTCGATGCCGAGCACTTCCCGTTCGAACCGGTCGGCGACCTTGCGGTCGTGCGTCGCGAACCGTACGAGCACGAATGCGACCACGCCGAAGCCGAGCGCCTGGCGCGACAGCTGCGCGCGGTAGCGTTCGATGTAGCCGTCGTTTTCGAGGCGTTTCAGGCGGCGGGCGCACGGCGTCTCGGACAGCCCGACGGATTCGGCGAGCCGGGCGATCGGCAGGCGGCCGTCGCGTTGCACCGCGGCGAGGATCGCGCGGTCGGTTTTGTCGAGGTCGATCATATGGCGGAATCCTTGTTCTGATTTGTGAATTGTGGCGGATTCCCCTACGAATCGCCAATTCATCGCCAAAGATGGCCAATAATCCCTCATCCTTCAACGGCAACATATCGTCATTGGAGGACGGGGGCAGACCATGATTTCCACGCATTTGCTGTTGATTTATCTTGCCGCGCTGGCGGCCATTTATGCGGTGCCGGGGCCCGACATGGCGCTCGTGCTGCAGACCAGCATCGGCCGCGGCGTGCGGCCGGGGATGGCGGCGGCGGCCGGCCTGTCGCTCGCGCGCACCGCGCACGTGACGCTGTCGGCGTGCGGCGTCGCGGCGCTGATCCGCAGCGCGCCGTGGCTGTACGAGGTGATCCGCTACGGCGGCGCGCTCTATCTCGCGTATGTCGCGATCCAGGTGTTCCGCTCGCCGGTGTTCGCGCTCGGCGACGGCGATGGCGGCGCGGCGGCGGGCGAACTGCGGCAGTCGTTCGTGAAGGGGCTGCTGACCAACCTGCTGAACCCGAAGGCGCTGCTGTTCTGCTCGGTGCTGCTGCCGCAGTTCGTGCGGCCCGAGGCCGGGCCGGTCGTCTGGCAAATGTTCGCGCTTGGCGCGCTGCTGGTGGCGGCCGGCGTGTGCTTCGACCTCGCGTGCGTGTTCGGCGCGTCGCGCATCGCGGCGTGGATGCGCGCGCATCCGCTGGCGCAGACGGTGCAGCGCTGGACCTTTTCCGCGGCGCTGATCGGTTTCGCACTGCGACTGTCGATGGACTGAGGGTGGCGGCCGCTTGGCCGGTACTTGCCTCGCCGCGCGGGTCGACCGACGTGGCGGCGGCCGTGCGAGAATCGACGCCGGCCGCGCGCGATGCTGGCCTGCACGCATGCGCGTTGCCGCAGAAGGGCGTGCGCGCAAATCGTCTGACTGTTCTAAACTTCCTCTAACTTCGCGCGATCGCAAACGCGCCATCGCGGACGCGCCGTCGCGAATCGACTGACCGAACGGAACCGTCTCCCTTAGGCTATGTCCGATTTCCTGGCTGTTCCGTGCAACGCGGTACCAAGGAGGGTCTGAACATGGCAAGGCATCTTCAAGCCGACCGTGAACCCCGTATCGTCGCCGAGTCCAAGTGTCTCGGCCAGTGCGATCCGGCAGAACGCATCCACGTCACGATCATGTTGCGGCGGCAGGAAGAAGGGCAACTCGAGGCATTGGTTCACCAGCTCGCCACCGGCGACGCGCACGCGAAACCGCTGTCGCGCGACGCATTCGCGCAGCGTTTCTCCGCCAATCCCGACGATATCCGCAAGACCGAGGATTTCGCGCATCGTCATCAACTGACGGTCGATCGCGTCGACCCGGTCGAAAGCGTCGTCGTGCTGTCCGGCACGATCGGGCAGTTCGAAACCGCCTTCAGCGTGAAGCTCGAGCGTTTCGAGCATCGGGCGATCGGTCAGTATCGCGGCCGCTCGGGCCCGATCGCGCTACCCGACGAGCTCGGCGATGCGGTGACGGCCGTGCTCGGCCTCGACAGCCGCCCGCAGGCGCGGCCGCACTTCCGGTTCCGCCCGCCGTTCAAGCCCGCGCGCGGCGCGGCGGCCGTCACGTTCACGCCGATCCAGCTTGCGTCGCTGTACGACTTTCCGGCCGGCGACGGCGCCGGGCAATGCATCGCGATCGTCGAGCTCGGCGGCGGCTATCGCGCGGCCGACATCCAGCAGTATTTCCGCGGGCTCGGGATCACGACGCCGCCGACGCTCGTCGACGTGAACGTCGGCACCGGCCGCAATGCGCCGACCGGCGAGCCGAACGGCCCGGACGGCGAAGTCGCGCTCGACATCGAAATCGCCGGCGCGATCGCACCGGCCGCGAAGCTTGCGATGTACTTCGCGCCGAACAGCGACGCGGGCTTCATCCAGGCCGTCAACGCGGCCGTCACCGACAAGACCAACCGGCCTTCCGTGATCTCGATCAGTTGGGGCGGCCCGGAAGCGATCTGGCAGGCGCAGTCGGCACACGCGTTCGACCGCGTGCTGCAGGCGGCGGCCGCGCAGGGCATCACCGTCTGCGCGGCGTCGGGCGACAGCGGCTCGGGCGACGGGCTGCAGGATGGCGCCGATCACGTCGATTTCCCCGCCTCGAGCCCGTACGTGCTCGGCTGCGGCGGCACGCAGCTCGACGCGCTGCCCGGGCAGGGCATTCGCAGCGAAGTCACGTGGAACGACGAGGCGTCCGGCGGCGGTGCGGGCGGCGGCGGCGTCAGTACGCTGTTCGACCTGCCGGCATGGCAGCAGGGGCTGGCCGTGGCGCACGCCGACGGCAGCAGCACGCCGCTCGCGAAGCGCGGCGTGCCGGACGTGGCCGGCGACGCGTCGCCGCAGACGGGCTACGAGGTGTCGGTCGCCGGCACCCCGGCGGTGATGGGCGGCACGAGCGCGGTCGCCCCGCTGTGGGCCGCGCTGATCGCGCGGATCAATGCGTCGGCCGGCGCATCGGCCGGCTGGATCAATCCGGTGCTGTACAAGAATCCGGGCGCGCTGCGCGACATCACGAAAGGATCGAACGGCACGTATGCGGCCGCGTCGGGCTGGGACGCGTGCACGGGCCTCGGCAGCCCGAACGGCGCGCAACTCGCCGCGATCCTGGCGCGCAAGCCGTCGAGCTGACGCGCCGGCGCATGTCTTTTCGTTCGACGCGGGTGGTCTGCCCGCGTCTTTTTTCACCTCCAGGAGCAGCACGATGGGCATCGATTCCGCATCTTCCGGCGGCGTGTATCCGCTGCATCACGGCGACCACAATTCGCATGGCGTGCCGCCGACCATCAACCCCGTCGCGCTGAGCCACGGCCGCGACCAGCCGTTCTTCGATCCGGTCGCGTACGGCAATGGCCCGGACGACTCGGTGACCGACACGACCGAGGCGGCCGCGATCACGCACCACACGATCCTGATCGACGGCAAGCGCATCGCGTACACGGCGACGGTCGGCCATCTCGTGACGGTCGATCCGAGCAGTTCGCAGCCGGCCGCCAAGATCTTCTACGTTGCGTTCACGGCCGACGGCGCGAAGGAAGAAACGCGGCCCGTGACGTTCTTCTACAACGGCGGGCCGGGTTCGTCGTCGGTGTTCGTGCTGCTCGGCTCGTTCGCGCCGAAGCGCATCAAGACGTCGATGCCGGGTTTCACGCCGCCCGCGCCGTACCAGATCGAAGACAACCCGGACAGCATGATCGACCACAGCGACCTGGTGTTCATCAACCCGGTCGGCACCGGCTATTCGGCGGCCGTCGCGCCGAACAAGAACCGCGACTTCTGGGGCGTCGACCAGGATGCGAATTCGCTGAAGCAGTTCATCAAGCGCTACCTGACGAAGAACAACCGCTGGAATTCGCCGAAATACCTGTTCGGCGAATCGTACGGCACGGCGCGCAGCTGCGTGCTCGCGTACAAGCTGCACGAGGATGGCGTCGACCTGAACGGCGTCACGCTGCAATCGTCGATCCTCGATTACCGGCAGGCCGGCAACCCGGTCGGCGCGCTGCCGACCGCCGCGGCCGACGCGTGGTATCACAAGAAACTCGGCATCAAGCCGCCGCCGAGCGATCTCGGCGCGTTCATCGAGGAAGTCGCGCAGTTCGCGCGCACCGACTACCTGGCCGCGCTGCGCGCGGCGCCGCACGCGAACCCGGCCACCGTGCAGAAGCTGTCGCAATACACGGGCATCGATACGGCGACGCTGCAATCGTGGGGGCTCGATATCGCGGGCTACGACGCGCGCGGCAACTCGGTGTTCCTGACGACGCTGCTGCATGCGCAGGGGCTCGCGCTCGGTTCGTACGACGGCCGCGTGACCGGGATCTCGTCGGGCATCGCCGGCAAGATCGACCCGAATTCGGGGGGCAACGATCCGACGATGACGGCCGTGACGGGCGTCTATACGGCGATGTGGAACAGCTACCTGAACGAGCAGTTGAAGTTCACGTCGAATTCCGCGTTCACGGACCTGAACGACCAGGCATTCCAGAACTGGGATTTCAGCCACATCGACCCGACCGGCGCGCAGCAGGGCCTCGATGCGAAGGGGAACGTGATCCTCTACACGGCCGGCGACCTCGCCGCGGTGATGGCGCTGAACGTCGACCTGAAGGTGCTGTCGGCGAACGGCCTCTACGACTTCGTCACGCCGTTCTACCAGACCGTGATCGATCTGCAGCAGATGCCGCTGGAGGACCAGAAGGTGCGGCAGAACCTGTCCGCGCGGTTCTATCCGTCGGGGCACATGGTGTATCTCGACGGCGGCTCGCGCACCGCGCTCAAGCGCGATCTCGCGACGATGTACGACGCGACGGTCAGCGATACGGGCGCGCGGATGCGGATTCGTGCGCTGCAGGCGAAGAAGACGGGCGGGCACGCATAGCGTCGCCCGTCGCGTGGGGCCCGCGCGCAGCCATGACGGTGCGCGCGGCGGTCTGTCGGTAGCGGGGCGGCGGGCTTAGGCGGCCGGCCAGTCGAACATCGTGTACGGCAGTGCGCGCTTGTGACGCGAGCCGTCGTAGAAGCGCAGCACCGTTTCGTAGACGCGGTCGGCGACCGGTTTACCTTCGAGGAAATCGTCGATCTCGTCGTAGGTCACGCCATACGCGTGCTCGTCGGGGCGCAGCGGGCGCAGCTCCTCGAGGTCGGCCGTCGGCACCTTCATCACGATCAGCTCCTCGCCGCCGAGCGCGCGTGCCACCCCGCGTACGCGACGCTTGCTCAGGCCCGCGAGCGGCAGGATGTCCGCGCCGCCGTCGCCGAACTTCGTGAAGAAACCCATCAGCGATTCGGCCGCGTGATCGGTGCCGATCACGAGGCCGCGCCGCGCGCCGGCCACCGCGTACTGCGCGATCATGCGCTCGCGCGCCTTGATGTTGCCGTGCACGAAATCCTGCTGCGCGGGGGTTTCGAACGCGTGGCCGGACGCGACCAGGGAACGGAGCATCGCATCGGCGGCCGGCTTCACGTCGACCGTGAGCACCTCGTCCGCGCGCACGAACGCCAGCGCGCGCTGCGCATCGTCTTCATCGTTCTGCACGCCGTTCGGCAAGCGCATCGCGATGAAGCGCGCATCGTAGCCGTCGGCGCGCAGGCGCTCGACCGACAGTTGCGCGAGCCGGCCGGCCGTCGATGAGTCGACGCCGCCGCTGATGCCGAGCACGTAGGTCCGCAGGCCGGTCGAACGAAGGTACCGCGCGAGGAAATCGACGCGGCGATCGATTTCGGCTTCGGCGTCGAAGTGCGGGGCGACGTTCAGTTCGGCAATGATCGCGCGTTGGCGGCTGGCGTAATCGGCGGATGTCATGAAGGAAGTTCCGGAACGAAATGCAAGGCGGACATCATAAGCGCATTCGTGGCGCGTCGCCGCGCCGGGCGTGCGATCCGGCCGTCTTGCGTTGCTTCGGCGAGACGCGCTGCGTCGCCGTGGTGCACGGTGCGCCGGGCGGGTGCGAGACGGGCGTCCGCGAGGCCCGCCTCGATGAGCTTGCCGACACACGTCGGCGCGGCCGCACGATCGCGCGCATGTAGCCCGCGTCAGCGCCGCGCGAGCACGACGCCCACCAGCGCGAGCGCGAAGCCGGCGAGCTGGATCGTCGCGAGCGTTTCGCCGAACAGCCCGTAACCCTGCAGCGCGGCCAGCGGCGGCGCGAGAAACAGCAGCGACGTCGCGCGCGCCGCATTGCCGCGCCGCAGCATCCACATCAGCATCGTGACCGCGCCGCCGGACAGGAACACGATGCCCCACACGAGCGATACCCACAGCGCCGGCGCGCCGATCCAGCGGGTTTCATGGAGCAGCACGACGAAGATGGCCGCGACGATCGCCGCGCCGAAGTTCTGCACGGCGACTGCCGTGCGTAGATCGCTCTGCGCGAGCTTGCCTTTCTGATACAGCGATCCGGCGGTGATCGACCCGACCGCCAGAACCGATACGGTGACGACGAGCCAAGCAGGCGCGGCGCCCGGCGGCGGTGCGACGCCGCCCGTGACTTTCGGCGCGAGCACGAGCGCGACGCCGGCCAGCCCGAGCGCCATCCCGAGCCAGCCGCGCGCGGGCAGGCGTTCGTTGAACAGCGGGACCGCGAGCACGGCGGTGGCGAGCGGCTGCAGCGCGCCGAGCAGCGCCATCACGCCCGCGTTCAAGCCTTGCGCGACGGCCCAGTAGCTCGCACCGAGATAGACGCCTTGCAGCAGCGCACCGGCGATCAGGTGGCGCGGCCATTCGCGGCGGGCCGGCCACGGCGCGCGCGCGACGAGCGCCACCACGCCGAACAGCGCGGCCGTGCCCGCGAAGCGCGCGAGCAGGAACAGGTTCGGATCGGCGTAAGGCTTGATCGCCCGTGCAACGATGAAGCCGGTGGACCAGAGTGCGACGAAAGCGGCGGCGACGATCGAGGTAAGCATGCGTGACGGGCCGCGAGGCGGCCGGACAGAACCGGGAAGTCGGCCAGTATCGGCCGAAGCGGCGCCGGCGTCTTGTCGAATCCTGCACTCATGCGACGCGGCGCGTGATCGCGCCGGCGGTCATCGCGCCGGTGTGCGGTGCGGCGGGGACGAGCGCCACACACCGGCGCCGCGCGGATGGACGCGCAGCAGCGACGATCAGTCGATCGAGAACGTGTCGAGCGGCTGATTGGCGCGCGCGTCGGTCGCGAAGCGCGCGGCGAGCTGTTCGTAGAGGCGTCTCGCTTCGTCGAGCGTCAGGTCGATCCAGTACGGATCGCCTGCCGCGTCGTTGAGACGTTCCGGCGGAAACTGGATTTCAATCACACTGCCTTTGCGATACATGGCGCGAGCCCCTTTGTCGGTCGGTCGTTCGGCGAAGCGCAAAGTGTAGCAACCGGCGCCGCGCGGATTCGCGCGCGCCGGACAATACAGAATTTCGCTTTCGGGAAACGCGCTCGACCGTTGCCCCGGCCGCCCGGCCGCATTACCCGGCGCAGTCAAATGGTCGTCAAACGTCCGTAATACAATGGCCGGCTTACCCATTACCAGTCGCCTCGGGCGCACACGCGATGCTGGCGGAACAACGTCATCAATACATCCTGTCGGAGCTCGGGCGCTCGGGCGCGCTGTCGGTCGCGGAACTCGTGCGTTCGCTCGACGTGTCGCGCGAAACCGTGCGGCGCGACCTGAACGCGCTGGCCGCGCGCGGCCTGCTCGTGATGACGCATGGCGGCGCGCTGGCCGCGGATCGCCGCGAGCCGAGCCTGTCCGAGCGCGAAGCCGCGAACGCCGACGCGAAGCGCACGATCGGACGGCGCGCGGCCGAATTCGTGCCCGACGATGCATCGGTGCTGATCGATTCGGGCAGCACACCGCATGCGGTCGCGCTGGCGCTCGCCGACCGGCACCGGCTGTCGATCTACACGAACGACTGGCGCACCGCGTTCGTGCTCGCGCGGCGCAACGGCAACCGCGTGACGCTGCTCGGCGGCGAGCTGTCCGACGACGAGGACGCCACGTTCGGTCTCGACACGATCCACCAGCTTGCGCAATACCACGTCGATTTCGCGTTCGTCGGCGCCGGCGGCATCACGCCCGACGGCGAATGCACCGACTACTCCCGGCTCGCGGCCGAAGTGCGCAGCCGGATGATCGCGGCGGCGGGCACGGCGATCATCGTCGCCGACCATTCGAAATTCGGCCGCGTGACGCCGGTGCGGATCAACGGCGCGGCCGCCGCCCGCTATCTGGTGACCGAGCGCGCGCCCGACAAGATCGTGCGCCGCGCGCTGACGGCGCGCGGGATCGAACTGCTCGTGTGCGACTGACGCGCGTCCGACATACAAGGTTCATCGAACGGTCATCGCGCGGGAAGAACCGTCGTCAAGACTGACCCATTCATTTCGACCGGCCGTCAGGCCAGGGAGCAACGAATGACCGTCAGCGTGCGCAGCTATCTTTCCCCCACCCTGGTCCTGCTGGCTTTCGACTGGCCCGATGCGGCGTCGCGGTCCGATTTCCTCGGCTTCGCGATCCGGCGCACGCCGGGCTTCTGGTCGGCCGACGGCAAGACGCGTGCGCCGGACAGCTGGCTGCCCAATCGCCTGACGTTCGACGGCCCGGCCGCCGACACGCAGGGCGATGCGCCGACCGATCAGGCGCCGATTCAGAAATTCATGTGGTGGGACGCGCGCATCGATCCGCAGGACCGCGGTGCGTCGTTCCGCTACGACGTCTATCCGGTCGTCGGTACGCCGGCGAACCTGCAGGTGCTCGACGCGGAAGCCGGCGTGTGCGACGTCGTGCTGCCCGCGCACATCGAGGACGGCATCGGCACGTGGTTCAACCGCGCGGTGGTCAGCTCGCAGGCGTTCGCGAAGCAGGTCGCGGCGCTGGGCCTCGCACCGAATGCGGCGCCGAGCGCTGCGCAGACGCTGAAATTGCGCACGTGGCTCGCGAACGACATGGAGCAGGTGTTCGCGGAGATGCTCAATCCTGCGTCGCGCGCGGTATCGGCCGTCTATCACCTGACCGACACGCTGTGGGCGCTGCCCGCGTTCGAGGCGTTCGGCCGCCAGCACGGCGAAGCGTCGCTCGCGATCGTCTACGACGCGCACACGACGGCGCGCAAGGGCAAGCCGCCGCTGCCGTCGCCGAACCAGCCGGCCGTCGACGCGTTGCAAGGGCTCGCGACGCTCGCGCCGCGCGACAAGACGCACATCATGCACGACAAGTTCATCGTGACCGATGCGCCGTCCGCCGCAGCGCCCGCGCGCGTGCTGACCGGTTCCGCGAACTTCACGACCGAGGGGCTGACCGAGCAGGCCAACGTGCTGCACGCGTTCGACTCGCCCGCGCTCGCCGCGCTGTACAACGATCGCGCGCACGCGCTGGCCGGGAATCCGTCGATTGCGGAGACCGCACGGCTGTCGTCGGGCTGGTCGGCGCCGATGACGATCGGCAGCGCGCAGGTGCGCGTCGCGTACTCGCCGGAGCCGTCGGGGCAGCGTACCGAGATCGATACGATCGTCGCCGCGATCGGGGCCGCGAAGCATTCGGTGTCGTTCTGCCTGTTCATGCCGACCGACGCGGCGCTGCGCGATGCGTGTTTCGCGGCCGGCGACCGGGGGCTGATGATGTTCGGCCTCGTCAACCGGATCAACGCGGGCAGCGCGACGAAGGCCGATGCCGCGCAGCAGGCTGGCCAGTCGCTGGATGCGGCGACGCTCGCGAACCTCGAGCTGTACCACCGCAGCCGCGACAACCACGACGTGATCGACGCGTCGTATTTTTCGCCGGCCACCGTGCCGCAAGGCTTCGAGCCGGAGCTGCGGCTTTTCCCGGGCGAACCGGCGCCGGCCTTTCCGCCCGTCGTGATCCATCACAAGTTCGTCGTGATCGATGCGGAAGGCGCGAATCCGGTCGTCTATACGGGCTCGGCGAACATGAGCCGCAATTCCGAGCAGTACAACGACGAGAACCTGCTCGAGATCCGCGACAAGCGGATCGCGGCGATCTATCTCGCGGAATTCCTGCGGCTTTACGAGCACTACCGTGCACGCGCATTGGCGATCAATGCGAAGCAGCGCGGCACGGGCGCGCATGCGCGGCTCGCGCTGGCGCCCGATTCGAGCTGGGCGAAGAAGTATTACGTGGCGGGCAGCCCCGAACAGAAGGCGCGGATCGCGCTGGCGTCGACCGCGCCGACGGACTGATGCGCTGACGTGCTGAAGTGCTGAAGTGTGAAGGGGCGCGGACGTGTCGCGCCCCGGCCGGCTGTGGGCGCCGCTTACGCGGCGACGTAGCGCAGCACCGCGTCGGCGATCGTGTCGCGATGCCGCGCACGCAGGCGCGGCGCCGACGGATCGCGGCCGAACGCGGCACCGAACGTGTAGCGGTTCGATACGCGATGGAAGCAGAACGAGCTGATCAGCAGGTGCAGGTCGAACGCATCGATGTCCTGGCGGAACGCGCCGCTGGCCGCGCCGCGCTCGAGCAGTTCCTCGAGCGTCTTGATGATGCTGACGTTGCGGTTCTTGAACGACTTGAGCTGTTCGAGATATTTCGCGCCGTGGATGTTCTCGATCGACACCAGGCGGACGAAATCGCGATGCTTGTCGTGATAGTCGAACGTGAATTCGACGAGACGGCGCATGCCTTCGCGCGGCTCCATGTCGCCGACGTGCAGTTCCTGCTCGAGCGCGCGGATGTCGCCGTACACCTTTTCCAGCACGGCCTCGTACAGGCCTTCCTTGCTTTCGAAGTAGTAGTAGAGCATCCGCTTCGTCGTGTTCGTCCGCTCCGCGATCGCGTCGACGCGCGCACCGGCGAGGCCCATCGCGGAGAATTCCTGCGTGGCGACATCGAGGATGTTGCGCTTGGTTTGCTCGGGATCGTATTTACGCCGCGCATCGGACGCAAGCGCGCGGGTGTCGGACGTGGCGGCCTTGCTTCCTGCTTTCATGTGGCTTTGTTGTGGTTCGCGGCGGCTTGGAAAAGGCATTCTAGCATGTGGGAAATGCCCGCCCGGCCGACCTCCCGCTCTAATCGGCAAGGCCGCCGCGGGCGCTCAGCGGCGGCAGGATGCAAGCGCGTCGCGGGCCTGGTACGCCGTATACGTGAGCTGCGCGGCGGCGAGGCCGGCCAGGCCGAACGTGCGCGTGAGCCCGAACGCGGCGAAGCCGTCCGGCACCGGCCGGCCTTCGGCCAGCGCGGCGGCGAGCGCCTCGCCGGCCACCGTGGTCGGCGCCATCCCGTGGCCGCCGAAAGCGATCGCGTGCCACACGCCGTCCGCGTCGCGGCCGATTTGCGGCATCTTGTGCCGCGCGTAGCTCATCAGCCCGCCCCACGCGTAGTCGACCTTCACGCCTTCCAGTTGCGGATACACGCGCAGCAGGTCGCGCCGCAACAGGCGCGCGATCGCATCGGGGCCGCGGTCGAGCACGGAGATCCGGCCGCCCCACAGGATCCGCGTGTCCTTCAGCGGACGGTAGTAGTCGAACGCGAAACGCGTGTCGTAGATCGCGTACGGCGCGTCGATCGCATCGGGCAGGCGCGTGCCGAGCGGTTCGGTCGCGATCACGTAGGTCGCGATCGGCAGCACCGCGCGCTCGACGCGCGGCGACACGCCGCGCGCGTAGCCGCCGCCGGCGAACACGACGTCCTGTGCGCGCACCGCGCCCTGCGCCGTGCGCACGACGTACCCGGCGCCGTCGCGCGCGATGCCCAGCGCGGCCGAACGCTCGTACACGCGCGCCCCGCCGCGCGATGCGGCGGCCGCGACGCCGAGCACGTATTTGAGCGGGTGGAAGTGGAACGCGTTCGGCTCGAACAGGCCGCCGTAATAGCGCTGCGTCTTCAGCCGTTCGCGCAGCGCGCCGGTCGGGACAGGTTCCCAGTCGACGCCGAGTTCGTTTTTCATCAGCGTGCGCACACCATCGAGCCGCGACGGATCGTCGAACCAGTTCGCGAGCATCACGCCCTCGTCGACGATGTCGCAGTCGATCCCGTAGCGCGCGATGCGCGCGCGGATCAGCTCGACCGCATCGACGGTGAGCCGGTACAGCCGGCGCCCTTCGTCGCGGCCGAGCGTGCGCAGCAGGTCGGCGTTGTCGAGACTGTAGCCGCCGAACACGAAGCCGCCGTTGCGGCCCGACGCGCCGAAGCCGACCCGTTCGCTGTCGAGCACGACGACGTCGCGCACGCCGCGTTCGACGAGGCCGAGCGCCGTGCACAGGCCGGCAAGGCCGCCGCCGACGATGCAGACCTGCGTGTCGATCGTGCCGGTCAGTTGCGGGTAGGGCTGGCGGGTAACGGTGGCTTCGTAGAAATTCTGCATGCGTTTTCGGTGATTCGTGACGGCGGAAAAACGGACGGCGCGCGTCGATCTTGCCTGAACGCGTGCGCCGCGTCGAATGGGCTTTCAGCGCGTCGGCCGCCGCGATCGGGCGGCCGCCGGCGCGTTGCCGGGCTTCAGGCCCCCGGCGTCGGGTTGACCGGACGGGCCACGTAGGCCGGATAGCTGGCGTCGGCCTTTTCGGTGGCGGCGGGCGTGGCGTTGCGGTCGATCCACGGCGCGATTTCCATGTCCTCGTAGCGCACCAGGCGGCATTTACGCACCAGCGCGTAGCCGACCCAGATCGCGAGGAAGAACGGCAGGCCGATGTAGGTCGCGGCGACGCCCGTCCAGTCGATCTTGTCGGCGAGGAACGCGCGGTAGTCCTGGCCGAGCGCGACGACCGCGCACAGCGCGAACGCGAACAGCGGTCCGAACGGGAACCACTTCGACCGGTACGGCAACTGGTCGAGCCGGTAGCCCTGTTTCAGGAAGCCCTTGCGGAACCGGTAGTGGCTGACCGCGATGCCGAGCCACGTGATGAAGCCGGCCATGCCCGACGTGTTCAGCAGCCACAGGTAGACGGTCTTGTCGCCGTACAGCGACGTGAAGAAGCACAGCGCGCCGACGGCGGTGGTCGCATACAGCGCGTTGCGCGGCACGCCGCCGGGCGACAGCTTCGCGAACAGCTTCGGCGCGCGGCCTTCGACCGCGAGGTTGTAGAGCATGCGCGTCGACGCATACATGCCCGAATTGCCGGCCGACAGCACGGCCGTCAGGATCACCGCGTTCATCACGCCGGCCGCGAAGGCGAGGCCCGCGTGGCGGAACACCAGCGTGAACGGGCTCACGCCGATATCGGTCACGTCGCTCTTCAGCAGGCTCGGATCGGTGTACGGCACCAGCACGCCGATCACGAAGATCGCAAACACGTAGAACAGCAGGATGCGCCAGAAGATCTGCTTCACCGCGCGCGGAATCGTCGTGCGCGGGTTTTCCGATTCGCCGGCTGCGACGCCGATCATCTCGGTGCCCTGGAACGAGAAGCCCGCGATCATCGCGACGCCGAGCATCGTCGCCCAGCCGCCGACGAACGGTGCGTCGCCGATCGTGAAGTTGCCCCAGCCGGCGCTCGGGCCGCCCTGCATGATCCCGAAGATCATCAGCAGGCCGACGCCGACGAACGCGAGCACCGTCAGCACCTTGATCAGCGCGAACCAGTATTCGGCTTCGCCGAAACCGCGCACCGACAGCGCGTTGAGCGCGAAGATCAGCGTGAGGAACAGCGCGCTCCACCAGACGCCCGGCACGTGCGGGAACCAGTAATTCATCACGAGCTGCGCGGCGACGAGCTCCACCGCCAGCGTCACGGCCCAGCTGTACCAGTAGTTCCAGCCGAGCGCGAAGCCGAAGCCTTCGTCGACGAACTTCGCGCCGTAGGTCGCGAACGAGCCCGACACCGGCATGAACGCCGCCATTTCGCCGAGGCTCGTCATCAGGAAGTAGACCATCAGGCCGATCACCATGTACGCGAGCATCGCGCCGCCGGGGCCGGCCTGCGAGATCGATGCGCCGGATGCGACGAACAGGCCCGTGCCGATCGAGCCGCCGATCGCGATCATCCGTAGATGACGGGCCTGCAACGCGCGGTGGAGGGACGGCTTCGCGGGCGGCGAGCCGGACGGGCGGGACGAATCGGGGCGGGCGTCTGAATGCATGGCGGGCGCTGGGCGCTGTCTCCGGGATTGTTTTTCGGTGACGAAGCGCGACGCGTCGCCGGCCGCGGCCGGGTAGCGGTGAGGCACAGTGCGAAACGGGCCCGCTGAGCCGGGCCGTGGTGCGTGTCGCCTTCGTCGGTCGTCCGGCTGTCGTGGTGGCGGCCGGCGGCGCGCCGGGTGCGTTGCACCTCGACGTCGCACCGATTGTGTGTGCCCGGTGCACCGGCGGCAAACGATATTTCCGAACAGGGTGATGCGCGACGGTCATCAACTTGTATCGCGTTGAGATGTGTCCGGGCGGCCGGTCACGGGCTTTGGAAACGTCCCATATCGGCATCGAAACAGGCGGGGCTGGCCCGTGGACTTCTTGCGTTTTGGGAATGAAGTCGTGAGTTAATATCAATAGCGGCCTGACTTGTGGCCATCGACAATGTGTTTCATGGATCGTGCCTCGCGAGGCTGGGGCGCGCCGTCCGGCCGGGCTTTCCGGCGGCGGCGCAGCGCGATGCGCCGGATGGCGCACCGGGCCGGCCGCGCGGCGCATCTGCTTGCACAAGGCGCTCGAACGCGCTCCAATCGAATCACGCGGGCGGCGCTGCCGCCGCACCGATCAATCTGTCCCTGAAGAGGAAGTGATGCAATTCAACGACATTCTTGCCGCGCTCGACATCGATCTCGCCCAGTGGAAAGGTAATGCGCTGACCGCGCGTTCGCCGCTCGACGGCGCGACGCTCGCGACGCTGGCCGTCGACACGCCCGCCGACGCAGCGCGCAAGATCGACGCCGCACACGACGCATTCCTCAAGTGGCGCACGGTGCCGGCGCCGGTGCGCGGCGAACTCGTGCGCGTGTTCGGCAACGTGCTGCGCGAGCACAAGGCCGAGCTCGGCCGCCTCGTCACGCTCGAAGCCGGCAAGATCACGTCGGAAGGGCTCGGTGAAGTGCAGGAAATGATCGACATCTGCGATTTCGCGGTCGGCCTGTCGCGCCAGCTTTACGGCCTCACGATCGCGTCCGAGCGCCCGGGCCACCGGATGATGGAAACGTGGCACCCGATCGGCGTGTGCGGCGTGATTTCGGCATTCAACTTCCCGGTCGCGGTGTGGGCATGGAATGCGGCGCTCGCGTTCGTGTGCGGCGATTCGGTCGTGTGGAAGCCGTCCGAGAAGACGCCGCTCACCGCGATCGCGTGCCACGTGCTGCTCCAGAAGGCGCTCCGCGAGTTCGAGAAGACGCATCCGGGCGTCGCGCCGGCGGAGCTGAGCCAACTGGTGCTCGGCATGCGCGATGTCGGCGAGGTGCTGACGGCGTCGAAGAAGGTGCCGGTCGTCAGCGCGACGGGCAGCGTGCGGATGGGCCAGGAAGTCGCGAAGGTGCTGAGCCAGCGCCTTGCACGCGGCATCCTCGAACTCGGCGGCAACAACGGGATGATCGTCGCGCCGAGCGCGGATCTCGACCTCGTGGTGCGCGCGGTCACGTTCGCCGCGGTCGGCACGGCCGGCCAGCGCTGCACGACGCTGCGCCGCCTGATCGTGCATCGCAGCCTCGTCGAGCAACTGCTGCCGCGCATCGAGAAGGCCTACATGTCGGTGAAGGTCGGCAATCCGCTCGAAGAAGGCACGCTGGTCGGCCCGCTGGTCGATCGTGCGTCGTTCGACGCGATGCAGAAGGCGCTGGCCGATGCGCGCGAGCAGGGCGGCGAAGTGAAGGGCGGCGAGCGCGTCGACGTCGGTCACGAGGATGCGTACTACGTGCGTCCGGCCATCGTGCGGATGCCGAAGCAATCGGCGGTGGTCGAGCGCGAGACGTTCGCGCCGATTCTCTACGTGATGGTCTACGACGATTTCGAAGACGCGATCGACGTGCACAATGCGGTGCCGCAAGGCCTGTCGTCGGCGATCTTTACCAACGACATGCGTGAAGCCGAGCAGTTCATGTCGGCAGCGGGCAGCGACTGCGGGATCGTCAACGTGAACATCGGCACGAGCGGCGCGGAGATTGGCGGCGCGTTCGGCGGCGAGAAGGAAACGGGCGGTGGGCGCGAGTCGGGTTCGGATGCGTGGAAGGCTTATATGCGTCGCGCGACGAATACGATCAACTACAGCCGGCAATTGCCGCTGGCGCAGGGGGTGAAGTTCGACGTGTGATGCAGCGCGCCCGGCAGGGCGCGCCGACCGTCGAATGAAACGGGCCGGTTGCCGCGGAAGCGGTAACCGGCCCTTGTCGTTTACCGCCATGCGCGCGGCGCGCCGATCGATCGCGGGCGTACCCGTTCAATGGCTCACTTACGATTCGTGCGGCGTCGGGCCATCGTTCGCCGGCATATTCTGCACCATCAGCATCTGCGGACTCGACAGCGTGATCCCCGCCGCGCGCAATTGCTTGAGGATCTCGAACAGCAAGTCGCTCTTCGTCGAACTCGCGATCCGCGGGCTCGACACGTAACCCGTCACGCTCAGCGTGATCCCTTCCGGCGTGAGCTGGCTGAACGTCACCGACGGCGCAGGTTTCTCGAGAATCGCCTGGTGCTCGCGATACGCATCGAGCAGCAGGTCGCGCACCTGCTCGGGATCGGTGTTCAGCGGGAACGTCAGCACCAGCGTCGCGACGCCCTGCGTGCTGTTGCCCATCGTCACGTTGCGCACGTTCTGCGAGATCAGTTGCGAGTTCGGCACGATCACGGTCGAGCGGTCGCTGAGCTGGATTTCGGTGGCGCGCACGTTGATGCGGCGGATGTCGCCTTCGACGCCCGCGATGCTGACCATGTCGCCCACCTTCACCGGGCGCTCGGTCAGCAGGATCAGCCCCGACACGAAGTTCTTCACGATCTCCTGCAGGCCGAAGCCGATACCGACCGACAATGCGCTGACGATCCACGCGAGATTGTTCCACCGGACGCCGAGCAGCCCGAGCGTCATCAGCACGAGCAGCACGTAGCCGACGTTGGTGAACAGCGTGATCAACGACACGCGCATGCCCGTATCCATGCCGAGTGCGGGCATGAACTCGCCGTCGAGCCAGCGGCGCAGCGAGCGCAGCAGGTAGAAGCCGATCGCGAAGCCGATCACGGCGTTCATGATCCGGTCGGGCATGATGTTCAGGCTCTGCAGCCGCTGGCTGCCGATCATCGCGACCGCGCTGTCGAGCAGGTCGCTCGGCGTCGTGCCGAAGCCGCCGGTCAGCAGCGCGATCGCCGCGATCAGCATCAGCAGGCTCGTGCCGAAGCCGGACAGGACCGTGCGCGCCTGGTCGAGGTGGCGGTCCTCGAGCGCGAACAGGTGCTTGATCTGCTGGCCCGACAACAGGCTCGACGAGAACAGGCTTTCGCTCGCGTCGCGCGTCAACTGGATCAGGATGTAGGTCGCGCACAGCACGATCTCGAACCACACGAGCTCGTACGTGATGTAGCGCGCGACCGTGATGTAACCGATCAGGAGTGCGATCAATGAAACGACGATCGCGAGCGTGACGCCGGCATGGATCAGACCGGCGAGCGTCGAGCGTTGCTCGGGCGCCTCGCCTGCCGCCGCGAGTGCGCTGCGCGCACGGTTCGCGCGCAACAGCGATGCGCCGACCGTCAGCGCGACGACGAGCGAGACGATGCCGCGACCGAGCAGCGTGACCGACAGGCTGGTATCGACGATCCGGTTGATCGATTCGAGCGTGCCCGACACCAGCAGCAGCGCGGCCAGAATGCCGGGGAACGGCTTCATCGCGAGTGCGACCGGGTCGGCGAGCGCCGGCAGTCGCCACGACGGATGCTTCGTGCAGAGCAGTGCGCGGCCGAGCCCGGCGATCAACGCGCAGGTTGCGGCGAGCTTCGCGAACTGGTCCCACAGATCGGTCAGCGATGGCGTGAGCTCGTAGTGGCGCGCGACAGCGAGGTAGAAAATCTGAATCGCAATGGCCGTCGCCAGGAAGGTCGACAGCGCGGTCGACAGCGCCAGCGCACTGCGGCGCAAGCGGGTGGGTGGCAGGCGATTCAGCGCGATCCACGCGAGCCCGCGCTCGATGAGCCGGCGCCCGCCGAGCCATGCCGCGAATGCGGCGATCAGCAGCAGCGTGGTGATCGCCCGTTGCCCGGGTACCCACGACGAATGCAGCATGTCGAACAGTTCGCCGTTGAAATCGTCGAGCCGCTGGCGATCGTCCGGCGACAGGTGGAACAACGGCAGCCAGAATTGCGCGCTGAAGATGCTGCCCGAACGGAACGCGAGCTGGTTCTTCAGGAGGCTGCGGTGCAGCTTCGCGAACTGCTCGGTCAGGTTCGTGAGACTCGTCTTCTGGTCGGCGGCCTGCTTCAGCGCGGCGTCGATCTGCGTCTTGCGCGCGTCCAGCGCGGCCCGCTGCTTCGCGACGGCTGCCGTTTCCGGCGCGGCGCCCTCGGCCGGCGGCGGGCCGAGCACGTCGAGCTGCGCCTGAACCTGCGCGCGTTGCGGTGTGAGCTCGCTCTGCAGTTTGGCGACGTCCGCGCTCAGTTCTTGCGCCGAGTCGTCGAGCGCGTCCAGCTCCTTGCTGTTGGACGTAGTCGAGGTCTGCTGCTTGATGCGGTCCAGTTCGGCCTGCATCTGTTTGAGCTGGGCGACGGCGTCGGGCAGCGAGATGGCCGGCACGGTTGTGCCGACGCCGCTTGCGACGGGAGCGGAAGCAGCCGTCGGGAACGCCGATGCGGTCGCGATCGCCGCGAACTGCAGCAGCGCGATCAGCGCGATCCGGCGGGCGTACGTGAATAGTCGTTGTATGGACATGGAATGCTTACGATTTGCCGACGATGCCGGTTGCCGAAAGGCAGCCGGAAGCCGGTAGTTGGCCCGCTAGCATGTTACCGGGGCGCGGAATGCGTGGTTGTACCGATTGCGTGCCCCGTTCGCGGCGATTCCGGCAGCGCGTGGCGGCGCGAAACGCCGCGTGAGGCCCGTACCGTCGGGCCGGCATCGGCCGGGCGCGACGCGGGCGGCGCCGGATCGTCGGTCCGACGCGTTTTCCCGTAGCCGACAGAAGGTTACGCAATTTACACATTATCCGGCGCGAAAACGGGTGCCCGAATCGGTTCGGCGCCTGCAATGCGGCCGGACCGGCGGCGCGCACGTGCGCAAGACGGACGTGCCGGTACAATGCAGCGATTCGCCCGACGGCGGTTCGGCGGTCCGGCGGACAACAACACACAACACGACACGACACGATCAGGAGACGCGCCCAAGATGGCCTCAACGGACAGCCTTTCCCAGGCATCTGCCCAATCCCCATCCGTCGACCCCGGCTCCATCTCGGCCCGCCTCGACCGCCTGCCGCCGACGCGCAGCGTCTGGAAGCTCGTCGTACTGCTGAGCCTCGGCTTCTTCTTCGAACTCTACGATCTGCTCTACAGCGGCTACGTCGCGCCGGGCCTCGTGAAAAGCGGCATCCTTTCCGCGACGACACATGGCTTGTTCGGCACGACGGGCGTCGCGAGCTTCATCGCCGCGCTGTTCTCCGGGCTATTCATCGGCACGATCGCATGCGGCTTCCTCGCCGACCGCTTCGGCCGCCGCGCGATCTTCACGTGGTCGCTGCTGTGGTACACGGCCGCCAACGTCGTGATGGCGTTCCAGGACACCGCGGCCGGGCTGAACTTCTGGCGCTTCGTCGTCGGTCTCGGGCTCGGCGTCGAGATGGTGACGATCGGCACGTACATCTCCGAACTCGTGCCGAAGCAGATTCGCGGCCGCGCGTTCGCGTGCGAGCAGGCGGTGGGGTTCGTCGCGGTGCCGGTGGTCGCGTTCCTCGCTTATCTGCTCGTGCCGCACGCGCCGCTCGGCCTCGACGGCTGGCGCTGGGTCGTGCTGATCGGCGCGCATGGCGCGCTGTTCGTGTGGTGGATTCGCCGCGAACTGCCGGAAAGCCCGCGCTGGCTCGCGCAGCAGGGCCGGGTCGACGAAGCCGACCGCATCATGCGCGCGCTCGAGGCGAAGGTCGAAGCCGAATACGGCCGGCCGCTGCCGCCGCCGGCACCGGCCGAACCCGTCCCGCCGCGCGGCAGCTTCCGCGACATGTGGGTGCCGCCGTATCGCAGCCGCACGATCATGATGACGATCTTCAACGTATTCCAGACGGTCGGTTTCTACGGTTTCGCGAACTGGGTGCCGACGCTGCTGATCAAGCAGGGCATCACGATCACGTCGAGCCTGATGTATTCGAGCGTGATCGCGCTCGCGGCGCCGATCGGCCCGCTGATCGGCCTCGTGATCGCCGACCGCTTCGAGCGCAAGTCGGTGATTGTCGCGATGGCAGCGGCGATCGTCGTCTGCGGGCTGCTGTTCAGTCAGACGACGGTGGGCGCGTTCCTGATCGTGCTCGGCATCGGCCTCACGCTCGCGAGCAACATCATGTCGTACAGCTTCCACGCGTACCAGGCCGAGTTGTTCCCGACGTCGATCCGCGCGCGGGCCGTCGGCTTCGTCTATTCGTGGAGCCGCTTCTCGGCGATCTTCTCGTCGTTCGTGATCGCGGCCGTGCTGAAGGGCTTCGGCACCTTCGGCGTGTTCGCGTTCATCGCGGGCGCGATGGCGATCGTGATGGCCGCGATCGGGCTCATGGGGCCGCGCACGAAGGGCATCGCGCTCGAAACCATCTCGAAGTAGTGCGCAGGTGCGCACGCGTGTCGCACGGTTCGGTGCGGCATGCGTGCGATGCGGTGGAGATCCGGTTTCCGGTCGACGAGCGCTCCAAAAAAGCTTCGTCATGCAAATCAACTGGAGGCGCACGCGAACCGGATGAAACGCGCAACCCTTCGGACGCGTACCTGAAACATTCAACAGGCAAGCCTGCCACGCAACGAAGACACAAGCGGAAACGAGTTGAAACAAAGCGTGACGAAGCGCAATTTCGCCGTGGAATCGCGGTTTTCATCGCTGCCGATTCGCGGATGGACGAGTAAAATGGAGGGCCTGACGACTCATTAGCCGCCATCGGAGCGCCCGCGTTGCATCAGCGAACGACTCCACCGCGAAGAGGCGTCGGCGTCGGGCGCACGCGATGCGCCGGACGTGTCGATGGCTTGCGCGGAAGATGCGCCGCTCGCACCAGCACCACGCGGCGGCCGGATCGGCCGATGGCTTCGAACGTATGATTCTTGCCCACCTGGCGCGGCGTTTTGCGAAGCCGCGTTGCCGTAACCGCGCAGTCGCCGCATACGTGTGGCTCGCTGCCGCGGTGTCGATTTCCGTTCTCGCCGAACGGCCTGCCTTTGCCGCGTCCGACGCGCCAGCGTCTGTCGCGCAATCGTCATCGGTTGCGTCGCCTGCCTCGGCGGCCTCTCCTGCGCATCCTGCTTCGTCTGCGCATGCGACGTCGGGCGCATCGGCCGCAGCGCCGACATCGGCCGCGTCACGAACGAATCACGCGAATCATGCGGAACCCGCGAGCGCGGCATCGGGCGCATCGGCCGCTTCCGCCGCGTCGGCCACCGCGCCGGCATCGGCCGCATCCGGCACGCCCGCCAGCGAGGCCGAGCCGCCTCCGCCCACTCCGCCGCGCCGGCATCCGCCGCTGTCGGCCGAGGAGGCGCAGAACGCGACGACGCGCGCGCTCGACATGCGCAAGCGTTTCACGCAGGAAGTCACGCGGCGCCTGAACGTGCCGGCGAGCGAGCAGCGCGCGTATGGCGAGCGACTCCAGAAAGCGCTCGCCGATGCGGATCTCGGCGATCTCGCCGGCGAATACGTCGCGATGGTCGACCGCGCGCCGAACGTGCAGGCGCTGTTCATCTACTTCCGCGCGACGCCGGCCAATGCGTGGCTGATGATCGGCGCATCCCCGGTCGGCACCGGCCTGCCGGGCCAGTACGACCATTTCCTGACGCCGCTCGGCGTGTTCCATCACTCGCCCGACACGATGGACTTCCGCGCGGAAGGGACGACGAACGAGAACGGCATTCGCGGCTATGGCCGCCGCGACATGCGCATCTACGACTTCGGCTGGGTGGACGGCGAGCGCGGCTGGGGCAAGGGCGGCGTATCGCCGATGCGCTTCCAGATGCATGCGACCGACCCCGATCGCCTCGAACCGCTGCTCGGCATCCGGCACTCGAAAGGGTGCGTGCGGATACCGGCGTCGCTGAACACGTTCTTCGACCGGCACGGCCTGCTCGACGACGATTACCAGGCGCGTGTCGAGGACGGCAAGTCGCTGTGGGTGCTGCGTCGCGATCGCGACATCACGCCGATCGCGGGCCGCTATCTGGTCGTGATCGACAGTGCCCGCAAGACCCGCCCGGCCTGGTCGCCGATGCCGGGGCGCGGTGCGTGGGCGAAGCTGCCGAAGGGCGGCGATACGGCAGACTGACGGCCGAGGCGGCGAACGCGGCAGCGGCGGGGCGTGTCGCCCGCGCTTCGCTGCTCATGAAAACGAGAATAAATCCGTTTTATCGACGCATAAGAAAAGCAAACTTTTATTATCCGATCCGGGTTCGTATAGTCGAGTCCAGTTTCGCGGAACCCCGCCGCGCCTGGACCACCACCGACCACACGACCCGCATGAAAACTCTCTACAAGCTCGCTCCGCTCGCGATGCTCGGCGCCTTCGCGACCCATGCCGGCGCGCAAAGCAGCATCACGCTGTACGGTCTCATCTCGGCCGGCGTCGGGTTCGCGACCAACCAGGGCGGCAAGAACGCCTGGCAGGCGCTGTCCGGCACGAACCAGAATCCGCGCTGGGGGTTGAAGGGCAAGGAGGATCTCGGGCAGGGGCTGTCCGCGATCTTCCAGCTCGAGAACGGCTTCAACGTGATGACGGGCACGGCCGCGCAGAACGGCCGCGAGTTCGGGCGCATGGCCTACGTCGGCCTCGCCGACCGCACCTACGGCTCGCTGACGTTCGGTCGCCAGTACGACGCGATCCACGACTACATCGGGCCCGTGATCATCGCGAGCAACGGCGTGAACATCGGCGACAACGACAACGGCTACAACGACATCCGCGTGCAGAACTCGGTGAAGTACGTGAGCCCCGTCTACTACGGCCTGAAGTTTACCGCGCTGTACGGCTTCAGCAACGCGACGGGCTTCGCGAACAACAGCGCATACAGCTTCGGGCTCGGTTACGAGCGGGGCCCGCTGCGCTGGAGCGCGGTCTACGCGCAGTACAACCATCCGTACAGCGGCACGAACCAGGACGGCGCGATCGCGAACGACTATGCGTCGCCGCTGCTGATCTTCAGCAAGAGCGCGATGTCGCCGGCGGCGTACGCAAGCCGGCAGCGGATCGCGGGCACCGGCGGGTTCTACACGATCGGCCGCGCGCAGTTCGCGGCGATGTTTACCGACGTGCGCTACGATTACCTCGACAATTCGCATCTGCACCTGCAGAACATCGGCGTGAACGTCGTCTATACGATGACGCCGCAGCTCTTTCTCGGCGCGGCATATGCGTTCACGAACGGCAAGTACGACGTGATCGACAAGCGTCCGAAATGGCACCAGGTGAACCTGCAGGCCGATTACTTCCTGTCGAAACGCACCGACGTCGCGCTGACGGTGATTGCGCAGCAGGCGGCCGGCGACGCGGACCATGCGCAGATCTTCGCGTACGCGCGTTCGACCGGCACGCGCCAGATGATGGCGACGCTCGGCGTCCGGCACGTTTTCTGAGTCCCCGACCATGACCCATCCGATCGCATCCCGCCGCAGCTTCCTGAAACTGTCGGCCGCGCTGGCCGGCACCGCGCTGCTGCCCGAAACGGGCGCATTCGCCGCCGGCGACGCCGCGCGCCGCACGGTGATCATCGATACCGATCCGGGGCAGGACGACGCCATCGCGATCCTGTTCGCGCTGGGCGCGCAGGACCGGCTCGACGTCCGCGCGCTGACCGCCGTCGCGGGCAACGTGCCGCTCGATCTGACCGAACGCAATGCGCGGATCATCCGCGACTGGGCCGGCCGCACGAAGACGCTGCCCGTTTATGCAGGTTGCCCGCGCCCGCTCGTGCGTGACCTGGTGACGGCCGCGAACGTGCACGGCAAGACAGGGCTCGAAGGCGTCGAACTGCACGAGCCGCGCGCGCCGCTTGCTGCCGGCCATGCGGTGTCGTATCTCGTCGATACGCTGAGCCGAGCGGCGCCGAACAGCGTGACGCTGTGCGCGCTCGGCCCGCTGACGAACATCGCGACCGCGCTGGTCGAGGCACCGCAGATTCGCGGCGCGCTGCGCGAAATCGTGCTGATGGGCGGTGCGTTCTTCGAACGCGGCAACATCACGCCGGCCGCCGAGTTCAACATCTACGTCGATCCGCAGGCGGCCGATGCGGTGTTCGGCAGCGGCGTGCCGATCGTCGTGCTGCCGCGCGACGTCGCCGTGAAGGCGCCGATCACGCCGGCACGCGTGGCGCCGTTCCGCGCGCTCGGCAACCGCTGCGGCGCGATCGTCGCGGACATCATGACGGCCGAACTGGCATACAACAAGAAGCGGCGCGGCGTCGACGACGGGCCGATGTACGACCCGACCGCGGTCGGCTACCTCGTCGATCCGACGATGTTCGGCGGACGCAAGGTGAACGTCGTGGTCGAGACGACCGGGCAGTGGACGCTCGGCGAGACCGTCGTCGACTGGAATGGGCGCAGCGGCCGCGCGGCGAACGCGACGTGGATCAATGAGGTCGACGCGGACCGCTTCTACGCGGCGCTCGTCGAGCGCATCGCGAAGCTGCCCTGAACGCGGGCCGTCGCGCGGCGAACGGAATCATGAATCAGATGTGCTTCGCAATCCACTCGCGGCAGGCGCGCACGTGCGGGCCGCGATCGTCGCCGGCGAGCGAGATCAGCGAGATCGCGCGGGTGACGCGCGGTTTGTCGACGCGCAGCGCGACGAGTTCGGGATCGTGCAGATGCATCGTGTAGAGGCTCGGCAGTACGGCGGTCGCGAGGCCGTTGCGCGCGAGCGCGTAGAGCGGCTCGGTGTATTCCATCCGGTACGCGACGTTCAGGCGCAGCTTTCCGGCGCCGCCGGTGCGATGCAGCGATTCGCTGACGCTGCCGCGCACGAACACCGCGAGTTCGCGATCGACGAGCTTCGCCCACGTGACGCTCTTCGCGCGGGCGAGCGGATCGTCGTGCCGCACGACGATCACGATCTCGTCCTCGAAGAGTTGCTGGTAGCGCAGCGTGCCATCGTCGCCGTCGGGTTCGCGCACGCCGATGCCGAGATCGGCGACGCCGTCGCGCACCGCTTCGACGAGCGCGCTGTTCGGCAGGTCGGTGAGCGTAAAGCGCAGCGTCGGCTGCGTGTCGCGCAGCGTGTTGAGTGCGGGCAGCAGGCGGCCCGCTACCGACGGGATGAACGCGATGCGTACGGTCTGGATGCGTTCGCCGGTGAGCCGCGTCATGTCGTCGAAGGTGCCGCGCGCCTGGTTGAGCAGGCGTTCGGCGAGCGGCAGCACGGCTTCGCCTGCGGACGTCAGTGTGAGCCGGTGCGCGGAACGCGCGAACAGGCGACCGCCGAGCAGGAACTCGATCTGGCGGATCGATGCGGTGAGCGCGGGCTGCGTGAGCGACAGCGCCTGCGCGGCCTGTGTGAAGCTGCGTGCATGGGCGAGCACGACGAAGTGCTGGACCTGCCGCAGCGTGAGCGCGGGCAGCAGCGACGAGCGGTCGGACATCGGGCAATAACGGTCGGGATGCGGTACGCGGCAGTATAAGACCGCGCTGCGCGAACCGACACAGGACAATATTCGGAATCACGGGAGAACCACCATGTCAGCGACTGACACGATGCCGGCGCGTGCGCCGGCCAACTGGCTCGAACGCCGCTTCGCGCTCGCCGCGCGCGGCACGAGCGTGCGCACCGAAACGATCGCGGGCGTCACGTCGTTTCTCGCGGCGGCATACCTGCTCGTCGTGATCCCGTCGCTGCTCGCGACGGGCGGCATGGAGCGCGGCGCGGCGACGACCGCGACGATCATCGTGTTCGTGCTGTTCACCACGCTGATGGGGCTCTACGCGAACCTGCCGTTCCTCGTCGGCCCCGGTATCGGCGGCTCGGTGATCATCGGCGTGACGCTCGCGACGACCGAGCACGTCGGCTGGCAGACGGGCCTCGGCATCGCGTGCGTGTCGGGCGTGCTGTTCTTCCTGCTGACGATATTCGGAGCGCGCGGCGTCGTGGTGCGGCTGATTCCGGTGCAGATCAAGCTCGGGCTCGGCGCGTCGATCGGGTTGTTCGTCACGATGCTCGGGCTGCGCAATGCGGGAATGGTCGTCGCGAACGCGAAGACCAACGCGTTCGCGCTCGGCGACTTCTCGCGGCCGGGCGCGCTCGTCGCGCTGATCGGCCTTGCTGTCGCGATCGTGCTGCAGGCGCGCAAGGTGCCCGGCGCGATCCTGATCGCGATTCTCGTCGCGGCCGCGGCCGGCGTGCCGCTCGGCGTCACGCACCTGCCCGCGTCGTTCATGTCGCTGCCGCACGGCATCGCGCCGATCGCGTTCAAGCTCGATATCGGCAGCGCGTTGAGTCTGGCCGCCGCGCCGTACCTGTTCGCGTTCTTCGCGGCCGAATTCTTCTCCACGCTCGGCACTGCGCTCGCGGTCGGCGCGAAGGCAAACCTGCTCGACGAACAGGGCAACCTGCCGAACATCAACCGGCCGTTCCTCGTCGATTCGCTCGCCGCGACGCTCGGCCCCGTGTTCGGCATTCCCGCACTGACCGCGCTGATCGAGTCGGCGGCTGGTGTCGAGGCCGGTGGCCGCAGCGGGCTGTCGTCGCTGGCTGCTGCCGTGCTGTTCGCCGCGATGCTGCTGTTCGTGCCGGTCGCGCTCGCGATCCCGAAGGAGGCCACCGCGCCGGCGCTGATCCTGATCGGGTTGTCGATGTTCGCAACGATCCGCCATACGCATTTCGACGACTTCACCGACGCGCTGCCCGTGATGTCGATGGTGCTGCTCACGCTGATGTCGAACAGTTTCGGTACCGGCATTGCGGGCGGGCTGCTGTGCTACGTGCTCGTCAAGCTGCTGGCCGGCCGCTGGCGCGACCTGTCGTGGGGGCTCGTCGTGCTCGCGATTCCGCTCGGCTATTACTTCTGGACCGTCGTGAAGCCGCACTGAGAGACGGCTTTCGCGACGCATCGGCACTACCCACAAGAGACTGACATGAAGGGAACACCAGGCAATGTCCCGGCCGCGCGCACGGGCATCGACATCACGCCGGCCCATCGGGCCTTCTTCCACGCGCTGCCGAAGGTCGAGCTGCATTGCCATCTGCTCGGCGCGGTGCGGCACGACACGTTCGTCGCGCTCGCGGAACGCAGCGGCGCGCCGATCGAGCGTGCGGAGATCGATGCGTTCTATGCGCGCGGCGAGAAGCCGGTCGGCGTGCTGCACGTACTGCGCGCGCTCGACAAGTATCTGCTCACGCAGCCCGACGACCTGCGGCGGATCACGTACGAGTACCTGGAAGACGCGGCCGCGCACAACGTTCGGCATGCAGAATTTTTCTGGAACCCCACGGGTACGGTGCGCATCTCGGGCATCACGTATGCGGACGCACAGGCCGCGATCGTGACGGCGATCCGCGATGCCGCGCGCGACTTCGGGATCGGCGCACGCCTGATCCCGAGCATCGATCGTGAGCAGGACCCCGACGAAGCAGTGGCGATCGTCGAATGGATGAAGGCGAATCGTGCGGACGAGGTCGCGGGGCTCGGGATCGACTATCGCGAGAACGACCGGCCGCCGGAGTTGTTCTGGAAGGCTTACCGCAATGCGCGCGCGGCCGGCTTCCGCACGACCGCGCATGCGGGCGAGTTCGGGATGCCGTGGCGCAACGTCGAGACGGCCGTCGATCTGCTGCAGGTCGATCGCGTCGATCACGGCTATACGATCGTCGACAACCCCGAGCTGTGCGCGCGCTATGCGGAACGCGGGATCGTGTTCACCGTCGTGCCGACGAATTCGTACTACCTGCGGACGCTGCCGCCGGAGCAATGGGCGGAGCTGCATCCGATGCGCAAGATGCCGGGTCTCGGGCTGAAGATCCACCCGAATACCGACGATCCCACGCTGCACAAGGTCAATCCGAGCGAGGCGTGGGAGCTGATGTTCAGCCATTTCCGCTTCACGGTCGCGGAGCTGAAGCAGTTCATGCTGAACGGGATCGACGGCGCGTGGGCCGATGACGCGACGAAGGCTGCGTGGCGTGCGGCATGGGCGCCGGAGTTCGACGCGCTGGCAGGCACGCTCGCCACGGGCTGAACGCGATCGAGTGCTTCGCCGGTCGGCGCGTCGCCCGGCCGGCGATTCTTTCGGATGGGGAAGGTGGTCGCCCTCGAAATCGGACAGCGTGCCTGCGCGCCGTCATGGTTGAACGATGAGGGCGATGGTGAGCGACGCAGGCGGCAACCGCCGGCGTCTGGCGTGCTCCTATAATGAGCGCCGACACGATCACGGCAACAATAAAAACGAGGGCGACCCTTCCGATGGGCAATCGAGCATGGCTCTATCTCCAGGCCGGTGACGGCGACGACGCGCGAATGATCCCGTTCGCGGAATCCAATAACCACTTCCCGCTGCTGTGGCGCGTGCTGCTTGCCGACGGCGGCGCAGGCGACGCGATTACCGATCAGCGCGTGTTCGGCGACGCCGGCACGTCGAATCTCGTGAGCGACGCACGCGCCGCGCATGCGCGCGTCAGCCGGCTCGCATCGTTCGTCGCCGCGTATCCGCTGCCGGGCGACGATCCGGCGCTGGCGCGCCAGTTCGATGCGGTCGTGCGTCATCTCGGCGAATCGATCGATGCGCTCGGCGACGTGCATGGCGCGCCCAGGCTATCCGCGAACCTCGACGAACTGGCATGGCTCGACGACGGCGATCCGAGCGACTACATCGACGCGGAGCGCGATGCCTGCACGCGCCTGTGGTGGCGCGTCGCGAACTGCATGGACTTCCGTGACGTGCGCGGCGTGCGCGACGTGCTCGAGATCGACATGCCCGCCGACTGGCGCGACTGGGCGTGGGGCTTCGGGTTCGGCGGCCTGTCGCACTACTACTTCTGGCGCCAGGAACCGCCGCGCCGCGCGACCTATGAAGATCTGTTCGGCGGCTGCGAACTGCATGGCGACTATCTCGGCGACGGCACGTTCAGCTTTCGCGCGCGCAACGGGCAGTGGGGCGTACGGCGCGAAACCGACGATGCATGGAGCGTGATCGTGCTGCCCGAATGGGCGAACCTGTGGGCCAGCGGCGCGCGTAACGATCGGTTGTTGTGGGCCGCGCGCGACGGAAAGGTCGGCCTGTTGCTCGCCGACGGCGAGGGGGCGCGGATCGTGCGCGAACCGGCGTTCGACGCAGTATGGGATTTCAGCGGCGACGTCGCCTGCGTGCGCGTTGGCGAGCGGTTCGGGCTTGTGCGTACGGACGGTGCATGGGTGCTGGAACCGACGCTCGATGATTTCGGCGAGTTCGCCGGCGGCGTCGCGTCCGCGAGTCTGGACGGCCGCTGGGGCTTCGTCGACACGCATGGCGCGTGGGTGATTCCGCCGCGTTTCGACGACGCGCATGAATTCGTGAGCGGCGGCGTCGCGGCGGTAGCCGAAGGCGGGCGGTGGGGGCTGATCGGGCGCGACGGGCAATGGCGCGCGCAGCCGGAGTGGGCGGCGCTCGAATGGTCGTCCGAGTGCGCCGCGTTCGTCGCGCGGCGCAATGGTCACGTCGGTCTCGTCGATGCGAAAGGCCGGGTGATCGTCGAACCGCATTACGCGGAAGTGGCCCCGCTGACCGACGGCGACCACGCGGAAATGTTCGACGAACTCGGCGCGATCCGCCATATCGTGCGGCGCGACGACAGGCGTTGCGCGATCGTCGACGGGCAGGGCCGCGTGCTCACGCCGTTCGACTTCGTCGACATGGGCGCGCTGTCGTGGTTGCCCGACGACGAAGCGGTGCCTGGCGAGCTGTTCACGCGTTACGCGATCGGCGTCCTGCCGGGCGAGCCGGTGCAGCTGGCGATCTGCGATCTCGAGACGGGTGCGACGATCGCGCAGGGGCGCTACGACGATGTCGCCGGCCTGTTCTGGGGTGCCGATCACGGCTGGCTGGCCTGCGTGCAGCACGACGGCAACGACGTGCGCGCGACGGTGCTGCGCGCGGACGGCACCGTGCTCCATCCGGCGCATTACACGAGGATCGGCGACGACACGCTGTTCGACGACGATCGCGACGACGATGCCGCGCATGCGACGTCGATGCCGTGGTTCGTCCGCCGTGTCGAGATCGCGCAGCGCTGGAGCGTGGACGAACCGGTCGCCGCATTGCGCGACGACGGCGTGCCCGTATGGCTGTACGCGGACGGGCACGCGACGACGACGCCTCGGTAGCCCGGCGCGTCGCCGGCACGCTCAGCGAAAGAACCTCAGCCAGTCGAACAGCCCCGAATGCTGCGCGCGCCGCTTCGGCGCCGGCGCGCTGCGCGGCCGGAAGTCCGGCGAGAACTGCACGTGCGGATCGATCGCCCGCGCGCGCAGCGCCGCATCGTAGAACGACCCGACGATCGGCAGCGCGCTGTGCGCGCCCGCGCCCCAGTAGTCGCTGCGCAGCGTCACGCTGCCGTCGTCGAAGCCGACCCACGCGCCGGCCACCAGTTGCGGATGCATCAGGATGAACCAGCCGTCCGTGTTGTCCTGCGTCGTGCCGGTCTTCCCCGCGACGTCGATCCGAATTCCGTAGCGCGAGCGGATGTCGGCACCGGTGCCGTAATCGACGACGCCGCGCATCGCGTCGACAAGCGTCTGCGCCGCGGCCACCGGTAATGCACGCTCGGGCGGCGCACTGCCGAACGCGGCGAGCACCTTGCCGTCGCGATCCTCGATGCGCGTGATCATCTGCGGCGCGACGTACACGCCGCGGTTCGCGATCGTGCCGTACGCGGACACCATTTCCTTCAGCGTGACGGGGCTCGTGCCGAGCGCGAGCGACGGCACCGCATCGAGCGGGCTGTCGCGCACCCCCATCGCGCGGGCGAGCTGCGCGACCTTCGCGGGGCCTTCGTGCTGCATGACCTGCGCGGTGATACGGTTGCGCGACAGCGCGAGCCCGTCGCGCAGCGTCATCGGCTCGCCGGTCGGCGGTTCCGCATCGGTTGGCCGCCACACGGCGCGGCCGTCGATCGGGATTGCGACGGGGCGATCGACGAACGTATCGCCCGGCCGCATCCCGTCCGCGAACGCGGCGCCATAGACGAACGGCTTGAATGTCGAACCCGGCTGGCGTCGCGCTTGCGCGACGTGATCGAACGGCGCGCTGCCGAAATCGGGGCTGCCGACCCAGGCGCGAATCGCGCCGTTGCGCGGATCGATCGCGACGAAGCCGGCCTGTACCTGCGTCTTGCGCTCGCACAGCGCCCGCATGAAGTCGCGATTCGCGCCGAGCTGCTTCAGCGCCACCACATCGGCGAGCCCCGTGTCGCGCGCCTGGCGATACTCGGGCGTCTGGCGCATGAAGCTGCGGAACAGATCGTTGCGCAGCCCGCAGCCGGACGGCCCGCGCCATGCGCCGTCGGCGATCGCCTGCAGCCATTCGGTCTGTCGCGTCAGCGCCTGCGTGGCCATGTCCTGCAGCCGCGCATCGAGCGTCGTGCGCACGACGAGGCCGTCCGAGTAGAGATCGTAGTTGTTGCGGTCGGCCCACGCGATCAGCCACTTGCGCAGTTGCACCGCGAAATGCGGCGCGAGGCCCGGCTGCGCCGTCTGCCGTTCGAAGTCGACGCGCAGCGGCTGGTGCTGCAGTTTCGCGAGTTGCCGCGGCGACAGCATGCCCATCTGCGCCATCCGGCCGAGTACGATGTTGCGCCGCTGGACTGCCCGCTCCGGATTCAGCACCGGGTTGTAGTAGCTGTTGCCCTTCAACATCCCGACGAGCGTCGCGCTTTCCGCGATGTCGAGCTGGTCCGCCGACTTGCCGAAGTAGGTGCGCGCAGCCATTTCGACGCCGTAGGCGTTGTACAGGAACGGCACGGTATTCAGGTAGGTTTCGAGAATCTCGTCCTTGCTGTACACCGATTCGATCTTGAACGCGGTGATCAGCTCCTTCATCTTGCGCGTGAGCGTCGGCGCGCGGCCGACTTCGTCGGGATACAGGTTGCGTGCGAGCTGCTGCGTGATCGTCGAGCCGCCCTGGCGTTCGCCCGAGAACGTATGCAGCCCGGCCGCGAGCGTGCGGCGCCAGTCGATGCCGTGATGCGCGTAGAAGCGGTGATCCTCGGTCGCGATCAGCGCGTCGACCATGTGCGGCGAGATCTGCTTGAGCGGCACCCATTCGCGGTTCACGGGCCGGAATTCGGCGATCAGCTGGCCGTCGGCCGACAGCACGCGCGCGGGGCGGTCGATGCGCGCCTTGCGGATGTCGCCGATGCTCGGCGTGAACGGAACGAACGCGAGCAGGACCAGCAGGCCCAGCACGGGAATCGCGGCGAGCGTCAGCGCCACGCCGCGCCGGGTCGGATGGCGCAGGCGATGCAGCGCGCCGGCACACAGTGCGCGGACGCGCGTGCGGCACGCGGCGGCGAGCGGCGCGACACGGGCGCGGCAACGGAGCCACGCGTTTCGGAGAAACGGCACGAAGCGATTCAAGGCGGCAGGGACGCGGAAGGAAGACGCGCGATCCTAGCAAACGGAGCCCGCGCGCCGGCCGCCGAAACGGCCGTTTGCTTGCAGGATTTACAGACGATTACGTTTGTTGCCCGCCGACAACCTTTTATCGCGTACGGGGCCGCGATCCCGCAGACGAAACGACGTCCGCGAGCCGCTGCGCGGCCGCTTCCATCTGCGCGCGGCCGAACCCGCCGAAGCCGAGCACGAGCCCGGGGCGCGCCGTGCCGGGCGCGAACATCGGCGACACCGCACGCACTGCGACGCCGGCCTGGGCGGCGCGCGCGACCACGTCGAGATCGTCGATTCCTTGCGCGAGCCACAGCACGACGTGCATTCCCTGGTCGCCCGGCTGTACCCACGCGCGCTCGCGCGGCAGCCGCGCGCCGAGCGTGTCGATCAGCAGCGCGCGCTGTTCCGCGTAGACGCCGCGCACGCGGCGGATGTGGCGATCGAGATGGCCTTCGGCGATGAACGCGGCGAGCACGTGCTGGTCGGCGGTCGGCGCGTGGCGGTCCATCAGCACGCGCGCACCGCAGAACGCGGGCACGAGATCGTCGGGGGCGATCACGTAGCCGAGCCGCAGCGACGGAAACAGGATCTTGCTGAAGGTGCCGAGATAGATCACGCGGTCGGGCGCGAGGCCCTGGAGCGACGGGAACGGATAGCCTTCGTAGCGCAATTCGCTGTCGTAGTCGTCTTCGACGACCCATGCGCGGTGCGCGCGCGCCCAGGCGAGCAGCGCATTGCGCCGCGCCATGCTCAGCGGCATGCCGAGCGGGTACTGATGCGACGGCGTGACGAACGCGGCGCGCGCACCGGGCGCGAGACGGACGCCAGCGTCGACGTCGAGGCCGTCGGCGTCGACCGGTACGCGCACCATCGCGTCGCGCCGCCCGGTGCTTTCGAGCAGCGCGGTGATGCCGCGATAGGCCGGATTCTCGACCCACGCGCGGTCGTCGTCGCCGAGCAGCACCTGGCTCGCGAGATGCAGCCCCTGCTGCGTGCCGCTCGTGATCACGACCTGGCCGGCATCGCAGCGCACCGAGCGCGACCGGCGCACGTACTCGGCGATCGCTTCGCGCAGCGGCAGCGCGCCTTGCGGATCGGCATAGCCGGACGGCGCGCCGGCGCCGCGAGCGCGCAGGCGATTGCCGAGCCGGCGCCAGATGTCGTCGGGCGCGGTGAGGCCGACCGGCACCGAGATCGCGAACGGCATGGCCGGCAGCGGACTGAATTCGCGGGCGATCCGCGCGAAGGTGGCGGCCGGCTCGGGCAGGCCGTCGTGCGCCGGGCGCCCGCGTCGGGCCGGCGGTTCGGGTTCGGTGACGGGCGCCGGCTCCGCGAGCGCGTTCGCGACCCGCGTGCCCGCGCCGCCCCGCGATTCGAGAAAGCCTTCGGCGATGAGCTGCGCGTACGCATCGACGACGGTGCCGCGCGCCACCTGCAGCGACGCGGCCAGCAGCCGCGTGGAAGGCAGCGTGTCGCCGGGCCGGACGTCACCGCGGCGCACCGCGTCGCGCAGCGCCTGCGCGAGCTGGCGGCTCAGGTCGCCGGCCGCGCGGTCGAGCGCGCCGAGCGACGGGATTTCGACGATCCGGGCCGTTCTTGCCATGATTCTGGTCTGCTGAAATTGTTTCAAACCGGCTCTACAGCATAAACCAGTTTAGGGACACAATCGACGCATGACGGGCCTGCGCCCGCGCCATTTCCCAGCCCGCACGACCGTGGAGCCGACATGTACGTCCCCGCCGATTTCAACGAACCCAATCCCGACGCGCTGCGCGAGCTGATCGTGCAGCACCCGTTCGGCAGCCTGATCACGCATGGCAAGAGCGGGCTCGACGCGAACCACATTCCGTTCGAGCTGGTGCCCGACGACGGCGGGCTCGGCGAACTGCACGCGCACGTCGCGCGGGCGAATCCGCTCTGGCAGGACGTCGCGGACGGCGACGAGGTGCTCGTGATCTTTCGTGCCGGCGACGCGTACATTTCGCCGAACTGGTATCCGAGCAAGCACGTCGCGCACCGGCAGGTGCCGACGTGGAACTACCGGGTCGTGCATGCGCACGGCCGCATCGCGGTGCGCGACGACGAGAAGTTCGTGCGCGGCGTGGTCGCCCGGCTGACGCGCACGCACGAGGCGTCGCAGCCGGTGCCGTGGAAGATGGGCGACGCGCCGCAGGACTACATCGACACGATGCTGCAATCGATCGTCGGGCTGCAGGTCAAGATCACGCGGCTCGTCGGCAAGCGCAAGCTCGGACAGAACAAGGCCGAGGCCGATATCCGCGGCGCCGGCGAAGCGTTGGTCGCGGACGGCCATCTCGCGATCGGCGAGGCGATGCTCGCGGAGGCCGACGCGAAGCGCACGTGAGCGCATGAGGACCGCGGCGCGCGGGCGAGTATCGCGCCCGCGCCGCGCAGGTCACTGCGTGCGCGTCGAACCCTTCATCCCGTCCCCCGCCTGCGCGAGCGCCGCGCGAATCGCCGCCTCCGTCTTGTCGTACCCGCCCTCGCCATAACGCGTATAGACGATCTTGCCGTTCGCATCGATCAGGTACAGCGCGGGCCAGTACTGGTTGCCGTACGCGCGCCACGTGTCGTAGCGGTTGTCCTGCGCGACCGGATACCGGATGTCGAAGCGCTTGATCGCATCGGCGACGTTCTTCGCGTCGCGTTCGAACGGATATTCCGGCGTATGCACGCCGACCACGACGAGCCCCTGGTCGCGATACTTCCGATACCAGTCGTTCACGTACGGAATCGTATGAATGCAGTTGATGCACGAGTACGTCCAGAAATCGACGAGCACGACCTTGCCGCGCAACTGGTCGAGCGTCAGCGGCGCGCTGTTGTGCCAGCGGTCGATGCCGGTGAAACCGGGCGCCGCCATGCCGGCCGGCGACGTCTGCGCGCCCGCGTCGTCGCGGGTGCCCGCGAAGGCGGCGAGCCCGGCCGTGGCGGCGAGGGCGATGACGAGGGCGGCGGTCTTGAGTCGGGGCAGCATGGCGTTCTCCTGATCGTTGGGGGCCGCGGCGCACTGGCGGCGGCTGGACGGGTTTCGACAGGCCCCATTAGGCGGCGCCGACGTATCTGCGATGTGTCCGGCCGGCCGCGCGTATGCAATGTTGTGTGTCGTCATGGTGGCGCGATACATTGGGATACAAACGCGTGCCCGCCGTGCGGTATAAAAGCGGACATCGCCCGCCCGAACCCCGACACCGATACCGACACCTACAACGACTCATGGACAAGATCGACCACGTGCTGATCGTCGACGACGATCGCGCGATCCGCGAACTGATCGCGGACTACCTGGAGAAGAACGGCATGCGCGTGTCGCTGGCCGCGAACGGCCGCGAGATGCGCAACGCGCTGGATGACGGCGCGCCCGACCTGATCGTGCTCGACCTGATGCTGCCCGGCGAGGACGGCCTGACGCTGTGCCGCGACCTGCGCGCCGGCAAGTTCCGCACGGTGCCGGTGCTGATGCTCACCGCACGCGGCGAGGAAACCGACCGCATCATCGGCCTCGAGATGGGCGCCGACGATTACCTGGCCAAGCCGTTCGCGGTGCGCGAGCTGCTCGCGCGGATCCGCTCGGTGCTGCGCCGCGCGCGCATGCTGCCGCCCGGCATGCAGGTGACGGAAACGGCCGCGATACTCGCATTCGGCGAATGGCAGCTCGACACGACCGGACGCCACCTGCTCGACGCCGAAGGCACGCTGGTCGCGCTGAGCGGCGCCGAATACCGGCTGCTGCGCGTGTTCCTCGACAACCCGCAGCGCGTGCTGACGCGCGACCAGTTGCTCAATCTCACGCAAGGGCGCCAGTCCGACCCGTTCGACCGCTCGATCGACCTGCTCGTGAGCCGGCTGCGCCAGCGCCTGCGCGACGGCGCGCGCGAACCGCGCTACATCAAGACGCTGCGCAACGAGGGCTACGTGTTCTCGTCGGCCGTGACCTCCGTCGGCGGTACGCCATGAACGCGCGCATGCCGTGGCACTGGCCGCGCTCGCTGTTCGCACGGCTCGCGCTGATCCTGTGCGTGGGCCTCGCGCTCGCGCAGACGCTGTCGTTCTGGCTGACCGTGACCGAGCGAGACCAGGCGACCACGAACCTGATGATGGGCTACATCGAGCGCGAGGTCGCGAGTTCGGTCGCGCTGCTCGACCATCTGCCGCCGGCCGAGCGGGCCGCGTGGTTGCCGCGCCTCGCGCGGCGCAGCTATGCGTTCATCCTCGGGCCCGGCCAAACCGGCACGCCGCCGGAGGCGCGGCTGTCGGCGCGCGTCGAGCGCTCGATCTCGGACGGCATCGGCGGCGATTACCCGCTGACCGCGAATTCGATCCCCGGCGACAGCGAACATCTGCAGGTGCATCTGCGGCTGACCGACGGGTCGCCGCTGACGATCGACATCCATCCGATGTCGACGGTGCCGCTGTCGGGCTGGCTGCCGGCCGTGCTCGTGGTGCAGCTCGCGGTGCTGGCCGCGTGCTGCTGGCTCGCGGTGCGGCTCGCGACGCGGCCGCTCAACCAGCTCGCGCAGGCCGCCGATGCGCTCGGCCCCGATCTGAAAGGCGAGCGGCTGAGCGAAGAGGGGCCGTCGGAAGTCGCGCGCGCCGCGCGGGCATTCAACGCGATGCAGGACCGCATCGCGCAGTACATGGCCGAGCGCATGCAGATCCTCGCGTCGATCTCGCACGACCTGCAGACGCCGATCACGCGGATGCGGCTGCGCGTCGACGTGATGGACGACGACACGCAGGGCGCCAAGCTGCGCCAGGACCTGCTGGAGATGGAGCATCTGGTGAAGGAGGGCGTCGCGTACGCGCGGACGCTGCACGGCACCGAGGAGGCCGCACGCCGCATCGATCTCGACGCGCTGCTCGACAGCATCGTGTACGACTACACGGATGCGGGGCAGGACGTCGCGCTGCACAGCGGCGCGCCGCTCGCGCTCGTCACGCGGCCGAAGGCGCTGCGCCGCATCGTCGGCAACCTGGTCGACAACGCGCTGAAGTTCGCGGGCGCGGCCGAGATCGACGTGCAGGCGGCGCCGGACGGCGGCGCGGTGATCGCGGTGCTCGACCGCGGGCCCGGCATTCCGGACGATCAGCTCGACGTGGTGTTCGAGCCGTTCCGGCGCGTGGAGACGTCGCGCAATCGCGATACGGGCGGCACGGGGCTCGGCCTCGCGATCGCGCGGCAACTGGCGCTTGCGATGGGCGGTACACTCACGCTGAACAACCGGTCCGACGGCGGCGGGCTCGAAGCAAGGCTGACGCTGAGGAGCGCGGGGTGACGCGACGCGGCGCGCGAGCGTCGCGGTTTCAGGCGCGTACCGATGTGTGCGACCTGTGCGATGTGCGCGACGTCACACGCGTTGCAGATGCGCGTCAGCAGCAGCCGGTGCTCAGCGCGACGGCCCAGTCCTCGCGGCCGCGCGAGGCCGCGATCGCGGCGGCCGTGTGCCAGTCGTATTCGACCGCATGGAATTCGACGTTCCAGCCGGCCGCCGTGCGCGACACCATCGCGTAGCGCGCATGGGGCGAGCCGGTTTCGATCCGGTGCGGATGCGGCAGGTCGTCCGCGTACGCCTGCAGCCCGACGCTGCCCGGATTGACGATCAGCCGGCCGTCGTCGAGCTTCGCGGTACGCGGCACGTGCGTGTGGCCGCACAGGATCAGCGAGGCCGCCGTGTCGCCCGCGCGCTGCGCGACTTCGGCGGGCGTGGCCGCGCGGCAGCCGTCGGGTGTGACCGTTTCGAGGAAATAGACGAGATCGCTGGCCGGCGTGCCGTGCACCATCAGCACGTCGCCGTCGAGCATCAGGCGTTCGGGCAGCGCGGCGATCCAGTCGAGCTGGTCGGCGCGCAGCGTGTCGTGCGCCCAGCGATCGGACAGCCGCATCGCGTCGCGATCGTAGGTGAGCAACTGCCGTTCGTGATTGCCCTTGACGGTCGGCAGGCCGAGCGCGATCAGGCGGTCGGCCGTCTCGGCCGGATGGAGCGCGCCCGACACGATGTCGCCGAGATTGACGATCACGTCGGCGCCGCGGCGGCGGACGTCGTCGAGCACCGCGTCGAGCGCGGCGAGGTTGCCGTGGATGTCGGACAGCGCGGCGATTTTCATGGCGGAGTGTCGATGAGGGGAACGGCGATTGTCGCCAATTCGGCGCGGGCCGTCCAATCGCGTGGCGGCGTGGCGGCGTGGCGGCGTGGCGGCGTCGGCGCGCGAGGCCGCGGGCGGCGCGTCAGTCGGTCGCGAGCCGTGCGTACATCGCGAAATCGCCCGGCGTGCCGCGCACCATCTTGTAGGCGCGCAGCAGCCCTTCGTAGCGGTAGCCGCACTTCTGCAACACGCGCGCGGAGCCTGCGTTGCTGGTCAGCACCACGGCCTGCATGCGGATGAAGCCGCCGTGCGCGAACGTCCACGCGGTGACGGCTTCGCATACCGCGCTCGCGATGCCGCGCCCCCAGTGCGACGGCGCGAGGTCGTACGCGATCTCCGCCGAGCGGTTCACGGTGGACACCGTATGCAGCCCGACCGTCCCGGCGAGCGTAGCTGATGCGGTGTCGACGATCGCGAGACGCCGGACCGAATCCGGATCGGCCGATTCGATGTTGTCGAACAGCGGCAGCAGATCCTCGGGCGAGCGCAGGTTCCAGCTCGTGTGGCGGAAGACGTCAGGATTCGACAGATACGCGTACCACGCGTCGAGGTCCGCGCGTTCGAGCTGCCGGAGCGACAGGCCGGGGAAGCCGGAGCGGGGCGGGGCGGCGATTTTCATCGAACCGGGCGCCTACGCGGCATGGCGTCGGTACAGCGCCAGCGAACCGGCTAGCGCCAGCAGCATCGCGCCGCACGTGCGTTCGAGCCACAGCGCGCCCGAGCGCTTCAGCAGCCGCACCGCGCGTGCACCGAGCAGCGCGTAGCCGAACATCACCACGCCATCGAGCAGCGCGAACGTGACCGCGAGCGCGACGTATTGCGCCGCGAGCGGCGCCTGCGGATCGAGGAACTGCGGCAGGAACGCGGAGAAGAACAGATAGCCTTTCGGGTTCGTCACCGCGGTCAGGAAGCTTTTCGCGAAGATCGACGCGTGGCGTCCGGAGGCCGTGGCGCCCTGCGCGGCCGCGACGTCGAGCGATCCCTTCGACATCAGCAGCCGGATGCCGACATAGGCGAGGTACGCGGCGCCGAGCCATTTCACGACCGAGAACCAGAACGCCGACGCCATCAGCAGCGCGCCGAGGCCGAGCGCGACCGCGACGATCAGCACGAAGTCGGACAGCATCGCGCCCGCGAAACCGTAGGCCGCGCGGCGCACGCCGTAGCGCGAGCCGTTGGTCAGCGCGAGCAGCACGGTCGGGCCGGGTGTCGCGATGCCGACGAACGCGACGGCGGCGAAGATCAGCAGGGTCGTTTCATGCATGAAGAAGCTCCCGATGGAAGGCGTGCAGCCGATTATCGTCTGCGTCGCTGCTGACTGTACAGGCGCGCCAGCCGCGCCCCCGGTCGCGTATCCGACTATCTCAATTTCAGCAAAAAACTGTTGTCATTATTCCGCTTTGGAACGGAACCGGTTCCAACTACCATACCGGCCGCAGCGGGCATGCCCGCCGCATCGTCGCGCGCGAACGTCGCCGGCCTCGCACCGCCGGCGGATGTCGGCGCCCGCGCGTTACTCGCAACAGCCAGAACAACGGGTTCACCGCCCGGAGACATGAAACCATGAACAAGCAACTGATCGCAGCCCCGCTGCTGCTCTCGCTCGCGGGTATCGCCGCCGCGCAAAGCTCCGTCACGCTGTACGGCATCGTCGATGCGGGCGTGACCTATCGCAGCAACGAACGCGTCGGCGCCGCGGGCGCGTACACCGGGCATTCGAGCGTCGGGCTCACGACGGGCAACCTGTCCGGCAGCCGGTGGGGCATCAAGGGTTCCGAGGATCTCGGCGGCGGGATGCGCGCGCTGTTCGTCCTCGAGAACGGCTTCGACATCACCAACGGCACGTCGGGTCAGGGCGGCCGCCAGTTCGGCCGGCAGGCGTTCGTCGGCGTCGGCAGCGACCGCTACGGCACGATCACGCTCGGCCGTCAGTACACGTCGCTCGACGATTTCGTGAGCCCGGTCGGCCCGTCGTCGTTCATCGGCGGCTTCGGCGCGCACCCGGGCGACATCGACGATCTCGACCAGACCGCGCGCGTCGACAGCTCGATCAAGTACACGAGCGCGAACTACGCGGGCTTCACGTTCGGCGCGCTGTACGGCTTCGGCGGCCAGCCGGGCAGCATGAAGCAGCGCAACACGTGGAGCGTCGGCGCCGCGTACGCGGCCGGCCCGCTGCGCGTCGGCGTCGGCTACGAGCGCTCGGACAACAGCAAGACGGGCGCGACCGATCCGACGGCGGGCAAGTGGCAAGGCACCGACGACGGCCTGTTCAATTCGTCGATCAACGAAGGCTATGCGAGCGCGCAGTCGCAGCAGGTGATCGCGACGGGTGCGACGTACGACTTCGGCCCGGCCGTCGTTGGCGTGAACTACAGCAACGTGCAGTACCGCAGCGGCGCGCAGTCGCTGTTCAGCGGCCACGCGACGTTCAACGTCGCCGGCGTGTTCACGCGCTGGAACGTGCAGCCGCAGACGCAGCTGTTCGCCGGCTACAGCTACACGCGCGGCAGCGACGTCGACGGCATCGACAACCGCGCGCAGTATCACAACGTCACGCTCGGCGCCGTCTACGACCTGTCGAAGCGCACCAGCGTGTACCTGCTCGGCGCATACCAGCGTGCGTCCGGCACGACGCTCGACGCGCTCGGCCGGCCGGTGGCCGCGACCGCGTCGGTGTCGGACAAGGCGAACGGCCATTCGTCCGATTCGCGGTCGCAGGCGATCGTGAGCCTCGGGCTGCGCCAGAAGTTCTGACGCAGCGGTCGTTGCGCGTGCAACGGGGCTCGCGGCCGCCGCGGGCCTCGTTGTCTGCATGCTCCTTTACTGTCGCCTCCCTTTTCGACGAGACGACATGATCCGCTCGACGGCGGCCGCGCGAGGTTCCCGCATCCGTCGAAGTCGATGTCGCGGGCGTGGTGCGCGTCGTGCGGCGAAATCGTGTTCGGCACGAACCGGCTCGGCATGCGCGTCGTGCCGAACAGCCTGACTGCGCGTGCGCATGGCGGGCAATTGCCCGCCGACCTGCAGCCGACGATGGATCTGTTCTACCGGCAACGCATGATCGACGTCGTCGATGCGCGGCCGAAGTACGTCGGTGGCTGGGACGGCCCCACACTCGACCCGGCGAGCTGAACGATCGCCGCCGCGTGCCGGTACGGCCGGCGCGCGGTTTTCCGCCTCACTCTCCTTTTCCTCCCACTTTCCCTGCCGCGCGAAATCGCAAAAAAGCCGATCACGCCGGATAATATTTTTTCTCTTTCATTTAAATTTCGATTTGTAATAATTGGAACGATTTCCGGCGAATGAAAAGGCAATGCGGTCATATCAGAAAAAATGACGCATTTGCATTCGGTGACCCGGAAGAAAATGCCGGGAAACGCGCCGAGGCGGCACGGCTGGCAGGCCGTCGTGGCGAGGGGTTCGCGGATTTTTCGATCGTTGACGAAAAAGCGCCGGACGGCAAAAGGCGCGGAGTGAATAATTCGGGGTAACGGCGAACGCGCATTGCCGGAATCACCAATATTTCATGCGCCGCGATTTACAGTGTCGACCATTGTTCGTCTGGGAGCATTATTCATGTCAATGAAACAAATCCGCGCGGCGTTGCTGGGAATGTGCATGGCGATGCTGGTGCCGGCCAGCCACGCGCAGGCGCAATACTCGACCGACTGGCTCGCGAATACGTACGGCACGCTGGCCTCGCACGTCGGCAACGGCGCGCGCTCGATGTGGGTCGCGCCCGAAGGCGTGATCTACACGGCGTCGCGCTGGGACGAGAACGCGGGCGGCGTCGCGATCTACCAGAACGGCCAGCCGCTCGGCACGATCGGCATCCACGACGAATTCCAGGGCGGCGCGATCACCGGCAATTCGACGTCGCTGTTCGTCGCGCTCGGCTACAACCGCACGTTCGGCAGCGGCTCGGTGGGCCGCTACAACCGAAGCACGAACCAGCGCGACCTGCGCATTCCGGTCAGCACGTGGACCGGCATCCAGTATGCGGACGTGATCACGGGCCTCGCGACGGGCGGCAACCTGCTGTACGTGAGCGACTTCTACGGCAACCGCGTGCGCGTCTATACGACCGACGGCGTGTGGCAGCGTGACATCGGCGTCACGGGCCCCGGCGCGCTGGCGCTCGATGCGGCCGGCAACCTGTGGGTGGCGCGCAAGAGCGCGGGCGTCGTCGCGCAATTCAGCGCGACCGGCGCGGCGATGAACACGCTGCAGATGGCGGCCGGCGCGCGGCCGGCGTCGCTGTACTTCGATGCGTCGATGGGCCAGTTGATGGTGGGCGACGAAGGGCCCGACATGAACATCAAGGTGTACGGCGGGCTGCCTGGGCTACCGGTGCAGGTCGGCACGTTCGGCGTGCAGGGCGGCTATCTCGACACGACGACGGGCATCAAGGGGCAGGTCGGCGACAAGCGCTTCACGCGCGTCGCGGCGCTCGGCAAGGATGCCGCCGGCAACCTGTACGTGCTGAACAACGCATGGGGCGGCGGCTGGGATCTCGGCCGCAACGGCAGCACCGATCTGCATTCGTACAGCCCGATCGGCACGCTGCAATGGAAGCTGCAGGCGCTGAACTTCGAGGGAATCGCCGCGCCCGACCCCGCGACCGACGGCACGTTGTTCTTCAGCGGCAACAACGTCTATACGGGCACCGCGGGCGGCACGTTCGTCGCGAACACGGTCGACCCGTTCACATATCCGAAGGACCCGCGCCTCGACATGAACGACTATCAGCGCGGCCAGCACTTCGGCCAGCTCGTGACGGTCGGCGGCAACCGGATCCTGGTCGCGTCGGGCCAGAATCCGGGCAACTTCAATTTCTATTACTTCAACACGGCGAGCGGCTATATCGCGATTCCGGCCGGCTCGCTGCCCGGCAAGCCGTTCAACACGACGCTGCAGGTGACGGCCGGTTTCGACATCGACGGCAACGGCGACGTGTGGGCCGGACTGAACGGCTCCAACGTGATCACGCGTTACCCGATGACGGGCTTCGACGCGACCGGCAAGCCGTCGTGGGGCAAGCCGGTGACGACGGCCGTGCCGAGCAGCGTGGCGCCCGTGACGCGCATCATCTACCAGGCCGACAGCGACACGATGATCCTCGCGCAGGGCCTCGCGGGCAACTGGGACTGGACCGCGATGAACGGGCACATCGAGGTCTATCGCGGCTGGAAGAACGGCAACACGAGCACGCCGAACCCGGTGATCAACCTGACGAGCGCGAACCCGAAATCGATCGCGGCGGCCGGCCACTACCTGTTCGTCGGCTACGTGCACACGGTGCCGAACATCGACATATTCGATCTGAACACCGGCGCGCTCGTCACCACGCTGACGAACTCGAACACGGCGGCGATGGATGTCGGCAACGACGTCGACTCGATGTACGGCGTCCGTGCGTACCTGCGCTCGACCGGCGAATACGTGATCACGAAGGACAACTACAACGGGTCGAGCATTGTCGTGTATCGCTGGCGCCCGTGAGCGCGCCGGCCGCACCGGCCGCGCGTCATGGCGCGCCGAGCACGCGGCCGTTTACGCTGCACCCGTACATCGAGTCGGGCAGGAACCCGTGGCCCGACAGCTTCGCGCCGACCGGCGCGCCCTTTGCGAGCCAGTACGCATACGTTTCGAGCGTGGCGAGGGCGGCGTCGCGCGGCAAGCCGCCGCCCGGCGGCGTCAGTGCGCGGTGTGTTCGCGCAGGACTTCCGACGGCCGCGCATTGCGCACGAACACGCCGGCCAGCACCGCGCCCGCGAGTGCGATCGCACCGGCCAGCACGAACGCGGACGCGAACGAGCCGCTGCGTTCGACGATGAGGCCGGTGACGGCCGGCCCGATCACGCCCGACAGGCTGCCCATGCAATGCAGGAAGCCGCTGACGCCGCCGACGCGGGCCGGATGCACGACGTCCTGCACGATCGCCCAGTAGATCGCGCCCGTCACGTACAGGAAGAACAGCGACACGGACATCAGCGCGACCGCGCCTTGCGTCGACTGCACGGCGCCGGCCACCGCCACGCACGCGCCGGCGCCGAGCAGGCAGGTCACGAGCACGATCCGGCGCGACAGCAGCAGGTTGCCGGTGAGCCGATAGAGCGCATCCGAGATCGCGCCGCCGCACGCGAGGCCGACCGTGCCGACGAGCCAGGGCACGACGGTGGCGACGCTCATTTCCTTGATGTTCAGATGATGCGCGCGCACGAGGTAGCTCGGGAACCAGCTGAGGAAGAAGAACAGCACGTAGTTGTAGCTGAAGAACGCGGCGGCGGTCGCGAGGATGCGCGGCTGGCGCACGTAGTGCGACAGCGTATGCGCGGGCGTCGTCGTGCCGGCGCCCGCGGCTTCGTGGATCGGCGCGCCCGCGCCCGCTGCATCGTTGATCGGCGTCGCCGGACGGTCGGACGTCGACATCATCCAGACGACGACCCACGCGAGCCCGATCGCGCAGACGATCCAGAATGCCGGCCGCCAGCCGAACTGCGCGGCCAGCAGGCCGACGATCGGCCCGGCGATCGCGCCGCCGAGCGGCGAGCCCGCACTGAGCAGCCCCATCGCGGTCGCGGCGCCGTCGCGCGGCAGCCAGTTGTTGACCATCTTGTTCGCGGCCGAGCACAGCGGCCCTTCGGCCATGCCGAACAGCAGCCGCACGATCAGCAGGCTCACGAAGCCGACGGTGAGCGCGGTCATCCCGCAGAACACCGACCACAGTCCCACCGACAGCACGTACACGAGCTTCGGCCCGAGCCGGTCGGATGCGAGCCCGCCGATGAAATTGAACAGCGCGTAGCCGATGAAGAACGTGCTGAACACGAGGCCCATCTGCGCGGCGTCGATGCCGAGATCGGTCTGCACGATCGGGGCGACGATCGACAGCGCGACGCGGTCGAGGTAGTTGATGCCATACACCAGGAACAGCAGGAACACCGTGAACCACGCCTGCGACTTCTGCTTCATGTCCGTCTCCTTCGTGCCGGTGGGCCGGCCGTCATGTCTTGTCGATCGATCGCCGCGTCGGCACGGACCTCGGCGAGCAGGGGTATTGCGCGGTTCGCGCGGGTTGCGGCGAACCGGGTGGGCGGTCGTTCAGCGCGCGTGCAACGGCGCGAGCAAAGCGTCGGTGCCGTGCGCGCGCAGCGTCGCCAGATGCGTGCCGACGCGCGCGATCAACGCGTCCGGCCATGCCGCCGAACCGGCGAGCACGGCGCTGCCGAGTGCGGCCCGAACCGCGCCGGTTGCATCGCCGGCCGCCGACAGCGCCGCGCCGAGCGCGGCCGCGCCCGGATCGCTGATCGTCAGCGGCCGGCCCGCTTCGTCGTGCGCGGTGGCGAGGTAGTGCAGCCAGAGCGCCAGCGCGCGCTCCAGATACGGACGTTCGATGCCGGCCGCCGCGCTTTCGCCGAGCGCCGGCAGCCAGCGCAGCGGCACCTTCTGCGTGCCGTCCATCGCGATCTGTTCGGTGCGATGCGCGAGCGTCGGATTCCGGAAGCGCTGCACGAGCGTCGCGCAATAGCCGCGCGCGTCGTAACCGGACGGCACGTCGACGGTCGCGAGCAGGTCGCGCGTCATCACGCCGTCGACGAGCGCCGCGATCGCCGGATCGGCCATCGCATCGGACACGGTCGCGCGCCCGCGCAGTTGCCCCGCATACGCAATGGCCGAATGCGAGCCGTTCAACAGCCGCAGCTTCATCGTTTCGTACGGCCGCACGTCGGCGACGACGTGCGCGCCGGCGTCTTCCCAGCGCGGGCGCGGGCCGGCGAAACGATCCTCGATCACCCATTGCGAAAACGGCTCGCAGACGATCGCGGCCGCGTCGCGCGCGCCGAGATGCGCGTGCGCCCAGTCGAGCGATTCGGACGTCGCGGCCGGCACGATCCGGTCGACCATGCTGTTCGGGAACGCGACGTCGTCGCGGATGCGCCGCGCGAGCGCGCCGTCGATGCGTTCCGCGTAGTCGATCAGCAGCGCGCGCAGCGTGTCGCCGTTCGACGTCATGTTGTCGCAGCAGACGACGGTGAGCGGCGCGTTCGCCGGCCGCAAGCGCAGGCCGGCCGCGATCACGCCGAGCGCGGTGCGCGGCGCGTCGGGCGTCGCGAGATCCTGCCGGAGGGCGGGATCGTCGGCGTCGAGCCCGCCGCCGGGGCGTCGGCAATAGCCTTTCTCGGTCACGGTCAGGCTGACGATCGACACGGCCGGATCGGCGATCAGCGCCAGCAGCGCGGGCAGCGATTCGGGCGCGAACAGCGCACCGTGCACGGCGCCGACGATGCGCGTGCGCGCACCGCCCCCGTCGCGCTCGGTCACCGTGTACAGGTGATCCTGCGCGGCGAGCTGGTCGACGGTATGGCGCCGCCGCAGTTCGACGCCCACGATGCCCCAGCGGAGATCGCCCTGTTCGAGCACCGTTTCCGTATGGAGCGCCTGATGCGCGCGATGGAACGCGCCGAGGCCGAGATGGACGATCCCCGTGCGGACCGCCTGCCGGTCATAACCGGGGCGGCGCGTGCCGGGCGGCGCGGTGCGCAGGAAGTCGGGAGCAGGTGGCATGGCGATCGGCGACGGTTTGTACCATGGTAGATGACGAGATGCGTGCAGGTTATTTCGACTTTTACGCGGAAGTTATCGGTGTAAACGCTAGATCGCCTGGATATCACGCCTTCTGTACCATGGTAGATATCGATATCAAGTCGGATCAATCGGCAACCATGAGCGAAACGGCAGCACTGGAAGAAGAGGACGTCGTCGTCACGGCGTTGCAAGGGTTCTCGCTGGACGAGAGCCGGTCGTACACCGAGCAGGTGCACGCGCTGCTGCGCCACGCGATCGTGCGCGGCGCGCTGCCGCCGCGTACCGCGCTGTCGGAGGCCGTGATCTCCACGACGATCAAGGTCAGCCGCACGCCGGTGCGCGAAGCGTTCGCGCAGCTTGCCGACGAGCGGCTCGTGCAGATCTACCGGAAGGTCGGCACGCTGGTCGCGCCGATTCCGGTGTCGATCCTCGAGGAAGGGCGGTTCGCGCGCAGCACGCTCGAATGCGCGAACCACGTCGAACTCGCGCAGAAGATCATGCCGGAGCAGCTCGCGGAGCTGTCGCGGATCATCGACGCGCAGCGCGCGGCCGTGGCCGCGCGCGATGTCGAAGCGTTCTTCGATCTCGACGAGGCGATGCACGGCCGGATGTTCGCGTTCGCGGGCCGGCCGCACGTATGGGAAATGCTGCAGCCGATGAAGCGCCAGTTCGACCGCGTGCGCTGGCTGCTGCTCGATCGCGTCGAGGATCACGCGCGCCGCGCGCTGCAGGAGCACGAACAGATCCTCGCGCACATCGCGTCGCGCAACATGGCGCTCCTCGGCGCGGCGGTCGCGACGCACGTCGACCGGATCGGCTCGCATCTGCCGGAAGTGCGCAGCCGCGCGCCCCATTACTTTGTCGACTGAACCGCCCGCTGGAGGAGCGCAGTGAAAATCGAACGCTTGCAGACCATCGTCACGTGTCCGGGCCGGAACTTCGTGACGGTGAAGATCGTGACCGACGAAGGCATCTACGGCCTCGGCGACGCGACGCTCAACGGGCGCGAACTCGCGGTACGCGCGTATCTGGAAGACCACGTGTTCCCGTGCCTCGTCGGCCGCGACCCGCGCAACATCGAGGACATCTGGCAATACCTGTATCGCGGCGCGTACTGGCGGCGCGGGCCCGTGACGATGACGGCGATCGCCGCGATCGACATGGCGCTGTGGGACATCAAGGGCAAGCTCGCCGGCATGCCCGTCTACCAGCTGCTCGGCGGCAAGAGCCGCGACGGGCTGATGGTGTACGGCCACGCGAACGGGCGCGATCACGAGGAAGCGGTCGACGCGGTGCGCGCGCATATCGAGGAAGGTTTTCGCGCGATTCGCGTGCAGTCGGGCGTGCCGGGGCTCGACAAGGTGTACGGCGTCGGCAAGACGGCCGGCGCGTACGAGCCGGCCGAGAAGGGGCGGCCGCCCGAGGAGCCGTGGGACACCGCGCTGTATCTGCGCCACACGCCGGAACTGTTCCGCAAGGTGCGCGACGCGGTCGGCGACGCGCCGCACCTGCTGCACGACGCGCATCATCGGCTGACGCCGATCGAGGCCGCGCGGCTCGGCCGCGATCTCGAACCGCATCGGCTGTTCTGGCTCGAGGATGCGACGCCCGCGGAGAACCAGGACGCGTTCCGCCTGATTCGCCAGCACACGACGACGCCGCTCGCGGTCGGCGAGGTATTCAACTCGATCTGGGATTGCAAGGATTTGATCCGCGACCAGCTGATCGACTACATCCGCGCGACGATCGTGCATGCGGGCGGGATCACGCACGTGCGGCGCATTGCCGACTACGCGGCGATGTACCAGGTGCGCACGGGCTTTCACGGCGCGACCGACCTGTCGCCCGTCTGCATGGCGGCGGCGGTGAACTTCGGGCTGTGGGCGCCGAACTTCGGCATCCAGGAACTGATGCCGCACAGCCCGCTGACCGACGAAGTGTTTCCGCACAGCTACCGCTTCGAGGACGGCTATCTCGTGATGGACGACGTGCCGGGTCTCGGCGTCGACATCGACGAGGCGCTGGCCGCGAAATATCCGTACGAGCGCGCGTACCTGCCGGTCGCCCGGCTGCGCGACGGTTCGATGTGGAACTGGTGAGCGACGAAGATTCGAAGGAGAGAACCGAAATGTTGAGCGTCGTTGTCGATCGTCCGAACAGCATGAGCGTGCGCGAGGTGCCGCTGCCCGCGCCCGCCGCCGGCGAAGTGCGCGTGAAGGTCCGCTATGCGGGCATCTGCGGATCGGACCTGCATATCTTTCACGGCAAGAACCCGTTCGTGTCGTACCCGCGCATCATCGGCCACGAATTCGTCGGGACGATCGAGTCGTTGGGCGCGGGCGTCGACGCCGCGCGGCTCGGCGAGATCGTCGCGGTCGATCCGGTGATCAGCTGCGGGCATTGCCATGCGTGCACCATCGGCCGCCGCAACGTATGCCGGCACCTGACCGTGCTCGGCGTGCATCGCGACGGCGGCTTCAGCGAGTACACGTGCGTGCCGGCCGGCAACGCGTACCGGATTCCGGACGAGATTGCCGATACGTGTGCGGCGATCGTCGAGCCGTTCGCGGTGGCCGCGAACGCGACGTCACGCACCGGCGTATTGCCGGGCGATGTCGCGTTGATCTACGGCGCTGGCACCGTCGGCCTGACGATCCTGCAGGTGCTCAAGCGCGTGTACGGCATTCGCGCGTTCATCACCGACCGGCTCGACGCGCGGCTGCAGCTCGCGCGCAAGTGCGGCGCCGCGGAGGACGAGATCATCAACACGAGCGTCGAGTCGCTGCCCGATGCATTGGAGAAGCGCGGTGTCGACGGCGGCCCGACGCTGATCTTCGATGCGGTGTGCCATCCGTCGATTCTCGAGGAGGCCGTGAAGATCGCCGCGCCGGCCGGCCGGATCGGCGTGCTCGGCTTCTCGTCGGAGCCGTCCGCGATCGTGCAGGCCGAGCTGACGAAGAAGGAGCTGACGCTCGCCGCGTCGCGGCTCAACTGCGCGATGTTCCCGCAGGTGATCGACTGGATCGGTCGCGGCCTGATCCAGCCCGAGCACATCGTCACGCACAAGGTGAGCTTTCGCGACGTCGCGCAGGCGTTCGAGATGGCCGAGCGCAATCCCGCGGAAAGCTGCAAGATCCTGCTCGACTTCGCGGGCGGTTGATGCCGGTTCGTGTCGCCGGCCGGAGCAGGCCGGGCGTCAGAACGATACCGTCGTCGTCAGCGTGACGAGCCGCGGCTCGCCGACCGCGACGATCAGGTTGTTGTTGCTCGACGGATAGTAGGTCTTGTCGAGCAGGTTCTTCACGTTGAGCTGGAAGCGGGTCGGAAACTTGCCGATCGTCGTTTCGTACGCCGCGAACGCGTCGACGGTCACGTAGCCGGGCAGCGTGAAGCTATTCGCCGTGTCGCCGGAGCGGGCGCCGACGAGCCGCGCGCCGCCGCCGAAGCGCCAGCGCCCGGGCAGGTTCGCGATGGCCGTGTCGTATACCGCGAACAGGCTGCCCGTGTGGCGCGCGACGTTGACGAGCGGCGTGTTGCTGTCGCGATCGTTCGCGTTCGTATACGCGTAGCTGCCGATCACGCTCAGGTGGCGCGTGATTTGCCCGGCGACGTCCAGTTCGATTCCGCGCGAGCGCGCGGTACCGATCGTCGACGTGATCTCGCCGACCGTGACCGCGACGTTGCGCTTGTCGATCTGGTACACGACCAGCGTGCCCGTGATCGCGGGCTTCAGGCTGAACTTGAACCCGGCCTCGAGCACGCGGCCGTATTCCGGCGCAAGCGGCGCCGCGACGTTCGACGCGACGTTCGGCTTGAACGAGCGGCTCACGTTCGCGTACGCGGTCAGCGCCGGCGTGAGCGCATACGCGAGCCCGAACTGCGGCAGCCAGACGCTGCCGCGCGAGCGGTCGGCGAACACGAACGGCCGGCCCATCCCCGATTCCTGTTGCCAGTTTTCCCAGCGCAGCCCGCCTACCGCGGTGAGGCGCTCGGTGATCTTCACCGAGTCCTGCACGATCGTCGAATACGCATGCACGACCGAGCGCGAATCGCTCTGCTTCGTACTGGGTATGCCGCCGGGCGCGAGCAGGTCGTACACGGGATCGTAGAGATTGAAGCCCGTCGTCGCCTTGCCGCGGATCGTGTCGCCGCGGAAGCTGCGCTGCCGCTCGTATTCGCCGCCGACGTAGATCGCGTGGTGCATCCCCGCGAGCGTCACGTTGCCGAGCAGGCCGAGCGTCGCGATCTGGTCGGAATCGTTGCGTCCGAGGTTCGCATCGGACGAGCGCGTCAGTGCGCCGGTCCTGCTGTTGAACGCGGTGGCGCGCGTGATGAACTGATCGTAACGGTCGCGGCCCCAGCCGTAGGTCGCGCGCACGCGCCATGCATCGGAGAAGCGGTGCTCGATGCGCGTCCGCAGCGTTTCCTGGATGCCGGTGCTTTGCGACCACGCTTCCTCGTAGCGGCGATAGCGCAGCGCATCGTCGGGGCGACCGTTCACGAGCACGGTGCCGCGGTCGAACGGCGTCGTGTAGTCGACGTACTGATAGCTGACGTCGATCGACGTGTTCGCGTCGTGCCACGACAGCGCGGGCGCGATCAGCGCATTGCGTTCGCGGCCGAAGCTGCGCCAGTAGCGGCTCGTGTCGTATTCGCCGGTCAGCCGGAATGCGAGCGTGCCGCCCGCGACTTGCCCGGGCTTGCCGAGCGGCCCCGTGAGATCGAACTGCGCGTTGCTGCCGCCGTGGTTCGTGCGCGACGCGGAGACCGAGCCGCCGAACGTGTCTTCCGGTTTGCGCGTGACGAGGTTGATCACGCCGCCCGGATCCTGCATCCCGTACAGCAGCGAAGCGGGGCCCTTCAGCACTTCGACGCGATCGATCGTCGCGAGATAGCTGTGCAGCACCGGCGTACGCACGCCGTCGACCAGCACCGAGCCGTCGTTGTTCGATCCGAAGCCGCGCTTGATGAACGCGTCGCGCGTGCCGCCGAGCGTGTTCGTCTGCGTGACGCCGCTGATGTTGCCGAGCACGTCGTCGAGCGAGCGCGCCTGCTGGTCCTGCATCACGCTGCTGCTGACCACCGCGACCGATTGCGGGATCTCCTTCAGCGCTCGCTCGTCGCCGCCCGCGATGCTCGTCGTGCGCGGCTGATAGCCGATCGTCGGATCGATGGCAGCCGACGCGTTGACGCTGATCGCCGGGAGTTCGTGTTCGGCGGTCGCCGCAGCGGCGGTTGCGGGCGCAACGGGTTCAGCGCCGGCCGCCTGTGCGCCGCTCGCGGCGCACAGGGTGAGCAGGACCGGCAGGCGTGTGCGCCACGGACGCAAGGTCCGGGCACGGCGGGGCGTTCGACGGAATGGCATGAATCGATGCAGGAAGAGGAATGCTGAGGATCATGTTGCGGGCCGCGGCGTTGCGTTGGACCAGGACGCGCATGATATCCGTAATGAGAATCGTTTGCAATTGTAATGAGGCGGCCGAGCAGCGCTCGCCGCTCGATTGCCGGGCCATCGGCAGTCTGCTACCGTAGCGGCCAAAATCAGACGCAGTGAAATTCAACGAGAGAGCCGGGGCCGCACCATGCCATCTTCCTGTCACGTCGCGTTCAGCGCGACGCCATGCACCGCGCACGACCACGCGGGCGATGAAGTGATCGCAGCCGTGTACCGCCATTCGAACGATTGAAGCGACGCGAGCGCGTTCAACCGGCATCACGCCGGGCTTCGATGACTTCAACCACCACGCTGGACGGGAGGCCACCCTTGAAGAAGATTTCCGCGCCGTTCATGACGGCCGCGCTTGCGGCCTGCGCGCTGCTGTCGGGCGTTCACGAGGCCGCCTGTGCGGCTTCGAACGCCGAACCCGCGATCGACGTGCACTACGGCGCCGTGATCGAGGCCTATACGCAGGACATGGCCGCCGCGAAGACGAAATACGACGGCAAGCGCCTCACGTTCGTCGGTGCCGTGATCCGGATGGGCGGCGACCCGGGCGGAACGTATTTCGGTGCGCTGACGGCCGACGGCGAGCAGTTCGACACGCATTTCGACGCGGCCGGCTAGGCGTGGACGACCAAGGCGCCCTGAAGCAGAAATTCCCCGGCGGCGAGATCAAGCCGTTCGTCACGTCCGCGGCGTTCCGGTTCAGCTGTGTGAACGAAGGCTATATCGACGCGCCGGTGCTGCCGGGGTTGAAACTGTCGCATTGCCGGCTCGCCGATTGACTCGATCGATGCGCGGTGTCCGGCGTTCAGAACTTCTGCTGGATGCCGGCCATCGCGCCGAACTGGTTCATCCCGGTGCCGACCGTCCCGCCGGCGGCCACCGCGTTCGCGGCCAGTTTGCTGTTGAACATGTAGCCCACCGACGTATAGACGGTCGTCCGCTTCGACAGGAAGTAGTTCGCGCGGCCGACGAGCAGCGTGCCGTTCGCGCCTTCGCTGCGTTCGCGGCGTTGCAGGTAGCGCACGCCCTGCACGTCGAGCGCGAGATAGGGTGTCGCGTAGTACGTGCCGCCCGCGAACACGATGTCGGCCTGCAGGTGTTCGGCCGCCGCGAGGTTGCGGCGGATCCACCCGGCGCCGAGTTTCGCGGGGCCGATCTTCACGTAGCCGGCGACGATGTCGCGCGTGTCGGTGTACGCCGGATTGTTCAGCGGCGCGAGCGCACCGCCGCCGCCGCGCATCACGTCGTGCGACGCGGCGAGTCCGAAATTGCTCGCGTCGTACGCGATCATCGCCGTGTATTGGCGGCACGCGACGATGTCGCCGGCCACTTGCCCGGCACAGCCCGTCGCCGACGGCCCGGCTGGCCCGGCCGCGTCGCGGCCGAAACTGTAGGTGGCGCCGAGCGTCACGCCGCGAAACGTGCCCTTGTAGCCGATCGCGTTGTCGCTGCGTGCATTCGGCAGATAGGAGTCGAAATCCGCCATCGAATGAATCGACGGGCCGATCACGTCGGCATTGGTCAGCACGATCATCGACATGTTCATCTGGCGGCCGAGCGTCAGCGCGCCGAACGGGCCGTTCACGCCCACGTTCGCTTGCCGCCCGAACAGGCGGCCGCCGTAGTTCAGCGCGCCGGTGCCGGGCTGGAAGCCGTTTTCGAGCACGAAGAATGCCTGGTAGCCGCCGCCGAGATCCTCCGTGCCGCGCAGGCCCCAGCGTGACGGCACCTCGCCGGTGAGCGTCGGCATCCCGGTGAACGACCCGCCGTGCGCGGCGTTGTTGTAGTAGGACACGCCGGTATCGATGATCCCGTACAGTGTGACGCTGCTTTGCGCGCTGGCCGGGCCGGCCAGTGCCATCCCAATCCCCATCGCCGTCGCGAGTGCGACGCCCGGTTTCCTTTTCATGACTGTCTCCAAACAGTAGAAGTACTGATCGATTTTTTATGACCCGGACGTGCCCGGCGTGACGACGGAAGCGTGGTGAGGCTGAGAGCGTTGCGCGTTACGACAGCGCCGGATCGCGTTGCCCGTGCGATGCGGCGGCACGCGAGCCGGCCACGGCGACGGCGATCGCCGCCCCCGCCATCGGCAGAAGAAACGTGAAATAGAGGTGGGACACGGACCAGCCGTCGTCCAGCAGCGCGCCGACCGTCATCGGCGACAGGATCGCGCCGAGGCGGCCGATGCCGACCGCGAGGCCGATGCCGGTCGTGCGGATCTCGGCCGGATACGGCGTCGGCGACAGTGCGTACATGCCGGCCACGCACGCATTGATCACGGCGCCGAGGAACACGGCGACCGTCATCCCGATGCCCAGCGAGCCGGTGTTCGCGCCGAACACGACCATCAGCACGCCACCGAGCAGCAGTGTCGCGCCCAGCAGATTGCGCAGCCCGAAGCGAGTCGACAGCAGGCTGAAGAGCGACGCACCCGCGATGCCGCCGAGGTTGAGCAGCACGCCGCCGGTCACGCCCTGCGACGCCGACAGCCCGGCCTGGACCAGCAGCTTCGGCGTCCAGCTCACGACGAAATAGAAGCTGCCCATCACGAGAAAGAACGCGATCCACAGCGCGATCGTGCGGCGCGCGAGCGGTGCGCGCAGCACGGCCGTCCAGTTCGACGCGGGGCCAGCGGTTTCGACGGAGGCCGTCGCGGCCGGCAGCGCGGCGATCGGCGCGCGCTTCATTCTCGCGAGGATGCGGTTGATTTTCTGCAGCGCATGCTCCGGACGCCGCGCCAGCAGGAAGTCGAGCGACTCCGGCAGCAATGCGAGCACCATCGGGATTGACAGCAACGTCAGAATGCCGCCGAATGCGAACACGCTGCGCCATCCCCACGTCGACAGCAGGTAACCGGCGACGACGCCGCCGGCCGTCGCGCCGATCGCGTAACCGGCCGACTGCATGCCGATCGCGGCGCTGCGCCATTTGTTCGACGCGTATTCGCCGCTGATCACGGTGAGGCTGGCGAGCATGCCGCCGATGCCGAGCCCGGTGTAGGCACGTGCGAGCGCGAGCTGTAACGTGCCGTGCGTGGCCGCGCAGGCGAGCATCCCGGTCGAAATGACGGCGAGGCAGAGCAGGATGATGCGGCGGCGGCCGACTCGGTCGGCCAGCGGCGCGATCAGCACCGAGCCGATCCCCATGCCGGCCAGCCCGGCGCTCAGCAGCAGGCCGATTTCCTTGCCGCTCAGTTTCCATTCGGCCGCCAGATGCGGCGCGGCAAACGCGATGGCCAGCACGTCGAAGCCGTCGAGCATGTTCAGCACGACGCACGCGGTGACGGCCATCGTCTGGAACGCGCTCATCGGGGACGCGTCGATCGTATTGCGGATATTTGCGCTCACGTCAAAGATCCTTCATAAGAATAGTAGGTCTAATTGATTGGGGGAAATCGAAGCCGGGTGCAGCGGATGAGACGAAACCGAATACGATTGCGGAGGGCGACAGTCACCCGCGGTGCGGCCGCCGCGAATGGCCGGCGCCGTTCGCGCGCCGGCATGCGATGGTCAAGCGGGCTCCGGTTGCAGCAGCAGGCGTTCGATCACGCGCCGCGCGCGATTGGGGCCTGCATCGACGTGAATGTCGATCTGGCGGCCCCCCGGAAACCGCTGTTGGTTCCGGTATTGCGCCTCGATCACGGTCTTGTCCTCGTCGAACGTCGCCGCGGATTGCTCGATGACCGTTTGCGCGACGCGTTCGATGTCGTGTCGCGGATTGGTCGCGACGGTCCAGAAGTAGTGCGTCGTCGTTTCCGACTCGGGCGTGATGCCGTGGAAGCCGCGCATATGAAAGCCGCCGCGCGCCGGATCGAGCAGGTCGCCGGTGCCCGCGTCCATCGCGCCGGTCCAGATCCGGATGTGCGACACGTGGAATTCGATTTCCTGCCAGCGATCGACGCGGCCCGCGAACGGCCACGCGGCGGTGTACGTCGGCGGAGGGACGGAATCCGGCATCCGGCGGACCAGCGTCACCGTGTCGCCGTCGCTGCTGACGTGCGTGTCCGCGCCCATGTGCAGCCGCGCGTTGCCGCCGATCGTCTTCAGATGCACGTAGCCGAGGTGGCTCAGGTCCATCAGGTTGTCGTGAATCAGCTGATACGGCGCGTCGTAGTGGTAGTGGCCGCCGCCGAACCGATATTGCGGATCCGAGTGGAACGGGTAGCGCGGCGGCGCGCAGGTGGGTTGAGCGTGCGGGTCGGCGCCCATCCAGATCCAGACGATCGCGTCCTGTTCCTGCACCCGATACGATGCCACGCAGGCCTTCGCCGGAATCCGCTCCTGCCCGGGAATCTCCACACACGTGCCGCCGCGGTCGAACAGCAGGCCGTGATAGCCGCAGCGCAGGCCGCGCGCTTCGAGCGAGCCGCACGACAACGGCAGCGACTTGTGGCAGCAGCGGTCCTCCAGCGCACCGACTTCCCCGGAGGGCAGCCGGAACAGCACGACCGGCCGGCCGAGCAGCGTGCGGGCCACGGGCTGGTCCGTCAGTTCGGACGACAGCGCCGCGACCCACCATCGGTCGAGCGGAAATTTAGGAGTATTGATTGGCGGTCGGGCATGTTGCTCCATGGGGCGTCTCCAGTATTGTGATTGGCCGCCGCGTGTCGGGCGGTCCGTCTACCGATCTACAGGTCTACAGATCGAGTACCAGCAGCTCGGTTCGCGACCGCGAGCAGCACGGCATGAACTGGTCGCCGGCCGCCTTTTCGTCGTCGGTCAGATATGCGTCGCGATGATCGGGCTCGCCTTCGAGCACGCGGGTCATGCAGGTGCCGCACACGCCTTGCTCGCACGACGTCAGCACGTCGACGCCATTCGCCGCCAGCGCCGCGATGACGGTGCAGTCGGCCGGTACGTCGATCACCTTGCCGCTGCTCGCGATCCGCACCTGGAATGCGCGATCGGCGCCGGACGACACGACCGCGCCGCCGAAGAACTCGTAATGCAGTCGCGCTTCACTCCAGCCGCGCTCGCGTGCCGCGTTCAGCACTGCATCCATGAAGCCGCGCGGGCCGCACACGTACAGGTGCGTGCCGTCGGGCGCGCCGGCGAGCACGGAAGCCAGGTCGAAACGTTGCGTGGGGTCGCCGTCGTCGACGTGGAAGCGGGCGCGATCGCGAAACCCGGCCGCATTGATCCGCTCGATGAAGGCCATGCGATCGGCCGAGCGCGCGCAGTAGTGCATGTCGAACGGCGTGCCGGACGAGAACAGCCGTTCCGCCATGCTGAGAATCGGCGTGACACCGATTCCGCCGGCGAGCAACAGATGGTGCGGCGCACCGGATGCGAGCGGGAATTGATTGCGCGGCATGCCGATCCGCACGGTGTCGCCTTGCCGGACTTCGTCGTGAATCGCGCGCGATCCGCCGCGACCTTCGGCATCGCGCAGCACCGCGATCTGATAGCGATCGCGTTGCTCCGGGTGGTTGCACAGCGAATACTGGCGCACGAGCCCGCCCGGCAGATGCACGTCGATATGGGCGCCGGCGTCGAAGCGCGGCAATGGCGAGCCGTCGTCGCTGACCAGTTCGAAGCCGCAGATGTCGCGCGCTTCCTGCCATTTGCGGGCCACCCGGACCGTCAATGTCGCGTCGTTCATGACGCCTCCTTGACGGGCGCGACCGGAATCACGGGCCGCTGCGGGCTCGCCGCGTTTTCGGCGGCGAGCAGCCGGTCGATCACCTTGCGCGACAGCACGCCGCCGGCGTCGATGTTGAGCTTGAGGAGCTTGCGCTCGGGCCACTGTTCGAGATTGCGCTGCTGTCGCTCGAGCATCTCGAGATCTTCCGCGAAGATCTTGCCCTGGCCTTCGCGGATCTCGGCGGTCAGCGCGCGATCGTCGGGCCGGAAGTTGCGCGCCATCCCCCAGAAGTACCAGATCGACGTGTCCGTCTCGGGCGTGATGAAATCGACCACGATCGACGACGCCTTCTTGTCCGCAGGCGCGTCGTAGCCGCCGTGGCCCGCATGCGCGACGCCCACTTCGATCATCACGTGGCTCGGCGGCGTGAAGCGGCAGATCTGCCAGCGGTCGACCGGCTCGTCGTCGGCGAGCCCGTTGCCGCGCAGCGCCATCCGCCAGAACGACGGCGGCATCACGTTCTCCATGAAGCGGCTCGTGACGACTTCGTCGCCGTGGCTGGTCGTCTTCGGCGCCGCTTCGTCGATTTCCTTCTGGCCGATGCTCGTCGCATGCACGTAGGTCTCGTGCGTGAGGTCCATCAGGTTGTCGATCATCAGCCGGTAGTCGCAGCGAATGTGATACAGGCCGCCGCCGTGCGCCCAGGCCGGATCCTCGGCCCACGCCAGCGCGGGCAATTTGGCGGGATCGGCTTCGGACGCGTCTCCCGGCCAGACCCACACGAAGCCGTACCGCTCGACCGCCGGGAAGCTGCGAATCGGCGGGAAACCGCCGACGCGCTGGCCCGGCATGCCGGTCGCCTTGCCGTTGCAACCCATTTCCAGCCCGTGATAGCCGCACACGAGCACGCCGTCGCGCACGAATCCCAGCGACAGCGGCGCGCCGCGGTGCGGGCAGAAATCCTCGAGCGCGGCCACCTGGCCGTCCGCCGCGCGGTAAAACACCATCGACTCGTTGCAGATCTTGCGGCCCAGCGGCTTGCCGTCGATTTCATCGGGCGTGCAGGCCACATACCAAGCGTTCTTGAGAAACACGTTCGTCGTCTCCTTCAGGGCGGTGCCGCCGTTACGCGGCAATTCGTCATTCCGTGTACTGAATGAGATTCAGTGTACTCATCGAGATTGGCGGGAGCAAGGCGAGCGGTATACTGGTTTTCCCGGGAACTGGCGCGAGACGGCGCCATGCCGTCGGCGTGCGCAACGGCGCGCGCCGCCTATGTCATCGACTCATTCATGGAAAAAACGAATCCCGCCGGCCTGCCGGCTTTTCCGCTCGATCTGTACGACGAACCCGGGCACCTGATCCGGCGCGCACACCAGATCGCGGTTGCGATGTTCTACGAGAAGCTGGGCCGGGACGTGACGCCCGTGCAGTACGCGGTGCTGCGGATGCTGTACGAGTGTCCGGGGCTCGATCAGGTGACGCTCGCGCAGCGGGTGGCGCTCGACACGTCGACCACTGCCGATCTCGCGGTCCGGCTCGAAGCGAAGGGATTGATCGTCCGCGAAGTGCTGCCGCGGCGTCAGCGGCGCCTGCTGTTGACGCCGGCCGGCGCCGAACTGCTCACGCATCTGATTCCGTCGGTGCAGGAGCTGCGCGCCGGCCTGTTCGACGGGATGGGCGACGACGATTCGCAGGAACTGATGCGCCTGTTGCGCAAGTTCGTCCATTTGAACAACGAGCAGAGCCGCGCGCCGCTGCGCGTCAGCGAGGATTCATAGCAGCGCCCACCTCTGAGCGACGGTGCGGAAGCGGCGGTGGGGCGGCCGCCGCGCTGCCCGGCGGCGTCACGCGCGTGACGCTTCGCCTTCCAGCCGTCGCACGGCTTCGGCCACTTCGTTCCTGAAGCGCACGAGCGCCGCCTGTTCCGGCGCCGGCGGCTGCACGGCGGCCCACAGCATGTCGATCAACTGCGTGGCCGTCGTTTCCGTATCGAGCTTGCGGTGCCCGAGGATCGCATCCCACAGCACGTGCTCGATCGGCCCGAACACCATCGAGCGCAGCAGGCTCAGCGGCAGATCCGCGCGAACCTGCCCGGCCGCCTGGCCGCGCGCGAGCACGTCCATCAGCGGCGCCGTGTAGCGGCGCTGCAGCGCGGTGAGCTCGTCGCTCAGCGCATGCTGCTTCGCGCGGCCTTCCGACAGCACCAGCGCGCACAATCCCGTACCGTTCACGAGCATCAGCCGCAGGTGCGTGCGAACGATGAACGCGAACTGCTGCTGCACCGACGCGTCCCGCGGCATTCCGTGTTCGAACGCGGCGATGATTTCGTCGTACCAGTCGGCGATCACGCGCGCGCACAGCTCGCGCTTGCCACGGAAATAGCTGAACACCGTCGCCTCCGACACGCCCACGCGCTGCGCGATCTCCGCGGCCGTCGCATGCTCGTAACCTTTTTCGGCGAACACTTCACGGCCGGCGCGCAGAATGTCCTGCACGCGCTGCTGGGATTTGCGCCCGGCGGGTGCGCGCGGCGTGTCGGCGCGGTCGGCTTTGGCGGTGGCGGTCATGGTGTCGGCGGAAGCGGCTGTCATGCTCGCATCATATCTGAGTATCACTCAGAAAACTATTGACGCCGAACCCGTGGAGACGCGAAACTGTGCAAAATTTCCGCTTTATGGGTCAATGAATGGACGTAGTCATTCGATTTGAGTAAAGCTCAGAAATCGGTGAGTGCGACACACTTTCTGGAGACGGAGGAGACATGATCAACCTGCCCGGCGTGCAATTCATGCTCGGTGAAGACATCGAGATGCTGCGCGACGCCGTCGCGACGTTTGCGGCGAAGGAAATCACGCCGCGCGCGGCGGAGGTCGACCGCACCGACCAGTTCCCGATGGATCTGTGGAAAAAGTTCGGCGATCTCGGCGTGCTCGGCATGACCGTCTCCGAGGAATACGGCGGCGCGAACATGGGCTACACCGCGCACATGGTCGCGATGGAAGAGATCTCGCGCGCGTCGGCGTCGATCGGCCTGTCGTACGGCGCGCACTCGAACCTGTGCGTGAACCAGATCCACCGCAACGGCACCGATGCGCAAAAGCAGAAGTATCTGCCGAAGCTCGTGTCGGGCGAACACATCGGCGCGCTCGCGATGAGCGAGCCGAACGCCGGGTCCGACGTCGTCAGCATGAAGCTGCGCGCGGACAAGCGCGGCGACCGCTACGTGCTCAACGGCACGAAGATGTGGATCACCAACGGCCCCGATTGCGACACGCTCGTCGTCTACGCGAAGACGGACGTCGAAGCGAATGCGCGCGGCATCACCGCCTTCATCGTCGAGAAGGGGATGAAGGGCTTCTCGGTCGCGCAGAAGCTCGACAAGCTCGGCATGCGCGGGTCGCACACGGGCGAGCTGGTGTTCCAGGACGTCGAAGTGCCGGAAGAGAACATCCTCGGCCAACTGAACGGCGGCGTGAAGGTACTGATGAGCGGCCTCGACTACGAGCGCGCGGTGTTATCGGGCGGCCCGACGGGCATCATGGCCGCGTGTCTCGACGCGGTGGTGCCGTATATCCACGACCGCAAGCAGTTCGGCCAGTCGATCGGCGAATTCCAGCTGATCCAGGGCAAGGTCGCCGACATGTACACCACGTTCCAGGCGTGCCGCGCGTACCTGTACGCAGTGGGCCGCCATCTCGACTCGGCGGGCAGCGACCATATCCGCCAGGTGCGCAAGGACTGCGCGGGCGTGATTCTCTACACGGCCGAGAAGGCGACGTGGATGGCCGGCGAGGCGATCCAGATCCTCGGCGGCAACGGCTACATCAACGAATACCCGGTCGGCCGCCTGTGGCGCGATGCGAAGCTGTACGAGATCGGCGCCGGCACGAGCGAGATCCGCCGGATGCTGATCGGCCGCGAGCTGTTCGCGGAAACGATGTAACGCCCACGTCACGCGAACGGAGCCTTGTCGATGCCGATCATCGAATCGAAACTGAACCCGCGTTCGGAAGACTTCCGCGCGAATGCCGCGGCGCTCGAGGCGGTCGTCGCCGACCTGCGCGCGAAGATCGAACAGCTCGCGCAGGGCGGCGGCCAGGCCGCGCGCGACAAGCACCTGTCGCGCGGCAAGCTGCTGCCGCGCGATCGCATCGCGCAACTGCTCGATCCGGGCGCGCCGTTCCTCGAGTTCTCGCAGCTCGCGGCGAACGGCATGTACAACGACGACGCGCCGGGCGCGGGCGTCATCACCGGGATCGGCCGTATCGCCGGTCGCGAATGCGTGATCGTGTGCAACGACGCGACGGTCAAGGGCGGCACCTACTATCCGATCACCGTGAAGAAGCACGTGCGCGCGCAGGAAATCGCCGCGGAAAACCGGCTGCCGTGCGTGTACCTCGTCGATTCGGGTGGCGCGAACCTGCCGAATCAGGACGACGTGTTTCCCGATCGCGATCACTTCGGCCGCATCTTCTTCAACCAGGCGACGATGTCGGCGGCGGGGATCGCGCAGATCGCCGTCGTGATGGGCTCGTGCACGGCCGGCGGCGCGTACGTGCCGGCGATGAGCGACGAGTCGATCATCGTGAAGGACCAGGGCACGATTTTCCTCGGCGGGCCGCCGCTCGTGAAGGCCGCGACCGGCGAGGAAGTGAGCGCGGAGGATCTTGGCGGCGGCGACGTGCACACGCGCCTGTCTGGCGTGGCCGACCATCTCGCGCAGAACGATGCGCATGCGCTGTCGATCGCGCGCAACATCGTCGGCCATCTCGCGCCGAAGATCGCGCCGCCGGTCGCGCTGCGCGAGCCGAAGCCGCCGCGCTACGACGCGAAGAGCCTGTACGGCGTGATTCCGGTCGATACGCGCAAGCCGTTCGACGTGCGCGAAGTGATCGCGCGCATCGTCGACGATTCGGCGTTCGACGAATTCAAGGCGCGCTTCGGCACGACGCTCGTCACCGGGTTCGCGCACATCTGGGGCCATCCGGTCGGGATCGTCGCGAACAACGGCATCCTGTTCTCCGAATCGGCCGTGAAGGGCGCGCACTTCATCGAGTTGTGCTGCCAGCGCAAGATTCCGCTCGTGTTCCTGCAGAACATCACCGGCTTCATGGTCGGGCGCAAGTACGAGAACGAAGGCATCGCGCGGCATGGCGCGAAGATGGTGACGGCCGTGTCGAATGCGAAGGTGCCGAAATTCACGGTGATCATCGGCGGCTCGTTCGGCGCGGGCAACTACGGGATGTGCGGCCGCGCGTTCGGCCCGCGCTTCCTGTGGATGTGGCCGAACGCCCGCATCTCGGTGATGGGCGGCGAGCAGGCCGCGTCGGTGCTCGCGACCGTGCGTCGCGACGGCATCGAGGCGAAGGGCGGTTCGTGGTCGGCCGAGGAGGAGGACGCGTTCAAGCAGCCGATCCGCGACCAGTACGAGCGCCAGGGCCATCCATATTACGCGAGCGCGCGACTGTGGGACGACGGCGTGATCGATCCCGCGCAGACGCGCGACGTGCTCGGGCTCGGTCTTGCCGCGTCGATGAACGCGCCGATCGACGACACGCGCTTCGGCGTGTTCCGCATGTAACGCCCGGGAGGACAGACCGATGCGATACGAAACGATCAAGGTAAGCGAAGCCGGCCGCGTGGCGACCGTCACGCTCGCGCGTCCCGACGTGCGCAATGCGTTCAACGAGACGGCGATCGCCGAGCTGACCACCGCGTTCGAATGGCTCGACGCGCACCGGGACGTGCGCGCGATCGTGCTCGCCGCGGAAGGCGCGGCATTCTGCGCGGGCGCGGACCTGAACTGGATGAAGAAGATGGCCGGTTACTCGGCCGACGAGAACCGCGCCGATGCGCGCAAGCTCGCGCGGATGCTCGAAGCGATTCATCGCTGCGGCAAGCCGGTGATCGCGCGCGTGCATGGCGACGCGTATGCGGGCGGCGTGGGCCTCGTCGCTGCGGCCGACATTGCGATCGCCGCCGACGGCGTGAAGTTCTGCCTGTCGGAAGCGCGGCTCGGGCTGATTCCCGCGACGATCGCACCGTACGTCATCCGTGCGATGGGCGAGCGCGCGGCGCGCCGCTACTTCACGACGGCCGAGGTGTTCGACAGCACGCGTGCCGCGTCGCTCGGCTTCATTCACGATGCGGTGCCGGCCGACGCGCTCGACGAAACGGTCGCGAAGCTGGCCGCGACGCTCGTCGCGAACGGCCCCGACGCAGTGAAGGCATGCAAGCGACTCGTCGCCGACGTGGCCGGCCGCGCGCTCGACGCGACGCTGATCGAGCAGACCGCCGACTGGATCGCGAAGACCCGCGCCGGCGCGGAAGCGCGGGAAGGGATCGCGTCCTTCCTCGACAAGCGCACGCCGTCGTGGCGTGAATGATCGCGTGACCCCAACCCACCGGACGACATCGAAGCCATGTTCGACAAGATTCTGATCGCCAACCGCGGCGAAATCGCCTGCCGCGTCGCCGCGACGTGCAAACGCCTCGGGATCGCGAGCGTCGCCGTCTATTCCGACGCGGATGCGAACGCGAAACACGTGGCCGCATGCGACGAGGCCGTGCACATCGGCGGCTCGGCCGCGGCAGACAGTTACCTGCGCATCGAGCGCATCATCGAAGCCGCGCGCGCCACCGGCGCGCAGGCGATTCACCCCGGCTACGGATTTCTGTCGGAGAACGAAGATTTCGCGCATGCATGCGAAGCGGCCGGCATCGTGTTCATCGGGCCGCCGGTCGACGCCATCGCGGCGATGGGGTCGAAGGCGGCCGCGAAGGCGCTGATGCACGCGGCCGCCGTGCCGCTCGTGCCCGGCTATCACGGCGACGATCAGGATGCGGCCAACCTGCATCGCGAAGCCGATGCGATCGGCTATCCGGTGCTGCTGAAGGCGAGCGCGGGCGGTGGCGGCAAGGGGATGCGCGTGGTCGAGCGCTCCGACGATTTCCGGGCGGCGCTCGCGTCGTGCCAGCGCGAAGCCGCGAGCAGCTTCGGCAACGATCGCGTGCTGATCGAGAAATACCTGACGCGTCCGCGCCACGTCGAGGTGCAGGTGTTCGGCGACACGCACGGCAATACCGTGTACCTGTTCGACCGCGACTGCTCGGTGCAGCGCCGTCACCAGAAGGTGCTCGAGGAAGCGCCGGCGCCGGGGCTGCACGACGACGTGCGCCAGGCGATGGGCGAAGCGGCCGTCGCGGCCGCGCGCGCGGTCGGCTATGTCGGCGCGGGCACCGTCGAATTCATCATGACGGGCGAAGCGTTCTACTTCATGGAGATGAACACGCGCCTGCAGGTCGAGCATCCGGTCACCGAGATGATCACGGGGCTCGATCTCGTCGAATGGCAACTGCGCGTCGCGGCGGGCGAGCCGCTGCCGCTGAAGCAGGAGGCGTTGCGCGTACAGGGCCATGCGCTCGAGGCACGCCTTTACGCGGAGAATCCCGCGCGCGGCTTCCTGCCGTCGACGGGCACGCTGAAGCACCTGCGGCTGCCTGCCGGCGTCGAGTTCGACATCGGTGCTTCGGTGCGCATCGACAGCGGCGTGCGCGAAGGCGATGCGATCACGCCGTTCTACGATCCGATGATCGCGAAGCTGATCGTGCACGGCGCGGATCGCGCGGAAGCGCTGGGCCTGATGCTGCGTGCGCTGCGCGCGTGCGAAGTGGTCGGCCTGCATACGAACGCCGCGTTCCTGCAGCGGATCGTCGCGTGCGAGCCGTTCGCGACGGCCGATCTCGATACGGGCCTGATCGAGCGCAATCACGATGCGCTGTTCGCGCCGCAACAGCCGCCGCGCGCCACGCTCGCGCTTGCATGCGCGGCGCTGCTTGCGCGCGAACGCGGTGCGGTACAGCACGCATCGCCATGGGAGGCGCTGCCGGACTGGCGACTGAACGGTGGCTATCGCCGCACGCTCGAATGGCACGCGGCCGATCGCGAAGCGGACGTGACGGTCGCATACGAGGACGACGGCGCCGGCACGCGCATCGCGATCGGCGACGCGGCCGCGCAACCGTTCGCGTGGACGCGCGGCGCCACGCCGCTCGATTTCGAGGTGACGCTCGGCGGCGTGCGCGGCAGCGGCCGCGTATATGCGGACGGCGACACGTTCCATGTGTTCACGCAGGGTGCGGCCGAGACGTTCGAATGGCGCAACATGCTCGCGCATGCCGGCGATGCGGAGCAGGGCGGCGGCCGCTTGACCGCGCCGATGCCCGGCAAGGTGATCGCGGTGCTGGTCGAGCCGGGCCAGAAGGTCGAAGCCGGCACGCCGCTGATCGTGATGGAAGCGATGAAGATGGAACACACGATCGGCGCGCCGCGCGCGGGCATCGTCGCGGAAGTACTGTACGGCGTCGGCGACCAGGTCGTGGACGGTGCGCAGTTGCTGACGATGGCGGAAGGCTGAGCGAGCCTGGCTATCGTACGCGGGCCGGTTGCTGTGGCGACCGGCTCGCAAGAAAGCGCTTCGTCGTTCGCCGTCGTCGCGACGGCGCAGCTTCGGTATCGAGGACGCACGAAGCAGTACGCTTGAATCACGCAAATCTTTCGAACGACTTACGACTTTCGCCGTTTCCGCCACATCCCCGCGTGCCGCGCGCTGCGTGCACCTCGATCTTCCCGCCGCTCGACACCGTCGTGTAACAAGTCGAACATAGCATCTCGGCTTCGATATGACCGGCGCGGCGTTCGCGTCCGCGTCACGTCGTCATCCTCACGGAGAACCGTTATGCGAACGTCGGCCCTACGGCCTTTCGCGGCCGCCGGTCTGATCGCGCTGACCGCCCTGCTCGGCGCCTGCAACGACGACCTGACCGCACCCGCCGCGCCCGTCGCGCAGCAGAAGGCCGCGTGCGGCGGCGCCGTGGTCGCCACCGCGCAGATGCGCTGCCCGCCGGGGTTCACCGCGCCTGCTTCGTCGCCCGCTTCCTGATATCGGCCGTTTCCACCAGAAAACCCATCAAGAGCAACCAGCATGGCCATCCATTCGCGACGCGATTTTCTGAAGTTCTCGGCCGGCCTCGCCGGCGCGACCGCCGCCACCGCACTGCTTCCGGAATCGATCCGCAAGGCGCTGGCGATCGAGCCGAACACCGTGACGGGCACGATCCAGGATGTGCAGCACATCGTCGTGTTCATGCAGGAGAACCGCTCGTTCGATCACTACCTCGGTCATCTGAGCGGCGTGCGCGGCTACAACGACCGTTTCCCGGTCACGCTGCCGAACGGCAAGCCGGTGTGGTTCCAGCCGCGCCAGGAGGACAAGTCGAGCGTGATCGCACCGTTCCGCTACGACACGACCAATCCGGGCGTCAACGCGCAATGTGTCGGCGGCCTGCCGCACACGTGGGCGACGACGCACGGCGCGATCGACAACGGCCGCGCGGACCAATGGGCCGTGCAGAAGTCGAACATGACGATGGGCTATCACGTTCGCGACGACATCCCGTTCCACTACGCGCTCGCGGATGCGTTCACGGTGTGCGACAACTACTTCTGCTCGATCCCGGGCAACACGCACCCGAACCGCATGTACCTGATGACGGGCATGGTCGATCCGCTCGGCACGGGCGGCGGCCCGTTGCTCGACAACACCGACTACATCGACAACCAGTTCGACAAGGTGCAGCTGCCGCCCTTCAACTGGACGACCTACCCGGAACGGCTCGAAAAAGCCGGCATCTCGTGGCAGATCTATCAGCAGGGCACCGGGTTCGACAACTTCACCGGCAACTACGGCACCAACATGCTGGCGTGCTTCAACAACTTCGTGAATGCGCCGGCCGGTTCGTCGCTGCAGACGCGCGGGATGAGCACGCGTCCGATCACGCAGTTGAAGGCCGACGTGCAGGCGAATGCGCTGCCGCAGGTGTCGTGGCTGCTGCCGCCCGCCGCGTATTCCGAGCATCCGAAGTTCACGCCGCTGTATGGCGCGTACTACCTGTCGACGATCCTCGATGCGCTGACGTCCAATCCGGACGTGTGGAGCAAGACGGTCCTGCTGATCATGTACGACGAGAACGACGGCTTCTTCGACCATGTCGTGCCGCCGTCGGCGCCGACGCTGCCGGGCTCGGGCATGAGCACCGTCGACGTGTCGCTCGAGCGGCACAACGTCGTGACCTCGACGCAAGCCGGCACGTATACGGCCGACAACCTGCCGTACGGCCTCGGCCCGCGCGTGCCGATGTTCGTCGTGTCGCCGTGGTCGAAGGGCGGCTTCGTGTGCTCGCAGGTGTTCGATCACACGTCGGTGCTGCAATTCATCGAGAAGCGCTTCGGCGTGACGGAGACCAACATCTCGCCGTGGCGCCGCGCGATCTGCGGCGACCTGACGTCGGCGCTCGACTTCTCGAAATCGGATACGACGCTGCCGAGCCTGCCGAGCACGCAGGCGTATGTCGCGCAGGCCGACCTGCAATGCTCGCGCGCGTCGTCGCAGACCGCGCCGGCCAGTACCGCGCAGCAGGTCGTGACCGCGCAGGAACCGGGCACGCGGCCGGCGCGCGCGCTGCCGTACGAATTGCACGTCACCGGCCAGTTGCAGGCGCAAGGCTACGCGCTGACGTTCGCGAATACCGGTACGCAGGGCGCGCACTTCTGGGTCTATACGGGAGACCCCACCGCGATGCCACGCCGCTATACGGTCGAAGCGGGCAAGCAGCTGACCGATACGTGGGCGCTCGATGCGAACGGCAACTACCTGGTGAGCGTGTGGGGGCCGAACGGCTATTTCCGGCGCTTCGCGGGGTCGGCGGCTGCGGATGCCGCTGCCAAGCCCGAAATCACGCCGTGCTACGACACCGCGAATGGCGATGTGTACGTGACGATCGCCAATGCAGGCACCGGCCCGCTGACGATCACCGCGACCGATGTCGCATACGGCGGCGCGGCGCGCACGCTGACGGTTCCGGCCGGCCAGCGGATCGAAGCGCACTGGGACCTGTCGTGCAGCAGCCACTGGTACGACCTGCAGTTCGCGGTGGCGGGCAATGCCGGCTGGACGCGCCGCATCGCGGGGCACGTCGAGACCGGCAAGCCGAGCCTGACCGATCCCGCGGCCGTCGCGCCGACGATCGCGGCGATCTGACGACGGCCATCGATGCGACGACGCGCCGGCCGGTCGAATCCGGCCGGCGCGTCGTGTTTGCCAATCGATGACGATGCGGCGCCGTCAGGGCAACAGCCCGTCGTCGTGCGCCATCATCAGCGCACGCATCGCCGACCACATGCCGTAGTAATGCACGATGTAGCTGTCCGCACGGCGAAACAGCCAGGGCGTGTTGAGGCCGACGAGATCGGCCACGCCTTCGGGTTGCAACTGTCCGTCGCGCTCCATCGCGCGAATGAAATGCAACTGGTCGCCATCGCTCGCATAGACGCTCGAGCGGTCGTGCAGCGCGGCGATCGTCGTCATCAGGTCGCGCAGCATCGCGTCATTGCGTTCGGTGCGGCGGAACGCCATCACGCCCGAATTGAACGCCCACTGGCCGAGGTCCTGCGCGAGCAGGCAGTCGCGCCCTTCGAGCAGCGGTTCCAGCGGTTGCTGCCGGTTCGCGATCAGCACGTCGGCATCGAGCCACACGACCCATTCGTGGTGCTGCAGGTAGGCGTGCAGCACCCACGGCTTGAACCAGTTGCCCGTCGCGTTCAGCCCGATCTCGGCGGGAATGTCGCGATGCACGTAGAGCGTGTAGCCGTGCGCGTCGCAGTAGCGCCGGAAATTCCGTTCGGCGATGCGCGCATAGCTGCCGATGTTCGGCGTGTACAGCATCATCAACGCGATCGGGCGGCCGGGGTTGTACGTGCTGCGCTCGGCGGCTTCGTCAGGCGCCGCGGCGTCGTGATCGAACGCGAACATCGGTCGCCCGGCGGCGCGGCAGCGATTGACGTGCGCGACGAGCGTGTCGCGAAAGCGCGGCGTCGCGCCTTTCCGTTCGGGATCGTGCGGCGTGTCGTCGATGCTGATCGCGAACGTCGGTTCGCGGCTCCACATCGGATCGAGGTCGGGGCCGCACGGCATGACCGCGTACAGCCCGTCGATCGGCGTCATGTAGCGATGCGTATCGAGATCCGCGAACAGCGCGGCTTCCGACGTCAGCCTCGGTTCGCTGCCGAGCTTGCAGCGCTGCACGAGCCGCATCGCGATCGCGCGCACGTCCGGTGTATTGCGCCAGATCTGCACGTCGACTTGCGGCAGCGGCGATGCGAATGCGTCGACGAACAGCATGTCGCGTCCGGCCATCAGGCGATCGAGCGCGACGGGTTCGATGATCGCCGCGTCTTCGCTGAGCAGCAGCACGAGTTCGTCGGGTTGCGCGCCGCGCAGCACGTGAAGCAGCGACTCGTAGCGATGCAGCGGCCGCAGCGGCAGCGCTTGCGGCATGCCGGATGCATCGACGATCTCGTGACGATAGCCATGCGCCTGCGCGTACCGGCGGTGGTTATCGAGGCTTGCGGGCGCGTGCTGGCTGAAATGACTGAGGACGATCATCGCGCGCTCCGAACGCTGGGAAGCGCGCACACGATCCGCGCGGCGTTCTTCGGCTCGGCACTCCATCCGGATACGCTTGCCTGCGAGCGCCGCCGCGGTGCGTCATGGATGGGCTGGAAGCCTTGCGCGGCATCGTGTTCCATTCTGTATGCCCTGGTTTTGATCGTGGTGCGGCGAGGCGGCGTGCTGCTTGCTCGAGTGCTCCGGGACAACCGGGCTGCCTGCCGCCGGCCGGCACGAGTATCGCATAACGATCGGGCGGATCGGCACGGCCGAAGTGGGCGCTGACCATCCCTGACAGTGTGCGGCGGGCTGTCTTCGCTAAAATGCCGGGTTGCCGCCGCTTGACGCGGGCGGCGCTCCGCGCGCTACACTGCGCCATGCCATTTCCGTTCAACTTTCCATCCCGCCGACGATGACGTCTCCTGTCCTGACCGGCCTGCGCATCGGTATCACGATCGGATTGCGTGCCCCCGACGAAAGCCTGTGGATCAACGGCATCAAGCAGAACGCGCTGTTCCTCGCGAAGCTGCTGATGGCGTCGCCGCACGGCTACCGCGTGACGCTGGTCAACACGACCGACGTGCCGCTCACCGACGCGCTGCCGTGGGATCGCAACGTCTATGCCACGCGCGCGTTCGCGGACATGAAGGACGCGCTCGACGTGGTGATCGAACTGGGCGGGCAGATCGACGGCGAGCAGACGGCCTACCTGAAAGCACGCGGCGTGAAGCTGGTCAGCTATTGCTGCGGCGTCGAGTACATCAACGCGATGGAGTCGATGCTGTTCGGCCGTCGGCTGTGGGATTCGCTGTTCATCAACCGCGGCTACGACGAGGTATGGGCGATTCCGCAGATCGCGCCGTCGTCGCTGCCATTCCTGCAGTCGCTGCGCCGCTGCCCGGGGCGCGTCGTGCCGTTCGTGTGGGATCCGATGTTCCTGACCGAACGCGCGCAGTCGCTGCCCGAGCGCGGCGAATACCGGCCGCGCAGCGAGCCCGGCAAGCGGCTCACGGTGATGGAGCCGAACCACAACGTCGTGAAGTTCTGCGTGTATCCGATGCTGATCATCGACGAAGCGTATCGCCGCGATCCCGACGCGATCTGCTTCGCGCACGTGACGAACGCCGATCGCCTCGCGCACGACAGCCCCGAGTTCGTGATGCTGATGAACTACCTGGAGATCGTGCGCGCGGGCAAGGCGAGCTTCGTCGGGCGCTTCGATACGCCGCTGTTCCTGGCCGACCTGACCGATATCGTCGTGTCGCACCAATGGTCGAACCCGCTGAACTATTTCTATTTCGACGTGTGCTGGCAGGGTTATCCGCTCGTGCACAACGCGAGTCTCGCGCCCGATCTCGGCTACTACTATCCGGACAACGACGTGCAGCAGGGCGCCGATGCGCTGCTTCGCGCGCTGCATACGCACGACGACGACTGGCAAGCGTATACGCGGCGCCAGCGCGAGATCCTCGGACGTTACACGTCGGCGAATCCGGCGCTCGTCGCCGAATACGACGCGCTGCTCGCGAACCTGATCGGCGCGCCGGCCGCCTGAGACCGAGTTTCCGCGGCGCACGGTCGTTGCGCCGCCCCCGCCGTCGGGTTTGTCCCGCCCTAATGTCTGACGAAATAATGCCGTTAAAAAAAGAAACCGCCGAACCGGATGGGTTCGACGGTTTTCGAAGGCACGAAATTGACGGCTCCGAGGGAAGTCCGTCGAAAACAAATTTATAGGTTAACAAGTCGGAAAGATTGTTAAATATGTTTCAATCGATAATCTTCATATAATTTAAGTTGGTATTATTGATTCAACGTGGATTGATTCCGTTTCGAAATTTAATAATATCGTTTGAAACGTGAAAATTGAATGCTGCGGTGATCGAATGACGCGCGGCGGCAGGTTGTGCGTGGGAAGCGGCATGTGCGGAGATCGAAGTTTCGACCGACATATCGGGCATGGGCGGCACTTTGCGGCACGCTATTTATCTGAGCAATTGGCGTTGTCCCGATTCGCGCGTCGAGCAAATCCGGGAAAATACAATCCGGATAAAACCGGTTAGATAAAAAAGATAAACGAGCCGAATTTTGGATTCTGGTAATTCTCGTTGTGTAACCTGTCGCACTGTCGGTATCGTGCACGCATGGTGTATTTCGAGTAACCGTATATCGTAAAAATATCGAATTTGACGGCGCCGAAGCGAACAGTACGCTCCCCGGAAAAAATCGACATACAGGATGGGCCGGGTGGGCGGCGGAGCGCGTCGAGGTTGGCTCGTTCCGCCTATGTGTTGAGGTCGAGCCGTGATCGGCGGCTCGCCGTTAGCCGGAGCGCCGGATGAATGCGGTCGAAGCTCGCCAGGAGGCGAATCGGAAAGCGAATCGCGACGAAATCGATCTCGTGTTCGGAGCACCCGACGATCATCCCGACCTTGCGTCGGTACGCAGTTTCGTCGAAAGCCGGCTCGGATTCGCGCACGAGCCCGTGTGCCGCGCCGACCTGTCGGGCGGCGTGCTGTACGAGGAATGCCTCGCGCGGCTGCGGTGGGGCGAGCGCGATGCGCTGCCGCCGCTCGCCTTCCTGCCGCGCCTCGAAGCGCTCGGGCTGATGCGCTGGTTCGACCGGCTGGTGGTCGGCCGGACGATCGATGCGCTGCGCGCCGATCCGGGCGCCGTGTACGGCTGCAACGTCGCGGCGGCGAGTGCGGTCGTGGACGACGCGTGGCTCGCGATTTTCAGGCGGCTCGAGCGCGAGCCGTCGGTGGCGGCGCGGCTGGTGGTCGAGATCACGGAGACGGGGCCGCTGAACCCGGTCGCCGGCCGGTCGTTCGTGTACCGCTTCCGGCGGGCCGGGTGCCGGATCGCGATCGACGATTTCGGCGTCGGTTTCAGTGCATTGAACAATCTGGTGGTCGGCAATCCCGACATCGTGAAGCTCGACCGCTCGATCCTGTCGCTGATCAAACGCAACGCGATCGGGCGCTACCAGTTCCGCCGGCTGATCGCGTTTGCGCATGAAAGTGCGCGGCACGTCGTCGTCGAAGGCGTGGAAAGCGAGACCGACCGACAGATCATCATGGATGCCGGCGTCACCTGGGCGCAGGGCATCCGGTTTTCATGGCGATCGCCGGCCGCCGCTTGATCGCGGGAACGGGCAGGGCGGCGCGCGGGGTGCGCGTCGGGAGCGGGACGCATCGCAAAGGGGCGTGGGCATGGCGGGAACGAAAGCCGGAGGCGAAACGGGCACGCAGGCGGCCGATGCGCGCGACCTGGTCGCGATCGCCGAACTGATCGACATGCTGGGGCAACTCGGCGCCGAATCGAGCGATGCGCCGATCGATCTTGCGTCCTACCTGGACGGCCTCGCGATCGTTGCGCGCCGCATTCAGCGGATGAGCCCGCTCGACGCGGGCGACCGCGAGCTGGCGGCCCGGCACTATTACGCGGGCGTCATCGCCGGCGCCTGCGGCGACGAATCGGCGATCGCGCGCGGCGTATCCGACAGCCTCGTCAGGCAATCGGGCGGTGCAGACCGGTCGGCAGCCCGTTGTTTCGCGGTGCTCGCGCGCATGGGGCGGCGGCATGGCCGCGCGTTCGCCGCGCAATGCGGCGATCGGGTACTGGCGTAACGCAACCGGCGCGCGTGCGGGCCGTGTGCCGCGGCCCGGATCAGCGCGGGGGCCCGCCACGTGCCGTGTCGGTCATGACCAACGGGTGGCGGATCGAATCGAGCACGACGAAATGGCGGAACGCACGGGCGCGTGCGAAGAACATCAGCCGAGCGGGCGGCCGGCGAACAGGTGCTGGATCTGCGTGGAATAGGCGCGGACGTTGTGCTCGGCGAGCGTGTCGACCTGATGCAGGCAGCGGCGGGCGGCGGCCGCGTAGTCGTCCAGCCGTGCGTCGTGCGTCTGCGCGGCGGTCGCGATCGCGGCCGCCGCATCGAAGATCTCGAAGTCCGGATAGTAGTAGCCGACGTCGCGCAGGAACGGCGAGTTGTGCACGAGCGGGTAGTTGCCGTACAGCGCGTCGTACAGCAGGTAGTTCAGGCCGTTTTCCCAGTGGTGCGACACGACGATGTCGGTGTGATGCGCGGCCCATGCGACGAACGGCGCGCGCACGTCGGCGGTGGCCTTGCCGTCGCGCACCATTTCGAGCCCGAGCGCGAGATGCTTGAAGGCGACGTTTTCCTTCTTGTCGAACGTGTTGGTCATGTACACGTGCTCGACCAGCTCAGGATGTTCGACGTAGCACGCATTCGCGGCGAGCATCGGTACGATCGCGCTCTTCACGACGTTCAGGTTCGGCTCGAAGAACGCGATGCGCTTGGCCGGGCCGTGATTGCGATAGCCGAAGCGTGCCTTCAGTTCAGGATCGGCGTCGAGGCTGCGTTCGATGAAATACGGCGACCAGATATGCGGCAGCTCGATCACCGGCGCGTGGTACACGGCCCGGAAATATGCGGCGCACGTATGCATGTGCTGCGGATTGGTCCAGATCTCGTCGAACTGCACGCGGTGCGGGTTCGGACGCCAGTCGTTCTTCTCGAAGTTGATCGTCTCGACCGCGATCACGTAGTCGTTGCCGAAGCGGTACGACACGCACTTGCCGCCGCGCTGGCGCACGACGTCCGTGTGCGACGGGTCGACGAACGCATTCATCTCGATCAGCAGGTCGGTCTGGTGAACGACGGCCGACAGCGGCCGCAGCGCGTCGCCGAACGCGTCCATCATCAGCGCCTGCGGATACTCGGTGACGCCGTCGTCGTGCGCGAGCCAGACCTCGCCGATCAACGGCGATTGCTTCAGCAGCATGTACAGGTACACGCAGTGCTGGTTCGCGCCGTTGTACCAGATCGACTGCGTCGCGTCGCGCTGCACGTTCATCGTTATCGCGACATTGAGTTTCATCGGATCGGCTCCGTGAGCGGGCGCGGGCGCCGCTTATTGCGTGAAGTTTTGCGACCGGCGCGGCACATAGCCCGTCAGGTGCCAGCGGCCGTCGTCATCGAGGCGAAAGCTCAGCTTTTCGTAAACGGTCGCACCGCTCGCGAGCGTCGTCGTGTAGTCGACGTTCGCGTACAGGCCGTCGGGCATCGACGATGCGTTGCTGTAGTGGATCCGCGTGATCTGCGCCCAGCCGCGATGGCTGACCGTGCCGACCGACTGGCGTGCCTGCTGCATCTGCGCCGCGAACTGGTCCTGCTTGATGCGCGTCTTCACGAACGGTGCGGCGTCGGTCCATACCGCGCCGTACTGGCCGGCGTCGAGCTGCTTGAACACCGCATCGGAGTCGCGGAGCAGCGTGTCGGCCGATTCGCCGGCGGATTGCGCGTGCGCGCCGATCGCGATCGATGCGGCGGCGCAGCCGATCAGCCATTTTGCGCGAGTGAGGGGCGTGCGTGCGTTCATCGTCTGGGTCCGGAAAGGGCGGCGCGTCACGCGTCGCGATAGAGGGCGGCGATCGCGTCCGTATAGGCCGCGACGTTCTCGGGATTGTAGATGCTGACCGAGTCGAGCAGGTGCTTCGATTGCTCGCGGTATGCGTCGAGATTCGCGTCGTGTTCGGCGAACGCCTGCAACAGCGCGCGGCCGCCCGCCTGGCAGTCGAAGTCCGGATAGAAATACCCGGCCTTGCCGAGGAACGGCGAGTTGTGGATCAGCGGATAGTCGCCGTACAGCAGCTCGTAGTACAGGTAGTTCTGCGCGTTTTCCCACGTGTGCGACACCACCGCATCGCCGTACGCGGCCATGAACTCGTACACCGCATAGCGGCTTTCGAACGTCGTGATGCCGTGCTCGACGATGTCGAGACTCTTCGCGAAGTGGATGAACGTCGTGTGATCCTTCAGGTGAATCGTGTTGCACACGCGCACGAATTCGAGGAATGCCGGGTTCGCGCGGTAAGCCTCCTCCGTGATCAGCATCGGAATGACGCTGGTCTTCACCATGCAGATGTTCGGCTCGAACATCGTCACGCGCCAGCGCGGCTTGCCGGGCTGATAGCCGAACGTCAGACCGGCGCCGAGCGTCGCGCGCGCCTTGTCGAACAGCATCGGGTGCCAGATGTGCGGGACGATCGTGACAGGCGCGCGCAGGCCCGTCTGGTAGTAGTGCAGGCACGAGCGCTCGAACTCGGGGATCGTCCACACCGCGTCGTACGGCGCGCCCGAGAACAGGAAGCCCGACGGCTTGTCGAACATCGCGCGTTCGATATCGATCACGTAGTCGTTGCCGACCCGCATCGTGACCACCTTGCCGCCGCGCTCGCGGAACGCACGCAGGTAGTCCGCGCCGAACTGCGCGCTCATTTCGATCAGCACGTCGCAGCGCTCGAGCGCTTCGTCCATCGACAGCAGCGGCACGTTCCACTCGCCGAGCATCATCTGAGGATCGGCGACGTGTTCGCCGCCGTTCACCATCACGGCTTCGGCGACGAGCGGCGACTGGCGCAGCAACAGAATGAGCAGCAGGCAGTTCTGAAAAATGCCGTTTTCCCACAGCGACTGGCCGGCGCCGCGCACGAACAGCGACACGCCGACGACGAGACGCTTGCCCTCGCCGGGCGCTTGACGGGCCTTGGAGTCCGACATGCGTAGTCTCCGGTTCAGGCGACCAGACGCGAGACGAACGCGTCGAGGTTCGCGGGGTTGTCGATCGAGACCGACTGCAGCAGCCGGGCCGCCTTCGCGCGGTAGTCGTCGAGGCGTTCGTCGTGATGCAGCCACGCTTCGAGCAGCGCGCGGCCGCCGGCGGCCGAGTCGAAGTCCGGGTAGTAATAACCGGCATCGCCGAGCAGCGTCGAGTTGTGGATCAGCGGATAGTCGCCATACAGCACGTCGTAATACAGATAGTTCTGCCCGTTTTCCCAGTGATGCGACACGACCGCATCCGCGTGACGCGCCATGAAGCCCGGCAGGTCGATGCGCGGTTCGAACGTCGCCTTGTGCTGGCGAACGAGATCGAGGCTGTTGGCGAAGTGCACGAAGGTCGGATGTTCCTTCATGTGCATCGAGTTGACGACGAACATGTGCTGCACCGCGTCGGGCCGCGCGCGATAGAACTCGTCGCACGCGAGCATCGGGTAATGGCAGGACTTCGCGACCGAGATGTTCGGCTCGAGCATCGCGAGCTTCCACGGCCGTTGGCCGGGCCGATAGCCGAACGTCGCGCCTTCGTCGGCGAGCGCGGCCACGCGGCGCTCGAGGAAGTACGGCGACCAGATATGCGGCATCAGATGGACGGGCGCGCGCAGGATCGTCTGCAGCATCGGCGCGGCGGTCTTGTCGTATTGCGGCAGCAGCCACGCTTCGTCGAACGGTGCGCCGTTGAACACGTGCCCCGACGGTTTCCCGAAGATCGGCGTTTCGCACAGGCCGGCATACATGTGCCCGCAGAAGAACGCGGCGATCTTCTTGCCGAGCGCCTTCATGTGCCTGAGCCATTCGACCGGCAACTGCGCGCCCATTTCGATCACGACGTCGAGTTCGTGCGTGACGTCGGCGGGTTTCACGAGCGGGATGTCGAGGCCGTCGAGTTCGAGGCCGGCCGGCAGCGCGTTGGCGTCGCCACCGTTCAGGAAATAGACGGGGCCGACGCGATCCGAGCGCTTGAGCATCATCGCGAGGAACGCGATGTTCTGGTGAATGCCGTTCTCCCAGATCGCCTGGCCGTCGCGCGCAAACAGCGAGATGCCGACCGCCGGCCGTTGCTTGCGGGTGCCGCTCGCGGCGGCTTCATTGATGTCCGTCACCGGTTGTTTCCTCTGCGGCGTCGTGCGTCCGGGCATCGCGTCGAGCGTCTGGCCGGCAGCGGCGCCGTGGATCGTCATGGTTGGATTCGCGCCGGTGCGCCGCTGTGCGCGAATCGGGCGACGGGATTCGCGCGGGCGGCAGCCGGATTCCGGCGTGTCGCCGGGCACGCCCGGCACGGCGCGCGTCGGGCAGGCTGCCCCGGCAACTGTTTGCCGGCGATTGTGGCATGGAAACCGCCGGTTTTGGCAGAGCGTGACGAACTTTGACATAGCCGCCGGCCAACGGGAGCGGGCGCCGGCGAAGCGGCGCCCGATCGGCCGCCGGCATGCCGGCGCGGCGCGGCGGCCCGCCGGATCGCGCGGCCGCAGGGGCGGCCGCGGGCGGCTCAGTGCTGCAGCCGGATTTCGACGCGGCGGTTGCTGGCGCGACCTTCCGGCGTTGCATTCGACGCGACCGGATCGGCCTTGCCGCGGCCCGAGACCGTCATCGAGTCGGTCTTCAGCCCGTGCGCCTTCAGATAGGCGGCGACCGATTCGGCGCGGCGCTTCGACAGCGCGAGATTGTAGTCGTCGCTGCCCACCGAATCGGTGAAGCCGGTGACCGACACTTGCGAGTACGTGCGGTCCGCGCGCTCGCTCAGCAGCCGGTCCAGCGATTCGCGCGCGGTCGGTGCGAGCGTCGCGTGGTCGGTGGCGAACAGCGCGTCGCCCGACAGGTTCACGCGTTCGACCACGGCGGCGGCCGGTTCGGCGGCCGAGGCCGCTTCGGCCGGCGCGGCGCCGCACTGGAAGACCAGCGTGGCCGGATCGGATTTGTCGCGCAGCGCGCGGGCCGAATCCACGGCGCGCACGGGCTCGTCGCCGCAGACCTTGCGGGCAGCCCTCATGCAGGTCTGCGGGCCCGACAGCAGGCCGTGGCAGTCCACCTGGAACGTGCGCACGCCGTCGCGCGGTTGCAGTTCGGAGGCGCTGAAGGTCGGGCCGGATGCGGTCGAGCACGCGGCGAGGGCCGTTGCGGAAAGCGCGAGCGCAAGAGCGAGTTTGTTCACGGTGACGTCCTTAAAGCTTGGGTTGACCGAGGCCCGCCACGCGGCGCGCAGCGGGCTCGTCCTGCCGTCGGAGCCGCGGGCCGTCCGGCGGCGAGCCGAACGGCCGGGCGGCGCGACGCGTTACTTCCACTGATACAGCATGCCGGCGCCGATCACCTTCTGACCGCCGCTGAAACCGCCGTTGATCGACGCCTTCAGGTTCTCCGTGATGCGCGCCTGCATGTTGACCGCCATCGCCTTCTGACCGAGGAAGGTCGACGTGCCCACGCCCATCCCGAAGTTGGCGTCGCGATCGAGCTGCGGGATCGACGCCATCGCGCCGACGGCCGCGATACCCTGCTTCGCCATCTGGTCGGTCTGCTGCAGTTGCGAACCCAACGAGTTGATCTGCGCCTGCTGGCCCGACAGTGCCGTCGACAGCGTCGTCTGCACCTGCGTCAACTGGTTCACGTTCACCGCGTCGGTGCCTTGCGTACCCGGCGCGACGTTCGTGATCTGGCGCTGCTGCGTGTCGCTGCCGACCGACACCACGTTCGAGCGACCGCCGTCGTTCGAAGCCGCACCGATCGCCACCGAGTTCGAGCCGGCGGTGACGACCGGGGCGTCGGTGCCCTTGCCGTTCATGTCGGCCGCGATGCCGTTGTTGTTGGCCGCACGCGTCGTGTTGTTGTTGAGCGTCGTCGACAGCTGGTTCAACTGGTTGTTGATGTTCGTCACGCCGGTCGACAGCGACGCCACATTGCTGTTCGTCGTGCTCAGGCCGGTGGACAGCGAACCGATGCCCGTCGAGGTCGACGTCGACAGCGAGGTGACGTTGCTGTTCGTCGTGCTGAGGCCCGTCGACAGCGAATTGATCGCGGTCGAGGTCGACGTGGACAGCGACGCCACGTTGCTGTTGGTCGTGCTCAGGCCGGTCGACAGCGAATTGATGCCGGTGGACAGCGATGCGACGTTCGATGCGGTGGACGTCGACAGCGTGTTGATCGCGTTGTTCGTCGCGTTCAGCTGGCTGCCGTTGATCGCGTCCGTGCTCGTGGCCGAGATCCGGCCCGCGGCGACGTTCGTGATCTGGCGTTCCTGGCCCGGTGCGCCGACGCTCATCACGCCGACCGGCGCGCTGCCCGCGAACGGGTACGTGACGCCGCCGATCGTGGCGCTCGAGGTGCCCACCGCCGCGGCCGTGATCGAGTTCGCGCCGAGTGCGATCGAGTTGGCCACGTTCGCTTGCGCGTTCGTGCCGAAGGCGAGCGCGTCGGCGGCCGTGGCCTTGGCGGCCGAGCCGTACGCCTGTGCGCCGGTGGCGCTGGCCGTGGCCTGGCTGCCCAGCGCGATCGTGTTGTCCGCGGTGGCCTGGTTCGAGCTGCCGAGGGCGAGCGCGCTTGCGCCGGTTGCCGTGTTCTGGTTGCCGAGGGACACCGTGCCGTCGCCGCTCGCCGTGTTGTTCGCACCCATCGCCACTGCGCCGGTACCCGTCGCAACGTTCGGATCGCCGATCGCGACTGCGCCGTCGCCGGACGCGGTGTTGCCGGAGCCGATCGACACCGCCTTGCCGCCCGTGGCCGACGCGTTCTGACCGATCGCGACCGCGCCTGCCGTCTGCGCGTTCGAGCCGTCGCCGACCGCCACGCTGCTCGCGCCTGCCGCGCTGGCGTTCACGCCGGCGGCGAGGGCGTTGGTGCCGGTGGCGCCGTCGTTGGCGTAGTTGGCTTGCTGCACGCCGTTGTCGTTGACGCTGTAGTAGTGCGTCTTCGCGGCGTTGATCGCGGTCGAGGTGGACGTGGACAGCGACGACACCGAGCTGTTCGTGCTGCTCAGGCCGGTGGACAGCGAGCCGATGCCGGTCGAGGTCGACGTGGACAGCGACAGGATCGTGCTGTCCGTGCTGCTCAGGCCGGTGGACAGCGAGTTGATGCCGGTCGAGGTCGAGGTCGACAGGGAGGTGATGGAACTGTTGGCCGACGAGAGGCCGGTCGACGTGGAGGTCGACAGTGACGACACCGAGCTGTTGGTCGAGCTCAGGCCGGTGGACAGCGACGTGATCGAGCTATTCGCCGACGAGAGGCCCGTCGAAGTCGACGTCGACAACGACGTGATCGAGCTGTTGGCCGTGGACAGACCTGTCGAAGTCGAAGTCGACAGCGACGTGATGGAGCTGTTAGCCGACGACAGACCCGTCGAAGTCGAGGTGGACAACGACGTGATCGAGCTGTTGGCCGACGACAGACCCGTCGAAGTCGAGGTCGACAGCGACGTGATCGAGCTGTTGGCCGTGGACAGACCTGTCGAAGTCGAGGTGGACAACGACGTGATCGAGCTGTTGGCCGTGGACAGACCTGTCGAAGTCGAGGTCGACAGCGAAGTGATTGAGCTGTTAGCCGAGGAAAGACCCGTCGAAGTCGAAGTCGACAGCGAAGTAATCGAGCTATTGGCCGTGGACAGACCGGTCGAAGTCGACGTCGACAGCGACGTGATGGAGCTGTTAGCCGACGACAGACCCGTCGAAGTCGAGGTCGACAGCGACGTGATCGAGCTGTTGGCCGTGGACAGACCCGTCGAGGTCGAAGTCGACAGCGACGTGATGGAGCTGTTGGCCGTAGACAGACCCGTCGACGTGGAGGTCGAAAGCGACGTGACGGAGCTGTTTGCCGAGCTCAGACCGGTAGACAGCGAGCCGATGCCGGTCGAGGTCGACGTGGACAGCGAGGTGATCGAGCTGTTTGCCGACGAGAGGCCAGTCGAAGTCGAGGTCGACAACGAAGTGATCGAGCTGTTGGCCGTGGACAGACCCGTCGAAGTCGAAGTCGAAAGCGACGTGACGGAGCTGTTTGCGGAGCTCAGGCCGGTGGACAGCGAGCCGATGCCGGTCGAGGTCGACGTGGACAGCGACGTGATCGAGCTATTCGCCGACGAGAGGCCAGTCGAAGTCGAGGTCGACAACGAGGTGATCGAGCTGTTGGCCGTGGACAGACCCGTCGACGTGGAGGTCGACAGTGACGACACCGAGCTGTTGGTCGAGCTCAGTCCGGTGGACAGCGAGTTAATGCCGGTCGAGGTCGACGTGGACAGCGAAGTGATCGAGCTATTCGCCGACGAGAGGCCAGTCGAAGTCGACGTCGACAACGACGTGATCGAGCTGTTAGCCGTGGACAGACCCGTCGAAGTCGAGGTCGACAGCGATGTAATCGAGCTGTTAGCCGACGACAAGCCGGTTGAGGTGGAGGTCGACAGCGACGTTACCGAGCTATCGGTCGAGCTGAGGCCGGTCGACAGCGAATTGATACCCGTCGAGGTCGAAGTCGACAGCGAAGTGATCGAGCTGTTAGCCGACGACAGGCCCGTCGAAGTCGAGGTGGACAGCGACGTGATGGAGCTGTTGGCCGACGAAAGACCCGTCGAGGTCGAAGTCGACAACGAGGTGATCGAGCTGTTGGCCGTGGACAGACCCGTCGAAGTCGAGGTCGACAGCGATGTAATCGAGCTGTTAGCCGACGACAAGCCGGTTGAGGTGGAGGTCGACAGCGACGTTACCGAGCTATCGGTCGAGCTGAGGCCGGTCGACAGCGAATTGATACCCGTCGAGGTCGAAGTCGACAGCGAAGTGATCGAGCTGTTAGCCGACGACAGGCCCGTCGAAGTCGAGGTGGACAGCGACGTGATGGAGCTGTTGGTCGACGAAAGACCCGTCGAGGTCGAAGTCGACAACGAGGTGATCGAGCTGTTGGCCGTGGACAGACCCGTCGAAGTCGACGTGGACAGCGAGGTGATCGAGCTGTTGGCCGACGACAAACCGGTCGAAGTCGAAGTCGACAGCGACGAAATGGCGCTGGTCGCAGTACCGACTTGTTGAGCGACCGAATACAGCTGGCTGCCGTTGATCGCGTCGGTACTGGTCGAGGTCACTTGACCTGCGGCGACGTTGGTGACTTGTCGTTCCTTGCCGATATCACCCACGCTGGCGACGCCGACCGGATTGGCACCAGCGAATCCGCTGAACGTCACGCCGCCGACGGTCGCGCTGCTCGTAGGGGTTGCCGCGGCGGTCTTCGAGTTGGCGCCGAGCGCGACGGAGTTGTCCGTGCTGACGGTAGCGCCGAGGCCGATGGCGACGGAGTTGATCGTGCTGGCGACAGCGCCGGAGCCAATGGCGACAGCATCGGCGCCCGTTGCGGTGCTGTCGGGGCCAGTCGAATTCGCGTGGAAGTACTTGATGCCCTGGCTGTTGATGTTGTTGATCGCCGAGCCCACGTTGTTGGCGGTCGACGTCGTGCCGTTCGCGTTGTACGTGGTGTACGACGGGGCCGAGACCTTGCCCGTCGTCGGGTCGTACGTCGAACCGCCGCCAAGTGCCGAGGCGGTGCTGCTACCGAGGTTGTCCGTCTTCGTCGAGACCGTGCTCAGGCCCGTGGACAACGAATTGATGCCGGTCGAAGTCGACGTGGACAGCGACGTAATCGAGCTGTTTGCCGACGAGAGACCCGTCGACGTGGAAGTCGAAAGCGATGTAACCGAGCTGTTTGCCGAGCTGAGGCCGGTGGACAGCGAATTGATGCCGGTCGAAGTCGACGTGGACAGCGACGTAATCGAGCTGTTTGCCGACGAGAGACCCGTCGACGTGGAAGTTGAAAGCGACGTGACGGAGCTGTTAGCCGAGCTCAGGCCGGTGGACAACGAGTTGATGCCGGTCGAGGTCGACGTGGACAGCGACGAGATCGAGCTGTTGGCCGACGAGAGACCCGTCGACGTGGAAGTCGAAAGCGACGTAACCGAGCTGTTTGTCGAGCTGAGGCCGGTGGACAGCGAGTTGATGCCGGTCGAGGTCGACGTGGACAGGGACGTGATCGAGCTGTTGGCCGAAGAGAGACCCGTCGACGTGGAAGTCGAAAGCGATGTGACGGAGCTGTTAGCCGAGCTCAGGCCCGTGGACAACGAATTGATGCCGGTCGAAGTCGATGTGGACAGCGACGTGATCGAGCTATTGGCCGACGAAAGGCCCGTCGACGTGGAGGTCGAAAGCGACGTGACGGAACTGTTAGCCGAGCTCAGGCCGGTGGACAGCGAGTTGATGCCGGTCGAGGTCGACGTGGACAGCGACGTGACCGAGCTATTGGCCGACGAAAGACCCGTCGACGTGGAGGTCGAAAGCGACGTGACGGAACTATTTGCCGAGCTGAGGCCGGTGGACAGTGAATTGATGCCGGTCGAAGTCGACGTGGACAGCGACGTAAGCGAGCTATTGGCAGACGAAAGACCCGTCGACGTGGAGGTCGAAAGCGACGTGACGGAACTATTTGCCGAGCTGAGACCAGTGGACAACGAGTTGATGCCAGTCGAGGTCGACGTGGACAGCGACGTGATCGAGCTGTTAGCCGACGAGAGACCCGTCGACGTGGAAGTCGAAAGCGACGTAACCGAGCTGTTAGCCGAGCTGAGACCGGTGGACAACGAATTGATGCCAGTCGAAGTCGAAGTCGACAGCGACGTGATCGAGCTGTTAGCCGACGAGAGACCCGTCGACGTGGAAGTCGAAAGCGACGTAACCGAGCTGTTAGCCGAGCTGAGACCGGTGGACAACGAATTGATGCCGGTCGAGGTCGACGTGGACAGCGACGAAATCGAGCTATTAGCCGACGAAAGACCCGTCGACGTGGCAGTCGACAAGCTGACGATGTTCGACGTCGTGGTGCTGGCCACTGCGTAAAGCTGGCTACCGTTGATTGCGTCCGTGCTGGTTGCACTGATCAAGCCGGCCGCCACATTTTGGATGCGACGCTCGGAACCCGCGGCGCCCACGCTCACAACACCAGCGGCCGAATTCGCGCCGGCATAGGTACCGAATGTCTGACTTCCGATCGTCGTGCTGCTGACCGCACCGGTGCCGCCCGTCGCCGTATTCGCGGTACCGGTCGTGGCCGCACCAGAGCCGAGCGCGACCGAGCCCGTCACGTTCGCGTTGGCGCCAGCCCCGAATGCCAGTGCGTTCGTCGCACCGGATACCGCGGTATCGCCGATCGCGATGCCCCCGGCCGCCGTAGTCGTACTGCTATTGCCCAGTGCAACCGAGCCCTGGCCGATCGCACTGTTGCTGTTGCCGATAGCCACGGCACCGTTCGCGGCTGTCGTCCCCGCCGCATTGCCTGCAGCGACGTTATTTGCACCCATCGTCACGGCACCCGTGCCGTTCGCAATGTTCGGGTCGCCGATCGCCACCGCGCCGTTACCGCTCACGGTCTGTTGGCTGCCGATCGCAACGGCACCGGTCCCGGACTTGACGGTCGAACGGTAACCAATCGCCGTTGAACCCAAACCGGCCGTCGACGAAACGCTCGAGGTGTCGCCGATTGCAACCGACGAATTCGCCCCTGCCGTTGAAGTACTTCCCAGTGCCACGGCGGCGGAACCCGCGGCGGTCGACTGATTGCCGGCAGCCAGCGCAGCGAAATTCGACGCGACGGTTCCGATACCGAGCGCCGTTGCGTTCGTTCCGGTTGCATTGGCGCCGAGGCCAAATGCCGATGCTTGTCCGGCCGACGCGACAGATGACGCACCAACGGCAGTTGCATTAGCGGCCGTCGCGGCCGCCCTGTTGCCGAGCGCGACCCCGTTCCCACCCGACGCAACGGCCGTCACACCGATGGCGGTATCCTGCTGACCGCTTGCCGTGGCCTGGTTGCCGATAGCCGTCGCATCCGTGTTCGACGCAACCGCACCAAAACCGGACGCGTAACTTGTGGATCCGGTGGCGCTTGCGTTGAAGCCAAGTGCCGTGCCGTCGAGTCCGGATGCCTTGGCGCCCCCACCCAGTGCAACTGCATTGCCACCCGTCGCAGAGGCTGCAGCCCCAATTGCAACGTTATTCGTGATCGAAGTGCTCCCCGCGACACCCGCAACCGCGCCGTCACCTTGCGCGATGCCGTACGCGCCATTGGCGGTCGCACCGCGGCCGAGTGCGATACCCGACGTGGCGGTCGATGCGACGGACGATTGACCGCCGATCGCGATGCCGTCCGACGCGGCGGACTGCGCGCCCTTCGTTGCGTTGCTGCCGATGGCGACTGCGCCCGCGCCCGATGCGATGGTCGAGTTTGCTTGCGACAGCGGCGTCGTTCCGTTGCCGCCCGCGCCGCCGATCGCGACGGAGTTCAGCGCATTTGCAGTCGAGCCGAAGCCGAGTGCGGTCGCTCCGGCACCGCTGGCCGTAGTTTCGAGGCCGGCCGCGACGCCCCAGAGGCCGGCCGACGACTGCATGCCGGTGGCGACGGCGCCGTTGCCGGTCGCCTGCGCGAACGAGCCATATACCGTGACGCCCGTCCAGCCGTTGCCGTTGGAGTTACAGCCGGCGACGACCGAGTACGTTCCGGAGCCGTCGCCGGCCTGGTTTTGCGTGCCGCCCGGGTTGACGCGGCCGACCGCGCCGCTGCTTCCCGTCAAGCAGGTTTGCTGTGTGTTGAGCGTATTGGCTTCGGCCAACCCGGGCAGGCTGATCGCCAGAGCCGCTACGGCGGCGACCACCACGGCCGATTTGTTCGGCTTGCCCCGTGCCGAATCGTGTTCCGATGCCGCGACCCAGGCGCCAAGCGCTTCGTTCCAGATCGAGCGGTATGTGCGGTTCATGTCCTGCTACCTCCAAATGTGCACGCCACACACCGGTCTCTTTTGTTAGAGGATTACTCCGTGCGCTCGCGCGAATCTCAAAATTGATGGGCGGAGTTTATTGGAGGTGGATTTTAGAGATTGACAAACAGTGATAAATGAAGCGTTTTTAAAGTTAAAGAATGGTTAATGCATCGCGTTTTGATGCATTGAGTGCGAATGAATTTGAAAGATTCTGGAATGTGCAATGTATGGTCGGAAACTTCCCCCTGAGTCTGAAAAATATTCATATAAATCAATGACTTGAGAGGTGATTGTGCGGCAGGTCACACACTTTGTCATCCAAAAAGTAAGACAAATGAAATAGCAAACGTTTGCGTGGCATGAAAGCCTTTCATGTTTGTAATGCAAGCTGGCATGCTGAGAGATAATGTCTGATGTCTTTAATTAACTTGTTAATATTTTTGTTTTGGCTGCGCTTGTATTTGTATTTATTAATTATCTGATAATTAAATTTATCTGATATTGAGTACATTGGATTGTGCTGATTTGCGCATATCGGTCGGCGCAAGGCGCCCGTGTGGCGGGCGTTCCGGGCTGCCCGGCCCCTGAAAGTTGTAAAAAAATGCTACAGAGGGCGAGAATGAAACAATCCGCGTCAATTTATCGGATTTGTCCTATTGACGATGGTGTGGATATCGGCGTTAAGGCGGAATCGCTGCGCATGCCGGAAGCCGAGCTGACGCGCTTGCGGCGGGTATTTCGCGTGATGTCGACAGGGCGTCAAAGACCGCGGGTCGGCGCCGCAACAGGGCCTGAAATGTTAGATCCATGGCGCGGCGATTTGACGCTCACGCGGTCTGCGCGTCGGCGTGTCGAGGAAAAATAGGGGGGGATTGAATGTGTCGGATACGCGACATTCGGTCCAGGAACATGGACGAAACCGGCGCTTGCCGCATGACCGGCGGCGAGCGCCCGACTTTACTTCTTCAGAAACCGCAGCGCGAACCGCGCCATCCGCGGCACGAACATCGGACGGAGCAGGCGCTTGTCGTAACCGGCCATCCGCCGGTCGTTCTCCACGAGACACAGCTCGATCAGCTCGCGCGGGTTCAGTGCATCGCCGATATCGGCGGTGCCCGTGGCCGGAAAATTCGCGTCACGCGCGGCGCCATCGGCATCGATGCCGCGCGCGATGTTCATGCGGTCGCGGATCAGTTGCACCCACACGGCCGCCACGCGTGCGAAGAACCACGGCCGGCGCCACCACGGCATCGTGCGCCAGTACCATGCGTACCAGTTCACGAAGAACAGGATGTGGCGGCCTTCTTCCTGGATCACCGGCTCGAAGGTCTCGACCAGTTCGGGCGGGAAATAGCCGGAGCGCTGCGCGGAGCGGAACAGGCCGAACGCGAAAAAGCTGTCGATGCATTCGCTGAAGCCCGTCATCATCCACGACCATTCGGGATCGGTCGGCGCGGGGTAGGCCGGCTCGGGCGCGAGCCGGATGCCGTATGCCTCGACGAGCTTCGACAGCACGACCTTGTGGCGGGCTTCCTCGCCGCCGTCCATCTCGAGCGCGCGGCGCAGCAGCGGATCGTCGACCGTCGCGGCGTAAGTCGCCACGCGGATCGACGCGCGGCCTTCGGTTTGCACCGCGATGTCCCAGATCGGCAGCGACGTGAGCCGCCTGAGTTCGGCCGGCTGGAGCGGCGGCCAGTCGATCACGGCCGGCTTGTACGGGTTGTGTGTGTCGAGCAGCATCCGACAGAACATCTGCTTGTGCGCATCGGAACCGATTCGGACCGGACCTTGCCTCTCGAAGGTCCAGTTGCGCATCGCGTGATCTGCGGCTGCATGTTCTTCCTGCAGCGTGTCGGTCATGACTATTGTTATGCGATTACGGATCGAAAGATTTTTGCACAGCTTCCGTAATCGCGTATTTTCGACGGGCCATGTGCACGCCGCCCGCGCGTGTCACGCGTTCGTGTCGACCCAGAGGCGGCCCCAGCGCGACGCGTAGGCGAGGGCGTGCTCTTCCTCGAAGAAGAAATCGATCGCGTCGAATGACACGGAGCGCGGCGACGGCCCGCCGCTCGCGCGTTCGATCGTCAGGTTGGCGGCGAACAGCCCGTTCGGCAACCGGGCGGCAGCGGGAGCGACTTCGTAGCCCTTGTAGCGGATCGTACGGTTCATGGCGTGCGCGGAAAAAGTGCGGACTTTCAGCGTACGAAAACCGGCCGGCCGCGTGAACCAATCTTTCGGCCAATGCAAATTACGCGGCGGGCTGAATCGTTATCGGGGTGGTGCGCGGGAACGGTGCTTGGGCAGGAGCGACGAGGCGTCCGGCACATCGCGACGCGTGGGAAGACGCGCCGCGCAACCCCGGCGACGCTCGTCGACCGAAGGCGCGCGGCGGAATGCGGAGGTTACTGGTTGGCGACTTTCAGCACGGGTGCGAGCGCGTCGACCGATGCCGCATGCGAGGCCGCACGATGCGACGCGAACGCGAGCGCGAATTCGGCGGCTTGCGCGCCGACCGTCTCGAGTTGCGCGACGACCTTCGGATCCGAGCAGCTGTCGGCGCTTTCGAAGCGCGTTTCCAGCGTGTTGACGGTTGCGCCGAACGGCGTCGGCCAGCCGCGCAGCGCATGGACGATCGAGCGCAGCGACGTCAGTACGGTGCCGGCCGCCTGCCAGCCGTACGCGGTGACGATCAAGCCGACCGCGCGGCCGTCGAGATACGGGCGGTCGTCCGCACGCAGCTCCTCGAGCGTGTCGAGCGCGTTCTTCACGAGACCGGACACGCCGCCGTGATAGCCGGGCGTGGCGATGATGATCGCGTCGGCCTGGCGCACGGCGTCGATCAGCTCGCGCTGCGCGTCGGTCAGCGTTTTGTGTTCGGGTGCGTAGTGCGGCAGCGTATGCAGGAACGGGCCGTCGAACAGGCGCGTGCGCGCGCCGGCGGCTTGCGCGCCGCGCAGTGCGAACGACAGCGCGCGTTCGGTGGACGACGCGGCTCGGGTGGTCCCGCCGATGCCGACGACGAACGGGCGGCGGTGTTGATCGAATGCAGTCAAGGGGCGCTCCTCGGAATGGCTGGCCCGGCTAAGCACAGGCTTAAAACCAGATGGTAACGACCCCGTCGCCACTCTGAAAACGACTTTTCGTTCTATCGATATGCCGCGCCGCCACGGCAATCGTGTGCGCAGCCCCGCAGATCGATAGCAGAAATGCTTGGTTGGGACGGTGCGCCACGGTCGATAAGATGGGCTCGTCTCCTCCATGATGTCTCTACTGACATGGGTTGGCCCCGCCGCGCGGATGCTGGCGGGGCTTTTTTTCGTCCTCGGCCGGAAAATGGGGGGCGATACGCGATGGCGCGGCCCGTTACTCGAACACCGGCCGGAAGAAGCTGCGCTCGTAGCTGACGATGCACCGCGTTTCCTCCGCGTAGCGGAACGCGGCCTGACAGGCCGGATCGTCCTTCGGGCGTTCGCGGTAGCGCTCGTATTCGGCGAGGCTCGGGAACGAGAACATCGCGAGCGCGATGTTGCTCGCGCCTTCGGACGGCAGGAAGTAGCCGTGATGCGTGCCGCCGAACTGCTCGACGAGCGGAATCCACATCTTGCCGTAGGTTTCGAATTCGACGAGTTTGTACGGATCGACGACGTAGCGAAGGAAGCAGGTGATCATGGGCGCTCGCGGTGGGGTAACGGAGCGGCGAGTCTGGGGCGCGGGGCGGCACGTGTCAACGGCGTGCGCGCCGGGTAGGCGCATCACCACGCGGCTTCGTTGCACGCGGCATCGGAAAGCACGGTATTCGTTCCCTTCGCCTGCCGCGTTACCCCGGGATTACCCGTCGCGGCTGCGCGTCTCGCCGCCGCCTTTCGCGAGGCGCCATGCGATCGCGCCGAGCACGCCGACCGCAACCACCAGCGCGCCCCAAAGCACGTAGCGGCGCCCGCTATCCAAATTGGCAGTTGCCGTCGGCGAGACCGCCGATACCGGCAGCGCCGCGCCGACGCGGGCGGGCCGCACTTCGGGCGCCATGCCGACCAGCAGTGCGTCGCGGCTCACGGCCGACGATACGAGCGACGCGTCGCCGACGCCGAGCGTAAACGGCGGCGTGCCGCGCGCGACGAAGGTCAGCGCGGCCGGATGCCAGCCGAGCGCGACGGCCGGCTGGCCGCCGCCGAGCCCGCCGTTGCGCATGTCGACGACGATTCGCCACGCGCGATCCGTATTCGCGATGAACTCGAGCGGCGGATTGCGCTGCTCGCCGCCCTTGCCCTGCAGTCGGAACAGCACGGCGGCCGCGACGTCGCGCCACGGCGCCTGCGCATCGGCGCGGCTTTGCAGCGTCGCGCGCGCGACGGTGTTCGGCTGCGGCAGGTCGATGCGCACGCGGTCGACCGGATACGCGCCGTCGGTGTCGAACAGATACTCGCCCGGCGCGGCGCCGGCACGTATCCGCACGGCGTCGCGCCACTGGCGCGGCACCGACGCCGTGTCGGTGCCGCGTGCGTCGCGCGAATGCGTCTCGACGTCGATCGACGCGATCGCCGGCGCGTCGTCGAGCCAGTCCAGCCGAAGGTAGCGCGGCGCCGCGCCGTCGAGCGCAATGCGCTCCTGCACCAGCATGTCGTTGCCGCGGCCCACTTTCAGCAACTGCGTGCTGCCGAGCGGCCGCCAGCTGCGCAGATCGTCGCTCGCCTCGACGGACACGCGTCCCTGGTAGCTGTCGTCGTCCACGTGTACGAGCAGCGCGTCGATGCTGCCGTCGGCATGCGACAGGTCGATGAGGTCCGCGCGGCGCCGGGTGCGCGAAGGCGTCGCGACGGCCGCGCGCAGCGCGCCGTCGGGGCCGACCGTCACGCCGAGCGACGCGTTGCCGTTCTCGGCGCGCGCGAGCGGCAGCGGGAACCAGTGCACCGGCGTGCGGGACGGCGGCACGGCGGGTGCGGCCGCGGCGGGCGTGTCGAGCGAGTACGGCACCGGCTCGCCCGCGCCGTTGAAGACGCGCACGTCGCCGAGATCGTCGCGCCGGCTCGCCGCATACACGGGCTGCGGCACGGTGAGCTGGTAATACGCGGCACTGCCGTCGAGATCGAGCGCGAAGCGCTGCGTGATGCGTCCGGCGTTCGGTGCGCCGTCGGCTGCCGCGAACGACGCGAGCAGGCTCAGCCCGAGCAGGGCGGCGAGTCGTTTCATGGCTGGCCGTCCTGTTGGGCGGCGGCCTTCGGCGGCAGCGGCGAGAAATAGCCGATCAACAGCAGCAGTACACCGATGCCGATGAACGACACGATGCGCTCGATGCCGGTGACGTGCGACAGGTCGAACAGGAACAGCTTGACGACCGTGAGCGCGAGCAGCGCGGCGCCGACGAACCACAGCGGTCGCAGCCCGCGGCGCGTGGCCCAGATCGTGATTGCGAGCGCGCAGACCGTCCAGTACACGGACACCGACGCCTGCACGAGCGTCGATTCGGCCATCGCGCCGAACTCGTACGGCACGCCGGCCCAGTGATGCAGCGTGCGCAGCAGGATCGCGTTCAGCCACAGGAATACGGTCGCGCCGGCCGCGCCCAGCAGTTCGACGCGATACTTGTCGAATGACCAGCCGAGCTTGCGCGCGCGCACGAACCACGACGCGGCGAGCGCATAGACGACCGCGAGCACGAGATCGAGCGGATTGAACAGCGGCACGCGCGCCCAGCTTCCGCCGTCCTGCGTGAAGTTCGCGTAGAAGGTCCACGCCCACATCACGACGATCAGCGGCAGCGACGCGAACGCGCAGAGGCGGGCGATGCCGTCGCGGCGCGTCAGCCACATCCCGGCGAACGCGAACAGGCTCCAGCCGACCATGAACACCTGCTGAATACCGAACGACGACAGCACGGTGTCGATGTCGTAGCCCAGGTGGAAGCGGTGATGCAGCGTGCGCAGCATCAGCGCGTTGAACCACAGGAACACGGTCGCGATCGCCGTATAGTCGACGGCGCGCGGATGCCATGTGATGCCGAGCGTTTTGAGGCGACGCAGCCACGCGGCGAAGGCGACGAAGACGAGACCCTGCGCGACGTCGAGCGGATTGAGCAGCGGCAACCAGAAGAGCGGCGCTGCGTCGCCGTCGCTCACCGTGCTGGCGATGCTCCATAGCCACAGCAGCGCGGCGAGCGGCGCGGCTCCCCATACCTGATAGGCGCGCGGGAACGCCGCGACGGGCCAGCGCAGCCGCGAGCCGGGGCCCGACACGAGCAGGAGCAGCGCGCCGAATCCGTACGCCCATGCGCTCCAGCTCCATGCGCCTTCCGGGACGAACGCGCGCAGGCGCCAGAAACCTTCGAGCGACAGCAGCCCGCACAGGGTCCAGAACGTCAGCGTATGCAGCGGCGCGAGCATGCGCGCTGCAACGGAGGGCGCCGCGCCGCTCGCGTCGGCGGCGTCGGTCGTGCCGCGCGACTGGCGCCACAGCAGCGCAAGTGCCGCGCCGATGGCCACGGGCCACGCGAACGCGCCCATGCCCGACAGCGGCGCTTCGTGCGCATCGAACGCGCGCAGCGCGAGCAGCGCCAGCACCGGCGTGAGCGCTAGCGCGGGCCATTCGGCGAGTGGCCACGCGAGCCGGCGGCGCGCGACGTGCGCGAGCCATGCGGTGCCGGCCGCGAACAGCGCGGTCGTATCGACGACGAAGCGGTCGGCGTGCAGGTCGACGTGACGGCTCGCATGGATGAGGATCTCGTGCAGCCCGCCGCTGACCCACCACAGCAGCCCCCACGCGGCGGCCGCGACACCGATCTCGGGCATCCAGGCGTGCCATGCGCGCGCTTCGCCGCGCCCGTGCAGCCACCAGCCGGTGAACAGGCCGGCGAGCGCGATCAGCAGCATCGCGATATACGGGCTGTTGAGCACCGGCAGCGCAGCCGTGTCGGCCGGGCCGAGCAGGCTCGTGAAGAACGCGCTGGCCGCGGCGACCTGCATCAGCAGCCCGAAGCCGAACGGCAGCAGGCGCTTCTGGCGCACGCCGAGCCACACGACGGCTGCGCCTTCGATGGCCCACGCGGCGCTGGTCGTCGGCCCCGAGAACGCGAGCGGCACCGCGAGCGTCGCGAAGATGACCGCGAGCGCGAGCATCGATTCGAACAGCAGCCCGAGGCGGTCGCGGCGCCGCGCGAGCCATGCGGCGACCGCGACGTAGAACGCCGACAGCGCGACCGCGCTCCACGCGAGCCCGAACGGCAGGTCTTTCACGAGCGACGCCTGCAGCGCGGTCGCGACGATCGGTGTGCCGAACACGAGCGTGCCGTCCACGTAGTGTCGCAGCGCGAGTTCGCGTTTCACCGCATACAGCAGCGCGATGCCGACATACATCAGGAAGAACAGGACGAGGAACGGCTCGGTGCTCGCGAACAGGACGGGGCGATAGGCCGTCACGCCCCACGCGGAGCCGATCGTGAACGTGAACACGAAACCGAGCAGATTCAGCGGGCGCCAGGCCTTGAACCACGCGATCGCGAAGATGCCCGCGTTCAGTAGTGCGTAGTAGCTGAACAGCGCGACGTGGTTGCCCTGGCCGGTCGACAGCAGGATCGGTGCGAGGAAGCCGCCCGCGCTGCCCATGAACGCGAGCGGCAGCGCGTTCTGCCGCACCGCGAGGAACGCGCTCAGCGCGCAGACCGCGACCATCAGCGGGAACGCGGCGCCGACGGGCAGCAACGCATAAAGCTTGGTCGCGGCGAAGATCGTCAGGTACAGGATGCCGACGCCGCCGCCTTGCAGCACGAGGCCGTATGCGGCGCGGCGCGCGCGCACGCGCCAGCCGATCGCGAGCAGCGCGGCCGCGGCGAGCGCCGTGCCCGCGAGACGGAATTCGATCGGCAGCATGTCGTTGTCGGCCGCGTACTTGAGCAGGAACGCGACGCCGAAGAACAGCACGATGATCCCGACGCGCACGACCGTATTGCCGCCGAGCAGCCAGTCGCGCGCGGCGCCGAAGGCGCGTTCGGCGATGCCGGGTTCGCGCGGCGCGAGCGGTTCGGGCGGGGTGGTGGGGGCGATGACGGTGGTGTCGGCGTGAGCGGACGCAGGCGCGGCGCGTGCCGCGGTTGCCGGTGCTAGCGGTGTAGTGGGCGCCGGGGTCGAAGGGGGTGCCGGCGGGCCCGCGCGTGCGGCGACCGGTTGTTGCGCGGGTGGTGTCGGGAAGTGTGTCGGCAGCGGCGCGGAGGCGGCGTCGTCCGAAGTCGTTGGCGCGCTGCCGCCGGATGTCGCCGCGCCGGCCTTCGCGCCCGCCAGTTGAGCGCGCAGCGCGTGGAGTTCGCGCGTGAGCGTGTCGACGGTTGCTTCGAGGCGCGCGACGCGATCGGCGAGCGGTAACGGGGCAGGAGGCGGCGCGGAGACGGCAAATGCGTCGGGCACGGCGCGCTGGTTCTGCAGCTTGCGTTGCCGCAGCGCGTGCCCGACGCAGAACCCGACGGCGGCCCCGAGCAGCGAGCCGCTCCCGGCCGAGAAATCCCCGATCAAGGCGGCGATGCCGCCCACGACGAAACCGATTACGGCGAATGCCCAGTTCAACGCCTTGCTCCCTCTCACTATCGTTATCGTCCTTCGATCGGGATCGCACCGGATCGAGGCTGTTTCAGCACGGCCGGCAGGCGAACCGGCATGTGCGCGCCGTGCGGTTGGGCCCTCGTGCGAAAGGCCCGCGGCAACGTCGCGATCGGCGTGTTTGCGGGGAATGTATCACAGCGCGTCTGCTCCGATTTTCGGGTTTGGCGCAGTATCGCGGGGTGCGCCTTTCGGTGTCGTCATACGGCTTTTTGTACGGTCATGCTTTTTACTGGCGAATGCGGTGTGCGCTTTCGTCTGAGCAGATCCGCGCCGGAACGGACGTCAACTTGTCGGAAAGCGACGCGTGCCCGATGCGGCCTGGCGCAAAATCCCATGTGTCGTTTGCCGCGCTGCTGCGCACAAGTCCGGCGGGCGATGCCCGTCGTTGCAGGCCGTGCGCGTATTGCGCCGCCGCAATCGGCGGCGCGGCCCGCCGGACGGGGCTGGCGGCCGTGTCGTATTTGCGCAAGCGTTTGTCGTAATTCGTCGGCAGGTCGGGGTTTTTTCTGGCAACTATGTAGGCACGCTATGACAAGCGCGAGTCCCCGCTACACGAGGAGAAGGTTTCGATGGATGCCCCCAAGGTTGTGGTCGAAGGTCTGTGCAAGGTGTTTGGAAGTAATCCGCAGCAGGCGCTCGACATGCTCGCCGCCGGCGCGACGAAGGACGATGTGCTCAAGCGCACCGGTCAGGTCGTCGGCGTGCACAACGTCTCCTTCGATGTGCAGGAAGGCGAAATTTTCGTGCTGATGGGCCTGTCCGGTTCCGGCAAGTCCACGCTGATCCGCCTCGTGAACCGGCTGGTCGATCCGAGCGCCGGAAAGGTGCTGGTCGACGGGCTCGACGTCGCGTCGGCGCGCCGCTCGGCGCTGACCGCGCTGCGCCGCAAGGACATGAGCATGGTGTTCCAGTCGTTCGCGCTGATGCCGCATCGCACCGTGGTGTCGAATGCCGCATTCGGGCTGGAAGTCGGGGGCATGGGCAAGAAGGAGCGAGAGCGCCGGGCGATGGAAGTGCTCGAGCAGGTCGGCCTCGCACCGTTTTCGCACAAGCTGCCGTCCGAGCTGTCGGGCGGCATGCAGCAGCGCGTCGGCCTTGCCCGCGCGCTGGCCGTGAACCCGTCGCTGATGATCATGGACGAGGCGTTCTCCGCGCTCGATCCGCTCAAGCGTCGCGAAATGCAGGACGTGCTGCTGCAACTGCAGAAGGACCAGCGCCGCACGATCATGTTCGTGTCGCACGATCTGGAGGAAGCGCTGCGCATCGGCAACCGCATCGCGATCATGGAAGGCGGCCGCCTCGTGCAGGTCGGCACGCCGCAGGACATCATCGCGAACCCGGCCGACGATTACGTGCGTGCGTTCTTCGACGGCATCGATACCAGCCGCTACCTCACCGCCGGCGACCTGATGCAGACGGGCGCCGTGCCGACCATGTCGAAGTGCGATGCCGCGAACGTCGCCGCGTCGCTGAACGGCAGCGCCGAATACGCGTTCGTGCTCGACGCGCAACGCAAGATCCGCGGCTTCGTCACGCGCGATGCGATCGGTCAGGACACGCCGTCCGTGCGGCCGGTCGAAAGCATCCGGCGCGATGCGTCGCTCGAACACGTCGTCGCGCGCGTGGTCGCGAGCCCGAATGCACTGCCCGTCGTCGACGACGACGGCTGCTACTGCGGCTCGGTCGATCGTGCGCTCATCCTGAAGGCCATCACGCGTTCGCGAGGCTCCCATGTCTGAAATGATTCCGCTCGGTACCTGGGTCGACCAGGGCGTTCACTACCTGCTCGACCACGACGCGAAGACGTTCGACACGATCGGTCAAGCGATCGAGGGGCTCGCGGCATTCGTCGAGCATGGCCTGCAAGCGATCCCGATGTGGATGATGATGGCGATCTTCATCGGCGTCGGGCTGTGGCGGGTGGGCTGGCGCTTCGCGCTGTTCACCACCGCGTCGCTGCTGCTGATCTTCGCGACCGGCTTCTGGGACCAGACGGTCATCACGCTCGGCCTCACGCTGTCGTCGACGATCATCAGCCTCGTGCTCGGCATCCCGCTCGGCATCTGGGCCGCGAAGAGCAAATGGGTCGCCGCGATCGTGCGCCCGATCCTCGACCTGATGCAGACGATGCCCGCCTTCGTCTACCTGATTCCGGCCGCGATGCTGTTCGGTCTCGGCCGCGTGCCGGGGATCCTGTCGACGGTGATCTTCGCGATGCCGCCCGCGGTGCGTCTCACGAGCCTCGGCATCCGCCACGTGAACCGCGAGATCGTCGAAGCCGGCCAGGCGTTCGGCTGCACGCCGTGGCAACTGCTGTACAAGGTGCAGTTCCCGAACGCGCTGCCGTCGATCATGCAGGGCGTGAACCAGACGATCATGATGGCGCTGTCGATGGTGATCATCGCGTCGATGGTCGGCGCGGGCGGCCTCGGCAACGACGTGCTCGCGAGTATCCAGCGCCTCGACATCGGCCTCGGTTTCGAAAGCGGTCTGTCGGTCGTGCTGCTCGCGATCATTCTCGACCGCATCACCGAGAGCTTCGGCCGCGCGCCGGGCACCGTGAAGGCGCCGCTGTTCTCGGGCCTCAAGCAGCTCTTTCGCGTGAAGGCCGAGCCCGCGCAGGCCTGATCTTCGGCGGCCAGGAATACCCTGGCCGCGACCCTGAATCGAGATAACGGCTCCCGCGGCTTGCGCCGCGGGGCTGGCTCCCTGCAACCTCCTCGCCAGGAGACCGATGTGACGTCCGCCGTCGCTGTCGCGCCCGCCGCCTGCGTTTCACCGGTTTCGTCCCTCGCCCATTTCGGCTTCCTGACGCTGCCGAACTTCTCGATGATCGCGTTCTCGAGCGCGGTCGAAGTGCTTCGGATGGCGAACTATGTCGGGCGGGCGGAGCACTACCAGTGGTCGATCTACTCGCTCGACGGCGCGCCCGCGCATGCCAGCAACGGCATCGCGGTGCGGCCCACGCAGGCGCTCGACTACGAGAACCTGCCCGACGTGATGATCGTGTGCGGCGGCATCCGCATCCGCGACACGGTCGACGAGGGCGCGCGCGATACGCTCGCGGCGCTCGCCGCACGCGGGCTGCCGCTCGGCGGCATCTGCACGGGCGCCTACGCGCTGATGGCGAGCGGGTTGCTCGACGGCTATCGTTGCACCGTGCACTGGGAGAACCTGTCCGCCCTGCATGCCGAATTTCCGCAGGTCGGTTTCGCCGACGAATTGTTCGTCGTCGATCGCGACCGGCTGACCTGCACCGGCGGCACCGCGCCGCTCGACCTGATGCTGAACCTCGTCGGCATGCGGTTCGGCCAGCAACTGGCCGCGCAGGTATCCGAGCAGTTCATTCTGGAGCGCATCCGCAGTTCGACCGATACGCAGCCGATTCCGGTCGATGCGCGGGTCGGTTTCTCGCGTGCGGAGCTGATCGAGGTCGTGCGGCTGATGGAGGCGAACATCGAGGAGCCGCTGTCGCTCGAGGAGCTCGCGCGGCTCGTGCGACTGTCGCAGCGGCATCTGCAGCGCATGTTCAAGGTGTACCTGAACGTATCGCCGACTCACTATTACCTGACGTTGCGCCTGAAACGCGCCCGCGATCTGCTGCGTACGACCGACGCATCGATCGCACGCGTGACGACGGTCTGCGGCTTTCACTCGCCGTGTCATTTCAGCAAGGCATACCGCGCGCAGTTCGGCCATGCGCCGAGCTACGAGCGCCGGTTGCCGGGGCGCTGAACGGGCCGAACAATCGGTACGCGACGTCGCCGGGATCGCGGCGCGCGGCTTCAATAAACGATCCCGCATTCAAGCAAACGACATCACTTTGAGGAGAAGAAAGATGAAGCGCCTATTGATCGCAGCGGTGTGCGGGATCGGGATAACCGCGCCGATGTCGGCCGTTTATGCGGCCGATCCGCCCGTTTGCAAGAACGTGCGCTTCGCCGATGTCGGCTGGTCCGACATCGCGGCGACCACGGGCCTCGCGTCGACGATGCTGCAGGGGCTCGGCTACAACCCGACGAAGACGATCGCCTCGGTGCCGATCACGTTCGCGGGGATCAAGAGCAAGCAGATCGACGTGTTCCTCGGCTACTGGTCGCCGACGATGGACCCGATCATTCAGCCGTTCACGAAGGCCGGCACGATCAAGGTGCTCGCGACGCCCAACCTGACCGGCGCGAAATACACGCTTGCGGTGCCCGACTACGTGTACCAGGGCGGCCTGAAGTCGTTCGCGGACATCCAGAAATACGCCGACAAGCTCAACGGCAAGATCTACGGGATCGAGCCGGGCAACGACGGCAACGCGCTGATCAAGAAGATGATCGACGGCAACCAGTTCGGTCTCGGCAAGTTCAAGCTGGTCGAATCGAGCGAGGCCGGGATGCTGGTCGAGGTGAACCGCGCGGCGCGCGACAAGCAGTGGATCGTGTTCCTCGGTTGGGAACCGCATCCGATGAACGTGCAGATGAAGATCGACTACCTGACCGGCGGCGACGACGTGTTCGGGCCGAACTACGGCGAAGCGAAGGTGCTGACGGCGACGCCGCCCGACTACGCGCAGCGTTGCCCGAACGTCGCGAAGTTCGTGTCGAACCTGCAGTTCACGACGTCGATCGAGAACCACGTGATGATGCCGATCATGAACAAGCAGGATCCGAACAAGGCCGCCGCCGATTGGCTGAAGGCGAATCCGCAATCGCTCGACAAGTGGCTGGCCGGCGTGACGACGATCGACGGCAAGCCGGGCCTGCCGGCGGTGAAGGCATACCTCGGCGTGCATTGAGCGTGACGCGTCGCGCTTTGCGGCCGGGGCCCGAAGCCTGACGTGAACGTCGAGCCGGCGCAAGCAGGGAGACCTGCTTGCGCCGGCTTTTTGCTGTGTGCATCGCCCTCGCGCCGACGGGCGGCGGGCGATGCGCTAGACTGCTCGATCCCCGATCGAGGAGCCGGCAATGACCCGCAACCCGCTTGATGCATCCGGCCGGCTACGCGTAGCCGGCACGCGGCCGAACGGCGCGACCGCTTCGGTCGACGCAGGCGGCAACCGGACGGTCCGGTACTTCGGCCATTCATTCGCATGAAGCGCATCGGGCAAGTCGTGCTCGCCGCCGATCTCGCGGGCACGGCGGTGTTCGCGATCGAAGGCGCCAATGCGGCGATCGGCGCCGGACTCGATCTGTTCGGAGTGATGGTGCTGTCGCTCGTCGTCGCGCTCGGCGGCGGCGTGATTCGCGACCTGTTGATCGGCGCCCGCCCGCCGAGCGCCGTGAGCGACTGGCGTTATCCGGCGCTCGCGTTCGCCGCCGGGTTGTTCGCGTTCGTGTTTCATGCACGGGTCGCGTCGTTCTCGCCGGCGCTGCTGACGACGCTCGATGCGGCTGGCCTCGCGCTGTTCGCAGTGGCGGGCGCGGTGAAGGCGCTCGAATTCCGCGTCCACCCGTTCATTGCGACGCTGATGGGCGCCGTGACCGGCTGCGGGGGCGGCGTCGTGCGCGATCTGCTGCTCGCGCGGATACCGGTCGTGCTGGTCACGGATATCTATGCGAGCGCGGCGCTGCTCGGCGCGGTCGTCGTCGTGTTGTGCCGGCGACTCGGTTGCCCTCCCGTCGTCGCGGCCGTGCTCGGCGGCGTCGCGTGCTTTGCGCTGCGGATGGCGGCGGTGCGCTTCGGCTGGCAGTTGCCGAAAATCGCCGCGGGGGCGTAAGCGCCCGACTCACGACCCCTTCGTCGCCGCCGGCACGTCGAACACGCGATCGAACGCCCACTGGAACACGAACGCGTAGCAGAAGAAGAACGCGAACAGTCCGATATCGACGATGAACGCGTCGAACCACGAGATGTCGAGCCACCATGACACGACCGGCACGAGGATGAAGATCAGCCCGCCTTCGAATCCGGTGGCGTGCAGAATCCGCCGCCCGAGCGTACGCGCCGGTTGTCGGCGCGATGCTTCCCAGCGCTCGAACAGCGCGTTGAAGATCATGTTCCACAGCATCGCGATCGCCGACATCGTCGCCGACAGCGCGCCCGAATAGACGAGATCCTGCTTGAAGAGCGCCGCGATCACGGGCGAAATGCAGGAAATGGCGATCGCTTCGTAGAGCACCGCCTGCGTGATCCTGCGCGGTAGGCCTTGCACGGGGTTCCTCCGGTTCGACTGCAACCGTCGCGGCGCCACGCCGCGACGTCCCGCAAGACTAGCCGCGTTGCGCGCCCGCTTCAATTCACCTAATCTCATCCCGATTGAATCCAATTCAACCCGGCCGCATCCGGCCCGCGAGGCTTCGTGTTCTCGAAACTCCCCCTGACCGCATTGCGTGTATTCGAATCATCGGCACGGCTCGGCACGTTCAAGGCCGCCGCGGACGAGCTCGCCGTGACGCCGGCTGCCGTGTCGCACCAGATCAAGTCGCTGGAGAGCCGTGTCGGCGTGTTGCTGTTCGAGCGCGGCGCGGGCGGCGTGCGGCTGACCGAAGAAGGCGAGCAGCTGTTTCGCGCGAGTCACGATGCGTTGCTGGCATTGAGCCGCGGGCTCGACGCCGTGCGTCCGGATGCGGCCGACGCGCGCCCGCTCGTGCTGACCACCACGCCGGCCTTTGCGGCGATGTGGCTGATTCCCCGTCTCGGTGCGTTTCGCCGCGTCGATCCGCACCTGCACATCAAGGTCGAAACGGGGAACGCGCTCGTCGATCTCGAACGCGATGCAAGGATCGATCTCGCGATTCGCGCGACGTCGCGCAAGTTTCCGGCGCTGCACGAGATTGCGTTGATCGACGAGTATTTCGGCGCGTATGCGGCCGCCGGCTTCGACGCGCATCGCACCGACGCGCCGCTCGACCTGATCGAGACCGTGTGGGATACACCGCTGCCCGTGTCGGTCGACTGGGCGTCGTGGTGTCGTGCGGCGGGCCGGCAAGCGTGGCTCGAACGCGCGGTGTTTCGCCATTACGACGACGAGCATTACGCATTGCAGGCCGTGCTGCACGGCCAGGGGATCGCGCTGCTCAGTTCGGTGCTGGCCGCCGAGCATGTCGAGCGCGGTGCGTTGATGCCGATCGAGCCCGCGGTGCGGCTCGACGGCGCGCGCTTCGTCGCGCTGTGCCGGCCGGGGCGGGAGCGCGAGCCGCAGGTCAGGCGGTTTCTCGACTGGCTCGAAGCGGAAATCGCGCGGACGCGCGATGCGGTGGCGCGGATGGCGCCCGACGATTCTCGCGCCGCTACCCGAACCTGACGCAATACACCGGCGGCAAATGCGCCGATACCTGTCGCCAGTTGTTGCCGCCATCGACTGACGTCCATAACCCGCCCGTCGTCGACGCCATCGCGAGGCGCGTGCCGGAATCGTCGACCGCGAGCCCATGCCGGTACACGAGGTCGTACGCGGGCGCGGGCGGCAACCCGTTCGACAGGCTCTCGAAACTGCGGCCGCCGTCGCGCGTGCGCGTGACGACGAACCGGCCGTTCACCGGAATCCGGCACGCGTCCTTCACGGCCGGCACGAACCACGCGGTATCCGGTTCGTGCGGATGCACGGCCACCGCGAAACCGAAGCTCGACGGCTGCGCTTCGATGCGGCGCCAGTGTTCGCCGCCGTCGGTCGAGCGGAAGATCGCGCAGTGATGCTGCGTCCACAGCACGTCCGGATCGGCCGCGCACTGCACGACGCGGTGCGGATCCTGCATGTTCGGCTCGCCGCGCCGCTCGGGCGGCATGTAGTCGGCTTCCATGCCTTGCGCGGTCACGCGCCACGTCGCGCCGCGGTCGAATGTCTGCCAGACGCCGCCGCACGAGATGCCGACGGCGACGTGTCGGCTGTCGCGCGGATCGACCATCACCGAATGGATGCCCGGCGCGTCGTACCCGCCGCCGCCCCATTCGGCGCGTTCGGGGCGATCCCACAGCGCGCGGTTGAGTACCCACGATTCGCCGCGGTCGTCGGAGCGGAACAGGCCGCCGGGAATCGTGCCGGCCCACAGTACGCCGGGTTCGTCCGCGCCGCCGGCTTCGAGCGACCAGATTTGCTGAAGGGTCCACGGCGGCTGCGGCGACCCGGGCGGTTCGTCGTCGGTGTCGCTGCCGCCCGTGTGCGTGTCGGCACGGGCGGGCGACGCGTCGGCGTCGGCGGGCTGGGGCGGATAAACCGGGGCCGCACATTCCTCCCAGTCGGCGGCGCCTGCGCGCAGCCGATGCAGCTTCACGCCGAAATGGCCGAGATTGAGCGCGGCATACAGCGTGCCGTCGCGCGGGTCGGCGAGCACCATGCTGACGGGCTCGCCGATGAAATGCGGTTCGCCGAGCGTCCAGCCGTCCTTACCGTCGGGTTGCAGGACGAACAGGCCCTTGCGGGTGGCGACGAGCAGTCGATCGTTCATTGTGCGATGTCTCCGGATGGTCCGCCTTGGGGCGACGGCGCTTGGTATGGGGGGATGCGCCTGTGCATCGGTCCCTTTATCCGCCTGTCAGCGCCTGCACGACATATACGCGGCTGGCGTCGCCGAGCGCATCGGACAGGCGCTGCCGGTCGCGGATCGGCTGGCCGTCGATGAACACCGACAGGTGCTTTCGCAGCGCGCCCTGATCGTCGACGATGTAACCGCGCAGCCGCGGTTGCTCGCTGAAAATGGTGTCGAATGCTTCGCCGACCGTGTGCGCGTCGATGTCGCGCTCGGGCGTTTCGACATGCCGCTGGATCGATGCGGCGAAGAAGAGGTGCGCCATGGCGGTAGCTGGCAGGAGCCGCACGAAGGGATGGCTTGTAGTTTAGGCGATCCAGCGGGTGCCGAAAGGCGGAACGGAGCGCCGTGCGCGGCGCGGCGGCTAGACCGGAATCGAGCGCCCCCTGATCCGGATCCCGAGCCGCACGACGCCGATCACCGCGTTCGACAGCCACATGAGCCAGCGCGGCATCCCGCGCCGGCGGATATCGAGCAGCAGCACGATCCGAACGGCGTCGCTGTCGTTCCATACCTCGTGCGTGAACGTGTCGTCCCACAGCAGGAAGCGGCCTTCGTCGAGCCGGTATTCGTGGCCGTCGACCTTCAGCACGGCGGCCGGCGTGCCGTCCGCGCGCTTCGGCATCGACAGCACGAGATAACCGCGCAGGATGCCGCGAAACGGCCCGCGATGCGGCGGGATGTGCTTGCCGGGCGCGAGGAACGACAGCGACGCGGACAGCACGTCCGGCGACGCCGCGACGAGCGACGCGACGGTCGGGCAGCGCGACAGGTTGCGCGCGAACGGCTGGCCGTACGCCTGCATGATGAACATGCGCCAGTCGCGCGCGTCGTTGGCCGAGATGTCGTACTGCTCGCGCATGATTTCGTGAAAGCGCGGGATGCGCGGCATGTCGCGTGCTACGTCGAGCGCCTCCGCGCGGATCGCGGGCCACGCGCGCACGAAACGCTCGGCATCCGGGAATGCGGCCGTGTCGAGCACCGCGCCGCTGTCGATATGGCGGTCGTACAGCGTGCGCAGCAGGGCGGCTGCGTGGTCGTAAGCGGCGGACATGGTCGATCGATGGGCGGTCCGGATGAAGTGGTGGTCAGTCTGCCCGAAGCGCGACGGGCGCTGCGTTACGTCAGGTTACGCCGGCTGACGAACGAATGACAGGCCGGGAATAAACCCGCCCCCTCCGTCGTCATACGGGTGTAGCACGTCGTCTCGTTGACTTCTGAAGGAGTGGAACATGAACAAGCACTGGCTGGTGGCCGCCACGGTGGCGGCGATGTCTTTCGCGGGTGTCGCGACGCAAGCGTCCGCACAGGCGCTCACGCGCGCGCAGGTCCGGCAGGAACTGATCGACGCTGAAAACGACGGGCTGCGCTTCGTGACCGATACGTCGTATCCGGACGTGAGCCCGCTGTTCCAGCACGAGGCCGAGCGGATGCCGCAGCGCCAGGCCAGCACGGCGGTCGGCAGCGATCCGGCCATGTCGTCCGAAGCGGGCAAGCCGGCGGCGATGTCGCCGCGTCGAGGCGCCGCCGCATGCGTCGGCCCCGCAAGCTTCTGCGCCATCTATTTCGGAAGCTGATCCACCTGCCTGCATCCGCAGGTCACGCCTATACCGTGGTTGATCGATACGTCACATTGAAGGAGTTCATGATGAAAACATATATCGCACTACTGATGATAACCGGAGCGATCGCCGGTCAGGCGGCATTCGCGCAATCGGCCGCGCCGCTGACGCGCGCGCAAGTTCGCGAGGAGTTGATGCGTCTGGAAGCGGCCGGATACGACCCGGCGAAGGGCGACGAAGGCGAGTATCCGGCGGATATCCAGGCGGCGGAAGCGAAGCTTGCCGAGCAGGATCGCTCGCGCATGGCGGCGTCGGCCGCGCACGCACCGGATGCCGGCATGCCGGCGCAAACCAGCAACTAGGTGCCGACATGGTCGTGTGTCACGGCTGGCCGCCGTGTTCGCGGGACGGCAAATCGCATGCGCTTCGCGCCGCACCACGTGCCCGAAGGGCGCCGGCCGCGATGCCGGTCGTTGCACGCCGCTTCGCGCGGCGTCGCGATCAACTGGTCAACCGGTTCCGATGAGCGGCCCGATCGATCACCACGGCATCATGCGCTGCACGACCTGGTCGCGCAGCACGAAGCGGTGCATCAGCGCGGCTGCCACGTGCACGCAGATGCCGGCGAACAGTACCCACGCGAGAATGCCGTGCACGTCGCCCATCGCGTGACCGAATCCGGAGCCGGCTGCCGACAGCGCCGGCAACGGAACGATGCCGACGAGCGTCACGGCCCACGCGCGTGACGACGCGTTGATCCAGCCGAGCAGCGGCACCGCGATCAGCAACAGGTAGAGCGCGCCGTGCGTGATGCCGGACAGCGCGCGCATCGCGGGCGACAGATCGCTGGCGGGCGGGCGATGCGTCGCACGCCACAGCACGCGGCACGCCATCGCCGCGAGCAGCGCCGTGCCGACGATCAGGTGCGCGGCGATCAGGCCGACCGGCTGCGTGTCGCGATGCACGTCGGGCATCGTCCAGCCGATCGCATATTGCGCGACGACCAGCGCCACGATCAGCCAGTGAAGAGAACGGGCAACGGCGTCATAACGGGCGGGTGCGGACATGAAGACTCCTGACGGGCCACGGGGATGGCATGGTGCGGGCGGATTCTACGGCCGAATCCTTAACGAAACGTTAAGCGCGCGGCTCCGCTCGCCCCGCATCCGTCGACGGCAGCGTGATCGCCACGCCGAGGCCGTGGCCGCCGATGCCGGATTCGAACCGGACGGTGCCGCCGAAGTATTGCGCGATGCGGATCACGATCGACAGTCCGAGCCCGCTGCCGGGCGACGGCGTGCCGCTGCCGCGATAGAACCGGTCGCCGAGCCGTTCGCGCTCGCCGGGCGCGACGCCCGGCCCGTCGTCGCGCACGACGATGCATTGCCGCGAGCCGTCGTCGCGTACGCCGAGCTCGATGCGTCCGCCGGGGCGACCGTACTTGATCGCATTGTCGACGAGATTGTCGAGCAGGATGCCGATCAGGATCGGATCGGCGTCGATCGTCCGCGCGGACAGGTCGCCGCGTACGATGTCGATGGCCTTGTCCGCGGCTTTCGACAGATGGCGGTCGATAGCGGCATCGACGAGTTCGCGCACGACGAGCACACGCGCCGGAATGCGTTCGTACTCGTCGAGCCGCGCGAGCAGCAGCAGTTGTTCGGCGAGCCGCGCACTGCGGTCGACGCCCTGCACGACGCGCTGCATCGCCAGATGCTTGTGCGCGGGATCGTCGGTCGCGATGGCCACCTGGGCCTGCACCTTGATCGCGGCGAGCGGCGTCTTCAGTTCGTGCGCGGCGTCGGACGTGAACGCGCGCTCCCGGACGATCGATTGCCGCAGCCTCGCGAGCAGGCGATCGATCGAGTCGACGAGCGTGCGTACTTCATCCGGCACGGTCGCGATGCCGAGCGGTTCGAGCGATCGTGCATCGCGCGCGCCGATCAGCGTCGACAGCGTCTTCAGCGGTGCGAGACTGCGTCCGATCATTACCCACAGCAGCAGCGCCAGCACCGGCAGCGCGATGACCAGCGGCTGGACGATGCCGCGCGCGATACCGGTCGCCAGATCGCTGTGCGTATTCGACATCTCCATCACGCGCACCCGGCGCCCCGACTCGGGCGCGCGCAGCGTGTGCGTGCGCCATTGCACGTCGCGGATGACGATCGTTTCCGGTACGTCGGTCGAGCCGCGCGGGTCGGGCAAACCGGTAGCGTCGGCCGGGAGGCTCGACGCGACGACGTTGCCTTGCGCGTCGCGCACCTCGAACAGCACGTCGCGCGGCAGGCGATCGCCGTCGGCATCGGGGCCGGATTTCGCATCGCCGCGGGCCAGTTCGACGCGGGCGTCCGGTGGGAAGCGCGCGAGACGGTCGAGGTCGGCCGCCGACAGATCGACGAGCAGCGACGCATATTCGACGAGGCGCGCGTCTTCCCATTCGCCGATCTCGCGCGTCGCGTGCCGGAAGCTGCCGAACACGGCGACGAGCCAGACGACGGTCACGCAGCCGATCGCCATCAGCGACACGCGGCGTCGTATCGAGCCGGCGATCACGGAAGCTCGACCACGTAGCCGATACCGCGGACGGTACGGATCAGTTCCGCGCCGAGCTTCTTGCGCAGGTTCGACACATGGACCTCGATCGCATTGCTTTCGATGCCCTCCTGCCAGCCGTACAGGCCGTCCTCGAGACGTGCGCGCGACTGCGGCATGCCCGGGTGCGTGACGAGCTGAACGAGGATCGCCCACTCGCGCGACGTGAGCGCGATGCGCGCCGCATTGCGCGTCACGGTATGCGTGGTGAGGTCGATCGTGATGTCGCGCCATACGATCTCGTCGCCGGCACGGCCCTGCGAGCGCCGCACGAGTGCGCGGCAGCGGGCGAGCACTTCGGACAGTTCGAACGGTTTCGCGAGATAGTCGTCCGCGCCGTCGTCGAGGCCGCGGACACGGTCCGCCACGGTGCCGCGTGCGGTCAGCACCAGCACGGGGACCGTATCGCTGGCGTCGCGCAGCGCGCGCAGCAGTTCCGTGCCCGATTTGCCGGGCAGCCCGAGATCGAGCACGACGAGTGCGAAGCGCGTCGTCGCGAGCGCGGTCGCGGCCGCATGTCCGTCGCGCAACCAGTCGACGTGATAGCCGGCCTGGCTCAGGCTGATCTCGAGGCCGCTGCCGATCAGGTCGTCGTCTTCAACAAGGAGGAGTCGCATGGTCGATTCGGGGTGCGGGCGTCTGCGATTGTACGAGCGTGACCGTGCGCACCGTGAAACGGATTGTAATTGCGCTGCCGCAAATGTCGGACGATTCTGAAGAACGCTTAAGGTTTGGCGCCGGCAATCCCGCTACCATCGGCCACGACGTTTCCCGGGTGGTGTCCCGCTTCCCCCGATCCCGAACCGCTCCGGCGTGTCCGGCGCGAGCCGCCCGCGCCCGAGCGTCAATCCGCGACCCGTTCGTCCGATGTCCGTTCGATGCGCGTCGCCCGTACGGGAGGTTCAATCCTGATGGCATCCTCGACGATCGGGCAATGGCGCGCCCACCTGCTGATCGCCGCACTGGCCGGCATGTTCATTCAATGCTTCGTGCTGGTTTCGTTGCTTGCATGGCGCGTACCCGAAGCATTTTTTACCACGATGACGTTCCGCATCTGGACCGTCGTTGCGCTCGCCACCGCAATCCTGACGGCCCGTAAGCTTGCCGACGCGGCGTTCAAGGCCGCGATGGCGTGCGATTACGTGCGTGTGACCGGAATCGATCGCCGCACGGTAGTCGTGTCATCCGATTGCGCGTACCGTCGGCTGGTCGTCCTTCATATCCGGCTCAACGGGAACCGGTACGGCGGCGTGCACGGGTGAGCCCGCGTGTGCGCCGCCGTTCCTTGCAATTGCGGTCGTACGGGTCATCACCGGGGGAAAGCATGGTTTTTCTGCATGTGCTGCACGCGCTGGCCGGCGCAATGTCGGTCGTCTGCGGGCTCGGCGTGGCGCTGGGCATCGCGTACACGCTCACGGCTGGCGTGCTGGTCGGCCGGTTCTTTTCCCGGGCGATGGCGCAGCCACGCACGTATCCGGGCGTCACCGTCGCGCAGCCGCTGCACGGCGACGAATGGGATCTCGTACAGCATCTTGAAAGCTACTTCGTGCAGGATTATCCGGGCCCGGTGCAGCACCTGTTCGGCGTGCACGATGCGGGCGACGCGGCGCTCGCGGCCGTCGAGACGCTGCGCGCGCGATATCCGGACGCGAACGTCAAGGTCGTCGCCGATGCGCGGCTGTACGGGCCGAACCGCAAGATCGCCAATCTCGTGAACATGCTCGAACACGCGGAGTATTCGGTGCTCTGTCTCGCCGACAGCGACGTGCTGGTCGAGCGCGATTATCTGCGCGCCGTGGTCGGTGCGCTACAGCAGCCGGATGTCGGCATCGTGACGAGCGTGTATCGCGGCGTCGCATCGCCGGGATTCTGGCCCGGCGTCGCCGCGGCGATGACGAACTACCATTTTCTGCCGGGCGTGATCACCGGGCTCTTCATCGGGCGCGCGCGGCCCTGCTTCGGCCAGACGATCGCCATCACGCGCGCGACGCTCGAACGCATCGGCGGGCTGGTGCGTTTCGCGCATCACCTGGCGGAAGATCACGCACTGGGCGAAGCGGTGCGGCAAGCGGGCGCGCAGGTCGTCATTCCGTCGCTCGTCGTCGGGCATGCGTGTGTCGAAGAGACGTTCGCGCGGTTGTACGCACACGAATTGCGCTGGAGCTGCACGATCCGCGCGGCGGACCGGCCCGGTCATCTCGGCTCGGTACTGATGCATCCGGTGCCGCTGGCGCTGCTGGCGGTGCTGTTCTCCGGCGGCACGGCCGCGGCGTGCGCGCTCGCGGTCGCGGCGCTGGCGTCGCGCGCATGGTTGATGCTGAGAACGAGCCGCGCGACCGGCGCGAGCCTGCGCGGCGCATTCTGGCTGCCGCTCGTCGATCTCCTGCAGTTCGCGGTTTTCGTATCGAGCTTCTTCTCGTCGCATGTCGTATGGCGCGGCACGCGCTTTCGCGTCGACCGGCAAGGCCTGCTGTCGCCGGCGGGGGAGTCATGACGACGGAGCCGAACCGCGACGCGGCGGCGGGCCCGGTCGCCATGCGCGGCGACGCACGGCTTCGCCATGTGGGGCGCGCGGTCGCGCTCGGCGGGCTGGCGCTCGCGGTGTGGCTGGTCTGGCGCGAGCATCCGCAAGACATCCTGCATCGCCTGCGGAGCGCCGGGGCCGGGCTGCTGGTCGCCGCGCTCGCGCACATCCTGCCGATGCTCGCGAACGCGTGGGACTGGCGGATGCTGATCCGCGGCCCGCGTCGGCCTTCGTTGCTGGCGATGCTGAAACTCGTGTGGATCCGCGAATCGATCAACGGGTTGCTGCCGGTCGCGCGCATCGGCGGCGAGATCGTGTCGTTCGGGTTGCTGCGGCAGGCGGGCGTGCGTCCGGCGACCGCCGTGGCCAGCCTCGTCGCCGACATGCAGCTCACGCTGATCAGCCAGTTGTTCTTCGCGCTGGTCGCGATCGGCTATGTGCTCGAACGCGTGTCGTCCGATGCCGCGCGGGTGGCGGCCGATCTCGCGATCGGCATGGCCGCGCTGGTGCCGGTGCTGCTGCTGTTCGCGCTGGTGCAGCATGCGCGGCCGTTCGAACGCGCGATGCGTGTGCTCAACCGCGTCACGAGCGGCAAGGTGGTGGCGCTGGTCGGCGAATCGGCACGCACCGACCAGTCGATCCGGATGATCTGGAGAAAGACGGGCGTCGTCGTGCGCTATCTGGGGATCTGGCAGACGCTGCAGTTCGCGGGCTATGCGCTGGAAATCTGGCTGGCGCTGTACTTCCTCGGCGCCGAGCCGAGCTTCGCACAGGCACTGGCGATCGAGGCGCTGATCCAGCTCGTGAGCAGCATCGCGTTCCTGATGCCGGGCGGCCTGGGGGTGCAGGAGGGCGGGTTCGTGCTGATCGGCGGGCTGCTCGGGTTCGACCCGCCGACCTGTCTCGCGCTGGCCGGCGCGCGCCGCGTGCGCGACCTGCTGTTCTATCTGCCGGGGCTGCTCGCATGGCAGTGGGCGGCGGGTTCGGCGAACCGGCCGGGTGGAGCGAAACGTGCGCCGTTGCCGGCCCGGGAATCCGCCGGGCCGCGCTGACGCGGCCCGACGCGACGCGGCGGGATTCAGTGCCGCTCGTCGGCGATATGGCAGCGGATCACGTCCGCGAACGACGTGTCGCCCGTCAGCCCGAGCGCTTCCGCGCGCGACGTATCCCAGCGGCCCGGCCAGCTGCCGACGATCTTCTCGACGCGCTCGTCGGGCGCATGGCGGATCAGCTTGACGACTTCGTCGCCCGCGACTTCGCGCAGCGCCGCGATCATCTCGTCGACCGACACCGACAGCCCCGGCAGGTTGATCACGCGCTTGTTGCCGAGCTTCGCACCGTCGATCTCGCAACCGGCGACGAGCGCGTCGATCGCGCCGCGTGGCGACAGCAGCCACAGCCGCGTCGAGCCGGGCACCGGGCACACGCTTTCCTCGCCGTTCAGCGGCTCGCGGATGATGCCGCTCGCGAACGACGACGCGGCCGCGTTCGGGCGGCCGGGCCGCACGCTGATGGTGGGCAGCCGCAGCACGCGGCCGTCGACGAAGCCGCGCCGCGCGTAGTCGCACAGCAGCAGTTCGGCGATCGCCTTCTCGGCGCCGTACGACGATTGCGGGTTCAGCGCGGTGTCGTCCTGCACCACGTCGGGCAGCGCGCCGCCGTACACCGCGACGGAGCTCGTGAACACGACGCGCGGCTGGTGGCCGCGCGCACGGCACACTTCAAGCAGCGTGCGCGATGCGTCGAGGTTGATCCGCATGCCGAGATCGAAATCGGCTTCGGCCTGCCCGCTGACGATCGCCGCGAGGTGGAAGATCGCGCCCGTGCGCGTGTCGATCGCGCTTTCGAGCACCGCGCGATCGGCGATGTCGCCGACGATCGACGTCACGCGTGCATCGCCGAAATCGCTGCCCTGGACGACGTCGAGCAGCACCAGTTCGTCGATCTTCTCCGTCCGGCCGTCGGGGCCGGTCAGTTCGCCGCGCTCGAGCAGCTTGCGTGCGAGACGCTGGCCGAGAAATCCGGCGCCGCCGGTGATCAGTACTTTCATGTTCTTTGCCTCTTGGAAATTCGGATTACAGGTACGGCTCGAGCCAGCCGAGGCCTTCGGACGTGCCGGCCTTCGGCCGATATTCGCAGCCGATCCAGCCGTCGTAGCCGAGCGCGTCGATCAGCGCGAACAGGTACGGGTAGTTGAGTTCGCCGACATCCGGCTCGTGGCGTTCCGGCACGCCCGCGATCTGGATATGGCCGATGCCCGCGAAATCGCGCTCGAGTTTCATCGCGAGATCGCCTTCGACGATCTGGCAGTGGTAGCAGTCGAACTGCACCTTCAGGTTCGGCGCGCCGACTTCCGCGCGGATCGCCTGCGCGTCGTCCTGGCGACTCAGGAAATAGCCGGGCATGTCGCGCTGGTTGATCGGCTCGATCAGGATCGTGATGCCGTGCGCGGCGCCCGCCTGCGCCGCATGCCGCAGGTTCGACAGATAGGTGTCGCGATGGCGCGCGCGATCGGCGCTGGGCGGCACCATGCCGGCCATCACGTGCAGCTTCTCGTTGCCGATCACGCGTGCATAGTCGAGCGCCTGATCGATGCCGCGGCGGAACTCGTCCTCGCGGCCGGGCAGCGATGCGATGCCGCGTTCGCCCGCGGCCCAGTCGCCCGGCGGCGCGTTGAACAGCGCCTGTTCGAGGCCATGCGCGTCGAGACGCGCGCGGATCTCCTCGGCGGCGAAGTCGTACGGGAACAGGTACTCGACGGCCTTGAAGCCGTCGTGAGCGGCAGCGGCGAAGCGTTCGAGAAACGCGTGCTCGGTGTACATCATCGAGAGGTTGGCGGCGAAGCGTGGCATGGCAGCAGGTCCTGTGAATGAATGGGGCGGGGCGCCGTGCGCTCCCGCGTCGAATGATGAATCGGCCGGCGGCGGATCAGCGGTTCACGAGTTTCGCGGGCGTGAGCCACACGGCGATCGCGCCGATTACGAGCATCGCGGCCAGCACGTACATGCCCGACGACGTGCTGTGCGTGACGTCCTTCAGGTAGCCGATCACGTACGGGCTCGCGAAACCGGCGAGGTTGCCGACCGAGTTGATGATCGCGATCCCGGCCGCGGCCGCGGAGCCCGTGAGGAACGCGGTCGGCAGCGACCAGAACAACGGGGCGCAGGTCAGCACGCCGCCCGCCGCGAGCGACAGGAACACGATCGACACGGCCGTATTGTGCGAGTACGACGCGGCGACCGCAAACCCGAGCGCGCCCATCAGCGCAGGCACGATCAGGTGCCAGCGGCGTTCGCGGCGCTTGTCCGCGCTATGGCCGAACAGGTTCATCACGACGATCGCGACGACGAACGGAATCGCCGACAGCAGGCCGATCTGCAGCGTATCGGTGATGCCGGTCGATTTCACGAGCGTCGGCATCCAGAACGTGAGCCCGTACTGGCCGGTGACGAACGCGAAGTAGATCAGCGACATCCACCACATGCGCGGGTCCGAGAACACGGCCTTCAGCGAATGACCGTGCTTCTGCTGTTCCTGCGGCTGCGCGGCGATTTCGTCTTCGAGCAGTTGCTTCTCGCGCTCGTCGAGCCACTTCGCGCCGCGGATGCTGTTGTCGAGATACAGGATCGTCGCGATGCCGACGAGCACGGCCGGCACGGCCTCGATCATGAACATCCATTGCCAGCCGTGGAAACCCGATCCGCCGTGGAAGCGCTCCATGATCCAGCCCGACAGCGGGTTGCCGAAGATGCCCGACACCGGAATCGCGGACATGAACACCGCGATGATCTTCGCGCGGCGATGGGACGGGAACCAGTACGTGAGGTACAGGATCACGCCCGGATAGAAGCCGGCTTCCGCGAGGCCGAGCAGGAAGCGCAGCACGTAGAACTGCGTCGGCGTCTTCACGAACGCGAACAGCGCGGACAGCAGGCCCCACGTGATCATGATCCGCGCGATCCAGATGCGCGCGCCGAGGCGGTGCATCAGCATGTTGCTCGGCAGTTCGAACAGGAAGTAGCCGAGGAAGAAAATCCCCGCGCCGAGCCCGAACACGGTTTCGCTGAACGCGAGATCCTGCGACATCTGCAGCTTGGCGAAGCCGACGTTCACGCGGTCGAGATACGCGACCACGTAGCAGAGCATCAGGAACGGCACGATGCGCCAGAACACTTTCTTGTAGGTGCGGTCGAGTTCGCCCGAGTGGGCGGCCGCGGCGGGCGAGCGGCTTGCGGCCGCGTCGAGAGCAGTCATCGTCGTGTCTCCAAGGACGTCGTGTGCCGGCGGCGCGTAGGCCGCCGGATCGTATGTGTGTGCTGACGGAAGGGCCCGCGCACACGGCGAGCATGTGAATCGGTACGGGGTGCGCGCCGCGTTACCAGCGCGCGCCGAAGGTCTGGCGCAGTTCGTCGAGTGCCGCGTCGGACAGCGGCTCGGGCTTCGGCTGCGTCATCAGCCACAGCCGCGCCGTTTCCTCGAGCTCCTCGAGCGCATACGACGCGTGCGATACCGACGGCCCCCACATCACGGGGCCGAGGCGATCGAGCAGCACGCCGCGCACCTGGTCGGCGAGCGCCGCGACTTCGGCCGCGACGGCCGGGTCGCCGGGGCGGCGGTAACGAATCAGCGGAATGTGGCCGACCTTCATCACGTAGTACGGCGTGATCGGCGGCAGCACGTCGGTGTCGCGCCATACGCCCGCGAGCGTCAATGCGACGAGATGCGTCGAGTGCGTGTGGACGACGCCGTTCGCTTCGGCGTTGCGCGCGTAGATGCCGCGATGCAGCGCGAGCGTCTTCGACGGCTTGCCGCCCGAGACGGGCTGGCCGTCGGTGCCGACTTTCGCGATGTCGTTCGGATCGAGCCGGCCGAGGCATGCGTCGGTCGGCGTGATCAGCCAGCCGTCCGCGAGACGCGCGCTGATGTTGCCGGCGCTGCCGACCGCATGGCCGCGCGCATACAGGCTCGCGCCGACCACGCAGATCTCTTCGCGCAGTTTCGCTTCGTGGCTCATCGTGCGGCTCCGTCCAGCGCGCGCAGCGCCTTGTCGAAAAAGTCCGTCGCGCCGAAGTTGCCGGATTTCAGCGCGAGGCCGAGCGGCTGGGCGTCGGCGGTGGCCGTGGCCGGCACGCCCGGATCGATCTGCGCACCGATCTGCAGCGACTTCACGTCGAGCGCCTGCACGACCGCGCCGGACGTCTCGCCGCCGGCGACGACGAACTTGCGCACGCCGAGTTCGCGCAGCCCGCGCGCGATCGCCGCGAGCGTGCTTTCGACGAGATGGCCGGCCGCGTCGACGCCGAGTGCCTGCTGCACGGCCTTCACTTCGTCGGGCGTGGCCGTTGCATAGATCAGCACGGGTTGGGGCAGGTGCGAACGCGCGAAGGCAAGCGCTTCATCGACGACGGGCTCGCCGCGCGACGCCGCGAGCGGATCGATGCGGAAGCTCGGCCGTGTCGCACGCCATGCGGCGACCTGCGCGTTGGTGGCCTTCGACGCGCTGCCGGCGAGCACGGCCGACAAGCCGTCGATGCGCGGCAGCGATGCCGCGTTGTCGCGCTCGGGCAGTTGCTCCGCGCGGCGGAAATTCGCGGGCAGGCCGAGCGCGATGCCCGAGCCGCCGGTGACGAGCGGCAGGCCCGCGCACGCTTCGCCGAGGACGTAGAGGTCGCGGTCCGACAGCGCATCGGCGATCGCGAAACGCGCACCTTCCGCGCGCAACTGGTCGATCCGCGCGCGCACGGCGGCCGCGCCGAGCGCGATCGTGTCGTAGCGGATCAGGCCGACCGGCGACTTCGTCTGCTGCTGGAGCACGCGCACGAGGTTCGCATCCTTCATCGGCGTGAGCGGATGATTCTCCATCCCCGATTCGTTCAGCAGCACGTCGCCGACGAACAGGTGGCCGCGATAGATCGTGCGGCCGTTCTCGGGGAACGCCGGGCACGCGATCGTGAAGTCGCCGCCGGCAGCATCGAGCAGCGCGTCGGCCACCGGCCCGATGTTGCCTGAGTCGGTCGAGTCGAACGTCGAGCAGTACTTGAAGAAGAACTGTCGGCATCCTTGCGCGCGCAACCATTCATACGCGGCGAGCGATTGCGCGACGGCGTCGGCGGCGGGGATCGTGCGCGACTTCAGCGCGACGACGATCGCGTCGGCGTCGACGATCGTGTCGGCAGCCGCGCCATCGGCGGGCACGCCGATCGTCTGCACGGTGCGCATGCCGCTCTTGACGAGCATGTTCGCGAGATCGGTCGCGCCGGTGAAATCGTCGGCGATGCAGCCGAGCAGGGGACGGGAAGCGGAAGCGGTCATGGCGGGAACGTCGTTCGAATCAGCGGGCGGGCGGCAGCGTGATGCCGGGGAAAGTCTTGATCACGGCGGAATCGTCCTCGCCGCCGTGGCCGGCGCTCGACGCGCTCATGAACATCTGATGCGCGGTGGCCGACAGCGGCAGCGGGAATTTGCTGCGGCGCGCGGTATCGAGCACGAGGCCGAGATCCTTCACGAAGATGTCGACGGCCGACAGCGGCGTGTAGTCGCCGTTCAGGATGTGCGGCACGCGGTTCTCGAACATCCACGAATTGCCGGCGCTGTGCGTGATCACGTCGTACAGCGCGTCGGCATCGACGCCTTCGCGCAGGCCGAGGGCCATCGCCTCGGCCGCCGCCGCGATATGCACGCCGGCCAGCAACTGGTTGATGATCTTCACTTTCGAGCCGATGCCGTGTGCGTCGCCGAGGCGGTACACCTTGCCGGCGATCGCGGCGAGCACGTCCTCGCAGCCCGCATAGGCGGCGGCCGGCCCGGACGTCATCATCGTCATCTCGCCGGAGGCCGCGCGCGCGGCGCCGCCCGACACGGGCGCGTCGAGCATCTGCAGGCCGGCCGCTTCGATGCGTGCGCCGAGCGCGACCGCGAATTCGGGCGCGACGGTCGCGCTCGCGATCACGACGCCGCCCGGCTTCATCGCCGCGACCGCACCGTGTTCGCCGAACAGCACCGTTTCCGTTTGCGCGGCATTGACGACGAGCGTGACGACGACGTCGCACCGCGCGCCGAGTTCGGCCGGCGTCGCGCACGCGATGCCGCCTTCGGCGGCGAACGCCTGCAGCACGGTGTCGCGCACGTCGCATGCATGGACGCGCAGGCCGGCGCGCAGCAGCGAGCGTGCGACGCCGAGGCCCATCGCGCCGAGGCCGATGACTCCAACATTTCGTGACATGGTCAACCTTGATTGATTCGGGAGAGGTTCCGGACAACGGCGGCGCCCGGCTCGGCAGGCGCCGCCGGCTTCAGCAGATGCCGGCTTCCGCGAGGCGGCGGGCGGCGTTGTACATGTGCGTGCGCGCCGCGTTGCGGGCGGCCATCGGATCGCGCGCGCGGATCGCGTCGGCGATCGCCGCGTGTTCCTCGCGCACCTGCCGCGAGAAATCGTCGCGCGTCGCTTCGTTGCCCCGCGTGACCTTCACGCCGGCTTCGAGATACTGGTTCAGGAACTGCAGCGTCTTCAGGAAATACGGGTTGCCGGTGACGGCCGCGATCGTGCGGTGGAACGCGACGTCTTCCGCGACGCCGTCGCGCCCTTCGGCCGCCGCTTCGTCGATCTTGCGCAGCGCGTCGTCGATGTCGGCCATGTCGTCGGCGGTGTGGTGCAGCGCGGCTTCGGCCGCGACTTCAGCCTCGATCGCGCGGCGTACCGCGAGCAGGTGCGGCAGCGAACTCGCCTCGACGGCTTCCGCGTAGTCGATCCGCAGCGGCCGGATCGCGCCGTGCTGGTTCACGAACACGCCGCTGCCCTGGCGCGGCTCGACCACGCCTTCGTTCTTCAGCCGCGAGATCGCCTCGCGGATCACGGTGCGGCTCACGCCGAATTCCTGCGCGAGCACGGCCTCGGTCGGCAGCTTGCCGGTGGCCGAGAAACTGCCCACTTCGATCTGCTTGAGCAGTTGCTGCGCGACATGGTCGCTCATCGCGCGGGCCGGAATTTTCTCGAACATGATGCTCTGGTTTGTAAGGTGATGTGGTCATCATACAAATTTGAGCGCGCATCAGCATCCGGGATAACCCTCGTTTCACGGCGAGGAACGTCGGCTAAATTGACTGGAACCGGTTCCAAAAGCGTCAAAACGGAGGCGAACGTGTGCGGTTCCGCAATGGGTCGGGAAAGGGGCGGGCGCCCGCAGGCCGTCAGTCGGCGACGTCCTCGACGGCGTCGGCCGACGCATCGGGCGTCGCGGCGACTTCGGCCACGTCGCCGCCGCGCTCGCGATACGTCGCCGGCGGCACGCCGAACTGCTTGCGGAATTCGCGCCCGAGGTGCGACGCATCGGCGAATCCGCAACTCGACGCGATATCGGCGACCGTGCGGTCCGAACTCGTCAGCAGCCAGGCGGCCGTGCGCAGCCGCACCTGTTTCGCGAATGCCTGCGGGCTCTTGCCGGTCTCGGCCTTGAAGAGCCGTTCGAGCTGCCGCGTCGACAAGTCGAGCTTGCACGCGAGTTCATCGAGCGGCAGCGTACGCCCCACGTGCTGTTCCATCAGAAGAATCGCGCGCTTGACCTTCGGATGCGTCGCCGGTTCGAGGCCCGGCGGATGCGGCTGCGGCGCGTTGCCTTTCTGCATCTCGCCGACGAGCAGGATGCGCAGCGCCTTCTGCACGGTGGCGTGATCGAAATGGCGCAGCAGGATCGCGGCGGCGACGTCGATCGACGCGCGGCCGCCCGAACACGTGATCCGGCGGCGGTCGATCACGAACAGCCGGTCGGCGATCAGCAGATCGGGATCGGCGGACGGAAAGCGCTCGATGAAATCCCAGTAATGGAACCAGCTCACGCAGGTGCGGTAGCCGTCGAGCACGCCGGCGCGCATCAGCGTGAACACGCCGGTGCAGATGCCGACGACCGTCGCGCCGCTCGCCGCCGCGCGGCGGATGACGTCGAGCGTTTCAGGGCCGGCCTGCGGCCCCGAATGCAGCAGCCCGCCCACCACCACCACATAGTCGAACGGCTCGGCCGCGTCGAACGTCTCCCACGGCGTGATCTGGATCCCGCAACTCGCGCGCACCGGCGCGAGCGTCTCGCCGATCACGCTCCATGCGCAGCGCACGGGCTTGCTGTAGTCGCCGTCGTCGGCCGACAGCCGCAGCATGTCGACGAAGCCCGAGAAGGCCGTCAGCGTGAAGTTCGGCAGCAGCACGATGCCGAAGCGGATGCGCCGCGGCGCGGGTTCTGCGAGGGGGGAAGCGGGTACGTCGGGGGTCATCGCGGCCAATCTCGTCACGCCGGGCAGGCGGTCTCACTCGTTTCACTCTGTTTGCGGGCTACGGCTGCCGGGGCGGCACGGATGCAGCCAGCGTCGCCGATCGGCCGCGGCCGGACTTGTGGTTTTTCGTCGCGAACCATCGCCAAAACGCACTTTCCGGGCAGCCGGCGCGGCGCTTGGCGGCGCTATCCCACGCCGATGCCGTTTTTGTTCTATCGGCCGATTTTACGCCCTGATGTACTGAGGCCCAACGACATTTCACGCATGCAACCCAAAGGAAGCCAGATGAACGTCAGCGCGTTCGACCTGTTCAAGATCGGCATCGGCCCGTCCAGTTCCCATACGGTCGGCCCGATGATCGCCGCGTGCCGCTTCGCGTCGCACGTCGAGGACGCGAACCTGCTCGGCTTCGTGCGCCGCGTGAGGGTCGAGCTGTACGGCTCGCTCGGCGCGACCGGCAAGGGTCACGGCACCGACAAGGCCGTGCTGCTCGGCCTCGAGGGCCACCTGCCCGACACGATCGATCCCGACCTGATCGAGCCGCGGCTCGCCGCGATCCGCGCGGAGAAGACGCTGACGCTGCTCGGCAAGCAGACGGTGCGCTTCGACGAAAAGGAACACATCGGCTTCTATCGCAAGCTGATGAGCGGCACGGGCATCGTGCATCCGAACGGGATGCGCTTCCAGGCATTCGACGAACACGGCCAGCTGCTCGTCGAGAAAGAGTATTACTCGGTCGGCGGCGGCTTCGTCGTGAACCGCGACGGCGATCGCGTGAACGGCGTGCGCGCGGCGGTCGAGGTGCCGTATCCGTTCCGCACCGGCGACGACCTGATGCGCCAGTGCCGCGAACATGGGCTGTCGATCGCCGAGCTGATGCTGCGCAACGAATCCGCGCTGCGGCCGGCCGACGAAGTGCGCGCCGGGCTGCTCGCGATCTGGCGCACGATGGCCGCGTGCGTCGAGCGCGGCTGCAAGGTCGAGGGCGAGCTGCCGGGCCCGATGCGCGTGAAGCGCCGCGCGGCCGAAATGAACGGCCACCTGCGCGCGCGTTCGGAAGAGTCGCTGCGCGACCCGCTGTCGATGCTCGACTGGGTCAACCTGTATGCGATGGCCGTGAACGAAGAGAACGCGGCCGGCGGCCGGGTGGTCACCGCGCCGACCAACGGCGCGGCCGGCGTGATTCCCGCGGTGCTGCACTACTACGTGAAGTTCGTGCCGGGCTCGAACGAAGCCGGCATCGTCGAATTCCTGCTGACGGCCGCGGCGATCGGGATCATCTACAAGGAAACCGCGTCGATTTCCGGCGCGGAAGTCGGTTGCCAGGGCGAAGTGGGCGTCGCGTGCTCGATGGCCGCCGCCGCGCTCGCCGCCGTGATGGGCGGCACGCCCGACCAGGTCGAGAACGCGGCCGAGATCGGCATGGAGCACAACCTCGGGATGACCTGCGATCCCGTGGGCGGGCTCGTGCAGATCCCGTGCATCGAGCGCAACGCGATGGGCGCGATCAAGGCGCTGAACGCGTCGCGCATGGCGCTCAAGGGCAACGGCCAGCACTACGTATCGCTCGATTCCGTGATCAAGACGATGCGCGAAACCGGCGCCGACATGAAGACGAAATACAAGGAAACGTCGCGCGGCGGCCTCGCCGTGAACGTCATCGAATGCTAACGAAGGATCCAAACATGAGCCGCTACTCGATATTCAGCCTGTTCCGCAACGGCCTCTCGTATCACGAGAACTGGGAGAAGCAGTGGAAGAGCCCGGAGCCGAAGAAGGAATACGACGTCGTGATCGTCGGCGGCGGCGGCCACGGCCTCGCGACCGCGTACTACCTCGCGAAGGAGCACGGGATCACGAACGTCGCGATCCTGGAGAAGGGCTGGATCGGCGGCGGCAACACCGCGCGCAACACGACGATCGTGCGCTCGAACTACCTGTGGGACGAATCGGCCGCGCTGTACGAGAAGGCGATGAAGCTGTGGGAAGGGCTGTCGCAGGATCTGAACTACAACGTGATGTTCAGCCAGCGCGGCGTGATGAACCTCGCGCACACGCTGCAGGACGTGCGCGACACTGAGCGCCGCGTGAACGCGAACCGGCTGAACGGCGTCGACGCCGAATTCCTGACGCCCGCGCAGATCAAGGAAATCGAGCCGACGATCAACCTGAACAGCCGCTACCCGGTGCTCGGCGCGTCGATCCAGCGCCGCGCGGGCGTCGCGCGTCACGATGCGGTGGCCTGGGGCTTCGCACGCGGCGCGGACCGCGCCGGCGTCGACATCATCCAGAACTGCCAGGTAACGGGCATTCGCCGCGAGGGCGGCGCGGTGGTCGGCGTCGACACGGTGAAGGGTTTCATCAAGGCGAAGAAGGTCGCGGTGGTGGCCGCGGGCAACACGACGACGCTCGCCGACATGGCCGGCGTGCGTCTGCCGATCGAAAGCCACCCGCTGCAGGCGCTGGTGTCCGAGCCGATCAAGCCGGTGGTGAACTCGGTGATCATGTCGAACGCGGTGCACGCGTACATCAGCCAGTCCGACAAGGGCGATCTCGTGATCGGCGCCGGTATCGACCAGTACACGGGCTTCGGCCAGCGCGGCAGCTTCCACATCATCGAAAGCACGCTGCAGGCGATCGTCGAGATGTTCCCGGTGTTCTCGCGCGTGCGGATGAACCGCCAGTGGGGCGGCATCGTCGACGTGTCGCCGGACGCGTGCCCGATCATTACCAAGACCGACGTGAAGGGCCTCTATTTCAACTGCGGCTGGGGCACCGGCGGCTTCAAGGCGACGCCCGGCTCGGGCTGGGTGTTCGCGCACACGATCGCCCGCGACGAACCGCATCCGCTGAACGCGCCGTTCGCGCTCGACCGCTTCTATACGGGCCACCTGATCGACGAGCACGGCGCTGCCGCCGTCGCGCACTGACCACCATTGGAGAAAGAAACATGTTGCTGATCGAATGTCCGTGGTGCGGGCCGCGCGCCGAATCCGAGTTCTCGTGCGGCGGTGAAGCCGACATCGTGCGCCCGGTGGCGAACGAGAACATGACCGACCGCGAATGGGGCGAATACGTGTTCATGCGCGAGAACAAGCGCGGGCTGCACAAGGAGCAATGGCTGCACACGCAGGGCTGCCGCCGCTGGTTCAAGGTCACGCGCGACACGGTGACCTACGATATCAAGGGCTACGAAAAGTTCGGCGGGGCTGCCATCAGCGGCGCGGCTGCCGGCAACGCACACGAAGAGGGTACGAGCAAATGAGCCAGAAAGACCGCCTCGGCACCGGTGGCCGGATCAATCGCGCGATTCCGTTGACGTTCACGTTCAACGGCCGCACGTACCAGGGCTTCCAGGGCGACACGCTCGCGTCCGCGCTGCTCGCGAACGGCGTGCATTTCGTCGCGCGCAGCTTCAAGTACCACCGTCCGCGCGGGATCGTGACGGCGGATGTGGCGGAACCGAATGCCGTCGTGCAGCTCGAGTCCGGCCCGTATACCGTGCCGAATGCACGTGCGACCGAGATCGAGCTGTACCAGGGACTCGTCGCGACGAGCGTGAATGCCGAGCCCACGCTCGAGAACGACAAGTACGCGATCAACCAGAAGTTCTCGCGCTTCATGCCGGCCGGGTTCTACTACAAGACGTTCATGTGGCCGCGCAACATGTGGCCGAAGTACGAAGAGAAGATTCGCGAAGCAGCCGGCCTCGGCAAGGCGCCGGAGGTGCTCGACGCCGATCGCTACGACAAGTGCTACGCGCACTGCGACGTGCTCGTGGTCGGCGGTGGCCCGTCGGGCCTCGCCGCCGCGCATGCGGCCGCCACGGCCGGCGCGCGCGTGATCCTCGTCGACGACCAGCGCGAACTCGGCGGCAGCCTGCTGTCGTGCCGCGCGGAGATCGACGCGAAGCCCGCGCTGCAATGGGTCGAGAAGATCGAGGCGGAGCTGCGCAAGCTGCCCGACGTGACGATCCTGTCGCGCAGCACCGCGTTCGGGTATCAGGACCACAACCTCGTGACGGTCACGCAGCGCCTGACCGATCACCTGCCGGTGTCGATGCGCAAGGGCACGCGCGAGCTGCTGTGGAAGGTCCGCGCGAAGCGCGTGATTCTCGCGACCGGCGCGCACGAGCGGCCGATCGTATTCGGCAACAACGACCTGCCGGGCGTGATGCTGGCGGGTGCGGTGTCCACCTACGTGCATCGCTTCGGCGTGCTGCCGGGCCGTAACGCGGTCGTGTTCACGAACAACGACCGTGCATACCAGACCGCGCTCGACCTGAAGGCGTGCGGGGCGAAGGTCACGGTCGTCGATTCGCGCGCGTCGTCGAACGGCGCGCTGCCGGCCGCGGCCAAGCGGCAGGGCGTGACGGTGATGAGCGGCGCGGTCGTGACGGTTGCTTCGGGCAAGTGGCGCGTATCGTCGGTCGACGTCGCGTCCTACTCGAACGGCCAGACCGGCGGCAAGCTGCAGACGCTGCCGTGCGACCTCGTCGCGATGTCGGGCGGCTTCAGCCCGGTGCTGCACCTGTTCGCGCAATCGGGCGGCAAGGCGTGCTGGAACGACGAAAAGGCGTGCTTCCTGCCGGGCAAGCCCGTGCAGGCGGAGGCGAGCATCGGTGCGGCGGCCGGCGAATTCGGGCTGGCCCGTGCGCTGCGGCTCGCGGTCGATGCGGGCGTGGAAGCGGCGAAGGCCGCGGGCTTCACGGCCGCGCAGCGTCCGGCCGCACCGCAGGTCGCCGAAGCCGTCGAAGGCGCGCTGCAGCCGTTGTGGCTCGTCGGCAGCCGCGAGGCGGCCGCGCGCGGACCGAAGCAGTTCGTCGACTTCCAGAACGACGTGGCGGCCGCCGACATCCTGCTCGCCGCGCGCGAGGGCTTCGAGTCGGTCGAGCACGTGAAGCGCTATACGGCGATGGGCTTCGGCACCGACCAGGGCAAGCTCGGCAACATCAACGGGATGGCGATCCTCGCGGGCGCGCTCGGCAAGACGATTCCGGAAACGGGCACGACGACGTTCCGCCCGAACTACACGCCCGTGTCGTTCGGCACGTTCGCGGGCCGCGAGACGGGCGATTTCCTCGACCCGATCCGCAAGACGGCCGTGCACGAATGGCACGTCGAGCACGGCGCGATGTTCGAGGACGTCGGCAACTGGAAGCGGCCGTGGTATTTCCCGAAGAACGGCGAGGATCTCCATGCGGCCGTGAAGCGCGAATGCCTGGCGGTGCGTAACGGCGTCGGCATTCTCGACGCGTCGACGCTCGGCAAGATCGACATCCAGGGTCCGGACGCGGTGAAGCTGCTGAACTGGATGTACACGAACCCGTGGAACAAGCTCGAAATCGGCAAATGCCGCTACGGGTTGATGCTCGACGAAAACGGGATGGTGTTCGACGACGGCGTGACCGTGCGCCTCGCCGACCAGCATTTCATGATGACGACCACCACCGGCGGCGCGGCGCGCGTGCTGACGTGGCTCGAGCGCTGGCTGCAGACCGAATGGCCGGACCTGAAGGTGCGGCTCGCGTCCGTCACCGATCACTGGGCGACGTTCGCGGTGGTCGGCCCGAAGAGCCGCAAGGTCGTGCAGAAGGTGTGCCAGGACATCGACTTCGGCAATGAAGCGTTCCCGTTCATGAGCTACCGCAACGGCACCGTCGCCGGCGCGAAGGCGCGTGTGATGCGGATCAGCTTCTCGGGCGAGCTGGCCTACGAAGTGAACGTGCCGGCGAATGCGGGCCGTGCGGTGTGGGAAGCGCTGATGGCGGCCGGTGCCGAGTTCGACATCACGCCGTACGGCACCGAGACGATGCACGTGCTGCGCGCGGAGAAGGGCTACATCATCGTCGGCCAGGATACCGACGGCTCGATCACGCCGTACGACCTCGGGATGGGCGGGCTCGTCGCGAAGTCGAAGGACTTCCTCGGCAAGCGCTCGCTGACGCGCTCGGATACCGCGAAGGAAGGCCGCAAGCAGTTCGTCGGCCTCTTGACCGAAGACGAACAGTTCGTGCTGCCGGAAGGCGCGCAGATCATCGCGAAGGACACGCAGGTGTCGGCGGTCGATCCGACGCCGATGATCGGCCACGTGACGTCGAGCTACTACAGCCCGATCCTGAAGCGCTCGATCGCGCTCGCGGTGGTGAAGGGCGGCCTGAACAAGATGGGCGAGAGCGTCGTGATTCCGCTGGCCAACGGCAAGCGCATCACCGCGAAGATCTCGAGCCCGGTTTTCTACGATACCGAAGGGGTGCGTCAGCATGTGGAATGAAACGAGAAACCAGACGCAGGTGGCGGGTGCGGGCGGCGTGACGCTTGAATCGCCGTTCGTCGGCGCCGCCGACGTGCTGAAGGCGCACCAGGCGCGCGCATCGAAGAAGTTCGCGCTGCGCGAGCGGCCGTTCCTCGATCTCGTCAACGTGCGCGGCGAGTTGAGCGACCCGGCATTCGTGGCCGCGTTCGAGCGTGTGGTCGGCTGCCGCCCGCCCGCGGAGCCGAACACGGTGGCGCGCGGCGCCGAGTACGACGTGCTGTGGCTCGGCCCCGACGAATGGCTCGTGCGGTCGAACGGGCCGGTTCAGGCCGGCGTGCTCGAAGCGAAGCTGGCGGAGGCCGTGCAGGGCTCGTATGCGGCGGCCGTCGACGTCGGTAGCGGCTACACGGTCGTCGAGGTCGTCGGCGAACGCGTGCGCGACGTGATCGCGCGCGGCTGCCCGCTCGATCTGCATCCGCGCGTGTTCAAGCCGGGCCAGTGCGCGCAGTCGCACTACTTCAAGTCGCCGATCACGCTGATCCCGACCGGCGACGAGTCGTTCGAGATCGTCCTGCGTCGCAGCTTCGCCGACTATTTCGTGCGCATCATGCTCGACGCCGCGGCGCCGCTCGCATCATGAAGCCGTTCGACGAACCGTTCGTGGCGATCGACGCGCCGCGCCTGCGCGGGCGCGGCTGGAGCGTGTTCGTCGACGAACTGAAGGTGCCCGCGCGGATCGGCATCCACGCGCACGAGCATGAAGCGCCGCAGCCGATCGTGATCGATGCTCGGCTCGGGTATCGCTGCGAGCCGAGCGAGCAGGGCGAGTGGATCGATTACGACGGCTATTGCGCGCGCGTCGCGTCGTTCCTGTCGCACAAGCCGCATACGCGGCTGCTGGAGACGCTCGTCGCCGATCTCGCGGTGCTGTCGTTCCGCGAATGGCCGGCGCTGGAATCGCTGACGCTGTCGATGTACAAGCCGAAGATCCGGCCCGGCACGAAACGCGTCGGCGTGTCGCTCGACTGGACGCGCGGCGATTACCTGCGGTGGACGGGGGCGGCGGGGCAGCTTTGATCAGAGGGGGCCGGATCAAGGCACGAGGGAGGTGATCCGGCAAACCCGGCGGGCGCGGCGGCACGGATGTGCCGTCGCACGCGTTTATAGTTCCTGAAATATGAGAATAATGAGGTGCTGCCGGTCTTTGGTGTTTTTATTCCTGAAATATAAGAACAATTGGCGATCTGGCTGGCGAGCTCCTATAATTCCGATATTCTCGTAACTATGTCGTCGATCGACCTTCGACGGCGCTTTGTTCCTGAAATTCCGGAATTATGGCCCGCACCTTACCGCAACCCGTCGCGACACCCGACCCACTCGCACCGACTCTCGCCGCCTTGGGGGCGCTCGTGCGCAACCGGCGCGCGCAGAACCAGATGCGGATCGACGATGCGGCCGACATGCTCGGCGTCTCCAAGGACGTACTGTCGCGCCTCGAAAACGGGCGCGCGGTGAGTCTCGACAAGCTGTTCAAGGTGCTGGACGGCTTCGGCCTGAATTTGCTCGTCGTGCCGAAACGCGACGTTCAGGTGGCGCGCAATGCCGTGCGCGATCACGCGACGGTACGTGCCGCTTCGCCAGGCTCGTCCGGTTCGCCCGAGGGCGCGTGATGATCCATCGCCTGCGGATTTCGGCTGACGGCTCGCCGGTCGGGGAACTGACTTACGATGCCCGCCGCGACGACTACGGTTTTTCCTGCGATCCGGCGTGGCTCGCGCGGACAGACGCGTTTGCGTTGTCGCCGTGCATTCCGCTCGATGGCGGCACGCCGCCGGCGGGCGCGCTCCAGCGCTTCGTGGGCAATCTGCTCCCCGAGGGCCGCGCACTCGATGTGGCCGCATCGATGTATCAGATATCGAAGGACAACGTCTTCGGCCTGATCCGGATGCTCGGCAAGGAGCCCGTCGGTGCGTTGAGCTTCGTTCCGGACGACGACGAGGCCGGGCGGGCGGCGGAATCTCTCGAACCCGTGCGCCGACCGGTCTCCGCGGAGGAACTGGTCGACCGTATCCGCAAGCGCGATGCGATCCCGTTTTCCGTCTGGGACGATCGGGTGCGCCTGTCGATCGCCGGTCATCAGGACAAGCTGCAGGTGCTCGTCGAAGGTGAGCAGTTCGCGCTCGTGGACGGGGCGCTGAGCAGCTCGCATATTCTGAAGCCCGAGTCGCGCAGTCCGAACGCGCCGTTCATGGTCGCCAACGAGCATTTCTGCATGACGCTGGCGGCCCGCATGGGTTTGCCGGTCGCGCCTGTCGAGATTCGACGTATCCCGGAGCCCATTCTGCTGATCGAACGATTCGACCGGCTCGTGACGACCGACCCGGACGATCCGCGGCGCGTGAGCGCTGTGCGGCGGCTTCATGTCATCGATGGATGCCAGGCCCTCGACTTGCCGGCGACGCTCAAATACGAACGCAATCTCGGCAACAACGCGGACGTGCGCAATATCCGTGAAGGCGTGAGCTTCGAGAAGCTGTTTTCGCTGACGTCGTCTCTGGAGACACCCGCTGCCGCGCGCTCGGCCATGCTGCGCTGGGCGTTGCTGCAATTGTTGATCGGCAACAGCGACGCGCATGGCAAGAACATTTCGTTTTTCGTCAGCAGCGGCGGGCTCGAGCCGGCGCCGTTTTACGATCTGGTGTGCGTGAACGTGTACGGCGACGCTTATGTGCAGGACATGGCGATGGCGTACGGAGACGTGTTCCGCACCGAGGAGCTGACCGCTTTCGCGCTCGCCGATTTCGCGCATCGCGTGCGGATTCGGCCGGCGCTCGTTGCGCGTGAGATGGCGCGGATGGCGACGCTGGCTGCGGAACTGGCTCCCAGGCTGGCGGAGTCGGGCGTCTATGTGGGCGACGAGCGTGCGTGGGTACATCGCATCGCCGAGTACGTGCGAGCGCAGGCCGAACGCGTCATGCGTATTGCGCCCATGGTGCCCAAGGTCGACGTCGCGCTGCTCTGAGCGCGAGTGCCCATTGCTTACTTCGCGTTGCGGTTCGCGGCGGGCGCAGAGCCGGACGGATCGCTGACCGGCATCATGTGCGCGTTCGTATCGGTGGTGGCTTTCGCGCCGTCCTCGGGTTCGAGCACGAACCGGAACGATTCGACCCGCTGCATGACCTTCGCCGCATACGCACTGGATCCGCCGCTGTAGCTCTTCAGCCCGGCCTGCACGTTGCCGCCGGCCGCTTTCACGTAGCCCGACAGAATGCGCGAGCCGGCTTCGACGTTCGCATTCGGCTCGGTGAGATCCTTCACGTTGCGCAGCATGCCGCGGTGCGCGGCGGGCACGACCTGCATCAACCCGGTCGCGCCGTGCTGGCCGCGCGCCTTTTCCTGGAAGCGCGATTCGATCGAAATGATCGCGTAAACGAGGGCCGGAGGCAGCGAATATTTCGTCGCGGTCACGCTCACGATATCGGCGAGCTTCGCCGCCCGTTCCTTCGCGACGCCGAATTTCTTCGTCAGGTAGGACGTGATGCGGCGGTTTGCTTCGTTCGGCTGAACGTTGTCGCTCGCGAGCGGCGCGGAGGCGGCAGTCGGCGCCGATGCCAGCGCGTCGGACGCGGATGCAGGCACCGCGGGTGCTTGCTGCGCCCATGCCTGTTGCGCGATGCCGAACGAGAGCACGATCAGCCAGAGAAACCGTCGTCGCATGGTGGAATGCGGGGAAATGGGAGGCGCATAGTATATCGGCCAATCGTCGCCGATGGTCGAGCGCCGGCTCGAATGAAAGCGCGATGTAGGCTTGTGTCGATTCGGGCGGGGCCGACCAGCTGATCGTTGCACGCACACGCATCGGAGTCCGGATAGATGCGGCGCTTTCGTCCTGTCGTGCGACTCCTCCCACGGTACGCGGGCGTGTCGTTGCCTCGCGTGTTCCGTTGGCCGCCATCCCGGCTTTGTTCGCGAATCGGCCGAACGGATCGCTAGTTGATGATCTCGCCGATGCCGGTTTCGATTCGGCTTCTGAGTTGCTGGATGAACGCCGGATCGTAGGATTCCCAGCTATCGAGTTCGCCGACGATCTTCAAAGGCAGTGTGCTTCGATACGATCGCGTCGGATTGCCGGGGAATTTCTTGTCCGTGACGTTCGGGTCGTTTTCGAATTCCCCGGTGGGCTCGACGATGTAAACGCGCGGCCGGCCGTCGCCTTTGGCCATTTCCGCAGCCAGACCGGCGCCTTTCGGTAGGGCCGTGAAATAAACGTGGTTCATCACCACGTCGTTCCGATAATTCGATCTGAAGCCCGCTGTCAGCAAATCACCGATCCGCAAATTCGCTTTCGTGCCATGAAAAAACGGGCCGGCGTCCAGGACAGACATGGTGGCTCCTTCGAAAAATTCCGTGACGGATGCTAGGCGCGCCGCGCGCTCGCCACCCGCGCAATCGCGCCGATGGCGTCGCTGACGAGCACCGCGAGCAAGCCGACGATCACGCCGCCTTGCAGCACGAACGCGGTGTTCGATGTCTGCAGGCCCGCGATGATCACGTCGCCGAGCCCGCGCGCGGCGACCGTCGAGCCGATCGTCGCGGTGCCGAGATTGATCACGACCGCGAGGCGGATGCCGTTGACGATCACCGGGAACGCGAGCGGCAGCTCGACGGACACCAGTTGCTGCCAGCCGCTCATTCCCATCCCGCGCGCGGCGTCGACGACGTCGCGCGGGACGTCCTCGAGCCCCGCGATCGTGCTTTCGAAAATCGGCAGGAGCCCGTACAGCACGAGCGCGATCAGCACGGGTTTCAAGCCGAAGCCGACTGCCGGCACGGCGAGCGCGAGCACGGCGACCGGCGGGAAGGTCTGGCCGATATCGACGACGCTGCGCGCGAGCGGCAGGAAATCCGCGCCGAACCGCCGCGTGACCGCGATGCCGGCCGCGACCGCGACGATCGTGCCGATCAGGCTCGACAGCGCGACCGTGCCGAGATGCGCGAGCGTGAGATCGAGCAGGCTCGCGCGATCGTAGATCACCGGCGCGCCGTTGTCCGCGAACGGCGCGAACAGACCCTGCAGCCACGCGGGGCGCAACAGCAACACGAGCAGCAGCGCGAGCGCGGCCGCGCGGGCGACGTACGCGGGAAGCGAAGACCGCTTGGGCCGCATGCTGCCGAGCGTCGTCATGCGGGCTGCCTCGCGTGCGAGCGAATCGCGTCGAGCGTGATGCGGCGGGGGCCGTGTGCGTTGCCGTTGGCTGCATCGTCGACGGGCAGCGCATCGACACCGCGCCACAACAATTCGGACACCGCATCGCGCAGCGTGCGCGTCGCCGCGATCGGCTCGCCGTCGGCGTGGCCGGCTTCGGCCACTGCGTCGATCGGCGTCAGCGCGAGCAGGCGCAGCGGACGGTCGACGCCCGCGACGAGCTGCTCGACGACACCCGCTGCCGGCCTGCCGAGAATCTCGGCAGGCGGCGCGACCTGCAGCAGCCGGCCGTCGTCCATCACAGCGATCGTGTCGCCGAGCTTCAGCGCTTCCTCGATGTCGTGCGTGACGATCACGACCGTGATGCCGAGGCGGCGCTGCAGCGCGAACAGGTCGTCCTGCGCCTTGTTGCGGATGATCGGATCGAGCGCGCCGAACGGTTCGTCCATCAGCAGCATCGCGGGCTCGGCCGCAAGCGCGCGCGCCACGCCGACGCGCTGCTGCTGGCCGCCCGACAGTTCGTGCGGCAGCTTGCCCGCGAATTCGGCCGGCGCGAGATGGAACAGGTCGAGCAGTTCGTTCACGCGCGCGTCGATACGGGCGGCCGGCCAGTCGAGCAGGCGCGGCACGGTCGCGATGTTGCGCGCGACGCTCCAGTGCGGAAACAGCCCGTGCCCCTGGATCGCGTAGCCGATGCCACGGCGCAGCTGCTCGGGCGCAACGGTCGCCGTATCGACGCCGTCGATGCGGATCGTGCCGCTGGTCGGCGCGATCAGCCGGTTGATCATGCGCAGGAGCGTCGACTTGCCGCTGCCCGATGCGCCGACGAGCGCGGTGATCGTGCCGCGCTGCATCGTCAGCGATACGTCGTCGACGGCGACCACGTCGCCGAAGCGTTTGCCGACCCGTTCGATCTCGATCATCCTGCACGCCCCTTCGCGAGCGACGTCGCGGCTTCGAACACGACGGCGGCCGCCAGTGCGAGCGCGATCGTCGGGATCGCGCCGAGCAGCACGAGATCGGCGGCCGATTGCCCGATCCCCTGGAAGATGAACGTGCCGAATCCGCCGCCGCCGATCAGCGCGGCAACCGCGGTCAGGCCGATGTTCTGTACGAGCACGATGCGCACGCCGCTCAGGATCACCGGCAGCGCGAGCACGAGATCGACGCGCAGCAGCCGCTGGGTGCGTGTCATGCCCATCGCGCGCGCCGCTTCGGTTACGTGCGGCGGCACCTGTCCGAGCCCGACCACGACGCTCGATGCGATCGGCAGCAGCGAGTAAAGGAACAGCGCGAGCACGGCCGGCGCGACGCCGATGCCGCGGATGCCGAGTTCGGCCGCGAGCGGCACGTGCGCGGCGAGCAGGCCGAGCGGCGCCATCATCAGCCCGTACATCGCGATGCTGGGGATCGTCTGCACGATATTGAGCACGGGCATCGCGACGGTGCGCACCGTCGCGACGCGCGCGCATGCGATGCCGAGCGGCACGCCCGCGACGAGCGCGGCGGCGACCGAGCCGCCCGCGAGCGACACGTGACGGATCGCTTCGCGCCAGAAATCGTCGCTGCGCACCGCGTATTCGCGCATCACGGAGAGGCCGTCCCACCAGCCGCTCGCGAGCGGCACGGAAACCGCCGCGATCGCGACGGCGAGCGCGAGGAGGCGCCGCCACGGGCCGAACGCGAGGCGCGCGAGCGCGTCGGCGATGAGCACCGCCCACGCGAACAGCAGCAGCCAGACGCCGGCGTCGGGCGACACGCGGGCCAGCATGTCGTCGGGCGCGACGACATGCGTCGCGGCCGCGCCGACCGCATACGCGAGCGTCGCGAGCCCCACGCACCCGGCCGCGAGCCGCCACGCGGGACGGCTCGCCGTCATCGCCCACAGCGCGCCGACGGTCCATAGCGCGGCGAGCGCCGCGCCCTGCATCGCCGGCAGCGCGGCGAACACCGATAGCCCGGTGCCGGCCGCGATCCGGTTCGGCCGCAGCACCGCGAACGACAGACCGAACACGGCGACGATCGTCAGTACGCCGATCAGGATGCCGACCTTGTCGAGCGTGACGCGCCGCGCGGACGCTGCCGCGCCCTCCGTCATTTCACGAAACCCTTCGATTTCAGGTAGCTTTTCGCGACGCCGCCAGCCGGCTCGCCGTTGAGCTGGATGCGGGCGTTCAGCGATTGCAGCGTCTTCAGGTCGAGGCTCGCGAACACGGGCTTCAAATACTCGGCGATTTGCGGATGCGCTTTCAGCACGGCTTCGCGGATCACCGGCGCCGGCGCGTAGACGGGCTGCACGTGCTTGTCGTCGTCGAGCACCGCGAGGCCGCTCGAGGCGATGCCGCCGTCGGTGCCGTAGACCATCGCGGCGTTCACGCCGTCGGTCTGGTTCGCGGCGGCCTTGATCGTCGCGGCCGTGTCGCCGCCGGACAGCACGACGAGCTGCTCGGGCTTCAGCTTGAAGCCGTACGCTTTCTCGAACGACGGCAGCGCGGACGCGCTGTTCACGAATTCGGCCGACGCCGCGAGCTTCACCTTGCCGCCGCCGGCCACCCACTTGCCGAAGTCGGAGAAGGTCTTCAGGTGCTGCGACTGCGCGACGGGCGCGAGCAGCGCGACGCCCCACGTGTTGTTCGCGGGCGCCGGTGCGAGCCACACGAGATGGTTCGCCGCGTAGTCGAGCTTCTTCGCGGTGTCGTAGCCCTGGCTCGCGTTCTTCCACACCGGATCGTCGGCCTTGTTGAAGAAGAACGCGGCGTTGCCCGTGTATTCGGGGTAGATGTCGATCTCGCCGCTCGTGAGCGCCTTGCGCACGATCGGCGTCGTGCCGAGCGCGATCTTTTCGGTGACGGGAATGCCGTGGGCCTTCAGCACCTGCGAAATGAGGTTGCCGAGCAGGTTGCCTTCGGTGTCGATCTTCGACGACACCACGACGGGCGTGTCGGCGTGCGCGCCGGGCGCCGCGAAGGCGGCGGCGAACGCGAGGCCCAGGATCCGGGCGGGCAGGGCGAGCTTCATCGGGGCCAATCTCCAGGACGGGGGCGTACGCCGAAAGTTACTTGACTGAGCCGGCTTTGGCAAACCGCGTGCGGCGGCGTGTCCACAGCCGGTGTGGGGATAACCCGCACCCGTCATGCGGGCTTGTTACACTGAAATTCGTTCTCCGCCTGCGGACATTTGCTGACATGAAGCCCGAGCTGCTGGTCCTCATCGCGCTGCGCGGCGACGCGCATCGCGAGATCGCCGCGTCGTTCGACGTGCGTTACGCCCCGACGCCCGACGAGCGCGAACGCGCGATCGCCGAACATGGCAGCACGATTCGAGCGGTGCTGACCAACGGCAGCACGGGGTTGACCGCCGCCGAGATCGACCGGCTGCCGCGGCTCACGTTCGTCAGCGCGCTCGGCGCGGGCTACGAGCACATCGATGTCGCGCACGCGAAGGCACGCGGCATTGCCGTGGTCACGGGCGCCGGCACCAACGACGACTGCGTCGCCGATCACGCGTTCGCGCTGCTGCTCGCGGCGGTGCGCAACGTCGTGCAACTCGATGCGACAACCCGCGCGGGCGTGTGGCGCGACGGGCTGTCGATGCCGCCGAACGTGTCGGGCAAGAAGCTCGGCATCGTCGGGCTCGGCAAGATCGGCGAGAAGTGCGCGCGTCGCGCGGCCGGCTTCGACATCGAGATCGGCTATCACAACCGGTCGGAGAAGCCGGGGCCGTACCGCTATTTCGACCGGATCGACGCACTCGCGCGGTGGGCCGATTTCCTGATCGTCGCGACGCCGGGCGGCGCGGGCACGCGGCACCTGATCGATCGCACCGTGCTCGACGCGCTCGGCCCCGGCGGCTTTATCGTCAACGTGTCGCGCGGCAGTGTTGTTGATACCGCTGCTTTGGCAGATGCGCTGCGCGAACGCCGCATCGCGGGCGCGGGGCTCGACGTGTACGAAGGCGAACCGGAGCCGCCGCGTGCGCTGACGGAGCTCGACAGCGTCGTGCTGACGCCGCACATGGGCGGCTGGTCACCCGAGGCGCTCGATCGTTCGGTGCGGCAGTTTCTCGACAACGCGGCGCGGCATTTCGCCGGGCAGCCGGTGTTGACGCCGGTGTGAGCGTCGGGCGGCGGCGTCGAGTCAGTCCGCCTGTTTGCTGAATACCCGGTAGAAATCCGGCAGGTTCGCGGGCTTGTCGGCGTCGAGATCGACCCGGCCGAACGGATTGCGCTCGTCGCTCGGCACGATTTCAGACGATCGACCTTGCACTATCTTCGTGCAGCGATTCCCCCGCCCGCATCGACACGCATGCAGGCGGGGCAGTGGTGTCGTTACGCCGGCAGCCGGCGCACGACTAGGCGCCCGCCGCCGACGACGCCAGCGGCACCGTCACCGACGTGCCGGCCGGATCGAGCGTCAGGCCCGTGCCGGGCGTCGGCCGCAGCGTCGCCTCGTAGTCGCTGGAGAGGACGACGAGCCCCAGCCGGTGGCCGGCTTCCAGCTTGTAGTCGCGCGGCATGAACGTCAGCTTCAGGTCGTACGGCATGCCGGGCAGCACGGGTTGCGACACCCACTCGGACAACCGGTTGCGCGGGTCGGTCCACGCGCGCGTGACGATCGTTGCCGTGCCGTCCGGCGCGCGGTCGACCAGCAGTGCCGTCACGTTCGCGACGCCCGTGAAGGTCAGCCGGACGCGCGCGGTCGCGGCGCCGGACAGGCGCGTCGCGGCCGTCAGCGGGGCCGTCTCGAAGCGGCTGCGGTTTTCGCCCGTCGGCGTGTTCGCCAGCGTGAGTGCGGGAATGCGCGCATCGTCGGTGAAGCGTGCGAGCGGGCCGCCGCTCGGCAGCCGCAGCAGCGTGCCGGTGCCGGCGCCGTCGCCGCCCGCGAAGTACGTGACTGGCGTGGCGTGCCGCGCGGCCCAGTCGGCTTCCTTCAGCAGCGTGCCGTCCGCCTGCGCGATCACCGCGCGCGGATCGTGCTCGACGCCGTTGTCATAGCCGATCAGGTAGCGCGTGAACCACCGGTTCACCTCCGCGGTCCATGCGTCGGCCATCGCCGGCACACGGGTTGGATCGGTGTGTTTCAGGCGATGCAGCCACAGCTGGGTCGGCACACCCTGGCGTCGCATCGCCAGATACCACGACGTCGACTGGTCGACGCGCACGTTGTCGTCGGTGAGCCCCTGCGCGACGAGCGCCGGCGCGACCGCGAACGCGGTCGGAATGTCGCGCGCGGCCCAGAACGGCGAATAGTCGCCGGTCTTGCGGTCTTCCTGCTGCAGCGCTTCGTCGATCAGGTGCGTGCAGCGCTCCGGATGCGCGTTCGTCAGCAGCGCCTTGATGTACACGTCGACATCCTCGCCCTGATAGCCTTCCGGCGCGCGCACGAGGCCGCCCGAGCGGTAGTAGCCGTACATGTTCGACAGCCCGGCGATCGGCACGATCGCGTCGAGCCCGCGCGTGCGCAGGCTCGCGACCATCTTCGGCAGCGTGCCGTCGTACGACACGCCGTACATGCCGACGTGGCCGGTCGACCAGTTCGCGACGACCGTCTTGCCGTTCGCGTCCTTCGCGGTCGCATCGCGGCCGAGCCAGCGGATCACCGATGCCATCGCGACCGATTCGTCGCGCGTCAGGATCGTCGGGCAGCCGTCCGAGCCGGCGGTGCCGAGCGAATCCGCGTAGACGATCGTGAAGCCGCGCGGCACGAAGTAGCTTTCGATCCACGAGCGGCCGGCCGCGGCGGCCTCGACCTGCTGCAGCATCCGCGACTGCGGCGCGGCGGCCAGGATGCGGGTGGACGCCGATGCCGCGGCGCCGGCCGCCGCGGCCGGATGCGGCGTGCCGTCGAGTTCGACGTCGACGTCGTGGTCGGGGCTGTCGGCGAGCCCCGCGTAATACGGGCTCGCGAGCACGATGACCGGCGTGCGCGCGCCGTTCGCGGTTTCGGACGGCCGCACGATGCGCACGTGGATGCGGTCGCGCGTGCCGTCGCCGTCGGAATCGACCGGCGTGTCGACCCACGCGTTCTCCTCGATCGTGCCGCCCGACAGCGACGGCTGCACCTGGCCGTTGCTGATCACCGGCTTGTAGCGCCCGTTGCTCGCGGGGTTCGCGTACGGGACGCCGGACGGCGAAAAGTGCGACGCGAACGATTGCGTATCGGGTGTATCGGCCGCGGCGGCGGCCCCTGCCTGTTGGCCCTGCGCGAGCGCTGACACGCCCGCCACGCTGCCGCCGTCGTCGCCGCCGCACGCGGCGAGCGTCGCGGCCGCCACGAGCGCGGGCAGCCACGCGCGCCGCACTCCGGTTCGATGAATGTTCATTGAATCGACCTCGTCTCTTGTGTTTGTCTGGAACCGGCCGGCTCGCGATACGCCCCCTGCGGCCTGGCCGGGTGCTGCGTCGGATGAAGCGGAACTGCACCATCAAAAACGGCGGGCGAGACGTATGGGACGCTCGCATGGGACCGGCGCGCGTCAGGCGGCGCGCATCCGGCGGGTACCGAGGCGAGTGCATCGCCCCGAACGGCAATCGTCAGTGCAGCGGTTCGCTGCGAACGCCATGAATACAGGAGTGCGAATCAAATGCGGGCATGCCCGAGCTTCCTTCAGGTTTCGGATGAAACGGAACGGCACGATGCGATGAGGCGGGAATGTTGCGAACGACGGTGCTGCAACGGCAGGAAAGCGCGACACGAGTCGGCACGCTGGCCGGATTGCTTTCCGGAAGCTTGCGCAAAAGTTATCTCAGTGAAATGCTCGTGTCAAACTTTTTTAGTTTGGGTCAAACAAAGTTTCTCTGTGCGGGCGGCGGGCGATCTCAACTTCCCTGAAATCCATCCGTAAACAGCGAAAAACAGGCTCAAAACGAGAGAGAGGGCAATGACGATTCCGGTCACGGCGGCGGGCGGCCTTTCGCTCGCACACATGGCGCAGGCGGCGCTCGACGGGCGCCGGAAGACGGACACGGCCGCGTCCGGAGCGCTGCAAGACCAGCCGCTCAGCGTCCGGGCACTCGATCCGGAAGCGATGCAGGCGGCGATGACGAAACAGTTATCGATGGTGGGCGACCTGTCGATGAAGCTGCGCGGCGTCACCGACGCGCTCGCGACGAGCCTTCAGGACATCGTGGCGAAGCGCCCGGATCTGGCCGATGCACCGTTCGACTTCATGACCGACGACGGCCGGATCAAGGTCGTGTCGAAGACGCTGACGGACGGCGATCGCGCATGGATCGAGTCGACGCTGAACGCGAACGCCGGCCTCGTGCTCGCGACGCGCGCTTTTCACGAGCAGGCCGTCGATATCGCCGCACAAGGCGCGGCCGTGCGCGGCGACACGTTCACGGACGGCGATCGCGCGGCGGCGAGCCAGGGCGCCGATGCACGCTTTCATTTCATGAGCCTGCTCAACCGGTCGGTCGCGGACAACCCGCCGCCCGTGCCGCCCGGCGGGCACTTCACCACGCAGGACGGCACGACGCTGACGATCGCGCCCTCCGTCGGCAGTGCGCGCGGCACGCTTGCGCTGCTGGACACGGCACGCCAGTTGTCGTCGGGCGCGGCGATTTTCGTCGACTCATCCGGCAAGAAGTCCTACGGCATGCGGGTGGAACTCGTCAACGTCGGCTTCGACGTGCTCGCCGCGTACGCGCCGGACGGCGGCAACAGCGTCGGCTTCCACGAGATCGCGTAACGCCGCGCCGGTCGCGCCTACTCGTCGCGCAGCGCCTCGGCCGGCCGCACCCGCGCGGCGCGCCAGCTCGGGTACAGCGTCGCGACGCACGACATCAGGAACGCGGCCGCCGCGATCTCGATCACGTCGATCGCCGAGAGCCTCGACGGCAGCGAGCTGAGGAAATATACGGACGGCGTCAGGAACCGGATGCCGAGCACCTGCTCGATCGCCGGCAGCACGACCGGGATGCTCACCGCGATCGCGCAGCCGAGCGCGACGCCCGCCAGCGTGCCGGCGAGGCCGATCGTCATCCCCTGGATCGCGAAGATCTTCATGATCGCGCGGGGCGGTGCGCCGAGCGTGCGCAGGATCGCGATGTCGCCCTGCTTCTGCGTGACCGTCATCACGAGCGACGACACGAGGTTGAACGCGGCGACCGCGACGATCAGCATCAGGATCAGCGACAGCATCCGTTTCTGCAGCCGCTCGGCTTCGAACCACGTGCGATTCTGCCGTGTCCAGTCGCGGATATAGAGGTTGCCCGACAGCGTGCGCGACAGTGCGAATGCGATGTCGGGCGCGCGCTGCAGATCGTCGACGCGCAGCCGGATGCCGGTCGGCGCGGGCACGTTGAACAGTTGCTGCGCGTCGCGGAGGTGGATGTACGCGAGCGAGCTGTCGTACTGGTAGTGGCCCGATTCGAACGTGCCGACCACGTTGAACTGGCGGAACCGCGGCAGCGCATCGCCCAGGCGCGCGGTATTGCCGGGCGCGAAGAACGTGACGCGGTCTCCGATCGTCACGTGCAGCGCGTCGGCGAGCGCGGCGCCGAGCACGATGCCCATCTCGCCCGGCACGAGCGCGTCGAGACGGCCCGTCTTCAGCTTGCGCGCGATCTCGGACACGCGCGGCTCGAGCACGGGATCGATGCCGCGCAGTGCGACGCCCGTCACGTTGCCCGCGTTCGTCAGCAGCGCCTGCGCGTCGACATAGGGCGCGACGGCACGCACCGCAGCATTCTGCAACGATTCGTGCGCGGTCAGCCGCCAGTCGGGCATCGAGCCGGACGGCGAGAAGATTTCCACGTGCGAGAGCACCGACAGCATCCGGTCGCGCACCTCGGTGCGAAAGCCGTTCATCACCGACAGCACGACGATCAGCGCGGCCACGCCGAGTGCGATGCCGGCCATCGCGGCGCCGGCGATGAACGATACGAAGCCGTCGCCGGCCGAGCGCCGGCCGCCGCGCGCGTAGCGCAGCCCGATCTGCCATTCGAACGGGAGTTTCAAGCGGTTTCCTTTCATTTCGATTCGATCCTGCCGAGCCGCGCATTCTAGCGAACGCTGCGCGACCGCGTGCGGAGGTCGGACGGCGGCGCGTCGCCCGCGGAAATCCGCCCGCCCGGCTGGTGGTCGGCAGGCGTTGCGCGCCGGCACGCCGATATTTCCATCGTTTCGGGTCTGGTCGATAATGGCGCCCAGCATCCGGTCGAACATATCAAGTATTCACGGCGCAACCGGGCCGCGCCGTCACAGACCCATAACAATTCGGGGAAGGTTGCCGCTTGGGCAGCATGTCCTTGACAAGGAAATAACAAAATGGATTTGCTGCGCTTCCTGCTGCTCCTGCCGATTCGCGTGGCGGGTTTCGTCTGGTGGCTGCTCGGCTGTGCGCTGCGGCCGCTGGTCGGCAACGTGTCGTGGACGGCGCCCGCGTGGATGGGCGTCACCGCCGCGGCCGTGCGCCGCCGCCCGTGGCATGCCGGCGGCATCGTGCTGCTCGCGGCCGCGCTCGGTTACGGCGGCTACTGGTTCAAGCATCGCCCCAAGCCGCCGGAGCCCGAAACCGTCGGCTTCACCGTGAAGGCGCCGGCGATCACGACCTACGAGGTCGACGACACCGACAAGCCGAAGATCACCGTGCATCCGCTGGAGGTGGCGTTCTCGCAATCGGCCGCGCCGATCGAACGGGTCGGCAAGCCGGCCGGCGACGGCATCGAGATGACGCCCGCGCTGAAGGGCGCGTGGGAGTGGGCCGACGACAAGACGCTGCGCTTCACGCCGGCGGCCGACTGGCCGGTCGGCGCGCACGTCGAGGTGCGCTTCGCCGTGCATCGGGTGTTCGCGCCGCAGGTGACGATGCACGACGACCGTTTCGCGTTCGACGTACCGGCATTCGCCGCGACGTTCGGCAACAACGAGTTCTATCAGAACCCCGACAATCCGGCGGAGAAGCAGGCGCTGCTGCAGTTGCATTTCAACTACCCGGTCGATCCGGCCGAGTTCGAGAAGCGCATCGGCCTCGTGCTGGTCGGCCGCGACGGCAAGACCGTGTCGCCGCTGCGCTACACGGTCAACTACGACAAGATGAAGACGAGCGCATGGGTCCACTCGCAGCCGCTCGAGATTCCGAAGGATCCGCTGTCGGTGCGGCTCGACGTCGACAAGGGCGTGAAGAGCGCGCGCGGCGGCAACGGCACGCCGGACGTGCTGCACGCGTCGGTGGGCGTGCCGGGGCTGTACAGCCTGTCGATCGACAATATCGCGCCGACCCTGGTCGACAACGAGCGCTACGAGCCCGAGCAGGTGCTCGTCGCCGAAACCTCCGACGGGGTGCGCGGCGCCGAGCTGGCCGCGCGCGCGAAGGCGTGGGTGCTGCCGAAGCGCAAGCCGGGCGTTGATCAGCCGGACGACGATCCGCCGTACGAATGGAATTTGGCCGACGTCAGCGACGCGGTGCTGAAGCAGTCGAAGCCGCTGCCGCTCGAAGTCGTACCGACCGAGGACGACTTCGCGACGCTGCAAAGCTTCAAGTACCACGCGACGCCGGGCGAGCGCGTCGTCGTGCGGTTCGAGGGCGATTTGAAATCGGCGGGTGGCTATCGGCTCGGCGAGGCGGTGACGAACGTATTCACGGTGCCCGACTATCCGAAGCTGCTGCGCTTCATGGCCGACGGCTCGCTGCTGTCGATGAGCGGCAGCAAGCGGCTGTCGGTCGTGTCGCGCAACCTGCCGGGCATGAAGGTCGAGATCGGCCGCGTGCTGCCCGACCAGATCCAGCATCTCGTGAGCTTCAACAACGGCACGTACGCGCGGCCCGAGCTGTCGTATTCGTTCAGCGAGGATCACATCGTCGAGCGCTTCGTGCAGACGCGCGCATTCCCGGCCGGCGATCCCGGCAAAGCCCATTACGAAGGCATCGATCTCGGCCAGTACCTGAAGGGCGGCAAGCGCGGCGTGTTCCTGCTGCACCTGTCGAAGTACGATCCTGCCGCCGAGAAGAAGGCCGACGATGCGAAGGACGGCGATGCATCGTCCGACGGCGGCAGTCAGGATCAGTCCGACAACGCCGATTCCGGCGACAGCAGCGGCAATGGCGACGACGGCGACAACGCGCTCGGCGACACGCGCCTGATCGTCGTGACCGATCTCGGGATGCTGGTCAAGAAGGCGCTGGATGGCAGCCAGGACGTGTTCATCCAGTCGATCCGGTCGGGCAAGCCGGTTGCGGGCGCAACCGTGTCGGTGCTGGCGGTGAACGGCCAGGCGCTGTTCTCGCAGACGACCGGCGCCGAGGGCATCGTGCATTTCCCCGCGTTCAAGGGGCTCGACCGCGAGAAGCGTCCGCAGCTGTACGTCGTGAAGAAGGACACCGACCTGTCGTTCCTGCCGGTGGCCGGCCGCGACCGCCAGCTCGACTTCTCGCGCTTCGACGTCGACGGCGAACGCAACGCGACGGGCCAGGGGCAACTGTCCGCGTACCTGTTCTCGGATCGCGGCCTGTACCGGCCCGGCGACCCGTTCCACATCGGCCTGATCGTGCGCGCGGCCAGTTGGGCGCGCAGCCCGGCCGGCGTGCCGCTGCAGGCGGAGATCGTCGACCCGCGCGGGATGACCGTCGAGCGCAAACCGGTGACCGTCGACGCGACGGGTTTCACCGAGCTCGGCTACACGACCGCCGAAACGGCGCCGACCGGTGCGTGGACCGTCAACCTGTACATCGTCAAGGACGGCCAGCCGGGCGCCGAGCCGATCGGCAGCACGACGGTGCAGGTGAAGGAATTCCTGCCCGACCGGATGAAGGTCGGCGCGAAGCTGTCGCAGCAGGTCGTTGAAGGGTGGGTGAAGCCGAAGGGGCTGAAGGGCATCGTCGATGCGCAGAACCTGTTCGGCACGCCGGCCGAGAAGCGCCGCGTGGCGGCGACGCTGACGCTGCGCCCCGTGTGGCCGTCGTTCCGCAGTTGGCAGGGTTATCACTTCTTCGACGCACGCCGCGCGAAGGAGGGCTACACGACCACGCTGCAGGACGGCACGACCGACGACAAGGGCCATGCTGAGTTCGATCTCGATCTCGACAAGTACGCGGACGCGACCTACCAGCTCTACTTCCAGGCGAAGGCGTACGAAGCGGAAGGCGGCCGTAACGTCGCCGCGAACGCGCAGGCGCTCGTGTCGAACAACGACTGGCTCGTCGGCTACAAGTCGGTCGACGATCTCGGCTACGTGAAGCGCGGCAGTCCGCGCACGGTGCGGCTCGTCGCGATCGACCCCGGCGCGAAGGCGATCGACGTGAAGGACCTGCGCGCGCAGCTCGTCGAGCAGCGTTACGTGTCGGTGCTGACCAAACAGGATTCCGGCGCATACAAATACGATTCGCGGCTGAAGGAAGTGCCGGTCGACGAGAAGCCGCTGTCGATTTCGGCGGCCGGGCTCGACTACGCGCTGCGCACCGACAAGCCGGGCAGCTATGCGCTCGTGATCCGCCGCGCCGATGGCGCCGCGGTGAACCGGATCGAGTATTCGGTCACGGGCGCCGCGAACGTCACGCGTTCGCTCGACCGCAACGCCGAGCTGCAAGTGAGCCTCGCGAAGCACGACTTCAAGCCGGGCGAGCAGGTGGAGATCGCGATCCGCGCGCCTTACGCGGGCAGTGGCCTGATCACGATCGAGCGCGACAAGGTGTATGCGCACGCGTGGTTCCACGCGGACACGACGAGCTCGATCCAGCACATCACGGTGCCGGCCGGTTTCGAAGGCAACGGCTACATCAACGTGCAATACATCCGCGATCCGTCGTCGGACGAAATCTTCATGAGCCCGCTGAGCTACGGCGTCGTGCCGTTCTCGGTGAACCTCGACGCACGCCGCAACGCGGTGAGCGTCGATGCGCCGGCGCTCGTGAAGCCGGGCGACACCGTCAACTTCACCGTGCATTCGGCGAAGCCCGCGAAGGTCGTCGTGTTCGCGGTCGACGAAGGCATCCTGCAGGTCGCGCGCTACAAGCTCGGCGATCCGCTGAAGTTCTTCTTCCGCAAGCGGATGCTCGAAGTCGGCACGTCGCAGATCCTCGACCTGATCCTGCCGGACTTCGAGAAGCTGATGGCGATGGCCGCGCCCGGCGGCGACGCCGACGACGCGATCGGCCGCCAGCTGAACCCGTTCAAGCGCAAGCGCGACAAGCCGGTCGTCTACTGGTCGGGGATCGTCGACGTGAACGGCGAGACGCGCCTGAGCTACACGGTGCCCGACTACTTCAACGGGAAGCTGCGCGTGATGGCCGTGTCGGTGTCGCCGGACCTGGTCGGCACGTTCGAGAGCGCGACGACGGTGCGCGGCGATTTCGTGCTGTCGCCGAACGTGCCGACGACGCTCGCGCCGGGCGACGAGGCCGACGTCAGCGTCGGCGTCGCGAACAACCTGACGGGCCTCGGCAACCAGCCGGTGCCGGTCGCGGTCACGCTGAAGACGGGCCCGCAATTGCAGGTGATCGGTGCGGCGACGCAGAACGTCGCGCTCGCGCCGCAGCACGAAGGCGTCGCGCTGTTCCGCGTGAAGGCGACCGACACGCTGGGCTCGGGGGCGCTGTCGTTCGGCGCGCGCTACGGCGCGAAGGGTGCGCAGCAGCGCGTCGACGTGTCGGTGCGGCCGGCCGCCGCGTTCCGCACGCAGCTCGACATCGCGCGGCTCGATCCGGGCAAGAAGGCGGGCGTGCCGAACCTGCGGTCGATGTACGACGCGTACGCGTCGCGCGACGCGAGCATTTCAACCGCGCCGCTGGTGCTGTCCGAAGGGTTGTCGTCGTATCTCGTCAACTTCGATCACTTCTGCAGCGAGCAGATCGTAAGCGCGGCCGTGCCACGCTTGTTCGCGGCGAAATGGCTGTCGGTACGCGCGCTGACGAGCGCGATGCACGCGCCCGAAGCCGGCGCCGATGCGGCCAACGCGAGCGCGATCGCGCAGTTCCTCGGCGTGTTGCGCGGCCGGCAGAACGCGCAGGGCGGCTTCGGCCTGTGGAGCGCGACGCCCGATGCCGATCCGTTCGTGTCCGCGTATGCGATGCACGTGCTGCTCGATGCGCGCGACCGTGGCGTCGCGGTGCCGAAGGACATGCTCGATGCAGGCAACGCGTATCTGCAGCGGCTCGCCGCGAACGATTCGCTCGGCTCGCTCGACCTGCTGCGGCAGCGCGCGTACGCGGTGTACCTGCTGACGCGCCAGGGCAACGTGACGACCAACAGCCTCGCGGCCGTGCAGAAGCGGCTGCAGGCGGCCTATCCGAACGACTGGAACAAGGATCTCGCGGCGGCGTGGCTCGCCGCGTCGTATCAGTTGCTCAAGCAGGACAAGGAGGCCGCCGCGCTGATCGCGGGCCCGCAGGCGTTGCTCGAACGCAAGCGCGCGTCCGACGGCGATGATTCGACGGGCTACTACATCGATCCGCTGACGCGCGATGCGAGCGTGCTGTACCTGCTCGCGAAACACTTCCCGGAGCGCGTGCGCAAGCTGTCGCCGCGCGCGATGGACAACCTCGCCGCGCCGCTCGTCGACAACCGTTACAACACGCTGTCGTCGGCGATGACGATTCTCGCGCTCGACGCGTATGCGGCATCGAACGCGGGCCAGCTCGACCAGCTCGCGATCAACGAAGTGCGGGCGGGCGCCGCGCCGAAGGACGTGTCGTCGATCCAGGCGAACCTCGTGCGCTCGGGCACGTGGGCGGCCGGCGCGTCGCGCGTCGATTTCGTGAACGCCAGCGCGCTGCCGGCGTGGTGGGTCGCGAGCCAGTCGGGCTACGACCGCGGCACGTCGACGAAGGCGATCAAGAACGGGCTGGAGATCGTGCGCGACTACACGGATACGGACGGCAAGCCGCTTGCGAAGATCGCGCTCGGCCAGGAGATCGACGTGCATCTGAAGATTCGCGCGACCGGTTCGGCGAACGTCGGCAACGTCGCGATCGTCGACCTGCTGCCGGGCGGCTTCGATCCGGTGATCGCGCCGCCGCCCGTGACCGATACGCCGGACGGTGACGGCAATGGAGACGGCGGTGCGTCGGCGCCGGCGGCCGATGCGCCGTGGCATTCGCCGATCGGCGTGAAGGGCTCGACGTGGCAGCCGCAGTTCGCGGATATCCGCGAGGATCGCGTGGTGATCTACGGCACCGCGACGACCGACGTGCGCGAGTTCGTCTACCGGATCAAGGCGAGCAACGCAGGCCGCTTCATCGCGCCGCCGGCCTACGGCGAATCGATGTACGACCGCCGCGTGCAGGCGCAGGCGCCGGGCGGTACGGCGCTGACGGTGGAGCGCGTGCGATGACGATGCGCGGGCGCCGGCGTTGCCGGCCACGTCGAAAGCAAGGAGCGACCGCGCGTGATTGATGCATCCATGCTTCGGCGCGCGCGCCACGGCGCCGGCCGCTGGCTGCATCGCTGGCAGAACTGGCTCGCGGGCGCATTGCTCGTGTTCGGCGCGCTGGCCGCGTGCCGGCTGTGGCCGCATCCGCCGCTGCGCGACTGGAAACCGTCGTCGGTCGCGGTGACGGACGCGCACGGCCGCTTGCTGCGCCTGACGCTGGCGAAGGATGAGCGCTACCGGCTGTGGGTGCCGCTCGACCGGATGTCGCCGCAGTTCGTCGAAGCCGTGATGCTGCACGAGGATCGCTGGTTCCGGTGGCATCCGGGTTTCAATCCGTACGGGCTCGCGCGCGGCGCATGGATCACGTATGTGCGCGGCGGCAATCCGCAGGGCGGCTCGACGCTGACGATGCAGCTCGCGCGCTCGCTGTGGAAGCTGAACACGCGCACGCCGGCCGGCAAGCTCGAGCAGGTCGCACGCGCGGTGCAGCTCGAACTCTTCTACTCGAAGCGGCAGATCCTCGAAGCGTATCTGAACGATGCGCCGTACGGCCGCAACGTCGAAGGCGCGGGCACCGCGAGCGTCGTCTATTTCGACCGGATGCCCGACGCGCTGACGCTGCCCGAGGCGCTCGCGCTCGCGGTGATTCCGCAGGACCCGGCGCGGCGCGTGCGCGGCGGGCAGGAAGAGATCAACCGTGCACTGGCCGCGTCGCGCAACCGGCTGTATGCGCGCTGGCTGACGAAGCACCCGGGCGATGCGTCGCTTCAGCCGTTGTTCGCGTTGCCGCTCGCGATGCGGCCGCTGTCCGCGCTGCCGTTCGATGCGCCGCATGCGGTCGACCAGGCGCTCGCCGCGCGCGGCGCGTGGCGCACGACGTCGGGGGGCACGGCGGCTGCCGACAGCGACGGCGACGGCGGCGCGCGGCTCGCGACGACCATCGATCTCGACCTGCAACGCACGCTCGAACGGCAGATTTCGCGCTACGTCGCGCGCAACGATACGCGCGGCGTGCGCAACGCGGCGGCCATCCTCGTCGATACGCGCGACATGGGCGTGAAGGCGCTGGTCGGCTCGGCGAACTTCTTCGACCGGACGATCGACGGGCAGGTGAACGGCACGCTTGCGCGGCGCTCGCCGGGCTCGACGCTCAAGCCGTTCATCTACGCGCTCGGCTTCGACCAGGGCGTGCTGCATCCGCAGACCGTGCTGCGCGACGTGCCGACGTCGTTCGGCCCGTATGCGCCGGAGAATTTCGACGGTCATTTCCTCGGGCCGATCACGGCGACCGATGCGCTGAATCGCAGCCGCAACGTGCCGGCCGTGTGGGTCGCGTCCCAGCTCAAGTCGCCCGACCTGTACCGGTTCCTGCAGGACGCGGGCGTGCGCCGGCTCGCGAGCGCGCAGCACTACGGGCTCGCGCTCGTGCTCGGCGGCGGCGAAGTGACGATGCAGGATCTCGCGGCGCTGTATGCAATGCTCGCGAATCGCGGCGAGTTCAGGCCGCTGCGGCTGCGCGCGGACGAACCGGCGCTGCCCGGCCGGCGCCTGCTGAGCGCAGAAGCGAGCTACATGACGATGGACATGCTGCGCCAGCATCTGCGCCCCGACGAGACGAGCGGCGCGCAGCCGTCGAGCGTGCCCGTGTACTGGAAGACCGGCACGTCATGGTCGTTCCGCGACGCGTGGACGGCCGGCGTGTTCGGCCCGTACGTGCTGGTCGTGTGGGTCGGCAATTTCGACAATTCGACCAATACCGCGTTCGTCGGTGTCGATGCGGCCGCGCCGCTGTTCTTTCAGGTCGTCGATGCGATGAACGCCGAGCGTCCGCTCGTCGAGCCGCCGCGCGCGGTGCCGCCGAACCTGAAGCGCGTGCGGGTCTGTCTCGCGAGCGGCGATCTGCCGAACGAATGGTGTCCGCAGCAGGGCTGGACGTGGTTCATCCCGGGCACGTCGCCGATCCGCGTGAGCACCGTGCACCGGCCCGTCGTGATCGACGACGCGACGGGGAAGGCCGCCTGTCCGCCGTACGACGGCAAGCGCACCCATACGGAGGTCTTCGAGTTCTGGCCGTCGGACTTGCAGCAGGTGTTCGCGCAGGCCGGCATTCCGCGCCGGCGGCCGCCGCAGAATGCGGATTGCCGCGATGCCGGGCAGGTGGAAGGCGATCCGCCGCGCATCACGTCGCCGCTGCGCGGCAGTACGTATGCGATGCGCGTGAAAAGCGCCGACGAAACCCGCATCGCGTTCAACGCGAGCGCCGATGCGAGCGCGCATGCGCTTTACTGGTTCGTCAACGACGCGTATGTCGGCCGCAGCGCGCCGGGCGACGCGCTGTTCTGGCAGCCGCGCACGGCCGGCAGCTATACGGTGCGCGTGGTAGACGATCACGGGCGCAGCGACCAGCGGCCGCTGGGGGTGGGGCTGGAGCAGTAGGCGCGGCCCCCGCGCCGGCTCAGACGCTGTAGCCGATCCGCAGGACGCCCCATGGCCGCCCGCCGACGACGATCGGCGCGGACACGTCCTTCATCAGCACGAACTGGCCGTTGCCCATGTCGCGCCGATAGGTCTGCAACAGGAACGGCTTGCTGTGCGAGACGGACATGCGCGCCGTCCGGTCCGTGTAGATCCGGCGGTTCCGGCAATTCGCCGCGTTCCAGGCGGCGTCCGCGCGCTGGGGCAGCGAAAACTTCCGGTTGTGGGTCGGCAGGTAGCACTGCCGGTCGAAGCTCGCGCAATAGACGACGCGCTCGTCCATGTCGAGCACCGGCTCCTGGATGGCGGGCAGCACGCGATCGGTAAACGCCGTGAAGCGCGTCGTGAACTGCTGCGGGTCGGTGCCTGGAATCGGTTCGTAGTGCGCGTCGAAGAGCGCGTCGAGCGCGATATCGCCGCGGCCGACCGCCTCCTCGAAGAGTTTGCTGATCGCGGCGGCCGTGCGCTGCGCGGTGTCGATCAGGCGCGTGTCGGGCGATTCGATGCCGGTCGCGGCCGTGAGCTCGATCAGCGTCTCGGAAACGGAGAGCAGATTGCCGAGCCGGTCCTTGGCCTGCGAGAAGTTGTCGGCCGAGTGCTCGACGCCGGACGCCATCTCGCCCACCTGCTCGTCGAGACGGTGGCACTGCGCCTCGATCTCGTCCGTCAGCGACGCGATCTGTTCGGCCTCGCCGGCGAGCTCGGTGATCGCGTGGCCGGTCGCGTGCACGACCTCGCCGATCGTGCGCGTGCCCTCGCGCACGCGATGCGCGCGGGCGGCGTTGTCGGTGCCTTCCGCGATCAGGTGTTCGGTTTGCTCGGCGAGCCGCGCGAGGGTCGTCTCGATCTGGGCCGTCGCCTGCCCGGTCTTCGCGGACAGGTTCTTGACCTCGGCCGCGACGACCGCGAAGCTGCGTCCCGATTCGCCGGCGCGCGCGGCCTCGATCGCGGCGTTCAGCGCGAGCAGGTGGGTCTGTCGCGCGATAACGGAGATTTCCTCGGACACGGCCCGTACGTGATCGAGCGCGTCGCGCAGCGCGCCCATCTGGTCGCTGATCGTGGTGACGCCCTCGACGAGCCCGTGAATGTCGGCGAGAGATGCCTCGATCGTCTGCTGCGACTGCCGGACCGCATTCGACGCATTCGCGCTGACATCGCGCACCTGCTGCGCGGTCTCGGCGATCCGGTGGTTGCCGCGCAGCGTGAGCGCCGCCGATTCGCGCAGCGTGTGGCACACCTGCGCCTGCCGGGCGACGCGGGCCGCGACTTCCTCGACGTGGCCCGACACGTCGCAGATCTCGATGCCGAGCCTGCCGGCCTGTTCGGCGATGTCGCCGACGAGCGCGCGCGACGAACGGCGGCCGCGGCCGATTCCGAAGAAGTTCACGTTGGTGGGTCTCCTTGAGGGCACGCGCGCCGGGTTCCCGGCGGATGTTGTGCGTGCGTTCCTGACTTGACGGCCGCACGGCCGCGGACTTGAGGTCGGGTAAACATCGAGATCGGCAGGCCGGACGGCCGGACGGATGCCGGGTGGGATGCTTGCGCGCCACGTTTCCGTGGCGCCGCCGCGGCGTGGAGCCGGACGGGCGGCGCGCGGCGGCGCCCGTCCGCGGGTGCTGCGTCAGAACACGTGGTGGATGCCGGCGTTGACGCCGACCGTCGTGCCCGGCAACCCGTACAGCGCGCCGCCCGTGATGCCGAGGCCCGTGTTCATCGCACCGTGGTTGTTGACCACGCCAACCTGTGCATACAGGCCCGTTCGCTTCGACAGGCTGTAGTCGGCGCCGATCGCGGCAAGCAGCGAATGATTGTGCGAATCGTTGCGGTCGGTCGTGTACCACGCACCGGTGTTCAGGTCGAGGGCCGGCGTGACGCGATAGTCGAGGCCGGCGCTATACACGTTGTTGCTGAACGAGCCGGCGACCTTGTAGCTCGTGAACGATGCCTTGCCGGTCACCGGCCCGAACGTATAGGCGGTGCCGATCGTGCGGCCGACGAACGCGACCGTGCTCGGCACCGGCGTCGGCGACGTGCCGCCGTTGCCGTCGTAGAGCGCCGCGTTGAGCATGAAGCCGCCGTTCGTATAGGTGAGGCTGCCGGAATACTGGCGCCCTGCCTGGAAGTCGCCGGCCTTTCCGCCGAGACCGAACATCGCGCTGGCCGTCAGCCCGGCGATCGTGGGGCTCGTGTACGAAATCGCGTTCGGGTTGAAGAGGCCCGTGACGAGCACGTTGTCGACATACGGAACCAGCGCGGCGCCGAAGTGCGAGACGTTGCGCGGATCCGATCCGAGTATCGCGAGCACGAACGGCGAGAACTGCAGGCCGACCTTCGTTTCGCCGAAGCCGCCGTCGATCCCGACCCACGCCTGGCGGCCGAAGAAGTTGCCGTTCGAATGACCGAACGCGCCGTCCGTGATGTTGAAGCCGCTTTCCAGCTTGAATATGGCGTGCAGCCCGCCGCCGAGATCCTCGGTGCCCGTGATGCCGAAGTTGGTCGGCGTCATGCCCGTGTCGGTCAGCGCGAACTGGCGACCGGCGTTGCCGCCGGTTGCCGAATCGAGCGATCGGCTCGTATAGAGCAACGCCGCGTCGAGGTCGCCGTACAGCGTGACGCTGCTCTGCGCGAAACCGTTCGTGCTTGCCGCCGCGCCGAGCAGCGCCGCGCAAATCGTCCATGTCTTGCTCTTCATCGTCTGTCTCCGTTTTGTGAGTGTTGTAATACGTACGACTAATTAAAATTTCCATGGCGGAAGCGATGCGAGCCGCCTGCATGCCGTGCCGTCGGGGAACGCACGGCGATGCTTCTCGCCGGCGCGAAGGCGGCCGCGAGCCCGGCTCGGGAGCGGGCTTGCGGTCGTGCCGAGGCGCCGCGGTGAAGCGATACGCCCGCCGTGGCGGGCGGTGTCACATCGAGCGGTTCAACTGCTCGAGGATGGCCGGATTCTCGAGCGTGGACGTATCCTGCGTGATCGCCTCGCCCTTCGCGAGCGAGCGCAACAGGCGCCGCATGATCTTGCCCGAGCGTGTCTTCGGCAGGTTGTCGCCGAAGCGGATGTCCTTCGGCTTCGCGATCGGCCCGATCTGCTTGCCGACCCAGTCGCGCAACGTCTTCGCGAGCGCCGCGGCTTCGTCGCCTTCCGGGCGCGAACGCTTCAGCACGACGAACGCCACCACCGCCTCGCCCGTCGTGTCGTCCGGACGGCCCACCACCGCCGCCTCGGCTACCAGTTCGTGCGACACCAGCGCCGACTCGATCTCCATCGTGCCCAGCCGGTGGCCCGACACGTTCAGCACGTCGTCGATCCGGCCCATGATCGTGAAGTAGCCGCTCTCCTTGTCGCGCACCGTGCCGTCGCCGGCGAGATACAGTCGCCCGCCGAGTTCCTCCGGGTAGTAGCTCTTCTTGAAGCGCTCCGGGTCGCCCCAGATCGTGCGGATCATCGCTGGCCACGGCCGCTTGACGACGAGAATCCCGCCTTGCCCGTTCGGCACGTCGTGGCCCGTCTCGTCGACCACCGCGGCCGTGATGCCCGGCAGAGGCAGCGTGCACGAGCCCGGCACGGTCGGCGTGGCGCCCGGCAGCGGCGTGATCATGTGGCCGCCGGTTTCGGTCTGCCACCACGTGTCGACGATCGGGCAGCGCTCGTGGCCGACGTGCTTGTGGTACCACATCCACGCTTCCGGATTGATCGGCTCGCCGACCGTGCCGATGATGCGCAGGCTCGACAGGTCATAGCTCTTCGGGTGGACCTTGTCGTCGGCTTCGGCCGCCTTGATCAGCGAGCGGATCGCCGTCGGCGCGGTGTAGAACACGGTGACCTTGTGATCGTCGATCATCTTCCAGAAACGGCCGGCGTCCGGATAAGTCGGCACGCCCTCGAACACGACCTGCGTGCCGCCGCACGCGAGCGGGCCGTACGTGATGTACGTATGGCCCGTGACCCAGCCGATGTCGGCGGTGCACCAGAACACGTCCGTGGGTTTCCAGTCGAAGGTCCACTTCATCGTCTGCGCGGCCCACAGCAGGTAGCCGCCCGTGCTGTGCTGCACGCCTTTCGGCTTGCCGGTCGAGCCCGACGTATACAGGATGAACAGCGGATGCTCGGCGCCGACCCAGGTCGGCTCGCAGCGCTCGGATTCGCCGTCGGCGAGCTCGTGCATCCACAGATCGCGCTGGGCATGCCAGTCGATCTTGCCGCCGGTGCGGCGATAGACGATCACGCTCTTGACCGCTTCGCAGCCGCCCATCGCGATCGCCTCGTCGGCGATGCTCTTGAGCGGCAGCGTCTTGCCGCCGCGGGCCTGCTCGTCGGCGGTGACGAGCGCGACCGCGCCGACGTCGACGAGGCGCTCGTTCAGCGATTTCGCGGAGAAGCCGCCGAACACGACCGAGTGCGTCGCGCCGATGCGCGCGCAGGCCTGCATCGCGACGATGCCTTCGATCGACATCGGCATGTAGATGACGACGCGATCGCCCTTGGCGATGCCGCGTTTCTTCAGCGCATTCGCGAAGCGCGACACGCGGGCGAGCAGGTCGGCATAGGTGACGCGGGTGACGGAGCCGTCGTCGGCCTCGAAGATCACCGCGACGCGCTCGCCGTTGCCGGCCTCGACGTGGCGGTCGAGGCAGTTGTACGACGCGTTCAGCTCGCCGTCGTCGAACCATTTGTAGAACGGCGCCTGGCTCTCGTCGAGCACCTTGGTGAACGGCTTGTGCCACGCGAGGCCCTCGCGCGCGAGGCGCGCCCAGAAGCCTTCGTAATCCTGCTCGGCCTCGGCGACGAGCGCGCGATAGGCCGGCATGCCGGAAATGGTCGCCGTCTTCTCGAGCGCCGCGGGCGGCGCGAACTGACGGGTTTCGTGAAGAACCGATTCGATCTTGGACAAGCGTGTCTCCATGCGTTCATGTGATTCCTGACGGCGCTCGGGGAAACGCAACATGCATGCCAGCCGGGCGACCGCTGCGCGACTGCGCCGAAAGCCTTGACTGCCGGGCGCGTGGCGCCGACCCGGTCGGATCGGCGGTGTCGCGCACGGGAGCGCGATGCGGCGTGGCGTTCAGAAATGCAGCAGATCGTGTTGCAGTCCTGAGCAGTCGACGTGCGTGCCGGATGGTGGCCGGCCGTCGCGGCCGCGTCAGGCGAGCAGCGAGCGTAGTGCCGGCGCGTGCCTGAATTGACGGATGCGTTCGAGCGCCGCCACCTCGAGCTGACGGACGCGTTCAGCCGACAGGTTCAATTGCCGGCCGATCTCGCGCAGCGAATACTCGCTTTCGACATCGATGCCGTATCGCAGGCGAAGAATCCACGCTTCGCGTGTCGGGAGGCGGTCGATCAGCGCGGCGACCGCCGCGCGCAACTGGCCGGCGCTTGCCGCTTCTTCCGGCGTCGGTGCGTCGGGGTCGATCGTGACGTCGCACAACGTGAGGTCGTGATCGGGCGAAACCGGCAGGTCGGCGGAGATCGGTTCGCGCACGATGCTCATCAGCTCGCGCACCTTGTCGACGGGCAGCCGCATCTGCGTGGAGAGCGCCCGCGCGTCGGCGACGTCGCCGGTTCGTTGCCGATGTATTCGCGCGAGCCGCGACAGCTTGTTGAGCGTATCGACCGTATGCGCTGGCACACGTATCGTGCGCCCGAGATCGGCGAGCGCATGCGTGATCGCCTGCCGGATCCACCAGGTCGCATACGTCGAGAATTTGAAGCCGCGCCGGTGATCGTAGCGATCGACGGCCTTCATCAGGCCGATATTGCCTTCCTGGATCAGATCGGAGAACGGCAGGCCGCGATCGGCATAGCGTTTGGCGACCGAGACGACGAGCCGCAGATTGCTCTGAAACAGCTTCGTTCTCGCGGGTTGCGTCGCCCGCTCGATGCGCGAGAGTCGCGCATCGAGCGCGATCGCGATGTCGAGCGGCAGGAGAGACTGGCCGGCGAGGCGAGCGAGCATGCCGCGCGTGTCGATCAGCGCCGGCGCATGGCGGGCGAGCGCGGCGGCGCAGTCGGGATGCGCGGCGCCGCATGCGTACAGCCATGCGCGTACGTCGTCGCACCGTGTGAAAAGGTCGTGGCGCGCGGGTTCCAGATGTATGCCCGAGGCGGCCAGCGTGTCGAGGAGCCGTTTTTCGAACGTGCGTGCCCGAGTCGCGCGCTCGCGGTTCGCCTGCCCGATACGCTCGATCGCGCGCGAGGTGAAGCGGATTCTGTCGGTCGACGCGGCAGCCTCGCGCAGTAGCGCCCGGTAAGCGGCCGACGCGAAACCGTCCGCGTGCAATGCGTGCTGCATCGCCGAGGCCAGCGCGCCCGCGCGCTCGAGCGCTTCGACGACCGTATCGCGCCATGCCGGGCTGTCGAGCGAAGGACCGACGGCATCGTCCGGCGCCGGCGACTCCGCGGTCGAATCGTCGGGCAACATCGCCGGCGCGCTCGCGGACGGCTCGATATCGCCGGCGAATCCCGTCACGTAAACCGACGCCGCCACCTTGCCGGCGCGGATGTCGCTCGCGATCTCCGCGATGACGGCGAGCGCCGCCGGGTCGCGGCTCAAAGCGTCGATGCATGCGGCGCGGCCGCTTTCCAGCCGAAGCGCGAGCGCGATCTCCTCGTCGCGTTCGAGCAGCGGCGTCGCGCTCATTTCCCGCAGATAGAGTCGGACGGGGTCGTTGGTCCGGCCCGCGAGCAGATCGTCGGCCGCGAGCGGCGTCGATGCGTCGACGAGCGGCGACGCGACGTCCGACATCTGCGCAAAATGGCGGTCGAGTGTCCACGCGGTACGCGCGCCGGCATGCTCGCGCACGTCGATGCCGAGCTCGCGCAGCATCGACGCGGCCGCGTCGTCGGACGACGCGTCGGGCAATGCATCGGCGATTTCACCGTGCGTCACGTATCCGCGCTCGACGCCCAGCGCGATCAGCGCATGCAGATGGACCGCGCGTTCGGCGTCCGCGCCGCGCCGCGGCGCGCCGTCGCGCTCGCGAGCGGGCCCTGCATCAAGCGCGCTTGGCATAGACGTTGCACCAGCCTTCGGCGGCAACCGTCTTGCCCGCGAACATCGGGCACGTACCGGAGGATTCGCCCGCGGCGGCCTTGTAGAAGCGGCAGTTCGAACAGGTCTGGCCGGCCTGATACTTCGGGAACTTGCCGGCGTCGACGGCCGTCGCCTTTGCGCGGTAGCCGAGCGTCTTCGCCGCGGCGTCGTTTTCGTCGACGGGCGCTGCGGCGGCGAATGCGCGCGTGCCGGCCGCGAGTGCGGCGCACAGGCCGGCGGCCTGCACGAAGAAGGTTCTGCGAGGGCGGGAGATCATGGTGTCGTCCTGAATGAAATGACAAGAAAAAGTCGGGCCCGCGCGCCGGTCATGCTGACTGGCGCGGCGGTCGACCGAAACGAAAGCGGGCGGGAAAGTTACTTGCGCGGCCCGGCGACGAGCGGCGCCTTCGACGCGTTGGCGATATCGGCGGTCAGCTTGCTCTTCGACGCGTCGTAGCCGTTCGAGTAAAGCAGGAACGCCATCAGGTCCTCGTATTCCTGTGCGGTCATCTTGCCGGGGCGGTCGGCCGGCATGTTGCTCGACATGTACAGGAAGATGCCGCCGACCGTGATGTGCGACTTGCCCTCGGGCGCGAACGATTCCCCGCTCAGCGCGGGTGCGGTGTTGCCCTCGAGCTGGTCGCCGTGGCATTTCGCGCACGAATCGGTATAGAGCTTCTTGCCGTGTTGCACCTGCGCCTGGTCGAACGACGGGACGCCGCTGCCTTCGCTCGTCGAAACCTTGATGAAGCCGCTTCTTGCCGGCTGCCGAGCGGCCGCGATCGCGCCGTCGAGGAACCGGCCGCGCACGGGCGTCGCGGCGGCTTGCGCGATGTCGTCGGGAAGCGTCCAGCCGCGCGTGAGCGATGCGAGACGGCCGTTGCCGCTCATTTGCGACAGCGTGGCGTCGATGCGCTGTTGCAGCGCGTCCTTGCCCGGCCCGAACGCGAACGACAGTTGCCAGTCGGAGTACGGTGACGACGTCGCCGCCACCTTGAACCGTTGTTGCGGGTGCGCATGCGCGTAGGCGACGACGCTCGGATACCAGACGATCGCGCGCTGGGCGCGGCCGGCGGCGAGCGCGCCGATCGTTTTCTCGCTGGTGTTTTCGAGGTCGAAGCGGGCGTTGGTCTGCTGCGCGGCGATCAGTTGCGACGGGCTGCCGTACGTGGCCGCGATCGTTTCCTTCGCGCCGGTCGGCGCTTGCGCATCGCGCAGGGAAACGCTGACGTAGCCGGAGCGCAGATAGCCTTGCGAGAACGTCATTTTCGATCCCGACGCATCGGCGATCGCCGAACGCGGGAAGCCCGCGATCACGTCGCAGTCGCGTTCGAGCGATTTCGTCAGCTCGCCGGCGGAGATGCCGTCGTCGTCGCCGTTGTCGTCGACGCCGCGTTTGTTGAAGGTCGCGGCGATGCCCGCGGTGCGGAACACTTCGCGCGCAACGGAGCGGTCGAGCGCCGTGGTCGGGCTGCCGGGCAGCGTGCAGACGCGCACGCCGGCCGACGCGGCTGCCGGTGTCAGCGCCACGCCCACGGCGAGCAGACTGGCGACGGTAACGGAAGTGAGGCGAGTATTCATGGTCGTGTGTCCGGTTGAAGCGGGTGGGGCGTCGCGCCCGCATCGGGCGCATGCGGGCGCGACTCAGGCGTGGCGCCTGTTCAGTTGAGCGCGAACACGTAGAGCGTGCCGCCGCGCGGGACGTCCTTCGCGATGTCGGCCATCGGGCCGCCCCAGATCGGGTTCGCGCCGCCGTAGCCGGCGAGCACGGCGACGTACTCCTTGCCGTCGACCTCGTACACCGACGGCTGCGAAATGATGCCGCTCGCCAGTTGCGGGCTTTCCCAGAGCACCTTGCCGGTCGCCGTATCGAACGCGTACAGGTGGCCGTCGAGCGAGCCGCTGAACGCGAGGCCGCTCGCCGTGGTCGCGACGCCGCCGTTCCACGGCTTCTTCGACCAGTGGCTCCACAGCTTCTTGCCGGTGTTCACGTCGATGGCCGTCAGTTCGCCGTAGCCTTCGCTGCCCGGCTCGGGCTTGATCTCGAAGCCTTCGCCGAGATACGGCAGGCCTTCCATGTAGCTGACCGACTTGCCGGTCAGGCTCATGCACGCATGCAGCGCGGGCACGACCGCGATGTTGCGTTCCTGGTCGTACGAGATCGACCACCAGTTCTTGCCGCCGAGGAAGCTCGGGCACGTTTCGATCGTCGTGCCGGCCTTCGGGAACTTCGATGCGTCCTGGACCGGCTTGCCGTCGGCCGTGTAGCCGGTGACCGACAACGTCTTCACGAACGGCGTCGCGTAGATCAGCTTGCCGGTCGTGCGGTCGATCGCGTGGAAGAAGCCGTTGCGGTCGGCGTGGATGATCGCGTCGTAGTCCTTGCCCTTGTACTTGATGTCCGCGAGGACGGCCGCGTTCACGCCGTCGTAGTCCCACGTGTCGTTGTTCGTGTACTGGTAGTGCCACTTCAGGTTGCCGCTCTTCGCATCGAGCGCGAGCAGCGAGTCGGAATACAGGTTGTCGCCGGGACGCAGCGCGGCGAGCCACGGGCCCGGGTTGCCGACGCCCCAGTACAGCGTGCGCGACGCGGCGTCGTACGTGCCGGTGAGCCACGCGGCGCCGCCGCCATGGCTCTGCATGCCGTCGGGCCAGGTTTCCGCGCCCTTTTCGCCGGCGCCGGGGATCGTGTAGCGTTTCCAGACCTGCGATCCGTCCTCCGGATTCAGCGCGGCGATGTAGCCGCGAATGCCGTATTCGCCGCCGGACGTGCCGACGACGATCGCGCCGTCGATCGCGAGCGGCGCGAGCGAGAATGCGTAGCCGAGGCCCGGCTCGAACATCTGCTTCTTCCATACGAGATTGCCGGTCTGCGCGTCGAGCGCCGCGATTTCGCCGTTCAGCATCGCGATGTAGACGTTCTTGCCGTACAGCGCGACGCCGCGGTTGACGACGTCGCAGCACGCGGTCTTGAACGATGCGGCGCCGAGCTTCGGCTCGTATTTCCACAGCTGCTTGCCGGTCTTTGCATCGAACGCGTAGACGTTGTCCTTCGGCGTCGTCACGAACAGGTAGTTGCCGTTGACGATCGGCGTGGCCTCGAAGCCCTGCTTCAGGTCGGCGGGGAATTTGTACGCCCACACCTGCTTGAGATCCTTCGCGTTCGACGTGTCGATCTGCTTGAGCGGAGAATGCGAGCGGCCGTCGTAGGTGCGGTAGTAGGTCAGCCAGCCCGGATCGCCGTGTGCATCGGTCAGGCGCTGGTAGGTCACGGCCGGGTAGTCCGCGGCCGCTTCGACGAGGCCGGGGTTCAGCGCGACGGCGGCCGCCACCGCGATTCCGATCGTCGCCAGCCGGCTCGCTGAAGCCGAGAATTTCTTCATGGTTGTCTCCTGGGTCATTGTGGTCGCACCGCCGCGAACGAGTCGTCGCGCCGGCACGGTTGGGATTCCGGGCCGAGTGCACTGCCCGTTACGCAAGTCGCATGCCATCGCGGCCGGAAGCCGGCGTGGTGCGGCATACCGGCGCATCGCAGGTGATGCGTCGCTCGACGCATCGCGCCATCGGCTCAACGAAGGTGTTGCATTCAGGTACACCGTCGCGCGCGAAGTGTTGCCAAACATGACAGGTGGCGCAGTCCGCGGAACAGCGGGCCGTCGGTCGCACGCATGTCGGTTCGAGGCGGTGGGCGGCGCAGCACGCACCCCTCGTGCTGGGGGCGCTGGCACGGTTCTCGCGCGCCGGCTTCGCGACAACCCGTCGCCGCGCGGTGCATCGCACGGGCCGACGCAATACGAGTGCGGAGACAACGGAAATGATCAGGAGACCAAAGGCAGCCGCGCGCGACGGCGCGACGCGGCGTGGCCGGCGTGTGCGAGGCGTCGGCACGGCCCTCGGCGCGCTGGCGCTGTTCGGCCTGCCGCCCGGCAGCGCGCGCGCGCAGCAGCAGGCGGATGGCGCCGCGCTCGCGCTGCCCGCCTCGACCGTCGTGCTGCCCGCGGTAGTCGTCGTCGGCACGACGCCGCTGCTCGGGATCGGCACGCCGCTGTCGAAGGTGCCCGCGAACGTGCAGACGGTGCGTGCGGCCGAGCTCGACGTGCAGCACCGCGCGACGCTCACCGATTTCTTCGCCGCGAACCTGCAGAGCGTGACGATCTCGGACGCGCAGGGCAACCCGTATCAGACGGACGTCAACTATCGCGGTTTCACCGCGTCGCCGCTGCTCGGCACGCCGCAGGGGTTGTCGGTATTCGTCGACGGCGTGCGCGTGAACGAGCCGTTCGGCGACGTCGTGAACTGGGATATCCTGCCCGCGCAGGCGATCGACCGCGTGCAGTTGATTCCGGGCTCCAACCCGGTGTACGGACGCAATACGCTCGGCGGTGCGCTCGCGATCACGACGAAGAACGGCCGCTCGAACCCGGGCGGCGAAGCGGAAGTGTCGGGCGGCGCTTGGGGCCGCAAGACCGCGGCCATCGAGCAGGGCGGGACGATCGGCCCGAACCTCGACTACTACGCGACCGCGAACGTCGCGAACGACGGCGGCTGGGCCGACCATAACGCGAGCCGCGTGAGGCAGGCGTTCGGCAAGCTGCGCTACACCGATGCGGACACGACGCTGTCGATCGCCGCGGGTGGCGCGGACAACACGCTGTCCGGCACCCAGACGATCCCGCGCTCGTTCCTCGGCAACCCGAAGCAGGCATATACGTATCCGGACCGCAACCGCAACAGCGCCGGGTACCTGACGCTGTCGGGCGACCGTTTTTTCGGCGAGCACGTCGAGCTGAGCGGCAATGCGTACTACCGGCACCTGCGCAACGCCAACACGAGCAGCAACAACAATACCGACTACGGATCGGTGGGCGACGACGGTGCGGTCGACACGGTGCAGGGCAGCAACGCGCAATCGACGGTCGTCACCGACAGCTACGGCGGCAGCGTGCAGCTCACGCTGCTCGGCAAGCTCGGCGGGATGGCGAACCGGCTGGTTGCCGGCGTTTCGGCCGATATCGCGAACTCGAGCTACGTCGCGTCGTCGCAGGATGCGTCTTTCACCGACGCGCGCGCAGCGATCGGCATCGGCGATTTCGTTCGGCAGACCAGCGCGAAGACGCGCAACGCGAACGTCGGCGCATACCTGAGCGATGCGCTGTCGCTGACGCCGCACTGGACGTTGACGCTGTCGGGCCGCTACGACTGGTCGAAAGCGCAGATCGGCGACGAGAGCGGCGTGCAACCGCTGCTCGACGGCAACCATGTGTTCTCGCGCTTCAACCCGGCCGTCGGGCTCAACTGGAATCCGGTCGCGGGCTTTACCGCCTATGCGGCCTACAACGAAGGCATGCGTTCGCCGACCGCGATCGAGCTGGCGTGCGCGGACCCGGCCGCGCCGTGTTCGCTGCCGAACGACTTCGTCGCCGACCCGGCGCTCAAACCCGTGATCTCGAAGACGTTCGAGGCCGGCGTGCGCGGTCGCATCGGCGCGGCGACGAGCTGGAGCGCCGCCGCCTACCGCACGACGCTGACCGACGACATCCAGTTCATCAGCAGCCCGGCCAGCGCGCAGGGCTATTTCCGCAACGTCGGCGACACGCGGCGGCAGGGTGTCGAGCTCGCCGGCCGCACGCGGTTCGGCCCGCTCGGTGTCGGGCTGTCGTACAGCTATGTCGATGCGACCTACCGTTCGTCGTGGACCGAACACAGCCCCGCGAATTCGGCGGCCGACGCGCACGGCAACGTGACGGTCAAGCCGGGCGAGCGCATGCCCGGCATTCCCGCGCATACGGTGAAGCTGCGGCTCGACTACGCGGCGACGCGCGCGTGGGACATCGGCGCGAACGTCACCTGGCGCAGCGACGTGTACGCGCGCGGCGACGAGAACAACGGCGACGCGAACGGCCGGATCGCGGGCTACGTGCTGGTCGATCTCGACATGCGTTACCGGGTCACGAAGCGGTTCGAGGTGTTCGCGAGCGTGACGAACCTGTTCGACAAGCGCTACGCAAGCTTCGGCGCACTCGGCCAGAATTTCTTCAACGGGCCGAACCACACGTTCGACGGCGCCCATCCGGCGAACGAGCAGTTCGTCGGGCCGGGCGCGCCGCGCGGCGCGTGGGTCGGCGTGCGCTATGCGTGGGATTGAGCGGCGCGCGATCGCGTGGGCGGCGGCCGCGTGCGTGGTCGCGTCATGACCCGAATGGGCGCGGGGCCGTCACGTGAACGGCACCGCCGCGAACATCGCATTCACGGCGCGTGCGACGCTGCGGGCCAACGCGGGTTCGCTGGCCAGATGCCCGGCCTTCACGCATTCGATTCCCGCCTCGGGAGCGGCTCGCGCGAGGCGCTCGACATTGCCGACCGGGCAAACGGGATCGTGCATCCCGTGCGCGGCGAATAGAGGCACGCGGGCCTGTGCGGCCCGTCGCGCGAGCGCGAGCACGCGGCGCTCGCCGAGCCAGCAATCGTGTTGCAGGTAGTGCGCCTGGATCCGGTATTTGTCGATCAGCCGGCCGACGGTCTTCGCCGAGCGGATCGCGCGCACGGGCGAGCGGCGCGTGTGTGCCGATGCGAGGACGGCGTTTTCGTACGCGCGCCACGCGAGCGCCACGGCGCGCTGCCGGGCGGGGCTCGCGCCGTGGCGCAGCCGCTGCGCGCAGCGCGACAGCAGGCGATCCGGCCGGCCGCCGCCGGCCGCCGCATGCAGGCGTCGCCATTCGCGCGGCGCACGCGAGCGGGACGTCATGAAGAGCCCGCGGACTTCGCGTGGCGACGTCAGGAACAGGCCGCGCAGCACGACGCCCGTCACCCGCTCCGGATGCGTGCCCGCATACGCGAGTGCGAGCGCGGCGCCCCATGATCCGCCGACGACGCCCCAGCGTGCGATGCCGAGCTGCTCGCGCACGGCCTCCAGATCCGCGATCAACTGCGTGGTGTTGTTGTGGCGGGTGCCGCCGCGCGGAGCCGATGCGCCCGCGCCGCGCTGGTCGACGAGCACGACGCGCACGCGGGTGAGGTCGAACAGCCGCAGGATGCCGGCCTGGCTGCCGCTGCCGGGGCCGCCGTGCAGCACGACGACCGGATGGCCTTGCGCGGCGCCGGCCACGGCGAATGCGATCGATTGCGCGTCGCGGTGCAGGCGTCGGCGAACGGGCGTGGCCGGCGACGCCGGCGTGTCGGGCAAGACCCGCGGTGCGGGTGACAGCGTGGATCGAATCGGGCGACGCGTCATGTCGATAGGGTTCGGGCGGAATCGAGGGAGGCAACCGTCACTCGGCCGGGCAGCGGCCGGATGCGTTCTGCGATCAAGCTAGAAACGCGCCAGCCCCGAAGATACGGATTCGCACGGGTAGCCAGGCGTCGGCAAATCGCGGTATCACGAACGTCTGGCCGTCGCGCGACACGCCGCCGTCGCCGCCCGGTCGATCGATTACATCGTGCTTTCAATTCTTGTCGGGGCGTCAGCGTGGCCCGATGCTTGCTTGCAATGACGGCAAAGAGTCCGGCAGTTGACCGGAAGGATCCCCCGGAGGAGACAATGCGCGATGACGTAGAGCAGGCGGCCGGATCATGGGCCGCGCATCCCGCCGGCTGGCCCGCACCGTCGATCCAGAAGGCTCACGAGCGTTCGGAGACGTTCGGCCTGCAGGTATCGGCACGTCCCGACTACGACGTGCTGTCGAACGCGGCGCTGGTGCTCAAGCGCGAGCAGAGCCGGGTGCTGTGCGTGCACGCGATGCCGGTGATGGAGACGCTTCACGAGCAGATCGTCAACACGCAGAGCATGATCGTGCTGACCGATGCGGAAGGGCTGATCCTGCATTCGATCGGCGACGACGATTTCCTGCGCCGCGCGGAGAAGGTCGCGCTGCGCCCGGGCGCGAACTGGGCGGAGAACCGGCAGGGCACCAACGCGATCGGCACGGCGCTGGCCGAGCTGTGCCCGATGGTCGTCCACGGCGACCAGCACTTCCTGGCCGCGAACCGCTTCCTGACCTGTTCGAGCGTGCCGATCCTCGATCCGTACGGCGATGCGATCGGCGTGCTCGACGTGACGGGCGACCACCGCAGCTATCACCAGCACACGATGGCGCTCGCGAAGATGTCGGTGCAGATGATCGAGAATCACCTGTTTACGACGACGTTCCAGGAAACGCTGCAGGTGTCGTTCCATGGCCGCCCCGAGTTCCTCGGCACGCTGATGGAAGGAATCGTCGCGTTCACCGCCGACGGCCGCTTCCTGTCGGCCAATCGCAGCGCGCAGTTCCAGCTCGGCATGCCGCTCGCCGCGCTGCGCGCGCACACGCTGTCGTCGCTGTTCGACGTCACCAGTGCGCAGCTGATCGACCGCATGCGCGCGAGTACCGACCGGCATCTGATGCTGAATCTCGGCAACGGCGCGGTGGTCTGCGCACGCGTGCACTTCCGCCGCGCGACGCTCGCCGAAGGCAGCCGGCCGACGGACGTCCACGACGCGGGGGCGCCGGGCGCACGCGCGAACGCGGTGCCCGCACCGGCGGCGGGCTCGTCGGCCGGCCTGTCGCGGCTCAACTATCTCGACACCGGCGATGCGCAGGTCGCGTGCGTGATCGCGAAGGTGCGCAAGGTGATCGGCAAGGACATCCCGATCCTGATCACCGGCGAGACCGGCACCGGCAAGGAACTGCTCGCGCAGGCGATCCACAACGACTCGCCGCGGCGCGACGCGCCGTTCGTCGCGGTCAACTGCGCGTCGATTCCGGAGACGCTGATCGAGTCCGAGCTGTTCGGCTACGAGGAGGGCGCGTTTACCGGCGCGCGCCGCAAGGGGGCGATCGGCAAGCTGCTGCAGGCGAACGGCGGCACGCTGTTCCTCGACGAGATCGGCGACATGCCGTATCCGCTGCAGGTGCGGCTGCTGCGCGTGTTGCAGGAGCGTCTCGTGAACCCGCTCGGATCGACGAAGACGATCGCCGTGGACATCGCGATCATCTGCGCGACGCACCGCGATCTGCGCGAGATGATCGCGCAGAACCGTTTTCGCGAGGATCTCTACTACCGGCTGAACGGCCTCGTGGTGCGCCTGCCGCCGTTGCGCGACCGCACGGATCTCGCGGTCGTCGTGCAGAAGATGCTGCAACGCGAGGCGTTCGCGGGCCCGGGCCGGCCGCCCTTGTCGGTCGCGCCGGACGTGATGGCGCTGTTCGTGCGCTGCACGTGGCCGGGCAATTTCCGCCAGCTCGGCAATCTGCTGCGCACGGCGGCGGCCATGGTCGACGACGACGGCGAAATCCGGCGCGAGCACCTGCCGGACGACTTCTTCGACGACCTGCGGCGCGGCGATGCGCAGGTTATGCAGGCCACGCCCGATGCCCCCGCCGCGGCGGGCGCCGGGCCTTGTATTGCCGACGCGTTGCCGCCCGCCGACGCGCGTCTCCAGGATGTCGCCGCATCCGCGATCGCCGCCGCGCTAGCCCGCCATGGCGGCAACGTGTCCGCCGCGGCGCGCGCGCTCGGCGTCTCGCGCAACACGATCTACCGGAAGATGCCGGCTGCCGACGCGGGCCGTCTTCCGCCCGACGAAAGCTGACGCGCAGCCGTCGCGAGCTGCGCGACCTGTCACAGCCGGTGTGTCAAGTTGCAACACCGGTGTTCAACGATTCAACACTTGTGACCACTCGCTGGCATCGCGCCGCCGGGGTGGCGGCACGCATTCGCGCGAATCGTGTCGGCGATTCGTAAGGATTGCGTCCCGATGCCCGGAGGACGGCCGTCCATCGCCGCCGCGCCGCCGAAATACGGCTTCGGCACGCTCCTTGCTGAAGAGAAACCGACCGCTCGATTGCCGCGGTTGTTCGACTCACCAGCAACGCATCAATCATCAACTCGACAGGAGACACACCATGCAGTGGACGACACCGTCTTATACCGACCTGCGCTTCGGCTTCGAAATCACGATGTACATCGCCAACCGCTGATTGCCGTGCGTGCCGCCCGTTTCGCCGTGGTCGGCGCGGGCGGCCTCGGGAGCTGACGCCATGAAGGTCAAGATACTCGGTTCGGGAGCCGGCGGCGGCCTGCCGCAATGGAACTGCAATTGCGCGAACTGCCGCCGTGCGCGCAGCGGCAGCGGCCACGTGCTGCCGCGCACGCAGTCGTCGATCGCGGTCAGCGACGACGGCGTCGACTGGGTCCTCGTCAACGCGTCGCCCGACATTCTTTCCCAGTTGCGCGCGGATCCGGACCTGCAACCGGCGCGCGCGATCCGCGACAGCGGCATCGCCGCCGTCGTGCTGTGCGACGCGCAGATCGATCATGTGACGGGCCTGCTGATGCTGCGCGAGCGCTCGACGCCGCTGCCACTCTACGCGAGCGTGCCGGTGCTCGACGACCTGTCGACCGGCTTGCCGCTCGTGCCGCTGCTCGGCCATTACTGCGGCGTCGCCGCGCACACGATCGTGCCCGGCGAGCCGTTCGCGGTGCCGGCGGCGAGCGGGATCCGCTTTACCGCGATCGCCGTCGACAGCAAGCCGCCGCCTTATTCGCCGCGACGCGCGGCGGCCGCGCCCGGCGACAACATCGCGCTGTCGATCGAAGATGTCGCGAGCGGGCGGCGCGCATTCTATGCGCCGGGGCTCGCGTCGGTCACCGACGACGTGCGCGCGGCAATGGACGGCGCCGATCTCGTGCTGGTGGACGGCACGTTCTGGACCGGGACCGAGATGATCGATCTCGGCCTGTCGGGCAAGCACGCGGCCGACATGGGGCATCTCGCGCAGTGCGCGGAAGCCGGGCGGCCCGGCATGATCGACTGGCTCGACATGCTGCCCGCGCGAACGCGCAAGGTGCTCACGCACATCAACAACACGAACCCGATTCTCGATCCGCATTCCGTCGAGCACGCGCACCTGCGCGCGCATGGCATCGACGTCGCACACGACGGCATGCAATTCCAGGTCTGACGATGAACGCACCGATCCCCGCTACGGCGTTGCACGCGACGCCCTGGACCGCGACCGAATTCGAGGCGCGCCTGCGTGCGCTCGAATCGCGCTATCACATCCATCATCCGTTCAACCGGCGGCTCAACAGCGGTGCCTGTTCGCCCGCGCAGATCCGCGGCTGGGTCGCGAACCGCTTCTACTACCAGATCTGCATCCCGCTCAAGGATGCGGCGATCCTGTCGAACTGCCCCGACCGCGATACGCGGCGCCGCTGGATTCAGCGGCTGATCGACCACGACGGGCAGGGCGACAACGAAGGCGGCATCGAGGCGTGGGTGCGGCTCGGCGAGGCATGCGGCCTCACGCGTGCCGAACTGTGGTCGCTCGAGCACGTGCTGCCCGGCGTGCGTTTCGCGGTGGACGCGTACGTGAATTTCGCGCGACGCGCGCCATGGCAGGAAGCCGTGTGCTCGTCGCTGACCGAGATGTTCGCGCCGCAGATTCATCTCGACCGGCTCGCGGGCTGGCCGTCGCATTACCCGTGGATCGAGCCGGCCGGGCTGCATTATTTCCGCAGCCGCGTGCCGCTCGCGCAGCGCGACGTCGAGCATGGGCTCGCGGTCACGCTCGCGCATTTCACGACACCGGAGGCGCAGCAGCGCGCGCTCGGCATTCTGCAATTCAAGCTCGACATCCTGTGGTCGATGCTCGACGCCGTCGAAAAGGCCTACCCGCTATGAACGCGATCGAAGCCGCCAGCGGCGTGCCGCTGCGCCCCTGCCTCAGGGGCATGTACCGCCTGCAATGGGAGGCGGCCCAGGATGCGTACGTGCTTCTCTATCCGGAGGGCATGGTCAAGCTCAACCCGAGTGCGGGCGAGATTCTCGCGCGCTGCGACGGCACGCGCGAACTGGACGACATCATCGGCGAACTCGAGCGCCTGTTCATGCAATCGGATCTCGCGACCGACGTCTACCGTTTTCTCGATCACGCGCGGCTGCGCGGCTGGCTGGACTGACATGACGCCCGACACTTCCCGTCCTTCCGCGCCGCTGTGGCTGCTCGCGGAACTCACGTACCGCTGCCCGCTGCACTGCGCGTTCTGCTACAACCCGATCGACTTCGCGACGCACGGCGCGGAACTCGACACCGACGCATGGCGCACGGTCATCAGCGATGCGCGCGCGCTCGGCGCCGCGCAAATCGGCTTCTCGGGCGGCGAGCCGCTGCAGCGCGGCGACCTCGAGATGCTCGTCGCGCATGCGCGCGGGCTCGGCTTCTATACGAACCTGATCACGTCGGGCATCGGGCTGAACGTCGCGCGCATCGAGCGGCTCAAGGCCGCCGGGCTCGACCACATCCAGTTGTCGCTGCAGGATTCGACGCGCGAGCTGAACGATTTCCTGACCAGCACGCGCACGTTCGAACTGAAGCGCGACGTGGCGCGGCTGATCAAGGCGCATGGCTACCCGATGGTGCTCAACTGCGTGCTGCATCGCTACAACCTGCCGCACGTGGGGCAGATCATCGAGATGGCGCTCGATCTCGGCGCCGATTACCTGGAGCTCGCGAACACGCAGTACTACGGCTGGGCGATGCTCAATCGCGACCAGCTGATGCCGACCGTCGAGCAGGTGCGCGAGGCCGAGGAAACGGTCAATCGCTATCGCAAGCTGATCGGCGAGCGCTGCAAGATCCTGTTCGTCGTGCCCGACTATTTCGAGCGCCGCCCGAAGGCCTGCATGAACGGCTGGGGCTCGGTGTTCCTCGGCGTCGCACCGGACGGCACCGCGCTGCCGTGTCATGCCGCTCGGTCGCTGCCGGGGCTCGCGCTGCCGAACGTGCGCGACCGGTCGCTGCGGGAAATCTGGTACGACAGCGATGCGTTCAACGCGTTTCGCGGCGAAGACTGGATGAGAGAGCCGTGTCGCACGTGCGACGAGCGTCATGCGGATCACGGCGGTTGCCGATGCCAGGCCTACCTGCTGGCCGGCGATCCGAAGGAGGCCGATCCGGTGTGCGCGAAGTCCGCGCATCACGATCAGATCGAACAGGCCGTGCAGTTCGCGCGACGTCGGGCGCCGCGCGACGAACAGCCGCTGGTTTTTCGCAGCAAGGAGAATTCGCTCGCGCAATGCGGCGCGGCGTGCGACGGCTGACGGGGCACGGCCGGGACGGCGGCAGCGGCGACTGAGGCGGCGCGACGCGATGGATATCGGAAGGGTCGATACGCAGTCCTCTTAATATCCTCGGCGCGATTGGCGCGTGCAAGGACGGCCGAACGCTGGACGGAGAGCATGATGCGGACCGCTGCTTTCAGCATGCGACAGACGAGCGGGGCGCGCAGGATCGTCGACGATCGCGCCGGCCCGCGCGGCCCGCGCATCGCATTGGCTGCCGCTGCGGCCTGTGTGCTGCACGCGGGCGTATTGATGCTGCTCGCACGCGAACCGGCCGTGCGCAGCGTGCCCGTGCAACGTCAGGTGATGGTGGCGATGCTGATTGCGCCGCCACCGGCGGTGTCGCCGATGGCGGCTTCCGCGACGCAATCGAAGGCTGCGTCGCGCGCGATGCAGCGCGCGGCGTCCGTATCCCGCTCGCCGGCGAGCGCCAAATCATCGGCGATCAAACCGGCCGCATCCGACCGAACCAGGCCGCCCTCGCACGATGCGTCCGCACCATCCCGGCCCGCGCCATCCGCGACGGCCGACGAGCGGCGTGACACACCACGCGACGATGCGACACCCGATGCCACGCATACACAAGCCCAATTACCGGCATCTCCGGCGCCCGCAACGCCGCGTTTCGTCGCGCGTCCCGAATGTGCGCTGCCCCCACCCGACTACCCGCCGCAGTCGTTGCGCACCGGCGAGCACGGCACCGCGCTCGTCGAGCTGGAAACCGATGCGTCAGGCCGGGTGGTCGCCGCGCGTGTCGTAGCCGGCAGCGGCTATCCGCGTCTCGATGCAGCGGCGCGCGACGCGGTGCTCGCGAGCCGCTGCGCCACGCATGCGGAGAACGGCGCGCCGTCGCCGATACGGGCGCGCGTGCCGATCACGTTCAATCTCGATGAATGACCGGGCACGCCGACGACGTCACCCGTCGTCGGCCTTCGCCTGCAAATCCTTCAGCCCCTGAATCACGACCAGCAGCGCCCGGCCGTGCTCGTCCGAGCCGTCCCACGCGTCGACGATCGCGTCGCGCAGCAGGTCGTTGTACCGGCGGCGCGACGGCTCCGTATCGACACCATAGAAACTGCATAGCTTGTTGAATGGCGCGCTGCGGCGCAGCCGGCGCCCGTTCGACAGCCGCAGGCGCGACACGGTTGGCTGGCTGACCCCGGAAAGTCGCGCGATTTCGCTGGACGAGCGTGTATCTGCCATCAGGCGGCGCAACAGGTCTTGAACGGGAAAATCTTGGTCCGGGGCTTCCATGTGATGCATTATACCTATACAGTTACGGCTGTTGAATGGGCTTGCTGTCAGCAGCGAGGCTGTATCCCGAGAAAGTGATGACACTGAAACACCTCCCACCCACGTTCTGCTGGACCAAGATCGGTACCGAGTCCGGCGAGGAACTGCCGACCGTCGTGCTCCGCAAGGAATGGGAGCGCCGGCTCGGGGGCGGGCGTTTTCTGTGGGGCATCAACCAGCCGCTCGGCAGCAGCGCGCAAGTCGCCGCGCATCGCACGGGCTCGCTGCTCGCGCTGTTTTCGCCGGTCGCGTCGCGCCCGCGCGCGGGCGAGCGCAAGGACGCGCTGCTGTGGAACGCCTGGGTCGACGCAAGCGGGCAGGTGCGGCCCTTGCCGCCGCATACGTTCATCGCCAGCCGTTCGACGTTGCCGTCGGGCCGGCGTCGCGAGCAGCACTACGCGCTCGTGTGCGCGTCGTCCACCGCGCTGACGGTCGGCACGCAGTTGCGCGTGTTTCCCGACCACCTGCGCAGCGTGAGCACCGGCAGGCCGCTGGGCGTCGCGCAGGGAGCGGCCGTGGTCGACTGCATCGGGCGTGCGAAGGAGCAGACGGGCAAGAGCTATCCGCTCGCGCTGTCCGTGGAGCTCGAAGCACCGTATTTCGTGCGGCTTGCGCAGCCGTGCGTGCTGAAGGCACGCGATCTCGCGGAAGTGAACAAGGCCACGCGCGCGGGGGATTTCGATCGTTTCGTCGAGCTGGTCGCGCGCTTGCGCGGCCGCGCGCCGACGGACGCCGTGCGCGGCGTCACGCGCGATCTGTTCGATGTGCCGCCGATCGAAACGGCGGCCGCGTATGTGGCGCCCGCGCATGTCGCGCGCATGCGCCACCGGCCGGCGGTCGAGCATCCGCGCGAGCTCACCGGCGATCTGTTCGACCTGTCGCCGGGCGAGGCAGCCGCGTTCGCCGGGCTGGCCCATCCGCGCGTCGGGCGCGCGTGACGGCGCGCGCGAAGTCGTTCGCGCAAGAATTTGTTGCAATCTCGCCGTAGCGGATCGGCGAGCGCGGAGGGACAATCGGCACGAAGCGCGCGGTGCGGCGGCCGATGCGTCGACAATGCGACGGGTCGTGGTTCACGCCGCCGACATGCGTACCACGCACACTGAGCGTCGGCGTGCTTCACACTGTAATCCCGAGGGAGGAGTGTCGATGTCGACCCACATCTGTTCGCAGGAAGCACGGGCCGCACAACGCTTCGTCGAAGCGACGCGCAACGTGGATCAGGCATTTCGCGCGGTGCGCGGCGAAGGCGACGACGACGGCTCGTCGGCCGAATACGCACGCGCGATGTCGCGTCTCGATCGCGCACTCGACGAGCTGGCGCGTGCACAGGAGTTCTTCGATCGCATCGTCGGCGCGAGCACCACGCACGACAACTGACGGTTTCGTCGTTTCTCTTTTTCGCGCGTCGAGCGACGCGCATTCATCTTCTTGCCGGGCGCGCATGCCAGGCATGCCGGTTCGTCATCCCGTTTCGATCTCCGACGTCAGGCCCTGGCGGCCTTCGGCAGGACAGCCGCTGTAACGGGCAGCCGTGCGTCAGCCCGCGCGCGTCATGCCCGGCGCGGACGGCGCGGCACGAGACGCGTAGCCGCGATGCTGGAACGAGGTCGCGAAAAACCGCATCTGATAGCGGATCGCATTCGCCCAGTAATCCCACGTATGGCCGCCCGGCCGCTCCGCATAGTCGTGCGGCACGCCGAGCGCGACGAGCCGTTCATGCAGCGTGCGGTTCGAGCCGACGAACGCATCGTCGCGGCCGCAATCGATCGTCAGGTCGAGACGTGCGCGCACGAACGCCCGCGCGTTTTCGACGATCACGTTGCGGTTCCAGAACGACGGATGGCGGCCGGGATCGCCGAACACGTGGTCGATGCCCGGCTCGTCCGTGCAGCAGCGCGGATCGACCGCGCCGCTGATGCTGCCGACCGCGCCGAACGTGTCGGGCCGGTCGAGCGCGATGCGCAGTGCGCCGAAGCCGCCCATGCTGAGCCCGGTGATCGCGCGCGCGTGCTGGGCCGCTATCGTACGGAAATGCAGGTCGACATAGGACACGACTTCATCGCCGATGAAGGTCTCGTAGCGGCTGCCCGAATCGAACGGGCTGTCGATGTACCAGCTTTCATGCCCGCCGTCGGGCATCACGAGGATCACGCGATAGCGGTCGGCCAGCGCGGCGATGCGCGTGTTCGACGTCCAGTCGGTATGGTCGCCGCCCGAGCCGTGCAGCAGATAGACGACAGGGTAGCGTTCGCCGTGGTTGTCGCGCGCGTAATCGTCGGGCAGCACGATGGTGGCCTTCAGCGTCTCGCTCATCGCGGCGCTCGGGATCGCGACGACCCGCGCATGGAATGCGAAAGCAGGGCTCGTGACGGCGAGCAGCAGAAGCAGCCAGAAGGTACGTGCCAGGCGCATCGATCCTTGCATGTGTCGACCCAGTCCGGCCCGAGGCCGGGAAAACCCTGTTCCGGCGACTCTAGCAACCGCGCCTTTCAACCATATTTCGGCGAATCCTACGGGTTGTCAGGTGGACGGCTTGCATACGATGCGCGCGATGGCGGCGCGCAGCGCATCGGGCTGCTCGGCCGCGATCAGGTGCCCGCAGCCGGCGATCGTGTCGAAGCCGGCGCAGTGCGCGAGCGCATGCTCGGGCACGTGCCAGCCCGCGCGCGAGCGTTCGCCGGCGATCAACCAGACGGGGTGACGCTCGAACACCTGCGCGAGCGCCGGCAGGTAGCCCGCGGCGCCGGTCGTTTCGATCACCGAGCGGCCCATCGCGCGCAGCGTCGATGCCGGCTGATGCGCGAGCCAGCGGCGTGCGTCGTCGAGCTGGCCCGGCGACGGGGCGTCGATCGCGCCGCGCAGCCAGTCGAGCGGGGCCGCGCGCAGGCCGTCGAGCATCGCCTCGGCTTCGCCCGGCGTCATGCGGCCGACCGATGCCGACCAGAACGCATCGTCGAACGTGAAATTGCCTTCGACGTTGACGATGCGCCGCACGCGTTCGGGGTGCGCGTGCGCGAACAGCATCGCGATCGCGCCGCCGACCGAATGGCCGACGACATCGACCGGCTGCATGCCGAGGTGCGTATCGACGGTTTGCCGCACGTGCTCGACCTGCGCGGCAAGCGAGATCGCGTCGGGCGGCGTGGCGCGATGCGCGCCGTAGCCGAGCAGGTCGGGGCGCAGATGCGGGCCGTTCCATCCGCGCACGTCGAACGTGCCGATGAAACCGTGAATGAAGACGACGGGTGCGGGCGGGATCATGCGGCGTGCACGGAAGGAAGCGGCGGCAATTCGAGTTCGGCGAGCAGTTCGTCGAGTTCGAGCATGTGCGTGCGGTCGTGATCGAGCAGCTCGCGCACGAGTTCGTCGAGCGACATGCGGCGGATGCCGTCGCGCAGCCCGCAGCGTGCGAGTTGCGACGGCTCCAGCGCGGCCGCGGTCGCGCACAGCGCGGCGCGACCGCGGCCGAACGCCGCGACGGCGAGATCGAGCGGCTGCGCGAGATAGTTGCGTTGCGCGGCGAGCGCGGTGCCGTCGACGGACTCGATCATGGGCAGCTCGGCCGTGCGCACGGCGTCGATGCGCGCGGCGAACACCGCATCGAGATCGCGCAGGTGGCACGCATGTTCGACGAGCGAGAAGCCGGTGCCGGCCGGCCGGCGCGTGGCCAGCACCGCCGGTACATGCGCCGCACAGGCGGCGAGCCGCTCGGGCATGCGAGCCAGCGCGGCGACGACGTCGGCGAACGGCAGCCGGTGCGGGTGCGCGCTGAATACCGCGCCATAGCTGAACAGCGCACCGCCGAGCCGCCCGCGCGCCTGCACGACCTCGTGGCCGTGGCGGCGCATGACGTCGGCGACCATCGCGCCGCAGAACTGGCGGGCCGTCGTGTCGGCTTCGACTTCGGGGAACGTGCGCGCGATCTCGTCCTGGATCGCGCCGACCGCGGCGACGCCGACGCGCGACAGCGCCGCGAACTCGAGATAGCGCTCGGGCTGGTCGATCAGCGCTTCGAGCTGGGCGCCGAGCGCGGTCAAGCGGAAACGGTCGAAACGGGAATGCATGGCGGAGCCCTACCGACTAACGTGACAAAACGATACGTTACTCGGTGGGGCTCCGTCAACCGGCGCGTTCGGGCACCTGCGGTTCGCGGCCGCGCGCCGGTCGTTCAGGGCTTCTGCCGCGCGTCGGCTCCGCACGCATCCGTGCTTCCTGTTCCTGCAGCTCGGGCGTGAATGCGTCGCCGAAATCCTCGATCTCGTACAACGGACGGATCTCGATGTCGGAGTCGCCAGGCATCGGGTTCGGGCAGCGCTTCACCCATTCGACGGCTTCCTCCATCGATTTCACTTGCCACAGCCAGTAGCCGGCGACGAGTTCGTTCGTTTCGGCGAACGGGCCGTCGATGACCGCGCGGTGCTTGCCGGAAAAGTGCACGCGCTTGCCGCGGCTGCTCGGGTGCAGCCCGTCGGCGGCGAGCAGGATGCCGGCTTTCGTCAGTTCCTCGTTGAACTGGCCCATCGCGGCCAGCATGTCGGTGTCGGGCAGGCGGCCGGATTCGGAATCGGCGGTGGCTTTGACGATGACCATGACGCGCATTGTCGTATCTCCTTGAACGGGAACAGGGCGCTTGCCGGCGGTGCGACGGCAAAACGATCGGTTACGACAATACGACGCGCGACGGCGACGCTAATCGACATCGCGGGCAAAAAAATTCAGCGGCGCTCGAAACGACGGAGGGCGCCGTAACGGCAACGCGTCATGCCGCGTCGGCCTGCGCATCGAGCACGCCGCGGATCCGGGCGGCGAGTTCGTCGCGCCGGTACGGCTTGCCGAGCAGCATCACGCCGGGGTCGAGCCGCCCCGCGTGGAAGATCTCGTCGCGCGTGTAGCCGGACGTGAACAGTACCGGCAACGGCGGCTTGCGCAGTGCGGCGCGGCGTCCGAGTTCGCTGCCCTTTACGCGGCCCGGCATGATCACGTCGGTAAACAGCAGATCGATCGGCGTCTCGCTGTCGAGCACGCGCAGCGCGGCTTCGCCGTCGGACGCCGTGATGACCGTGTAGCCGAGCTGAGCCAGCATGTCGACCACCGTCAGCCGGACATCCGCATCGTCCTCGACGACGAGGATCGTTTCGCGGCCGCGCACCGCATCCTGCTGCTGCGTGCGGGCAGGCTCGTCGGCCGCCTCGTGGCAGCGCGGAAACGTGAGGCGCACGGTGGTGCCCTGGCCGGGCGTGCTGTCGATCGACACGTGGCCGCCGCTCTGCTTGACGAAGCCGAACACCATGCTGAGCCCGAGCCCGGTGCCTTCGCCGTCCGGCTTGGTCGTGAAGAACGGTTCGAAGACGCGTTCGAGCACGTCGGCGGTCATGCCGATACCCGTGTCGGCGATCTCGAACGTCACGTATTCGCCGGGCGGCATCGGGGCGCGGCGCGTGCCGGCCGCGGGGCCGGGCTGCGTGCCGTTGTACGCGGCGATCGTCAGCGTGCCGCCGCCGCGCATCGCGTCGCGCGCATTGATCGCGAGGTTCAGCAGGGCGTTTTCGAGCTGGTGCCGGTCGGCCAGCACGTTGCCGACGTCGGGCGACAGCGCGGAGACGATCCGCACCGTCTCGCCGAGCGCGTGGTGCAGCATCTCGTTCATGCCGTCGATCAGCCGGCACGGGTTCAGCGTGGTCGGAGCAAGCGGCTGGCGTCGCGCGAACGCGAGCAGGTGCGACGCCAGTTGCGCGCCGCGCCGCACGGCGTTGTTCGCGTTCTCGATCCGCGGCTGCGCGCTGGCATGCGCGCCGAGTTCGACGGAGAGGATCTGCAGGTTGCCGCTGATCACCTGCAGCACGTTGTTGAAGTCGTGCGCGATGCCGCCGGTCAGGCTGCCGATCGCTTCCATCTTCTGCGCGTGACGCAACTGTTCCTCGATCGCCGCGCGCTCGGCGATCGCGTCGGTCACGCGCTGTTCGAGCGTTTCGGTCAGGTCGCGCAACTCGGCATTGGATGCCTGCAGCGCGGCTTCCGCACGATCGCGGTGGCGCGTGGCGAGCACGCGCTCGGTGGTCTCGACCACGACGGCGAGCACGCCGCCCGGCGCGCCGTCGTCGTCGGGCAGCGGGCTGTAGTGCAGATCCATCCAGACGTCTTCGGGGCGGCCGCTGCGCAGCAGCACGAGGGCCTTGTCGCGATAGGACAGTGTGCCGCCGGCGAGGCAGGTATTCATCACGTTGCGGTTGAAATCGGCGACTTCGGGCCAGCCGAGTTCGACCGGCTGACCGAGCAGATACGGATGGCGGCCGCCGGCGAACCCGGCATACGCGTCGTTGTAGATCATGTAGCCGGGGCGGCCCCACAGCATCACCAGCGGCAGCGGCGAGGCGAGCACGGTGCGGACTGCCGCGACGAGGCTGGCGGACCAGCCGTCGATCGGGCCCAGCCCGGTGGCCGACCAGTCGAATGCGGTAATGCGGCGGGCCATGTCGCCCTGCCAGCCGGGGCAAGCGTGATGCTGCGCGAACAACTCGACATGCATGGAAGCGCTCCGATGAGGACATGCGGCCGCGGGCGGTGCGGCAGGTCGCGTAAGCGGGTTCCATTTTAGAGCAGATCGATTCGCGCGACCGCTGTCACGGAGCGCGTCGGCAAAGCTGGTATGCTGATCCGCGTCACGTGTACGCGGAGGGCGCCATGGCTGCTAAGGAAGTCTCGAAGAAGAAGTACCTGAAAATCCTGAACAAACGCCTGCGTGCGGAGCCGGCGGCTCCGGCCGGCGCGTCGTTCGTGTTTTTCCCGCTGGGTGCGAAGGCCAAGCACGCGACGGGCGTCGTGTCCGGCGACGCGCGCAGCAAGCGCGAACTGGCCGTAATGGCCGCGGTCCAGCGCAAGGCGGCCGAAGAGTTCGTCGTCGCCGACGCCTGACCGGCCGAGGCCGCACGCTGCCGCACGCTGCCGGATGACCGCCGCCGCGGCTTACGCGGCGGCGGCTTCGCAATGGGCGATCGCACCGGCGAGCACGCGCGGAATGTCGTGCGCGATCGCCGGGCCGTGCATCGGCAGGATGATGTCGAGATCGAGCGCCTGGATCCGGCGCAGCGCGCTCGCCATGTGCGCGAGCGACGGCAGGTAGTCCGCGCGCGAACCGTCGATCCAGACTAGCAGCGTCCACCGGATGCGAAGCCGGTCGGTTCATGCAACGGGCCGGGCACGGCGCTGAACGCCCACCAGGCCCGAAACGGGCTCGAAGCCCGCCCGGCGATCAGGACGCCTCGTCCGCCGCCGCCGCCGGATACCGTCCGCTGCCGCCCGCGTCGTCGCCTGCCGCCAGTTGCTCCAGCGCGAGCCCTTTCGTCTCGATCCCGAGGGTCCACACGGCGATGGCCGCCGCGACGAACGACAGCGCGCCGAGCGTGAACACGCCGCCCTGGCCGAACACCGGCAACACGACGCCGACCACGTAAGGCCCGATCAGCGAGCCGACGCGACCGATCGCCGACGCGAAGCCCGAACCGGTCGCGCGTGCGCCGGTGCCGTACAGCTCGGGCGTGTACGTGTACAGCGCCGCCCACATCCCGAACAGGAAGAACTGCATCGCGAGGCCCGTGACGATCAGCAGCGTCGTGCTGCCGCCGTACAGCGCGCTCTGGCCGTATGCGTACGCCATCGCGCCGCCGCCGATCAGCGACGCGATGCAGGTCGGCTTGCGACCCCAGCGTTCGACGAGCCACGCGGCGCACAGGAAGCCCGGCACGCCGCCGAGCGAGATCAGCACCGTGTAGAACACCGATTTCGTGACTTCGAAGCCGGCCTGCTGCAGCAGCGCGCCGAGCCACGACGTGAGGCCGTAGAAGCCGAGCAGCGCGAAGAACCACAGCAGCCACACCATCACCGTGCGGCGGCGGTACACGCCGCTCCAGATCTCGCGCAGCGCGCCGCGACCACGGGCGGCGGCCGGCTCGGCGAGCCGCGACGGCGGCGGCAGCGTCGCGACGCCGGCCGAGCGCATCACCTTTGCCTCGATCGCGTGCATCACCGTGTCGGCTTCCGCGTGCCGGCCCGCATGTTCGAGCCAGCGCGGCGATTCCGGCACGATACGCCGCACGACGAGCACGAACACGGCCGGAATCGCGAGCAGCGCGAACACGGTGCGCCAGCCGAATTGCGGCAGCACGAAATACGCGACGATGCCGGCCGTGATGAAGCCGAGCGGCCAGAAGCCGTCCATCAGCGCGATCAGGCGGCCGCGCTTCTCGGCCGGCACGAATTCGGACAGCAGCGTCTGCGCGACCGGAAACTCCATTCCCATCCCGATGCCGAGCAGCACGCGGTAGACGATCAGCGCGTCGACGCTCTGCGCGGTCGAGCACAGGTACGACGCGGCGCCCCACAGCACCATGCTCCACTGGAATACGGGCCGGCGGCCGAAGCGGTCGGCGAGCAGGCCGGCGACGGCCGCGCCGAGCACCATCCCGAAGAAGCTCGCGCTCGCGACGAGGCCGGCGGCCGCGGTCGACAGCCCGAACTCCTTGCGGATCGAGCCGAGCACGAACGTCATCGTGCCGAGATCGACCGAATCGAAGAAGAACGCGATCGCGATGATGAAGAAGATCCGCTTGTGATAGCCGGAGAACGGCAGGCGTTCGAGCCGGGCGGCGGCGGAGGCGGGAGCGGTGGCGGCGGGCATGGCGTCCTCTGAAATGAAAAAGGGGCCGCGCAGCGCATGCTCCAGGGCCCCGATGCTTCGTATTCAGTAGACGCGACCACAAACTGCCGCATCAGAGGAAAAACGCCGCCTGCTTGCCCAAATGCGTCATCGGCGGGCGGCGCGCGTGACGCCGGCCGGCGTCAATTCTTCAGTTTGTAGCCGGTGCGGAACATCCACGCGACGATCGCGAGCAGGATCACGAGGAACAGCGCGGTCGCGGCGAGGCTGATCCACACGTGCACGTCGGCGATCCCGTAGAACGACCAGCGAAAGCCGCTGATCAGGTAGACGATCGGATTGAACAGCGTGATCACGCGCCACGCGGGCGGCAGCATGTCGACCGAGTAGAAACTGCCGCCGAGGAACGTGAGCGGCGTGATGATCAACAGCGGTACGAGCTGCAGTTTCTCGAAGCTGTCGGCCCAGATGCCGATCACGAAGCCGAACAGGCTGAACGTGATGGCCGTCAGCACGAGGAACAGCACCATCCAGAACGGATGCAGGATGTGCAGCGGCACGAACAGGCCGGCCGTGGCGAGGATGATCACGCCGAGCAGGATCGACTTCGACGCGGCCGCGCCGACGTACGCGATCACGATTTCCCAGTAAGACACGGGCGCGGACAGGATCTCGTAGATCGTACCCGTGAAGCGCGGGAAGTAGATGCCGAACGACGCGTTCGAGATGCTCTGCGACAGCAGCGACAGCATCACGAGGCCCGGCACGATGAACGACCCGTAGCCGATGCCGTTCACGTCGCTGATGCGCGAGCCGATCGCCGAGCCGAACACGACGAAATACAGCGACGTCGAGATCACCGGCGCGATGATGCTCTGCATCAGCGTGCGGCGCGTGCGGGCCATTTCTGCGCGGTAGATCGCGCGGATTCCATGCCAGTTCATGCGTCAGGCTCCTTGCACGCCGTTGCGGCGGTTGTCGATTAGGCTGACGAAAATGTCTTCCAGCGAGCTCTGCGTCGTGTGCAGGTCGCGAAAGCCGATGCCGGCCGAGCCGAGCGCATTGATGAGCTTCGCGATGCTCGCGTCGTCGCGCTGCGAGTCGTACGTATAGACGAGCGCGGCGCCGTCTTCCGCGCGTTCGAGCCCGAACGGCGCGAGCGCGGGCGGCACGTCCGCGAGCGGCTGTTCGAGCTGCACGGTGAGCTGTTTCTTGCCGAGCTTGCGCATCAGTTCGCGCTTTTCCTCGACGAGCACGAGCTCGCCGCCGAGGATGATGCCGATCCGGTCGGCCATCTCCTCGGCTTCCTCGATGTAGTGCGTGGTCAGCAGGATCGTCACGCCGCTTTCGCGCAGCGAATCGACGAGCTTCCACATGTCGCGGCGCAGCTCGACGTCGACGCCGGCCGTCGGTTCGTCGAGGAACAGGATGCGCGGCTCGTGCGACAGCGCCTTCGCGATCATCACGCGGCGCTTCATGCCGCCCGACAGTGTCATCAGCTTGTTGTCGCGCTTGTCCCACAGCGACAGCGCCTTCAGCGTCTTCTCGATGTACGCGGGATCGGGCGCCTTGCCGAACAGGCCGCGGCTGAACGACACGGTGGCCCAGACGGTTTCGAATGCGTCGGTGGTCAGCTCCTGCGGCACGAGGCCGATCATTTCGCGGGCCGCGCGGTATTGATCGCGGATGTCGTGGCCGCCGACCGTCACGCGGCCTTCGGTCGGCGTGACGATGCCGCAGATCGAGCCGATCAGCGTCGTCTTGCCGGCGCCGTTCGGCCCGAGCAGCGCGAAGATCTCGCCGGGGCGGATGTCGAGGGTCACGTGCTTCAGCGCCTGGAAGCCGGACGCGTAAGTCTTGGAGAGGTCGGAGACGGAAAGGATCGGTTGCATGCTCACGGATGGCACGGCCGCCCGGCGCGACGGCGGGCGCCGCGCGTGCCCGGCGCCGCCGCCGCTGCGAAGCGGCCGGGACCGGGGACGGCATGGCGAACGGGCGTCATGTCGAACGGTATTGTGGTGCGGGATCGCGGGACCGCCATATTAGCAATCGGCAGATCGAAATGCATTCTGGTGGAAAGGCCGGGCAGTGTCGGTGCCGGATTTGCGTGAATTGCCGTGATATCGCTCAATGACTCGGTGTTTTATTTAAGTGACGCGAATAATCCGGCTTGTTTTGCGCGAACCGGGCAGCGGCCGCGTGGCCGCCCGACGGGCCGGCCGACTGTGCTGTCCGCCGGCCGTCGCGCCGTACCGGGACGGCACGCGTGGCGCTCGCGATAATGCGTTCCTTTCACGATGATACGGAGCGGAGCGCATGTCCTTGATCGATTTCAAATCCGTGGCGGACGCGCAGGCTAGCGCATGGAAATCCACGATCGTCGGCGAAGTGGGGCCGGCCCGGATCAAGGTGCTGCGCATGGATGCGCAGCCTTACGAAGCGGAAGTGCACGACTACGACGAGGGGCTGCTGGTGCTCGACGGCACGCTGATGCTCGAGGTCGACGCGGAAACGGTCGTGGTCGGGGCCGGGCAGATGTACCTCGCGCGCGCCGGCACGCGCCACGCGGTGCTGCCCGGCAGCCACGGCACGCTCGCGATCATCGACGTGTAAGGTTGCGGCGCAACATGCGTGGGGGCCGCTGAAGGCCGGCCGGCTTGGCTCGGCGCGGATTGGCGGTCGACGTTCAAACGCGTGTTCCACGGCCGGGGTATTTGTCTGAGCAAATAAAATGAAGGCTGTTTGAAAAACTGTCAAATACCGTGCAAACGCTAGGATCGCGCGGGTTCATTCGTTTGGAACTCTGCATCCATTTACTTGTGGGAATGGTCCGATCATAGTCTCGACAAACGACGCATCACGATAACGAATCAAGCGTACGTATGGAGACCACACCATGAGACGCCTATCCGCGGGGCCAGCGGGACTGCCGTTTTCCGATTTTTCGCTGAATGCAGGCGCGACGCAGGTCGCGTGGCTGCATCGTCACCTCGCCGTGTAGCGGCAAGCCGTAGCGGCGAGCCGTAGCGGCAAGCCACTTTCCGTTTCGATCGTTCCGCCGGCGCCGTGCCGCATGACGGCGCCGCGGGAGCGCGCTCGTCTGCCGCCGCGGCGTGTGCCGCATGTGCCCGATCGGCATCGCGGCCGTCTTGCGTGCATCGTCATGCGCCGCGCCTTCGTGCGCCGGCGCGATACCAACCGGCGGGCCATGCAGCCTGGCCGGACGAGACTTGTCGTACCTGAAAAGGAGGGGTTGATGATTTGCATTCCTGAATGGCGGAAAGCGATCCTGTCGTGCGCGGTGCTGGCGCTGCCGTTGCTCGTCGCCGGTTGCGGCGGCGGCGACGATCCGGGGCCGATCAACGTGCCGCAGTGCTCGGGCAGCGCATGCGGGCCGAGCGGCGCGGAAACGACGCCGCCGGTGGTGACGAAGCTGTGTCCGGATTCGCTCGACTACACGACAACCTACACCGGCGGTGCGGGTAGCGGCGAATACGTGAAGGTGAAATTCGACACGACGAAGCTTACCTATCAAATGCAGTTCATCGAATCGTCGGTGCCGACCTCGGCGGGGCAAGTCAACAATACGCGCGCGGGCCTGACGATCAGCGGCGCGTTCCATCATCCGACCAATCTTCCGACCGCCGAGCAGAACCGCTGCGCGTTCGTGCTCGACAGCGGCGCGACGAGCGACGGCGCGTATTCGGTGACGATCAAGCGCACCGATCCGCCGATGCTGTTCGTCGGCAACGGGGTTGTCGGCGGCGGGATTCCGGGGGCGACGATTGCGTTCGCCGGCCTCGAGCCGTTCCCGGGCGTCGTGCTCGGCGTGGTGCCGTCGCGTACCTTCGATTTCTATCCGTTCATTGGCTTTACCGACACGGAAACCGACTTCACGAAGGTCGCGGGCAACTACAACGAACTCGGTATCCATCTGTCGCCCGTCGGCGGCAACGCGCAGAGCAGCACGGGGGCGGTCGGGTGGCAACCCGATGTCGTCAACTGGAACCAGACGTTCAATGCCGACGGCTCGTGCACCATCACGGCAGGCAGCGACTACTCGTGCCAGACAACCGGGGCGCCGTGGGCGTTGCGCAAGAATGCGGATGGGTCGGCCGACAACGTGTTCGTGAGCAACGCGGTGGCGAACCAGTTCGGCACGGTCGTGTATCCGTTCGCGGGGCAGGGCTCGGCGATCGTGATTGCGGCGCCCAGCCAGGCGAAGGGCATCATGATCGTCGGCAAGCTGAACGGCGTGCTGGTCCCGGTCGTGATTCGTGTGGGCTACACGCATATCGATGCGAGTGACCTGCTCGCGTCGGTTGCCGATGCCGAAGTGGGGATCTCGATGCTTTCCCGGACCGCCGCCGTCGCGGCAAATTCTCTGAAAGGCGGCTTCATCGGCGCAACGAGCGCATCCGCGTGCGGTGTCGTGGCACCCAGCACCGCGACGTTCGCGATCGCGACTTCGGGCCCGAGCTTCAACAACAACGTGCCGCATCCGGATCTGCCCGGCAGCTTCGACGGCACCTTCTTCCTGGCGCAGGCAGGCAGCTGCAACGACGGCACCGCGGTATCGACGCTCGCCGCCAACTACACGTCGACGCTGTTCCAGGGCAATACCGCGGCATTCATCGACCCACAGACGTCGTCGGTGACCTCGCAGTTTGCGCTCGACTATACGCAGGCCACGCCCGGCAAGATCAAGGTGTCCGCCACGCAGGACTTCAACGCGAAGGGCGCGACCGGCAACGTGGCGATCTTCAGCAAAGGCGACACGGGCTGGCTCGTGACGGCCGGCAACGTCTACGCGATGGTCGTCAACAACAACAAGGTCAACCCGTTCTTCACGGTCGGCGCGTTCGTCCAGTAACGACGTACTGAACACGGAACACCGGCGGCGCATGCGTCGCCGCCGGCGAATCGATATTCAAGAGGATTCCTATGAATGTGAAGAAATGGATGGCCGCGGCGTCGCTCGCGCCCGTGCTCGCCGCATGCGGCGGCGACGGCGACCCGCCGCCCGCGCCGGTGGCCCGGCTGTGCCCGCAGACGATCGACTACAACACGGTGTTCATCGGCGGCTCCGGGTCGGGCGAGCTCGTGAAAGTGCAGCTCGACACGACGAAGATGACGTACCGGATGACCTACCTCGCGTCGCCGGTGCCGACCGCCACGGGTACCGTGCAGCCGACCCGCGACACAGCTCCCGCGAACGTGGTCGACGGCACGCTGGCGGACGAAACGGGGCTGCCGACGGTGAAGCTGAACCAGTGCACGTTCCGGATGCAGAACGCGAGCCTCGACCCGAGCCGGCCCGCGCGGCTGTTCCTCGGCGAAGGCGTGCTGGGCGGCGCGATTCCCGGAGCGACGATCCAGTTCGACGGCGTGATCGGCGTCGGCAAGATCCCGAAGACGACGTTCCCGTACTACCCGTTCATCAGCTTCTCGTCGCTGGAAACCGACCTGACGAAAATCGCCGGCACGTACAACCAGCTCGGCTATCACCAGGTGCCGTCGCAGAACTTCCAGCCGGTGGCGCTCGACCAGAAGGTGACGATCAACGCGGACGGCAGCTACGTCGAGACCGACAACTTCGGCAAGAAGAACGGCGGGCAGCCGCTTGCATCGAGCGCAACCGTGAACCAGCCGTTCACGCTGCGCCCGGATGCGCCGGCATTCCAGTCGCTCAACTACCAGCCGCAGATTCCGCCGACGCTCGCCGCGCTCGATCCGGCGAAGGCCGGCAAGGGAATCCTGATCGTCGGCAAGCTGCGCAACCAGCTCGTGCCGATCTTCATCCGCACCGGCGCCGCGAACGCGGACCTCACGCAAGGGCCGCCGAGCGCGGACGACGAATCGGGTATTTCGATCCTGAGTCCGCAAGCAGCGATCGCGCAGGGCTCGCAGAACGGCGAGTACACGGGCGTCGACAGCGCGTTCAACTACCGCGCGACCGCGCTGATCGGCGCGCAGGCCACGCTGCTCGATCCGTTCAACGCGTCGCAGGCCGCGCTCGCGCGCGCGCTGAACCTCGACTACACGCAAAAGGTGCCGGGCGTCGTCACGACCGTGCATGCGGATGCGGCGTCGGGGCCGGCGACCGGCAAGTTCGTGTTCACCGGCGGCGTGTTCGGGTTCCTCGACATGACCGATACGAGCAATCCGTACTTCACGGTCGGTGCGTTCGTGCAGTGACCGCGCGTGGATGGAGACACGGCGGCGCCGCGCGCAGATGCGCGGCGCCCGGACAGAATGAGGGGGAGACTTCATGAAGAAGCTGATCATCGCGGGTGTCGTCGCAGGCGTGTCGACGCTCGCATCGGCCCAGCAGGCGGGCGACAACGTCGCGACGCTCGGATGGCTGCACATCATGCCGCAGGATTCGACCAACGGGCTGACGACGAATCTCGCAGGCATGCCGATCAACGGGCCGCTGCGCCTGCCCGGGTCGTTCACGTCGCCGGGCACGAGCCTGACGGTCAACAATGCCGATACGGTCGGCCTCACGCTTACGCACTTCTTCACCGACCACATCGCGGTCACGTCGGTGCTCGGGATTCCGCCCGAGTTCACGCTGACGGGCCACGGCGTGATCCGGCCGCCCGGGCCGGCCGGTGCGCTCGGCGACGTCAACATGGACAAGTCGGCGAACCAGCCGGCCGTGAAGAACGCGCGGCAGTGGAGTCCGACGATCATTCTGCAGTACTACTTCAACTCGTCGACCGCGCGGTTTCGCCCGTTCGTCGGGATCGGCGTGGCTTACAGCTGGTTCAGCAACATCGAGCTGAACGGCAACTTCGCGAAGGACATCAACGAGAACCTCGGCAGCGTGCTCGCCGCCGGCGCCGGCAAGCCGGGGGCGACGTCGGTGGAGGGCAAGGCGTCGTCGTCGTTTACGCCGGTCTACAACGTCGGCGCGAGCTACGCGATCAACAAGCACTGGGGGCTGACGGCGACGCTGACATACATGCCGCTGAAGACCTACTCGTCGCTGGTGATCAAGGCAGCCGACGGGTCGACGCTCGCGACCACGCGCACGCGGCTGAAGGCCGACCCGCTGATCACGTTCGTCGGGATCTCCTACAAGTTCTGAGCCGACCGGCGCGCATGACGTGTGCCGGCGGCTTCCTGCGACCGACTGGCCGGATCGTTCCGGCCGGACGGTCGCGTTCCTGGCGGCGTGCCGCCATTTGTGAAGAGAGGGGCAGTTCAAATGAGCATTCGCAAAATCGTATCGCTTGTTGCTGCAGTGGCTTTCACCGCGGTTTCGGCCGCGCCTGCTTTCGCAGTCACCGTTTCGCGCGCCGACGGGCAGCCGATGAACCCGAGCGGGGAGCCGTTCTCCGCGACGGGGATCACGGTCCTGGCCAAGGGGTCGATCAACGCGAGTTGTACCGCGACGTTCAACGGCACGATCACCGCGACCGGCATCGTCAACATCACGTCGACGACGTTCGCGGGCGGCGCCACGTGCGGCCTGATCAGCGGTAGCGCGAGCAGCGGGTCGCCGTGGACGGGCCAGGCCGACAGCACGACGCAACTGTCGATCAACAACGCGAAGGTCACCGTTTCGCTGCTCGGCACCTGCGGGCCGAGCAAGGTCGTGACGACGTGGAGCGATCCCAACTCATCGCTGACGTTCAACAACGCGGTGCTGACGCCGGACTGTACGGTCAGCGGCACGATCGGCACGTCGCCGAAGTTCCACGTGCAGTAAGCGTCGCGGATCGAAGCGGGGCGCCCGCCGTGTGCGAGGGCCGTGCGGTATGTGCGGCGGGCGTTCGCTTCCTCGATGCATTCGTTTTGTCGCGCGTATCGGCGCGACGGCGGGCTGGCCGCACATGTCGCGATCCGACGTGCGTGGCCTTGCAGGGCCGGCGCGGCATACCGCGCCACCCGATTCGACTGAAACAACGCCATTCCGATTGGCCAGAATACTCGCGGACGACCCATGCTTACCGATCCAGAAAAGTATGGCGATGCCAGCGGCGCGACGCCTGATCGGCTGCGCACGGCCGCGTGGCTGCAGTACCTGATCGAACATCTCGACGCTGCCGTCTGTGCGACGGCGGCGGTAGATGCCGGCGACACGACAATCGCCGCTTCACATTCGATACGCGTGCGTGCGGGCGCACGCCTGTCCCGCGAAGCGGCAGCGGCCCTTCACCGGCTCGCACCGTGGATCGCAACGGACGGCGGCGGCTGCGCATGCGACCCGGTCGATCCGCGCGGCGCATGCTCGCATGTGCCTTCCGCGCGGCAGCTTACCGAAGCCGAACGTTGCTGCCCTGGCTCGCGCGCGGTGTTCGACGCCGCACACGGCGTGATCGATGCGTGCGCATTCGATGATCCCGATGTCGGCTTGGCCGCGCTCGGGCGGATTGCCGGCGGTGTCGAATGCAGCGGCGGCGACGCGGGCACACGCATCGCGAACGAACATGACGGGCAGCGCGAGACGCCGCCTGCGAAGAACCTGAGAGAAAGACTGACCGCCGTCACGGCAACGAGTGGGGAAACGCCGGCCCGTCCCGGCGCCATCATCGACGCGGTCGTGCTGCGCGTGTGCGGCCCGCGTGACGACGCATCACGGATCGACGAGATGGCCGCGCTCGCGATGTTCTCGGCCGAGCTCGCGGCCGGCAACGGTGCTTCCGTTCACGCATACGGCGGCCAGCACAACCTCGTCGCGCGGGCGATCCGAAAGCATCGCGCCGATCTCGCGTCGGTGGACGGGCTGCTTGCTTCACTCGCCGTTTGCCGGCTCGATCAACTCGTCGGTGCAGGCAGCTTCTGGGCGTATTACCTTCTGGCGGGCATCGTGATTGCAGCACCGGATGTGGTGCAGGAAATCGCCCGTCGCTTTCATGGCGATACATGGCAGACGTGGCTCGGCGACGTGCTCGCACGGCCGGCGGTCAGCCGTTTCGGGCCGGAAGAGGATGTCGCATTCGACCGCCTGCGCGATGCGATGAGCCTGACGTCGCGGTGGAACCCGATCGTTCGCGCCAAGCGGATGCGGACGCGCGGCGTTTCGGCAACCCGGCCACGCAGCGCAGGCGGGAAGGCGCAATGAAAACGCGGCTCGTGGCGAGAACGCCGCGAGCCGCGAGGGGAGTATCGCGGCGCCCGTCGCGGGCGCCGGATCGATCAGACCGTCTCGGGTTGCCGCGCGGCCTTCGCGACGTTGCGCGCCAATGCGCCGTTCGCGACGAAGTACGGCACGTCGACACGTGCGAGCGGCGTGCGGCCGCGGATCTTGTCGGCGATCTTCTCGGCGATCATGATCGTCGGCGCGTTCAGGTTGCCGGTCGTGATGATCGGCATGATCGACGCATCGACGACGCGCAGCCCGTCGAGCCCGTGCACGCGGCCTTCTTCATCGACCACCGCCATGTCGTCGTAACCCATCTTGCACGAGCACGACGGATGGAACGCCGTTTCCGCGCGAGCACGCACGAACGCGTCGAGCTCCTTGTCGCTCTTGCAGTCGGCGCCCGGATTCAGCTCGCGGCCGCGATAGCGATCGAGCGCCGGCTGCCGCATGATTTCGCGCGTCGCACGGATCGCGTCGCGGAACTCGCGCCAGTCGAGCGCTTCGGCCATGTAGTTGAACAGGATGCTCGGATGGTCGTTCGGGTCGCGCGAGCGCAGCTTCACGCGGCCGCGGCTCGGCGAACGCATCGAGCCGACGTGCGCCTGGAAGCCGTGCATCTCGATCGCGTTCGAGCCGTTGTAGTTGATCGCCACCGGCAGGAAGTGATACTGGATGTTCGGCCACAGGTCGTCGTCGCGCGTGCGGATGAAGCCGCCCGCCTCGAAGTGATTGCTTGCGCCGAGGCCGGTGCCGTTCAGCACCCATTCGAGGCCGATCTTCGGCTGGTTCCACCACTTGAGCGCCGGATACAGCGAGACCGGCTCCTTGCACTCGTACTGGATGTACATCTCCAGGTGATCCTGAAGATTCTGGCCGACGCCGGGCAGGTCGAGCACGACGGGAATGTCGAGTTCCTTCAGCCACGCGCCGGGGCCGACGCCCGAGCGCTGCAGCAGTTGCGGCGACGCGATCGCGCCGCTGCACACGAGCACTTCGCGGCGTGCGTGCGCGGTCGCGCGCTCGCTGCCGCGCAGGTAGGTGACGCCCGACGCGCGTTTGCCGTCGAACAGGATGCGGTCGGCGAGCGCGTGCGTGACGATCTCGAGGTTCGACCGCACCTTCGCCTGGTCGAGATAGCCACGCGCGGTGCTCGCGCGGCGGCCCTTCGGCGTGACGGTACGGTCCATCGGGCCGAAGCCTTCCTGCTGATAACCGTTCAGGTCGTCCGTGCGCGGATAGCCGGCCTGCACGCCCGCATCGACCATCGCCTCGAACAGCGGGTTCACGCCCGGCTTGCTGGTGGTGACCGACACGGGGCCGCTACCGCCGTGATAGTCGTTCGGGCCGACGTCGCGCGTCTCGGCTTTCTTGAAGTACGGCAGGCAGTCGAGATACGTCCAGTTCTCGAGGCCCTTGTGCGTCGACCAGTTGTCGTAGTCGAGCGCGTTGCCGCGGATGTAGCACATCCCGTTGATCAGCGACGAGCCGCCGAGCCCCTTGCCGCGGCCGCACTCCATCCGGCGGTTGTCCATGTGCGGCTCGGGGTCGGTCTCGTACGCCCAGTTGTAACGGCGGCCCTGCAGCGGATAGGCGAGGGCGGCAGGCATCTGCGTGCGGAAGTCGAAGCGGTAGTCGGGGCCGCCCGCCTCGAGCAGCAGCACCGTGACGTCCGGATCTTCCGTCAGCCGCGTGGCGAGCACGTTGCCCGCGGAACCCGCGCCGCAGATGATGTAGTCGTATTCGCGTGTCGTCATGACGGTCAATCTCCTTAAAACACCGGGTTGTAGCGGCCGAGCTCGACCTGCACCGACTTGATTCGAGTGTAGTGCTCGAGCGTCGTGATGCCGTTCTCGCGCCCGACACCGGATTGCTTGTATCCGCCAACCGGCATTTCGGCCGGCGATTCGCCCCACGTGTTGATCCAGCAGATGCCGGCTTCGAGGCGATGGATCGTGCGGTGCGCGCGCGACAGGTTCTCGGTCACGACGCCGGCCGCGAGCCCGTAGTGCGTGTCGTTCGCGCGGGCGATCACTTCGTCCTCCGATTCGAAATCGAGGATGCTCATCACCGGCCCGAAGATTTCCTCGCGCACGATCTTCATGTCGTCGCGGCAATCGCCGAACACGGTCGGCGCGACGTACTGGCCGCTGCCGAAGTGGCCGTCGGTCAGGCGCGTGCCGCCCGCGAGCAGCTTCGCGCCCTCGGCCTTGCCGCTTTCGATGAAGCCGAGCACCTTGTCGAGCTGCGCGGCCGACACGAGCGGGCCGAAGTTGGTGTCGGCATCGGTCGGTTTGCCCACGCGAATGCGCTTCACGCGTTCGAGCACCTTCGTCGTGAACGCGTCCTTGATCGAGCGGTGGACGAACACGCGCGTCCCGTTGGTGCAGACCTGGCCCGAGCTGAAGAAGTTGGCGGTCACCGCGATGTCGGCCGCGCGGTCGAGGTCTGCATCGTCGAACACGATCAGCGGCGACTTGCCGCCGAGTTCCATCGTCACTTCCTTCAGCGACGATGCGCCGGCCAGCGACATCACCTTCTTGCCGGTTTCGACGCCGCCGGTGAACGACACCTTCGCGATGTCCGGGTGGCCGGTGAGCAGCGCGCCGACCGAGCCGTCGCCCTGCACGACGTTGAACACGCCGGCCGGCACGCCGGCTTCCGTATAGATTTCCGCGAGCTTCAGCGCGGTGAGCGGCGTGACTTCGCTCGGCTTGAACACCATCGCGTTGCCGGCCGCGAGCGCGGGTGCCGTTTTCCAGCAGGCGATCTGGATTGGATAATTCCATGCGCCGATGCCCGCGCACACGCCGAGCGGCTCACGGCGTGTGTACACGAACGACTCGGCGCGCAGCGGTACCTGCAGCCCTTCGATCGCGGTCGCGAGGCCCGCGTAGTACTCGATCACGTCCGCGCCGGTGACGATGTCGACCGCGAGCGTCTCGCCGATCGGCTTGCCGGTGTCGCGCGTCTCGATGGCCGCGAGTTCGTCGTTGCGCTCGCGCAGCAGGTCGACCGCGCGGCGCAGGATGCGCGAGCGCTGCATCGCGGTCATCGCCGCCCATTCGCGCTGGCCTTCCCGCGCGGACGCAACCGCGCGGTCGACGTCGGCCGCGCTCGCCTGCTGCACCTGCGCGAGCAGTTCGCCGGTGGCCGGATCGAAGGTGTCGAAAGTCTTGCCGCTCGTGGCGTCGACGTAACCGCCGCCGATGTAGAGGCGCTGCAAACCGAATACGGACATGAGGATCTATATGAACGCGTCCCGTTTGCAACAGTTTTCTCGTGTTTCGACGGACAGGATGGGCTGCAGCTCTATATCCGGCCTTGATGCAGCTGGTGCAGCCGCTGCGGGCCCCTATGAAATTCGCTGACTCGCGCCTCATTCTCCTGGCGAGCTCGAAGCCCGTCACCTCATACAGGTTTAGCGAGTCCCGGTCCTACCTGGCTTGTCATCACACTCGATTCCTGCGCAACCTTTCGACGTTCACCCTGTGTTAAACGTTGATTTTCTACCTCGCGTGGCCGATTTCAGGCTGGCTTCACGCTCACGTAGTCCTTCCGGTACGGCCGCTCATGGGCCAGTACCGCCCAGATCGTCCGTGCCATCTTGTTGGCCAGTGCCACGATCACTACATTTGCTGGCCGCCGCTTCTTCATCTGCTCGACCCATGGGCCCGGCTCTTTCGCATGGTTCAACACGCTTCGCGCGCCGTGAATCAACAGCGTGCGCAGATAGGTGTCGCCCCTCTTGCTGATGCCGTGCAAGTTCACCTTGCCGCCCGAGCCCGTCTGCTTCGGTACCAAACCTGCCCACGCGGCGAATTCGCGTCCTGAGCGAAACGCCTTCGCGTCGCCCATCATCGCCACTGCCGCCGTCGACGTCAGCAAGCCCACGCCGGGTATCTCGCTGATCGCCGCAACGGCCTTGTCTTCCTTCTTCCATTCGCGCATCCGACGTTCGATCTCGGCAATCTGCTCGTCGAGCCTCGCCAACCCGTTCCACTGTTCACGCAACGTATCGATCAGCGCTGCCGGCAGGCGCTGCTCGAGCCGGTCAAGCGCGATGGGTATTTCCTGGTCCAGCTTCGC
>NZ_NKFN01000009.1:0-616951 GCF_002223355.1 Burkholderia sp. HI2761 | reverse complement strand
GAGAAAGCGGATGAAACATGCGACATCTGTATTTAGCTGGCGCTACGACATCTGAATCCGGGTATGACATTGGTTGTAGTGGCTAGATTGAAATGTCCGCTTTTGGCTACATAGAAATGTCCGCTTTTGTGCCGCGTAAGCTGTTCGGCCGCCGGGTGTCCGCCGCCGGAGGCTGCGATGGCTGCAACGGAGCGGATCACGATGACGATGCGCGAACTGGACCGGTTCAAGGTCATTCAGGACGTGGCGGATGGCAGGCTCAAGCCGTGGCGGGCGGCAGAACGGCTGGAATTGACGACGCGGCAGGTTCGTCGGCTGGTTGCCCGGCTTCGGGAGCATGGCGCGGCGGGATTGGTATCGGGACACCGATCGAAGCCCGGCAATCGTCGGCTGGATCCAGGAGCCGCCGACCGGGCGCTGACGATCATCCGCGATCGCTACGCCGATTTCGGGCCGACACTGGCCTGCGAGAAGCTTTGGGAATGCCACGGCATTCGGCTGGCCAAGGAGACGGTCAGGAAGCTGATGACGGAGGCTGGGCTGTGGATTCCGCGCCGGCAACGGCCGCCGAAGGTGTATCAGCCGCGAGCACGCCGGGCGTGTCTGGGCGAACTGATCCAGATCGACGGCAGCGACCATCGGTGGTTCGAGGAATCGACCTTCAGCTACTTCGAGGCGACGCGAATGTATATCGAGTGCCACGGCAAGCCGGGGGCGTTCTATAGCGACAAGTACAGCGTGTTCCGCAACGTAACGCCAGGCAAGACTACGTAGGAATACTTCGACTCAAATTTGACACTCAGTGTCGAATATGCTTGATCCCTGACGCCGGCGATCATTACTGGATCCCGTTGACGATATCAGGGGCTATATCGCTAACAAAGCCACTCGCAACCCGAGACAACATTTCCCAATTCCACGTTGGATTTTCCGATAATTTTTGGGTATAAACCGTTATGAGATCATCCAAAAATCCATCTGATTCGTTTGGGCTTGCGCCATAATACACGGCCGTTCCGTTGAATTTTGCCCCGACCATTGATGACAAAGTATTCCGATCATCGATGATATTTCCGGAATTATTCAAAATTCCATTGCTGTATACAATTTCATAAGGCGAGTCACACGTATCGTCCGCTTGCTGGGAAAATGCAACTGAAGAAAAGAGAGGCAGAATTACCAGAATTAATTTTTACATGGATCTCTCAATGTTTCCATGTAAATGTGCCCGGACATATTCTTCATTGCCACCGAATATGCTTGCCACCGCTCCTTTGTATTCAGCATCATCGAAAGAACGATTTGAGAATCGTCCATCCCGCTGCGCCCTATCAACTTGCTTATACAATCAAGAGATTTGAATACATTTGTCATATCCGCGACAGCTCGCTCACGGGTCCCGCCATTTATAATGAAATCTCGTTGAGACGCGGCGTAACGCATCATCGCGGCCCGTTGCGCCGGATCTTGATAATGGTTTTCGATATATTTTTCGACATCGTCACGGACGCCGGTGCCGGTCGAATCGATGCCGCCGACGGATGCCGAATGGTCAGTTGAGAGTTCAACCGGGGTAGTTCCTCTCACACTCGGATGTGGTGTGCGCGCTGCGGCTGTTTGTCCGAATGAGTGGAGGCGAGACGCCCCTTGCAAAGCAGATTCGGCGCTTGATGTCAGTAAAGCAGTCGATTGATTACTTCCACGCAAGTATGCGTAGGTGCATCCGATAACCAATCCCCCGACGGCTATCGCAATTACAAGATCCCTGGTTTTCATTTTTATCGGTCTCATGCTTATGATTGAGCTTTCAAGGCTATAGTTACTATCAATAGATTTGCAAGAGAATTGTGGGGCTATTCGAAGGTCGTCATTCTTCCCAGCGGGACGATGCAAACCGATTCGCCACGATGCAATCGACCCGTGCCCCTTCCCCGGACCATCGGTAACTGATGGCCGGGTTGTGCGGCAGTGGCCAGCCGGCACACTGTTGTTAAGATTGATCCCGACTTCGGAGGCAAATTGGGTGATGCCGCCCTGTTTACGTAACGATGCGTTATCGTCTGATGTGGTTGCAGTGGCTAGATTGACCGTCCGCTTTCGGGCCGCGTAAGCTGTCTGGCAGCTGTTGCTCCGATTGCCACAACCGTGAGCATCAATAGCGCGTACGCATGTCCGGCCTCGCGCCCCTGGCACAGTCGCGGTGTGCCGGCTGCTCCGAACGCATCGTTCGGCGACTCGTGCACAAATTTCAAAGTACGGAATACGTAAGCGTTAACCATTGATAGCGACCCGTGACGCCCGGAATAATCCGCCGTGACGGTCCCTCGGCGATGGTCTGCGACGGCTGCAATCGTTCGACATGCGCAGTTGGCGCCGCCGTCGTCTCTGGACGAAGACGCGCCGAACGATAGCCGATGACAGTTCGCGGCCGCCATTTGCGCCACGGCCACTTTCGCCGAAGCGTCAGCGTCCGCGACAGCCGGCGGCCAGCCGCCGAGCTACCGCGCCGCGCCAACTTGAACCTGTCCATGTAGCTCTGCGGCACGCCGGGTCATTACTTGCGGAAGCGACCGAGAGCACCAGGCCGCGGCTTCTCGCAGCCACACGCGCAGCCGTCATGAAAATCGCCACCTGGACCTTCAACCGGTGGCACCGTCAAAGATGGTTTCATCTGCTTTTCCAGCCCGGGTTTTTCATCCGATTCATTCCGGAGTCCAGGTGTCTCTTCACGTTCGTACCGGCGCCGCGCCCCACGCGCGCGCCCTTTCCCCCATCGTATCCGCGCGCGAGCAAATGCGCCCGACGCCGATGCCTGAGGCCGCGGCATCATGAAAATCACGCCCGCCCGCGCCCGCCTGTTCACGCTCAGGCATTTGCGCAGCGACCTACTGCCATGGGCGATCGCGCTATCGGTCGGTATCGACTACTTCGACAACACGATCTTTTCGTTCTTTACGAGCTATATCGCGGGCGGCCTCAATGCATCGCCGGACGAACTGGTGTGGTCGTCGACGGCCTATGCAACCGCTTCCGTGCTCGGCATCGTGCAACAGCAGTGGCTGATCGAGCGTCTCGGGTTCCGTCGCTACCTGAGCGGCTGTCTGCTGATGTTCGCGGCAGGATCGCTGGCCGCATCGCTTAGCGAATCGTCGCTTTCCCTCGCAATGGCGCGCGGCTTTCAGGGCTACTTCATCGGGCCGATGCTCGGCACCTGCCGCATCATGTTGCAAACCGGTTTCGCGCCACAAGATCGCGCAGGGGCCACGCGTATTTTCTTGATCATGATCCTGCTCGCGAGCGCGCTTGCGCCAATGGCGGGCGGTTATCTCGTTGCCTACTTCGACTGGCGCGCGCTATATACGTGTTCGACAGTCGGCGGCGCCGCGCTATCGGTATTTGCCTTCCTGGTGGTGCCGCACATCGGCAGGCGGCCGGTCGAGCGGCGCAGCGCCGCTCACCTATGGCCGTATCTCGTGTTCGCCATTGCACTGGGAGCGCTGCAGATTGTCGTACAGCAACTGCGTTTCGAAGTGTTCAGCACGACACCGCTGATGCCGCTGGTCACCGTTGCAGGGTTGACCGCGATCGGCTGGTTCGCCTGGCAACAGTGGCACCATCCGCGTCCGCTGGTGCGCCTGAATGCGCTGCGTGAGGGGCCTTTCCGCCAAGGGATGGTGCTCTATGCCTTCTACTACTTCATCAGCAATGCGATCAGCTTCCTGGTTTCGCGGTTGCTGCAAGGCGGCCTCGGCTATCCGGTCGAAAATGCCGGCCGTCTCGTCGGGATCACGTCGCTCGCAGCGATTCCGATGGCGATCGCGTATTTCCGGTACTCGCGTCTCATCAAGCGCAAATTGCTGATCGTCCCGGGCTTCATCATGGCGGCCGTGATCGGCATCTGGATGCTCAACCTGCCGCCTGACGTCAGCATGGGTTGGCTGCTGCCGCCGTTGGTCTTGCGCGGATTCCTGCTGATGTTCATCGCGCTGCCGACGGCGAGCGCCGCGTTTCAAATTTTCTCGAACGACGAATTCACGCACGGATACCGATTCAAGAATGTCGTCAAGCAGATGGCCTACTCGGTGTCGACCGCGACGTTCATCATCGTCGATCAGCATCGCACGGCCGTGCATCACACGCGTCTCGTCGAATTCGCAAACCCGTATAACGCGACGTTCCAGAACGCGCTTGAAACGATGACGCATGCGTTCGAGGCGCAAGGCCTCGACGAGAACGCGGCGCGAGGCCTGTCGCTCGGCCGACTGGCGATGATGGCCGCTCATCAGGCCAGTTTCCTGAGCGTGCTGGACGGCTTCGAGATGATAGTAGGCCTAGCGATCGTAGGCGGCGTAATCGCCTTGGTGCAGCGGCAAATCAGATGATCGATGCAGATCGCTTATACACATTGCCGGCGCGTTCTCAATCCCGCAGCATTTGAGCCGGCCGGAGCGTGACGGCGCAATCAACATCGAAAGCCGCCCGACATATGACGGCTTGCCGCTCAGTCCCACATCAAGCCATTGTCGACGTTGATTGACTGACCGGTAATGCTGCTCGACAAATCCGAGGCCAGAAACAGAACGGCGTCGGCTATGTCGCGCGGGCTGGCGAACCGGCCGAGCGCGGTTTCGTCCAGCATCTTGCGAAAACCGACCGGATTGGCTTTTTCCAGATCCTCCAGCAACGCGGTACGCGTGGCGCCAGGGCAAACCGCGTTCACCCGTATGCCGCTGCCGCCGAGTTCGTTCGCGGCCACACGCGACATCACGATGGCCGCGGCCTTGGAGGCAGCATAGGACGCATTCGAGGTGGCCTTCGCACCCTTGCCCGCAATCGACGCGATGTTGACGATCACGCCGCCACTCGCCTCGGCCATGTGACGCGCGAAACCCTGCATGGTGAAGAACAGTCCGCGCGTATTGACGTTCTGGATCCAGTCCCAATCCTCCGGCGTCAAGTCGAGCAGTTTGATCTTCCGCGTCACGCCTGCGTTGTTCACGAGCACATCGACCCGGCCATTTTCTGCAACGGCTCGGGCCGTCATCGCGGCGATCGATTCGAGGTTGCCGCTGTCGCAATGGAGGTAGCTCACCTTCCGGCCGCGGTCGATCAGTCGTGTTGTGAGTTCGTTGCCGCGCGCGTCGTCCACGTCGGTCAGGATCACATGCGCGCCCTCTTCCGCCAGACGTTCGGCGATGGCCGCGCCGATCCCGGACGCAGAGCCGGTCACCACTGCCGTTTTGTTCCTGATCAGCATCGTTTCTTCTCCCTTCGTTGAAACCGGGCGGTTTTTACGTGGATGGTGTTCTTGCACGAGATCGCTCGTCGTCATTCGATCGTTAGGGTGGGCGACCGTCTCGATCCGTCACACGGAATGAAATCCGCACAGTTTGTTGCCGTCCGGATCGCGCATATACGCCAGATAAAGCTGTCCTACCGGCGTGTCCCGGACTCCCGGGGGATCCTCGCAGGTCGTTCCACCGTTGGCCATGCCCGCTGCGTGCCATGCATCGACCTTCTCCCGGCTGTCGATACGAAATCCAATCGTTCCGCCATTGGCACCATGTGCCGGCTTGCCATTCAGCGGTATGGCGATGGTCAGTAACGTATCGCCGTGCGTATAGTAGATGCGAGGCGAATTGAAATTGATCGTTATCGCAGGTCCAATGCCGAGCACTCCCATCACGGCATCGTAGAATTTCCTCGAGCGCTCCAGATCGTTGCTGCCCAGGTTCACATGACTGAACATGTCACTTTCCTCAGTATCGATGGACCAGGTTCAAGAGATCATCTGATGGGCCTTCTTGATGCCAGCCCCGGCGGCAAGGAATCCACCATCGACAGCCAGGCATTGCCCAGTGATGTAAAGCGATTTTTCAGAGGCTAGATACGCGACTGCATTTGCAACTTCGTCGGGTTCGGCCATGCGATTGAATGGAATGTCCTCGAGGTACGCTTCGAAGTCTTCCATCGACAGCTGTTTGCGCACCATGTCGCTATTGACCGGACCCGGGGCGACTGCGTTGCAACGCACGCCCAACGGCGCATATTCCAACGCCGTTTGTCGCGTAAGCTGAATGAGGCCCGCCTTCGACGCGCCATAGGCAACCCGGCCGAAACCTGCCCGGAGTCCCGCGATGGATGCAATGTTGACGATGGCGCCGTGCCCGCTGCGCACCAAAAGGTCGGTTGCGAGTTGCGTCAGAACCAATGGTGCGGTCAGATTGAGTTCCAGTATCCGGTTCCAGTCCTCCAGCTGCATTTCACGCACCAAGGACAGCTTAGCCGTGCCTGCATTGTTGACCAGCACCGACAGTTCCGTCAGCCCGGCAAAATAGGCGCGACAGGCCGCGAAATCCGTCACGTCCAGCACATCGGTCCGTATCCCTTCGGGCGGGACGAAACCCTCAAGCGCCTCTTGTCGATCGAGGATGATCACGTTCCATTCGTCGTTCCTGAGACCTTTCGAAATTGCCAGACCGAGAACGCCGGCGCCTCCGGTCACGATTGCGGTTCCTTTGCTCATTGTCTGCCCTTCAGAGAATTCGTATATCGAGCCAGTCATGTCCGCCGGGTGAGTGGCATATATGCCGTTCATGGCAAGGATCGCTACCCCCTGCCGTCGCGATGCCACGTCTACGCGGGTAGTCAGGCAGGCGGGGAGCGTCGGTCAATAAATCGTGACGCCGCTATCCACGGGAATGATCTGCCCGGTCGTATGTCGTGACTCGTCGGAAGCCAGATAGACCGCCACATGGGCCATATCGATGGGCTCACACGGCCCCAGCAGGCACTGGTCCGCCAGCTTGCGCAACTCCTCCCGCTCATCCACCAGATGACGCACGCGCTCCGACAGCGTCAGTCCCGGTGCGATCGCATTCACGCGGATGCGATCGCGCGCATACTCCGGCGCCATTGAACGCGTCAGTGCATGAACGCCGCCCTTCGCCGCCGTATAGCAATCGCGATCGGTGAGCGCCATCAGTGCGACCATCGACGAGAAGTTGATGACCGAACCGCCACCCGCTCGTTGCAGATAGGGAATGCCGTATTTACAGACCAGGAACGTACCGAAGAGATCCAGTTTGATCGCCCGCCAGAACTCTTCCTCCGATGCATCGGTCACGCGCGCGTCATGCGGCGTAGATCCGCCAGCGGTATTGCACAGCACGTCGATCTTTCCGAACGCCTCTGCGGCACGCGCCAAGCCGGCGCGGACGCTCTCCTTGTCGGTGACGTCGAGCCTCAGCGGGATGGTCCGTTCCGCGCCACCGCTCGCTTCGGTGGCCGCTTGGGCAAGATCCAGATGAATATCGCCGGCCAGTACGCACGCGCCTTCGGCGATGAACTGCTTGCAGATGGCGGCGCCGATGCCACCGCCCGCACCGGTCACGAATGCAATCTTGCCGTCAAGCCTTCCCATTTCACGTCTCCTTCATGTTGTTCGGACGATTCCCGTCTGAGCGCCGATCGCGATAGCCGATCCGTTCGCGCACACGCATGTACCGTATGCAGCATCAATAGGTCGTCGAGTTCGTGATTCTCGACAGGCCGCCCTCGCGCTTGCGATACCCGGGCGGCCGTCGGACCGCTCAGCGATGATGTCGTTACGCCTGATGTTCGACCGTTGCGTTTAGCGACTCGGTATTGCGCTCTTCCGCGCCCGTCAGCACAAACCCTGTATAGCCGGACGCCGCGACTGCGTCGCATTTTTTCCGGTAGGTGCCGTGCCCGCCCAGATACGGCAGGAACACCTGCGGCTTGCCCGGCACGTTCGCGCCGACATACCAGGAGTTCGCCTTCAGATAGAGCGTCTTCGACACGACGTCCTGGACGTGCTGCATCCAGCCCTCTTCCGCCTCCGGGTCGGCGTCGATCCGCACGATGCCTGCGTCGCGCAAATCGGCCATGCAACGCGCGATCCAGTCGACGTGCTGCTCGATGCTCATCGACATGTTCGCGAGCGGCCCCGGGCTGCCGGGCCCGGTCACCGTGAACAGGTTCGGAAAGCCGCTTGTCATCAGGCCAAGATAGGTCTTCGCACCGGCCGCCCACTTGTCGTTCAGTCTGACGCCGCTCACGCCACGCACGTCGATATGCGTGAGTGCGCCCGTCAGTGCGTCGTAGCCGGTCGCGTAGATCAGCACATCGAGTTCGTGCAGGTCGTCGCTCGTCACGATGCCCTCCGGCACCACGCGCTCGATCGGCGTCGCCTTCAGGTCGACGAGCGTCACATCGTCGCGGTTGTAGACGCTGTAGTAGGTATCGCCGAGACACGGGCGTTTCGTGCCGAACGGGAACCCGCGCGGCATCAGTTTCTCGGCAGTCACCGGGTCCTTCACCGTCTCGCGGATCTTGCCGCGAATGAACTCGGCCACGGTTTCGTTGGCGGCCTCGTTCGACAGAATGTCGCCGTAGCACATACGAAAGCCGAGCAGCTGGCTGTTTTCCCACGCGTTTTCATATTTCCGCTTGCGCTCGTCGGGCGTGGCGTCGAGCGCGGACTCGACCGGGAACGGCACGGCGATGCCGAAGCGCGTGAGGCGGCTGATCTCGCGCCGTTCAGCGTAAGTCGCCCGCACGCGGGCGCGCATTTCGGGCGTCAGCGGATGATTCTTCGCCGGCACGACATAGACGGCCGTGCGCTGAAACACGGTCAGGTGTTTGCACTTGCCGGCAAGTGCCTGAATCACCTGGATACCCGACGAGCCGGTGCCGATGACGCCGACCCGCTTGTTGCTGAAATCGACTTCGTGGTGCGGCCAGCGGCCGGTGTGATGACTTTCGCCCGCGAACGTCTCGATTCCCGCAATCTCGGGCGGCTTCGGCACCGACAACACGCCGGTCGCCGGTACGAAGAAACGTGCACGCGTGACCTTTCCATCCGACGTCGTCACGTTCCAGAGATTCAGTTTTTCATCGAATACGGCGGACTCGACACGCGTATTGAAGCGTATGTGCCGACGCAGGTCGAAGCGATCGGCCACGTGATTCAGGTATCGCATGAGCTCCGCAGCGGTCGGATAGCGCTCGGGCCAGTCCCACTCGTCCTGAAGCTCCGCGGAAAACGAATAGGAGTAGTCCCAGCACTCGAGATCCACCCGCGCGCCTGGATAGCGATTCCAGTACCACGTTCCGCCGCCGCCGTCTCCCGATTCGAATGCCTGGATGCGAAAGCCGGCATCGGTGAGCCGCTTGATCGCATAGAGTCCGCCAAAGCCGGCGCCGACAATGACGGCGTCCAGCACTTCCGAGTTCTGGTTCATTGGGTTGTCTCCTGAAGATTGGTGCTTGTCAGGAACCTATTGAATGACCGCACGCCGGTCCGCATCAATTGCGGCAGCGATGCCTTCCCGTACATTGAAATCGGCGCCGACACCGCGTTCGTGCGTGCCGATGTCGGGACCGACGTGCTGTGCGTTCAGGCAGATCGGCATGTCGGGTCGCACGATCCGTGGGAGATTTCAAAGTACGGCAGACGCGCATCGCGCGAATTGACGCGAGACAGGCAGGCTCTTCATCGTTGAGGCAGGAAAACGAAAGGAGCGCAACGCCATGTCTGCCGCCATGCAACGCCTGATCGAGAAGGACCTGATCCGGGACGTGATGCTTCGTTACGCGCGCGGCGTCGACCGCCGCGACTGGGAGCTCGTCCGCTCCGCGTTCTTCGAGGATTGCCACGACGACCATGCCGACTTCAAGGGCACCCGCGACGCGTTCATCGCGTGGGTCAGGGAGCGGCACGATGCGCCGAGCCTGCTGACGTCCACGCACTTCCTCGGCAACTGTCTCGTGGAATTCGCGTCCGATAGCATCGCCGCCGTCGAAACGTATTTCGTCGCGCGGCTGGAGCTCGCGCCGCAGGCGAGCGAACATCGGTCGATGCTCGACGCGAAACACGCCGATAGCACGCACAACAGCCGGGTCCAGGTATTCGGCCGCTATGTCGACCGCTTCGAGAAGCGCAACGACGAGTGGCGCATCGCGCGTCGCCGAACGGTGTTCGATGCGATCGAGTCGCATCTCGTCGATGCCGCAGACAACAAGCTCAATCCGACATGGCTGCTCGGCAGCCGAGATCAGCGCGATCCGGTGTTCGCGCTACGAGCCGAGGTCGGGTTGAACTGACTCGTCGGGCGCACTGCCGAGCGCTTTTGCGGGCAGGCAATGCATCGGCAGACGCGCTCACTGAGACATCACATGCACTGCTCGACTGCGTCAAGGAGTCGACCGCTTACTCGTAACGGCGCCACGCCGCATCGCGCCGCTGAAAAGTCGCCATCATGAGCCTCGATACCGAAACCCGCGCCTTCATGGACAAGCTCGCCGCGACGGCGTCGAAACCCCGTCATTTGATGACACCGGAAGAGGCGCGCACCGCGTTTGCGCGAATCAGCACGATCCTGTCCGCGGGCGCCGACGTGCGTGCCACCATTCCGCTCGATGTCCCGGTCGACGGCGGCACGCTCCGCGCGCGCTTGTTTGTACCGGACGAACGGCCGCAAGCGTTGCTCGTGTATTTTCACGGCGGCGGCTGGGTCGTTGGCGGCATCGAGGAATTCACGCCGCTTTGCCGCGAAATCGCGGTCGGTGCAGATGTTGCGGTCGCGCTCGTCGAATACCGGAAAGCGCCGGAACATCCGTTTCCGCGGCCGGTGCTCGATGCATGGCAGGCCACGCAATGGCTGGTCGCCGAGCAGGCCGCCCTGCTTGGTACGACGCTGCCGGTGCTCGTTGGTGGGGATAGCGCGGGGGCGAACCTCGCGATTGCGGTGACGCTGCTCGCGCGACGCGAACGAGCTGTGTCGTTCGCCGGCCAGCTGCTCGTCTATCCGGTGACCGATTGCGTATTCGATCGGCCTTCATATGTCTCGCCCGACAATCAACTGCTGACCAACCGCGACGCGATGACGTGGTACTGGACGCACTATGCGCCGACCGATGAGGCTCGGCACTCCAGTCTCGCGTCGCCGCTCAGGGAAGCAGACCTGTCGGCCCTGCCGGAGGCGATCGTCGTCACCGCGGAGCACGACGTGTTGCGCGACGAAGGGGAAGCTTACGCGCTGCGTCTCGAGGAGGCCGGGGTGCCGGTTCATCATCTTCGCGCGCACGGGCAGATGCACGGCTTTCTTATGATGATTGGCATTCTGCCCGGAAGCCGTATCGGATTGGAATTCATCAGTGACCGGCTCCGCCGCGTCGTCGCGCACGCGTCGCGCTGATCCGCGACATTGCACCAGCCGTCTGATCTCGGGCACGTCCCGACTCCATGGTTCGCGCGATGGTAGTACGATCCGCATGGACGCGCGCACGCGCGTCGGACCAAATATGATCCGCCATCGAGAAAACAGACGGAGACACGCATGCAACCCGGTAGATCCTTGCCGACGCACGTCGACACGAGGTCCGGCAATGGCCCGCATGGCGTCGACACCGCGTGGCCGAAATTGCCTCGTGGCGAACGCGCGCCGAGCAACGCGATGGTGACCCCACTCGCGCGCGGGCTGGCGATCCTGTCGGCGTTCGCCCCGGACAAGGCCTGGCTCGGCAACCTGGAAATCGCGCAAGCAACCGGCATTCCGCCGCCGACGGTGCTGCGCCTGCTTCGCTCGCTCGTCGCACTGGGCTACCTGCACCACGACAAGAGCAGCCGGAAATATGCGCTCGCGGCCGCGTCGCTCGCGCTCGGCTACGCGGCCGTCATCGACCCGAACCTTCAGCGCCTCGCCAGCAGCGAAATGCGGAAAGTGGCCGAGGCGACCGATACCTACGTGCTGCTCGGCACGCGCGACCGTCTCGACATCCTGATCCTCGACACCCAGATCGGGAGTCGCACCGTGCTCGATCTGCGGCTGCGGCCCGGCATGCGCATGCATATCGCGTATTCGCTGATGGGATGGGCATTGCTGGCCGCCCTGCCCGAAGCGGAATGCAGCTACTTGCAGCGCGAGCTCGAGCAGCGTGCCGACGACAACTGGCCCACCATCGGACGCCGCATGGTCGAAAAAGTCGCGCAGGTGCGCGAACTGGGATTCGGCATGTTGCACGGCGACTGGGAACCGGAACTCGCGTGTGTCGCCGCGCCCGTATCGCTTCCCAATCGCCCGCCACTGGTGCTCGGCTGCGTCGGCCGCACAGCGCGCCTCGCGCAGGCGAGGCTCGAACGCGAACTCGGCCCGCGGCTCGTCGCGATCGCGCAGACGCTTCGCGAGCGCGCGCCGCTCGGTGTCTGAAAACAAGGGATCGCGATGGCGACGCAACCCGATCGTTCAGGAGCCCCAATGCCCGAAGCCACTCATGTCACGCTGACGCTCGATCGCGGCCTGCAGATATTGCGCGCGTTTCACGCGGAGCGGGCACCGCTGACCAATGGAGAACTGGCGCAGCGCGCGGGAATGTCCCGATCGGCCGTTTCGCGTTTGACCTCTACGCTGATCCATCTGGGATACATTCGTCGCGTCGCGGGCGGCGCGCGATTCGAGCTCGCGACGGGCGTGTTCGGCATCGGTTACGCCTACCTCGAAACCAATCCTGTCACGCGACTCGCGAACCCGCTGATGCAGCGGCTCGCCGATCAGTTGAACGTGTCGGTCGCACTCGCCGCACCCGATGGGCTCGACATGCTGTATATCGCCCATCGGACGAGCGCAGGCATCGCCACGCTGCGGCTCGGCGTCGGTTCGTTACTGCCGATGGGCTGCACGGCGATCGGGCGGGCGTGGCTCTGGACGCTGCCGCAACCGGAACGGCAACAGTACGTCGCGCGGCTGCTCGAAGCTGCCGGTCCGCAGCGAGAAGCGATGCGAACCGGCATCGACAACGCGTTCGATGATCTCGACACGAACGGCGTATGCATGTCATTCGGCGAGTTCCAGCGTCACGCGTATGGCATCGCGCTGCCGATCAGCATCGGCCACGCCGCCACACCGATGTCGCTGAGTTGCGGCGCGATCCGGTTCGAACCGGATATCGGCGCCGTCAGGCAGCGCATCGTGCCGGCGCTCAAACAAGCCGCACACGAACTCGAGATCGTGCTTCGCGACGTTCGCTTCGAACCGTGATGGCATGCAGGCGTCGCGCTACCGCGACTCAAGCGGTCCGCCCTCGCACGCGCGTGCCGCCCTGCTCCGCGACGAACGTCAGAATCGAAGTAAAGTCCTCCGCCTCGTGCCCCGCTTCGTATGCCGCATGCCAGACATCGCGCGCGCGGTCGATGGTCGGCGTCGCGATATTCAGCAGACGCGCTTCGTTGAATCCGAGCGACATGTCCTTTTCGATGATGGCCAGCGCTGCGCCATAGTCGAACCGACCCGACACGGCGCGGCTCAGCATCTTCGAGCCGGCAAAGCTCTGCGCCGTACCCGCATCCAGTAGTCGCATCATCATGTCCGCGTCCAGGCCGGCCTTCGCGCCCATCGCGAGCCCTTCCGAGCAGACGACGAGATTGGTCGCCATGATGATGTTGTTGACGATCTTCATGACCTGCGCCATGCCTGCGCGTTCACCCATCACGAACACGGCTTTCCCGATCAGCGACAGCAGCGGCATGACCTGCCCGACCGCGGCTGGTGCGCCGGCGGCGAGCATCGCGAGCGTGCCGGCCCGCGCAGCCGGGGCGCCTCCCGAGATCGGTGCATCGACGATGTCGATCCCTTTCTCGGCCAGCCCGGTGCCGATTCGTTCGATCATGTCTTGACCGATCGTCGACATCTCCGCGTACACGCGAATCGCTTTGCCATGCACGACGCCGTCCGCGCCGAGGCCGACCGCGAGCGACACATCGCGATTCGGCAGGCACGCAAAGACGATGCTGGCCGCATCGGCGACCTCGCGTGGCGAATTATGGATGACCGCGCCGCCTTCGATAAAGGGCTGGAGGGCCGCAGGCGACGGATCGTAGACATGCAGGCGGAACGATTGTCCGAGCAAGCGCTCGGCCATCGGGCCGCCCATCTGTCCGAGGCCCAAAAAGCCGATATGTTTCAAGGTTTCCATTCGAAATTCCGGATCGGTTCATCAAACAGGCGAGACGTGTCAACGCGCCATCGCATCGCTTATCCAGGCCGCAGCCGCCCTCAGCGCTTCCTGTGCGGCCGCGCATGCGAGGCCCATCCGAAAGAAGCCGTGGATCATGCCCTCGTAGTGCCGCAACGTGACGGGCACGCCGGCGTCGAACAGGCGATTCGCGTAGGCGTCGCCTTCGTCGCGCAGCGGATCGAAACCGGCCGTCACCACGAGGGCGCGCGGCAATCCCGCGAGCGACTTCGCGCGCAGCGGGCACGCATGCGGATGAAACGCGTCCTGCTCGTTCTCGACGTAGTGGCGCCAGAACCACACCATCGCCGCGCGCGTGAGCACATAGCCGGACTGGTTCTCGACGTAGGAACGCGTAGGCGGCGTGTGATAGTCGGTCACCGGGTAGACCAGCACCTGCGCGCATAGTGGAGGGCCGCCTTCGTCGCGGATTCGCAGCGCCGTCACGGCGGCGAGGTTGCCGCCCGCGCTGTCGCCGGCCACGACCAGGCGCGACGCGTCGAGCGACAGCAGGGGGGCGTGCTGCGCGATCCAGCACACGGCATCGAAGCAATCGTTGACCGCGGCGGGAAAGCGATGCTCGGGTGCAAGCCGGTAGTCGACCGCAATCACGGCGGCGCCGCTTCCCGCGCAGAGGTCGCGGCACACGTGATCGTGCGTATCGAGATTGCCGATCACGAAACCGCCGCCGTGAAAGAACACGGTCACGCCGTCACTTTTTCTCTCCACCGGCCGGTACAGGCGCGCCGCGAGCATTCGCCCTTCGAGCGGTATGTCGAAATCGACGGTCTCGCCCACGACCGTGCGCCGGTCGAGCGGCGGATACGCAAGCCCCTCGCGGAGCGCCTCGACGGACAGGCTCTCCATCGGCGGCGCCGATTCGAGGCTTTTCAGCATCGTCGCAATGTCGGGATCCAGCGCCATGCGCGTTACTCCGCGGCGCGCGAGGCCGTTACAGGGCCCGGCGTGACGCGATATTCGACATCGATGCCGAAATCGTCTCGACGATTCGATCGCAAGCTGTTGAAAAGGGGCATGAGTCGTCTCCATAGTGGTCTCCGTCGCGCGTCGATCGTGCGCATGGAACGATTGAGATTGCGCCAACCGCGCCGATCGGAACGACGCCGACAGGTGCGTGTAAAGCGTGCAGGCGTGTCGGGGGCCGGTCAATTTTGGCGAGCGGTCATTTCCGTACAACGGAACCCGGCTTCCGAGCGAGATCGGGCGCGCAACGGACGCAGCCGCTTCGTCCGCCCGCGCCTCGGCAATCGTCGCATCCAAATAGTCAGGCTCGCGGCTGAATCGCGGCTGGGACAGCACTTCGTCTCGAACCGACCATGCGGATACAAGGAACAAGGTCCGCGCGCACCGCCGCATCGACGATCGCCGGAAGCCAGCCGGGCAATCGATACAGGAAGATTTTCAACGTACGGAAGGCTCGAACGAAACCGATTCACGCACGGCAAGTCGGCCCTTATCCTGCTTTCGCGGCCCATCTTCGGCGCCGAATCTCAGGTAGACGACCATCATGAGCGATCCCGTCTCACTCAAGGCCCGGTTCGAACGACTTCACGGCTTCTGGAACGACGCCCTCGATATCGGTCTGAACGAGGATCCCGCGTTCTTCGACCGTTATCTGTCCATGGCGGAAGTCGCGCTGGGCTCGCCGCACCTGGAGCCGAAGATCCAGCATTTCGTCCTGATCGCCGCGAACGCAAGCGTCACGCATCTGAACGCCGAGGCCGTCGGGCAGCACATCGACGCTGCCGTCAAACATGGCGCCACCCGAGCCGAACTGCGCGAGGTGCTACAGATCGCCTCCGTGCTCGGGATCCATGCGTACATGGTCGGTGTGCCGATCCTGCTCGACGAACTCGCCGCCGCCGGTGAATCGGTCGATGCCGCGTTCCCGCTCGACAGTGCGTTCGACAAAGTACGCACCGAGTTCTGCGAGCGTCGTGGCTACTGGAGCGACGAACTGCAAGGCATGGTACGCAGCTCGCCCGCATTCTTCGACGGCTATACGGCCTTTTCGTCGGCGCCGTGGCAGACCGCATCGCTACCGCCCGTCGTCAAGGAGCTGTTGTATGTGGCAATCGACGTATCGACGACGCACCTGTTCGAACCGGGCGTCCGCATTCATATGCGCAACGCGCTTCGCTACGGCGCGACGCCGGCACAAGTGCTGCAGGTCATGCAAATCGTCAGCTGTATCGGGATGCAGAGCTTTCTGCTCGGCGCACCGCATTTGAGATCGGCGACGCCCTGACCACGCGTTCATGGCCGTATGCACGGCCGCTTCCCTGCTTCGGCGCACGCGTCGCTCCTTACTCATTCGACACATCGTGAGATTTTCGACGAAACCCTCGCTCCGGTTTTTGAATGGGCACGTGCGCAGGGCTGGAAATGCCGAGGCGCGGAGTGCGGCCTGCGTCTGCATACTCATTGTCGGTACATGGGAGTCGAATTCGATCCCGTCGAATCGCGGCTTCATGAAAACTCAATTGGTTCGCCGGCGGCATGCTCTTACGCTCCCCATCACGGATTACAGCCGTGGCAAACGCGATACGCGTGCATCGGCACGAGGCTGCGGCAGCATCGAACTGCACGGCAGACATCGCGCTCGCCGGCCGGCCATCCCGGCGACCGGGAGGCGGTGTCCGTCATCACCGGCAAGGCGTGCACGCACACGCCCATTCCAACGTTCGAGCGGGATCCGACTCGACGTATAAGAAAAATCCGGGACGTTTCCGGAATAGGTCCTTCCGGCATTCATTGCGTGAAAGGAGGATCGCCATGCTTGGGAATCCGGAAGGATTCGTCAGGCAATACATTTACAACAAAGGTATGGAGACAACATGAATCAAGCAACGCCGCCGGTCCGCAGCAGTCTATTCGTCGTGCTTCTATGCTTCCTCACGATCGTGGCGGACGGCTACGATCTCATCGTCTACGGCGCAACCGTTCCGCATCTGCTGGCCGAGCCCGGCTGGCATCTGACGCCTGCCGCCGCCGGCATGATCGGCAGCTGGACGCTGGTCGGGCTGATGGTCGGCCTCGCGGTGGCCGGTCCGCTGACCGATCGTATCGGCCGACGCCGCCTGCTCATGGTGGGCGTGCTGTGGTTCTCGGTCGGCTCGTTCGTCTGCGCGTTCGCGACCTCCCCCACGTTTCTGGGCGCGGCCCGCTTCATCACGGGAATCGGCATGGGCGGCGTGGTGCCGTCCGCCGTGGCGCTGGCGGTGGAGTACGCGCCCAAGGGCCGTCGCCAGTTCTACAACGCGCTCACGCTGACCGGCTACTCGGTAGGCGGCATCGTCAGCGCGCTGCTGGCCATCGTGCTGCTTCACGAGCACGGCTGGCGCACGTTGTACGCGCTCGGTGCACTGTATGCGCTGATCCTGCCCGTCATGTACTTCCTGCTTCCCGAGTCGGCGGATTTCCTCGTCAATCGCGGCCGTATCGACGAGGCGCGCACGCTCGCGGCCCGCTATTCACTCGATCTCGACCAGATCCTGCGCGACAAGGATGACCAACGCGTATTGCATGGCACGGCGCGGCAGGCCGGCGGTTACCGGCTGGTGCTGTCGCGCCAGTTTCGCGCCACGGCGCTGCTGCTCGCGTTCATGACGTTCTGCGTGCAGCTGATCGTGTATGGGCTCAATGCGTGGCTGCCGCAGCTGATGCGAGCGGCCGGCTATCCGCTCGGCTCATCGCTGCAGTTCCTGCTGGTGATGCAGTTCGGGGCGGTCGTGGGCATGCTCGGCGGCGCGTGGCTGGCCGATCGTGTCGGCACGCGACGCGTCATGTTTGCGTTTCTCGTGCTCGGCTGCTTGTCGCTGATCGTGCTGAGCCAGAAGCTCGATTCCACCTGGCTGATGCTCGCCGTATTCGGCGCGGGACTCAGTTCGATCGGCACCAGCAGCCTGATCTACGGGTATATCGCCGCGCACTTCCCGACTTCGTGCCGCGGGTCGGCGCTGGGCGGCGCACAGGCCGTCGGGCGTTTCGGCTCGATCCTCGGGCCGATGATCGGCGGCTGGATCGTCGGTGCCAATCTCGGCCTGCACTGGAATTTCTATGCGTTTGCGATCCCCGCGATCGTCGCGGCGACGGTCGTGCCGCTGATCCCGAGATCGGCATGAGGTGTCGCACGTGATGGAAACGTACGACTACATCGTAGTGGGGGCAGGCTCGTCGGGCTGTGTGGTCGCGAGCCGCCTGTCCGAGGATCCCGCGGTGCGCGTGCTGCTCGTCGAAGCCGGCGCGGACATGAACAACTTCTGGGTGCGCACGCCCGCCGGTGCGGGCAAGCTGTTCATGGACAAACGGTTCAACTGGGCATTCGATACCGAGCCCGTGCCGACGCTTGGCGGCCGCACCGTGTACTGGCCGCGCGGCAAAGGCCTCGGCGGCAGCAGCGCGATCAACGGCATGATCTACATGCGCGGCCAGCCGAGCGATTTCGACCATTGGGCGGCGCTCGGCAACGACGGATGGAGCTGGGCCGACGTGCTGCCCTATTTCATCCGGTCGGAAGCGAACCAGCGCGGCGCAAGCGACCATCATGGTGCACAGGGCCCGCTGCATGTCAGCGACGCGGCCATCTCGCACCCGAGCGCCGACGATTTCATCGCCGCCGCGGAGCAGGCCGGCATTCCCCGCAGCGCGGATCTGAACGGGCCGCCGTACGAAGGCGTCGCCTATCGGCAATACACGATCCGCGACGGGCGCCGCCATTCGTCCTATGACGCGTTCATCGAACCTGTGCGTCATCGCCGCAACCTGTCCGTGCGCACCGGTGTGCGCGTGATGCGCGTCGTTCTCGAAGCCGCTCATGCCACGGGCATCGAGGTGCTGGACCGCGGCGTGCGGCGGCACATCGCTGCCGCGCGCGAAGTGATCCTGTCGGGCGGCGCACTGGCTTCGCCGCAATTGCTGATGCTATCGGGAATCGGCGACGCCGCGGCCCTGCATCGCCACGGGATCGCGGCGACGGTGGAGTCGCCCGATGTGGGCCGCAACCTTCAGGATCACTGGTTCGGCTCGTTGGCATGGCATGTCACGCCGGACAGCTCCTATAACCACCGGCTGCGCGGGCTACGCAAGTATCTGGAAGGCGTGCGCTATCTGCTGACTCGCCGCGGGTATCTTGCACTAGGCGCGGCGCCCGTGACGGCTTATGCGCGCAGCGAGCCGGGGCGACCGGAAGCCGACCTGCAACTGACGGTGAGCCCGATGACGTTCAAATTTTCGGCGTCCGGCGAGCCGGTCGTCGACGATTTCCCGGCCATCGGTGCGGCGGTCGTTCTGTTGACGCCCGACTCGCGCGGCCATATGGAGCTGAAGTCGCCGGACCCTTTGGATGCGCCCGCGTTTCATCCGAATTACCTGAGCGATCCCGGCGACATCCGGCGTTCGATCGCGGGTTTGCGGCTGATGCGGCGCATCGCGAACACTGCCCCGCTCGCGTCGCGGATCGTCGAGGAACGCGTGCCGGGCGCGGCCGTCACGACGGACGAACAGTGGCTCGCCCATCTCAAGACCTACGGCAACAGCGGCTGGCACCAGGTCGGCACCTGCCGGATGGGTGTCGATGCGCAGGCTGTCGTCGATCCGCGGCTGCGCGTGCGCGGCGTCGCGCGGTTGCGCGTCGCCGACGCGTCGATCATGCCGAAGATTGTCGCGGGCAATACCAACGCGGCCTGCATCATGATCGGCGAAAAGGCCGCGGACCTGATCCGCGCGGACGCGACACCCGCCCGTGCGGTACCCGCGTGATTACAGGTGCTTGCCGAAGAACGGCGCCAGCGTCGACACCGCTTCGCGCATCTGCTCCGGCGTGTCGTAAAGCGACATGTGCGTGCCGCCCCGGATCACGTGAAGGTGCTTGTCGGTGCTGGCCGCTTTTTCAAGGAGGTCCTGGCTGTGCCAGAGCGAGCCGGCTTCGCTGCCGGCGACCAACTGGAGCGGTTGCGTCAGCAGCACGTCGGCCAACGCGAAGGCGTCGTAGGTCACGAGTTGCGGCAGGCTGCTCGTCGTGAACTGGCTCGGCGTGTTGGGGTGCTGCGCACGCGGCGTACGGTAGTAGTCGTACGCTTCGCGCATGTCGCGATCCTCGACGCCATCGAGGCTCGTCGGCGAGAACGGGATATAGGCGACCGGCTCGCCGGCGGCCTCGCGCGTGCGCGCTGCGGCGCCGAGCTCGAGCAATGCGATCGATTTGGCCGGCGCCTCGTTGCCATGCCAGCCGACGCGGAACATGCTGCCGATATTGACCGCGCTGACGGCGCCCACTGCCTTGATGCGCCGGTCGGTCATCGTCGCGTGGATCGCATAGCCGCCGCCTGCGCATACGCCCAGCGCGCCGATCCTGTCGCGATCGACGAAGTCTTGCGTCGCCAGAAAATCGACCGCGCTGCGCACGTCGTTGACGCGCGCATAGGGATCCTCGAGGAACCGCGGCGTCCCGCCGCTTTCCCCCTGGAACGACGCGTCGAACGCGAGTGTGACGTACCCCTCACGCGCGAGTTGTTCCGCATAGCGGCCGGCCGTTTGCTCCTTGACGCCGCCGCCCGGGTGAACGCAGACGATGGCCGCGTACTGGCGCGACGCATCGAAGCCTTCGGGGAAATAGAGGTTGCCCGCCATTTCGAGCGAGCCGTTGCTGAATTTGACTGACTTCATGGATTCTCCGCTAGATGTCTTGCCGGGGCGATTCGACGTTTGCATCCCGGACTGGTTCGAATATAGCGGTCGATATCGTCAGCAACTAGACTGCTTAAAGCACTTACGCCAATAAGCGGGGCTTATCAATCGCGGTCGAACTTTCGCGATCGGAAATGTGCGTCGGGACGCTGGCCGACGGCCGATCCGGGCAGGTCGACGCGCAGGGAAAGGCATGGAAAGGACGAACGTCACCGGGCGTGCCAAGCGGCCGGTGACGTGATGAAGGCTTGCAGCGAGCGCTTTGCCGCGCCCGCCGGCTAGCTTCGATTCGGGCGGTGAAACGCCGGCCAGCGCTGCAGGACGAGCTCGCGCGACGCGCCGTATGCGAAGCAACTGTCGATCTTGAGCGGTTTTCCGCTGGCGTCGGTCGCCTCGAGCAAGGTTTGCGAACGCAGCGGATTGACGGTCTGAATGGCCGCGGTGGCGAGCGGAATCAGGATTTCCCGCAAATGCGTACACGTGTCGCCGGGCGGCAGGCGCTTGCGTACCTCGCCGCTCCAGCCCGCACCGATGCGCAGCCCCACCAGCGCTTGCAGCGTCGCGCCGCCGCCCGGGCATTCGCGGTACGGATACGCGCGGATGAAGGTGTCGACCTGGTGGACGACCATGTCGAGATCGAACACCACCCGCAAGCCGAGATCGTGGATCGGCTCGTTCGCCGGTACCACGCGCGGGCTGCTCGGCGGCGCGAAATCGTGTGGTTTTCGATCGGTCAGATAGCCTTCGATCTCAAAGAGACCGTCGCTTCGTCTGAACCCATCGAACGTGATCTGCCTGGTGTGCAGCGGCTCGCGCGTGACGCGTTCCGTTGTCGCGGCATTGTCATGGACAGTCATTCCTCGCTCCCGTTTGCATGGATCTCGCACGACACGGCTGCCAGCGCCTGCGCGAGCATTCGGCCATCGCTGCGATCGTCGTGAACGAGCGCGGCGAACTGCTTGCCGGCCGACGCGCACACGCCATGCGACGTCAGACTCTCGCCTTTCGCGATGATCTGATCGAGCGTCAGCGGCCTGGCAGGCGTACCGACGCTGTCGATCACGACGCTCGACTGTGCGCTGCCGTCGTCGCGCACGATCCGTACGCCTGTCGCGAAGCGGGTCGGGTAATACTGCGTCAGCGCGTCGCTCGCCTCGAAACGCACACGCTCGGCAATGCGCCGGATCTGCGGATCGCCGAGGAACGCGTCGTCATAGGCGTCATAGCGGGTCGGCCCGTAGCTCAGCGTCGCGCCGACGATATAAGGGCAACTGTATTGGGCCGCCATCGTCGATTCGGGCTGCGCGAGCATGTGCTGATCCGCGATGAGCTGCGGGCCGCTGATCACGATCTCGCGAATGTCGTCGGTCCGCATCGTAAAGTTGGTGGTCAGTTCGGCCAGCGCGTCGATCGTCGAATGGAACAGGCGGCAGCATGCGTACGGTTTGAGGCTGATCGAATGGATCTGCAGCGGGCCGCCCAATTCGACCGCACGCAGCGGACCGCCGAACAGCGCGGCGAGCCCGTAGGTGCCTTCGACGACGCGCCGCGGCGCCGTTACGGCGTCCATTCGCGCGAATTCCGCAGCGAGCACGCCGTTGCGTGCCGCGATACCCGCATGAACGCGCTTGACCTCCCCGCCCGACGCTTCCGCCGAGAACTGCATCGCGCCGCTTGCCTGCGACAACGCATGTCCCCACGCACGGATCAGCGATTCCGGCGTGACGGGCGTGTCGTCGCGGTAGGCATGTAGCGCCACGCAGGCGGTGGCCGCACCGAACGTGCCGAAAATCGCCGTGGGATGAAAGCCGCGATGCACGGTTTCCATTCCGCCCGCTGCGGCGCCGACCAGCGCCATCGCTTCGTATCCGGCCGCCACGGCCCGGAACAGCATGGCTTGCGACGCGCCCGTGCTCGCCGCGACGGCCAACGCGGCGGGAATGACGACCGCGCCGGGATGGCTCAGCGTCTCGTTATGTGTGTCGTCGAGCTCGTAGCTGTGCGAGGCCGTGCCGTGTACCAATGCGGCAACGGATGCGTCGGCCGTCCAGTCGGCGCCGAGCACCGGGCTCGCGCCCGTGCCGGCAAAACGACGCGACCAGCGCGCGATCTGGCCGGTCCACGGCCGCGTCGCGCCCCACAGCGACACGATGAAGTTGTCGAGGAAAAGCCGGCGCAGTGCTGCCGTATCGGCATCGGTCGCGCACCGGTTCGCGACGGACGCGACATGCGCGGCGATGGCCGCGGTGACATCCGTCGGTGCAGGCGCCGATTCGCCGGTGCCGTTGGGGGATTGCATGCTGTCTCCTGTCGTGACGCGGCCAGGGCGGCGCGCGCTGCGGCATCGCGCGTGCGGCCGCGATACGCAGGCACGCGGTGCACATACCGTCACGATGCGCGGGCAACGGTGCACCGGTCAATTCGCGCCGAGCGTCCCTTCCGTACTTCGAAATGCCGCTGGCGACACCGAGCACGCCCGATCGTCGATCAGATGGATCGGGCGCGGCACGAACGGTCGCAGCGAACGCCCGGTATCTGCCGACCTACGCGGAAAGGGACTCGATCGACGTCACTTCGACGCCATCGTAGGCCGTGGCTTCGCCACGATCGCGCCATGCGGCCAGATCGGCCTGACGCGCGGCGACGGCGGCGTCCCATGCGCGATACGCGTCCTTGCCCAGCATCAGCCGCAACGGCGGCACGTCGCTGTTGACGGCATCGGCCATCACGCGCGCGGCCTTCGCGGGATCGCCCGCCTGCTTGCCGGCCTCCCGTTCGAAATAGTCGAGCATCGGCGCGACGACCGGGCGATAGGCATCGAGCGACTGCTCCGGCCGCATGTTCGCGTCCCCTGCGAATTCGGTTCGGAATGCGCCGGGCTCCACGAGCGTGACGCGGATCCCGAGCGGTGCGACTTCGTGGTGTAACGCCTCGCTCCACGCTTCGAGCGCGAACTTCGCCGCGCAATACGGACCGCATGCCGGGAACGTCACGAGCCCGGCGACGCTGGTCAGGTTCAGCACGTGGCCGCTGCCACGCGCGCGCATGTGGGGCAACACCTCGCGCGTCAGCTCGGCGGCAGCGAAGAAGTTGAGCTCCATCTGCTCGCGCAGTTGGGCCGGCGAAAACTCCTCCACCGCGCCGCACGAACCGCGGCCGGCGATGTTCGCCAGCACGTCGATACGGCCGAACGCCTGCAACGCGGCCTGCAGTGCGGTTGCCCGAGCAGCTGCGTCGGTCACGTCCATCGACAGCGCCAGCGCGCGGTCGCCGTAGCGGCCGGCGATGGCTTCGAGCGGCGCCAGTCGCCGCGCGGTCAGGACTGCACAATCGCCACTGGCCAGCACGTGTTCGGCCAATGCCTTGCCGAAGCCCGACGAGGCGCCGGTGATAAACCAGATCTTTGCCATGAAAACTTTCTCTTGATGGATCGACGTCGTCACGCCGCGCCGCAGCGCGCGGCACAGGCGTGACCGCCGGATGATGAAAAACGGAGACGCGCGCGGGAATGCCCGCCGGCGTCAACGCGCGGACGCGAGATTCTCTTGAAAGAACGGCCCGAGCTTCGACATGGCCTGCTCGACGTACTCGGGTTTGTCGTACAGGTCGTAGTGGCTCGCGCCGTCGACGACGAACAGGTTCTTGCGGCTCGAACGCGCGCGCTCGAACAGTTCGTAGCCGTCGCGGTACGATCCGAACGCGCCGGGTTTGCTGCCGATGACGATCTGCAGCGGCTGGGTCAGCAACTGCTCCGCGAGGTGAAACGCGTCGAAGCCCACCGCCGCCTGCAGGCCAGAGAAGCGCAGCTTGTTCGGCGAGCCCGGCTGCTGTCCGCGCGGCGTCGTGTAGTAGTCGACGGCTTCGACGATGTCGATGTCCTTGATGCCGGCCTGTTGGCGCTCGGCCTCCGACGCGGGAATGTAGGTGACGATCAGCGGGTCGGCGCCGCGCGCCTCGGCGGTACGCTGCTTGCCGATCGCGTCGAGCGTGGCGAGCGCCGCGTCGGCCGACAGGTTGCCTTCGCGCATGATGCGGCCGTAGTTGGCCGCGACGACGGTGCCCACCGCCTTGATCCGGCGCTCCGTCATCGCCGCGTTGACCGCATAGCCGCCGCCGCCGCAGATGCCCAGCACGCCGATACGCGCGTCGTCGACGTAATCGAGCGTCACCAGATAGTCGACCGCGCAGCGGAAGTCCTCGACGCGCGACGCCGGATCCTCGAGGTAGCGCGGCTCGCCGCCGCTCGCGCCCTGATGGGAGGCGTCGAACGCGAGCGTCACGAAGCCGAGCGCGGCCAGCTTCTGCGCGTAGATCGACGCGGTCTGCTCCTTGCAGCTGCTGATCGGGTGGCCGCAGATGATGCCCGGATACTTCGTGCCGGCGTCGAAGTTCGGCGGGACGTACAGATCGGCAGCAATGTTTGCCGAGCGGTTGGGGAACGTGACGGATTGCGGCATGGCGTTGTCCTCCATTGCGATCAGAAAGTCGAAACAGCAACCATGTTAGAGGCTGGTCCGTCGAGTGATAATCCTGCAAAATCTGCTTAAAGTCATAAGCAGGAGTTCTCAATGGCCGGCAATAACCTCAAGGATCTGTCCGCGTTCGTGATGGTGGCGGAAGAGCGCAGCTTCACGCGTGCGGCCGCGCGGCTCGGCGTATCGCAATCGGCGCTGAGTCAGACGATCCGCGGGCTGGAAGCGCGGCTCGACCTGCGGCTGTTTGCGCGCACGACGCGCAGCGTGTCGCTGACCGAGGCCGGCGAACGGCTGCTGAACCGCGTCGGCCCCGCGATGAGCGAAATCGATGCCGGGCTGGAGGAGATTGGCGAACTGATCGGCAAGCCGACCGGCGTGATCCGGCTGACGGCCGACGAATTCGCGGTGCAAAGCGTGCTGCAGCCGGCCATCGCGCGCTTCCTGCCCGATCATCCGGGCATCCGGATCGAGATCACGACCGACTACGGTCTGGCCGATATCGTCGACGGCCGCTTCGACGCCGGCGTGCGGCGCGGGCGCCTCGTCGCGAAGGACATGATCGCGGTGCGGATCGGCCCCGATATTCCGATGGCCGTCTTCTGCGCGCCCGCGTATCTCGACCGCCATCCGGCGCCCAAGCGCCCGGCCGATCTCGTGTCGCATGCATGCATCAACCTGCGCCTGCCGACGCATGGCGAATTTCTCCCGTGGATTTTCACGAGGGCCGGCAACGAGCAACGCATCAAGGTGGACGGCCCGCTCGTGTACACGAGCATCGCACCCGTGCGGGACGCGGCGCTCGCCGGCCTCGGGCTTGCCTATCTGCCCGTCGAATACGTGCGCACGGCGCTGGCGTCCGGGCAACTGGTCGAGGTGCTGGGCGCATGGCGCAAGACCTTCGAGGGCTATCACCTCTATTACGCGAACCGGCGGCACGCGACCTCCGCGTTCTCGCTGCTGGTCGACGCGCTGAAATACCGCAAGCCCTGACGGCCCGCGTTGCGTCACGCCGCCGGCGCGTCGCCGGCCGGCCGGTCCAGCAGTTGCCGGATCAGCGCGCGCGCGATCGGGCCCTGCTCGCGGCCGCGCGCGGTCGCGATATGGATGCGGCGCACGGCCCACGGTTCCGCCAGCTCCATTACGGCGACGCGGCTGAACAGTTCATGACTGACGAGGCACTCCGGCTGCACCGTCACGCCGAGCCCCGCCTGCACGAGGCTGACGGCGACGCCCGCGCTTCTGACGCCGTACCGCGGCTCGAAATCGATGCCGACGCGGCGCGCCGCCGCACGGATCGCACCGAGCATCGCGCCGACGACGATCAGGTTTTCCGACAGCAGATCCTGTGTCGTCAGGCTGGCGCGTGCCGTGAGCGGGTGGCCCAGCGGGACGACCGCGATGAGGCGATCCTCGCGGTAAGGCGTCACGTCGACGCCGCCGAGATCGAGTTCGTGCGCGGCCGCGAACACGCCGATGTCCGCGTCGCCGCGCGCGACGGCCTGCACGATCTCGGCGTTCTCGAGTTCGTTCACCACCAGATCGACGAGCGGATACTCGCGCTTGAACTCGCCGATCTCGCGCGCGAGAAACGGCACGATGATCGAGCGCGCCGACGCGACGGAGAGTTCTCCCCGCATGCCGTCGGTAAACGACGAAATCTCGGAACGCATGTCGTCGAGGTCGTCGAAGATGCGGCGAATATAGCGGACCAGCACCTCGCCGGCCGGGCTCGGCGCCACGCCTTTCGGGCGGCGTTCCAGCAACTTGATGCCGGCGATGTCCTCGAGGTCCTGGATGCGCTTGGTCGCGGTCGATGCGGCGACGTTCTCGCGGATGGCCGCAAGCCCGATCTGCTGCTCCTCGACCGCCGACAGGAACAGCTTCAGCGTAAACAGATCGACCTGCCGGATCAGATGCAGGCGATTGAATGTACTCATGTCTCCCCTCATGCACGTCTCGATGACGTTGTCGCACGTCGCGGCCGGTCGCGCGCGGTCTCGTGCCGGGCGCGTCGTACAGGAAACGAGGCGTGGCGGCGAGCGCGCGGCGCGTGAAGGATCGCGGCGTTCGACGCCGATCGTACACCCGATCGATGCGAACGGCGCGACAGGACGCGGCCGCGCGATCACGCACGGCCGCGCGCGTGCGGCGGTTTTCGTGAACGCGGCGGCACAGCCGCGACGGTTGCCGCGTCGCGTCGCGCCGCCAATCGTCAGACGGTTGCCGCGCGCCTAGCGGCCGGTGCGCAGCAGCGCGTCGAGCGACGCGTTGTCGGCGCCGATGTCGTGCGCCGCGTGCAGCGGCGGCGGGCGCTTGCCGTCGAACGACAGCGGCAGTCCGACCAGGCCGATCTCGTCGTCGGACGGTTTCTCGATGATGCCGAGCGCGTGCGTCTGCGCATGCGCGACCACCTCCGCGGTGGTCTGGATCGGCGCGACCGGAATACCTGCCGCCTGCAAACGCGCCTGCCACGTCGCGCGGTCGTCCGTCGCGAGCCGCTCGCCGATCAGGCGGTCGATCTCCGCGCGATTGCGCAGGCGCGCCGCATTGGTCGCAAAGCGCTCGTCGCGCGCCCATTCGGGGCGCTGGAGCGCCGCACACAGCTTGGCGAACAACGCGTCGTTCGCGGCGCTGACGATCAGATAGCCGTCGGCCGTCGCATACGCGCGATGCGGGACGATGAACGCGACGCCCGATCCGTGCCGGCCGCCGGTATCGCCGTCCGCGCTGTAGTTCGCGATCGCCACGGTCATCCAGCCGATCGCCGTTTCCAGCAGCGAGCCGTTGACGGTCGCGCCGCAATGCTTGATCTGGCGGCGATACAGGGCCGACAGAATGCCGATCACGGCCCACAGCCCCGAGCCGAAATCGACGATCGACACGCCGGCACGAACCGGCGCCTGCCCTTCCTCGCCGGTGATACTCATGATCCCCGAGAACGCCTGCATCAGCGGATCGTAGCCTGGCAGCGTGTTCAGCGGCCCGAGATGGCCGAACGCGCCGATCTCGCAATAGATCAGTTCCGGCTTGGTCACGCGCAGGCTGTCGGCATCGAGGCCGTATTGCGCGCTGGAGCCCGGCCGCAGGTTATGGATGAACACGTCCGCATGCTCGGCGATCAACCGGTGCAGCGTCGCCAGTTGCTCGCGGTCCTTGATGTCGATGCAGACGGAACGCTTGCCGCGGTTCAGCGCGTGATACGCCGCACCGCTGCCCTTCCATTCGCTCGGCCCCCAGCCGCGCGCCGAGTCCCCGGTCGGGCGTTCGATCTTCCAGACTTCGGCGCCGAGCGACGCCAGGATTTTTCCGGCGAACGGCGCCGATGCGCTATCGCTCAGTTCGACCACCACAACGCCCGACAGCGGCAGGTCACGCAACATGTCGCTTCTCCTGATTTCGTTTTACTGCGATTGCGGCGAGCCGCTCGCGTCCGGCGCATACGCGCCGCCGGAGCGCAGCATCCGGTCGATTTCCTCGGCACCGAAGCCATACTCGGCCAGCAGCGCCGCGGAATGCTCGCCGAGGCGCGGCGCCGGATAGCGCAACTCGGGCGTGCTTTCGCTCCACTGCTGAGGGATGCCCAGCGTCCGGATCCGGCCTTCGGACGGATGATCCTGCTCGGCGAAGAAGCCGACCGCCTTCATGTGCGGATCGTCGATCAGCGTTTCGGGCGTATTCATCTCGATCACCGGAATGTCGGCTTCGGTCAGCGCGTTCACCCATTCGGCCGTGGTCCGCGTCTCGAACACGCTCGCGAGGAACGCGTACAGCTGCGCGATATGCTCGGTGCGCCCGCCGATGTTGTTGAAGCGCGGATCGTCGGCCATCTCCGGATGCCCGGACAGCACGAAGAAACGCTGCCAGTGATGGTCCGCATAGACGTTCACGCCGATATAGCCGTCGCGCGTGCGATACGGACGGCGGTCGGGATTCATCATCCGCGCATAGCCCCAGTCGCCGAGCGGCGGCACGAACGTGTGCCCGTACAGATGGTCGCCGAGCACGAAATGCACGAAGGTCTCGAGCATCGGCACGAACACCTGCTGTCCGACGCCCGTCTTCTCGCGCCGGTACAGCGCCATCGCGACCGCGTTGCTGGTCGCCATACCGACCACGCGATCGGCGACCGCCGTCGCGACATAGGTCGGCGGCCCCGCCTTACGGCTTTGCAGCACCGGCATCCCGACCGCGGCCTGGATCAGGTCGTCGTATGCGGGGCGCGATGCATACGGGCCGTTCTGCCCGAAGCCGAACGCGCCGCAGTAGATGATGCGCGGATTGAGCTTGCGCACGTCCTCGTATGCGATCCCGAGCTTCGCCATCGTGTGCGGCCGCATGCTGTACAGCAGCACGTCGGCCGATTCCGCCATGCGCTTCAGTGCGGCGATCCCGTCCGGATGCTTGAGGTCGAGCACGAGGCTGCGCTTGTTGCGATTCAGGTGCAGGAAGATCGGGCCCATGCCTGGATGGCGGCTCGGGCCGATGTGGCGCGTCGTGTCGCCGTCGCGCGATTCGATCTTGCAGACGCCGGCGCCCATGTCGGCGAGCAGCAGCGACGCGTACGGGCCCATGAAATTCGACGTCAGGTCGAGGATGCGTACTCCGTCGAGCGGTCCGGCCATGTCAGCCTCCGTCGACGGGATGAAAATCAATGCGCTTCACGATGTCTCCTCCGTGAGCGGGCACGCCGCGCGGGCGCCGGTGGGCCGGCGCGCCGCGTGCGGCCCTCAGGTTGTCGACGGCACGAATACCGGCAACTTTTGTTCGCCGCGCTGCACGAAGCGGACCTCGACGCGCTGGCCGATCGCGATCGTCTCGGCCGGCGCATCGATCTGCGCGAACAGGTAATAGCCTTCGTCCATGCGGATGAAGCCGACCGTGTACGGCACGATGCCGGCCCACACCGGCGTCGGCCCGCGCATGATCGTGCTGTGCGAATAGATTTCGCCGCGGCCCGACGATTCGGTCCAGTCGAGCGATTTCGCGCCGCAATGCGTGCAGAACGAGTGAGCCGGCCACACGGCTTCGTGGCAGGACGTGCAGCGCTGGTACGTCAGCTTGTCTTCGGCCAGCGCGTCCCAGTACGGTTGCGCATCGAGCAGCCGGTAGGGTTGCGGCCAGGCATTCGGGGAATGCGTTTCGGTCATGGAATGCTCCGGTCGGATATCACGTTGCGGACGACAGCAGCAGCACGGCGCCGGCGGCCAGCATCCCGCCCGCGCCCTGCACCAGCACGGTTTGCGGCCGGCGGGCCGGCGCGAGCCCGAGCGCCTGCCCGCGCAGCTGCCGGACGGCCTCGATCATGCTGTCCATGTTGCACGAGATGCCGGGCTGCCCGAACGACAGCCACCCGCCGTTGGTGTCGGTCGGCAGGTCGCCGTCGACGCCGGTGCGGCCTTCGCGATAAAGATCGATGCCGCGCCCCTTCTTCGCGAAGCCGAGATCCTCCATCACGATCGGCCCCATATGCGCGAAGTTCACCGAGATCTGCGCCATGTCGATGTCGGCGGGCGTCAGCCCCGACATCGCATAGGCCTGGCGCGCCGCCTCGGCGGTCGCGGTGGTCGTCAGGTTCGGCAACGCGCCGAGACTGTCGAACCGGCAGCGACGCAGGTTCATGCGATCGGTCAGGTACTCGTGCGTGGTCGCCGATCCGTAGCCGAGCAGGTAGACCGGATCGCGCGCGTGACGCGCGTTCTCCGGCGACGTGACGATCAGCGCCCCGCCCGTGCCGCCCCCCCAGGTGGAGCACATCCAGCGGCGCAGCGGTGTGGCGACGTACGGCGACGACAGCACCGCCGCGCGATCGATCTCGCCGAACTTCGCCTTCGCCGCATGCGGATGATGACGTCCCCAGCGCTGGTTCGCGATCGCGACATCGGCGAGATCGTCCTCGGTGATGCCGAACTCGTGAAAGTAGCGCTGCGCGGCCTGCGCGTAGAGCGCCGGAATCGTCGGACCGTACGGAATCTCGAACTGCGGATCCGCGTCGGCTTCCGCGCCCATCGCGACCGCGTCGACGAACAGCTCGGTCGCGTCGCTCTGCAGGCACAGCACGTACTCGGCGCGGCCGGCCGCGATCATCTGCGACGCGATCGCGAGCGTCGACGTCAGGCCCGCGCCGTGCATCGTCAGCTCGCTCGTGATCGTCACCGGCATCTGCATGTGCGAGATGAAGATGTTGCTCCACTGCGAACGCTTGTCGGCCCACGGCGAACGTCCCGTGAATACCGCGTCGACCTGGTCCTTGCCGATGCCCGCGTCGGCGAGCGCGTTGAGCGTCGCCTCGGCGGCCAACTGCAGCGGGTCCTTGCGATTCGCGCGCGACGCGTAGGCATCGCCCATGCCGACGATCGCCGCAACCGGACGAGGAGTCATGGCTGCGCTCCTCAGACCTTGAAATCGGGCTGCGCTTCGGCGATCAGCGCGTCGAGGTCCGCGCGCTTGCGCAGCATCAGCAGGCTCCATTCGCTACGCTGCACGACTTCGCCGCGCTGGTTGTACGCCTGGATCAGCATCGTGCCGACGCCGAACTTGTCGTCCTTGTCCTTCTTCGCGATGACTTCGGCGGTCGCATAGACCGTGTCGCCGATCTTCACCGGATTCAGGAAGCGCATCTTGTCGACGCCGTAGTTCGCCTGGATCGCCGGACCGAACTGCAGCAGGCCGGAAATCAGCGAGAACGTCAGCATGCCCTGCACGATGCGCTCGCCCCAGCGCGTCTTCTCCGCATATTCCTTGTTCGAGTGGATCTCGATCCAGTTGCCGGTGAACATGCAGAACATCACGACGTCGCTCTCGGTCACGGTGCGGCCGGGCGAACGGAATTTCTGGCCGACTTCGAGCTCGTCGAGCGGAATGTTGATGCTGTTGTTGATGCCGCTCATGGCGGTGTCTCCTGATGATGGAATGGCGGGGTGCGGCGCGGCCGCATGCGCGCCGCACCGATGAAAACCGGGGGGGCCGTTACTGGCGCATCGACTTCGCGATGATCGTGCGCTGGATCTGCGACGTGCCGCCGCCGATCGTCGACTGGATACTCTCGCGCAGGTAGCGCTCCATGTCGGCTTCCGGCAGGTTCGCGTAGCCCCCGAGGATCTGCATGCCGGCCAGCGCGCATTCCTTCAGCGTCTCCGAGCCGTACAGCTTCGCCATCGACACCTCGCGGCTGCACGGCACGTGATCGGCTGCCATCCGCGCAGCGCGGTAGCACAGCAGGCGCGCGGCGTCGACCTTGGTCTGGCAGTCGGCGAGCATGTGGCGAATCACCTGGAAGTCGTACAGCTGGTGGTCGAACTGGATGCGGTCGTGCGCATAGCGCGTCGCCGTATTCACGGCTTGCTGCGCATTGCCCGTATAGGCGGCTGCGACCGCGCAGCGTTCGAGCTCGAGGTGCTCGGTGATGATGCGCCAGCCCTGACCCTCTTCGCCGAGCAGCGCGTCGGCCGGCACGCGCACCTCGTCGAGGAAGATCTCGGTCGTGCCCGTCGCGTGGCGCGACAGCGTCGGCAGCTTGTTGATCACCATGCCCGGCGTGTCGTTCGGGATCAGCAGCACCGACAGGCCCTTGTGCTTGTCGTCCGTGCTGGTGCGCACGAGCATCGCGATCACGGTGTCCTTCGCCGCCGCGCCGCTGCACCAGAGTTTCTGGCCGCTGACGATCCAGTCGCCGTTGGTGTCGCGGCGCGCACGCGTCTTCGTGTTCGCGGCGTCGGAGCCCGCGTCGGGTTCGGAGATCGACACCGAGAAGCGGATCTTGCCGTCGATGAACGGCTGCACGTATTTTTTCTTCTGCTCGGGCGTGCCGAACTTGATGATGTTCATCGCGGTAAACGTCGGCACCAGCACCGAGCACGCGAAGTCGAAGCCGAACTTGCCGAGGCCTTCGGCCATCAGCGAATAGTCGAAGATGTCGCCGCCCGAGCCGCCCTCTTCCTCGGGAATCAGGATCCCGAGCCAGCCTTGCTTCGCAATCTTTTCGTAGGCCTCGTACGGGTAATCGCGATTCATGTCGCACTTGCGCACGTATTCGACCGTGATCTCGTTGTCCATGAACTTGTTCACGGTGTCGAGCCACATGCTTTGCGATTCGTCGAGAAAGTTAGCCATTTGTCTTCGCTCCAGTTATCGGCGTCTGCTCGGGCAGCCGCGCTGTTCATCCTGGAATCGAGCTTAGGGCTTGCGGCGTCGCGAACCAACTGGCCATTTTTGAAGCGGCGATTCGAAAATATCGAAGCGTGGTTGGGTGCGGTGCACAAGCGATGTCGGGGGCATTGCGAAGACAGGGATGCGACAGGCGTGTCGCCGCACCGCGCGACGTTCACGTGATGCGCGGGAAGGATGAAGGTCTCGCCTGAAGAACGGCAGCAACGCGCCCGCGTGCGGTGCGGGCGCGTCATGCACGCATCGTTCGGATCACGCGATCGCGCCGGCGTCGCGCAGTGTCGCGAGTTCCGCGGCGGTGAATCCCCAGTCGCCGAGCACCGCGTCGGTATGCTCGCCGGGCCGCGCGGGCGAAGACTGGATGGCGCCGGGCGTCCGGCTGAAGCGCGGCGCGGGTGCGGGCTGCACGACCCCGTCGCGTTCGACGAAGGTCTGTCGAGCGCGCAGGTGCGGATGAGTGGGCGCTTCGGTCAGCGACATCACCGGTGCGATGCAGACCTCGCGGCCTTCGGCGAGCGCGCACCATTCGTCGCGCGTGCGGGTGCGGAATATCTCGGCGAATTTCGCATGCACTTCCGGCCATCGCGATCGGTCGTGCTGATCCGGCATGTCCTCTTCGTGCAGCCCGAGCAGCGCCAGCGTATTGCGCCAGAAGCGTGTTTCGTTCGATCCGACGCTGACCCAGCGGCCGTCCTTCGTCTCGTAGACGTTGTACCAGGGCGCGCCGGAGTCGAGACGATTGCTGCCGCGCTCGTCCTTCCAGTAGCCGCTCGCGAACATGCCGTAGAACAGTGTCATCAGCGACGCCGAGCCGTCGACCATCGCGGCATCGACGAACTGCCCGTGCCCCGAGCGCCGGCTTTCGAGCAGTGCCGACACCACGCCGAGCGCGAGATAGAGCGAGCCGCCGCCGAAATCGCCGACCAGGTTCAGCGGAATCACGGGTGGCCCGCTGGCCGCGCCGACCGCGTGCAGCACGCCGGTCAGCGAGATGTAGTTGACGTCATGGCCCGGCGCCTGCGCGAGCGGGCCGTCCTGCCCCCAGCCGGTCATGCGGCCATAGACGAGCGCGGGATTGACCGCGAGGCACGCGTCGGGCCCGAGGCCGAGCTTTTCGGCGACGCCGGGACGGAACCCTTCGACGAGCGCATCGGCCCGCGCGACGAGCTTGAGCACCGCGTCGGCCGCTTCGGGCTTCTTCAGGTCGAACGCGGCGCTGCGCCGGCCACGGTTCAGCAGATTGAAGCGCGGATCGCCCGGCTGGCCGCCGTCGTAGCCCGGCGGGCGATCGATGCGGATGATGTCCGCGCCCAGATCCGACAACAGCATGCAGCAGAACGGCACCGGCCCGACGCCGCCCAGCTCCACGATCCTGATGCCGGCCAGCGGCCCCTTTGCATTGCCCATTCCGATTGTCTCCATGTGATGACTGTCTTCGATCCAGCTTACGCGGGTCGCGCCGACAGTCCAATTCCGATTAATCGAAGCGTCGATTCGGCCGGATCGAACCGGTCCGGCGCCGGCGAAGTCCGTTTCGCACCGCTGCGTCAGCCGGACAGGCCGGCCTCGCGCGCGAGCCGTTCGCGATGATCGGGATGCGCGATCGCAATCATCTTCGGCACGCGCTGCGCGAGCGACAGGCAGCGCAGATCGGCGATCCCATATTCGGTGACGATCACGCACGCGTCGCTGCGCGGCACCGTTACCGGGCCTGACAGTTTCGTCACGATGCGACTGTGCGGGCCCGCGGTGGACGGTAGCGCCACGATCGGCACGCCGCCGCGGCTGGCCTGCGCGGCCCGCAGAAAATCGCCGACGCCGCCGACCGCGCCGACATACGTGCCGCCGACGACTTCCGCGTTGACCTGCCCCGTCAGGTCCACCTCCACCGCGGAATTGATCGCGGTGAAGCGATCGATCCGGCGCAGCACGTGCGGATTGTGCGTGTATTCGGTGGCGCGCAGTTCGAGCGCGGGATTGCGGTGAGCAAAGCGGCGCACACGCGCGGAGCCGATGATGACGCCGCCGACGGTGATGCCCGCGTCGATCGTCTTGCGCGCATTCGTCACGACACCGGCTTCGCACAGCGCCGCGATGCCGTCGCCGATGCTGCCGGTGTGCACGCCGAGGTCGCGCTTGTCGTGTAGCGCGGCCATCACCGCGTCAGGAATCGCGCCGATGCCCGTCTGCAGCGTCGCGCCGTCTTCGACGATCGACGCGACGTGCTGCCCGATCGCCTGCTCCACCGGCCCGGGCGTCGTCGCGGCGGCATCCGGGAACGGCATGTCCGACGCCACCAGCAAATCGATGTCGGCGGCGCGCAAGTAAGGACCGCCGTAGGTCCACGGCACGTCGGGATGCACTTCCGCGGCGATCGCCCGCGCATGTTTCAGCGCTTCCACCAGATACTCGCGCGCGAGCCCGAGGCTGTAACGACCGTGCTCGTCCGGCGGCGACACCTGCAGCATCACGACGTCGATCCGCAACGCGCCGCTGCGGATCAGGTCCGGCAGCTGCGAATAGTGCGCGGGCAGAATGTCGAGCACGTTCGCGCGCGCCAGCCTGCGGTTCGCGCCGCTGCCGCAGTACGCGAGGAAATCGATGGCGTCGGCATGCTCGGGTGCCAGGACGTCGGTGAGGCCGATGCCGAGAAAGACGCGAATGCGCTTGAAGCTGTGGCGCTGGGCGACCAGCGCGCGCATCAGCGTTACGGGCTCGGCGTGCGACTGGCCCCACATCATGGTGTCGCCGGGGCGAATCAGCGAGGAAAGCGCATCGCAGTCGCCGGCCTGACGGGCATCGGGCGATGCGTGCGCGGTCGCGCATGCTGGATGGTTCATGGATGGGCGAGATCGAGGGTCACGTCGGGCGCTCCGGCGTCGCATGCGCCATCCGGAATCATCGTCATGACGGGTTGAAGTTCGCGCGCGTCGCGATAGCGTCCCGGACGGGCGCCTGTCCGAAGCGACGAAGATCGACGGACGATGCGACAGGCATCGCTGCTCATCGTGATTCGCTCACCGGGGAGCGTCAATGCGCACCCGCAGCCTGTTCCGTACGTCGGAACGCCTGCATCGCGGGTTTTGGTTCGGTATGCGATGCGCGTCATGCGGCGTGCGCTCGGCGTGGCGCGACCGGCTTCCGAAGTACGGAATCGTCGCCCGCGCACTATTGACGCTGCGGCGGTCGAGCCGACACTGTTGACGCTGCGGCATGGTGCGTCCCGGTCGAATGCGCTCCCCTTGAGACTGACATGACGCGGTGCCGGAACCGACGGGCCAACGTGGCTCATTGCAGGGCTCAGACAATGCAGAAGCAACGAATCGAGGATCACGGATCGAGCATGACGGTCGCGCGTGCCCGCGCGCGGGAAAACGCCAACGCGGAAGATGCCGCGCTATGGCGATGGTTCGCCGCCTTGCTCGATGAGCGGCGGATCCGCTGGTGTCACAGCGGGCGCGGATGGCTGGTGAGCGTCGACCATCGTCACGTCGCCACCGGCACGCAGTTCGATCAGGCGATGCGGATCGCCAAGGAAAACGTCGAGAGCAGCGGCTCGCGCCGCATCGATGCGGCGTCGAAGTCCGACGGATCGGGAAGAAAGATTCATCTCGTGAAGTAACTGAGTCTCGGGCCTGCCGACGCATCATCGCGCCATGAGTCGGCACTCCCACCCACACGTGTATGTGATCGATCGCGACTGACATCGCGATCGAACCATCGCCCTGCGGCTTTACCCTTAAGGGTCTCCACGCTGTCCACGACGCATCGCGCGGCACCTCTTTCACTGCACGGAATCGGATTGCCCGACCGATTGACGGTGATATCGGCCACGCATCTAATCGACCGAACGTTGCGGCAATCGGGCGTTTCTTGTCGTATCAATTAGTTTTCCATATTAATTGACGCCGATACCGATCGCGACGTCACGATACGTACATTCAGAAGAAACTTTGGAGACAGTCAATGAAAAGGACGATTGCGCTTTGCGCAGCGGTGGGTTGCGTCGGCGGTACGGCACATGCGCAGAGCAGCGTGCAGTTGTACGGGATTATCGACGAAGGGGTCAACTACGTGAGCAACGCGTCCGGCCACCATTTGTATAGTCTCGCGAGCGGCGTGCTCAACGGCAGCCGCTGGGGGCTGCGCGTGAAGGAGGACCTCGGCGGCGGCTACGGCGCGATCGCGGTGCTGGAGAACGGCTTCGACCTCAATACCGGCAAGCTCGGCCAAGGCGGCCTCGAATTTGGCCGACAAGCGTATGTCGGCCTGTCCGGCCCGTACGGAACCGTCACGCTCGGGCGTCAGTACGATTCGGTCGTCGATTCGGTCGGCCTGCTCGAAGCGGGCGATCAGTGGGGCGGCTATCTCGCCGCCCACCCGTCCGACAACGACAACTTCAACAACACCAATCGCGTCAACAACGCGATCAAATACACGAGCCCTGTCTTTCACGGCTTGACGGCGACCGCGCTGTACTCGCTGGGCGGCGTGTCGGGGCACACGGGCCGCAACCAGATCTGGTCGGCCGGCGCCAGCTACACGAACGGCCCGCTTTCGATGGGCGCGGGCTACCTCAACGTGCGGAACCCGAACACATCGTTCTATGGCGCGGGCGGCACCGTCGCCGCGACCGTCAACGGTGTGCCCGGCTCGAACTTCGGCGCGTCGCCGGTGATTTCGGGTTACGCGTCGGCGCATACGTTGCAGGTGATCGGCACGGGCGCGGCCTACACGATCGGCTCGCTGACGCTCGGCGCGACCTATTCGAACACGCAGTTCCGCCATCTCGGCGATACCACGTCGGGTCCCGTGCCCGCCGGCGGCATCAGCGGCACCGCGAAGTTGAACAACGCCGAACTGAACGTGAAATACCAGATCACGCCGGCTTTCGTCGTCGGCGCGAACTACGTGTACACGAAGAACAGCGGCGCCGATGCGACGGGCAGCGGGCACTACAACCAGGCATCATTCGGCGCCGACTACTTCCTGTCGAAACGCACCGACGTCTACTTCGTCGGCACCTATCAGCGCGCGAGCGGAACCGATTCGACCGGACGCCGTGCCGTCGCGTCGATCAACCAACTCACGCCGTCGACGTCCAATCATCAGATCGCGCTGCGCGTCGCGATGCGGCACAAATTCTGATGCGCCGCGACGACTTCGGTCGTCGTATCGAAGCGCCGCGCCGCACGTATCCGTCGGAAATCTGTCGGCGGATGCGTGCGGCGCGTCTGTTTTTTGCGTCTGCTGCGACGATGGTTCGGAACCAGCCGTCGACGCCGGCCTGCCCGCTACAGATCCAGAACCAGCCGCGCCGATTTCGAGCGGGAGCAGCACGGCATGAACTGGTCGTTCGCCGCGCGTTGCTCGGCGGTCAGGCAATGATCGAAATGCTCGGGCTCGCCCGCGAGCACGCGCGTCGCGCAGGTTCCGCACAGGCCCTGCTCGCACGAGGTCTCGATCTCGATACCGGCCCTCGCGAGTGCCCGCACGACCGATTCGTGCTTTTCGATGACGATCACGCGGCCCGAACTCGCGATCTGCACTTCGAACCGGCCGTCCCGTTCCGTCTGTCGCGCCTCGGCCGCAAAAAACTCGTAATGCAGTTGCGCTTCCGGCCATCCGTTCGCACGCGCGGTCGTCAGCATTGCATCCATGAAGCCCTTCGGTCCGCAGACGTACAGATGCGTGCCTGCTTCGGGAACGGCGAGTCGCGCCGCGATATCGAAGCGCTGCTCGGCGGCTTCATCGTCGAAATGAAGCTGCACACGGCCCGCATAGGGTGCACGTGCGATGTGGTAGAGAAACGCCGTGCGCGTGCGCGACCGCGTGCAGTAGTGCATGTCGAACGACGCGCCGATGCGCGCCAGCCGTTCCGCCATGCACAGGATCGGCGTCACGCCGATGCCGCCTGCGAGCAACAGGCTGTGCTCCGCGTCATGCGCGAGCGGGAAATGATTCTTCGGCGCGCTGATCGTCAGCGTGTCGCCGATCTTCACGCGATCGTGCATGCCGGCCGACCCGCCGCGCGAGTTCGGATCGCGCAGAACGGCAATCCGGTATCGGTGGCTTTCGTCGGGTGCATTGCACAGCGAGTACTGGCGCGTCGGGCCGCCGGGCACGGCCACGTCGATATGCGCGCCGGCCGAGAACGGCGGCAGCGGCCGGCCATCCGCCCGAACCAGTTCGAAACTGCAGATGCCGGCGGCTTCGTCGTGCCTCGCCGCGACGCGGACCGTCAGTCCGTCGATCATGTTCGTCACCTCCTCCCCTCGATGGGGGCGATTACAGAGGCGAGGCTGACTCGTGTCAATCAGGCGTCTTTCGGCGTTCCGTACTTCGGGGACCTGCGTTGCTGGCGACAATCGACGCCTCCGGGCGCATACGCATTCACGCGTGTGCCGGTTCGAACGCCTGCGGCTACGTCACTCGCAGACAACGCGATTCCGTACGATCGCGCAAGAAATGCGAACGCTGCAGCATGGCCCGTTCGGCGTCCGCTACTTAAGATCGGCACGCGACGCCTTCCGCCGGCACACCGCTTGCCGCTTGCAGCTCGCTGCACGGAACGAACGACCGCGACGCGCCGACAGAATCGACCATATTAGGCAAGGAGACATCATGCAGATCACGCTGGACGGCAAGCTTGCCGTCGTAACGGGCGCCGCGCAGGGCATCGGCCATGCGATCGCGAAGCGGCTCGCGCAGTGCGGTGCCGAGGTCGTCGTCAACGATCTCGACGAACGGCGGATCGCAACCGCCGTCGACGCGATCCGCGCCGCGATCCCCGGCGCAACGGTGCGCGGCGCGGCGGCCGACCTGTCGTCGGCCGCCGGCTGTAACCGCCTCGTCGAACAGGTGCCCGATTGCGACATCCTCGTGAACAACGCGGCCATCTACGAGACCGCCGATTTCTTCGAGATCCCGGATGCGACCTGGCAGAAATATTTCGAGCTCAACATCCTGTCCGGGGTCCGGCTGGCGCGGGCCTACCTGCCGAACATGGGCGCGCGCGACTGGGGGCGCGTCGTCTTCATCAGCTCCGAGTGCGGAATCAGCACGCCGCCCGACATGCTGCATTACGCGGTGACCAAGACGGCGCTGCTCGGCCTGTCGCGCGGCCTCGCGAAACGCATGTCGGGCACCGGCGTCACGGTGAACGCAGTCCTGCCGGGCCCGACGCTCAGCGAAGGGGTGGTGGATTTCCTCGAAGCGGAAATCCGCCGTACCGGCAAGACGATCGAGGAACAAGGCGCCGAACTCGTCAAGGCGCTGCGTCCGTCGTCGATCACGCGGCGCTTCGCGTCGGTCGACGAAGTGGCGAACCTCGTGCTCTACACGTGCTCGCCGCTCGCGTCGGCGACGACGGGCGCCGCGCTGCGGGCGGACGGCGGCGTCGCCGACACACCGATCTGAGCGGCGGCAGCCGTTGCGGCTACTCACCAACCGGCGCGACGCACGCGCGACCTCGACGCCATCGCGCCGCATGCGCTGCGCGCTTACATGAACCACGCCTGACCTGACCGGAGTACCGAATGTCGAACGCCTCACCACACGCGACGACGGATGACACATCATTGCGCCGCTACGAGCACCTCTATATCGACGGCGCATGGGTGAAGCCGATCGACGGCGAGCTGGTCGAAAGCATCGATCCGGCGACCGGCCGGCCCTGGGCGATCGCGCCGATGGGCGGCCCGCAGGACATCGATCGTGCAGTCGTCGCGGCGCGGGCCGCATTCAACGGCCCGTGGCGCCGCACGCCGGGACATGAGCGCGCGGCGCTGCTGCGCCGCCTCGCGGAGCGCTTCAGCGCGGCGGTTCCCGAGCTGGCGATCATCGAATCGCGCGACAACGGCAATCTCGTGCGCGAGCATCGCGCGAGTCTGACTGCGCAGGTGCAGTGGTATCAGTGGTTCGCATCGCTGGCGGACAAGGCACAAGGCACGACCATCCCGATCGACGATAGCGTCCACGCATTCACGACGCGCGTGCCGATCGGCGTGGTGGGCGCGATCATCCCGTGGAATGCGCCGCTGCTCGCTACCTGCCTGAAGATCGGCGCCGCGCTCGCGGCCGGCTGCACGGTCGTCGTCAAGCCGGCCGAGCAAACGCCCGTGTCGGCGCTCGAGCTTGCGCGCCTGGTCCACGAAGCGGGCTTTCCGCCGGGCGTGTTCAACGTGGTGCCCGGTTACGGGCGCACGGCCGGCGCGCATCTGGTCAAGCATCCGGACGTTGACAAGATCTCGTTCACGGGCGCGAGCCAGACTGCCAAACAGATGGTTCGCGACGGCGCTGATAACTTGAAGCGCTTCACGTTCGAACTCGGCGGCAAGGCCCCGCATATCCTGTTCGCGGACGCCGACCTCGACAACGCGATCAACGCGGCCACCGCATCCGCGTGGCGGCTGACCGGGCAGAGCTGCGCGCTCGGCTCGCGCGTGCTCGTCGAGCGGTCGATCTACGGTCGCGTCGTCGACGCGTTCTGCGCGCGCGCGAAGTCGGTGCGCGTCGGCATGCCGTCGGTCGACACGAATCACATGGGCCCGCAGTCGCATCAGGCGCAGTTGGACAAGACGCTGTCGTACATCGAGATCGGCAAGCAGGACGGCGCGGAACTCGTCGCCGGCGGCCATCGTATCGCGACGCCCGAACTCGCGGCCGGCTACTTCGTCGAGCCGACCGTGTTCGCCGGCGTCACGAACCGGATGCGCGTCGCGCGCGACGAGATCTTCGGCCCGGTGGCCTCGCTGATTCCGTTCGATGGCGAAGACGAGGCCGTCGCGATCGCGAACGACACACCCTACGGGTTGACGGCAGGCCTGTGGACGCGCGACGTCGGCCGCGCGCATCGCGTGTCCAGCCGTATCGACGCGGGCATGGTGTGGGTCAATACCTACTCGTTCCTGCGCTGGTCGACGCCGTATGGCGGTTTCAAGGCCAGCGGCTGGGGACGCGAAAACGGGATCGATGCGCTTGCCCCGTATCTGGAAACCCGCACGACGGTGATCAGCACGACCGGGCAGTTTCCGAACCTGTATGCGGACTGAACGGGTGGCGCGCCGGCGATGCGCGGACTCACCGCCTGCGCATCGCTTTGGCGCAACCCGCGCGTATCGGCGAAGCATCGGCGGCGAATCGCCGCCGATGCGTCAAGCGACGAGCTTCTTCCCCATCGCCTGAAGTTCTTCGAGGATGTGAGCCGGCGTCGTTCGATACGCGCCGGTCACGGCCTCCGACTTGGTCAGGCCGACGCTTCTGCGCAGGTCGACCATCGCTTCGGCCAGTTTCACCATCGCCGCCGGCCCCATGATGACCGGCACGCCCGTGTCGCGCACCTCGCGATAGCCGGCCAGCCCCAGCAACGCGCCGCCGGGGTTGCAGCCGCACAGCACGGTATCGGCGCCGTCGCGCACGCAGGCCTGGGCTGCCTCGTCGAACATCTCGATCCAGCGCTCGGGCCGCCCTCTCGCCGCGTCGACGATCGCCAGCCAGCACGACGGATCGAGCGCGCGCACCGGCCGGTCGCGAATCGCGCGATCCGCCCAGCCGTGCTGACGGATATGGGCTTCGAACGGCTCGATGAACGACGGCGCGATCGTGACCCATGCGAAGCGCTTGCCGACCAGTTGCGCCATCAGCATCGTCGATTCCGCGCCGCCGAGTACCGGCATCCGGACCGTCTGCCGACATTCCTGCGAATACGCGTCGATGATACAGACGCCGGCCAGCGCCGCATCGAATCCTTCCCGCTCGGCCTCGACGACGCGGTTGACGACCTGCACCTTCGTGACCGCGCGCGGGTAGATCAGGTTGTTCGCAAACGAACGCGGCGCTTCCTCCATGTAGCGCAGCGTGATCTCGGTATCGGGCCTCGCCACCTGATGCGCGAACTTCAGCATCGCTGCATAGGTTTCGGTGACGCCCTCGAAGTCCGCATCGTTCGAGCGGTTTTCGGCCTGCCACAGTATTCTCGTTCCCATCGTCCCCTCCTTTTCACCGCACTGGATAGCTGAAATCCGGCCGACCTACGCGAGCGCATCCTTCACCGTCGCGGCATTCGACCATTTGACGACCTGCTCGAGCGAATGCCGGCACAGGACTTCGCTCTCGTTGAAATGAACGAAGGGCTTCGCGCCCGACGCCATCCCGACCTGCATGCTCTCGATGTTGCCGAGATCCTCGAGCATCGAATCGGTGATCTGCGACGTGAAGTGCTCGAGTTGAAGCCGATCGCGCACGGTCGCGGCCTTCTTGTAATAGAAGCGTGCTTCCCAGACGGTCGTCGATGCCGACGTCGGCCAGAACTCGTGCGTCCAGAACTGGTTCGCGGAAATCTGCAGATGCCAGTTCGGAAAGAACCAGTTGACGTCGCTTGCCCAGTTCGCGTCCTTCGTCGGATTCACGTGCTTGTGCTCCACGACCGCGTTGGTCTGCCCGGCCTTGCGCGTGCCCGTCACCGAGTGGTCCGCGGAGAACAGCCATTTCGCGACCTTCGAATCGGCGAACGGCTGCGCGAGCGGGTTCAGCCACCACGACATCGAGCGGTGCGGGCCATGGAGCCGCACGCTGATCGGACACCCGAACGGATTGGCTGGCCCGGTGTAGAAAGGCGCCAGTGTCCTCGGGTGAATCGACGCGACGTGATAGGCCTCGCTGAAGTTCTCGGCGACGGTCTTCCAGTTCGCGTTGAACTCCCCGCGCAGCACGATCGGATGATCGGGATGCTGGTATGCAATGCCGGTCAGCGCGTCGGCGACCGGCCCGAGGAATTCCCGCAGCGTGACCTCCGGCTCCGGCGCCACGTTGATGAAGATCCAGCCCTCCCAGCTCTCCAGTGCCACCGGCGTCAGCCCGCATTTTTTCCTGTCGAGGCCGAAGAAGCCGGCTTCGTCGGGAACGTTCGCGAGCGCGCCGGCATTGTCGTAGCTCCAGCTGTGATAGCGGCACACGAAGCGCTTCGCGTTGCCGGACGCGCGATGTTCGACGATGTTCGCGCGATGCGCGCAGACATTGTGGAACGCACGGACTTTGCCGTCCGACGCGCGCGCGACGATGATCGACGCATCGACGACCGCGAGGTCCTTCACGAAGAAATCGCCGGGATTCGGAATGCGTTCGACGCGGCCGACCATGAGCCATGCGCGTCGGAAAATCTGCTTGCGTTCGAGCTCGAACTGCGCCGCGTCGGTATAGAGCGAGGTAGGCATCGCGTCGGTGCCGAGGCCGACGGCACGCGTCAGGCCCGGATTGAAACCGGTCGGATGATTCATGCTGACTCCTGCTGATGAATGAAGGCCGTCCACTGCGACGGACGATCGGCTGTTTCTCAACCGTGCGGCTGAAAGCCCGTTACGATCCGCAGCGCATGCTCGGCCGGCGCGTGGCGAATACTCGGCGCCTCATGCATTTCGACGGCGACGGACGCGTGGCACAGCGACAGCAGCAAGCGAAACAGGTTGTTCGCCGGTGCCGGCATGTCGTCGAGCGGGAACTGCTCGAGATAGCGTGTCGCCTCTTCCGCACGCGCGAACATCGCATCGTAGAAGCGGACAATCTCGGCGTAAGGCATCGCCGCGCGCCGGATCCATCGCTGGTGCGAGGTGGGCGCGTTCCAGTCGGCGAGAAACGGGGCGAGTTCCTCGAAGCCTTCCGGCAAGCATTGCGATTCATCGGTTGCGCAATCAGTCATTCGATGACTCCTTCTTCATTTTGATGATTAAATCGTTATCCGAATCATTTGGCATGTTGCTTGTCGCGAGACGGTCCGTCACGGCCGTCCGCTTCGCCAGCGGATTACACCCTCACCCGCCGATGTTTTCCTTGAAGACCGGGCTGACCGTGCCGAAGCTGGAGAATTTCAGATACGTCGTCTTCCATACTCCGGCGATCCTCGCGAACCGGAATGCATAGGTTCCCGAAAGCAGCTGCAGCACGCCGTCGTCGGTCTGCCGGTAATAGATCACGTCGGTGGCCGCCGTGGCGCGATCGCCATCGATCTCGATCAGCGGATTGGTGATGTGATGGTGGCACTTCGGCACCTCGCGCCAGACTTTGTGGACCAACTGCCGGATCCCCCCGATGCCGGCCGTCTGTCCGCGCGGCAGCTCGTAGATGCCGTCGTCCGCCCAGATACTCATGAAGAGAGTCTCGTCGTGCTTGTCGATACCGTGACAGTACTTCGACATCAAGGTACGGATCACGTCGGTATCGACGAGTCGCCGCAATGCTGCGTCGAGGCTGGAATCGCTGGAGGTCATGCCGGTTGTCTCCCGTTATAGGCTGATGCGTGTCCGGACAGCGGCCGGGCACGGTTTCCGATGCACATGCGTGCGTGGCGAAGCGCGACGATCTAGATCGGACACAGCGTCATGTTATTTTTCCCCCGCCGCTCGGACCTATCGCCGCCGTGCGCTTCTGTTTCGAGATCGTACGGATCTGCCGCGCGCGCCCGGCGGCGATACTGCGTCGGCGAGCAACACATGGTTCGCTTGAAGGCCGTGCAAAACGCGCTTTCGGATTCGTAGCCGAGCGAGAACGCGATCGATGCGATGGTCTCGTGCCCGGCGTGCAGGCGGTCGGCCGCGATCAGCATTCGCCAGCGTGTCAGATAGTGGATCGTGGTCGCGCCGACGAGGCGCTTGAAGCGCTGCGCGAAGACGGTTCGGGACAGCCCGGCGATGCGCGCCAGTTCGTCAAGCGTCCAGTGGCGCGCGGGCTCCGCATGGATCGCACTGATGGCCGCGCCAATCCGCCGGTCGGACAGCGCCATGAACCATCCGGCGGGCGTGGCCGCCAGATGAAGGCGCAGCACCTGCACGAGCATCAGGTGCAGCAGATGGTTCGACACCAGCGCGCCGCCCGGCTGCGGGTCGCGCAGCTCGGCGGTCAACTGGTCGAGCGACCAGCGCAGCACCTCGGCCTGGCTCGACGCGCGCGGCACGCTGACGAGCGGCGGCAGCGCATCGAACGGCAGCGCGGCATGGTCGCCCGAGAACGCGAAGAAGCCGCTGATCAGCAGCACGTCGCCGCCGCCGCCGTGCACGGCGATGCCGTCGCGCGCGACCGCATCCATGATCGCCGTCGAATCCTGCGGCTCGAGCGCGAGGTCGGTCGACAATACGATGCTGCGCCGGCTGTTCAGCAGGAAACAATCGCCCTTCTCGAAGCGGACCGGCTGCGCTACGCCTTCGATCACGGCCCAGCATGCGCCCTGCAGCACGGCGGCAAACTTGATTCCCTCATATTCCGGAAACGCGAACGACCACTCGCCCGCCGCGTCGAGTCCCGCATAGAACTGGCTGTGCGGTTTGAGCCGCGCGAGCACATCCGAGAGCGAGTCCATAGGCCATCCATCCGTGAACGATGCCTGGCGCACCGTCCATCGGACCACGGCGGACCCGCATCGTCTGTCTCCTGGCCGCACTGCCGGTCCCGGCTGTTGCGACGCTGAATGTGTTCTGGTGTCCGCCGGCGACAATCGACGCTCGTCCTGCAGCGGGCGCGGCGTCGAAGCCGGCAAGGGCGTCGCGCACGGCCGGACGCGATGTGAGCCAGCCTGATTCCGCCGCGAACGCAAGTCAATTCACGCGGCGATTCCGTTCCGTACTGTGAATGCCGCATGAGCCGTAGTCGAGTGCGCCACGCACGGTACAGCAGCAAAACGCGCCCGCGCCGAATCTGTAAGCCTCCCCTTAACACTGAGGTCGATTTTGAGCGGTATATCCGCATCAATTTCTTGCCTACCATGGAATCACGCACTTCACTGAACCCACAACAGGAGTTACCCGTCATGCAGAAAGTCAACTTCAGGAACCTGAACGGCCGAGGCATCACGATGGCCGCCGTGATCTACTTTCCGGCCCGTTTCGATTCGAACGCGAAGTATCCGGCCGTCGTCGTCGCGCATCCGGGCGGCGGCGTGAAGGAACAGACGGCCGGGCTCTACGCCCGGAAGCTGGCCGAGCACGGCCTCGTCGCAATCGCGTTCGACGCGTCGTATCAGGGCGAAAGCACCGGCGAGCCGCGTCAGCTCGAGAACCCGTATATCCGTACCGAAGACGTCAGCGCCGTGGTCGACTACCTGACGACGCTGCCGTACGTCGACGCCGATCGGATCGGCGCAATGGGCATCTGCGCGGGCGGCGGCTACGCAGCCAACGCGGCGATCAACGACCGGCGCATCAAGGCGCTTGGCACGGTCAGCGCGGTCAACATCGGCTCGATGTTCCGCAACGGCTGGGAAAACACGGTCAAGGACGCCGATGCGATTCCGTTCCTCGCGCACGGTTCGCAGGCGCGCTCTGCCGACGCGTCGGGCGCACAGCTCGCCACGTTGCCGCTCGCACCGCTGCGCAAGGAAGATGCGCCGGACAAGGAACTGGAAGAAGCATGGGAGTACTACCATACGCCGCGCTGCGAACATCCGAACGCACCGGGTTTCATGACCGCCCGCAGCCTCAACCAGGTCATTACGTACGACGCGTATAACAAGGCCGAAGCGTTCCTGACGCAGCCGCTGCAAATCGTGGCCGGCAGCGTCGCGGGCAGCAAATGGATGAGCGACGACCTGTTCGCGCGCGCGGCCAGCGCCGACAAACGCTTCCATGTGGTCGAAGGTGCGAACCACATGTCGCTGTACGACGTGCCGCAATACGTCGACGAAGCCGTCTCGGTGCTGGCGCCGTTCTTCGCGAGCACGCTGTAACCTGGCGCGCGGCAGGCGCGCGACGGCGCGCTCGCCGCCGAAACCCGAACGGACGGCTCACCGCCTCCGCGCGGCGAGCCGTTCGTCCGATGAATGCCGCCTGCCTGCCGTCAGCCTAACTACTGTTAGTATGTCGACATGACTCACCATCGGCAGGCTGCAGGAGCATGGCAAAACGACCGAAGTCGAACTCCGTCAATCCGTGCGAGACGCGCGAATCGCTGATCCGTTTTGCCGCGCGCACGTTCGGCACGCAGGGCTATTCGGCCACGACGATGCGCAACGTCGCCGATCAGGCCGGCATCGAGGCCGCGAGCATCTACTACCACTTTTCGTCGAAGGAAGAACTGGTCGAGGCGGTGATGGAGCAAGGCGCGGCACACATCCTCCATCACCTGAGCGAGCGCCTGAACGCGCTCGGCCCCGACGCGACGGCCGAACAACGGTTCCGTGCCGCCGTGCTCGGGCAGATGCGCGGCCTCGTCATGCATGGCGATTTCGCCGTCGCGCACGGCCGGTTGCTCGGTCAGCTGCCCGACGCGATCCGCGAGCGGCAGGTCATCAGGCGCGAGCATCATCAGACCCTCTGGAACGGGCTGCTCGAAGACCTGCGTGCCGAAGGCCACCTGCGCGAAGACGTGGACATCGCGCTCGCGCGAATCCACATCCTCGGCAGCATCAATTCGATCCAGTCGTGGTTCAACCCACAAAAGGGCTCGCTGGAACGCATCGCCGACCAGCTCTGCACGATGTTCTTCTACGGCGTGGGGCCGTCGTCGCGGCCCTGATCGCGCCGCGCCGGACAACGCCGCACACCACCCTCGCGCCGCCGCCGGTGTGTTCCCGCGATGCGTCACGGCAATCGTGCTCGGTATAAACCCCAATGACGGTCCCGGCATTTGCACATCAAACTAACTACCAGTTGTTAGATTAAACCTAACGGTAAAGCAGCCGATCCCATCAACAGGCCGAGACAGTCATGACGATGCAGATGAAACCGATCCGTTCCTTCCTTTTCGTTCCGGGCAACAAGCCGACCTGGATCGAGAAGTCCATCCAGTCCGGGGCCGACGCGCTGATCCTCGATCTCGAGGACAGCGTGCCGCCGGCTCAGAAAGTCGAGGCGCGCGAGATCGTCCGCTCCAAGCTGGCCTGGCTGGCCGAGCAGCAGCAGCGCATCTGGGTGCGCATCAACCGCAGCGCGCACCTGTACGACTTCGACGACATCCTGGCGATCGTGAACCCGGTGGTCGAGGGCATCGTGATTTCGAAGCCGTGCGGGCCGGAGGACATCCATACCGTCGCATCGATGCTGGCCGAAGCGGAGTACCGCGCGGGCATCGACGTCGGTCACACGAAGGTGATCCCGCTGCTGGAAACCGCCCGCTCGTTGCAGCTCGCCTACGAAATCGCGCAGCACGAACGCGTGCCGGCGATCGTCGGCGCGACGGCCAAGAACGCCGACGTGGCGCGCGCGCTCAAGACCGTCTGGTCGCTCGAGGGCCGCGAAACCCAGTTCCTGAAGTCGCGCATCGTGATGGCCGCGCGTGCGGCCGGCAAGCTGCCGATCGGCGGCGTCTGGCAGCAGGTGCACGACCTCGAAAGGCTCAAGGTCTCGTCGGCGAACGACCGCCAGCTCGGCATGAGCGGCGAACTGGTGCTGCATCCGTCGAACGTCGAGATCGTCAATCGCACCTACAGCCCCACCGAAGAGGAAGTCGCGTTCTACCAGGGCATGATCGACGCGCTCGACAAGGCCCAGGCCGAAGGCCGCGCATCGTGCATCTACGACGGCGAACACATCGACATCGCGCATGCGAAGACGGCGCGCGAAATCATCGCGCTCGCGCAGTCGTTCAACCGCTGATCGCTCACCCCAATACCTCAGGAGACAAGAAATGGCAGGCCTTTACTTCGAAGAATTCAAGCCCGGGATGGTGATCGAGCATGCGATCCGCCGCACGGTGACCGAAACCGACAACGTGCTGTTTTCGGCGATGACTTACAACTGCGCGCCGCTGCACATCGACGCCGAATACAGCAAGAACACGATGTACGGCCAGCGTCTCGTGAACAGCATGTTCCTGCTCGCGCTGGTGGCCGGCATCACGGTGTACGAGACCACGCTCGGCACGACGCTCGGCAATCTCGGCTTCGGCGAGATCGCGTTCCCGAAGCCGACCTTCCACGGCGACACGATCCGCGTCGAGACGGAGATCGTCGACACGCGCCTGTCGAAGAGCCGCAAGGATTCGGGCATCGTCACGTTCAAGCACGTCGCGCGCAACCAGCGCGACGAAATCGTCTGCACCGCCGTGCGCACGGGCCTGATGATGCTGCGCCCCGCCGCCGCCCAGGCTTGACCTCGTTCCCGCAGGAGATCCGGAAATGGACTACCAACTGAGCGCCGACCAGGTCGCGATCGTCGATGCGGCGCAGAAGATCTGCGCGGACTTCCCGCTCGAATACTGGCGCAACAAGGACAAGAACCACGAATTCCCGCACGAATTCTTCGCGGCCGTCGCGAGCGGCGGCTGGCTCGGCATCTGCATGCCGGACGATGTCGGGGGCGCGAACCTCGGCGTGACGGAGGCGGCGCTGTTCATGCGCGCGGTCGCCGAATGCGGCGGGCAGGCGGCCGCATCGACCATTCATATGAACATCTTCGGGCTGCAGCCGGTCGTGCACTTCGGCACGGACGCGCAGAAGAAGGCGTGGCTGCCGCCGTTCGCGCGCGGCGAGCACAAGGCCTGCTTCGCGGTCACCGAGCCGGACACCGGCCTCGACACGACCAAGCTCAAGGTGGTCGCGAAGAAGCAGCCCGACGGCAACTACCTGCTGTCGGGCAAGAAGGTCTTCATCTCGACCGCGCAGGTGGCCGATCACATGCTGATCCTCGCGCGCACGACGCCGATCGAGGAAGTGAAGAAGCACAGCGAGGGCCTGAGCCTGTTCTACACGAAGCTCGACCGCAAATACGTCGAAATCCGCGAGATCGACAAGCTCGGCCGCGCGGCGGTCGATACCAACGAGCTGTTCATCGACGACATGCCGGTGTCGAAGGACGCGCTGATCGGCGAGGAAGGCAAGGGCCTCAGCTACATCTTCCACGGGATGAACGCGGAGCGCGTGCTGGTGGCGGCCGAGCAGATCGGCATCGGCCGCGCGGTGCTCAAGCTCGCGACGCAGTATGCGAAGGAGCGCGTCGTGTTCGGCCGGCCGATCGGCCAGAACCAGGGGGTGCAGCATCCCCTCGCGCGCAACTGGGCGGAGCTCGAAGCGGCGAACCACATGATCTTCGCGGCCGCGGACCTCTACGACAAGGGGCTGCCGTGCGGCTCGGAAGCAAACGCGGCAAAGCTGCTGGCATCCGAGGCCTGCATGAACGCGTGCCAGACGTCGATCCTCACGCACGGCGGCTTCGGCTACGCGAAGGAGTATCACGTCGAGCGCTTCATGCGCGAGGCGTGGATCGGCTACATTGCCCCTGTCACCCCGCAACTCATTCTGTCAAACATTGCCGAGCGCAAGCTCGGGTTGCCGAAATCGTACTGAACCCGGCAAATCGCCGGCGTTGCCCGAACCGGGCGGCGCCGGCTGTCGAACCGGCATAAAGAAATGTCTGCGGGCTGCGCCCCGGTCGCGCGCCCGTTTCAGGAGACAAGCATGTCAGCTGCAAGACCGTTGGAAGGGATCCGAGTGCTCGATCTGACCGTGGCCCTGGCCGGTCCCTATGGATCGCTGCTGCTGGGCGGCATGGGCGCGGAAGTCATCCGGATCGAATCACCCGGCGGGGGCGACATCGCGCGCAACAACCCGCCATACGTCGGCCGAAACGGCGTCCACTTCGGCGTGAAGGGCGACGACGAGGTGTCGCTGACCGTCCTCAATCGCGCGCGCAACAAGAAAAGCATCACGCTCGACCTGAAATCGGCGCAGGGCAAGGCGCTGTTCATGGAACTGGTCAAGGAATCGGACGTCGTCATCGAGAACGCGAGCGAAGGCGTCACCGCGCGGCTGGGCGTCGACTACGAGAGCGTGCGCGAGGTCAATCCGAAGATCATTTATGCGTCGATCAAGGCGTTCGGCGAACCGAGCCCGTACAAGAACCTGAAGGGCATGGACATCATCGTCCAGGCGCTGTCGGGGATCATGGACGTGACGGGCTTCGCCGACGGCCCGCCGACGCGCTCGGGCCTGCCGATCGCCGACCTGATCGCGCCGCTGTACGCCGTCAACGGCATCCTCGCCGCGCTGATCCACCGCGGCCGCACCGGCGTGGGCCAGTGCGTGCAGGTGTCGATGCTCGACTGCCTGTCGTCGCTGGTGGCCGAAGAGCACTTCGACGTGTTCCTCAAGCACGGCTACTCGAAGCGCTCGGGCAATTTCCAGGACCGGCTGGTGCCGTTCGGCGTCTATGGCACGCGCGACGGCCACGTCGCGATGGTGGCGTTCCAGCCGGACTGGTTCCGCAACCTGATGGAAGCCGTGGGCCGGCCCGAGATGGTCACGGATCCGCGCTACGCGACGCGCGGCCCACGCATGAAGCATGCGGCCGAGATCAACGCGATCATCGAGGCATGGACGAGCCGGCGCAGCACCGCGGAGGTGGTCGAAGAACTGCAGATCCGGCGCGGCGTGCCGGCCGCGCCCGTGCGCTCGCCGCTCGACGTGCTGAAGGACCCGGTGCTGCAGGAACGCGGCGCCGTGGTGCGGCTCGAGCACCCGGGGCTCGCCGACGTCGACGCGATGGGCATGGGCCTGCCGATCAAGCTGTCGCAGACGCCCGTGCAGTTCGATCAGCCAGCGCAGGAACTCGGCGCCGCCAACGACGAGATCTATCGCGGGCTGCTGAAGCTGCCCGAGGATCGCCTGCAACAACTGCGCGACGAGGGAGTGATCTGATCATGTCCGCTGCGTCATCCCGTCATGGCCCGCTCGCCGGTGTCCGGATCGTCGAGATCGCGGGCATCGGTCCCGGCCCGCTGGCCGCGATGTTCCTCGCCGATCTCGGCGCGACCGTGATCCGCGTGGACCGCAAGGAACCGTCAGGGCTCGGCGCGCCGCGCCCCGTCGAATTCGACCTCGGCCTGCGCAACCGCAAGTCGGTGCGCGTCGACTTGAAGGATCCCGCCGCCGTCGAGATGGTGCTGGAACTGATCGAGCAAGCCGACGGCCTGATCGAGGGCTTTCGCCCCGGCGTGATGGAGCGTCTTGGCCTCGGGCCCGAGCCCTGCCTCGCACGCAATCCGCGACTGGTGTACGGGCGCGTGACCGGATGGGGGCAGGACGGCCCGCTGTCGCAGGTGGCCGGGCACGACCTGAACTACATTTCGATCACCGGCGCGCTGCATGCGATGGGCCGCGCCGGGCAGGCGCCGACGCCGCCGCTCAACGTGCTCGGCGACTATGCGGGCGGCTCGCTCTACCTCGCCTTCGGGCTGCTCGCGGGCATTCTCGAAGCGCGCGGCTCCGGGCGGGGCCAGGTCGTGGATGCGGCGATGGTCGATGGAGTCGCGTCGATCATGACGGTGACGATGGGCCTGCATGCGGCCGGCATGCTCGACAAGGCGCGCGGCACGAACCTGCTCGACACGGGCGCGCCGTTCTACGAGGTGTATGCGTGCGCCGACGGCAAGTACGTCAGCGTCGGGCCCATCGAGGGGAAGTTCTACCGGCTGCTGCTCGAACAGCTCGGGCTGCAGGACCATCCGGCGCTGCAGGCGCAGATGGGCCGCGCGCAATGGCCCGAAGCAAAGCAGGTACTCGCCGCGAAATTCCGCGAGCGCACGCGCGACGAGTGGGCGCGGTTGCTCGGCCATCTCGACGTGTGCGTGGCGCCCGTGCTCGACTTCGACGAAGCGCCGCACCATCCGCACGTGAAGGCGCGCGGCACCTTCGTCGAGCTCGACGGCGTCACGCATCCGGCGCCCGGCCCGCGTTTTTCGCGCACGCCGGCCGCGCGGCCGGAACCGCCCGCAGCGCCGACGACCGACAACGCGATCGCCGCGCTGCGCGACTGGCTGCCCGACGCGCGCATCGAGGCGTTGCGCGCGCAGCAGACTTTCATCTGACGCAGGCGACCAGCGTCGCGCGCCGCGGCCGGCGCGCTGCTCGCCGCCGTTTTCCGCCCGCGCCCGTCGCGCCTCGCAGCGCGCGGGCCGGGCACTGGCAAGGACTGTAGACATGACATCGCCCTCTCCCGAACTCGTCGCGCTCGATCGCCTGACGAGCGGCCGTTCCACCTGCCGCGCGTATCGGCACACGGCGCTGGACCGCGAACTGATCCGCAGCATCGTCGGCATGGCCGGCCGCTCGGCGTCGTGGTGCAACGTGCAGCCGTGGCAATTGGTCGTCACCGAAACGCCGGAAAGCACCGAGCGCTTTCGGCAGGCGCTGATGCAGCGCGTCGCCGCGCATCCGGACAACGAATCGGACCTGCCGTTCCCGCCGAGCTACGAAGGCATCTATCGCGAACGCCGGCGCGGCGCAGGCCTCGCGCTCTACTCCGCGCTCGGCATCGGTCCGAAGGACAGCGAGCGCAGCGCCGAGCAGGCCTTGCGCAACTTCCGCCTGTTCGACGCGCCGCACGTCGCGATCGTCACGGTGCCGGCCGAGCTCGGCCCATATGCGCTCGTCGACGCGGGCGGCTTCGTGTCGTCGTTCCTGATCGCGGCCTATGCGCATGGCGTCGCGACCACGCCGCAGGGCGCGCTGGCGCGCCATGCGCGTTTCGTGCGCGAGTATTTCGGCATTCCCGACACGCAGCACATGATCTGCGGCATCTCGTTCGGCTATGCGGAAGACGCGCATCCGGTTAACCAGTTCCGCACCACGCGTGCCGCCGTCGATGATCTGCTGCACTTCGCGTGAGGCCGCCGCTCGCGTATTGCGCGAGCGCCGCGGTGCGCGCATCGTTTGCGAGGACAAGGAGAATCGAACATGGCCGCACGCATTCATGAACTGCTGGATCGCTGGCTGTCCGAGGCGCCCGCGCGAGCGTTCATCCATCTGCCCGACCGCAGCGTCAGCTACGCGGATCTCGGCGCGCTCGCCGACCGGCTCGAACGCGAGCTGCACGCCGACGGCGTACGTCGCGGCGATCGCGTACTGGTCGTCGCCGAAAACTGCCCCGAACATGCGGCGCTGCTGATCGCGTGCAGCCGGATCGGCGCATGGTCGTGCGGCGTCAATGCGCGCATGGCGCCGGGCGAAGTCGACGCGTTCGCCGCCAGGGCCGACGCGCGCGTGCTGTATTTCACGTCGGGCGTCTCATCGGCGGCCGGCGCACATGCGGCGCGGCACGACGCGCACCCGTCGTGCGTGAGCGCCCTCGCGCGCAGCGCCGTGCGCGCGGCGGCGCGGCCGGAGCCGGAGCCGCTCGCGAGCGACGTGGCGGCCATCATCTTCACGTCGGGGACCACCGGCGCGCCCAAGGGCGTGATGATGACGCACCGCGGCGTGCTGCATTTCGCGCGCGTATCGGCCGAATCGCGCGCGCTCCGCCCCGACGATCGCGTCTACGCGTATGCGCCGATGACGCATATCTTCGGCCTCGGCACCGTGCTGCTCGCGTCGCTGCATGCGGGCGCGGCGCTGGAAATGCGCGCGCAGTTCGAGCCGGTGCAATTGTTCGACGCGCTGGCGCGGCGGCGCGTGAGCCAGGTGCAAGGGCCGCCGATGCTGTTCTCGCGGCTGCTTCGGCATTGCGCGGAACATCGCATCGCGCGTCCCGACTCGCCCTGCCTGCGCTATCTGTATGCCGGCGCCGGGCCGCTCGACCTCGCGCTCAAGCAGCAGGTCGAGGCGTTGTTCGGGCAGACGCTGCATCACGGCTACGGGCTGTCGGAGTACGCGGGCTCGCTGCACGCGACGCGCCTTGGCGAAGCGCGCGCCGATACGAGCGCGGGCTACGCGTTCCCTGGCGCCGAGCTGCGCATCGTCGATCCGGCCGACGGCCGCCCGCTGCCGGCAGGCGAGCGCGGCGAAATCTGGGTGCGCGGCGTCGGTCTGATGCCCGGCTATTTCCGCGATCCGCAGGCCACGGCCGACGTGATGCGCGACGGCGGCTGGTATGCGTCGGGCGATCTGGGCGAGCTGCACGACGACGGCGCGCTGTTCATCGTCGGCCGGCTCAAGGAGATGATCATCCGCTCCGGGTTCAACGTGTATCCGGGTGAAGTGGAGCAGGCGCTGAACCGCTTTCCGGGCATCCTGAATTCAGCCGTCGTCGGGCAGCGGGAGGCGGACGGCAACGAGGCCGTCGTCGCGTTCGTCGAACTGGATGGCGGCCGGCCGCTGGACGAAACCGCGCTGCGCCGGTATCTGCGCGAACAGCTTGCGCCGTACAAGCACCCGGGCCGCATCATTGCCGTCGACGCACTGCCGTTCAACAGCAACGGCAAGCTGATGCGGCGGAAGTTGCTGGAACGACTGTAAGCCGCGACCGCACTACCCGAGCCAGCGCGCATCGGGCCACTGGCCCTCGTCGAACGTGGCCTTCACGCAGTCGAGCAGCACGCCGACCACGCAGCGCACCGGCGCGGTCGCCTGCCGGCTGCTGGGCGCCGCCAGCACGATCGTGCGCTTGATGCCCGGTGGCGCGAGCGGCGCCGCGCTCAGCGTGCCCTGCTCGACTTCCCGCGTGACGCCGACGGCCGGCAGGATCGTCCAGCCGTGGCCTTGCGCGACCAGATCCTTCTGCACGCTGAGGGCATTGGTTTCGGTGACGACGCGCAGCGTCACGTCCGCCTCGGCCGCCGCGTGCTCGATCGCCGCACGCAGGCCCTGCGGCGCGGACGGCAGGATGAACGGCTCGCTCGCGACGCGCGACAGCGCCAGCGGCCGCTTGCGCGACAGCCCGACCGACGGCGCGGCCACGGCCCACAGGCTTTCCTCGATCAGCGCCTTCACGTGCAGCGCGGGCGTTTCCTTCTGCCCGTACAGCAGCGCGGCATCCACGTCGCCGGCTTCGAGCCAGTCCTGCAGGTGGCCCGCATAGCCGATCGTGAGCCGCAGCCGGATATGCGGGTAACGGCTGGCGACCTCGCTCGCCAGTCGCGTGGCGAGCAGGTCCGACGTGCTGGCCAGCAGGCCGATACTGACGATGCCGGCGACCGGCCCGTCGGTCGGCTGAATCTCGGCCTTCGCGCGCGCGACCTCGTTGAGGATGCGCCGCGCGTATTCGAGCATCGTCTTGCCCGACGGCGTCAGCTGCATCCCGTGACGGCCGCGCTCGAACAACTCGGTGCCCATGTCTTCTTCCAGCAGCCGCAGCTGGCGCGACACCGCCGGCTGCACGAGATTGAGCAGGCTCGACGCACGCGTGACGTTGCCGGTTTCGGCCACGGTGACGAAGGCGCGCAGTTGCTTCAGATCCATCGCAAGGGTCCTCGATACCGAAAACTGATCCATCGATCAGAAAATTCTATTTTTTGGTTGATCCATCAAAACTTATTATGGACCTAACCGATGCCAATGACGAGACAGGATTCATGAGCGCCTCCATCTTTTCCGCCCCCGACCAGTACCAGGAAATCCGCGACGCCGTGCGCGGCCTGTGCAGTCAGTTTCCGGCTGAATACCACCGCAAGATCGACGAAGCGCGCGGCTATCCCGAGGCCTTCGTGACCGCGCTCACGCAGGCCGGCTGGCTGGCCGCGCTGATCCCGCAGGAGTACGGCGGCCCGGGCCTGTCGATGGCCGAGGCGTCGGTCATCATGGAGGAAATCAACCGCTCCGGCGGCAATTCGGGCGCCTGCCACGGCCAGATGTACGTGATGAACACGATCGTGTTCAGCGGCACCGAAGCGCAGAAGCAGCGCTACCTGCCGCGGATCGCGGCGGGCGAGCTGCGCGTGCAGTCGATGGGCGTGACCGAGCCGAGCACCGGCAGCGACACGACTAAGCTGAAGACCACCGCCGTGAAGAAGGACGGCCGCTGGGTCATCAACGGGCAGAAGGTGTGGATCTCGCGCGTCCAGCACAGCGACCTGCTGATCCTGCTCGCACGCACCACGCCGCTGGAGCAGGTGCAGAAGAAGAGCGACGGTCTCTCGTGCTTCATCGTCGAACTCGACAAGGCGATCGGCAACGGCCTGACCGTGCGCCCGATCCTCAACATGGTCAATCACGAGACCAACGAACTGTTCTTCGACAATCTCGAACTGCCGGAAGACGCACTGCTCGGCACCGAGGGCAAGGGGCTGAAGGTGATCTTCGACGGCCTGAACGCGGAGCGCACGCTGATCGCGGCCGAGTGCATCGGCGACGGCTACTGGTTCCTCGAGAAGGCTCGCGATTACGCGAGCGAGCGCAAGGTGTTCGGCCGCCCGATCGGGCAGAACCAGGGGATCCAGTTTCCGCTGGCCGAGTCGTTCATCGAACTGGAAGCGGCGAACCTGATGCGCTGGCGCGCGTGCGAGAAGATCGATGCGCGCCAGAACGCGGGCGTCGAGGCCAACATGGCCAAGTACCTGGCCGCGAAGGCGAGCTGGGAAGCCGCGAACGCATGCCTGCAGACGCACGGCGGCTTCGGCTTCGCCTGCGAATACGACATCGAGCGCAAATTCCGCGAAACGCGCCTGTACCAGGTCGCGCCGATCTCCACCAACATGATCCTGGGGCACGTGGCCGAGCACGTGCTGCAACTGCCCCGTTCCTATTGATTCCCGAAGGAAGCCTTTTCATGAAGATTCTCGTACCCGTCAAGCGCGTGGTCGACGCGAACGTGAAGGTCGGCGTGAAGTCCGACCAATCCGGCGTCGACATCGCGAACGTGAAGATGTCGATGAACCCGTTCGACGAAATCGCCGTTGAAGAAGCCGTGCGCCTGAAGGAAGCGGGTGTGGCGACCGAAGTGATCGCGGTATCGGTGGGTGTCGCGCAAGCGCAGGAAACGCTGCGCACGGCGCTGGCGATCGGCGCGGATCGCGCGATCCTCGTCGAGTCGAACAACAGCGTCGAGCCGCTGGCCGTCGCGAAGATCCTGAAGGCGCTGGTCGACAAGGAACAGCCGCAACTGATGATCCTCGGCAAGCAGGCGATCGACGACGATTCGAATCAGACGGGCCAGATGCTGGCCGCGCTGGCAGGTCTCCCGCAAGCGACGTTCGCATCGAAGGTGACGATCGCCGACGGCAAGGCAACGGTGGCGCGCGAAGTCGACGGCGGTGCGGAAACGCTGTCGCTGACGCTGCCGGCAGTCGTGACGACCGACCTGCGCCTGAACGAGCCGCGCTATGTGACGCTGCCGAACATCATGAAGGCGAAGAAGAAGCCGCTGGAAACCGTGAAGCCGGAAGACCTCGGGGTGGACGTCGCGCCGCGCCTGAAGACGCTGAAGGTGGTCGAGCCGCAGAAGCGCGCGGCCGGCGTGAAGGTGCCGGACGTGAAGACGCTGGTCGAGAAGCTGAAGACCGAAGCCAAGGTGCTGTAAGAAGGAGCGCAAAGAAATGACGATTCTGGTGATTGCAGAACACGACAACGCGTCGGTCAAGGCCGCGACGCTGAACACGGTGGCGGCGGCTGCGAAGATTGGCGGCGACATCCACGTGCTGGTCGCGGGCCACAACGCGCAAGCGGCGGCCGACGCGGCAGCGAAGATCGCGGGTGTGTCGAAGGTGCTGCTGGCCGACGCGCCGCAACTGGCCGAGGGCCTCGCGGAAAACGTCGAGGCGACCGCGCTGAACATCGCGAAGGACTACTCGCACATCCTCGCGCCGGCGACGGCCTACGGCAAGAACATTGCGCCGCGTATCGCCACGAAGCTCGACGTCGCGCAGATCTCGGACATCACGGCGGTCGATTCGGCCGACACGTTCGAGCGTCCGATCTATGCGGGCAACGCAATCGCGACGGTACAGTCGAGCGACCCGATCAAGGTCATCACGGTGCGTGCGACGGGCTTCGATCCGGTCGCGGCCGAAGGCGGCGGCGCAGCGGTCGAGAAGATCGAAGCGGCGGCCGACGCCGGCAAGTCGCAATTCGTAAGCCGTGAAGTGACGAAGCTGGACCGTCCGGAACTGACGTCGGCGAGCATCATCGTGTCGGGCGGCCGCGGTCTGGGTAGCGGCGAGAACTACACGAAGGTGCTGGAGCCGCTGGCGGACAAGCTGTCGGCCGCGCTCGGCGCATCGCGCGCGGCAGTCGACGCCGGCTACGTGCCGAACGACTACCAGGTCGGCCAGACCGGCAAGATCGTCGCGCCGCAGCTGTACATCGCGGTCGGCATCTCGGGTGCGATCCAGCATCTGGCCGGTATGAAGGATTCGAAGGTGATCGTCGCGATCAACAAGGATCCGGAAGCGCCGATCTTCAGCGTGGCCGATTACGGCCTCGTCGGCGATCTGTTCACGCTCGTGCCAGAACTGGTCAACGAACTCTGACGGGAACGGCTGCCGCAACTCAACTGCCGGCAGCCTTCACGACACTTCAATCATCGAGAACGCGAAACGACATGACTGGCGAACAACCCGAATCATTCGACGCGTGGATTGGCCGCCGCGAAGAGAGTGTGGACCGCATCACCCCCGCGCCGATCCGGCTCCTGCGGGCCACGCTGGACGACGCCGAGCCGTCCGCGCTGCCGGCCGCCCTGCCGCCGCTGTGGCACTGGCTGTACTTCCTGCCCGGCGAGCGGCAGTCGAACATCGGCATCGACGGTCACGCGCGGCGCGGCGGCTTCCTGCCGCCGGTCGCGTTGCCGCGCCGCATGTGGGCCGGCGGACGGCTGCAGTTTCTGCGTCCGCTCGCCGTCGATACGCCGATACAGCGCCGCTCCACGATCGCGAACGTGCAGAGCAAGTCCGGCCGCAGCGGCCGGCTCGTGTTCGTGACCGTGCTGCACGAGATCGGCGACGCGCAAGGCTTGGCGATCCGCGAAGAACAGGACATCGTCTATCGCGACGCGCCGCCGCCCGCCGCTGCAGGCACGCCAGCGCCCGCCCCGCAGCCGGCCCCGACCGACGAGCAGTATTCGCGCATCGTCATCCCCGATCCGGTGCTGCTGATGCGCTTTTCCGCCCTCACCTTCAACGGCCACCGGATCCACTACGACCGCCCCTACGCGATGCAGGAAGAAGGCTATCCGGGCCTCGTGGTGCACGGCCCGCTGATCGCGATGCTGCTGATGGAAGAACTGCGCCGCACGCACCCCGGCAAGACGATCCGCGCCTTCGACTTCAAGGCGGTCAGCCCGCTGTTCGACACCGCACCGTTCACCGTGAACGGCAAGCTCGACGGCAAGACCGCCCGCGTGTGGGCGCGCGGCCCGCAAGGACAGCTGGCCATGCAGGCCAGCATCGAACTGGAATAGCGATCCGATCATGCAAGCTCGCCAAGCTCAACCCGGCCCGCTGAGCGGGATGACCGTCGTCACGCTCGAACACGCGATCGCCGCGCCGTTCTGCACGCGTCAGCTCGCCGATCTCGGCGCGCGCGTGATCAAGGTGGAACGGCCCGGCGTCGGCGATTTCGCGCGCGCCTACGATCACCGCACGCGCGGTCTCGCGTCGCACTTCGTCTGGACCAACCGCTCGAAGGAAAGCCTCACGCTGGACCTGAAGCAACCCGCTGCACAGGACGTGCTTGGCGAGCTCGTCGCCCAGGCCGACGTGCTGGTGCAGAACCTCGCACCCGGTGCCGCCGCGCGCATGGGGCTGTCGTTCGACGCGCTGCACGCCAAGTATCCGCGCCTGATCGTCTGCGACATCTCCGGCTACGGTGGCGACGGCCCGTATCGCGACAAGAAAGCCTACGACCTGCTGATCCAGAGCGAGGCCGCGTTCCTGTCGATCACCGGCACGCCCGACGAGCCGTGCAAGGCCGGCAATTCGATCGCGGATATCGCGGCCGGCATGTACGCGTACACGGGCATCCTCAGCGCGCTGCTGCAGCGCGGCGTCACGGGCACAGGCTCGCACGTGGAAATCTCGATGCTCGAGGCGCTCGCCGAGTGGATGGGATTTCCGATGTACTACGCGTACGACGGCCAGCAACCGCCCACACGCAACGGTGCGGCGCACGCGACCATCTATCCGTACGGGCCGTTTACGGCCGGCGACGGCCGCGTCGTGATGCTGGGCCTGCAGAACGAGCGCGAGTGGAAGGTGTTCTGCGACGTCGTGCTGCGCCGCCCGGACCTCGCGACCGACCCGCGCTTCGACGCCAACGTGCGCCGCTCGGAAAACCGCGCGAGCCTGAAAGCCGTGATCGAGCAGGTGTTTGCCGACCTGACCGCGCAGGACGTGAGCGCGCGGCTCGACGAAGCGCAGATCGCGAATGCCGCGGTCAACCAGGTCCGCGATCTGTGGACGCACCCGCAGCTGCATGCGCGCGGTCGCTTCCGCACCGTCGGTTCGCCGGCCGGCGAGCTGCAGGCGCTGCTGCCGCCCGCCACGATCGACAGCTTCGACGTGCGCATGGATCCGGTGCCCGCGCTCGGCGAACACAGCACGGCGATCCTGCGCGAACTGGGGCGCAGCGACGCCGATATCGAACAACTGCGCGCCGACGGCGTGATCTGAGCCATGACGACCTCTCCTTCCCCCGTGCTGCATGCGCGCAGCCTGCTGTTCGTGCCCGCCACGCGTCCCGAGCGCTTTGCGAAGGCATTCGATACGGACGCCGACTGCATCGTCATCGACCTCGAGGACGCGGTGCCCGAAGGCAGCAAGGACGACGCACGCGCGCAGCTCGCGCGGCATCTCCCGCACTTCACGCCCGAGCATCGCGCGCGCACCGTGGTGCGCGTGAACGCCGTCGGCACGCCGTGGCACGACGCGGATCTCGCGTTGCTGCGCGACTGGACCGGGCAAGGCGTCGCCGTGATGCTGCCGAAGTCCGAAGACGTGCATGCGCTGCGCCGCGTCGCGCAGCAGCTCGGCGAGGCGGCGCGCCTCGTCGCGCTGATCGAATCGCTGGCCGGGCTCGATGCGGCCGATGCGCTTGCGCGCGATCCGCAAGTCGTGCGTCTCGCCTTCGGCCATCTCGACTTCCAGCTCGATCTCGGCATGCGCGCATCGCCCGACGAGCCGGAGCTGGCGTTCGCGCGCAACGCGCTCGTGGCCGCGTCGCGCCGCGCGCAGTTGCCCGCGCCGATCGACGGCGTGACGACCCGCACCGACGATGCGCCACGTCTGGCCGCTGACGCGCAGCGCGCACGCGCGTTTGGCTTCGGCGGCAAGCTGTGCATCCACCCGGCGCAGGTCGCCGGCGTGAACGATGCGATGGGATACTCGGACGAAGAGCATGCGTGGGCGCGCCGCGTGCTCGACGAAGCCGCGAAGCACGGCGGCGCGGCGTTCAGCCTCGACGGCCGCATGGTCGACCTGCCGGTGATTCGCGCCGCCGAGGCGATCGTCGCGAGCGTGCGGAAACCGGCGCGATCGGCTTAGCGTCTGTTCACGCCAACGACGGTATCGGCCTCGAATCCGCGGGCCGATGAAAAAGCGGGCGGCGTCCGGTATTCCGGCGCCGCCCGTTGTTCTTGCATAGTCTCGAATCACCGCAGCGGCCGCCCGGAACGCGCACATCGCTCCGGACGACCGCGCCGCTCAGCCTTCCACCGCCCACATCGCAGTCAGCTCCGCCGCCTTCGTCGCCGGATTCAGCTCACGCAGCGCGGCCAGCAGCGCACGTGCGCGTTCGGTGCCCAGCACGTCGGTGGTCAAGTCCATGAACTTCGCATCCTGCTCGTGCTCCGGCATCGGATTCGTGTCGGTGCCGATCGGATCGCCGACGAACACGTGCTCGGTGCGCCCGTCCTTGAACGTGACGGTCACGTCGGCGACGAACTTGCCCGGATACTGTTTCTCCAGCTCGGGCGCCTCGCTGATGCGGATGCTGCGCGCGATCTCGATCACGGGCGCCATGTCGACCTTGCCGACGAGGTAATCGCGGTGGACCGGATAGCCGTTGCCCTTGCCGAGCAGCGTGAACGCCGCCTGGATCGGCAGGCTGAACTGCACGTGCTCGATGTTCTTCGGCGTATACGCGTTGACGTTGGCCGTGCCGACGACCACGTTGAAGTGCGGCGTAATTTTCAGATGGATGTCGGCGATCTCGTCGCGGCGCGCCGCGAACGGCCGCAGCGCGTCGATGTACGCGTGCGTGCAGTAGCACGCGCAATACGCCTTGAGCCACACGGTACCGATCTCGAACGGCCGGTCGAGGTCGAAGCGTCGCTCGGCGTTGTCGCCGGCCGTGCGCTGCAGGAAGGTGCGGAAGAAGCCCTTGTTGCCGCTCAGGAACGCGCGCGGGCCCGTGATGCCCGCGCGTGCCATGTCGGCCGCCGCCATCCCGTTGCGCGTGCCGATGCCCGCATGGATGCGCTTGATGGAGCCGCCGGTCGACGTGTATTCGGTCGTGCCCGACACGTGGCTCAGCGCGATCGCCAGCGCGTGCAGCGTCGTCTCGGCGTCGAAGCCGCGCAACTTGGCCGCCACGGCCGCCGCGCCGAAGTTGGACAGCGTCGCGTGCGGGTGATAGCCGCGCTGCAGCAGTTCGGGCGCGGCAAGCAGGCCGATGCGCGCATAGACTTCGTAGCCGGCCACCATCGCGACGATCACCTCCTCGAGCGATGCGCCGAGCTCCTCGCCAATCGCGAGCGCGGCCGGAATCACGCAGCTGCCGGGGTGGCTGTAGCTCGGGCCGTGCGCGTCGTCGTACTCGAAGCCGTGCCCATACGAACCGTTCACGAACGCGGCATCGGCCGCGCTCATCGTCAGCGCCGACGCGCTCACGCGGCTTTTGCCGGGACGCTGCCCGGCCTTCGCGTAAGCGAGGAGCCGCTCGGACCACGGCATTTTCGAAATGCCGACCTGCAACGCGATCTGGTCGCGCATCAGGCGGTTGACGCCGGCCAGCGCGCGCGCGTCGAGGTGCTCGTATTTCAGCTCCTGGATGAAACGCACCACCGCTTGCTCGAGCGGTGGGCAGTTGTCCGGCGCGACGGAGCGGGTCTCGCGGGTGACGGTCATGAAAGTCTCCTGGATGATCGAATGGTAAATGGCCCGGCTCTCGCGCGGGCCACGACGGGTCATGCGGGGCGATAGGTGCGGCCCGGCCGTCCTGCCGAAAGCGCGATGCCGGCGGCAAGCAGGGCGACGACGGCCATCAGCAGCATTGCCGCCGTGTAGCCGCCGGTGCGCTCAGAACACGAAAACGCCCTTGCCGCCCGCCTGCGCGTCGAACTGCCGGTAGGCCTCGTCGGCCTGCTCGAGCTGCCAGCGGTCGGTGAACAGCTTGTCGACGTCCACGCCGTGATCGGCGACGAAGTGAATGCAGTCCTTCATCCCGACTTCCGAGAACGTATAGGAGCCGAGGATCGTGCGCTGCTTGCCGATCACGTCCTTCATCCCGTCGACGTTGAGGTTGCCGCCCACGGCCACCAGCGCGATCCGCCCCCACGGGCGCGTGCTGCGCACCGCCTGCTGCTTGGGCACGTCGCCGCCCGCGCAATCCATCGCACAGGTCGCGCCGAGGCCGCCGGTGAGCTTCTGGATTTCCTCGATCGGATCCTGCCGGCTGCCGTCGATCACGTGGGCCGCGCCGAAATCCTTCGCGCGCGCGACGCGGTCGGCCGCGATATCGACGCCGATCACCTCGACGCCCATCGCCGCGGCCAGCTGCACGGCCGACAGGCCGACCGGGCCCAGCCCGAACACCGCGAGCGTGTCGCGCGCGGTGATGCCGAGGCGCAGCAGCGCGCCCCACGCCGTGCCGGTGCCGCAGGAAATCGCGGCGCCGGTGGCGTACGACACGTCGTCGGGCAGATGGACGAGCGAGGTCGCGGGCACCTTCATGTAGTGCGCGTGGCCGCCGTGCTTGATCACGCCGTGGATATCCGCGCCGTGGCTGCACATCTGCGTCCAGCCGGTGCGGCAGTGATCGCAGTGCATGCAGCCTTCGTAGTGGAACACCGCGACGCGATCGCCGACCTTGAACGCGCGCGGGTCGACGGCCGAGCCGACCGCGACGATTCGGCCGCACGGCTCGTGACCGCCGATGATCGGCGTGTCCTCCGACATGCCGCGCGACGCTAGATCCTTGAAACCCAGCGAATGGATCACGTCGGCCGGCTTGTTGCGATAGAAGTGCAGGTCGCTGCCGCACATGCCCGATGCCTTCATTTCGATCACGGCATCGGCGGGGCCGGGCGTCGGATCGTCGAAATCGAGAATCTCCAGCCTGCGTTCGCCTCTGAAAACCACGCCTTTCATGTCTTGTGTCTCCTGTGCCTCGGGACTGCGGTCGTGACGCGGCGCCGTGCCGGCTCACACCAGATTGATATAGGTGGCCTTCGGGTACAGGAAGCTCTCGACGTGCTCCTTGCCGCCTTTCCAGCCGTAGCCGCTCATCTTCGTGCCGCCGAAACCCACCGCCGGATCGATCACGCCGTAGCAGTTGACCCACACGGTGCCCGAGCGAATCCCCTGCGAGACGCGGTGCGCGGTCGACAGGCTGCTGGTCCATACGCCGCCGGCGAGCCCGTACGGCGTATCGTTCGCGAGCCGCAGCGCGTCCTCGATCGTGTCGAACGGAATCACCGACGCGACCGGCCCGAAGATCTCCTCGCGCGCGATCGTCATGTCGTTCCGCACGTCGGCAAACACCGTCGGCTCGATGAAGAACCCGCCGGCGGGCGCGCCGTCCGGACGACCGCCGCCGTGCACGAGCCGGGCCTCCTTGCCGCCGACGTCCACGTAATGCATCACGCGCTCGAGCTGGCGCCGCGAAATCAGCGGGCCGATCTGCGTATCGGGATCGCGGCCGTCGCCGATGCGGATCGTGCCGGCGAACGCGGCCATGCGCTGCACGAATTCGTCGTGGATCGCGCGCTGCACGAAGATCCGCGTGCCGGCCACGCACACCTGGCCGGTATTCGTGAACACGCCCATCGCCGCGCCGGGCACGGCCTTGTCGAGATCGGCATCGGCGAACACGATGTCGGGCGACTTGCCGCCGAGTTCGAGCTGCAGCCGCTTCAGGTTGCCGGCCGACGCGCGCACGATCGCCTGCGCGGTGCCGACCGAGCCCGTGAAGGCGACGCGATCGACGTCCCGGTGCTCGGCCAGCGCCTGGCCGACGTCCTTGCCGTAGCCGGTGACGACGTTGATCACGCCGTCGGGCACGCCCGCTTCCATCATCAGCTCGGACACGCGCAGCGACGACAGCGATGCATCCTCGGCCGGCTTCAGCACGGCCGTGCAGCCGGTGGCCAGCGCGGGGCCGTAGATCCACCACATCCCCATCAGCGGGCCGTTCCACGGGATGATGCCGCCGACCACGCCGACCGGCATCAACTGCTTGAGCGCGGTGAAGTTCGGCGCGATCGACATCGGCGGCGTTTCCACCGCGCCCGCGCCCGTTTGCGATGCGTAGAACTGCAGCAGCTGCGACAGCCATTCCTTGTAGCCGCGCGTGCGCGCGAGCGGCGCGCCCATGTCGAGCGTCTCAATCAGCGCGAGCTCGTCGAAGTAATCGAGAATCGCGTCATGCACGCGCAGCAGCAGCTTGCGCCGCTCGTGCGGCGTGAAGCGGCTCCACGGTCCTTCGAACGCGTGGCGCGCCGCGGCCACGGCGCGGTCCACGTCCTGCGTGCTGCCCTGCGCGATATGGCACAGCACCTCGCCGGTGGCCGGGTTGATGGCCTCGATGCGCTCGCCGCCGGCCGGCTCGACCCACTGCCCGCCGATCAGCAACTGCTTCGTACCCTTCACGAAATGTGGAATGTCCATGCTGATGAATGTCTCCTGGCTATTGTTCCGGACGTCGAAATTTACATGCGGAGCATGATCGACTTGGTCTGCGTATAGGCGTCGATCGACTCCTGGCCAAATTCGCGGCCCCAGCCCGATTGCTTGTATCCGCCGAATGCCATCGCCGGGTCGGATTCGCCGAACGTGTTGATCCACAGCCGCCCGGCCTTGAGTGCGCGCACCACCTTGTGCGCCCGCGCGACATCGCGCGTCCAGACCGCGGCGGACAGCCCGTAGGTCGTGTCATTGGCCTGCAGCACCGCATCGTCCTCGTCGCGGAACGGGATGATCGACAGCACCGGCCCGAAGATCTCCTCCTGCGCGATCCGCATGCCGTTGCGCACGTTGTCGAAGATCGTCGGCTCGACGAAATAGCCGGTGCCGCGCCACGGCTGGCCGCCGAGCCGCAACGTCGCGCCGCCTTCGCGGCCCACGGCGATGTACGACTGGACCCGCTCGCGCTGCGTCGCCGAGATCAGCGGGCCGATCTTCGTGTCGGCCGCGAACGGGTCGCCGGCCTTCCACTCGGCCGCCACCTGCGCGACGCGTTCCGCCACTTGCTCGTGGATGCTTTCCTGCACGAACAGGCGCGTGCCGGCCGAGCACACCTGGCCCGAGTTGCCGCAGAACGTTTTCACAGCGGCCTGCACGGCCTTTTCGATGTCGGCATCGGCGAACACCACGTTGGGCGCCTTCCCGCCGAGTTCGAGCGTCACCTTCTTCAGGTTCAGCGTCGCGTCGCGCGTGATCTGCTTGCCGACCGCCGTCGAGCCCGTGAACGCGATCTTGTCGACGCCCGGGTGCTGCGCGAGCGCGGCGCCCGCCGTCGCGCCGAAGCCCGGCAGCACGTTGACGACACCCGGCGGCAAGTCGGTTTCCTGGATCAGCTCCGCGAGCCGGATCGAGGTCAGGCAAGCCAGCTCGGCCGGCTTCAGGATCACCGTATTGCCGCAGCACAACGCGTTCGCGATCTTGATCGCGGCCATCAGGATCGGTACGTTCCACGGGATGATCTGGCCGCACACGCCGAGCGGCTCGCGCAGCGTGTAGATCAGCGTGCTGCCGTCCGACGGGATCGTGGTGCCCAGCACCTTCGAACACCAGCCCGCGTAGTAGCGGACGATGTCCACGGTGGCGCCCGCCGCGGCGCGCGCAAACCACAGCGGCATGCCGTTGTCGAGCGATTCGATCGCGGCCAGCTCGTCGACATGGGCTTCGATCGCGTCGGCGATCTTCAGCAACGCCCGCGTGCGCGCGTGCGGCGACAACGCCGACCACGACGGCGCGTCGAACGCGTTGCGCGCCGCGATCACGGCAGCGTCGACGTCGGCGCCGTCGGCCTCGGCAATGCGGCAAAGCGGCTGCTCGGTGGCCGGGTTGATCGTCTCGAACGTCTTTCCCGATGCGGCGTCGACCCATCGCCCGCCGATCAGCAGACGCTTCGTGCCTTGTCCGATCCACGCGAGCGCTTTCGCGCGCGCGGCCTGTGCAGCATCAGTTACGGTCGTCATGAAACCTCCAGTTGATAGCGCAGCGTTCGTCAGGCCAGCGGAACGTCGACGCGCGCCCGAATTCAAAATGCCGCGCACCATGGCAGGCACAGCGTGCAGCTTCGGTAGGCGCCATGCCGTCGAGAAGCGGTCGCGGCCTGCGCGATTTTACCTACCGTTAGTTAGATAGAAGGCTGCGGCAGCCGGGCCGAAGCCCGGGCATTCGATCGCTTACGACTGCGGCAGCTGCGCCGACGGGAATTCGGGCTGGCGTTTGCCGCGCAATGCCGCGACGCCTTCCTTCACGTCCGCGCCCAGGAAACACAACATCTCCATCGCGAGCGAGTTGTCGAAGATGGGGCCCGCCAGTCGCATCCAGTTGTTCAGCGATTTCTTGGTCGCGCGGATCGCGGTCTGACTGCCGCGCGCGAGGTTCGCGGCAATCGCGAGCGAGCGCGGCAGCACGTCGGCGCGCGGCGTGCAGAAGCTGACCAGCCCAATCCGCTCGGCTTCCCTGCCGTCGACGAAATCCGCGGTCATCAGGTAGTACTTGGCCTTGGCCATCCCGCACAGCAGCGGCCACACGATCGCCGCGTGATCGCCGGCCGACACGCCGAGGCGCGCATGCCCGTCGGTCAGCTTCGCATCCTCGGCCATCACGCTCACGTCGGCCAGCAGCGCGACGACGAGACCCGCGCCCACGGCCGTGCCGTTGATGGCGGAGACGATCGGCTTGTCGCACGCGAGCATGTTGTAGACGATGTCGGACGCTTCCTTCATCACGCGCAGCGTGGCTTCCTGGCTGCCCGCCATTTCCTCGACGACGGCGAGATCGCCGCCGGCCGAGAACGCGCGATCGCCCGCCCCCGTCACGACGATGACCTTGACGCTCGGGTCTTCGGCAACCACGCCCCAGACCTTGGTCAATTCCCAGTGCATGCGGTTGTTCGTCGCGTTCATGACCTCCGGGCGATTGAGCGTGACGAGCAGGACGCCGTCCGGCTGGCGATCGAACAGGAGAAACTGGAAGTCTTCGTATTTCATGCGTAGTCCGGGAAGTGGGAGAGCGCGGGCGGCGTGTATCGCGCCCGCCGGCGAAGTGCGGCTGTGTCGGTTCGCGGTGCAAAAGGGAAAGCGTATAGGCCATGGCGGCTTCACGCAATCTAACTAACAATCGTTATTCTATTTTGCATGCGGCGATTTCCCATCAGGGTATCCCCGCATGCGGCAGTTCGCGCGCGCGCGACGCGGCGCGCGGCTTTCGAAGAACGGAACGTTTCGATCGCAGGCATTGCGCACGACGGCGCGCGAGCCAACGCTGATCGCATTTGTCCAGACATAAACAGCATTCGAACGAGGAGCGAGACACATGACTTCCCCCACCATCGTCCAGCAACTGGCCGATTTCGCGGCCGGCGTCGACACGGCGCGGCTGCCGGACATCGTCGTGCAGGAATGCAAGCGCGACATCCTCGACTCGCTTGGCGTCGCGCTGGCCGGTATCGATCATCCGCGCGGGCGCATCGGTGTCGAAATGGGCCGTCGCATCGGCGGCAGCGCAGGCGATGCGACGATCATCGGCACCGGCGAGCGCACCACCGTCTACGGCGCCGCGTTCGCCAACAGCGAATTGCTGAACGCGCTCGATGCGGACTCGGTGCTGCTGCCGGGCCACGTGAGCCCGTACGTGCTGCCCGGCGCCTTTGCGACCGCCGAGGTGTACGGCCGCTCCGGCAAGGATCTGATCGCCGCCGTGGCGGTGTCGCACGAGATCTCGTACCGCTTCGGCGCCGCGATGGCCGGCTACCGCGACACCAAGGACGGCAAGTCCGCCAATCCCGCGTCGGTCGTCGGCTATAGCAGCACCGTGTTCGGCGCGACCGCGTCCGCGGGCAAGCTCAAGCGCTTGTCGTCGGCGCAACTGGCCAACGCACTGGGCCTCGCCGCCGCATCGGCGCCCGTGAATGCGCAGCGCGCGTGGTTCACGCACGCGCCCACCGCGACCATCAAGTACCAGTTGGCCGGCGGCCTGACCAATATCGCGCTCACGGCCGCCGACATGGGCGAACTCGGGCACCGCGGCGATCTTCGGATCCTCGATGACGAAGTGAACGGCTACGCGAGCTTCATCGGCACCGATCGCTGGACGCCCGAGCTGATCACGGCCGATCTCGGCGACACGTGGCGCTTCCCCGCCTTCCAGATGTTCAAGCCCTATCCGCACTGCCGCGTGATGCACGCGCCGCTCGACCTGCTGATCGACATCGTCACGCAGCACGACCTGAAGCCCGACGAAATCGACAGCATCACGTCGTACGGCGAAGGCTGGGCCTATGTGCTGCCCTGCTTCACCAACCGTGAAATTCTCGAGGTGCACGACGCGCAGTTCTGTTTCTCGCACGGGCTGGCGGTCGCGGCGCACCGCATTCCGCCGGGCCCTCGCTGGCAGGATCCGGCCGTCGTGTTCGATCCGTCCGTGATGGCGCTGATGAGCCGCGTCTCGCTGAAGACGCACCCCACCTATTTCCAGTCGATCTCGGCCGACATCTCGAGCCGCCCGTCGCGCGTCGAAGTGCGCGCACGCGGCCAGGTCTTCGCCGGCGAGAAGATGTTCCCGAAGGGCACGCCGTCGGCGGATCCGTCGACCTACATGACGACGGACGAACTGGTCGGCAAGTTCCGCACCTTCGTCGATGGCCTGCTGCCGGCCGCGACCGTCGACCGCGTCGTCGACAGCGTGCTGAACCTCGAGCAGGTAGACGACTTCGGCACCGTGATCCGCCAGTTCGTGCGGTCCGCCGGCCGGTAAGCCGACCCGCAACCGGAGAACCGCCAACGATGAACCGCCCTTCCCTGAACATGCCGCACGCGGATCGCCTCTATATCGGCGGACGCTGGGTGGCGCCCGCTTCCACCGACACCCGCGCGGTGCTCGACTGCGCAACCGAGGACGTGGTTGCGCACGCGGCGATGGCCAACGAAGCCGACGTCGACGCTGCCGTGCGCGCCGCACGCGGTGCGTTCGATCGCGGGCCGTGGCCGCACCTGTCGCCGGCCGAACGCGGCGCCTTCCTCGAGAAGATCGCCGCCCGCCTCGAAGCGTTGAACGACGATTTCGCGCGCGGCTGGAGTATCGAATCCGGCGTGCTGTACCGGATTGCCAAACCGCGCATCGGCCTGTTCCTGAGCGGTGCGTTCCGCCAGTACGCGGCGATGGCGCACAGCTATCCGTTCGTCGCGCCCGCGCGCGCCGTGACCGGCCACCAGGCCTACCGCGTGCAGGAGCCGGTCGGCGTGGTGGCGGTGATCGTGCCGTGGAACGGCCCGGCCGGGCTGCTCGCGTACAAGATCGCGCCGGCCCTGCTCGCGGGCTGCACGGTCGTCATCAAGAATTCGCCCGAGACGCCGAGTTCGGGCCATCTGTTCGCGCAGATCTGCGACGAAGTCGGCCTGCCGCCCGGCGTGGTCAACATGCTGACGGCCGACCGGACCGTGTCCGAATCGCTGGTGCGCCATCCCGGCGTGGACAAGATCACCTTCACCGGCTCCACCGGCGCGGGCCGGCGCATCGGCGCGGTGGCGGCCGAACGCGTCGCCCGCGTCACGCTCGAACTCGGCGGCAAATCGCCTGCCGTGGTACTCGACGACTACGACATCGAAACGGCCGCGAAGGTGCTCGGCGCACCGTATTTCAGTTATCTGTCGGGCCAGGTCTGTCACAGCCTAACGCGCATCATCGTGCCGCGCGCGAAGCATGACCAGATGGTCGACGCGCTCGTCGAGGCCGCGCGCGGCATGGTGCTCGGCGACCCGCTCGACGACGCGACGAGCATGGGGCCGCTCGCGACGGCCGCGCAGCGCGACGTAGTCGAGCGACTGGTCGCGCAAGGCGTGTCCGACGGCGCGCGGCTGGCGATCGGCGGCAAGCGGCCCGCCCATCTGGCGCGCGGCTTCTTCTTCGAACCGACGGTGTTCGCGAACGTCGACAACCGCTCCCGCATCGCGCAGAACGAGTTGTTCGGCCCGGTGCTGTCGGTCATCGCGGCCGACAGCGAGCAACACGCGATCGACATGGCCAACGACACGATCTTCGGCCTGAATGCCGCGGTCTTCACGCATGACACCGAGCGGGCGCTGCGCGTCGCGCGACGCTTGCGCGCGGGCTCGGTCGGCCACAACGCGTCGCGCACCGATTTCTCGATCGGCTTCGGCGGCTTCAAGCAATCGGGCGTCGGACGCGAAGGCGGCACGGGCGGCCTCGAAGCGTTCCTCGAATCCAAGACCGTCGTCCTGGACCAGCCGGCCGCCTGAGTGCCGATGTACGAACCATCCATCACCTGACATCAAGAGGAGCAACCGATGAACACCGAATCCAGCCATGACGCGCCGAGCGACTGGATGATCCATTCACGCATCAAGGGGCTGGTCGCGCTCGTAGTCGGCGCGGGCAGCGGCATGGGCGAGGCCAGCGCGAAGACGTTCGCGGCCAACGGCGGCGCCGTCGCCGTGGCCGACCTGAATGCCGGCCACGCCGAACGCGTCGCCGGCGAGATCGTGCGCGACGGCGCCGAGGCGATCGCACTGGGTCTCGACGTGTCGAAACAGCCGGACATCGATGCGGCTATCGCCGCCACGGTCGAGCGCTTCGGACGGCTCGACGTCGTGATCAATACCGCCGCGCTGGTGCGCTCGGGGATGCTCGAGGACGTGCCGATCGACGAATGGCGTGCCGGCTTCCAGGTGAACGTCGACGGCGCATTGATGCTCGCGCGCAGCGCGCTGCCGCACCTGAAGAAGAGCCCGCATGCGGCCATCGTCAATACGGCTTCGCTGGCGGGCGTCCATGGCTATTCGCAGGGCGGCGCATATGGGCCGAGCAAGGCGGCGCTCATCACGCTGAGCCGGCAGATGGCGCACGAATGGGCAGCCTACGGCGTGCGCGTCAACGTCGTGTTGCCGGGCGTGATCGACACGCCGATGGCGCGCGGCTCGGTGCCGCAGGAGATTCTCGATCAACTGGCGACGATGCTGCCGATGAGCCGGGTCGGCAAGCCGGAGGAAGTCGCCGATCTGATCGTGTATCTCGCGTCGCCGGCCGCCGGGTATATCACGGCGCAGTCGATCGCGTGCGACGGCGGCATGTCGCACATGATGTTCGCGAAACCGATGGGCAAGTAGGCGCGCTGCGCCACGCGCCCGTCGCGCAGTTTGTGCGGCTGGCGATGACGGTCCGCCCGAGCCGTCATCGCCAGTGATCGTCCGCGTTGCCCGCCCCCCTTCTTCTCCCTCTCCTTCATTCACACGCTCCCCGGCAGCACAAATCCACCTGTCCGCTCAGGCCGTCGAATTGCCGATTTTCGGCAAACACGCGCAAAAAATGCGTTCCGCCGGATAAAACGTCTTTTGGCACCGGCATCACGCGTCACTCGCGCGAACACGGCTTCCGTTACGCGCCTGGAAACGCTCCCATTCGATTTATTCCGTATAACGGATGATTTTTTTAAAAAGAAACGCGCCTGAATGCGTTGAAGTACGGAACGCCGAAATTCATCCAGTGGATCGTCGCGTGAAAGCAGGAATTCGCCTCGGGTTATACCCAATGGAGATTCGATGTTGCGCACCTCAATCTACCTAACGTTAGATTAACGTCGAGCCGGCACAGCGTGTCTGCTGCCGGACGTCGCGACCCGACCGACGGCCTTGAATATTGCTGCAAGGCATCAGCGGCCCGATATGCACCGTTCCTTCACCTTTCGTTAAATTCGGATTTCGAAATGAATGTAAACCGATCATCAGGGTTGGGCACGAAGAAGACGATATTCGCGCTTGGCATTGCGATGCTGCCCGCATGGTCATGGGCGCAAAGCAGCGTCACGCTGTACGGCACGCTCGACGTGGGGATGCTGTTCACCAGCAAGACACTCAATGCGGCAACCAGCGCCAATCGCGGCAAGCAGTTCAGCCTCATCAACGGCGGACTTGAGCCGTCGAATTTCGGCCTGTTCGGACAGGAAGACCTCGGCGGCGGGTTGAAGGCGACCTTCAGGCTCGAGAGCGGCGTCAGTGTCGTCAACGGCGGCTTCGACAACAGCAACGGCAATCTGTTCGGCCGCCAGGCATGGCTGGCGCTCAACGGCGACTTCGGCGAGCTGAAGGCGGGCGTGCAGTATTCGCCGTTCGTGCTGGCGATCTACGAGGCCGATCCGCGCAACGCGGGCCAGTTCGGCACGGCGTTCTCCGTGTATGCGGACAACACGTTCGTGGGCACCTTCAATCCGAATGCGATCACCTATACGAGCCCGAAGTTCGCCGGGTTTTCCGGCAGTGCGATGTATGCGTTCGGCGGCGTGCCGGGCGACTATCGTGCGGGGCAGCAGTACTCGCTCAGCGCGCGCTACGAGTTTCGCGGGCTCGTCGTGAACGCCGCGATGTACGACTCGAGTTCAGGCCACGGCTCCGCCGGGCTGACGACCTTCCAGCAGCCGTTCTTCGGCCGCATGATCGGCGTGGGCTACCACTTCGACCGGCTCACGGTGAAGGGTTCGTTCACCAGCTACAAGGTGCCGACGACGGTGGCCGGCGGCGTCGTGAACGGCGGCACCAACAACGTCTGGAACGTCGGCTTCGACTACTACGCGCTGCCGCAGCTCGATATCAATGCCGGCCTGTGGTACATCCACGACCCGCACGACTCGGACAATCACACGCTGCTCGGCGCGCTGACGACGCGCTATTTCCTGTCGAAGGCGACCTCGCTCTATATGCAGGTGGGCGCGGTGAACAACCACGGCCGCGAGCGATTCGGGCTGTCGATCGACAATGCGCTGTACGGCGTGTCGGGCACGACGGTCGGCGCGATCGTCGGGATCAACAAGCGGTTCTAGCGCGGCGATCTTCGACGGGAGCGCCAAGCGACGCGTTGCCGCCCTCGTCCGGCCGGAGTACGGAACATTCCGGCCGCCGCGATTGACGCGATTGCAAACCGCGGCGAACGTATGCGAATCCGTGCGCAGACCTGTTCGGCACGGATGGCATGCCGGCATCGCTGCGCCGAACGCCGGTGGATAAGGACCGCGGATCGCGGGCGCCGGGCTGCGGCTCGACGAAGGGCGGCCCCGCCACGCGAATGCAATCGAATCATGAAGAATGCAATGACGACGCAAACGCATGCGGCCGGGCCGACCGGTATCCGGCATACGTGGACGAGCGCCGACGGGCTCCGGCTCGCCGGCCGGTCATGGGGCGCCCCCGACGGCACGCCGGTCATCCTGCTGCACGGCAGCGGGCAGACCCGGCATGCGTCGAGCGGAATGGGCCGCTTGCTCGGCGCGGCGGGTTTTTACGCGGTCGCGTTCGACGCGCGCGGTCATGGCGAGTCCGACTGGTCGCCAACCTGCAACTACAGCCAGGGCGCGATGATCCGCGACCTCGAACGAGTGGTCGCGATGTTCGACGGCCGGCGTCCGATCCTCGTCGGCGCGGGGCTCGGTGGAGGAACGAGCCTGCTCGCGGTGGGCGAAGGCTATGTCGACGCGGCGGCGCTCGTGCTCGTCAACATCGCGCCCTTCGTCGAACCGGCGGGCGCGCTGCGCCTGCAGTCGTTCATGCGACAGCGGCCGGACGGTTTCGGCTCGCTGGACGAGGCGGCCGACGCGATCCGCCACGATCGCGCGCATCCGCCGCAAGCACTCAGCGAGGAAAGCCTCGCGCGCAGCTTGCGCTACGACGACGGGAAATATCACTGGCACTGGGATCCGCATTTTCTCGCGTGGCCGCGCGACCTGACGCGCCGCCATGCGCGCTTTGCGGCCAGCGCGCGTCGCCTGAGGCTGCCGACGTTGCTCGTGCGCGGCGCAGACTCCGACATCGTCAGCGAGACGGGCGCACGCGAGTTCCTGAGCCTGTGCCCCCATGCGGAGCATACAGACGTCCGGGATGCCGGCCATACGAGTGCAGGCGAACACAACGACCTGTTCGGCCAGACCGTGCTCGACTTTCTCGAGCGCCGGATGCCGCGCGACCACGTGCTGCGGAATCGCGCGGCCGCGTGAGCGGGCCGACGAGCACGTCGCCTCGAATCGCCGGCCCGCTCACGCGGCCAGTTCGCCCTTGCGGGTGCTGCGCTTCGCTTTCGCGGCAGGCTTCGCGGCTGCCGCGCGCTTCGCGCCTGCCGCGGGCTTCACGCCTTCGAAGAACATCGTGCTGAGCTGTTCGGCGACCTTGTCCAGCGAACCCTTCTTCGGGTCGAACCAGGTCTGGACGGAATTGATGCAGCCGAGCACGAACACGCGGCAGAGCGCGATGTCGACGTCCTCGCGCAGCAGGCCTTCGGCGCGCAAGCCGTCGAACACTGCGGTCCACAGCTGCTGATGGCGTTCGCGCCGCTTGACCTGGCGCTCCCGCACCTTCTCGGGCAGTTGGGTCAGCAGCCTGCCGTGCGCGAGCGCGTAGTCGCCAAACTTGATCAGCGCGCTCATCTGCCCGAGCAGCGCCGCCTTGAAGCGCGCCTCGGCCGTCGCATCGGGCGGCAGTGCGTCGAAATGCTCGTTGATGTGCTGCACGATGCTGTCCGCGCCGTGCTCCATCACGACGTCGACCAATTCTTCCTTCGACGAGAAGTGATAGTAGATGCTGGCCGCCTCGATCCCGGCCTGGTCCGCGATCGAGCGCATCGTGGTCGCGGCATAGCCCTGCGTCGCAAAAGAGCGCGCGGCAAGCCGCAGCAAGGTTTCCCGGGTATCCGCGCTGGGATTTACATTTCGCTTTCGCACGTTCGTGTATCAGCCGTCCACTGTTATCAAGAATCTGGATGAAGTGAAGCACGCCGGATGCCGCATGCGGGGCCACCGGCCACGCGGCGTCGTGCAGCACGCCGCGCAAGCGATTGTCCGTCCCGTTGCCGTTCCGGCGCGCGACGGCGGCCGGCGGCATGTCTGCGTCTTCCGGGTAATGCCTGATCCTATCGCCTGCCGCCATGTGACACAAAACTAATGTTTGACAGGGTAGCGTATTTTCATGGCGTGAGCCAGCGAACCGCAACCGCGGCGGCCGGCCGGTCGCGCGCGGCGCACCTCCCGCGGCTTTGCCTGAATCTCTCGCTCGCCGCGCGACGTCGCGCAGCCGATCGCGCGGAACCGCCACCGCGCGATCGGCCGGCACGCTCACAGTACGGAACGCCGCGGCCGCCCGCGTTGACACGCGTGCGTGCACCGGCGAAGTTGGAAGGCGCGGTGAACCGCGGACCGCATCCACGCTGCCCCTTCAATCCCTCTCGATCCGTCATGACGCCATCCAGCCAAACCATCGCGCGCACTCCGACGAGGCCGGGACGCCGCCTTCCCGGCACCCCCGAGCCCATGCATCTGTGGCGTACCGCCGACGGCGTGCGGCTCGCCGGAGACACATGGGGGCATCCCGACGCCCCGCTCGTCGTGCTGCTGCATGGCGGCGGCCAGACGCGTCATGCGTGGGGTGGCACCGGCGCGTTGCTCGGCAGCGCCGGCTATTTCGCGGTGGCCTTCGACGCGCGCGGACACGGCGACTCGGACTGGAGCGCCGACGGCGACTACAGCCAGGACGCATTCGTCAGGGATCTGCGCCACGTCGTCGACGCGCTCGGCGCCCGTCGCCCGCCGGTGCTGATCGGCGCATCGCTCGGCGGCGGCACGAGCCTCGTCGCGATCGGCGAACGCAAGCTCGACGCGCGTGCGTTGATCCTGGTCGACATCGTGCCGTATACGGAGCCGGCCGGCGTCGCGCGCATCCGTTCCTTCATGCAGCAGAACCCCGACGGATTCGGCTCGCTCGACGAAGTCGCCGATGCGATCGGGCGCTATCGTTCGCACCGTTCACACTCGGGTAATCATGCCGGCCTGTCGAAGAACGTCCGGCTCGGCGACGACGGCCGCTATCACTGGCATTGGGATCCGCGCTTTCTGTCGGGAACGACCGACCTGCCCGCCCGTCACGCCCGCTTCTCCGCGTGCGCGCGTAACCTCGCGCTCCCCACGCTGCTGGTGCGCGGCGGCAGTTCCGACGTGGTCAGCGAAGCGGGCGTGCGCGAGTTTCTCGAACTGTGCCCGCACGCCGAATACGTGAACGTCGCCGCGGCGGGACACATGGTCGCCGGCGACCGCAACGACGTGTTCGGCCGCGCCGCCGAGCAGTTTCTCGCGCGTCACGTCGGCACGACGTAAGGCGCGCGGTATGCGGGCGTCCGCGGTATGGGCCACGGCGCACGGGCGCCCCGAGGCCCTCGCGTGCGAATCACCCCCTCAGATCGGCGGCGTGTCCGGCGAAGCCGAGAAATGATGCTGGCGTATCCTCCATTCGTGCTGCTGCGCCGCGATCACGAGCGTCGTGCGCAGACGCGAGCGCGACGTCGTGCCGTCGCCGAGCACGAACGCGAATTCGCCGTAGCCCTGCGCGAGAAAGCAGTCGTCGCCGAACCGGATGAACTGCTGCTCGACCAGTTCCAGCGTGGCGGACCTGATCACGCCTTCGTACGACGCGAAGTACGCGCGAATCGCATCGTGCCCGGCCGCGTGACCGGGCCGGCCGCCGAAGAACAGCGCATCGGTCGTGTAGACGCCGGTCAACGCGTCGGCATTCCAGTCGCGCGCAGCCGCGTTCCATGCGGCCTGCACGACGGCCAGCGCCGGGCCGGGCGTATGGTTCGTTCCAGTCATCGTGTTGTTCTCCTGTTTTTGGGCGCCGGCACGCGTGGCTGCCGGCCGGATTCGTCGATCTGGCCGTTCGCTGGCGCCATGCGTTGGCACGCCGCGAATCGATGGGAACGGCATGCGTCAAACCAGCTGCATTACGTCCGCGATGGCGGCGCGCGTCGAGCGGAACGCGTTGGCCGAATGCGTCATGTCCGCATAACCGAACGCGATGCCGCAGACGAACCGGCGCTCGTCGCCGATGCCGAAATAGCGGCGAATGAACCGCGCGTGATGAGCGAGCGCCGCCTGTGCGGTCGTTGCGACGCCGTGCGCGCGCGCCGCCAGCAGAAACGACGCGACGAACGCGCCGCAATCGAGCGCCGCGTACGGCCCCAGCTCGGCCGGGATCGTCAGCAGCGCGACATGCGGCGCGCCGAACAGCCGGAAGTTCTCGGCAACCTGCCGCTCGCGCGCCGGGCGGTCGTCGCGCGCGATGCCGAGCGCCGCATAGAGCGCATAGCCGACTTCCCGCCGACGCTCGCCGTACACGCCGCGATATTCGTCCGGAAACGGCATGTCTGCGTCGATGCCGGGATGCTGCGCCGCATGGGCGACGAGCGCCGCGCGGAAACGCTCGGTCGTGTCGCGCGACGTGACGATCGCATGCCACGGCTGCACGTTGCACCACGACGCCGCGCGTTTCGCGATCTCGACGATGCGCTCGATCACGTCGGTCGGCACCGCGTCCGGCAAATAGGCACGGCACGTGTACCGCTCGGCGGCAATGCGTTCGAGCGTTTCCACATCGGCTGCCGACCGGTCGCCTGCATCCTTGCCGTCTCGTTGCGCCTGCATCCCACGTCTCCGGTTAGCGGTAGCTTGCATTTCGATTGAAACTATCATTAGTTAGATCGACCAGCGACCCGAACACACTGAATCCGATCATCAAGGCTCGCAGTCGACGTCGTTCAGGATGAAGGACAGCGTCTTGGCCGCCGCCTTCAGTTCGGGCGTCACACGCTCGCGGATCGCCGCCATGTCCGGCTCCAGTTCCACGGCCCCGCAATTCAGCGCCATCAGCGTTTGCGTGCGGCCAACCACGATCGGCAACGCAATGCCGTACGCGTTGCGCTGATACTCGCCGACCGACATGCATACGCCCGACTGCCGCAGATCCTCGAATGCCGCATCGAGGTTCTCGCGCACGGTCTCCGCATCGTCGCCCGCCGCATCGAGCAGCTGAGTGATCAGGGGCGCGCGCATCGCCTCCGGCAGCCCATACAGGTAGGCGCGCCCGACCGCGGTCGTCGCCATCGGCAGCAGCGAACCGACGCCGAGCCGCAGCGTCGCGATCCGCGCGCTTGCGCGCCACGCGATATACACCATGTCGAGCCGATGCGGGACCGCGAGCGCGACCGACAGGTTCAGCTTGTCGGCGAGCTTCTGCATCACGGGCGCGACGAGGCGCGTGACGGCATTGGCTTCCAGATACGCGTGGCCGATGCTCAACGCGCCGGCACTGAGTTCGAACTGCCGCCCGCCGCCCACCCGGCGCAGATAGCCGATCGAGATCAGCGTCGTGGTCAGCCGCGATACCGTGGCCTTCGGCAGACCGGTGCGCCGCACGAGTTCCGCGTTGGACAGCGGCGCACGCGCCGCGCGAAACGCATGCAGCACCTCGAGCCCGCGCTCGACGGTCAGCGTGACGCCATGTTGCTTGTCGGTTCTGTTCATCGGCATGTCAGTCGGTCACGACCGCCTGCTCCTGCAGGTGCTGGGCCGCGGCCACCAGCCTCGGCCCGAGTTCCCGTTCAACCCGCGCGCGCCCGAGCCGCGCGCTGCGCCCGATACAGGCCAGCACGAGCGGCGTGTGATCCTGCACCACCAGAGGCACCGCGAGGATCGTCAGGTCCGGTTCCCATTCGCCGAGCGACATGCAGTAGCCGACGTTGTGTACCTGTGAAATGCCTTCGCTGATGCGGCGGCGCAGGCTCGGCCAGTCGCGGCCGGTCTTGCGTTCGATATTGCCGAGCAGGTAGAAGCGCTCGAGTTCCGGCAGCGCGGCCAGCAAGGCCCAGCCCATCGGCGACGAGGCGATGCGCAGCCGCGTGCCCGCATACAGCTTGAGGTCGACCGAGGCCGGCTTGCCCGCACACGTCTCCAGCACGATCACGTCGAGGCGGTCGCGCGTGCCGAGCATCACGTAGGTTTCGTTCGCGTTCGCGAAGGCCTGCATCTCGAGCCGCGCCAGCAATTGCACGTTCGAATGCGCGATCGCGGCATAGCCGAGCGACAGCACGGGCGCCGCCAGCCGATACTTGCGGCGCTGCGGCGAATAGTGAAGATAGCCGAGCGCGACGAGCGAGCGAGCCATCCGCGACACCGTCGGTGCGGGGATGCCCGTCTCGATCACGAGTTCCTGATTGCCGAGCCACGGCTCGTGCGGCGAAAACGCGGCGAGGATTGCCAGGCTGCGCGCGAGCGGAACGACCATCGCGCCGGACGCGGGGCTGCCTTCCGGACGCTCTCTGTCTCCGGTCGGCCCATCGTGCCAACCCGCGTTTTCCTGTCCTGACAGGGGCAGCGCTGCCCGGTTCGACTGCGGCGACATCGATTGCTCCGTTTGTCTCGATCTGGCTCTGGAAGCGGCCGTGAACTTGCGTGTACCGGTCGGTCAACGCGGTCCGCCACGCAGCGTGGCGGCGCGCGCGGCACGCGACCGTCCGATGGCTTCATTAGAGAAGCCAACCGGTAAACGCGTCAATTGTAGTTCCAATATGTTCCGTACTCTGAAAACATAAGTGGCCTCGAAATCGGCCGCCGGCAGTTCCTCTTCGTGGTTTTCCGCCAAATTCGAGACGGAACAAGCGCGGCGCGACGGATCAAAGTACGGAACGTTAGACGAATCCGGGAATGGCACGAAGACGCGGCGCGGCGGCGGTCCGCCGCCCGCCGCGCCGGGCCGCCACCGCCCGCGTTACGCGTCGCCCTTCAGCTCGATCAGGAGATCCTTCGCGGCGACGCGCTCGCCGGGCTTCACATGCACGGCCGCGATCTCGCAGTCGCGCTCGGCCGCGATGTGGGTTTCCATCTTCATCGCCTCGAGCGCGATCAGCGTCGTGCCGGCCATCACGCGCTGGCCCGGCTGTACGGCCACCGTCACCACCGACCCCGGCATCGGCGCGGCCACGTGCAGCGGGTTGCCCGGATCGGCGCGCTGCAGCCCGTGCCGCTCCTTGCCGGCCTGCACGACCGTCTTCTGCTCGACGAGCGCCGAGCGCGGCTGACCGTTCAGTTCGAACTGAACCTTTACGATGCCGTCCTGCGCATCGGCGTGCTGCCCTTGCAGCGACACGAGCAGCGTCTTGCCCGGCGAGATCTCGATCGCCACCTCCTCCTGCGGCTGCAGGCCGTACAGGAACGCCGGCGTCGGCACCACCGACGTGTCGCTGTACGCGCGCACGTGCGCGTAGTAGTCGACCGTCTGCTTCGGATACATCAGGTACGACGCCAATTGCCGGTCGTCGAGCGGCTGCTCGCAGGCTGCCTCGGCCTGCACGCGCACCGCGTCGAGATCGACTGGCGGAAGCTGGTCGCCAGGGCGATACGGCGCCGGCGGTTGGCTCTTCAGCACCTTGCGCGACAGCTCCACCGGGAAGCCGTCCGGCGGAAAACCGAGCTCGCCCTTGAACAGCGACACGACCGACTCCGGGAATGCGATGTCCTTGTTCTGGTTGCGCACGTCGTCCACGCTCAGGTCGTTCGCGACCATCATCAGCGCCATGTCGCCGACCACCTTCGACGTCGGCGTGACTTTCACGATGTCGCCGAACAGCCGGTTCACGTCCGCGTATGCGCGCGACACCTCGGTCCAGCGATGGTCGATGCCGAGCGAGCGTGCCTGCTCGCGCAGGTTCGTGTACTGGCCGCCCGGCATCTCGTGACGATAGACGTCGGCGGTGCCCGCGCGAATCTCCGATTCGAACGGCGCGTAATAGCGGCGCACGCCTTCCCAGTACATCGACGCTTCGTGCAGGCGATCGGCATCGAACCCCGGGTCGCGTTCGCTGCCCGCGAGCGCCGCCGCGATGCTCGACAGGTTCGGCTGCGACGTGAGGCCGCTCATCGCGTCGAGCGCGCCGTCCACCGCATCGCAACCCGCGCCGATCGCCGCGAGCACGGACGCCGCGGCAATCCCGCTCGTGTCGTGCGTATGGAAATGCACCGGCAGCCCGGTTTCTTCCTTGAGCGCCTTCACGAGCGTGGCGGCCGCCTGCGGACGGCAGATGCCGGCCATGTCCTTGATGCCGAGCACGTGCACGCCGGCCTGCTGCAACTCGCGCGCGATGCCGATGTAGTACTTGAGGTCGTATTTCGAGCGCGACGTGTCGAACAGGTCGCCGGTGTAGCAGATCGCGCCTTCGCACAGCATCCCGCTTTCGCCGACCGCATCGATCGCCACGCGCATGTTGCGCACCCAGTTCAGCGAGTCGAATACGCGGAACACGTCGACACCCGCGCTCGCGGCCTGCTGCACGAAGAAGCGCACGACGTTGTCCGCGTAGTTCGTGTAGCCGACCGCGTTCGAGCCGCGCAGCAGCATCTGGAACAGGATGTTCGGCACGCACTCGCGCAGTTGCGCGAGGCGCTCCCACGGGTCTTCCTTCAGGAAGCGCAGCGCGACGTCGAAGGTTGCGCCGCCCCAGCATTCCAGCGAGAACAGTTGCGACAGCTCGCGCGCGTAGAACGGCGCGATCGGCAGCATGTCGGCCGTACGCATGCGCGTCGCGAACAGCGACTGGTGCGCGTCGCGCATCGTCGTGTCGGTCAGCAGCACTTGCCTGCGCTCGAGCATCCATTGCGCAAATTTTTCCGGGCCGAGCTCGCGCAGGCGATCGCGCGTGCCGGCTGGAATCGCCACCGCCGTGTCGACCTTCGGCAGCACCGGTTTCGGCAACGGCAGCGCCGGCAGCGTGCGGCCGTTCATCTCCGCGTTGCCGTTCACGTTCAGCTCGCCGAGATAGCGCAGCAGCTTCGTTGCGCGGTCGCCGCGCTTCGCGAACGCGAGCAGTTCCGGCGTCCTGTCGATGAAGCGCGTCGTCACGTCGCCGGCGACGAACGCCGGATGATTGATCACGTTCTCGAGAAACTGCAGGTTCGACGTGACGCCGCGAATGCGGAATTCGCGCAGCGCGCGATCCATCCGATGAATCGATTCGGCTGCGGTCGGCGCCCACGTCGTGACCTTGACGAGCAGCGAATCGTAGTACGGCGTGATCACCGCGCCGCCGTACGCGGTGCCCGCGTCGAGCCGCACGCCAAAGCCCGCCGCGCTGCGGTAGGCGGTGAGCCGGCCGTAGTCGGGCAGAAAGTCGTTCTCCGGATCCTCGGTCGTGATCCGGCATTGCAGCGCATGGCCGTTCAGCGGGATGTCCTGCTGCGCCGGCACGCCGGCCGCGCGCTCGGCGAGCGTTCCGGCGCCGTTCACGACGTCTTCGGCAAGCCCGATCCGGCCGCCCTCCGTAATGCGGATTTGCGCCTTCACGATGTCGATCCCGGTGATCATTTCGGTCACCGTATGCTCGACCTGGATGCGCGGGTTCACCTCGATGAAATAGAACCGGCTCGTGTCGGCATCCATCAGGAATTCGACGGTGCCCGCATGCGTATAGCCGACCGCGCGCATCAGCCGCAGCGCCGCTTCGCAGAGCGCATGACGACCTTCGCGATCGAGATACGGCGCCGGCGCGCGTTCGACGACCTTCTGGTTGCGGCGCTGCACCGTGCAATCGCGCTCGTGCAGATGAACGACCGTGCCGTGCATATCGCCGAGCACCTGCACTTCGACGTGCCGTGCATTGCGCACGAGCTTCTCGACGTACACCTCGTCGTTGCCGAACGCGGCCAGCGCTTCGCGCCGCGCGACCGGCAGCAGCGTCTCGAGATCCTGTGCGTTTTCCAGCACGCGCATGCCGCGCCCGCCGCCGCCCCAGCTGGCCTTCAGCATCAGCGGATAGCCAACCTCCGCAGCCAGCGCCTTGCATGCGTCGAGATCGTCCGGCAGCGGCGCGGTGGCGGGCATCACCGGCACGCCGGCCGCCATCGCCGCATTGCGCGCGGCGACCTTGTTGCCGAGCGTGCGCATCACGTCGGGGGACGGGCCGATCCAGCGGATGCCCGCGTCGATCACGGCCTGCGCGAAATCGGGGTTCTCCGACAGGAAGCCATAGCCGGGATGGATCGCATCGACCTTGGCCTGGCGCGCGACGCGCAGGATGTCGTCGATATCGAGATACGCGGCGAGCGGCTTCTTGTCTTCGCCGATCAGGTAGCTTTCATCCGCCTTGAAGCGATGCAGCGCGAGGCGGTCTTCCTTCGAATACACCGCCACGGTGCGCATGTTTAGCTCGGCGGCGGCGCGCATCACGCGAATCGAGATCTCCGAGCGGTTCGCGATCAGGATGGACTGGATGGGGGTAGGCGTCACGGCAGCCATGGATTGTGAAGGGTTGAATGAGGTGCGCCGACGCGCCATCCACCGCCTGCCTGATTCACGGGGCGGCGACGGATCGTCGCGTCGGTCACGCGGCGTTGCTTTCGTCCCGGCTTTCGCCAGTCGACATCGTCGTCATATCGCCCGATAGCCGCTATCGACGACGCGACGACGAACAGCATCCAGCCGACCAACCGGGCAGACCAACAGGAGACCGGCCGGTCGGTCGTCGATCGGGACACGGGGGCCCGCGCCACGACGCGGGCCGCCACGATTTCAGTCGCGGTGCTCGAAAAGCGGCGCGTGGTCCATCCAGTCGTAACCCGCACCGGATCTCGCCCACGCCCAGTTCACATCGCGGGGCCGGTCGCCGGGCTGCGCCGTCGTTGTTCGAAGGCGTTCCCCCGCTCCCTCGAGCCCGAGCCTGCGCGCATCGTCTTGCGGTAGCCATTTCGCTTTTGATAGCCAGTCATTGCATCACCTTGCGTGTATAGAAGCTTGTCGCTCTTCGGCCCGGCCCGTCTGGCTCGCGGAGATACCTGCGTGGCCGGCGGGCGCCCCATGCGTCGAGGTTCAATCATGCAAAAAGCAGGCCACATCGGATCTCGACCGCACGGCCCCGACGCGCGTGGAGATCGTTCAAAGGCGGTTTCAAAATTCGTTCAATTCTGAAATCGAGTTCTGATTTTGAAATTGCGACGGCGCACACCGCGCCTTATTGCGCGTCGCGAATCATGTTGCGGGCAATCACGATCTGCTGGATCTGGGTCGTGCCTTCATAGATCCGGAACAGGCGCACGTCGCGATAGAAACGCTCGATTGCATATTCGGCCATGTAGCCGGCACCGCCGAAAATCTGCACCGCGCGATCGGCCACGCGGCCGCACATCTCGGACGCGAACAGCTTCGCGCACGATGCCTCGGTGCTGACTGGCAGCTTGTCGTCGCGCCGGCGCGCGGCGTCCAGCACCATGCAGCGCGCCGCATAGATCTCGGCCTTGCTGTCGGCCAGCATCGCCTGCACGAGCTGGAAATCGGCGATGGGCTTGCCGAACTGCTTGCGCTCCATCGCGTACGACAACGCCATCGACAGCATCCGCTCAGCCACAGCCACGCAGACGGCCGCGATATGGATACGCCCCTTGTCGAGCACCTTCATCGCCGTCTTGAAACCTTGCCCTTCCTTGCCGCCGATCAGGTTCGCGGCCGGCACGCGCACGTTGTCGAAAATCACGTCGCAGGTATGGGCGCCTTTCTGTCCCATCTTCTTGTCGCGCTTGCCGAAGCTGATGCCGGGCGACTTCGCATCGACGATGAACGCCGAAATGCCGCCCGCGCCCTTGTCTTCCGGGTTGGTGCGCGCCATCAACGTGAAGATGCCTGCATGCGGCGCGTTCGTGATGAAGCGCTTGGTGCCGTTCACGACGTAGTCGTCGCCGTCGCGGATCGCGGTGGTGCGCAGCGACGCCGCGTCGGAGCCGGCTTCCGGTTCGGTCAGCGCGAAGGACGCAATCAGCTCGCCGGTCGCGAGGCGCGGCAGGTACTTCTCCTGTTGTTCGGGCGTGCCGTCGAACAGGATCCCTTGCGAGCCAATGCCCACGGTCGTGCCCAACAGCGAGCGGAAGACCGGAGAAGCCTGGCACAGCTCGAACACCGCCAGCACCTCCTCCTCCATCGTCAGTTCCAGACCGCCGAAGCGCTCCGGAATCGTGAGGCCGAACAGGCCCAGCGCCCTCATGTCGGCGACGATGTCGTCGGAAATCTCGTCGGTTTCGGCCACGAGTTCCTCGTTGGGCACGAGCCGCTCGCGCACGAACCGGGCGATGGAGTCGAGCAGGCCGTTGAGCGTTTCTTGATCGCGAATCATGTCGGTGGGCCTGAAAAAAGATGAGAAAGACGACGAGATGCTGCGCCGGCGGCCGGCCCGAAACAATTGCACGGCCAAAAACGTTCCGAAGAATGAAACGGCGCCGGCACGGCCGACATTGGGCCGGCGCGCACCGCGGCCCGGACGCCTGCCAAGGTACGGAACAATCTGCGCCGATCCGTTGACCCGACAACCACGCGGCTCCATCGTGAGCACTCGAATCCACTGCCGTCACGTTTGCCATGCCGCTCCAGCCCGATCATCTGCTGTCCCGTCCGTTCCCGCCCATCGAGCATGCGTACTCGCTGCGCGATACGCAGCTCTACGCACTCGGCGTGGGCCTCGGCGCCGATCCGCTCGACGCGGGGCAACTGCGTTACGTCTACGAAGGCCGCGCCGGCACGTCGCTGCGCGCGCTGCCGACCATGGCGAACGTGCTCGCCTATCCCGGTTTCTGGGCACGCGAGCCGGACACCGGCATCACCTGGCAAAAGATCCTGCATGCGGAACAGGAAATCCGGATTCACGCGCCATTGCCGGCCAGCGGCCGCGTCACGGGCACGACGCGCATCACCGGGCTGTGGGACAAGGGCGAAAACAAGGGCGCGTTCCTGCAGCAGACGCGCGAGATCGCCAATGCCGACACGGGCCACCTGCTGGCGACCGTCGTGCAACTGAGCCTGTTGCGCGGCGACGGCGGCTTCGGCGACGGCGGCAGCACCACGCCGCTGCCGGTGCCGCATGCGATGCCCGACGGCGAGCCCGATCACGTCTGCGAGCTGACCACGCCCGCGCAACTGGCGCTGATCTACCGCCTGAGCGGCGACCTGAATCCGTTGCATGCCGACCCGGCGGTGGCCGCCGCGGCCGGTTTCGCGCGCCCCATCCTGCACGGCATGGCGCTGATGGGCGTGGCCGCGCACGCGGTGCTGCGCACGGTACTGGCCTACGACGACACGCGCTTCGCGGGCATGCGCGTGCGCTTCACCGCGCCAGCCTGGCCCGGCGACACGCTGCGTACCGAGATGTGGGTGCGCGGCGACACGGTTTCACTGCGCGTCACGGCCGTGGAGCGCAACGTGGTGGTTTTGACCAACGCGCGGGTCGACCTGCGCTGATACGCAATTCTTCAGGAGACAGTCATGGATCTGGGTTTGACCGGCAAGGTCGCCATCGTCACCGGCTCGGCGCGCGGCCTCGGCGCCGCCACCGCGCGCCGGCTCGCGCAGGAAGGCGCGAGCGTCGTCGTTACCGACATCAATGCCGAGCTGGCACAAGCCACCACCCGAGCGCTGCAGGACGAAGGGCTCGCCGCGCACTGCATCGTCGGCGACATCACGTGCGCGGCCGACGTGCAGCGCCTCGTCGATGAAACGGTCGCGCATTTCGGCGGTGTGCACATCCTCGTGAACAACGCCGGCGCGCCGCGCGACAAGTACCTCGTGAAGATGAGCGAGGACGACTGGGACTTCGTGATGAACGTCATGCTCAAGGGCGCGTTCCTGGCCGCGAAAGCGGTCATGCCGCACTTCATCGAGCAGGGCTGGGGCCGGCTCATCAACATCAGCTCGCGCGCGTACCTCGGCAACCCGACGCAGGCCAACTACTCCGCCGCCAAGGCCGGCCTGATCGGCATGGCCAAGGCGCTATCGATGGAGGAAGGCCGCTACGGGATCACCGCGAACTGCGTCGCGCCGGGCTTCATGGAAACGGAAATGGTGCAGGCGCTGCCGACCTACGAAACGATCAAGGAGCGTGCGGTGGCCGCGCAGCCGATCAAGCGCGTCGGGCGCCCGGACGACATCGCCGACGCGGTGGCGTTCCTCGCCAGCGAGCGTGCCGGCTTCATCAGCGGCGAAGTGCTGCACGTGACCGGCGGACGCTACGGCTGATCCGGCGGCGGCAGCGCAACAACCCAGGCCGCCGGCGCGTGACACGCGCGCGACGGTGGCCGATTATTGACGACATTCAAAGGCATTCCAAATGAAACGAGCAGCCATCGTCTCTCCGCTGCGCACCCCGGTGGGCGCGTTCGGCGGAACGTTGAAGGGCGTTCCCGTCGAGGAACTCGGCGCCACCGTCGCGCGCGCCATCGTCGAGCGTACCGGGCTCGACCCGGCGCGCCTCGACGACGTCGTGTTCGCGCAAAGCTATGCGAGCGGCGAGACGCCGTGTACGGGGCGCTGGGTCGCGCTGCAAGCGGGCTTCCCGATCGAAGTGGCCGGCATGCAGCTGGACCGGCGCTGCGGCGGCGGTGTGCAGGCGCTAGCCACCGCGGCGATGATGGTGCAGACAGGCGCGGCCGACGTGGTGATGGCCGGCGGCGTCGAAAGCATGAGCAACGTCGAGTTCTATACGACCGACATGCGCTGGGGCAAGCGTGCCGGTTCGGTCACGATGCACGACCGGCTCGACCGCGGCCGCGAGCGCTCGCAGCCGGAAAGCCGCTTCGGCCGCATCAGCGGCATGATCGAGACGGCCGAGACGCTGGCGCGCGAATACGACATCACGCGCGAAGCGTCCGACCGGTTCGCCGCGCGCAGCCACCGGCGCGCCGCGGCCGCGCAGCAGGCCGGCCATTTCGACGCCGAGATCGTTCCCGTGTCGGTGCCGCAGCGCAAGGGCGACGCGCTGATCGTCGCGCAGGACGAAGGCGTGCGCGGCGACACGACGCCCGAGAGCCTCGCCAAACTGCGCACCATCATGAAGGACGGCGTCGTCACGGCCGGCAACGCGTGTCAGCAGAACGACGCGGCCGCCGCCTGCCTGATCGTCGCCGAGGACAAGCTCGACGAACTCGGCCTCACGCCGCTCGGCTGGCTGGTCGGCTGGGCCGCTGCGGGCTGCGATCCGGCGCGCATGGGTATCGGTCCCGTGCCTGCCGTGCAGAAGGTGCTGGCACGCACGGGCCTGCGCTTCGACCAGATGGACCTGATCGAGCTCAACGAAGCGTTCGCGTGCCAGGCGCTCGCCTGCGTCAAGGGCTGGGGCAGCTCGATGGACGCGCTCGAGGACAAGCTCAACGTGAACGGCTCCGGCATCTCGCTCGGTCACCCAGTGGGCGCGACGGGCGTGCGCATCATGAGCACGCTGCTGCACGAGATGCAGCGCCGCAAGGTCCGCTACGGCCTCGAAACGATGTGCATCGGCGGCGGTCAGGGCATCGCGATGATCGTCGAGCGCGCCTGAGCAAGGAGACCGATCATGACTGACCATGAATCCGCCCGCGCGTGGCAACCCGGCCAGCGCGAGTTGCAGAACGCCGGCATCGTGACGCTGATGCGCGCGCTCGGCGTGCCGTCGTATGAAGAACTGATGCGCGTGTCGATCGACGAGCCCGAGCGCTACTGGCAGACCGTGATGCGCGAATGCGCGATCGCGTGGGACGTGCCGCCTACGGGCTACGTCGACCTGTCGCGCGGCCCGCAGTTTCCGAGGTGGTTCCCCGGCGGCAAGCTCAACTGGGTCAACACCATCTACGGCTGGGCGCGCCACCCCGCCACCGCGCAACAGAAGGCCGTGGTGGCCGAGCGCGAGGACGGCAGCGTGAGCGAGCTGACCTATGCGGAACTCGAACGGCGCGTGCGCGATTTTGCGGCGGGGCTCGCGCAGCGCGGCGTCAAACAGGGCGACCGCATCGGCCTGCTGATGGAGAACGGCATCGAGGCGACCGTCTCGCTGCTCGCGATCGTGCATCTCGGTGCGCTCGTCGTGCCGCTGTTCAGCGGCTTCGGCGTCGATGCGATCGTCGCGCGCCTGTCGGCTGCGGAAGCGCGCATCGTGATCGCGTCGACCGGCTTCTCGCGCCGCACCAAGCGCGTGGACGTCCAGGGCGCGTTGCGCGATGCGTGGCGCCAGTTGCCGCTGCTCGAACACGTGATCTGGAAGCGCGGCGAAGGCGACACCGCGCAGGACGCGCGCGACCTCGACTGGCAGGAAACGGCTCGCGCCGCGGCGGACCACGCAATCGAGCCGGTGTCGGTCACGCCCGACACGCCGTTCATGGTGATCTATACGTCGGGCACCACCGGCAAGCCGAAGGGCGTGGTCCATACGCACGGCAGCTTCCCGATCAAGATCGCTCACGATTCGCTCGTACATTTCGACGTGCATCCCGGCGACGTCTACTGCTGGCCCGCCGACATGGGCTGGATCGCCGGCACGCTGGTACTCGGTTGCGCGCTGCTGCGCGGCTCGACGCTGGTGTGCTACGACGGCGCGCCGGACTACCCCGACTGGTCGCGCATGTCGCGCGTGGTGGAACGTCACCGCGTCACGCACTTCGGCTCGGCGCCGACGCTGATCCGCGGCATGGCCAGCCACGAAGGGCTGGCGCTCGCGGGCGACCGCTCGACCGTGCGCTTGCTGATCACGGCCGGCGAAGGCATCGCACCCGAACATTTCAACTGGTTCCTGCAGCGCTTCGGCGACGGCACTGCACCTGTCATCAACTACACCGGCGGCACCGAGGCGTCGGGCGCGCTGCTCGCGAGCGTACCGATCCGGCCGATTCCGCCGAGCGGCTTCAATACCGTATCGCCCGGCGTGGCCGCCGACGTGGTGAATGCCGACGGCGTCAGCGTGACCGGCGAGGTCGGCGAGCTGGCGATCCGCGCGCCGTTCGTCGGCATGACGCAGTCGTTCTGGCGCGACGACGAACGCTATCTGGAAACCTACTGGCACACCATTCCGGGCATCTGGGTGCACGGCGACCTGGCGCTGCGCACGCGCGACGGCAACTACTTCATGATGGGCCGCTCCGACGACACGCTGAAGGTCGCCGGCAAGCGCCTCGGGCCCGCCGAGGTCGAGGAAGTCGTGCTGGAGCTGCCGGACGTGGCGGAGGCGGCTGCGATCGGCGTGGCCGATGCGGACAAGGGGCAGAAGCTCGTCGTGTTCGTCGTGCCGAAGCCCGACGCCGCGATCGCCGGCGCCGATCTGGAGGCGCTCGTGTCGGGCCACGTCGACAAGCGCCTGGGCCGCCCGTTCCGGCCCGGCCGCGTGCACGTGGTCGCGCAACTGCCGAAGACGCGCAGCTCTAAGATCATGCGGCGCGTGATCCGCAGCGTGTACTGCGGGCAGCCGCCGGGCGATCTGTCGTCGCTCGACAATCCCGGTGCGCTCGACGAAGTGCGCACGGCCGCGACCTCCGCCTGACCCTACCGCAAACGAAACATGAAAGTACTCGAAGGCATCAAGGTCCTCGATTTCGGACGCTTCATCGCCGGGCCGTTCTGCTCGGCGCTGCTCGCCGACTACGGCGCGGACGTGATCCGCATCGACCGCGTCGGCGGCGGCGAGGATCGCTTCATCGTGCCCGTGACCGAACACGGCGAGGGCGCGCTGTTTCTGCAGGTCAACCGCAACAAGCGCTCGATGACGCTCGATCTCGACAGCCCGGAAGGGCGCGAGATCGTGCGCCGGCTGGTCGTCGATGCCGACGTGGTGATCGCGAACATGCCGCCTCGCACGCTGCAGCATCTCGGACTCGACTACGAGAGCTTGCGCGCGATCAAGCCCGACGTCATTCTCGTCGCGTCCAATGCGTTCGGCAACAGCGAAGCCGTGCGCGATCGGGTCGGCTTCGACGGCGTCGGCCAGGCGCTCAGCGGCGCCGTGTATATGGCCGGCACGCCCGACCGGCCGCAAAAGGCGATGGTGCCGGTGGTCGACTTCGCGACGGCGTTTTCCTGCGCGCTCGGCGTGGTGCTGGCGCTCTACGAACGCCAGCGCAGCGGCATGGGCCAGGAAGTCAGCGCGTCGCTGCTGTGTACGGGCCTGAACATGGCCAGCGGCGCACTGATCGAGGAAGCGCTGCTCGGCCTCGATCGTCAGGCCACGCTGAACCGCGCGTCCGGCTATGCGCCGTCCGACATCTTCAAGGCCACGGACGGCTGGTTCATCACGCAGGTCATCGGCCGACCGATGTTCAAGCGCTGGACGCAGCTCGTGGGGCGGCCTGAACTGCTCGACGATCCGCGCTTCGCCAACGATACGCTGCGCGGCGAGAACGGCGCGTTCCTCAGCGACATCATGAGCGAATGGTGCGCCGACAAGACGCTCGCCGACGCGCTGGCCGCGCTCGAGGCGGCGCGGATCCCGGCCAGTCCGGTCAATTCGCCGCGCCAGGCGCTCGAGGACGAAACCATCAAGGCCGCCGACGTGATTCGCTGGATGGACTATCCTGGCGCGCCGAAACCGGTGCCGATCTTCGCGACGCCGGTTTCGCTGTCGCGCACGCCGCCTGAAATCCATACGCGGCCTCCGCTGACCGGCGAACACACCGACGAAATCCTCGCCGGCATCGGCTTCGACGCACGGACAGTGGCCGAGCTGCGATCGCGCAAGATCGTCTGACCGGATCGACTGCATCGTCGCGCGCACCGCTGCCCGGTGCGCGCGGATCGGTGCCGACTCGCTGCACGCAAGCCAGTTCGCGGCCTGCGCGGCCGCCCGGCGCGCACGCGCCGGCGCTTCCCCCTCTTCGCGCCCGTTTCCCGGTTCCCGCGCGCCGGCCGATATCGGCATTTCGCCGCTTACCCGCCCATCGAATTTCAACTATATTCGTCAGTCACACTTGACAATCGCATCATGGATCCGTCCCAGCTCCCTTCCCTCGTCTGGTTCGTGCACATCGCGCACCATCTGAGCTTCACCAAGGCCGCCGCGGAAATGGGCGTGTCGCGCGCCGCGCTTTCGCAGAACCTGAAAGCGCTCGAGCGGCAGTTGAACGTGAAGCTGCTGTACCGCACCACGCGCGACATGTCGCTGACTGAAGACGGCCAACGGCTGTACGACACGTTGCGCCCCGCTTTCGACTCGATCGAAGCGGCGATCCGCAACCTGCACGAAGTCCGCCACGCCCCGTCCGGGCTGCTGCGCATCAACACGTCGCGCGTGGCCGCGCGCAAGCTGCTCGAACCGCACCTGGGCGAATTCATGGCGCGCTATCCGTTGCTGCGCGTGGAGCTCGTGATGGACGACGGGCTGTCGAATATCATCGCCCACGGTTACGACGCGGGCATCCGGCTCGGCGAGAGCCTGGCCGAGCACATGGTGGCCGTGCCGATCACGCCGATGCTCGAGATGGTCGTAGCCGGCTCGCCCGACTACTTCGCGCGTCACGGCACGCCGGCGACGCCCGCCGATCTGATCCGGCACAACTGCCTCTGCTATCGCCATACGACGAGCGGCGCGATCTATCGCTGGGAATTCACGTCGCCCGAGATCGAAGGGCATGCGTTCGAGGTCGAGCCGCAAGGCACCACGATCACGAACGACGACGACGGGATGATACGCGCGGCACTGCAAGGCATCGGCCTGATCCAGCACCAGGACATCGCGCTGCGCGAGCATCTCGATGCCGGCACGCTGGTGCGTGTGCTCGCGCCGTGGTGCAAGCCGTTTCCCGGTTACTACCTGTACACGCCGTCGCGCGAGCAGATGCCGGCGAAGGTGCGCGCGCTGATGGATTTCCTCGTCGAGAAACGCGAACAGCTCACAGCGGACGCGGCCACGCGAACGGCCGCGCCTGCCGCTTCCGTCGCGTCAGCGCCGCCGCGCAAGCGGCGCGCGAAACGTCCCTGAGCGCGTGCGTCCCGCGCGGCCGGCCGCCGCTCAACGGCGCTCGCCCTGCGCGAAAGCGTGCACCGACGCCACCAGCGACGGCGATTCGGTCCGGTAACGGTATTGCATCCACCGCTCCATCGACAGCCCGTCGTTGAGCGGCATCTCCAGCGCGCGGCGCGTCATCTGTTTCATCGCCGCGAGCGCATCGGCGTCGGTTCGCGCGATCTCGCGCGCGAGCGCCATCGTCTCGGCGTCGAGGGCGTCACCGCTGACCGCGAGCGCCGCGAGCCCGATCCGCTCAGCCTCGCGGCCCGTCATGCGTCGGCCCGTGATGAGGTAGTACATCGCGCGCGGCAGCCCGATCTTGCGCGGCAGCCGCTGCGAGCCGCCGCCGCTCGGCAGCAGATTGCGCTGCAGATGTGCGTCGCCCAGCTCCGCGTTTTCGTCGACGATCACGATGTCGGACGCCAGCGCCAGCTCGAACCCGCCTGCGACTGCATAACCGTTGACCGACGCGATCACGATCTGCCGCGACGCCTCTATCAACGCGAACGTGTCCTGCATCAGGTCTTGATGCCGCATATGCGCGGCCGGATCGGCGAGCACGCCGCTCGCGAGCCACTTCAGGTCGTTGCCCGCGCAGAACGCGCGGCCGCTACCGCGAATCACGATCACGCGGATATCGCGGCCCGGATCGCCTGCCGTGCGCACGGCGTCGTTCAACGCCGCGAGCGTCGCGCCGTCGAGCGCATTCATCCGCTCGGGGCGATTCAGCGTGACGACGCGGATGCCAGGCGTCGAGTCATCTGTCAGCAACGTGTTCGTCATCTTGTCCCCAGGGTTCGGGCGAGCCGAATTGCGTCGACCGGCGCCGCGCGATCGTTTTGCACGATCGCGACATCGCGTCCACCGTTACATCGCATAGGACTCGCTCGCAGGCACCGGACGTCGCGCGATCGCGGGTGCCCCATCGTATGGTGTATGCAGTACTTCCGGCATCGGCGACGTGTCGGCCTCGCGCACGACGAAATTCGAAATCATCGCGACGAGTTGCTTGCTCTGATCGTCGAGCGACTGCGCCGCGGCGGCGACTTCCTCGACATACGCGGCATTATGCTGCGTCGCCCGGTCCATCTCCGACACGGCCTGGTTGACCTGATCGATGCCGTGCCCCTGCTCCGCCGAGGCCGCTGCGACTTCTTCCATCAAGGCCGTCACACGCGAGATCGCGTGCATGATCTCGGCCATCGACGTGCCCGCGGCGTTCACGAGCTCCACGCCGCCCCTGACGCGTCCGACGGATTCGTGTATCAATTCCCGAATTTCCTTCGATGCCGACGACGAACGCTGAGCGAGCGAACGCACCTCCGACGCGACGACGGCGAAACCGCGCCCCTGCTCGCCTGCACGCGCCGCTTCGACGGCGGCGTTGAGCGCGAGGATGTTGGTCTGGAACGCGATGCTTTCGATGATGCCGACAATTTCGGCGATCCTGCCGGAACTCGCATCGATACTGCCCATCGCCTCGACGACCTGCGAGACCACGCCGTTGCAACGCTCGGCCGACTGCACGGCCTGCACGGCGACTTCCAGCGCCTGCCGAACGTTGTCGGTGTTCTGGCCGACTCGCGACGAGAGTTCCGCCATGCTCGCCGCAGTCTCCTGCAGCGAAGCAGCCTGCATCTCGGTGCGGCGCGACAGATCGAGATCGCCGGCCGAGATCTGCGCGGCCGCCGATGCAATCGAATCCGCGCTCGCCTTGATGCCGTCGATGGCGCCGGACAGATTCGCCTGCATCCGTTTCATCGAATAGAGCAGGCTACCGCAATCGTTCGGCGCGGTCGCGATGACGGCCGTGAAATCGTTGGCCGCGATTCTCCCGGCAATCTCGACCGCATCGGCAGGCTCGCCGCCTATGGTGCGGGCGATGCCGCGATTGAGCACCACGACGATGCCGCTCATCACCAGCGCGATCAGCGCAAAGAGGCCGAAGCTTTGCAGCAGGCTTGCCTGAAACGCGCTGTCGATGTCGTCGACGAACAGACTCGTATTGATGATCCAGTCCCATGGACGGTACGTATCGACATACGCGATTCGCGCAGCGTCGGTCGTCACCCCGGGCGTTTCCTTCGGATAGTCGAAGCGCTGGAACCCGCTGCCGGCTCGCGCGGCCAGTTCGACCTGCTGCTTGACGATGGCAGCAGTCTTCGGATTCAGTTCGCTCAACGGCTTGTTCTGGATCGATGCATCGAACGGGTACATCAACACCACGCCCTTCGAGTTCACAATCGAGAAATAACCGCTACCCGCTTCGCCGTAACGGATGCCGCGAATCACGTCCATCGCCAGCCGTTGCGCTTGTTCGGCGCTCAGCTCGCCCGCATCGACCCGCTTCGCATAGAACTCGGCCGTGGCAAGTGCGATCTGGACGGCATGCACAAGATCGGACTTGCGCTCCTCGAGACGCATCTCGCGATTCCGGTACGCGTCCGTGACCGACAGCAGAATCAGACAGAACAGGCTCAGAACCAACGGCAAGCCGAGCCGCTGCTTGAATGACAATTTCATTGTGGTGGCATCTCCTCGTTGTTATGGCTATGCAGCTCGATCGGGCACGCTTGAACGTCTCGTGCAGCGCATGGGTTTGCGTCGCGGTTGCCCTGCATTAAAGGCCCGTCGCGCGGTGATCCGCAATACGGCGCGCACGTTGTTCCGTGGGTTGGAAGCGCGCGTGTCGCGCGGCATCACGGCTTGCACTTTCGAAGGAAGAAACAACGCGTCGGAAAAACCGCGGAAACGGCGTGTGACATGGTTGAATGGGCGATCGACCGGCGCGCAGCCACGCTGCCGGCGTGCGGTTCAGCGTGCTCCGTCGTGCAACCCACTCCGAGGACAATCACCATGCCGTTGCTGCATACCATTCGCTCGCGGATCGGCCATGCGGAAGTCGTGCAGATCGTCGAGATGGACATCAGCGGGATTCTCGGCGCACTGCTGCCCGAGGCCACGCCCGACGTGATGAAGTCGATTCCGTGGATGAAGCCGCCCTACGTGGACGAAGCACACCGCATGCGTGCCGTCAGCCAGTGCTTCATCGTGCGGATCGGCCAGCGCATCCTGGTGATCGACACCTGCGTCGGCAACGACAAGAACATCGCCGGTTTCGACGCGTTCGCCGATCTGCGGCTCGACTTCCTGGCTACGCTCAAGCAGGCCGGCATCGATCGCCAGGCCGTGACCGACGTGCTGTGCACGCACCTGCATTTCGATCATGTCGGCTGGAACACATACAAGCAGGACGGCCGCTGGCTGCCCACCTTTCCCAACGCGAATTACCACTTCGGCAAGGCGGAATACGCGTTCGCGCAACAGGGCGACGCGAACGACGCGATGTACGACGCGCAGAACATTTCGTTTCACGAATCGGTGCAGCCCGTCGTCGACGCGGGGCTCGCGAACTTCATCGATCGCGATACCGATCTCGGCGACGGCATCTCGGTGTTCGCCACGCCTGGGCACACGATCGGTCATATCGCCGTCGCGATCGATGCGGGTACCGAGCGGTTCATCATCGCCGGCGACGCGATGCATCACCCGGTCCAGATCGCGCGGCCCGAGATGGCGCTGGTGCTGGACTACGACCACGCGCAATCGGCGACCACGCGGCATACGCTGCTGTCGCGCCTCGGTGGAAGCGCCACGCTGTTTACCTGCACGCATTTCTGCTCGCCGTCGTTCGGGCTGGTCAGCCAGGACGCCGACGGCAACTACGTGTTCACCGGCGTACCGAAGTAAACCCCTTACTTGCACGAATCCATGCTCAGTCTCGTTTCCCGGCTCGATGCGCTGAACGTCAACCCCGGCCGCCTGTTCATCGACGGCCAATGGCTCGACTGGCCCGATGCGCGTTTCGACCAGATCAATCCCTGCACGAACGAAGTCATGACGAGCTTCGCCGAGGCCGGCACGCGCGGTGTCGCGCTCGCGGTGGCAGCGGCACGCAAGGCGTTCGACGAAGGCCCGTGGCCGCGCATGCGCGCGCAGGAACGCAAGCGCCTGCTGCAACCCATCGTCGAGCGGCTCTATGCGGCCGAGGACGAAATCGCCCGATTGCAGACGCTCGACAACGGCATTCCGTACACGTTCAGCCGCAACTCGCGCGTGTCGGCAAAAGCCGCCGCCGACATCTTCGACCATTTCCTCGGCTGGATCGACAAGATCAACGGCGACACGCTGCCGATCTTCTCCGCCGCGTCGAACATGCAGTACATGACGTTTCGCGACCCGGTCGGCGTCGTCGCGGCGATCCTGCCGTACAACGGCCCCGTGATGACGTTCGCGATGAAGGTGGCGCCGGCGCTGGCCTGCGGCTGTACCGTCGTCGTGAAGCCGTCGGAACTCACCAACCTCGCCGTGAGCCGGCTCGCGCAGATCCTGGCCGACAGCGATCTGCCGCCCGGCGTCTTCAACCTCGTGACCGGCGCCACCGAAACGGGCACCGCGCTCACGTCCCATCCCGGGATCGACAAGGTGACATTCACCGGCAGCCCGCTCGTCGGCGAACGCATTACGGTAGCGAGCGCGCCGACTATGAAGCGCCTGTCGCTGGAACTCGGCGGCAAGAGTGCGGCGCTGGTCTTTCCCGACACGCGCAGCGTGCCGGCCACGGCGCAGGCGCTCATGGGGCTGTGTTCCACCTTCCTGTCGGGGCAGGTCTGCACCACGCCGTCGCGCGCGATCGTGCATCGGTCAATCATGGACGAGTTTCTGCATCACGCGCAGGCGCAACTCGCGAAGGTGCGGTTCGGCGATCCGTTCGACGCCATCACCACGTCCGCGCCGATGATCTCCCGGCGTCACCAGTCGCGCGTGCTCGAATACGTCGAAACCGGCCGTGCGCAAGGCGCGACGCTGCTGGCGGGCGGCGGTGTGCCGGGCGGCGCGCTCGGCATCGGCAACTGGGTAGAGCCGGCGCTCTTTGCAAACGTGCGCAACGACATGCGGATTGCGCAAGAGGAAATCTTCGGCCCCGTGCTGTCTGTGATTCCTTTCGATACGGAAGAAGAAGCGATACGCATCGCGAACGGCAGCGAATACGGCCTGGCCGGCTGCGTATATACGACGGACGTCAGCCGTGCCTTTCGCGTCGCTCGCGCGGTCAAGAGCGGCGCGATCGGCGTCAACGGCTTCGCCAGCATTCCGAACGCGCCGTTCGGCGGCATCAAGCGCTCGGGCGTCGGCCGCGAAGGCGGCTGGTCGACGATCGAGGCGTTCACCGAACTGAAGACCATCAATTTCAATCTGGATGCCTGACCCATGAGCGAAACCTTCGACTACGTGGTCGTCGGCGCCGGCAGCGGCGGCAGCGTCGTGGCCGCGCGGCTCGCCGAAGCCGGCCATACCGTGTGCGTGCTGGAAGCCGGCCCGCCCGATACCAACCCGTTCATCCACATTCCGGCCGGCTACATCAAGAACCTCTTCAACGACCGGCTCGTGTGGCGCTTTCGCAGCGAGCCGATCGCTGGCACTGCTGGGCGCACGATCGAACTGACGCAGGGCAAGGTCGTGGGCGGATCGGGTTCGATCAACGGCATGGTCTACAACCGCGGGCAACATGCCGACTTCGACGGCTGGGCCGCGCTCGGCAATCCGGGCTGGTCCTACGACGACGTGTTGCCCTACTTCAAGAAGGCCGAGACGCGTATCGGGCCCGGTGACGACCGCTACCGCGGCCGCAGCGGGCCGCTGATCGTCACCGACCCGATCATGCCGGCGCTGCTGTGCGAGCTGTTCGTCGAAGCGGTCAAGAGCTTCGGCTATCCGTACGTGGCCGACTCGAACGCCGAAGCGCAGGACGGCGTCGGGCCGTGGCATTTCATGATCGACACGCGCGGCCGCTTGCCGCGACGCTGGAGCGCCGCACGGGCGTACTTGCATCCGGCCATCAGAAGCGGACGCGTGGCGCTACGGACCGACAGCCCCGCCACCAGCGTGCTGCTGGACGGCCGGCGCGCGACCGGCGTGCGATACCGGGCGGGTGGCATCGGCGCCCCGGAGCGCGAGGTGCGCGCCAGTCGCGAGGTGATCGTCTCGGCGGGCGCGCTGAACACGCCACGCCTGCTGCAGATCTCCGGCATCGGCGACGATGCGCATCTGCGCACCATCGGCGTGCAGACGCAGATCGATCTGCCCGGCGTCGGCGCGAACCTGGTCGATCACTTCAACCTGCGCGTGGCCGTCAAGGTCAAGGACGTCCCCACCCTCAACGAGCGCGGGCGCGGCCTGCCGCTGGCCCGCGAGATCGCGCGCTACTTCCTCGGCCGGCCGAGCATCCTGAGCATGGGCCCGGTGCCGATGCGCTTTTTCTTCCGCTCGGAGCCGTCGTTGGCGCGCCCCGACCTGCAGGTATCGTTCACGCCCGGCAGCTATCAGGAAGGTCTGCCCGGCCTGCTCGATCGCTACCCGGGCATGACGCTGGGCGGCCACAAGCAGCGGCCCGACAGCCGCGGCTGGGTCAAGGCGCGCTCCCCAAACATCGACGTGCTACCCGAGGTGCAGCCGAACTACCTGACCGACGAATCGGACCAGCGTGCGATGGTGGCCGTCGTCAAGATGGCGCGCGCCGTGCTACAGGCCAGGCCGTTCGCGCCGTACTACGTCGACGAGATGTTCCCCGGCAAGGACGTCCGGACCGACGACGAGATCCTCGCGTTCGCGCGCCAGCGCGGCGGCACCGTCTATCACCACAACGGCACCGCGCGTATGGGGCCCGACAGCGATCCGATGGCGGTGGTCGATGCGCGGCTGCGCGTGCGCGGCGTGCAGGGGCTGCGCATCGCCGACGCGTCCGTGATGCCGTTGCCGATCTCCGGTGCGACCAATGCGGCGACGATCATGATCGGCGAGAAGGCCGCCGCGATGCTGGTCGAGGATGCGAAGGCGGACAGCGTCCCGAGCGCGCGGTTGTTCGATACCGCTTGATTGCGGCAGGCGCCCGGCAAGCTCGGGCATCTGCGCGACGTGCCGATCTCACCGCCCGTCGAAACGGGCGTCGAACGATTTCGGCTAACGTGTGGGGGGGCACCGGAGGAACGACGCTGCGCGGCCCCACCCGATCGATACGTCCGTGATCGTCGCCACCATTTCGGCAGCGTCCGATCGCGGACTTCTCCACTACGCGATCGCGTCCTTCACGGTCGACGCCGACGACCACCGGACGACCTGCTCGAGCCCGTGTCGGCACAGGAGCTCGCTCTCGTTGAAATAAACGAACGGTTTGGCGCCCGTCTCCATGCCGGTCTGCATCGATTCGATGTTGCCGAGATCCTCGAGCATGCCGTCGGAGATGTGCGACGTGAAATGCTCGAGCTGCAGGCGCTCGCGCACGCTCTTCGGTTTCTTGTTGTAGAAGCGCGCCTCCCAGATCGTCGTATTCACCGACGTCGGCCAGAATTCATGTGTCCAGAACTGGTTCGCCGAGACCTGCAGATGCCAGTTGGGAAAGAACCAGTTCACGTCCTGCGACCAGTTCGGATGCCGATCGGGGTTCACGCCGCGATGCTCCGTGAGCGGATTGGCCTGCGCGACGTTGCGCGTGCCGGTCACCGTTTCGCCCGCCGAAAACAGCCAGCGCGCTACCTTCGCCTTCTCCGGCACCGCGACGTTCTGGTTCAGCCAAAGCGAGAACGAGCGATGGGCGCCGCGCAGGTTCGCGCTCAGGGGCCGCCCGAACGGATTCTCCCTGCCGGTGTAGATGGGCGCGAACGTCTTCGGGTGGATCGACGCGATGTGATACACCTCGCTGAAGTTCTCGGCCACCGCCTTCCAGTTCGCCTTGAATTCGCCGCGCAGCACGATCGTGTTGTCGGCGTTCGGATAGTCGATGCCAGACAGCGCTTCCGCCATCGGACCGAGAAACTCGGCGAGGCTCACCTCCGGCGCGGGCGCCATGTTGATGAAGATCCAGCCGTCCCACACGTCGAGTGCGACGGGTGTGAGCCCGCATTTCTTCCGGTCGAGATGGAAGAAACCGGCTTCGTCGGGCACGTTCGCCAACTCGCCCGCGTTGCCGTATCCCCAGCTGTGATAACGGCAGACGAAACGCTTGGCGTTACCGCTCGGGCGGTGCTCCACGATGTTCGCGCGATGCGCACACACGTTGTGAAACGCGCGGACGTTGCCGTCCTCCGAACGCGCGACGATCACGGACGCCTTCGCAACCGCAAGATCCTTCACGAAGAAATCGCCCGGCTTCGGGATCCGCTCGACACGGCCCACCATCAGCCACGCACGGCGGAAGATTCGTTCGCGTTCGATTTCGTATTGTTCCGGATCCGTGTACAGCGTGGTCGGCATCGGCTTCGTCGACAGGCCGACGGATTCGGTCAAGCTCGGTTTGAGTTCGCCAGGGTGATTCATGCCAGCTCCTTAAAAGGGTTTGGGTGCGGGATTCGAATCAAATCGACGTGGCGCGCTCAACCGTGCGGCTGAAAGCCGGTAGTGATCGTCAATGCGTGAACCGGCGGCGCATGCCTGATGCCCGACGTCTCGTGCATCTCGACTGCGATCGCGGCGTGGCACATCGCGAGCAGCAAGCGAAACAGGTTCTGCTCCGGCATTGGCATGTCGTCGAGCGGAAACTGCTCGAGATGGACAGTCGCCTCCGCGCGGACATCGCTTCGTAAAACGCCACAATCTCCGCGTACGGCGTGGCCGCCCGATTGATCCAGCGCGCGTGCGACGTCGGCGCATTCCAGCGATCGAGAAACGGTTCGAGGGATTCGAAGCCTATGGGCAAACGCTTCGAATCGCGTGATTCATCGTCAGTCATCGTGCTCCTCCAATTTGAAACGCAACACCCGAGCCCGAAATGAGCTGCAGCGCATCGCGTCATCTCAAAGCGTCATGCGTACCCTCGCGACATCAGCACCCAGATGTCCGCGCGCCATCTTTCCGGCTTCGACCTGGGGTGCCATCGGCTTCGCACGCCACCAGAAACGTTTCGCATTCCGTACTTCAAAATACATGGCGATATCCGAGCTGATTCGGCCTGTTCGAGGTCCGCGCATTTATCTAACTAACGATAGCTTGATTACAAGAATGCGTGCGCTCCATCCGGTCAAACCCCTATGCGAATGCCTGTTTCAGGAGGATTGGGACGAGCTTGCCAAGCAACAACAAGCCCGACGACGCTACGTGCGAAGTTCGCGTGGCAGCTCAGGTGTCGTGGCAACCGTGCTTAGTGGATAACACTCATGGCGAATCACTTTGGGGCACGCCAAACTAACTAACAATTGTTCGATTAAATGCGATGTGCCGGTGGAACCGCCGATGCGCCGCACCGAAATCAAGATTGCACGGATGCGAATGACCCGACGGGCGCGCATTCAGCCTATCGGCTCGACACCAACCCTTCACATGAATCCATCGACCGCATTGGAGATAAGATGAGGAATGCCATGAATGACGTACCACCCATCGACGGCGTGGATGAAGCACCAACGGGACAATCGTCGCCAAGAGTGGTCCACGACAGTCTTCGGTCGTGGTACATCCTGGTCATCGTCACGCTGGCATATTCGCTTGCGTACATCGACCGCCAGCTTCTCAATCTGCTCGTCGATCCGATCCGGCATTCGCTTGGTATCTCCGACACGCAACTCAGCCTCGTGCAAGGGGTCGCATTCATTTCCGCGTACCTGATCGCATCACCGCTATTCGGTCGACTCGTCGACGTAACCAACCGGCGCAACATCCTGCTGGTCGGCATTTGCCTATGGTGCATTTTTACGGCGCTGTGCGGCAAGGCCACGACGTTCCAGGGCCTGTTCCTGGCGCGCTTTGGCGTCGGGGCTAGTGAAGCATGCGTGTTCCCGATCGCGTTGTCGCTGATTGCCGACTGCTTTTCGGCGAAGCAGATGCCGCGCGCGATGAGCGTGTTCATTCTCGGCCCGATGCTTGGCGGTGGACTCTCTCTCGTCGCCGGCGGCCTCGTCATCTCGTTCACCCGCAACGTTCGCCAGCAATTACCAGCGCTCGCCGGATTCGAGACCTGGCAACTGGCATTCGTGTTGATCGGGCTTCCAGGCATGCTGTTTGCGTTGCTCGTGTGGCTGACCGTGCGCGAGCCCATGCGCAGCAAGGTCGTCAGCGGTAGCGCGGACGACCGCCAGTTCTCGACCCGCGAATCCGCCGCATTTCTTTGGGCTCGGCGCGGGTTCTACGCACGCATATTGCTCGGCGTCGGCATGCTCGCCATTGTCGTGCTGGGCATGCCCGCGTGGATGCCGACCTACCTGATCCGTTCGCACGGCATGCCCGCTGCGCTGGTCGGATTTCGTTTCGGCGCGCTGGTGGTCTGCTGCGGAATTGCGGGGGCACTGTCGGGCCCCTGGGTGGTGCGCCGCTTCGAACAGCGCGGCTATGAGGACGCACCGTTGCGCGCGGCAGCGTTCGCGATGATCCCGATGTTGCTGTGCTGCGCGAGTATCCCGTTTGTGCCTGATGCAACGGGTACGCTGGTCGCAGCCGGCGGCACCGTGTTTTTCTTTACGCTGCCGACGGGGTGCATGGCCGCGGCTCTGCAACTCGTCGCGCCCAGCCGCATGCGCGGCACCGTCGGGGCGCTCTACTCGTTCTTCGCGCAGTTGATCGGTTTTGGGCTCGGACCTACGCTGATCGCAGTCTTCACCGACCGTGTGTTCGGCAATCCGAAGATGGTCGGTGGCTCGATCGGGATCATCTGTACGATCGCGTCCGCTCTCGCTGCGTGGCTGCTGTTCGGCGCACTGCCTCATTATCGTCGTCTGCTCGCGGAGGAGCGTGGCACGCATATAGGTTGACGTGGATTTGGACGAGACCAGTAAGCGCGCGACCAACGTTGCGCGCCATCGATACACGATTTCAATGCGGATGGGCATGCCGCGCGCACCGTACTAAACGCGGTGGCGGGTCGGGTGCCATGTACGAGACCGAACCCGGTCGGGCTCTCGTCGAGTCACTCGCGTCGGAACACGATTCGCACATTACATAAATAGTATTTGTTAATTTAAAAGGGTCGAATCTTTACACCCCATAACCTCGCCACCGCCGACAAGGTATGCATATTGCACCGTAGCCTCATCTTTCCTCGCCAACATAGGAGAACCGATGAGCGATCCCACCACAAATTCCGGCACGACTGCGAAATCGGTGCCGTCCCCACGAGACCCACATCTTCGCGCGCTGGCGAACTGTATCTGCTTCCTCACGATGGATGCAGTCCAGAAAGCCAACAGCGGTCATCCCGGTGCGCCAATGGGATTGGCTGACGTCGCGACCGTCCTGTTCAAGGAGTTCATCCAATTCGATGCATCGGACCCCCACTGGATCGATCGAGACCGGTTGGTACTTTCCAACGGCCACGCGTCGATGCTCCTCTACAGCCTCCTCTATCTCACCGGCTATTCCGACATGACCCTGGACGAGCTCAAGCGGTTCCGGCAAGTCGGCAGCAAGACACCCGGTCATCCGGAGTACTCGCATGCCGATGGCATCGAACTGACTACCGGTCCCCTCGGACAAGGCATCGCGGACTCCGTCGGCATGGCGTTGGCCGAACGCGTGATGAATGCGAACTTCGGCGATGATCTCGTCGATCACTACACATACGTATTTCTCGGTGACGGTTGCCTGATGGAGGGCATCAGCCACGAGGCCATTTCGTTGGCCGGCCACCTCCGGTTGGGCAGACTGATCGCGTTCTGGGACAACAATTCGATTTCCATCGACGGGGCCACCAAGCTCGCTGTCTCGGACAACGAAATCGAGCGCTTTCACTCGGCTGGATGGCACGTCCTGGAAATCGACGGCCACGATACGGATGCGATACGGCGTGCTATCGAGACCGCTCGGACAACGAATGACAGACCGACCTTGATCGCATGCAGGACGATCATCGGTTTCGGCTTTCCGACGAAGGCTGGAACCGAGAAAGCCCATAGCGACGCGCCGGGCGAGGATGAAATCGCGGGCGCACGACAGACCCTCGACTGGCATTCACCGCCGTTCGAAATCCCGGATGACCTGCTGAAAGCATGGCGGGAGGTCGGGGCGCGCGGCCGCGACGCAAGACTCGCGTGGGAAGAGCGTGTCCGCCGGGCACCGCAGGCGCTGCGTACCGAATTCGAGCGGCGCAATGCGGGCAAGCTTCCCGATGACTGGAAGCAGGCCATTGCCGCGGCACGGCAGGCTTTTATTGCCAGTGGTCGTGAAATGGCCACCCGCAAGGCCAGCGGCGAAGTGCTTGACCGTCTCTTCGACGTGATTCCGGAATTGCTCGGCGGCTCGGCGGACCTTACGGTGTCCAACAATACGAAGACAAAAAATCAAATCGCAATCGAGCCTGGCCGGTTCAAAGGTTCATACCTTCACTACGGCGTCCGCGAACACGGCATGGCCGCGGCCATGAACGGCATTGCCCTTCATGGAGGCCTCATTCCGTACGGTGGCACCTTCCTTTGTTTTTCGGACTACTGTCGACCGGCGATCCGGTTAAGCGCGATGATGCGGGTGCGATCCATCTTCGTGATGACGCACGATTCCATCGGTCTCGGCGAAGATGGCCCGACTCATCAACCCGTTGAACATCTTGCCGCCCTTCGGGCCATTCCCCAACTCGCCGTCTATCGGCCGGCCGATCCAGTCGAAACGGCAGAGTGCTGGGAACTGATTCTCGAACAGCCCCGCAGGGCTGCCCTCCTCGCATTGTCACGACAGCCGGTCCCGCTCCTGCGCAACGAGCCTGGAAACGAAAACAAGTCGGCACGGGGTGCCTATATTTTGCGGGAGGCCGATGGCGGACCGCGCCAACTCACGCTGCTCGCGACAGGTTCGGAGGTCGACCTCGCCGTCCAGGCACGCGACGTCCTGCAGCACGAAGGCGTGCCGACGGCCGTTGTATCGATGCCGTGCCGCCTGCTCTTCGAGGAGCAGCCACGCGATTACCAACGGGCCGTGCTGGGCACCTCTCCCGCGAGAGTCGCGGTCGAGGCGGCGGTCGAACTGGGATGGGAGCGGTACATCGGTCCGGAAGGCCGGTTCGTCGGAATGCACAGTTTCGGCGAGTCCGGGAAAATCAAAGACGTGTACGACAAGTTTGACATTACGGTAGATGCGGTTGTTCGCGCGGCGCACCAGGTGTTATCCGAAGTGTGACATTGCTGCGATCCGCTCGGGATGCGATGACCTCGCAGGGCTCGTGGATGTGCTTGGAGAAGTGGGCGGCCCCGATTTTTCGGTGGATTCTCGCGTAGCGTTAGAATAGCGCCCCTTCTCATGGGAGACGAAAATGTCCTGGTTCGTATACGAAGTGCCCGAATACCACGAAGACGCTGCGCGCATCGAGCCCTTCAGCGACCTGCGCAGCCGTGTGCTGCAAGTCAGTGGCGCGGCCATGGCCGATGAACTGGAAAGCGTTCGCGAGAACGCCGCGGCAACGGCGGACACTCCCGATCGTCCCCTGCGCACTCCGGAAAATCCGCATGTCTTTCCGATTCCTTACGCCGACTCCATGATCCTGGTCGGGTTCATCTTCGATTTGAAACGCGAATTCCGGCAACTGGTCGTGTCGCCCGTGGAAATGCCCTGGTTGAACGACGCGTAAAAGCTGGCCCCAGCGGAAGCCGACGGAAAAAGTCGAGCGTGCTCGCGAGCCAGTTCGAATAGTCAGCGCGCTCGACAGAATGACCCGGCGCACCAGAACGAGTGCCTAGAAATTGCGCGCCACGCCGACCATGAACATGTCCTGGTCCTTGTCGTTGCCGGTTGCGACGCGATTGAAGCGCAAGCTTGCCGCCCAATCGTTCGTGACCTGATAGGTTACTTGCGCGCTGAGCAACGCATTGAGTCGCGTCTTGCCCGAGGTCTCGTCCCGATCCCGCGAGAGATACGGACCGACGCCTGCCGACAGCGTCCATTTGCTCTTGATCGGCGCGACGTACCAGAATTGCGCGGCCACGCCTCGTCGGCCGGCAACGCCATTGTTGCCTTCGTAGACGAAGCTCGCCGAATAAGCCCACGCATTGCCGAGCGGCCGCTTGACTTCGACCATGTATCCCTTTTCGATCGGCACTTGAGGACGGTTCGTCTGCGACGTCCCGGCCCAGACGCTGACCTGCGTCTTGCCGTCCGAAAACGCCGGGCGAGGATCGCCGCCGAAATCCGAGCCGATGCCGAAGAGCACGGCGTCGGAATTGAATCCGCCAATCATCTGGACGTGGTTGTACTGCACCTTGAGGAAGAAGCGCTTGGGCACGACGTAATACCGCACCGCCGCCGACGCACGCACACCCCAGCGCTTTTCATTGCGTGCCCGGTCGTCGACATGTGTCGTGTCCATGCTGAAATACGGGCCCGCCGAAAATTCGAGCGCCAGACGACTGCCGACCGGCCAACGAAACGAACCCAGGGCAGCGAAGCCGTCGCGATGATGATCCGCCGGATGCCCTTCGTTCAAGTATGCAAGGTAGACCGACAGGTAATCGTTCAAGACGTCGCCGAAGCCGACTTCGTACGCACGCCAATGCATATCGCCACCCTCGGTCGCGCGCCCGTCGCCATACACCGCATAGGCGTTGAGCGTTCGCTCAGATGATTTGAGCCCGCCCGGCGGGCTCGAAGGATCGTCCTCGGCGTGCGCGGGTACCGGGCACGCCAGCATGGTCAGACCGGCGATCGAGCTGGCGAGGACCCAGCGCGAACGGATGCGACGGCAGTCTTCCATTTGGACACCCTCCTCACCTTGGTAACCGCGATTTGCCGGAAAGGTTGATAGCGATTATAGGCGGCGCCCGGTCGGACGGCTGACGTGCACCGCATGCCGACATCGGGCGATCAGGCGGCGGCCCTCACGGCGCGGCCGCGACCCGCCACTTGCCCGCCGGAATCGGGGAACGACCGGTGAGCCGTCGCCCCCCTTGAAATTCACGCGGCGTATCCTATTTTAGGTATCGCTCAAGGCAGTCGCGGCTTACGCGCTGCGTGTTTCGATTTGTTAGTCAGCGACCCTCTCGCGGATGGACGAACTGGAGCGCGTGGTCCGGTACGTCCCCCGCAGGGGGCACAACAGGAGCGAGTCATGAGCGATATCTTCTTCCCCTCCGATCTGCTGGCGGAATTCGACCGCCTGCAACGGCAGATGGCCGGTATGTTCACGGGCTTGCCGGCCAGTCTGCGCGCCCCGCGGCCCGGTGCGTTTCCACCGGTCAATATCGGCAGTACCGACGACACGGTGGAGATCGTCGCCTTCGCGCCGGGTCTCGACCCCGCCAGGATCGACATCTCCGTCGATCGCCGGCTACTGTCGATCAGCGGCGAGCGCACACCGCCGGACGATGGCACGACCGACGACGAGCGGCGCGTCTACGCGAACGAACGTTTCATGGGCGCATTCCGCCGCGTGATCGAACTGCCGCAACATGCGGACCCCGACAAGATCGAGGCCCGCTATACGAACGGCTGCCTGACGATCAGCATCGGCAAGTCGGAAGCATCGAAGCCGCGCGCGATTGCGGTCCAGTAAGCAGCACGACGTCACGAACGCATGACGGAGGACATCATGAGTGACACCAATACGACCGAACTGACGACCCGTGCGGCCGACACTCGAACGGCCGTGACGAACCGTGAAGCGGCTCAGCACGACACGCCGCGCACGCGTATTGCGCCGGCCGTCGACATCGTCGAGGATGCGCACGGCATCACGTTGTACGCGGACCTGCCGGGCGTGCCGCGCGAGAAGCTCGACGTCCGCGTGCACGACGGCAGCCTTGCCATCGAAGCGGAGGCCGTCGTTCCGACGCCAGCGGGATTGCGCCTGCAGCACGGCGAAGTGCAGCATCCGCACTTCTCGCGCGCATTCACGCTCAGCCCGGATTTCGACGTGTCGCGCATCGACGCGCAACTGCGCGACGGCGTGTTGAAACTGAGCATCCCGCGGCGCGAGGAAGCGAAACCGCGGCGGATCGAGGTGATGGCGGGGTAAACGGACGCGCCGGGCGCGTTTCATCGACCCGGCGCGGTCCGCGTCGCTTGCGCCGCTTCGACCGCCGGGTGCGGGCACCCGCGCTTACGGTCGCGGCGTGAAGTACCGGCACCGCGCAAGCGAGTCGTCGCACATGTCGTATTTCCATGCAGGAGGCATCCGATGCAGATCAACAGGACGATCGAACATGGCGGATATACGGTCCGGGCCGTGGTGACCGACACGGAGACGGGCCGCTATTCGGCGACGGCGATCCTCATGGATCGCGACGGTGAAAGCCGGGCGCTCGGCGTCGACGGCGACTTCGCCGATACCCGCGAAGCATGCGACCAGGCGCTCGAACTCGGGCTCGCATGGATCCAGCGACGGTCGGTCGTGTCGGACCGGTATGTGAGACGAAATCGAGCCGGGCCGAGCCGCGATTTGGACAAGGTACCGCGCGCACGACGACAAGCCTGACGCACGTTGCGCTTGCCATCGGCGACGGCCCGGCTGCCACGCCGGCGAACAGGTTTGCCGCGGGGTTACCGTGCGCGGGTAGCCGGGTCACTCACCGACGCTCAAACCGCCAGGCACCGGCATTTGACGGTCCGATGGTCGCCGATGCCGGCGTGCGCCCCGCCGCGGCCGAACCCCGACCGCTTCGCATCGCCGACCGGCGAGATCTCGTTTCGCATCGACACGCGGGTGTCGAACGATCGCCCGATCATCCGAGCCAAGACTTGATGTTCGCGCCCATCGCGCCAGCCGAGATCCCGTACCGCTCGTGCAACGTCGGCAGCGCGCCCGCGGCGAGGTATGCATCCGGCAGTGCGATCTGCCGGAACGGGACCGCGACGCCGGCGCCGAGCAACGCGGTCGCGACCGCTTCGCCGAGGCCGCCGATCACCGTATGGTTCTCGGCGACGATGACCATGCGCCCCCTGCGCGCGGCCTCGCGGACGATGGTCGCCGTATCGAGCGGCTTGATCGTCGGTACGTGCAGCACGGCGACATCGACGCGATCGCCCTGAAGCGCCTTCGCTACCTCGAGCGCGCGCATCGTCATGATCCCGGACGAGATCAGCAGCACGTCGTTGCCGTCGCGCAGCAGCTTGGCCTTGCCGAGTTCGAAACGGTAATCGTATTCGTCGAGCACGGCCGGCACGTTGCCACGCAGCAGGCGGGCGTACACCGGCCCCTTGTGCGCGGCGATGGCCGGCACCATCTGTTCGATGTCCAGCGCGTCGCACGGATCGATCACGGTCATGTTCGGCATCGCGCGCATCAGCGCCAGATCCTCGGCGGCCTGGTGGCTCGGCCCGTAGCCGGTCGTGAGCCCCGGCAATGCGCACACCAGCTTCACGTCGAGATTGTCCTCGGCAATCGCCTGATGAATGAAGTCGTACGCCCGGCGCGTCGCAAACACCGCATAGGTGGTGACGAACGGCTGCGCGCCTTCGTGCGCGAACCCGGCGGCGGCCCCCATCAGTAGTTGCTCGGCCATGCCCATCTGGTAGTAACGTTCGGGGAAGGCCTTCGCGAAGATGTGCAGGTCGGTGTACTTGCCGAGATCGGCCGTCATCCCGATCACGTTGTCGTTCGTGCGGGCGAGTTCGGTCAGCGCATGGCCGAACGGCGCAGCGCGGGTCGCCTGCCCTTCCGCCGCGATGGACGCGATCATCGCCGACGTCTTCAGACGCGGCTTGTTGTCGACGGTGCTCATGCCTGTCTCCCTGCTTCGAGTGCGTCGAGCGCGAGTTGCCACTCGTGCGCATCGACGCGGATGAAATGGCTCTTCTCGCGTGCCTCGAGGAACGGCACGCCGCACCCCATCTTCGTGTCGCAGACGATGATGCGCGGCTGCGGCGCGCCATGCCGGCGCGCCTGGTCGAACGCACGCTTCACCGCGTCGATGTCGTTGCCGTCCACGCGTTGCACGTACCAGCCGAACGCCTCGAGCTTGTCGACCAGCGGCTCGAACGCCATGACCTGGGTCGACGGGCCGTCGGCCTGCTGGTTGTTCACGTCGACGATCGCGATCAGGTTGTCGAGCCGCCAGTGCGCGGCCGACATCAGCCCTTCCCAGATGGCTCCTTCGTCCAGCTCGCCGTCCGAGAACAGCGTGTAGACGAACGCATCCGAGCCCTTGCGCTTCAGGCCGAGACAACGGCCGACCGCGATCGTCAGGCCCTGCCCGAGCGAGCCGCCGGACATTTCCATGCCGGGCGTATAGCTCGCCATGCCGGACATCGGCAAACGGCTGTCGTCGCTGCCATAGGTCTCGAGTTCCGCGGCCGGCAGGATGCCGGCTTCGAACAGCGCCGCGTACAGCGCGATCGCATAGTGCCCGTTGGACAGCAGGAAGCGGTCGCGCCCTTCCCATTCGGGATCGTCGGCGCGATAGCGCATCGCGCCGAAATACGCGACGGCCAGCACGTCGGCGATGTCGAGCGCCTGGCCGACATAGCCCTGCCCCTGCACTTCGCCCATCAGCACGGCGTTTCTACGGATGCGGTACGCGCGCTCGGCGAGCGTGGCCGCTTCATGGATGGTTTCGTTGTCCATCGATAGCTCCATTATCGGATCGGAAGGAATACAAATCGAATCAGCGGTTGACGGATCGCGGAACGAGGAACACCAACAGCGCACCGACCGCGATCGCGACGGAGATGAACACGAGTCCCGCGGTGGACTTGCCGGTCAGGTCGTTCAGCCAGCCGACAATCGCCGGCGAGAAGAAACCGGCGAGGTTCGCGAAGCAATTGACCGCGGCGATGCCCGCCGCCGCCGACACCCCGCCCAGCAATGCGGTCGGCAGCGACCAGAACTGCGACGACGACGCGAGGATGCCGGCGGACGCGATGCTCAGGCACACGATCGACGCGCCGACGCTGCCGAGCATCGGCAACGTGGCGAAGCCCGCCGCCGCGACCAGCATCGGCACCGCGAGATGAAGGCGGCGCTCGCGGCGACGATCCGCGCTGATGCCGATCAGCGGCAGCGCGACGATCGCACAGGCATACGGAATCGCGGTGAACAGGCCGACCCACAGCGGATCGGCAACGCCGGCCTTGCGAATGATCGTCGGCAGCCAGAACGTGAGGCCGTACTGGCCGAGCACCACGCAGAAGTAGATCGCCGCCATCAGCCACAGGCGTCGGTCCGCGACGAACGTACGGATCGACAGGTGGGCGGTGGTGTGCTCGGCATCGGCCGACACGTTGCGCGCCAGGAGGGATTTTTCGGCGTCGGTCAGCCATTTCGCGCCGGCGATGCCATCGTCGAGATACAGCAGGATCGCGAAACCCAGCACGAACGAAGGCAGCGCCTCGAGCAGAAACAGCCACTTCCAGCCCGCCATCGACATCGCGCCGTGCAGGGAATGCATGATCGCGCCCGACAGCGGCCCGCCGATGATCCCGGCGAGCGGAATCGCCATGAAGAACAGCGACAGCGCCTTCGCGCGCCGCGCCGACGGGAACCAGTACGTGAGGTACAGGATCACGCCCGGCGCGAAGCCTGCTTCGGCGACGCCGAGCAGAAACCGCAGCACGTAGAACGCGGTGGGCGACTTGACGAACACGAAGCTCGCCGAGATCGCCGCCCACGTCAGCATGATGCGCGCGAGCCAGCGACGCGCGCCGACGCGATGCAGGATCAGGTTGCTCGGCACCTCGAACAGAAAATAGCCGAGGAAGAAGATGCCTGCGCCCATGCCGTAGACCGTCTCGCTGAAGCGCAGGTCGTTGAGCATCTGCAGTTTCGCGAAGCCGACGTTGACACGGTCGAGATACGCGCCGAGATAGCACAACATCAGGAACGGGATCAGCCGTCGGGCAACCTTCGCGTAGGTGGCCGCCTCGAACGTCGGCGCATCGTCCCGTTGCAGCGTCTCGCCCTGGACCGGCGGTGCGGGGTACTTTGCTCTCATCTTTGTCTCCTGCCATGGCCCCGGGTCGTCCCGGGTGCATGATGGTCGGCGCCGCGCATCGGGCGGCGCCGTTCTCAGTGAATCAGCATCCCGCCATTGACGTCGAGCGTGACGCCCGTCAGATAGCTCGACAGGTCGCTCAGCAGGAACAGGCACGCATTGGCGACGTCGGCGGCATCGCCGAGCCGGCCGAGCGGAATGCCCTTGATGATGTCCTCGCGCATGTCGGGCGTCAGCTTGTCGCCGGTGATGTCGGTCTGGATCAGGCCCGGCGTGATCGAATTGACGCGGATGCGCTCGGCGCCGAATTCGCGTGCCATCGCCTTCGCGAGGCCGAGCACGCCGGCCTTGGCGGCGCTGTAGTGCGGGCCGCCGAAAATGCCGCCGCCGCGTTGCGCGGATACCGACGACATGCAGACGATGCTGCCGCTGCGCTGCGCCTTCATCGCGGGCAACACCGCCTGCGACATGTAGAGCGTGCCGCGCAGGTTCACGTCGACGATCGCATCGAAGTCGCGCGCCGAGATATCCAGCGTGCGCACGGGCTGCGTGATGCCGGCGTTGTTCACGAGGCCGTCGATACGGCCAAAGTGCTCCAGCACCGCGCGGGCTGCCGCCACGCACGCGTCGCGGTCGGTCACGTCGCACGCGAGGCCGAGATGATCCGGGCCGAGTTCGGCGGCGGCCGCTTGCGCGTCTTCGCGGCGCAGGTCGAGGATCGCCACGCGTGCGCCCTGCGCGGCCAGCGCGCGGGCCGTGGCCTTGCCGATACCGCGCGGCGATGCGGCGCCGGTCACGATGATGGCCTTGTCGTCGAGCAACATGGTTCGTCTCCTTATATCTTCGATTTGCTTCAAACTTCAGTTGTGGCCCGCCGTGAGGCGGGCTGCCTTACCGGTTGGCGGCCATGGCACAGCTTGTGTCTCCTGCGAGCCATCGAGCTCGAATCACAGCTCAAGGCGTGTCGTGGCTGCCTCGTTTAACGCTATCCCGAATGGTTGATTGATCTCATTTCGCATCTATAAGGCTGGGAGTCGATGAACATGAGCCAACCGGTTTTCGTCGGTATCGATGTCGCCAAGGACAGTGTCGAAGTCTGCTGCTCGGACGCCTCGACGCATGCGTTCGAGAACACTGAAGCCGGACACGCGAAGTTGTTGCGCTGGCTCAGGCGCAAGACAGTTACGTTGGTCATACTTGAGGCCACCGGCGGCTACGAGCGAGCCTGCGCGGTGGCGCTGGCGGGCGTCGGATTGCCCGTGTCGGTCATCAACCCTCGCCAGGCACGTGATTTTGCGCGGGCTATGGGGCGACTGGCCAAGACCGATCGGCTTGACGCGCGGGCATTGGCCGAGTTCGCCGCCGTGTTGCATGCCCAGGGGCATCAGCCCCGTGCGTTGGCCACTCAGGAGCAGCGTGAGCTCGTCGCACTTGTTACGCGCCGACGGCAACTCGTGGCCATGCTCGTGAGCGAGCGGCAACGCCTGGCCGTCGCTCACGAGCGGGCCCGTGCCAGCATCGAGGCAATGATCGAGGCCTTGCTCAGTCAGTTGGCCGACATCGATAACGACGTACAACGTGTGCTTCAGGAACGCTACGCCGATCTGTCGGCTTTGCTGCAATCGGTCAAGGGCGTTGGCCCGACCACCGCCAGTACACTCATCGCTGAACTGCCCGAACTCGGACACCTCACTCGCAAGCAGATCACCAGTCTTGCGGGGCTTGCACCCATCAATCGCGATTCGGGCACCCTGCGCGGGCAGCGCCATATCTTCGGCGGGCGCTCCAGTGTCCGACGCGTACTGTACGTCGCCGCACTGGTCGCCACGCGCTTCAATCCGCTGATCCGTAGCTGCTATCTGAGGCTGATCGCCGCCGGCAAGCCCAAAAAAGTCGCCCTCGTCGCGTGCATGCGCAAACTGCTCATCACGCTCAATGCCATCGCCCGCTCGGGCGAGCGGTGGCAGCCGGATTTCAAGGGCGCATGACATGGGCTGTCTCAAGATGGTTGCTGTGTTGATGTGTGTGCAGAGTGTCGGCTCGGCGGACACCCGCATCAACGCGGAAACGCTCAGACATCGTTGAGAAAATTTCAGGTGACGGCGCGCGGCCGGTGCTGCAGCGCAATATCGCGAGCGCCGTCGGGCGCCGCGTTCAAGCCGGCCGCGCGTGCGCCGCCACTTCCCGTTCGATCCATGCCAGGAAGCGCTTCACGCGCGGCAGCTCCGCGTTCTGCCGCGGGTAAACGAGATGATGCGCGCCGACTTCGACCGCATGGGCCGCGTCGAAGACCGGCACCAGCAGCCCTTCGCGGATCTTCACCGACGCGAGCATCAGGCTTTCGAGCGCGATGCCGAGGCCCAATGCGGCGGTTTCGAGCGACATGTACGAACGGTCGAACGAAAAATCGAAGGTCTTCTGGGCCGCGAGCGGCACGCCGGTCCGGCCGAACCACTGCTTCCACTGGACCAGCGGCGTTTCGGAATAGATCAGCCGATGCGCGAGCAGGTCTTCCGGCGCGTTCACCGGATGCCGTTCGAGATAGCGCGGCGACGCGAGCGGCGCGATGAATTCGCCGCGCACGGTCCGGACCTCGAGGTTGTCCCAGTTGCCGTAGCCGTGCCGGACATCGATATCGTAAAAGCCGTTCGAGAACGACACGTTTTCGTAAGAGCACGCGAGGTTCAGCTGGATATCGCCGTTCGCCTCCTGAAACGACGACAGCCGCGGCAGCAGCCACATCAGCCCGAAGCTCGGGCTCGAATGCACGCGCAGGATGTCCACTTCGGTGCGGCTCGACGCGCGCTCGGTCGCGCGGCTCAGGTCGGCCAGCGAGCCGGTGACGTCGGCCAGGTAGCGTTCGCCGGTCGGCGTGAGGACGAGGCCGCGCCCCGAACGCTGAAACAGCGGCTGACCGATCTGCGATTCGAGGTTGCTGAGCTGATGGCTCACCGCGGACGCGGTCAGGCCGAGCTCTTGCGCCGCACGGTTGACGCTTTTGGTCCGGGCGACGCTTTCGAACGCAATGATGGCCTTGAGCGGCGGAATGCGCATGCTGGAGTCCGTTGAAGAGAGCGGCTCGCCCGGCTGGCCGGGGCTAACGCCGGCGCTGAATCGTTGCCCGGGCAAAAGCGATACGGTACAACAGGAAGCGCGCCGGGACGATCGATTCGCGGCGTGGCCTCGGCTGGGCAGCACACCGCGCCGCGCCAACGCCGCCGCATGGACGACGCGACACGCATGGCGCGGACCGAATCATGCAAAATGCTGCGCATCTGAGTGGCGGAGAGTGACCGGTGGGCATCAATTTCGATTTGACCGACTTGCAGGCGTTTCGCGCGGTCGTGGAAACGGGCAGTTTCCGCAAGGCCGCCGAAGCGGTCAGCCTCTCCCAGCCCGCGTTGAGCCGCCGGATCGACAAGCTCGAGGACGCACTCGGCGTGCGGCTGTTCGAACGCACCACGCGCCGCGTCGCACTCACCACCGTCGGCCGCGTGTTCGCGCAGAGCGCCGAACAACTGCTCGACGATCTCGACGCCGCGCTGCTCGGCATCCGCGACGTGTCGTCGAGCCGCCTGGGCCACGTGACGATCGCCTGCGTGCCGTCGGTCGCCTACTACTTCCTGCCCCCCATCATCGCCCGCTATCATCAGCGCTTTCCGCGCATCAGGGTGAAGCTGCTCGACGCCGGCGCCAACGAGGTGCTCGGCGCCGTGATCAGCGGCGAGGCGGATTTCGGCGTGAGCTTTATCGGCAGCCAGGAGGCGGAGATCGAATTCAAGGTGCTGCTCCAGGAACGGTTCGTCGCCGCGTGCCGCCGCGACCATCCGCTCGCGCGCAAGAAGCGCGTGACCTGGAACGAACTTTACGAACACGATTACGTATCGGTGGACAAGACTTCCGGTAACCGCCTGCTGCTCGACCAGGCATTGGCCGCCGTCGCGCCGCGTAAGCCGAGCGTCTGCGAGGCGCGCCACGTCACGACCCTGCTCGGGCTGATCGAGGCGGGGCTCGGCGTCGCCGCGGTGCCATCGATGGCGATGCCGGGGCATGACCACCCGGTCCTCACGAGCGTGCCGCTCGTCGAGCCGGCCGTGAAACGGCGCGTGGGCATCGTCAAGCGGCGCGGGCGCTCGCTGACGCCGGCCGCCGAGGCGTTTCACCGGATGATCGTCGACGCGAAGCGCGGCGACGCCGTCGGCAGCGGCACATCGGCATGACGACGCCGGAACGCAAACGAAGGAAGATTGCATCGTGAGGTGGACCCGGCTGCTCAAATCGCTTTACGTGCAGGTCCTGCTCGCGATGATGCTCGGCATCGCCATCGGTCACGTGTGGCCGGCGGCGGGCTCGATGCTCAAGCCGCTCAGCGACGCGTTCGTCGGGCTCGTGAAGATGACCATCGCCCCGATCGTCTTTTGCACGATCGTGTCGGGCATCACGTCGTTGTCGAACGGGCGGGCCATCGGCCGCACGATCGTGCGGGCGCTCGCGCTCTTCTATCTGTTGACGGCCGCCGCGCTCGCGCTCGGGCTCGTCACCGCGTACGGGCTGCAACCGGGCGCCGGCATGCACATCGACGTCCATCATCTGGATGCGAGCATCCTGGCGCCGTACGCGAAGCATGCGGAGCCGCGCAGCCTGGTGGCGTTCGCGCTCGGCGTGATTCCGGATACGATGCTCGGCGCGTTCGCCAGCGGCGAAGTGTTGCCGGTGCTGCTGCTGTCGCTGTTGTTCGGCTTCTCGCTGAATGCGCATCCGCGCACCGCCCGCCCCGTTCTTGCGCTGATCGACGGCATCGCCCAGGTCGTCTTTCGCATCCTCGCGATGATCATGCGACTGGCGCCGCTCGGCGCGTTCGGCGCGATGGCGTTCACGGTGGGCCGCTTCGGCATCGGCTCGGTCGGTTCGCTTGCGAAGCTGATGATGTCCTTCTACGTGGCCTGCGCGCTGTTCGTCGCGCTGGTGCTCGCACCGCTCGCGCGGCTGCACGGCTTCGCGCTGTGGCGGCTCTTGCGTTACCTGCGCGAAGAGTTGCTCATCGTCCTCGCGACCTCGTCCACGGAGCCGGTCCTGCCGCGCCTGATCGTCAAGCTGGAAGCGCTCGGCTGCGACAAAGGCGTGGTGGGGCTCGTGCTGCCGGCCGGCTATTCGTTCAATCTGGACGGTACCGCGATCTATCTGACGCTCGCGGCGTTGTTCATCGCGCAGGCATGCGACGTCCCGCTTTCCGCGCCGCAGATCGCGACGATGCTCGCGATCATGCTGCTCACGTCCAAGGGGGCGGCCGGCGTGTCCGGCAGCGGGCTCGTCGCGCTGATCGCGACGCTCGCCGTCATGCCCGACCTGCCCGTCGCCGGGGTCGCGCTGCTGGTCGGCATCGATCGCTTCATGTCGGAAGCGCGCGCGCTGACCAGCGTGATCAGCAATGCGTGCGCGGTGATCTTCGTGTCGGCGTGGGAAGGTGCATGCGATCGCACGCGCCTCGCGCAGCGGCTCGCGTCGGCCGGGGCCGATGAAGCGCGTGCCGCGGCAGGCGGCGACGGCGACGGAAAGACGGTCTGATACGCGCCTTCCCGTCGATCGGGCTCAATGTGCGGAAACCGGATCCAGGCCGGTCGATTTCACGTCGGCCTGCACGTCGGGCGACGCAAGAAAGTCGAGCAGCGCCTTCGCTTCCCGCGGATGCTGCGCGCCGACCGGGATGCCGGCGGCGAAGCGCGTGACGGACTGCAGCGATTCGGGAATCTTGCCGACGAAGCTCGCCCCCTTGACGGGCAGCAGCTCGCTGACCTGCTGGAAGCCGATTTCGTAGTCGCCGTTCGCGACGACCGACGCCACCGGAATCCGCGGGATCATCTTCGCCTTCGACTTCACCTGCTCCTCGATCCCGAGCTTCTTGAACAGCGCGCGTTCGATATACACGCCGCTCGCGCTGTCCGAATAGGCGATCGATTTCGCGTGCAGCAGCACCTGCTTGAGGCCCTCGGCGGTGCTGATGTCGGGCTTTGCCGCGCCGTCGCGCACGACCATGCCGATGCGCGAGTCGGCCAGCTCGACGCGAGATTCGGGAGCGACCTTGCCTTGCTTGATCAGATCGTCCAGCGCGTAGCCGACCATGATCACGGCGTCGGCGGGCTCGCCGCGCGCGAGCCGGTTCGGAATTGCTTCGGGCGATTTGCCCATCGACGGGCCGAGCGCAGTAGCGAGCGTATTGCCCGTCGTGGACGCGAACCGGGGGCCGAGCACCTTGTAGGCGGCGGTGAAGCCGCCCGAGCTCATCACGTGCAGTTCGGCGGCCTGTACGTTGGCCGCCAACGCCGCGGTGGCGACGAGCGCGGTCGCGCAGAATGTCAGGAACGGATTTCTCATGGTCGTGGTCGTGCGGATTCGTGGATGTGGGTTGGCATGCCGGAGGGGCCGGACCTCAATGCGCCGGCGTCAACGTCGCTGCACGGCGGCGATAGAGCGCGAACGTCGCAAGCAACGCGCACATCGCGGCGAAGCTCATCCAGTAGCCCGGTGCGGCCTTGTCGCCCGTCATGTGAATGAGCCCGGTCGAGATGACCGGCGTGAAGCCGCCGAACACGGCCGTCGCGAGGCTGTACGCGAGCGAGAAGCCCGCGACGCGCACCTGCACGGGCATCACTTCCGTGAGCGCGACGATCATCGCACCGTTATAGATCCCGTACATGAACGAGAGCCAGAGCAGGACGAGCAGCATGTTGACGAACGACGGCGCGTGAGCGAGGAACGTCAGCGCCGGGTAGGCGGTCACGACGGTGAGCATCGTCATGCCGACCAGCAGCGGCCGGCGGCCGATCCGGTCGGAGAGCGCACCGCCGATCGGCAGCCACACGAAGTTCGACACGCCGACGCAAAGCGTCACGAGCAGGCTGTCGGCGGTGCTCAGATGCAGCACCGTCTTGCCGAAGGTCGGTGCGTAGACGGTGATCAGATAGAAGCTCGTCGTGGTCATCGCGACCAGCATCATGCCGGCGACCACGACGCCCCAGTTCTGGACCAGCGTACCGAACACTTCCTTCATGCCCGGACGATGCTTGCGGGCCTTGAATTCATGGGTTTCCTCCAGGTTGCGGCGCAGCATGAAGATGAACGGCACGATCATGCAGCCGACGAAGAACGGCACGCGCCATCCCCAGGCGGCGATCTGCGACGCGCTCAACCACTGATTGAGCGCGAAGCCGAGGCCCGCCGCGATGACGATCGCCACCTGCTGGCTGGCCGATTGCCAGCTCGTGAAGAAGCCCTTGCGGCCGGGCGTCGCCAGCTCGGCGAGATAGACCGATACGCCGCCCAGTTCGGCGCCCGCGGAGAAGCCCTGCAGCAGCCGGCCGGTCAGCACGAGCACGGGCGCGAGCAGCCCGATCGTCGCGTAGCCCGGCACGAACGCGATCAGGATGGTGCCGCTCGCCATGATCGTCAGCGTGACGATCAGGCCCTTGCGTCGGCCGACCTCGTCGATGTACGCGCCCAGCACGATCGCGCCCAGCGGCCGCATCAGGAAGCCGGCGCCGAACACGGCGAAGGTCATCATCAACGACGCGAACTCGCTTTGCGCGGGGAAGAAGACGTTGGCGATCTGCGTGGCGTAGAAGCCGAACAGGAAAAAGTCGAACTGCTCGAGAAAATTGCCGGCCGTGACGCGAAAGATCGCGGCGGCCTTCGAACGTTCGGCCGGAAGGCGGGACGAGGGGTGCATCGGGGTGTCTCCTGAAAACCTGAAATACGCGGGAGGGGCTGGTCGATTGTCGTTTTCCGGCATGTTGGCGCGGTATCGATCAAACGATAAGTGCGATTTTCGGAACGATTGATGCAGGATGGTTATCAATCAACATGAGCCGCATGTGTCCGGATGGCGTTCGGGCGTATTGCCGCATGCCTGGGTGACCGCACACGTTTGCGCCGTCACGCGATGCCGATGTGGCCGACGGGCGGCCATGCCGGCCTCGATTTTTCCTGAACCGTGCCGTTAACCGGGATTGGAATCCGCGCTGGCGCAATCGCAGCTGGCATCTCACAACGAGCGCGAGCATGCCCGCATTCACTTCGATCGAGAAAATCGCCGACTGGGCCGGACGCAATCCGTTCGTCGTCGGCGCGCTGGGCACGCTGATGTCGCTCGCGGCGCTCGGAATCAGCGCGGTGACGCTGTGGGCCGCGCGCAGCGAAGTCGTCGTGCACGCACATGAGACGTCGCGCAACGTCGCGGCCGTACTGGCGAGCCAGATCGCGAGGACGGTCGAAACGTCGAACACCGCGCTGGTCGCGCTGGCGGCCGATCTCGGCAAGCCGGGCGTGCAGCGCATGGACGCCGGGTTACGGCACGACCTGCTGTTCGAGCGCACCGCGGCGCAATACGTGACCGGCATGGGCGTGACCGACCGGCACGGCCGGCTGATCGACGGGTGCTGCAGCTCGACCCACCGGTGGGACTTCGGCGATCGCGACTACTTCAAGGTTCATCGCGATGCGGACAACGTCGGGCTCTACGTATCCCAGCCCTATCGCGCCCGCTCGCGCGACGGCAAGGAATCCATCGCGCTGTCGCGGCGCATCGAGCGGCCGGATCATGCGTTCGACGGGATCGCGGTCGTCGCCGTCGATCTCGCTTACTTCGAGCAGCTCCTGTCCCGTCTCGACGTCGGGCCGAACGGGGTCAGCGCGATCGTGCGCGCGGACGGCACGATCCTCGCGAGAAACCCTTCGTTGAACGAAGGCCAGATGAGCCGCCTGCGTCTGTCGAAATCCTTCAAGCGGATGGTGAACAGCGAATCGGGCTTCTATCCCGCGCGCTCGAGCCTCGACGGCACCGTGCGGTTGTATACGTACCAGCGGATACCGGGCACGCCGCTGATCGCGGTCGTCGCGCCGGCCGAAAGCGACGTGCTGGCCGGCATCCGGCGCCTGTCGTGGACGGTCGGCGTGTCGGCATCCGTGATCGGCGTATCGTTCTGCGCGGTGGTCTGGCTGCTTGCCTTCGCATTGCGGGACAACTTCCGCAAGCAGACGCTGCTGACCGATCTCACGCGTACCGATCCGTTGACCGGACTGCACAATCGTCGCGCGCTCGATACCGCGCTGGCCGACGAATGGGAGCGGCTGCAACGCGGCAGCGACGGGAGCCTGTCGGTGCTGTTCATCGACGCCGATCACTTCAAGCAGTACAACGACCGGCACGGGCACGCGCTGGGCGACACCGCGCTGCGCTTTCTCGCCGAATGCATCCGCGCGCATACGCGGCGGCGCGGCGACCTCGCCGCGCGCTACGGCGGCGAGGAATTCGTCGCGGTGTTGCCCGATACGGACGAAGACGGCGCCGCGCAGGTGGCCGACGCGATTCGCCGCGAGGTGGAACGCAACCGGCTCGACGGGTTTGCCGAAACCGTTCCGGCCTTCACCGTCAGCATCGGCTGTGCAACCGGTCGGCGCGCGCGGCATGCTTCCGTGCACGCGCTCGCGCATCAGGCGGACATGGCGCTCTACCGCGCCAAGCGCGAAGGCAGGAACCGCGTGTGTTGCGCGCGGACGGAGCCGGTCGCACAGCCGGCGTGAAGGCCCCGGTTCGAATCGGGATGGAAGGCGGAATCACCCCTGCCGATTGCGACGGCATCCCCCTCGGCACATCGCGGCCGCGACGCGCGTGCGCTGTCTCGACCGCGGCCGTTTCACTGCCCGGGTTCGATATACGCAGCCAGTTCTTCCGGCTTTCCCGATGGAAACGCGTCCTTCAGATGATCGAGAAACGCGGAAACGCGCGCGCTCAATAATCGTCTGGACGGATACAGCGCCCACAGGGCGATATCGGGCCCCGGCACGTCGCCCCAACTGACGAGCGTGCCGGCGGCCAGGTCGCGGCTCACGAGCGATACCGGCAGGCGCGCGACGCCCAGGCCGAGGCGGACCGTATCGCGCACCATGACCAGCGACGACAGCCGCGCCACGGGTTCGACCGGTATGCGCGCCGTCCCGGCCGGGCCCGCGATTTCCCATACGGCGCGGGTGCCGATCGCGCCGCGAACCACGGCCGGTGCGGGTGCGTCGCCGCTAGGCCGCGCCAGCGCGGGCGTCGCGACGACGACCAGCCGGTCGCGCAGGATCACGCGCCCGATCAGGCTCTCGTCCGGGTCCGGGTTCACGCGTATCACGAGGTCGTACCCTTCCTCGATCATGTCGACGGGCCGGTCTTCGGTCGTCACCTCCAGCCGGACGTCCGGGTATTTCAGCGCGAACGTCGCCACCAGCTTCCCCATCGCGAACTGGGAAAAGAGCATCGGCGCGCTGATGCGCAGCCGGCCGCGCGGCCGCTCGCTCCCCGATGCGATCGCCGACGCGCTGTCGGCAAGCTCCGCGAGCAAAGCACCCGTCCGCTCGTAGAGCGCGCGTCCTTCCTGCGTGAGCTTCACGCCGCGCGACCCGCGTTCGAACAGACGCAACGACAGACTGTTCTCCAGTTCCGCCACGCGGCGCGACAGCGTCGCCTTTGGGCGATCCGCGACCCGCGCGGCTTCCCCGAAGCTGCCATGGCGGGCGACGAGGTTGAAATCGGCGAGAGCAAGCAGGTCCATGTGTTCCACCAGTGAGACGACACGTCTATTTATCACATCTTCCGGATCGTGTGTGGATCACTTAACTTACGCAGGCAGTCAACCCAACCGTTACTTCAGGAGTGAACATCATGACCATTCTCGTTACCGGCGCCACCGGCCGTGTGGGCCGCCAGGTCGTCCGTCAACTCGTCGATCGCGGCGCCGACGTGCGCGTGCTGGTGCGCGATCCGGCCAAGGCCGACTTTCCGGCGGGCGTGACCGTCGCGCAGGGCGACATGCTCGACGTCGACGCGCTGCGGGCGGCATTCTCCGGCGTCCGCACGCTGTTCCTGCTCAACGCCGTGGCGGGCGACGAATTCACGCAAGCGCTGATTGCGCTGAATCTGGCCCGCGAGTCGGGCATCGAGCGCGTCGTCTATCTGTCGGTTCTCCACGCCGACCGCTTCGTGAACGTGCCGCACCTCGCGGTGAAATTCGGCGCGGAGCGGATGATCGAGCAGATGGGCTTCAGCGCGACGATCCTGCGCGCCGCATATTTCATGGACAACGAATCGATGGTCAAGGACGTGATCGTCGGGCACGGCGTCTATCCGGTGCCGATCGGCGGCAAGGGCGCCGCGATGGTCGACGTGCGCGACATCGCGGAAGTCGCGGCGATCGAATTGATCCGCCGCCACGACGCGCCCGGCAAGCTGCCGGTCGACACCCTCAACCTGGTCGGTCCCGACACGTTGACGGGCGCGCAACTGGCGTCGATCTGGTCGGAAACGCTCGGCCGCCCGGTTGCGTATGGCGGCGACGATCCGACGCCGTTCGAAAGCAATCTGGCTCAGTTCATGCCGAAATGGATGGCCTACGAAATGCGGCTGATGGCCGAACGCTACGTCAGCGACGGCATGGTGCCGGAGGCCGGCGACGTCGAGCGGCTGACCGCGATCCTCGGCCGCCCGCTGCGGACGTATCGCGACTTCGCGGCCGCGCTTGTGCGCTGAGCGCGATGGCGCGCGTTCATGCCGACGGTGGCTGGGCGGGCAGCCGCCCTGGAAGAACCGGCCGCCGTGCGCGGCCGGGGTTTACAGCATGGCCTGACTGATCAACGCGTACAGTCCGAAGGCCGGGTCGGCCGGGCCCTCGTGTGCCGCGGCCGGCGCGTTGCGAACCATCTTCGAACAGGTATCCACCTGTTTCAATCCCTGCTCGCTCAGCCACGCCGGCAGACTGCTCCCGGAAGGCACGTCGATACGAACGAATTCGCCGTCTCGTTTCGTCAGCCAATAGCCGATCAGCGCCTTCGCACGCGCATCGTCGCCCGAACGCGGCGCGACCACCGGACCGATCACGTATCCGCGACCGAAGCGCCGCAGCACCGAAAACCCGACGACCTCGCCGTCGCGTTCGAGCACGACGCTTTCGCCCCGCTTCAGCAACGCGGACAACAGCGCTTCGCGCTCGAGGCCGGAAGCCCGTGCGTCGAGTTCGATCAGGCGCGGCCAGTCCGCCGGCGAACCGGCACGCAGCCGCTCGCCGTCGGGCACGGCAACCGCGGCGGGCCGATCGACATTGCCCTGATATTGGCCCAGCGATCCGCACACGCTGAATCCCAGTTTCTCGTAGAGCGGCCGACCGGCCGGCGTCGCGTGCAGAAACGTGATGCGCGGCCCCAGTTCGTCGAGGAGCGTCTCCATCAGTTTGCGGCCGATTCCCCGGCCCTGATGCGCGTCGGAGACGATCACATGCCCGATCGCCGCGCGATCCGCACCGAACTTCCAGCACATCGCCGTGCCGATGACCACGCCGTCTTCCTCGGCCGCGAACGCGGTCGACGTGTCGGCGGAGAACTGCCAGTCTTCCACCCTGAACGGCCAGCGAAGCGCCGTGGTAAGGGCATGGGCAGCGGTGACGTCCGCCGCGGTGAATCCCCGGTAGCGAAGCGCCGACGTCGCGCCGTGCGCCTTCACTTCATGTTCCTGTTTCATCAAGGAATCCTTCCAAATAGTGTTTTCGTGCGACACGGCACGCTGAAAAATACGCGGCGATCACGTCGAAGCGGCGACGAATTGCACGGCTCTCCCCGGCTGGCATGGGTACCCGACCACCCGGAAGAACGCCTTTCCCGGACCCGACGCCCGATCAACCCGACGTCGACCGGTTTCAACACCGCCCCGACCCATCACGGCGATCGCGTGAAGTAACGCTGCGCCAGCGCGACCCAATACCGGACGCCGGCCGGAATGATGTCGTCGTTGAAGTCGTATTTCGGGTGGTGCAGTGCCGGCGCGCTCGCGCCGTCCTGCGCATTGCCGATCAGCACGTAAGCGCCCGGCCGCTCCTCCAGCATGAAGCCGAAGTCTTCGGACGTCATGTTCGGCGGCACGTCGCGCTCAACGCGCGCGTCGCCGAACGTGTCGCGAATCACCGCTTCGCACAGCGCCGTCTCGGCCGGCGTGTTGACCGTCGCCGGGTAGTACTGAAAAAACTCCACGTCGACCTGCGCGCCATAGGCCCCCGCGAGCCCCTCGCACGCGAGCCGGACGTCGCGCTGCAGCTTCTGCTGCAATGCCGACGACAGCGTGCGGATCGTGCCGCGCAGCTCGGCTGTGTCGGGAATCACGTTGTCCGTCGTGCCCGCATGGAACATGCAGACGGAAATGACGGCCGGGTCGACGGGGTCCTTGTGCCGTGCGGCGATGGTCTGACACTGCAGCACCATCGAGCACGCGAGCGGCACCGGATCGATGCCCAGATGCGGCTGTGCCGCATGCGCGCCCTTGCCCGTCACCGTGATCCTGAAGCGGCAGCCCGCGGCCATGATCGGGCCCGTACGCAACCCGAAATGCCCGGCCGGCAGACCGGGCCAGTTGTGCATGCCGAATACCGCTTCCGTCGGGTATTGCTCGAACAGCCCGTCGTCGATCATCCTGCGCGCGCCCGCGCCGCCCTCCTCGCCCGGCTGAAACACGAAATGGACGGCGCCGGGCAACTGCGGCAGCGCCTTCAGTACGCGTGCGGCGCCGAGCAACATCACGGTATGGCCGTCATGGCCGCACGCATGCATGATCCCGTGCGTGCACGATGCGTGCGCGAAGTCGTTCGCTTCGTGGATCGGCAATGCGTCCAGATCGGCGCGCAGCACGATGCCGCGGCGCGGATCCGCGCCGGGCAGGCTCGCGACGACGCCCGTGCCGCCCAGCCCGCGCGACACCGCGTAGCCGAGCGCTTCGAGCTCGCGGGCGACGACGTCGGCCGTCCGGTGTTCCTCGAATCGCAACTCGGGATGCGCGTGCAGGTCGCGGCGCAGTGTCGCCCAGTGCGCGTGATGCGCGTCCAGCGACGCGTCGGGGATGATGGCGTTTTCCACTCTCGGCACCCTTGCTAAGCAAACCGGTTCAAATCGCGACTGCTGCGTCGCGCGCAACGGCCGCATCAATCATAAAAACCCAGGATGGACTTGACCTCCATGTACTCCTCCATCCCCTCGACCCCGTATTCGCGGCCGTTGCCCGACTGCTTGTACCCGCCGAACGGCGCCTGAGGATCCCATGCAGGGTAGTTCAGATGCACCTGTCCTGCCCGGATGCGCGCGGCCACCGCGCGTGCGCGTTCCTTGTCGGTGCCCTGCACGTGCGCGCCGAGCCCGTAGACCGTGTCGTTCGCGATGGCGACCGCTTCGTCGACGGTGTCGTAAGGCAGGATCGCGAGTACCGGACCGAAGATCTCCTGCTGCGCGATCGCCATGTCGGTGCGCACATCGGAGAAAATCGTCGGCCGCGCATAGAAGCCCTTGTCGAGCCCCGCGGGCCGGCCGGGGCCGCCGGCGATCAGCTTCGCGCGTTCGTCGATGCCCGCGTCGATCATCCGCGCGACCCGACCGAACTGCGCGCGATTGGCGAGCGGCCCATGCGTCGTGGCCTCGTCGAACGGATCGCCGACAACGAGCGTTTGCATCGCCGCGACGGCCAGTGCCTCGACCGCGCCGAGCGCGTCGCGCGGCACGATCATGCGGGTCGGCGCGCTGCACGATTGCCCCATGTTCCGGAACGCGGCGGCCACGCCCGGCGGGACCGCGCGCGACAGGTCCGCATCCGGCAACACGACGTTCGGCGACTTGCCCCCCAGTTCCTGCGCGACGCGCTTGACGGTCGGCGCCGCCGCCTGCGCCACCAGCACGCCGGCCCGCGTCGAGCCGGTGATCGACACCATGTCGACTTCCGGATGCGCCGAAAGCGCGGCGCCCACCGTTTCGCCGCTGCCGCTCACGAGATTGAATACGCCGGCGGGCACGCCCGCGTCGGCGACGACTTCCGCGAACAGCAGCGCGCTGAGCGGCGACAGTTCGCTCGGCTTCAGCACCACCGTACAGCCGGCCGCGAGCGCCGGCCCGACCTTCGCGGTGATCTGATAGATCGGCCAGTTCCACGGCGTGATCAGTGCGCACACGCCGATCGGCTCGCGCACGACCGCGGTCGTCCCGCGCCGCTCGACGAATGGGTAGCGCGCGAGGTTATCGCGCGCGACGCGAATATGTTCGGCCGCGAGCGGCACGTGCGCGCCGCGTGCGTAGCCGATCGGCGCGCCCATTTCCAGCGCGAGCGCGGTCGAGAACAGCTCGGCGCGCTCCAGCATCAGCGCATGCACGCGGTCGAGCAATGCAGCGCGTTCCTGCGGTGACGTCGCGGACCAGCGTTCGAACGCGTGGCGCGCGGCCCGCACCGCGCGGTCGGCGTCGCGCGCGCTGCCGAGCGGGATCTCGCACAGCGTGTCTTCGGTGGACGGACTGACGACCGAGAACCGGTCGCGACCGTCCGGCATGACCCAGTCGCCGTCGATGAAAAAGCGATCGAGCCGGCCGGCTTGCATTAGGCGAACAACAGGTGAATTCATTGCAGCGGGTCCTTGAGTCGATACCAGGCGCCGACGAACGGCAGGAACCAGGGTTTGCCGAAGCGGCCCGGAATCGCGGGCCAGTCGAAACCTTTCCACGGGTTGAGGTCGGCGCGCCGCGTCCGCGCGACGGCCTTGCACTAGAAATCCGCGACCTTGCCCCATGCCGACTCGCTGAACCGGCCGGGCCGGTACGGCGCCGGGTCGACGAACGGTTGCGCCGCGGACGCGAGATCGGCGATCAGGTGCCCGGCGCCCGGCCCGATCCCGAAGCCGTGCCCCGAAAACCCCGCCGCGAGGATCAGCCCCGGCACGCCCGGCACTTCGCCGATGCCCGGCACGCCGTCCGGCGTGCTGTCGACGAACCCGGCCCATGCGTGCGTGATCGTCGCGTCGCGCAGTTCCGGCAACAGTTCGGCCGCGCGGCGGTACGTTTCGGCAACCGTCGGCATGTCGGGCTTCGGATCGAGAATGCGTACCGCTTCCATCGGCGTCGGCGCATCGAGGCGCCAGCGCTTCAACGTTTCATGGCCGCCACGCACGCCTTCGAGGCCGCCCGGCAGCAGATTGCGCCAGCGCTTCGCGAACATCGGCACGAATTGCGGCGCGAAGCGCAGGAACTGCGGCGTCAGGTCCACCCGCGCGCGGCCGCTGATCGCCAACGCGTAGCGTCCGTCGCTGCGGCGCGTCACGGACACGCCGGACGTATACATCGCATCCGGCAGCGGATGCTCGACCGGCGACACGCTCAGGATCGACTGACGGATCGACGCCTGCGGAAACCGGATGCCGAGCTGGCGGCAGAACGACGACGCCCATGCGCCGCCGGCCATCACGACCGTCCGGGTCTTGATGACGCCCGCCTCCGTGACGACGCCGGCGACGCGGCCGGCCTCGAGCTCGATGCCGCGCGCCGCGCAGTGCTGGTGGACGCTGCCGCCCAGCTTCATCAGCGCGGCGGCCACGGCCGGCGCGGCCTTCGCCGGATCGGCCGTGCCGTCGGTCGGCGAGAACACGCCGCCCTTCCACTGCCGGCCGGTCGCGCGCCCGCGCTCGGCGGCCTGCTTGCTGTCGAGCATGTACGTGGTCACGCCCGCGGTCTTCGCGAATTCGCCCCAGTTGGCCCAGCGGGACAGTTCGGCCTCGTCGTTGCTGAGATACAGCAGCCCGCAGCGATGAAAGCCCGTGTCTTCCCCGGATTCGGCGGCGAATCGTTCCCACAGATCGATGCTCTTGCTCGCCATCGGCAACTCGCGCGCGTCGCGGTTCTGCTGCCGGCACCAGCCCCAGTTGCGGCTCGACTGTTCGGCGCCGATGCGCCCCTTCTCGACGAGCGCGACCGAGATGCCGCGGCGCGCCAGATAGTAGGCGGTGAAGACGCCGATGATGCCGCCGCCGATCACGACGACGTCGGCCGCGGCCGGCGGCGTGGACAAGGTTTCGATATGGCGCAGCGGAGGGGACATGTTCAGTCTCGCTCCACGGTGGTATCGACGGTCTGCATGACGTAGAACTTCGCCACGCGTTCGCTGCTTTCCCATCCGATCGACGCGCCGCGCGGCACGAACAGCGCATCGCCGGCACCGAGCGACAGCACGCTGCCGTCGGGCGCCGCGAACCGCACGCCGCCGTCCAGCAGGAACATGAACTCGTTGGCGCGATGCGGCCGCACGATCCGGTGATACGGCGTCGAATCCCACGTGCCCGCGCAGTACCCGGCGCCGTCGTCGGTGAACACGTTGTCGCTGCGGCATTGCGGCGCGGGGCCGAGCAGTACCTCGGCCGGCAGCGTCGCGGACGGTTTGAAATCCGCGTCGGCGCGCAGCGCAAAGAGGCCCTGCTTCGTCGGTTTCGCGCACGCTGCCGCGCAGAACATCAGTAGCACCGGCGATTGCGCGGCGACGCGCAGTGCGGTGCCGCAGCCGATGACGGCGCCTTGCCCCGGGCCGACGACCAACGGTGCGGCCCCAACCGCTTCGAGCGTCAGCTCGCCTTCGACGACGACGAGCGTTTCGATGTGCGGAAAGCTCGGCACGTCCAGCTCGCCCACGAAACCGATACGTCCGGCGGCCATCGCGTCGGGGCCTTCCCATGCGATCTCGCGATGCGACGCGAACGGATCGCTCGCGCCGAACGCCTGCTTGCTGAATGCGGTGGAAGACGGTGCGCCGTCGGCCCGGTGCAACACGAAAACTGCGGTCATTTCTACTCCTGTGCAGTGCGCGACGGACTGCTTCAACGTCGTCACGCGATATCGGAAATCGTCGTTCGCCGGCTCTTCTGCCGGAAAATCCTCAGCGGGGCATGACGTCCATGCGTGCGCTTATGCCGCATGACACGACGCATCGCGGCGTTCGGCGCGCAGGCGCGTCGACGGCGTTCGCACCGATGCGCCGCCCGTTCGGGCGACCACGTAATCGCGCGGCGTGATCCCGAGCACACGCCGGAAATGCCGGCACAGATGGCTCTGATCGAAGAAGCCGACGTCGGTCGCGACGACCGACGGCGCGAGACCGGCGCGCAACAGGTCCTGCGCCCGCCGTACCCGCACGAGACACAGATACCGGTGCGGCGACAGCCCGGTTTCGCTGCGAAAACGCGCGGTGAAACGCGACACGCTCAACCCGGCCACCGCCGCGAGCGTATCGAGGTTCAGCGGCTGCGCGAACGACGCGTCGATCGTGCGCAGCACGTCGCCGATCGCCGGCGAGACGGGCCGCGCGACACGCGGCGAGCCAACGAATTGCACTGTCATATCGAATTCTCCCGGCGCTCGCTTCAATGCAGGAAATCCTGCATCCGGTAATACGCGCCGACGAGCGGCAGGAACCACGCGTGCCCGAAATGGCCGGGTATCGCCGGCCAGTCGAGTTCGCGCCACGGGTTCGACGCGGCCGCGCCGTACAGCACGTCCGCCATCACGCGGCCCATGTGCACCGACATCTGCACGCCGTGGCCGCTGTAGCCCATCGAGTAATAGAGCCCGTCGTGCTGGCCCGCGCGCGGCAGCCGGTCGGCGGTGATGTCGACCAGACCGCCCCAGCAGTAGTCGAGCCGCACCCCGGCCAGTTCGGGGAAATAGCCGGCCATGCCGGCGCGCAGGACGTCGCCGCTCTTCGCATCGGAGCGCGGGCTCGACATCGCGAAACGCGCGCGGCCGCCGAACAGCAGCCGGTTGTCGGGCGTCACGCGGAAGTAGTTGCCGATCTGGCGCGACGTCACATACGCGCGGCGATGCGGAAACAATCGGTTCAACTGCGCGTCGGGCAGCGGCTCGGTCACGACGATGAAGCTGCCGACCGGCGCGATGCGTCGCCGGAACCACGCGAACGGCCCGTGCTGCGAGGCGCCGGTCGCGACCAGCACGCGGTCGGCGACGAGCGTGCCGCGCGTGCACGTGACCGTGTGGCGCTCGCCGTCGAGCCGCTCGATCTGCGTGACGGCCGCGTGCTCGTAGACGCGCGCGCCGGCACGCACGGCCGCTTGCGCGAGCCCGACGCCGAACTTGCCCATGTGCATCTGCGCGCCGTTGCGCTGCAGAAGTCCGCCGTAAAAACCGTCGGACGCGATTTCATCGCGGATCCGCGACGGCTCGATCAGTTCGATATCCGGATCGACGTCGCGTCGCAACGCGTCGAAGGTCTTCGCGAGCCCCGCGAAGTGCTGCGGTTTCGCGGCGAGCTTCAGCTTGCCCGCGCGCCGGAAGTCGCAGTCGATCGTGTGTTCGGTCACGATCGTCTCGACGCTCTTCACCGCGCTTTCGTACGCGCGATAGAACTGCTTCGCGGGCTCGGCGCCGATACGGGCGGCGAGCGACGCGTAGTCCTGCGCCACGCCGGTATTGCACTGGCCGCCGTTGCGACCCGACGCTTCGCCGGCGACCTGCGCGGCTTCGAGCACGACCACCGATACGCCGCGCTGCGCGAGCGCGAGCGCCGCCGACAAGCCGGTGAAGCCGCCGCCGATCACGACCACGTCGGCGCGCCCTTCGACGGGGCCAACGCTGCCGGCGCGAAACGCGGGGCGGGTATCCAGCCAGTACGATTCCAGTTTCATTGGATCCTTCATTTGCATGCCGGCAATGACGATCGGCGACCGTTCAATGGGAATCATTTAATCATCGTCACAAACCGCGGTTGCCGCGTATTCGCGCACGACACGCGCACAAATTGCCGTTTTGCGCGACCGTCTCAGCAGACTATGCGGTGCACCGTCCACCGCACCGCGCGAGGAACGGTTCGCGCCCGCGCACTACAGCTGCACCGGCGTGACACCGGCCGGCACCGGCTCCGCCTGGAAGCGCACGAGATCTTCCTCGCTGCGATGGCACAGCACCTGCGCGCCGTTGTCGAGCGTGCGCAGCACGGGCGCCGTCCGGTTGCACAGTCCGTCCACCCGCATCGCGCAGCGCGACAGGAACGGACACAGCCCGGCATCGTCCGCGCCCGCGGCGATCGGCACCAGCGGACGGTGACAGCGCTCGGCCGCATCGTCGAGCCAGCCCACGCGCAGTTCCGGCGCGGACGACACCAGCAGGTGCGAATACGGGTGATAAGGCGGCGCGCACAGCGCGTCGCGGCTGCCCGTCTCCACGCGGCGGCCCGCATACAGCACGACGATGTCGTCGCTGATCGCGCGCACCTTCGCGATGTCGTGCGTGATGAACACGTACGACACGCCGAGCTTCGCCTGCAGGTCGCGCAGCAACTCGATGATCGCGGCGCCGACGACCGTGTCGAGCGCCGACGTGACCTCGTCGCACAGGATCAGGTCGGGCTCGGCCGCGAGCGCGCGCGCGAGGTTCACGCGCTGCTTCTGCCCGCCCGACAGCTCGCCGGTACGCCGCGCGGCCACCGCCGGCGGCAGCCGCACGAGTTCGAGCAGTTCCGCGACGCGCTGGCGTGCACGCGCGCCCTTGATCCCGTGGTAGAACGCGAGCGGTCGCGCGAGCGTGCGCTCGACGGTATGCACCGGGTTGAGCGCGGTATCGGCGTTCTGGAACACGATCTGCACGCGGCGATGCTGCTCCTTGGTGCGCTTGCCGATATCGCGCGCGAGCGGCTCGCCGTCGAGCAGGATCTCGCCGCCGGTCGCCGGCACGAGGCCCGCGATCACCTTTGCGAGCGTCGTCTTGCCGGAGCCCGATTCGCCGATCACGCCGACCGTCTGCCCGCGCCCGATGCGCAGGTCGACTTCATGCAGGATCACCTTCGCGGGCCAGCCGTTCGCGGTGCGGCCGCCGTAGCCCGCGATCGCGCCGCGCACGTCGAGCAGCGGCGCCGGCGCGGCCGGTTGTTCCGCTCGCGCGTCGCGTTCGGCATCGTTCGGCGTGACCGCCGCGATCAGGCTCTGCGTGTACGGGTGCGTCGGCGCATGGAGGATCTGTTCGGTGTCGCCCGCCTCGCGGATCACGCCGTCGCTCAGCACGACGATCCGGTCGGCCATCTGCGCGACCACGGCCAGGTCGTGCGATACGTACACCGCACTCATCCCGTAGCGCCGGATCACGCTCTTGAACGCCTGCAGCACGTCGATCTGCGTGGTCACGTCGAGCGCGGTGGTCGGCTCGTCGAGGATCACCAGCTCCGGATCGGTGATCAGCGCCATCGCGGCCATCAGCCGCTGCAGCTGACCGCCGGATACCTGGTGCGGATAGCGCTTGCCGATCGTCTCCGGCTCCGGCAGCGCGAGCGCGCGAAACAGCTCGATCGCCTTCGCTTGCGCGTCGCGCTTCGTCATCGTCTTGTGGATCAGCGCGCTCTCGATCACCTGGTCGAGAATCGTGCGCGACGGGTTGAAGGCGGCGGCCGCGCTCTGCGCGATATACGCGACCTTGCGGCCGCGCAGCGCGGTCAGCGCTTGCGCGGACAGCGTGCACACGTCGGTGCCGTCGAGCTTCACCGAGCCGCCGGCGATCCGGCATCCGGTGCGCGCATGGCCCATCAGCGACAGCGCGATCGTCGTCTTGCCGGAGCCCGATTCGCCGATCAGCGCGAGCACCTCGCCGCGCCCGATCTCGAAGTCGACGCCGTGGACGATCGTCGTTTCCTCGCCGCCCGGCCGGCCGCCGACCACGCGCAGCCCGCGCACTTCGACGAGCGGGTTCGATTCGTGTCGCATCAGCGTCCTCCGGCGGCGCCGGCCGCGCCCTTGCGGCGGCCGCGATGCGGCAGACCGTCGATCATCAGGTTGACGCCCACCGTCAGGATCGCGATCGCGACCGCGGGCATGATCGCGACGGCCGAGCCGTCGCCGAGGCTCGCGATGTTCTCGCGCACGAGCGAGCCGAGGTCCGCATACGGCGGCTGCACGCCGAGCCCGAGAAAGCTCAGGCCGCTCAGCAGCAGCACGACGAACGTGAAGCGCAGCCCGGTGTCCGCCAGCATCGGGTGGATCATGTTCGGCAGCATCTCGACGCACGCGATGTACAGCGCGCTTTCGCCGCGCGCCTTCGCCACCTGCACGAATTCGAGCGTGCTGATGTTGACCGCCAGCGCGCGCGCGATCCGGTACGAGCCGGGCATGTAGCTGACCGCGGCGGTGAGGACCAGCAGCGGCAGCGACGAGCCGAACGCGGCGACGAACATCAGCGCGAACATCTTCGACGGGATCGACGTGAGTGCGTCGAGCAGCCGGCTCATCGTCTCGTCGACCGCGCGGCCCGACACGGTCGCGAGCAGCCCGAGCGTCGTGCCGGTCACCGCGGCGAGCAGCACCGCGGCCAGCGCGAGCAGCACGGTCAGCCGCGTGCCGTACAGGATCCGGCTCAGCATGTCGCGGCCGAGAAAGTCGGAACCGAACGGCAGCTTCGCGCCGAACGGCGCGAACACGTCCGGCGTGACGATCGCGCCGACGTCGTGCGGCGCGAGCAGCGGCGCGAACACCGCAACGAACAGCATCAGGCCGACCATCGACAGGCCGACGCGGCCGCCGGTGGTCAGTCCGAGGCGTGCCCCGCGGCGCTTGCGCGGCTGGTCGGGGGACGGCGCGGCGGGCGGCGTCGCGCCTCCCCACGGCGAGCGCGGTTCGCCTGACGGCGGCAGCGCGCTGCTGCGATGAACGGGGTCGGTCGGGTGCATGGGCGGCATCTCGGAAGGTGGACGGGGGCGCTCAGGTCCGCAGTCGCGGATTCGACACGATCGAGCACAGGTCGGCGAACAGCACGAGCGTCAGGTAAGCGACGCAGAAGATCAGCGTGCACGCCTGGACCAACGGGAAATCGCGGTTGCTGACGGCGTCGACCATCAGGCTCGCCAGACCCGGATAGTTGAAGATCGTCTCGACGACGATCACGCCGCCGAGCAGATACGACAGGCTCAACGCGATCGCATTGGCGATCGGGCCGATCGCGTTCGGCAGCGCATGGCGCAGCACGACGCGTGCGGGGCTCGCGCCCTTGAGCACGGCCATCTCGACATACGACGCGCTCAACTGCTCGATCACCGCGGCGCGCGTCATCCGCGCCATCTGCGCGATCACGACCGCGCACAGCGTCAGCACCGGCATCGCATATGCCCGCAGGAAATCGTGCAGGCTGTCGATCGGGCCGCCGTACGACAGCGCGGACAGCCAGCGCAGCTTCACCGCGAACACGAGCACGGCGACCGTCGCGATCAGGAATTCCGGCGTCGCGACGAGCGACAGCGTGCCGAGACTGATCGCGCGGTCGATCGCCGACTCGCGCTTGACCGCCGCGAGGATCCCGAGCAGCAGCGCGATCGGTACCGACACGGCAGTCGTGATCGCCGCAAGCATGAGCGACTTCGGCAGGCGTCCTCCGATCATTTCCGACACCGGCATGTCGCCGGACAGCGAGCGGCCGAAATCGCCGTGCAGCAGCCCGGCGAGCCAGTGCACGTAACGCACGTGCGCCGGCAAGTCGAGGCCGAACTGCTGGCGCAGCGCGGCGACCGTTTCCGGCGTCGCCGACTGACCGAGCGCGGCTTGCGCGGCGTCGCCGGGCAGCAGGTTCGTGATCGTGAAGATGATCGCGGACACGATCAGCAGCGTCAGCGCGGTCACTGCGATGCGCCGGCCGATCAGCCCGATGAGAATCCGGTTCATGGAGCGGCACTCCCCAAAAAACCGCGCGTGGCCGGCGCGGCGATCCGCACCGGCCGCGCGACGGCGGCCAGCAACGACGTCATGCGTTCCACCACACGTGTTCGGCGAACATGAAGCCCATCATCCCGCCGGTCGGGATCGAACCGAGGCCCGCGAGCCGCTTGTCGTATCCGTCGAGGAAGCTGATGAACGCCGGAATCCCGACCCGGCCCTGCTGCGACACGATCACCTGCATGTCGCCGTACATCTGCTTGCGCTTCGCGTCGTCGGTTTCCGAACGCGCGGCGAGCAGCAACTGGTCGAACTTCGCGTTCTTCCAGCCCGACTCGTTCCACGGCGCATCCGACTTGAAGAACTGCGTGAACAGCACGTCGGCGCTCGAGCGCGGGTTGATGTTGCCGAAGGTGAGCGGGTGCTTCATCCAGTGGTTCGACCAGTAGCCGTCGGGCGACGCGCGGTTGACCTGCAGGTTCAGCCCGATCTTCTGGCCGGCCTGCTGCAGCAGCACGGCCATTTCGATCGACCCGTTTGCGTCGGACGTCGCATAGATCGGCGGCAGCGAGGCGCCGAGCGCCCCCGCCTTCTGCAACAGGAACTTCGCCTTGTCCGGATCGTGCGGCCGCTGCGGCAGCGACGCGTTGAAGTAGCGATGCCCCGGCGGAATCGGCTGGTCGTTGCCGATCACCGAGTAGCCGCGGAACACCGCCGAGCGGATCTGCTCGCGATCGAACAGGTACTTCATCCCTTCGACGAAATCGGGATTCGAGACGATCGGATTGTCGCTGCGCGCGATCAGGTCGGTATAGAGCCCCGACTTCGTTTCCTTCAGCGCATAGCCGGACGCCGACGCGACCCGCTGCGTCGAACGCGGGTCGATCGCGTTGATCAGGTGCACGTCGCCCGACAGCAGCGCGTTCAGGCGTGCGGCGCTGTCGCTGATGCCGATCAGCTCGATCTCGTCGAGATACGGCATGCCCGGCTTGAAGTAGCTGTCGTTGCGCACGCCGACGGTCGACACGCCCGGCTTGAACGACTTGAGCTTGTACGGGCCGCAGCCGATGCCGGTCGCGAAGTCGGTCGTGCCATCCTTGACGATCACGAGCTGCGGCGTCGCGAGGATGACCGGCAGATCGGCGTTCGCGCTGGCGAGCGTCAACGTGACTTCGTCGGGGCCACTCGCCTTCACGTCGGCGAACTGGTCGGCAAGTGGCTTGACCTTCGACGCGGTGGCCGCGTTCTTGTGACGCAGCAGCGAAAACACCACGTCGGCCGGGCCGACGGGCTTGCCGTCGTGGAACGTGACGCCCTTGCGCAGCTTGATGATCCACGTCTTCGCATCTGCCGTCTGCAGCGACTCGGCGAGGTTCATCTGCGGCGTCAGGCTCGCGTCGAGCTGCGTGAGGCCGCTGTAGAACATGAAGAAGCGGATGTAGTCCGCACCCGTCGAGCCCTTGGCCGGATCCAGCGTATCGGCTGTCGAGCTGGATTCGTTCGCGACCCGGATCTTGCCGCCGCGCTTCGGCGCGGGCGCGGCGAATGCCGACTGCGCATGCATCAGCAGCCCGCCGCCCCCGGCGGCCATCATGCCGCTCGCCGCCATGACCCGCATCATGTCGCGGCGCGTGAAGCCGCCCTTGCCGCCATTGTCGATATCGTCGCTCATCCGAACTGCTCCTGACTGTGGAAAGTGGGTCCAAGGGTCCAGCGTGGTTGTTCAATCTCGCCGTGCCCGCTTGCTGGTGGCGGGCGCGACGTCGTGCACATGCAATTCATTTAAGCATCGCCAAAATGCCGGTTGTCGCGATTCGAGGCACCCTCACGATACGAATCGACCGTTTTGGGTAGCCTGCGCAGCATGATTCGCTGCATGCGCCAGGAATCGCCGGCGGGTGCCGCCCGCATGCCGACGCACGCGCGAAAGTTCAGAGGATTGTTCGCCGGCATCGACGCGTTCATCCCGACCGTGCGGCGCGAATGCGCGCAGGGCTTGCGCGACGCGGCGACGTGGCGACGTGGCGACGTGGCGACGTCGGCAGCCTGCCGCTTGCGCGGGTTTTCCCCGGGATCGCGACCGGCGGCGGCACGGCGTGCGCGACGTCGCCCCGGAGAAACGCGCCGCTTACAGCCCGAGCTGCGTCGCGAGATGGCCGATGTCCGACACTTCGTAATAGTTGTAGAACGGCGTGCCCGGCTCGTGGCCGCGGTTCACGAATGCCTTGTGCTTGATCCCGAGATCCTCGGCCGTCATCAGGTCGTAGCGCAGGCTCGATGACACGTGCAGCACGTCCTCCGGCTTGCAGCCGAGCTTGCCGAACATGTATTCGAAGCCCTGCATCCGCGGCTTGTACGATTGCGCCTGCTGCGCGGTGAAGACGGCATGAAACGGTGCGCCGAGCTTGTCGACGTTGCTCATGATCTGGTCGTCCATTGCGTTCGACAGGATCACGAGCTTGTACTTCGAAGCCAGCCGCGACAACCCGGCCGGCACGTCGGGGTGCGGGCCCCACGTCGGCACCGCCAGATAGAAGCGCTCGGCCTCGGCTTCGTCGAACGCCGTGCCGACCCGCGCGCAGGTGCGGCGGATCGCGTTGACGACGACGTCGCGGTACGGCTTCCATGCGCCGAGCACCTCGTCGAGCCGATAGGCGGCGAACGCACGCACGAATTCCTCCATCGCGACCGGCGACAGCCGGTCCGCATAGACTTCGCGCGCCATCTCGGCCATCCGGAAACGGGTCAGCGTGCCGTAGCAGTCGAAGGTGATGAACTTCGGTTCAAACTGGATCATGGTGACGTCCTGTCGGTGTGAAGCCCCGGCAGGGCCGGGGACGGGCTGGGTTGGTTGAAATTGAATCAGGGCAAAAAGTCGTTCGCACATCGTTCGACGCGGCTCAAAGCGCAGAATCGCCGCGTGTTGCGCGGCACATGCAGCACGATCTGCGGCGCGATCGGGTGTGGCGCGGCGGGTCCGGCCGACGAACACCGCGCCACTGCGACGGGCTCGCCTGCCGGCGCGGCCTGGCGGCAGGCGGCGTCGCCGTACATTCATCGTAGTGGCATTCGCACAGCAGGCGTTGCCGGATCGACCGGCCGCGCCGGCACGGTCGGTGCGTTCGTTCGTGCCGATCGTGCGGGTTTGCATGGGTCCCGCGGGCGCCGGCCGCAGCCGGAAAACAGGCGAATCGTCCTATCCGTGCCGCCACCGCGCTGGCAGAGTGAACGGGTCATTCCCACCCATCCGGAGTCCGGCGTGTCCGACCTCAACCCATCCCGCACGCTCATCTATCGCACGTTCGCCGAAACCGACCTGCCCGCCGCCCATCGACTGTCGGAAGCGGTCAAGTGGCCGCACCGGCTCGACGACTGGCGCTTCGTCTTCCGGCTCGGCAGCGGCTTCGTCGCCGAAGACGAAAGCGGCGTCGTCGGTACCGCGTTCGGCTGGCGCTTCGGCGAATCGCACGCGTCGCTCGGCATGGTCATCGTGTCTCCCGAGCGTCAGGGCCGCGGCATCGGGCGCGAGCTGCTCGCGCGCGTCGTCGACAGCCTCGGGGCGCGCACGATCTTCCTGCATGCGACGCCGTCCGGCGAACCGCTCTACGTGAAGTTCGGCTTCGAGGCGATCGGCACCATCGATCAGCACCAGGGCGCCGCCTTCCAGCCGCCGCTGATCTCGCTGCCGCCCGGCGAGCGCCTGCGCCCGCTCGGCACCAACGACGGGCCGCGCCTCGCCGCGCTCGCGTCGCGCGCGGCCGGTTACGAACGCGGTGCGGTGATCGAAGCGTTGCTTGACGTTGCGAACGGGATCGCGCTCGACCGCGACGGCGAGCTGCTCGGCTTCGCGCTGTTCCGCCGGTTCGGCCGCGGCCACGTGATCGGCCCCGTGATCGCGCCGGATGCGCTGCGCGCGCAAGCGCTGATCAGCCACTGGCTCGCGCTGCACGAGGGCATGTTCGTGCGGCTGGACGTGCCCGGCGACAGCGGGCTGTCCGACTGGCTGCAGGGGCTCGGGCTGCCGCGCGTCGACACCGTCGTCGCGATGGCGCGCGGCACGGCGCCTGAGCGCGACCCGACGCTGCGCGCGTTCGCGATCGTGAACCAGGCGCTCGGCTGAGCGGCACGCACGATGAGCTTTCTCTACAAGGCCGACCCGGTGCGCGGCGCGCAGTGGGCGGCGCGCTTCGCGCAACAGGCGCCCGATCTGCCGTTCCGGATCTGGCCAGACCTCGGCGACGCCGAAGCCGTCCGCTATCTCGCCGCGTGGCAGCCGCCGGACGATCCGGTCGCGCTGCTGCCGAATCTCGAAGTCGTGTTCTCGGTCGGCGCCGGCATCGACCAGTTCGACCTGTCGCGCGTGCCCGCGCACATCCCGGTCGTGCGGATGATCGAGCCGGGCATCGTCGAAGGGATGGTCGAATACGTGACGCAGGCCGTGCTGACGATCCATCGCGACCTGTTCGACTATGCGGCCCAGCAGCGTGACCGGACGTGGCGCGAGCGGCCCGTGCGCGCGGCCGCGTCGCGGCGCGTCGGCGTGCTCGGGCTCGGCACGCTCGGCCAGGCGGTGCTCGACACGCTGCGGCGCTTCGGTTTCCCGTGCGCCGGCTGGAGCCGCACGCCGCGCACGCTCGACGGCGTCGACTGCCATGCAGGCGACGCGGCGCTCGACGCGTTCCTCGCCCGCACCGACATCCTGATCTGCCTGCTGCCACTGACCGACGGCACGCGCGGCCTGCTCGGCGCGCGCGTGTTCGACGCGCTGCCGGCCGGCGCGTCGCTCGTGCAGGTCGGGCGCGGCCCGCAGCTCGATTCGGCGGCGCTGCTCGCCGCGCTCGCGAGCGGCCGCATCGACAGCGCGATCCTCGACGTGACGGATCCCGAACCGCTGCCGGCCGGACATCCGTTCTGGACGCATCCGCGCATTCGCATCACGCCGCACATCGCCAGCGCGACGCGGCCCGACACCGCGGTCGACGCGGTGCTCGCGAACCTCGCTCGCCATCGCGCGGGCCAGCCGATGATCGGCGTCGTCGATCGCGCACGCGGCTACTGACGTGTATGCCCGGCCCGCCGGACACGCAGCAGAAAATGCCGAAGCGCCCCGCACAAACGCCGCGCGCATACGTTTCGGACCGCAAATTGAAGACGCATGCGAATGTCTCGCCCGGTAGCATGAACTCACCGCTGACACCTGACGAGAGTCCCGCCCTCCCATGAACCAAGCCGCGCTGATCGAAGCCGATCGTCAACACCTGATCCACCCCGTCGTCAATTACCGTGCGCACGAGGCGCGCGGCGTCACCGTGCTGGAATCCGCGGACGGCGTGTTCCTGCGCGACGCCGCGGGCCACACGCTACTCGACGCGTTCTCGGGCCTGTGGTGCGTGAACGTCGGCTACGGCCGCGACAGCATCGTGAAAGCCGCCGCCGACCAGATGGCGAAGCTGCCTTACGCGACCGGTTATTTCCATTTCGGCTCGCAGCCGGCGATCGAACTCGCCGAACGGCTCGCCGCGCTCGCCCCGCCGTCGCTGAACCGCGTGTACTTCACGCTCGGCGGCTCGGACGCGGTCGACTCGGCGGTGCGTTTCATCACGCACTATTTCAACGCCACCGGCCGCCCGTCGAAAAAGCAGATGATCGCGCTCGAACGCGGCTATCACGGCTCGTCGTCGATCGGCGCCGGCCTCACCGCGCTGCCGGCGTTCCACCGTCATTTCGACCTGCCGCGCGCGGACCAGCACCATATTCCGTCGCCCTACCCGTACCGCCATCCGCTCGGCGACGATCCGCAGGCGCTGATCGCCGCGTCGGTCGCCGCGCTCGAAGCGAAGGTCGCCGAACTCGGCGCGGACAACGTCGCCGCCTTCTTCTGCGAACCGGTGCAGGGTTCCGGCGGCGTGATCGTGCCGCCGGCCGGCTGGCTGAAGGCGATGCGCGACGCGTGCCGGCGCCTCGGCATCCTGTTCGTCGCCGACGAGGTGATCACCGGCTTCGGCCGCACGGGCCCGCTGTTCGCATGCGAGGCCGAGCAGGTCGATCCGGACCTGATGACCGTCGCGAAAGGCCTGACCGCCGGCTATGCGCCGATGGGCGCGGTGCTGATGTCCGACGAGATCTACGAAGGGATCGCGGGCCAGCACGCCGATGCGCCCGTGGTCGGCCACGGCTATACGTATTCCGCGCACCCGGTCAGCGCGGCGATCGGCCTCGAGGTGCTGAAGCTCTATCACGAAGGCGGGTTGCTCGCGAACGGCCAGGCGATGGCGCCGCGCTTCGCCGCGGGGCTCGACGCACTGCGCGCGCATCCGCTCGTCGGCGACGCACGTTCGGTCGGCCTGCTCGGCGCACTCGAACTGGTGACCGACAAGACCCGCAAGACGCGCTTCGACGCGGCGCTGAACGTGCCGGACAGGATCGCGGCCGCCGCGTACGCGAACGGCGTGGTGTTTCGCGCGTTCGGCGACGGCGTGCTCGGCTTCGCGCCGGCCCTGAGTTTCACCGCGGGCGAGTTCGACCTGCTGTTCGAACGCTTGCGCAAGACGCTCGACGACGTGCTGGCCGACCCGGGCGTGCAGCGTGCGCTCGACGCCGCGCACGCGCAGCCGGCCTGACAGGCCAAGGGAAAGCCGGGCTTGTGGCCGCCATCGTTCGACTCTAAAGTAACCGGACATTCCATTTTTGCCCTTTCACGTGAACATGACGGACAGCAAGCTGGATCGCATCGACCTGCGCATCCTCTCCCAGTTGCAAAAGCGCGGCCGCATGACCAACGTCGAGCTGGCCGATGCGGTCGGGCTGTCGCCCAGTCCATGCCTGATCCGCGTGAAGCGGCTCGAGAAGGCCGGCTACATCGGCGGCTACGGCGCGCACATCCAGCTCGAGAAACTCGGCGACGTGCAGGTCGTGTTTACGGAGGTCACGCTGGCCGACCACCGGCGCGAGGATTTCGAGCGTTTCGTCGCGGCGATCCGCAACGTCGACGAGATCGTCGAATGCCACCTCGCGAGCGGCGGCTACGACTACCTGCTGAAGTTCATCACGCGCAGCGTGAGCCATTACCAGACGATCGTCGAAGGGCTGCTCGAGCAGAACATCGGCATCGAGAAGTATTTCAGTTACGTGATCATCAAGTCGCCGTTCGTCAAACGGCACTACCCGCTCGAATCGCTGTTCGGCGAACGCCACTGATACTCGGCGTGCGTCGCTCCGTCACGCGGCAGCCGGCTGTCCGCGTGGGCGGAGTCGCGCCCGCGCCGCGCCGCCGTCGTCGCCGAACCGCTTCATTCAAGGACCTGTCATGCCGCTTACGCTGTCCCGAACCGAACTCGTTCGCACCGCCAATCTGATCGACGGCGCCTGGCGCGATGCGCTCGACGGCCGCCGCTTCGCCGTCACCGATCCGGCCACGCTCGAGACCGTTGCCCACGCACCCGACAGCGGCGCCGCCGACGCACGCGCGGCAACCGACACCGCGGCACGCGCGCTGCCCGCATGGCGCGCGACGCCCGCGCGCGAACGGGCCGCGATCCTGCGTGCATGGCATGCGGCGATCATCGCCCACACCGACGATCTGGCGAAGCTGATGTCGCGCGAACAGGGCAAGCCGCTTGCCGAAGCGCGCGGCGAAGTCGCGTACGGTGCGTCGTACGTGCTGTGGTTCGCGGAGGAAGCGACGCGCACGTACGGCGACCTGATCCCGCAGCAGCAGCGCGGCAAGCGGCTGAGTGCGGTGAAGGAACCGATCGGCGTCGTCGCCGCGATCACGCCGTGGAATTTTCCGCTCGCGATGATCGCGCGCAAGATCGCTCCCGCGCTCGCGGCCGGCTGCACGGTCGTCGCGAAGCCGGCGGAGGACACGCCGCTGACCGCGCTCGCGCTCGCGTTTCTCGCGCAGGAAGCCGGCGTGCCGCCCGGCGTGCTGAACCTGATCGCCGCGTCGCGCGAACGCGGCATCGACGCCGCCGCCGACTGGCTCGCCGACGGCCGCGTGCGCAAGATCACGTTCACCGGCTCGACGCCCGTCGGCAAGCTGCTCGCGCGCGAATCCGCGGCGACGTTGAAGAAGCTGTCGCTGGAGCTCGGCGGCAATGCGCCGTTCATCGTGTTCGACGACGCCGAGCTCGATGCCGCGGTCGACGGGCTGATGGCCGCCAAGTTCCGCAACGGCGGGCAAACGTGCGTGTCGCCGAATCGCGTGTACGTGCAGGCCGGCGTCTACGACGCATTCGCCGCGAAGCTCGCGGCGCGCGTCGCCGCGCTGAAGGTCGCGCCGGCGACCGACCCGGCCGCGCAGATCGGCCCGATGATCAACGCGCGTGCGGTCGACAAGATCGCGCGCCACGTCGGCGATGCCGTCGAACGCGGCGCACGCGTGCTGACGGGCGGCCAGCGCCTGACCGAACTCGGGCCGAACTATTACGCGCCGACGGTGCTCGCCGACGCCACCGCCGACATGCGGCTCACCTGCGAGGAAACCTTCGGCCCGGTCGCCGCGCTGTTTCGCTTCGAGTCCGAGGACGACGCCGTCGACGCCGCGAACGACACGCCGTTCGGACTCGCCGCCTATTTCTACACGCAGGACGTGCGGCGCATCGCGCGCGTGTCGGCGCGGCTCGAAACGGGGATCGTCGGGATCAACGAAGGCGCGCTCGCGAGCGAGGCCGCGCCGTTCGGCGGCGTGAAGGAATCGGGCTATGGTCGCGAGGGCTCGCGCTACGGCCTCGACGATTATCTGTCGATCAAGTATCTGTGCCAAGGCGGGCTCGACTGAACCGGTGTCGCCGCGCGTTCGATTTCCCGTCGGGCGTGCCGCTCCCGCCGGCATGCCTTACGGATTCGGGCGCGACGAAGCGGTCGGTGCTGACGTCATGCCGAATCGCGCGTGCCCGCCGCGCCATCCGCGGCGCGACCGCAGCCACGGCCCCGGCCCCGGGTAAAAACGCATTGCCAACCGGAATTTGTGTGCGCATTGTCGGCGGACGCCTCCTCCATCGCCCCGCTCGCCATGCATTCCGCTCCGCAGCCGCTCGCCGCAGGCCTCGCCGACACCGCGCCCGACGCGCTGCCGTTGATCCGGCGCTTCTCCAGCGAGGACGTCGATACCCACGCGGAATGCACGCACGGCTGGTCGATCCGGCTCGATCAGCTGTCGCCGGGGCCGTTCCATGGAACGCTGCACGAAATCCGCTTCGACGGCATGCAATTGCTGCGCGAACGCGTGAACCGCGCGCTGCTCAAGCGCGGCGACCAGTGCGCCGGCAAGACGTCGTTCAGCATCCCGCTGGAAACCGCCGGCGCCGGCTTCTGCGGCGGCGCGCCGCTGCGCGACAAGGCGTTGCTCGTCTCCGGCGGCACGTCGCTGCCGGAGTTGCGCACGCCCGACCATCAGGACGTCGTGCTGTTGACGGTGCCCAGCGACACGCTGCACCGGTTGGCGTGGCTCGGCGATCGGGACAATGATGGCGACGGCGTATCGTCGAGCGAAACCAGCATCCTGCGGGTGCCCGCCGCGCGCCACGACGCGCTGACAGCGTTGCTGATGGCCGGCTTCGGGGCGGCCGATACGCCGGAGCGCCCGCTCGCGCGGCCGCAAACGCGCAAGACGCTGCACGACGCCATTCTGGTCGAACTCGTGCACGCGATGGAGGCGGCCGGCCGCCCCGTCCGGCTCGATCCGTCCGCGCGTCGCCGCGTCGTCGATCGCGTGCGCGAACTCGTCGCGTCGCGGCCCGGTGTGGCGCTGACGGTGCTCGACGTGTGTCGCGAAGTCGGTGCGAGCCGGCGCAAACTGCAGTATTGCTTCGAGGAAATCCTCGGCACGCACCCCGCGTGGTACCTGCGCGTGCTGCGGCTGAACGCGGTGCGCCGCGAGCTGCGCGAGCATTCTCCCGCAAGCGCATCGGTCAGCGACGTCGCGTGCCGCTGGGGTTTCTGGCACCTGAGCCGGTTCGCGTCGCACTACCGGGAACTGTTCGGGGAACTGCCGTCCGACACGCTCAAACGCCCGTCACGATAATTACCAAAAGCGGATAACGCCCCGGATTTTGACGTTCCTAGACTCCGTACACATTTCAACTGTACGGGGAACGGCACGATGGAAATCCTCAGACGTCCGCACGGCGTGCGGCGCTGCCGCACACGCACCACCGCCGTCGCGATCGGCGCATTGGCGGCCACGCTCGCATGCCAGAACGCCCGGGCGCTCGAAAGCGACGGCCCGATCACGCCGTTCGGCGTATTCGATTTCGGCGCGGGCATCATGCCGCCGCCCACGCCGAACGGCACGCTCGCCACGCGCTTCGCGTACTACTCGACCCGCACGATCCGCAACGGCGGCAACGCCGACTTCTCGCTGACGGTCGCGTCGTGGAGCGTCGCGTATATCCGGATGACGAACGCGAAACTGTTCGGCGCGAACGTCGGCTTCGGCGCGGTCGTGCCGTTCCTGAACCTGAACGGACACGTGAACGTGCCGACGCCCGCGGGCACGCTCGCGATGTCCGCCGATCCGACCAACATCGGCGATGCGGACTTCCAGCCGCTGATCCTCGCGTGGACATCGCCGAATCTGTACGTCAACGTCGCCCTGCAGGTGCAAGCGCCGACGGGCGCGTATCGCGCCACCCGTCTCTTCAATCCCGGCGTCAATCACTGGACCTTCTCGCCGATCGTCGGCGCGACCTACATCACCGACGGCGGCTTCGAAATCTCGACCAGCATCGAGATCGATCAGAACACGACGAACCATGCAACGAACTATCGCAGCGGCACCGGATTCCGCCAGGAATTCGCGCTCGGCCAGCACGTCGGCGCGTTCACGGTGGGCCTGGGCGGCTACCTCGAGCGGCAGTTGAGCAACGACCACGGCCCGACCATCGACGGCAACCGCGCGCGCGTGAACGCGCTCGGCCCGGCGATCAGCTACGTCGAGCCCGGCAAGCCCGCCGTCTGGCTGCATGCCTACAAGGAATTCGGCGCGCAAAACCGCGCGCAGGGTTACCAGATCGCGCTACGTGCCGCGCTGTCGTTCTGATGTTCCGATTCGGGAGCTGTCGATGAATCCGCTTTCTTCAACGCAATCCGCGCCGCCCTGTACGCGTGCCGCCCGACAGGCCGGCGCAAGCCAGGGTGCCGTGCTGCTGCTCGGCAGCAGTCTCACGGTGATGGGCGCGGTCATGATCGCGCCGGTCCTGCCAAAACTCGCGGCCGAATTCGTGCCGGCCGACCCGCGGCTGGCCGCGCTCGTTCCGCTCGTCGCGACGGGCCCCGCCCTCGCGATCGCGCTGTGCGCGCCGCTCGCCGGCTGGCTGGCCGATCGCGTCGGACGCAAGATGCTGCTGTTGCTCGCGACGCTCGTGTACGGGCTGGTCGGCGCCGCGCCGGCGTGGCTCGACAGCCTCACCGCGATCCTCGTCTGCCGGTTCGCGCTCGGCGCGGCCGAAGCGTGCGTGATGACGTGCTGCACGACGCTGATCGGCGATTACTGGCATGGCGAGCAACGGGTGCGCTACGTGAACCGGCAGGTCGTCACGATCGGTATCGTCGGCACGGTGTTTTTCGTGCTCGGCGGCGCGGCCGGCGAGCACGCGTGGCGCTATCCGTTCTATCTCTATCTGTTGCCGATCCTGCTGCTGCCGGCGATTGCGACCGTGCTGTGGGAACCGCTGCGCGAGGGTCAGCCCGCGCAGCCGGCCGACCACGGCACGCCGCCGGCCCATGGAACGCTCGGGCGGACGCTCGCGGTCGGCTACGTGCTGATCTGCATCGGCATGATCAGCTCGTTCGTGGTGCCGGTGCAGATGCCTCAGTTGATGGTCGACATCGGCCAGCGATCGTCGACGATGATCGGCGCGGTAGCGGGCGTCGGCCTGCTGTCGACGCTGGCCGGTTCGATCGCGTGGCCATGGTTGCGCGACGCGATCGGCCGCCGCTTCGTCAACGTCGTGCTCCTTGCGCTGCTCGCGGCGGGCCTGACGCTGCTGGCCCGCGCGCATACGGTGCCGGCCATCGTCGTGGCGGTCGTGATTCACGGCTTCGGCGGCGGCATGCTGGTGCCCAACGCCATCCTGCCGCTGATGCGCACGCTGTCGCTCGCGATGCGCGGCCGCGGCCTGGGCGGTTTCACGGCCGCGCTCTATCTGGGTCAGTTCGTCAGCCCGCTCGTCGTGCTGGGCTGCGCGCACGCATTCGGCGGGCTACGCGCGGCGGTGTTCGCGATTGCGGCAGGCACGGCCGTCGCGGCGTTGTCGTGGTCGTTACCGGCGTGTCGCCGCCGCGACGACGAATGACCCATTCATGTTTTCCTGTTCCTGAACGATAAACCCATGAAAGACTTTCAGACGCTCATCGCCACGCACGACGGCATCGCGCTCGCGGCGCTCGTTCGAGCCAAAGAAGTGAAACCGACCGAATTGCTGGACGCCGTGCTCGCCAGTCTCGACGCGCTCGACCCCACGCTGAATGCCGTGGCGGAACGCCTCGACGACACGGCAAGACAGGCCGCGTCGTCCGTCACCGGGCACGAAAGCGTGCTCGCCGGCGTCCCGACGCTGATCAAGGACCTGTTCATGCCGGTGCGCGGTGCGCGGATGTCGAACGGATCGTTCCTGTTCGGCGACTACCGGCCCGACTTCGACGGCGAACTCGTGGCCCGCCTGCGGCGCGCGGGCATACCGATCGCGGGCACGTCGCTGTCGCCGGAGCTGGGCACGTCGTATTGCACGTCGTCGGCACGCTTCGGCATCACGCGCAACCCCTGGAATCCGCAGGTGAGCGCCGGCGGATCGAGCGGCGCGGCGGCGGCGCTCGTCGCCGCTCGCGTGCTCCCGTTCGCGCACGGCAACGACGGCGGCGGCTCGCTGCGGGTACCCGCGTCCTGCTGCGGCGTGTTCGGATTGAAGCCGACGCGCGGCCGAACGCCGAATGGCCCGATGATCGGCGAGGGATGGGCCGGCATGGGCATCAACCACGCGATCACGCGCTCGGTTCGCGACAGCGCCGCCCTGCTCGACCTGACCGCCGGCGCCGATACCGGTGCGCCGTATGCGGCGCCGCATCAGGCCGACACGTTTCTCGCGGCCACGCAGCACGATCCCCGGCCGCTGAGAATCGCCGTGATCGAGCAAGCGCCGCCCTGGCCGCTTCATCCGGCATGCCGGGCTGCACTGGAACATACCGTCGCGTTGCTGCGCTCGCTCGGACACGACGTCGAGCCGCTCGGCAGTCCCGTCGATTCGGCCGCTTTCTATGGCCACGTGTTCACGATCATCGGCGCGCAAACGCGCGCGCTGCTCGACACGATCGGCACCCAGCGACGCGCGCCGGTGCGCGACGACGAAATCGAGGCGCGCACCCGCATCATCCTGCGCGAAAAAGGCAACGTGAGCGGCGCCGAATACGCGGGCGCGGTCGACTGGATCCATGCGTTGGGCAGGACGTTCGGCCGGCTGATGGAACGCTACGACGTGTTGCTGACGCCGACGCTCGCGATGCCGCCGCTGCCGCCGGCCGCACTCGCGACGGTGGACGCCGCGCAATCGTTGAGCGACGTCATCGATCGGTCGCACCGGTTTTCGCCGTTCACCGCGTGGTTCAACGCGACCGGCCAGCCGGCGATGTCGGTGCCGCTTTACTGGGACGAGCAAGGCTTGCCGATCGGCAGCCATTTCGCGGGGGCCTTCGGCGCGGAGTCGCTGTTGTTCTCGCTCGCCGCCCAGCTCGAACGCGCCGCACCGTGGGCCGAGCGTGCCCCGCTGGTTCGCGTCGGGCCGTCGGGTGCGTGAATGGTCCGGCGGCAGGCGACGGGATGGCGGCACCCAGGTTGATCGTCGCGTGCCGCGCGTGCCACGATCATCGGCGCCCGGCGCAGCCGGTGCACCAGCCGCGCGAACGCGAATCCGCGTCTCGGATCGCGTCAGAGCAGCCCCAGCGCCGACGCCTTGAGGGTCGCCGCGGCGCGTGTCGAACATTCGAGCTTGCGAAACGCCTTTTCGACATGGGTTCGCACCGTGCTCGGACTCATCGCGAGCGCCTGCGCGACCTGCTTGTTGCTCGCGCCGCGGGAAATCGCCCGCAGGACGTCGATTTCCCGCGCGGACAGGCGCGGGCCAGCGGGCGACGGACGCGTGACGGTGCGCCGGAGCGCGGGCGCCCCATTCGTCACGAGCGCGGCCACCACTTCGCCGCATAGCCGGCCGCGCGCCGCTTCTTCCTGCAACTGGCCGGCGGCGGCCGCATCGCTCAGCGCCGCGCGCCACGGGCGCGCCGAGCGCAACGCGACCCATGCCAGCGACGCCGCCAGCACGCGCGCTTCCAGCGTCAGCGCCGCGTCACGCACGCCGCGAAAATAGCCCGAGCCGTCCTGCCGTTCGTAGGCATACGAAGCAAGCACCGCGGCTTCGCCGAGCGCGCCGGTCTGCCTGCCGGCGCGTTCGGTCCAGTACGGCACGAGCCGCACCTTTTCCCATGCGCTCGCAGGCAGCCGCGCCGGCAGATTCCACACGTCGTTCGGCACCGCGGCCCTGCCGATGCCATGGATCAGCCCCGCGCGGTACACGCGTTCGCGCGCTGCCTCGTCCGACGAGAGACGGCCGTAACAGGCGGCCGCCGTCGCGGCGACCGCACGCGAAAAACCCGTCATCCACGGCAGTTTCAGATCGATGACGTCCGCAATCAATTCAGCGGACGTCGCGCCCTGCATGTCCGGCGTGGCCAATGCGGCGTCCAGTTCGGCGGACGTCATGTGCTCGAGCGCCGCCAGCCAGCGCGTTGCGTCGCGCGCAGCCGTGTCGACGAGCACGGCCGGATAGCGTGCCCCCGCCCGTTGCCCGATCAATTCGAGGGCCCGCTCGACGCCGTACGTGCGGCTGAACACGTCGAGATCGCCCGCAAGCGCGACGATCGACACGGCGGCCGGCACCTCTTCCCGCGCGAGCCGTGCGGGCAGCCCGTTGCCGTCCCAGCTTTCGAAAATATGCCGCAGCGCGGTTTCCGTCGCGTGGGGCAGACCGAGTATTCGTGCAACCTCGCCCGAGACTTCGCAATGAATCTGCGCGAGCGGGATCATCGCGACGCCCGCGCCGCCGATCGCTTCGGCGATGCCGGACCGGCTCTCGAGCATCGCGGCGCGGATCGCGACGTCGTCGCCGAATACCTGCGCGAAACCCGCCGCGTTCGCCGTGCAGCCCGACCAGCGCAACAGCGCCACCTCGCGCGCCGTGTCGCACACCGATGCATCGAATCGTGCCGCGTGCGCGAGCCGTGACGCCAGCCAGCCGGTGCGCGGCGAATGGTCGGTCGGCTGCCCCATGCTGAGATCGCCGATGAAGGCCAGCGCGCGTACGGCGTCGAATATGCGCAGCGGGGCGTGACGGGCTTCGGCGTCGGACATCGGGTGGGCAGAGACATTCGCGAGGACGGGAAAACGATCATACGCGACGGCGTCGTGTCATGCACGAGCATGCGCGTGGCGGCTCACCGTGGCCACGCCGGCGCGAGGTTGGCCCGCATCGGCGCAGACGGCCGGCGGACTTCGCCATCGGACATCTGACCGATAGCGGGAGGCCTGGACGATTGCGATACTCGGCGCACTGGAGATTCGGTCGGCGCCACATCGGCATCCGCATGGCGGACACCTTGCGCACCGGCCGCAACGACGATTCGATGTAAGAAGGAGTGCAAATGGTTGATCGTTACCCCGAATTCCGTGCCCTTGCCGACGAACCATGGCTGAAGCGGTACTACTTTTCCAGGGCGATATTCTCGCTGATCTGGGTCGCACTGGCGTTTTCCGTCGGCCGGCAAAGCGCGGCCGGCGCGGCGGTCCTGCTGGTCGTTTATCCGGCCTGGGATGCACTCGCCAATTTCGTCGACCTGTCCCGCAGCGGCGGGACGGCGGCAAACCGCACGCAGGCGATCAACGTCGCGATCAGCGCCGTCACGACACTGGCGGTATTTCCGGCGTTGAATGCGGGCACGCACGCGGTACTCGCGGTGTTCGGCGTCTGGGCGATTCTCTCCGGCGCGCTGCAGCTCGGCACCGCCGTCCGGCGCTGGAAGCATGCCGGCGCCCAGTGGGTGATGATACTGAGCGGTGCGCAATCGGCGTTGGCTGGGTTGTTCTTCATTTTGCAAAGCCACGCGCCAATGCCGCCGGCGATCGTGAAGATCGCAGGCTATGCGGGAGTGGGTGCGCTTTATTTCCTGATATCCGCCATCTGGCTGCAGGTGCGGGGGATGCGGCGTAGGGTGTCGTGAGCCTTCGGTCGAAATGAAGATGTCACGCGACAAGCCACCTTCGCTGTGCTTGCGGTCAGGACCCTTACATTTTTTCCTTCATACCCGAATTGATCAGCCACCAGTTGACGGGATAGCTGGTGGCGAATCCTGCAAGCATCGCGAGCTGCATGGCGAACCAGAATTCGGGGCTCGCAACTTTCGCGATACCGCCGTAAGCCGGCTTGAACCACAGGAACTGGATGATGGCCATAACGCCGTACATGCCGACCTGCCACGCGGTAATCGACGCGATATCCGCTCTGACGGCCGCAATCAAACCTGCGCGTGCCGAGAGCCCCCGCATCGGTTTGATAGTGAAGTACTGAAAAACGATGCCGAACAGAAAGGCGACGATGAAATCGGGGATCCAGACAGCAAACGTTTTTTCATCAAACACCGTGTGCCACCCGAACCAGACTGCCAAGGCGGGGAAGGCAAAAGCCGACCACTCGACAACGATGTCTCCGAGCGTACAGCCCGCGCCGCAGTGACTCGTGCCTTTCATCACCATCGCGACGAACGGCTGCTCGTCGACCTCGTGTCCCGCGTCAGTGACATTCCGTCCCCACACGTAGTAGGCGGCAACCCACAAGACCGTCCCGAACAACGCCGTCAGGGGCCAGACGACGTTCATGATCCACATCTTCTGAGGGTGTCGAGCTTCGTCAACGACGATTGCAACGGCACAGGCCGCACCCAAAATGATCGATGTGACCGATAGCGTATGCAGCCAAGGTGGAAAGGTTCCGTAAATCATCGATATTCCTGCTGGCGAGTCAAATGCCAAACACCCAGCAAGGCACGTTCCGTTCGCCGGATGAAGCTTTCCGTCGTCAGGTCCGCCGATTCACTTGGCCGAGTGTCGTCTCTTGGCCGGAAGTCGCCGGTCGGCACCCGGTGCGGCCGACCGGCGACTTCCGACCCGAAGCGGTCTGTCGAGCGAACGCGCGCTCAGTGGCTGCTCACGGACTCAAACGGGCAACCGTCTTTACACCGACGGTACAACGGCTTCTTGACAATGTCCGACATTCGGGCGGTGGCGTGGCTTGCTCATCGTGGCTAGCTGACAACCGTAACGCGGGGCCAGCGGTCGCAGTATTTTTTTGCTCGATCCGTCTACGGTATGTCTCGATGCTGACGCGCGTCGGGTTGCGTCGTATAACCATAGAAAAAAGATCGTCGACGCCGTGCGGCGCGCAAACATCAATTGTCCCATCCTGGAGAAGGGATAATCCGACTGCCGTCGCGTACTCCGGCCACGATGCGATAGCTTCTGCCAAGGAAGTCAATGGTGGCACCGGGTGGCCGAATACACTCTCAAACCATAGATGAACAGCCGCTTGGTTGGTGACTTCCCAGGGAATCTCAGGACACCTTGCGGCGAGTCGCTGTTGAATCTCCGCGTCGCGAGTTGAAGACAGATCGGACGAGTCGAAATACGCCACATCGACATCTGGTAGGTATGTTGGAGTCTCATATCCGTGGAGTGAATCCCACACCAGATTGCGAATCGCTCCTCCACCGATGCACCACGAATCCAGCTGCATCTCGCGTACCGCCGATAATGCAGACATACACCAAGTGGAACGACTGGCTATTCCAATCAGTTTTTCATAAGAGTTCATGTAAATCTTCGCTCCAAACTTAGGGGAGTGCTGGCATTTTTGGCAATTCCGGTGGCACCGCATGGAACAAGTTCTCGGGTAATATCGCGAGAATGTATTTGCTGTGGGGTGCCGAAAATCTCGGTTTCGTCGTCACTCAACGATCGACTCGCCGCATCGGCGCACGAGGGGCCACACGATGCGGTAACACCCGAGTATGTACAAGTGTCAACTGCTCCAGTTAGAGCCTCAGTGTCTGCTTAATGACATCCCACTGTGTCGACAGGTCGGCATTGCGTTTTTTGAAAATTCGGTCAGAAAGTGTTACTCCCGCCATGGCCTTTCCAGACTCGTATGAGTTCAGGCCACCAATCGTCTCGGCGGTGAAAGTCGGATCTGTTGGATTGTGGAGAAACAAGTCGTGAAGCTGTTTATAAATTGATTCGCAGCGACTGCGAAACCATTCTAGTCGTAGATAACGCACTATGACTTGCTCACCAAACACGGTAGCAGCAGCAATCGCCCCAAATGCAAGATCGTCCTCTCTCATCAAAAAAATAAATATCAGGAGCGCAACTCCGGCGCGGAACCGTTCAAACCTGAGCATTGATTTAGAGATTTCCTTGCTAAAGAACGCGTTTTCTAGCGCCATTGCCGCCAACCTTCTGTGGCCAGCCGGCATTTGATTATTGTAGTATCCGACAGTCGTCTCATGCGACAACGCTACTCCAAAGCTCTGAGATATCAAGTCAGCGGATCTTGCGGCTAATGCACGGGGTTGAAGATAGAGTCTGACTGCGGTGCCGATGATAAACGCCAGAACCGCTGCAATGACCAGACCCATTTGCAGCCTATCGTACAACTGCGCGTGGGTGGCTCGGTCAACGAGAATCAGGGTCGCCGACAGCCCAGTTGTGATCCAGAACAGCCACTCACCGAAGGCTTCGCCGATTTCGACGGGGCGATAGTACGTAGCGCGAATAGGGTCGTGACGCTGATTGTTAGCCATAAGAAGGATAGGGATCTCCGAAAATCGCTCGCCATTCGGCTATTGCAAACTCGTGGTTGCCGAGAAAACCATTCAGCCACGCCGAGTTTGCGTGGGTGCACGCGCTACGAAGTCTGTCGGAGAGTCCAATCCGATCTTGCGCCGTTAGGTAATCGTCGATGCGCGCCCCGTCGTAATGCACGGCTGTCAAAACACTGCCATGTACTGCATCAAAAAATCTGTGAAGGGCGAGCGGCAGGCTGCTGCAATCGCCTATTCCGAGAAACAGCACCGCAAGCGCCTCAATGTGGAAGCTTCGCAATATATCTCCGTGCTTCCAATTCCAGTACTTCATCATCTTTATGGCGCGCCGAAAATATTTACCATATGCAGCCGCAGCTTGCTCGACGCGTGCCGTATGTAGCTTCGGCATCGAGCGGATCCATGTCTCCGTGTTCATGTCGGGCACGTTCAGATACTGCGCATCTTCATATCGCTGACCATCGTGACTTGTGAAATACACGGGAACGACGTCGACGTCAGGAAAAGCAGTGTAGCGAAGCGTCACCGCTTGTCCGTTGCGCCTAACGCGCTCCTTGCCCGATAGCGCGGTTCGGATATCAAGTAATACTTGCGAGGGAAGACGGCCGGCGCAGTGCTTCCCATAGTGGAGGACGACAAAGATGTCCATGTCAGCACGGCCATGAAGCGCTGTGTATTTGGGGATTGAGCCGCCAGCGAAAGCATCGATCAAGTGGAATCGATTACCGAGTAGATTGAAAATGTGATCCCGGCGCGCCGACGCTAACGCGCGGAAGTCGCCTGAAAGATTGATCTCGTCGTAAAACTCCGCGAATGCTCCGTCTACGGTGTATGCCACGTAGAGCCCCCGATTTGTTGTCGGAAGATTATAAGCCCGCAGGATCGTCATTGCACTTGGACTGGCACGACGTTGGTGGCCGCTTAGTGCGGTGCAGCTGACGTTCCAGTGCCAGTCTGAAGCGGCTGCGAACGACTGGAACTAGCCGAATGCCGCCCCACGCGTTCAGCTATAACCAACCCGCAGAAGACGCCAGCCATTCCCAAAACCGGCCTTTGGGACCGCTTGACGCCCCCGTCTCGACCTGCATCCCTCTACCGCCTGCGCAACGCCTGAGCCAGTGCGTCCCCCGCAGCCAGAATATGCGAGGACAAGGCCGCACACGCTGCGTCCACATCCCCATCACGTATCGCCCGGACGATGTTCCGATGCTCGTCGTTCGAGCGATCGTGCCAGTCAAGTTGCTGCCACGTCGCGTACAAATGCCGTGCGCTTGCGCGATGCATGTCGCCAATCGCGTCGACGAGCCGCGGCATCCCGCACCGCGCGGTCAGTGCGCGATGAAATCTCAGGTTCAGCGTACCCAGCACGGCTATACCATGCGCCGCCGCCTCCTGATCGAGGATCGCATCGAGTTCCTCCAGCGCACGTGCGTCGAGAGCGGAAATCGCCTCGCGCAGCGCCAGCCCCTCGAAAGCAGCACGCATCTTTGCCATTTCAAGCACGTCCGCCGGCTCGAGCGGCGCCGCCCGCACGCCTCGCCGCGGTTCCACCACGGCCAGCCCCTGCGCTTCCAGGCGTCTGAACGCCTCGCGTACCGGCACATGACTCGCCCCGAACTCCGCCGCGATGTGGTCCTGACGCAGCCACTCCCCCGGCGCGATGACGCCCGAGATGATGCGGTCCCCCAGCGCGACGGCGATCCGATCGGCCAGCGAGCGATCCTCCTTGACTTCAAAGTTCATGCCGACCACCATGCATATATTATCTATTAAATTGTAACAAAATCGGAGGCTCGATGCGCCACCACCGTCCTGCACGCCTGCAGCACATTGCCGGCATCGGCGTCGATCGCATGGGTTCGATCGCCGATCATGCCGACGTCGACCTTTTGCGACTCGAGAATCTCGATACCGACATCCCACCCACTTCCGAGGCGCTCGCCTTCACCCGCGAGGCAATCCAGCGAGACGCGGCCAACTCCTATTTGCCATTCGTCGGCCAGGATCGGCTACGCGCGAGCGCTGCCGCCCACGTGTCGGGGCTTTCGGGGCAATGCTTCACGGCCGACCAGGTGGTGGTGTCGGCGGGCGGACTCTCCGGCATTCTGAACACGCTGCTCGCCACCGTCGAGACCGGCGACGAAGTCATCGTCACCGATCCGACGTACGCAGGCCTGCTGAACCGCGTCCGCCTTGCGGGCGGCGTGCCCAGGCAAGTACCGTTCGCCTTCGCGCCGGGCGGCGAGTGGAAGCTGGATCAGACCGCGCTGCGGGCAGCGATCGGTCCGCAAACACGGGCCATGCTGCTGATGTCTCCGTCGATGCCTTCGGGCGGGTTCTTCGATGCGTCCGACTGGCAACTGATCGCGAGCCTGTGTGTGCAGAACGATCTGCTGCTGATCCTCGACAGCGCGATGGAACGGCTGCTCTTCGATGGACGCACGGTCATCCATCCCGCCGGCCTGCCCGGCATGGCCGAGCGTACGGTCACGGTCGGCGCCGCGTCGAAAGAGCTGCGCATGATTGGCTGGCGCGTCGGCTGGATCGTCGCGCCGGAATGGCTGATTCCCGATCTTGTGGCCGTGTCGCTCGCCAATGTCGTGGTGCCGGTCGGCATTGCCCAGGAGGCCGCGGCGGTTGCGCTCGAACATTCTGCATCCGATCTGCCTGGCTACGTGAGCGAACTCGAGAGGCGCCGGGATACGGTCGCCGCCGAACTGTCAGGTCTTCCGTTCGGCATGCCGGCGGGCGGCTGGTCGATGCTGCTGCGGGTGTCCGATTTCGGCCTGACCGGATCGCAGATGTCGGAGCGGTTGCTGCGCCGTGGCGTATGTGCGACGGCCATGACCGGATGGGGCGTCGCACACGGCGAGCAGTACGTCCGATTCGTGTACTCGAACGAACCGGTCGAGCGGTTGCGCACGCTCGGGGACAAAGTACGCTTCGCCCTGGAAGACGCATGACGGTCGCCCACGAGAAAACTGAGTCGCGCGCAGGGCGTCGCCGGTTGGAGGCATCCGGCATTCCGTCCGTGATGGTCGAGCGAATTCACACGAGATCAATCCACATGACGTGATGCATCCGGCGCCGGGGCGGCGCGATGTCCCGGCCCCGGCTGGACGTGACATCGCGCGAACGCCCTACCGCCCCGCCGGCGGCTGCAGGATGTCCCGCGGAATCAATGCGATCAGCACGCAACTGATCAGCAGGCAGGCGCCGAGCGCATAGGTGCCGTTGTTGATGTCGCCGGTCATTTGCTTAGCGACGCCTGTGATCATCGAGCCCGTGAAGCCGGACAGGTTGCCCACCGAGTTGATCAGCGCGATGCCGGCCGCCGCGGCCGTGCCGGACAGGATCTGTCCGGGGAAGGTCCAGTAGATCGGCATCAGCGCGAGGATGCCGCACGTGGCGACGGTCAGGAACACGATCGACAGCGCCACGTTGTGGGCGAACGCCGCGCTCAGAATCAGGAAGACGCCGCCGATCAGCGCGGGAATCGCCGCGTGCAGGCGGCGTTCGCCGGTCCTGCGCGAGTGCGATGCGTTCCACACCATCGCGAAGATGGCCGTCAGGTACGGAATGGCCGTCAGCAAACCGATATGCAGCGGGCTCCGCACGCCCGACGCGCGGATGATCGACGGCAGCCAGAAGGCCAGCCCGTAGAAGCCGGTATTGAACGTGAGCAGGATGAAGGTGAGCAACCAGACGCGCGGGCTGCGCAGCGCGGCGCCGACGCTGTGCGACTTGTGCGCGGCCTCGGATTCGAGGTTGCGCGACAGCACCGCCTTTTCGTCGGCGGACAGCCACTTCGCCGACCGCGGGCCGTCGCCGAGGCACGCCAGCACGATGAACGCCACCACGATCGACGGCAGCCCTTCGAGCAGCAGCATCCATTGCCAGCCGCTCATGCCCGACAGGCCATGCGTCTGCTCCATCAGCCAGCCGGACAGCACGCTGCCCAGCGTCAGGCTCAGCGGGATCGCCACCAGGAAACCCGACATCGCCACGCTCTGGCGGCGCGCCGGGAACCAGTAGTTCAGGTACAGGATGACGCCCGGGAAAAACCCGGCTTCGCACAGCCCCAGCAGGAAGCGCAGCGTGTAGAACATCGTGGTCGTCTGCACGTGGAAGAACTGCGCGAGCGGCACGATGAAGGCCATCGACGACGACACGATGCCCCACGTGATCATGATCCGCGCGATCCAGAAGCGTGCGCCGTAACGATGCAGCAACAGGTTGCTCGGCATCTCGAACAGGAAATAGCCCCAGAAGAAGATGCTGGCGCCGAGCGCATAGACGCTGTCGCTCAGGCTCAGGTCGTCGAGCATCTGCAGCTTGGCGAAACCCACGTTGACGCGATCCAGATAGGCCACGACGTAGCACAGCAGCAGCAAGGGCAGGATGCGCCGCATGACCTTGCGATAAAGGGCGTCCTCGGACGAGTCGGCCGCGGCCGGTGCGGCAGCGGCCTGCGTAATGGATGGCATCGGTCTGTCTCCTGTTCGTTTAGGTCTTCTTCGTACCGGCGAGTGCGCTTGACGCATCGATGTTACCGATAACATCCGGTGGCAAAAAAAAGCCGACGAGGCGACGGGAGCGAGCAGTGCTTTGATACCGGTAACAAACGCCAAGGTAGCATGCAGCGACAGGCGCGTACAAGTCCCGCCGAACGCGTGGTTTCCCTAGTACGGGCGTCGCTTCGACGAGCGCATCGCGGCCGGCCTGCACGATATGCCGCACCGGTATGATGTAGCCTTTCCGGCTTTCTCCCGATCGCGATTCCGATGCCCAGTCCCACCGCCGTCCGGCCCGCCGGGCCGCCCCGCATGTCCGACGTAGCGCGCCTGGCCGGCGTATCGAAGATGACGGTGTCGCGCGTGCTCGCGGGCCACAGCGTGGCCGCCGAGACGCGCGCACGGGTCTGCGAGGCCATCGACCAGCTCGGCTACGTGGCCGACGCGGCCGCCGGTGCGCTGTCGTCCGGGCGGTCGGAATTCGTCGCGGTGCTGGTGCCGTCATTGTCGAGTTCCAACTTCTCGGACACCGTGCGCGGCCTGACCGATGCGCTCGAACCGCATGGCCTCCAGCTGCTGCTCGGCGACACCGACTACGACCTGGAACGTGAAGAACGGCTAGTGCGCTCGATGCTGCGACACCAGCCGCGCTGCATCGCGCTGACGGGTGCGCAGCACACCGATGCGACGCGCAAGGTGCTGGAGCGCTCGGCGATTCCCGTGGTCGAGATGTGGGATCTGCCCACGCGCCCCATCGACACCGCCGTCGGCTTCTCGAACGTGCGCGCCGCCCGTGCGATGGTGCGCCACCTGGCCGAGCGCGGTTACCGACGCATCGGCTTTCTGGTCGGCGCCAGCGAACTGGATCGCCGCGGCCTCGACCGACTCAAGGGTTACCAGGCAGAGATCAAGGCGCTGGGGCTGGGCGAACCGCGCGTCGTGCGGCTGGGCGAATCGCCGATCACGATGAGCCACGGCGGGCCCGCGATGGCGGCGCTGCTGGAGCAATGGCCGGATACCGATGCGGTGATGTGCGTGAGCGACATGTCGGCATTCGGCGCGATCATGGAATGTCACCGGCGCGGGCTTGCCGTACCCGCCGATATGGCCGTGGCCGGCTTCGGGAACTTCGAAGTGGCGGCGTGCTGCCACCCGACCATCACGACCGTGTCGGTGGACGCGTACGGCATCGGGCTACGCACGGGCGAAGCGTTGCTGGCGGCGCTGCAAGCGCGCGACGGCGGCGAGCGGACCGAGTCGCACAGCATCCGTATCGACTACACGATCGTCGCGCGGGAAAGCGCCTGACGGGTCGACGGCCGCCCACGTGCCGGCGCGCGACGTGCGCGGCGTTGCTCCGGCCCCCTGCCCTCACCTCCGCCACGCGCGCACAAATCCCTTCCGCAACGCAAAAAACCCGTGCTAACATCCAATCGATGTTACCGGTAACTATCCGGCACGCACAATCAAGAAGGCCCTTCGGAGACAGCCTGCCATGTCACAAATCCCTCGCCGCTTGCGCAGCCAGGAATGGTTCGACGATCCCGCGCACGCGGACATGACCGCGCTCTATGTCGAGCGCTTCATGAACTACGGGTTGACGCGCGAGGAGCTGCAGTCGGGCCGCCCCGTCATCGGCATCGCGCAGACGGGCAGCGACCTGGCGCCGTGCAACCGCCACCACATCGAGCTGGCCGAGCGCACCAAGGCGGGCATTCGCGACGCGGGCGGCATTCCGATGGAGTTCCCCGTGCACCCGCTGGCCGAGCAGAGCCGCCGGCCCACGGCCGCGCTCGACCGCAATCTCGCCTACCTCGGGCTGGTGGAAGTGCTGCACGGTTTTCCGCTGGACGGTGTGGTGCTGACGACCGGCTGCGACAAGACCACGCCGGCCTGCCTGATGGCGGCCGCGACCGTCGACATGCCCGCGATCGTGCTGTCGGGCGGCCCGATGCTCGACGGCTGGCACGAGGGCAAGCGGGTCGGCTCCGGCACGGTGATCTGGCATGCCCGCAACCTGCTCGCCGCCGGCGAGATCGACTACGAAGGCTTCATGCAGCTGACCACGGCTTCGTCGCCGTCGATCGGCCACTGCAATACCATGGGCACGGCGCTGTCGATGAACAGCCTCGCCGAGGCGCTGGGCATGTCACTGCCCGGGTGCGCGAGCATCCCCGCCGCCTATCGCGAGCGCGGCCAGATCGCTTACGCTACCGGCAAGCGCGCGGTCGAACTCGTTCGCGACGACCTGCGCCCGTCGACGATCATGACGCGCGCGGCGTTCGAGAATGCGATCGTCGTCGCGTCGGCGCTCGGCGCCTCGACCAACTGCCCGCCGCATCTGATCGCCATCGCGCGCCACATGGGCGTCGAGCTGAGTCTGGACGACTGGCAGCGCTTCGGCGAAGCCGTGCCGCTGCTCGTGAACTGCATGCCGGCCGGCGAATACCTCGGGGAGAGCTTCCATCGCGCCGGCGGCGTGCCCGCCGTGCTGCGCCAGCTCGACGCGGCCGGCCTGCTACGGCGCGACTGCCTGACCGTATCCGGCCGCGCGATCGGCGAGATCGCCGACACCGCGCAGGATGCCGACCGCGATGTGATCCGTACGCCCGACGCGCCGCTCAAGCACGGGGCCGGCTTCATGGTGCTGTCGGGCAACTTCTTCGACAGCGCCATCATGAAGATGTCGGTGGTGGGCGACGCCTTCCGCCGGACCTACCTGGCCGAGCCGGGCGCGGAGAATACGTTCGAGGCGCGCGCGATCGTGTTCGACGGCCCCGAGGACTACCACGCGCGTATCGACGATCCCGCGCTGAACATCGACGAGCGCTGCATCCTCGTGATCCGCGGTTGCGGCACGGTCGGCTACCCGGGCAGTTCGGAAGTCGTGAACATGGCGCCGCCCGCCGAGCTGGTGAAGCGCGGCATCACGTCGTTGCCGTGCATGGGCGACGGACGCCAGAGCGGCACGTCGGCCAGCCCGTCGATCCTGAACATGTCGCCGGAAGCCGCGGTGGGAGGCGGCCTCGCCTTGCTGCGCACGAACGACCGCGTGCGTGTGGACCTGAATCGCCGCAGCGTCGACGTGCTCGTCGACGCGGACGAACTCGCGCGCCGTCGCGAGACCGCGAGCTTCACCGTGCCGGAGGCGCAAACGCCCTGGCAGGAACTCTATCGCCGGTTCGTCGGCCAGTTGTCCACCGGCGGCTGCCTCGAACCGGCCACGCTGTACCTGAAGGTCATCGAGCAGCGCGGCAACCCGCGCCATTCGCACTGACTGCCCCGCCCCCGACTCTTGCCGAGCTGACCATGCGTACTCCTTCCGTTTCCGATTGCCTGCCGCACGACCTCGCCCACGCGCTGCTGATCGGCCGCGTCTGGCGGCACGACGGCGCCCACGCGGGGCCGAGCGTCGTCGCCGTGCGTGGCGGCGAAGTGTTCGACATCACGCGCACCGTGCCGACCACCGCGGACCTGTTCGACCGCCCCGATGCAGTCGCGCTCGCGCGCACGGCTCCCGGCGAATCGCTCGGCCGCGTCGAGCCGTTGTTGCAGGCGACGCTGGACGGCACGCCCGGCGCCACGCGCCTGCTCGCGCCGTGCGACGTGCAGGCCATCAAGGCGTGCGGCGTCACCTTCGCGGTCAGCCTGATCGAGCGCGTGATCGAGGAACAGGCCGGCGGCGATCCGGCCAAAGCGAGGGAGGTACGCGACACCATCGCCGCGACCATCGGCACCGATCTGTCGAAGATCGTGCCGGGCTCGGAAGCCGCACTGCGCCTGAAGGCGGAACTCGAGCGCCGCGGTGCATGGTCGCAATACATGGAAGTGGGCATCGGCCCGGATGCCGAGGTGTTCTCCAAGTCGCAGCCGATGTCCGCGGTCGGCTTCGGCGCGGACGTGGGGCTGCTGCCCGTGTCGGTGTGGAACAACCCGGAGCCGGAGATCGTGCTGGCGGTCGCCAGCGACGGCAGGCCGGTGGGCGCGACGCTCGGCAACGACGTGAACCTGCGCGACATCGAAGGCCGTTCGGCGCTGCTGCTCGGCAAATGCAAGGACAACAACGGTTCGTGCGCGATCGGCCCGTTCGTGCGGCTGTTCGACGACGGCTTCACGCTGGACGGCGTACGGCAGGCCAGCGTGTCGCTGCGCGTCGAAGGCGCGGACGACGGCTTCGTCCTCGACGGCATCAGCCACATGCGCGAGATCAGCCGCGACCCGGCCGACCTCGTCGCGCAGACCTGCGGCGCGCATCACCAGTATCCGGACGGCTTCATGCTGTTCCTCGGCACGATGTTCTCGCCGATCCAGGATCGCGACGCGCCCGGCGGCGGATTCACGCATCACCTCGGCGACCGCGTCACCATCTCCACGCCCGCGCTCGGCGCACTCGTCAACACCGTGCGGCTTTGCACGGAGATCGCGCCGTGGACCTTCGGCGTGCGCGCGCTGTATGCGAATCTGGCCGCGCGCGGGCTGCTTGCTGCGTGAAGGCGGCAGACGGGGCGTGCGAACCGCCGCGCATTGCTCGGTGGCGGTAGCCTCGTCGACGATCGGTCCGTGAAGCACCCGCGCAACGTCGCGTGCGATCGAACCCGCTTCACGTGCCGTTCGCCTGCTCCGGCGCCTCTTGTCGCGTATCAACCGCGACGCACCACGCCGCGCGAAGCGCGAAGGCAGAAGCGGGTCTGTCGGGCGCAAACGGAGCCCTTCGCCCCCTCGACGTGACGAGCTCGGATCGCTGTCGAAATTTTTTTTCGATGGCAGGTCACGCGCAAACGATTGCGCTCGGCAACCGTCCTAAATTGTTCACTCACCGTACCGATAATAAGGAAAGCTATTTGATACTGGACTTTCCCCATGAACGATCGACGGCTAACGGTTCGCACGAAGCTGATCATGGCTTTCGGACTTCTTACGTGCATGGTTGTGGTCGTCTCTCTCGTCGGCATCGTATCGCTCGCCAACGCGAACGCGGCATTCGATAACTATGTCAACGGCACCAACGCCCGCGCGACCCTCGTGGACAAGGTTCGCGTCGCGGTCGACCGGCGTGCGATCGCCGCCCGCAACCAGGTCCTGGCGGCGGGACCGCGCGATGCGGACCTCGAGAAGGAAGCGGCACTGCAGGCCGACCGCGAAGTCGGCACGCTGCTGGGCGAGCTGACGAATGCGGTCCGCGAGGGGAGCGGCGCGTCCGACAAGTCTCGTGAACTGGTTCGGCAAATCGCGGCGGTCGAGGCGCAGTACGGCCCCGTGGCGCGCGCGATCGTCGAAGCGGCGGCGAACAACCGGCGCGATCAGGCGATCACGATGATCAACGAACAGTGCCGACCGCTGCTGGCCCAGCTCGTCGCGGCCACCGAGGCATATGCGACGTACTCGCGCTCGCGGGCCGCCCAACTGGTGAAGGAATCGGAAGACCGATATACCTCGCGGCGACTGATGCTGATCGTGATCTGCATCGCCGCGGCGGCGGCCGCCGCGATCTCGGGCCTCTTCATCATCCGCGGCCTGCTGCGCTCGCTGGGCACGGAGCCTGCCGCGCTCAGCGAGATCGCCCGCCATATCGCCGCCGGCGATCTCGGCGCCGAATCCACGACCGGCGCCGCGCCGGCCGGCAGCGTACTGGCTTCCATGCGCGACATGCAGGCGAACCTGATCCGCCTGATCTCGGAAGTCCGTACCGCATCCGGCAACGTCGCGACGGGCGCCGGCGAAATCGCGTCCGGCAACCAGGACCTCTCCTCCCGCACGGAACAGCAAGCCGCATCGCTGCAGGAAACCGCCTCGAGCATCGAGCAACTGACATCCACCGTGCGTCTGAACGCCGACAACGCGCAGCAGGCAAGCGGCCTGGCCGACAACGCATCGGAAGTCGCCCAGCGTGGCAGCACGGCGGTCGGCCTGATGGTCGACACGATGACGGACATCAGCGCGAGCTCTGCCAAGATCGCCGAGATCACCGGAATCATCGAAGGGATCGCGTTCCAGACCAACATCCTCGCGCTCAACGCGGCCGTGGAGGCCGCCCGCGCCGGCGAGCAGGGCCGCGGCTTCGCGGTGGTGGCCAGCGAAGTCAGAAGTCTTGCGCAGCGCTCGTCGAGCGCCGCGAAGGAAATCCGCGAGCTGATCTCGCAATCGGTCCGGAAAATCCAGGACGGCTCGCATATCGCGAACAACGCGGGCGATACGATGAGCCAAGTCACGCACGCGATCTCGCGCGTGACCGACATCATGGGCGAAATCGCCGCCGCGTCGAACGAGCAGAGCCGCGGCATCGAGCAGGTCAATCTGGCGATTACGCAAATGGACGAAGTCACCCAGCAGAATGCCGCACTCGTCGAGCAGGCCGCCGCCGCATCGAAGTCGCTCGAGGAACAGGGGAACCGGCTTGCCGAGGCCGTATCGCTGTTCCGGCTGGACACCGGCACGGCGAAGGCGTAGCGACTCGACGCGCAGCCGCATATCCGCGACACGCGCATCGAATCGGCGTCCGCCATGTTCAGCACCCGAAATTAACCAGATAGTGGGAATTCACACCCGCCGCGTACGACGCGCAACAATTCCGTAACGACCGCGTAACGATCGCTCACCACAATCCTCCCTCTTCGACCATCAGGATGGAGTCTTGCATGTTTGCGTCACGAAGCCGTTTCCCGCTGCACGTCGCGGCATTGTCGAGTGCGATCGTATTGGCCGCCTGCGGCGGCGGCGACGACGTCGCGTCGACCGCCACGATCGCCGCGGCCGTTCCGGCGCCCCCCGCCGACCCCGGCTTCGTCGACAGCGCGCCGATCCCGAGCGCGCCCGCTTTCGTCGACAACGTCGCGACCAACCAGCGCGGCGATGCGCGCTATGCGACGCTGTCGACCAACGCCGCGGTGCGCGTGTTGAGCCGTTTCCTCGATCTCTGGCAACCGTCGACGATGCTGGTCGACGCGGGCGTGAGCGCGCCGGCGAACGGCGCGTTCCCGGCCATCTCGCCGTCGACCTGCTCCGGACTGCCGAACAGCGGCGTGCCGTGCGGCACGATCCTGAACGATGCGGTGCTGTCGGCCAACGTGCAGTACGTGATCGACGCGACGACCGCCCGTACGCCGCAGCAGGCCGATGCCGCGTACTACGACGACCGGCGCGGCAAGGGATACAGCGTGACCGACGGCATGGGTCCGCTCACCGCCGCGTGGCGCACCGCGGCCCAGCAGACGACCAGCATCACCAGCGTGCCCGCCGATGCCACGACCGTGCTGTACAACGACTCCGGCAACAACGTCGGCGTCGGCAGCAGCGGCAACGCCAGTTTCGGGAAGGTCGTCGACCTGCTCAACGAAATGGGCAACAACGCGTCGACCGAACCTTCGAAGCGCTTCTTCAAATACGCGCGTCCGTACCGCTGGAGCACGAGCGTGATCGTCGCGCCGACGCTGGTGCCGGCCGAAAGCGCGACGCCCGCGACCGACGGCGGCTTCATCAGCGGCCACACGGCCGAAGCGATGCGCGATGCGACGACGATGGCGTGGCTCGTGCCGGAACGCTTCCAGGAAATGGTCAGCCGCGGCCTCGAGCTCGGCGAGAACCGGATCCTGGCCGGCATGCATTCGCCGCTCGACGTGATCGGCGGGCGCATGCTCGCGCTGGCCGTCAGCGCGGCGAACCTGACCGCGTACGCCGGCGACGCGCAGGCCGCCTACACGCAAGCCCATCAGACGTTGCAACAACTGACGGGCACCAGCGCCACGACCTTCTCCGCATTCGCGCACGCCGGCACGACGGCCACCGACCGGTTCGCGGACTACACGACGAACAAGAGCGCGTTCCTGCGCCGCATGACGTTCGGCTTTGGCGCGATCGAATCGACGAACGCACCGCCGGTCGTGCCGAAGGGCTCGGAGATTCTGCTGCAGACGCGCTTTCCGTACCTGAGCGCCGACCAGCGGCGCGTCGTGCTGAAAACAACCGAACTGCCGTCCGGCTATCCGGTCATGGACGACGCGGAAGGCTGGGGTCGCCTGAACCTGTTCGCGGCGGCCGACGGCTACGGCGCGTTCAACGGCAACGTGATCGTGTCGATGGATGCATCGCAGGGCGGGCTCAATGCCGCCGACCTGTGGCGCAACGACGTCGCTGGCGCCGGCAAGCTGACGCTGCAGGGCAGCGGCACGCTGACGCTGGCGGGCAACAACGGCTACACGGGCGGCACGCAGGTGAGCGGCGGCACGCTGGCAGCCGCGTCGACGACGGCGTTCGGCAAAGGGGACGTGTACGTCGGACCGGGCGGCAGCGTGCGAATCGCGGCCGCCGCGCCGGTGACGATCGCCACCCGCTACACGCAGCTCGACAACACGACGCTCGAACTCGACATCGACGGCAACGGCGGCGGACGGCTGCGCGTGGGCGGCCCGCTCACCGTCGCGGGCGGCACGCTGCACGTGAAATTCGTGAACGGCTACGCGCCGAAGGCCGGCGACACCATCGCGCTAATCGACGGCGCGGCGGCTGCCGCGAAGTTCTCGACGGTGACGGTCGACGGGTTCAAGGCCACGCCGGCCTACACCGCGACGGGCGTGTCGATCACGCTGTCGGCGGCGTAGCCGACAACGATCGCCTGCCGGCTCGTGCCGGTTTCCGTCACGGGTGCTCCTTCGCGGCCTGATCGCGCGAGGAGCGTGCGCGGCGCGTCACATGATCGCGCCGCGCAGCCACGGTACGAACTCGCGTTCGCCGATACCGTTGTCCTCGCTGCGCGATCGTCGTCCGGAGGCGACGTCGAGCATCAGCCGAAACAGCCGCGCGCCCGCTTCGTCGACCGTGAGCGAACCGGCGACGATCCCGCCGCTGTCGAAATCCATGTCCGATTGCATCCGCTCGAACAGGCCGGTCGTCGTCGCGATCTTGATCGTCGGCACCGGCTTCGAGCCGAACACCGAACCGCGGCCCGTCGTGAAGCACACGAGATTCGCGCCGCCGGCGATCTGCCCGGTCGCCGACACCGGGTCGTAGCCGGGCGTATCCATGAACACGAGCCCGGCTTGCCGCACCGGCTCCGCATAGTCGTAGACCGCGCGAAGCGGCGAGCGCCCGCCCTTCGACACCGCGCCGAGCGACTTCTCGAGAATCGTCGTGATGCCGCCGGCAAGGTTGCCGGGGGACGGGTTGTTGTTCATTTCGCCGCCGTGATCGGCGACGTAGCGCTCCCACCATTGCAACCGGCCGAGCAGACGCTCGGCGACGTCGCGCGAGGCCGCCCGCGCGATCAGCAGATGCTCCGCGCCGTAGATCTCGGGCGTCTCGGACAGAATCGCCGTGCCGCCGTTGCGGACCAGCAGATCGACGGCCGCGCCGAGCGCCGGATTCGCCGTGATGCCCGAATAGCCGTCGGACCCGCCGCATTGCAGGCCGACCGTCAGCCGCGATGCCGGCACCGCGCTGCGACGCGCGCCGTCGGCCACCTCCAGCAACGCGCGCACGATCGACACGCCTCGGGCAACGGTGTCGCGCACCCCGCCTTCGTCCTGGATGACCAGCGTGCGCACGGTGCCCGGCGCGGCCGCGTCGAGCCGTTCCGCGAGCGCGCCGACCTGATTGACCTCGCAACCGAGACCCACGAGCAGCACGCCGGCGAAGTTCGGGTTGCGTGCATAACCGACGAGCGTGCGGCGCAGCAGTTCGATGCCGTCGCCGGTCGCCGACATGCCGCAGCCGCTCTGATGGGTGATCGCGACGACGCCGTCGACATGACCGAACGCATCGAGCGCGCCGTGCCGGTACGCATCGGCGATCGCATGACAGACGCTCGCCGAACAGTTGACGCTCGCGATCACGCCGACGTAGTTGCGGGTGCCCACGCTGCCGTCGGGCCGCACGAATCCGTCGAAGGTGTCGCCGCGATCCGCCGGAACCTCGTGCGCATCGCCGGCAGGCCCGTCGTCGTGCGCATGACGCTCGGGCATCCCGACGTTGTGCACGTGCACGTGCTCGCCCGCGGCGATGTCGCGCAGCGCGATGCCGATCGGCTGCCCGCATTTGACGATCGCGTCGCCGCGCGCGATCGGCGCCGTGGCGACCTTGTGGCCGGCCGGCACCGCGGCCGCCGGCCGCAACGGCGCGCCGTGCACGTCGATCGGCACGTCCGGCGCCAGCGCGTCGAGTGCGACGGCGACGTTGTCGTCGCCGTGAAGGATCACGATTGCCGGTTGCTTCACGATGCAGTTCTCCCTGTCGTTGCGACGCCTGCCGGGTCGCCGGCCGGGTCGCCGGCCGCCGGATCGCCGGCCGCCATGCCATGGCGGGCGACGAGTTGCCGCAACCGAGGCTGTTCGGCCGGCAGCGCCAGCGAATCCGCGAGCGCGAGCAACGGCTCCATTCGCCGCGCCACCTTCTCGCGATGATTGACCGCGATATCGGCGATGCGATGCGCGAGAAACGGATTGAGAAAGCGCTCGCGCACGCTGTCGACATAGTGTTCGGCCGTTTCGCGCAGGCCCAGCGCCACGAATACCGGCGCGACTTCATCGCGCCACACCGCCTCGAGACCGTCGCGCAGCCGCGCATCGTTCATCGCGTCCAGCACCGTTTCCGATGCGTCGCGCCCCGCCGCGAGCCACTGCTCCGCGAGCCAGCTGTGCCCGAGATTGAGGAAGAACAGCTTCAGGCGCTCATGGCTGCGCAAATCGTCGGTGACGACGATCTGCGCGTGCCGGCACGGCAACGCCATGCCGGCACGCCGTTCGATCGCCCATAGCGCGTAGGGCTCCGCGATCGCGCCGACCGGATGCAGCGGCTCGGACACGATGCGGTCGACGAGCGAGTTGACCCACACGCAGCGGTGGCGCAGATAGTCGGCGAACGCGTCGGGCAGCCGCCACCGGCGCGCGAGGTCCAGCACGATGTCGCGCAGCGTGTCGCCGTTGTTCGTCACCAGCTCGCAAGGCAGGATGGAGATGCCATCGTCGGGACGCACCTGCCAGCGCGCATGCAGCAGCACGAGCAGCTTCGCCGGAAAGCCGCGCGGGGTCTGCTGCGGCCGGTCCGGCAGGTCCGCCGCGTCGCGCGGATCGGTGCGATAGCCTGCGTCGCCGGTGTTCGATACGATCACGCGGACCGTCTCGATCGCGGCGCGGCGTATCTCCGCCCAGTCGCGCTCGGCGTCCCATGCGCGATGCACGGCGCGGCATTCGACGACTTCGTCGACGATGCCGCCGCGGTCGCGCCCGCGAATCCGCACCGGATAGCGACCGGTCGCGCGCAGCGCGTCGATGCGGGCGCGGCTGGCCGGATTGCCGGTCGTCTGCACGATGCCGATGCCGCCCATCGCGTTGCCGTCGTCCAGCGCCTGGGAGACGAACAGGTCGACATGCGCCAGCAGGAAGCGGCTCGTGCCGAATTGCAGGATCGGCGGCGTCATCGCATGCGCTCCACGTGCCGGATTCGACGGATCAACATTCGACGAGCGCCTTCACGACGGTCTGCCCCGCTTCCAGCAGACGCGGAAGCGCGTCCGGCACCTCGTCGAGCCGCATCCGGTGCGTGTTCAGCGCACGGTCCGGAATACGCCCTGAACGCATCGCGTCGAGCACCGTCGCGAAATCCTCGGCGGTGGCATTGCGGCTTGCGAGCAGCGTGGTTTCCCGCTTGTGGAATTCGGGATCCGAAAACGCAACGTGCCCGCGCACGATCGAGATCAACGTGTATTTGCCGCCGTGCGCGACGAATTCGAAACCGCGATTCATCGCATCGAGGTTGCCCGTCGCGTCGAATACCGCATCGAAATACTCGCCGTCGGTCAACGACGCGAGACGCGCCGCGTCGTCTTCCCCCACTTCCACCGCCGCATCGACCGCCAGGTGCTCGCGGCAAAACGCCAGCCGATCGGCCCGCGTGTCGAGGCACGTGACGTCGGCGCCGCGCAGCTTCGCGAAGATCATCGCGGCCATGCCGATCGGCCCGGCGCCGACGACCAGCGCCCGCTGTCCGGCACGGACGTCGGCGCGCCGCACCGCATGCGCGCCGATCGCAAGAAATTCCAGCATCGCCGCCTGGTCGAGCGAAATGCCGTCGGCCTTGTGGACGAACTGGGCGGGCACGCTGAGGTATTCGGCCAGCGCACCGTCGCGATGCACGCCGAGCACCTTGATGTTGACGCAGCAGTTCGTGTTGCCGTGACGGCATGCGATGCAATGCCCGCACGACAGATACGGCATCACGTACACAGCGTCCCCGACGTCGAGCCCCGACTCGGGTTCCGCCTCGACGACCACCGCGGAAAGCTCGTGACCCATCACGCGCGGATAGTCGAGGTATGGCTGGTTGCCGGTGAAGATGTGCAAATCGGTGCCGCAGATGCCGACACGTTGCACGCGCAACAATACTTCGCCGCTGCCGCGCACGGGCAGTTCGCGATGCTGCACGCGCAGCACGCCGGGGGATTCGCAAATCACGCTGAGCATGTCGGGTTCCTTTCGTTCTGGTTCATTCGTCGTGGCGTGCGGTGTCGATCCGGTAAAAGCGGCGCGCGTTGCCGCCGAAAAGATCGGCCAGTGAAGCCGAGCCAAGCAACCGCGTGCAATCGTCCTCGCACGCAGCCAGCCATTCGCCGTAGCCGCCGCATGCCGACGCCAGCCGCAGCACCGGCCAGTCGCTGCCCCACATCAGGCGCGTCGGCCCGAACAGCTCGGCCAGCGCGTGGACATACGGCCGCGTGCGCGCCCGCACGGCATCCGGGCCGGCCGACGACCCGGCCTCCGTCCAGAGGCCGGACAGCTTGCAATGCAGGTTCGGCAGGCTCGCGAGCCGGCGCATCGACGACAGCCACGGCTGCAACTCGCCGCGCTCGACGAATGGCTTGGCGCCGTGGTCGATCACGATCGGCAGATCCGGATGGCGTCGCGCGAACGCATGCAGCGCATCGAGATGGCGCGGCATCACCAGCGCATCGAAACCGAGCCCATGCTCGAGCATCGCGGCGACTGCGCGATCCAGCCGCGGATCGTCGATCCATGCGTCGTCGGGCAGATCCTGCAGCATCGGTCGCAAGCCGCGCGCCTTCGGCGCGGATGCAAACGCCGCGATCCGCGCCGGCGCGTCGTCGGCCTTCATGTCGACCCAGCCGACCACGGCGCCGACGCTCGGCGTGGCGGCCGCGAGATCGAGCAGAAAGCGCGTGTCGGCTTCGCTCGGCAGCGATTGCACGAGGACGGTGGTATCGATGCGCGCGGCATCGAGCAGCGGCGCCAGATCGGCGGGGCCGAAATCGCGGTGAATCGCGTCGAGTTCGGCCGGCGGCCAGCAGCCGGCCCGCGCGCCGATTCGCCAGTAATGCTGATGGGCGTCGATGCGTGCGGTCATGCGCGTGCCCCCGGAACCGGCGCGCGCGCGTCGATCAGACCTTCGTCGCGCAGCGCATCCCACAGTTCGGCCGGCGCGGGGCGCTCGAACCATTCGATGTTCTGCTTAAGCTGAGCCACGCTGCGCGCCCCGACCACGCACGACACGACGGCCGGATGGCCGAACGGAAACTGCAATGCAGCGGCGGGAAGCGGCACGTCGAAGCGGTTGCACAGCGCGCCGAGCCGCGTGGCCTTGTCGATCACGTCGGCGCTCGCATCCGCATAGTTGAACTTGCCGTTGCCGGCAAGCACGCCGGAATTGAACACGCCGCCGATCACGATACCCGTCCCTTCACGGGCGCACGCATCGAGCAGCGGTTCCAGCGCCGTCTGTTCGAGCAGCGTGTAGCGGCCGGCCAGCAGCACGGCGTCGAGCGCCGCTTCGTTCAGCGCATCGGCCGCGACTTCCCATTCGTTCACGCCAAGACCGAACCCGCCGATCTCGCCGCCCGCGCGCAGCGCGTCCAGCGCGCGAAACCCGCCGCCGCGGGTCAACTGCTCCCAGTAGTGCGCGTGACGATCGCCGTGCGTCATCGCGCCGATGTCGTGCACATACAGCAGGTCGATCCGCGCGAGCCCGAGCCGTTGCCGGCTGTCGTCGTGCGAACGCATGATGCCGTCGTAGCTGTAGTCGTAGACCGGCCGGAACGGCAACGGCTCGGCCCAGCCGTCGTCGCCTGGCCGCACGCTCGCGTCGGCGCGCATCAGCCGCCCGACTTTCGTGCTGAGCGTGAAGGCGCCGCGCTCGCGCGGGGCGAGCCCCGCCCCCGTGCGCCGCTCGGACAGCGTGTAACCGTAATAAGGCGCGGTGTCGAAGTAGCGCAGGCCGGCCGCCCACGCGGCGTCGACGAGCGCGGCGGCGTCGGCGGCCGACATCGGACGATAAAGGCCGCCGAGCTGCGAGCAGCCGAGACCGAGCGCGGACACCGTCAGCCCGCTGCGCGGCAACATGCGCGTATCGTTTGCATTCATGCGTCGTGACTCGATGCGGGAAAGCGGCACGGCCGGTCAGTACAGGACATTCTTCGCCGCCTGCGAATCGAGGTTCTGCTTGTCGACCATCACGACGCCGGTATCGATCAGCTTCGGCGCGGGCTTGCGCTCGATGACGTCGAGCGCCGTGCGCACGCCCTGGTTCCCCATTTGCCACGAGCCCTGCACCGCGATCGCCTGCACGGTGCCGTCGCGCACGAAGCCCTGCAGGTCCTCGTTGCCGTCGAACCCGATCGCCACCACCTTGCCCGCCTTGCCCGACTGCTTCAGTGCGCGGCCCATCCCGACCGCGGTCGGCTCGTTCGCGCCGAAGATGCCCTTCAGGTCCGGATTCGCCGACAGCACGTCGGTCGTCTGGTTCAGCGCGGTCGCCATTTGCGATTGCGAGTAGTACGGACCAACGACCTGCAGCTTCGAATGGCTCTCGATATACTTGCGGAACCCGCCGACGCGGCTGACCTCGGACCCGGCGCCCGGCACGTACGACATGATCGCGATCTTGCCGGACTGCCCGACGCGGTCGATCAGCGCCTTCGCGCACAGCGCGCCCGCCTTCTCGTTGTCGGTCGACAGGAACGCCTGGTAATACGGCTTGCCGGCATCCGCGATGGCCGAATCGATCAGCACGACGGGAATATGCGCTTCCCACGCCTTCTTGATCGCGGGTACCAGCGCATCGGGGTCGGACGGCGCGAGCACGATGCCCGCCACATGGCGCGTGACCGCGTTGTCGACCATGTTCACCTGTCCGCTGATGTCGGACTCGGCCGCCGGCCCCTGGAACGTCATCGTGTAGCCCTTGGCCCCGTCGAGCGCCGCCTTCGCGCCTTTCTGCACGTTCTGCCAATAGTTCGAATTGACCGTCTTGACGATCACGGCGATCTCGCCGCCCGCCGCATACGCGCCGCTGTTGCACGCCGCGAATACGCACGCCGATGCCGCCAGCAGGATGGGTTTGTTCATGTCTCGCTCCGCTTCTCGTTGGTAGGGACTGCTTGCTGCCGGTCAGGGCCGGCGACTGCGCAACTGGTCGATCCAGACCGTGCCCAGGATCACGACGCCGATGATGATCTGCTGAATGAAGCTCGACACGCCGTTCATGTTCAGGCCGTTGCGCAGCACGCCGATCACGAACGCGCCGATCGCCGTGCCGGAAATCGTGCCGACGCCGCCCATCAGCGACGTGCCGCCGATGACCGAACTGGCGATGGCGTCGAGCTCGTACATGACGCCCTCGTTCGGCTGCCCCGTGACGAGCCGCGACATCAGCACGCAGCCGGTCACGCCCGCGAGCGCGCCGGACAGCACATAGGTGAACAGCTTCACGCCCTGCACGTTCACGCCCGAGAGCCGGGCCGCCTCCGCGTTCGACCCGACCGCGTAGATATGACGGCCGAGCGACGTTCGAGACAGCAGGACGGACACCACGACGAACAGCACGACCATGATCACGACCGGATACGGAATGCCGGGAAAGGTCGTGTCGGGGAACCCGTCCGCGCCGATGCGCGAGATCCGCAGCAGCGCACCGTTGCCGAGTGCGCCGAACGCGTCGCCGAGATCCGATACCGGCCGGGCGCCCGTGATCTGGAGCGCGATGCCGCGCGCGACGAGCATCATGCCGAGCGTCGCGATGAAGGGCGGCAGGCCCATGCGCGTCACGCAAATGCCGTTGACGAACCCGCACAGCGCGCCGACCAGGATGCCGGCCGCCATGGCCGCCGGCACCGGCACGCCGGCCTTGACCAGCAGCGCCGCGCACACGCCGGCCAGCGCGAGCACCGAGCCGACCGACAGGTCGATGCCGCCCGTGATGATCACGCAGGTCGCGGCCACGCCCAGATAGGCGATGGACGTGACCTGCAGGCCGACGGTCATCAGGTTGTCGACCGAGAAGAACGCCGCGCTCGAAATCGAAAACGCGAACACGAGCACGACCAGGCTGCCCAGCGCCGCGAACTTCTGGATCAGGTCGCGCCGCCGCTGTCGCGCCGCCCGTTCGTCGGCCTGGCTTCGATCGGATGTCATTTCAAGCATGGGAACGCCCCGACGCGTAGTGCATGATCTCCTCCTGACTGGTGTGTTTGGTGTCGAGAAACGCGGTCAATCGACCTTCGTGAAAAACGGCGATCCGATCGGTCATGCCAAGCAGCTCCGGCAGTTCCGAACTGATCAGCACCACGCCGACGCCGTCGGCGGCGAGCCGGTCCATCAGCCCGTAGATCGCGAATTTCGCGCCGACGTCGATCCCGCGCGTCGGCTCGTCGAAGAACAGGATCTTCGAACCGCGGTAGAGCCATTTGCCGATGACGACCTTCTGCTGGTTGCCGCCGGACAGATTGCGCACGCGCTGATGCACGGACGGCGTGCGAATCGCGAGGTCCTGCACGTAGCGGCGCGCCACGTCCAGCTCGGCGTCGAAGCGCAGGAAACCGAGGCGCGACGAGATACCGCGCACGTTCGCGAGCGTGAGGTTCGCCGCGACGGGCATCGGCAGCGCGAGCCCTTCTTTCTTGCGGTCCTCCGACAGATACGCGATGCCGTGCCGGATCGCCTCGCGCGGCGAGCGGATCGTCACGGGCCGGCCGTGCAGCGCGATCGTGCCGCCGTCGGGGCGGTCCGCGCCGAAGATCGCGCGTGCGATCTCGGTGCGCCCGGCGCCCATCAATCCCGCGAAACCCAGGATCTCGCCGCGGCGCAGCGCGAACGACACCGGCCCGAACACACCGTCGCGGCGCAGTTCCCGCACGTCGAGCAGCACGTCGTCCGTCGGCACCGATTGCCGTGACGGATAGGCGTCGTCGAGCGTCCGCCCGACCATGCGCGCGACGATGTCGTCGATGCTCACGTCGGCGAAATCGTCCGTCGAGATGTGGCGCCCGTCGCGCAACACCGTCACGCGATCGACGATCTGCGCCATTTCGTCGAGCCGGTGCGAGATATACAGAATCGCCACGCCGTCGGCGCGCAGTTCCTCGATGATGCGAAAGAGCTGCACCGTTTCCGTTTCGGTCAGCGACGACGTGGGTTCGTCCATGATCAGCACGCGCGCATCGAGCGACAGCGCCTTCGCGATCTCGACCATTTGCTGCTGCGCGATGGACAGCACGCCGACCTTCGTCGTGGGCGCGACATTCAGGCCGATTCGCGCGATGCAGCGCGCCGCATCCGTATTCATGCGCCTCGTATCGACGAACGGCCCGCGCCGCGGCTCGCGTGCGAGAAACAGGTTCTCCGCCACGCTCAGGTGCGGGACGAGATTGAGTTCCTGGTGAATGATCGCGATGCCCGCCGCCTGCGCTTCGGATGCCGAACGAAATCGCACCGGCGCGCCGCGATAGCGAATCACCCCCTCGTCGGGCAGGTACTGACCGCTGATGATCTTCATCAGCGTGGATTTGCCCGCGCCGTTTTCGCCGCACACCGCATGCACCTCGCCGCGGCGCAGATCGAGGCGAATCCGGTCGAGCGCGACGACGCCCGGGAAGCATTTGCGAATCCCTTCCAGGCGCAGGATCTCCCGGTCCGCTTCGTCCTGAGCGGCCTGACCGGGCAGATTGCGAGGCATTGCCATTGCGTCTCCTTGGGGTGGATCGACCTCGGCAGGCTCTGGTCAGTCCAATTTAGACGAATTACAGCAATCAAACCAATTTTGGTCAAGCCAATTTAACTATTCACATCTGATCTTACCAATGGTGAAAACCCGCACATCGGGATGAACGGGCCGCCGCAAAGGGCGAAGCAGCGTGCGTGATAGACTCCGCGACACGCGCTTGCGCCGAAAGCGCATTGACCCCATTGCATCGAATGAAATCGACAGAACCCAAGCGGCTTTACCAATCGGTCGCGGCCCAGATCGTCGCGTTGATTCGTCAGGGCGAATTCGCGATCGGCGAGCGGCTGCCGCCGGAACGCGAGCTGGCGCTGACGCTCGGCGTATCGCGCCCGTCGCTTCGCGAGGCGCTGATCGCGCTGGAAATTGGCGGCCAGATCGAAATCCGGATGGGCTCCGGCGTCTATGTCCGCGACACGGCGGCCGACGATGTCGGCACGATGGTCACGCTCGGCGACAGCCCGTCGGAATTGATGCAGGCCCGCGCGGCCGTCGAAGGCAGCGTCGCCGCACTGGCCGCCGCGCGGATGACGGCCGCGATGCTCGAGCGCCTGCGCCGCACCGTTCAGCGCATGAAGCGGCTCGCGGAGGCCGGCAAATCCCCGGTCGAAGCCGACCGGCAGTTCCACATGCTGATCGCGGAAGCCGCCGGCAATTCGGTGCTCACCCGCTTCGTCGGCGAGCTGTTCGACAGCCGTCACGACCCGATCGCGACGGCCATGCGCGGCCACGCGGAGAATCCTCAGACCTGGACCGCCGCCGTGCGCGAGCACGAGGACGTGCTCCTCGCGCTGCAGGCCGGCGACCCGATCGCGGCGCAGACGGCCATCCGCGCGCATCTTCGCGCGTCCGAGGCGCGCTGGATCGACGGCGGGCTGAAAGCCGATCCCGACTGATCGCGCACCGGCGCCGGCACGCGTCGGCGAGCGCGTCGTCATGTGACGCCAGCCCGGTTTCCGTCCCTCTCTTCCCCTCCTTCGCGGCCGCGTGCCGCGCCGTTTCGCGTTGCGCGTCCGTTCTGAAAATTACGATTGCAAATGCCTCTCATTTGCATTAAATTGCCGCGCAAATGTACTGTTTGGAACACAGATGTCGGCGCGAGGCCGCCCGCCGTGCCCGAACGCGAAACACACCAACAGGAGGCGTATGAGCAGGAGCAACTGGGCGGCCGCACCGATGGCCATCGTGGTCGGCACGGCGGGCATGGGCGCCGCCGACGCGCAGGAAACGTCGCTGCCCACCATCGAGGTATCGGCGCAACGCGCGACGGCGCCGTTTCGCATGCGCGAATCGACGAGCGCGACGCGCGGCGAGGCGGACGTGATGGAGATTCCGTTCGCGGTCAGCAGCGTCGATACGAAGCTGATCCAGACCGTGGCCGCCACGCGCGGCGACGATCTTTACGACTGGGTCGCGGGTGTCTCGCGCCAGAACAACTTCGGCGGCCTATGGGACAACTACGCTGTGCGCGGCTTCGCCGGCGACGGCAACACGTCCGGCACCGACTATCTGGTCAACGGCTTTTCGTGGAATCGCGGCATGAGCGTGCCGCGCGACACCGTCAACCTCGAGCGCATGGAAGTGCTCAAGGGGCCGGCGTCCGCGCTGTATGGCCGCGGCGATCCGGGCGGGATCATCAGCTATACGACGAAGCAGCCGCAGTTCGCACGCGCGAACACCATCGGCGTGTCGGCCGGCAGCTACGGCGCATTGCGCCAGACGCTCGATTCGACCGGCCCCGTCACGAAATCGCTGGCGTACCGCTTCGTCGCGATGAACGAGAACAACGGCAGCTTTCGCGACACGGTGTCGAGCAAACGCTACCTGTTCTCGCCGTCGTTCACCTGGGACATCGGCGCCGACACGACGCTCCACTACGAGTTCGAGAGTGCGCGTCAGCGCGCGCCGCTCGATCGCGGCGTGCTGGCGGTCAACGGGCAGCTCGGCGTGATCCCCGCGTCGCGCTTTCTCGGCGAGCCGCGCGACGGCGACTACGACGTGCGCAACACGGGCCACCAGTTCACGCTCGAGCATCGCATCGATTCGCGCTGGTCGATCAACGCCGGCGTCGCGCAACGCAACACCGACCTGTCGGGGCGTTCGTCCGAAGCCTTCGCGTTGCAGCCGGACGGCCGCACGCTGTGGCGCCGCTACCGGCAAGTCGCGTTTCACTCGAACGACCTGCAAGGCCGCCTCGAGACGACCGGCACGTTCCGCACGGGCGGCATCGGCCATACGCTCGTGATGGGCGTCGATGCGTACCGCTTCAACTACGACCAGTTCGTCACGCGTTCCACGCCGACCGCCGCGGCGCCGTATGCGATCGACATCTTCGATCCGGTCTACGGCCAGCCCGCGCCGACACCGCGCACCGCGACCAACCTGCTCGAGCGCGACGACGGTCAAGGCGTCTACGCACAGGACACGCTCGCGTTCGGGCCGCACTGGAAAATCCTTGCCGGGCTGCGCTGGGATCGCTTCCACCAGTCGATCGACAACCGCCTGAAGGGCGTGACGACGAGCCAGTTGCAGACCGCGGTGAGCCCGCGTGTCGGCGTCGTGTATGAAATGAGCCCCGCGTTGTCGCTGTATGCGAACACCGCGTATTCGTTCCGGCCGAACAACGGCGCCGACGTCGGCGGCCGCGCGTTCGATCCCGAAAAGGGCCGCGGCTACGAAGCCGGGGCGAAATGGGCAGGCGCGCGCTGGCTCACGACCGTCTCGGCGTTCTACGTCACCAAGCGCAACGTGCTCACCGCCGACCCGGCGAACGCCGGCTTCTCGCGCGCGGCCGGCGAAGTGCGCAGCCGGGGCGTCGAATTCGAGTGGAGCGGCGACCTCGGCCACGGCTTGCGCGGCATCGCCAATTTCGCGTACGTCGACGCCGAGGTCACGCGCGATACCGTGCTGGCGCCCGGTTCACGTCTCGTCGACGTACCGCGGCTGAGCGGCAGCGCGCTGCTCATGTACGAGACCACGCTGCCGTTCGCGGACAAGGCCGGCGCCGGCGCGGGCCTGATCTACGTCGGGCGCCGGGCCGGCAACACGGCCAACACGCAGGACGGCTTCGAGCTGCCGGCCTACGCGACCGTCCAGCTCAACGGCTACCTTCAGGTCAACAAGCACCTGCGTGCGTCGGTGGTGCTGAACAACCTGTTCAATCGCACCACCTACGTCAGCTCGTACAACAGCCTGTGGGTCACGCCGGGCGCGCCGCGCAGCCTGTTCGCGTCGCTCGCGTACTCGTTCTAGGCCGGCCGGGACGGCTGACGCATCGCGCGTCAGCCGCCGACCACGAATCGCGCGCCCAGCGCGAGCAGCAACGCCGGCGGCATCACGCACGCACCGACCGCGAGGAATGCGCGGAAACCGACCTGCAGCCCTTCGCGCCGGATCGCCCTCAGCCACAGAATCGTCGCGAGCGATCCGGTGACCGACAGGTTCGGGCCGAGGTCCACGCCGATCAGGATCGCATCGACCACCGTTCGCGGGCTGTGCGCGGCCTGGATCGTCGAGCTCGCGATCAGCCCGGCGGGCAAGTTGTTGACCCCGTTCGACACCAGCGCGACCGCGACGCCCGCCGCCGCGGCGGCGACGTGCTCGCCGCTTTGCATCAGCGCGTGCAGCAGCCCCGCCAGTACGTGCACCGCGCCGGTCCGGTCGAGCGTCTCGACAACGACGAACAACCCCGCGACAAGCGGCAGCACGCTCCATGAAATCGCGCGAACGATCGGCACGCACGCCGCGCGATCCCGCATCGCCACGCACGCGACCGTGACGACGCCCGCCAGTGCGGTCGGCAATCCAAGCGGGCGATCCAGGACCGACACCACCATCAGCGCGACGGCCGTTGCCGCGATGCCCGCCAGCGCGATGCGCCCGCCGCGCGTCAGCGGTTGCACCGGCAGCCCCGACTCGCAACCGCCGGAAAGCGCACGTCGCTGCACGATCCGCAGCATGACGAACGTGCACGCGATCGACGCGACGGACGGCGCCGCGAAGTGCACGAGCCATGGGCCGAGCGACGGCATGCGCGCGCCATACAGCACCAGGTTCGCCGGATTCGAAATCGGCAGCACGAAACTCGCGGCATTCGCGACGAGCGCACAACTGTACAGCAGCGGCATCGGATCGGCCTTCGCGCGGCGCGCGGCGGCAAGGACCGCGGGCGTCAGCACGACGGCGGTCGCATCGTTCGACAGGAACACCGTGGTGACGACACCGACCAGGTAGATCAGCGCGAACAACCGCCGCGGCGAGCCCTGCGCGAGATTGACGACGTGCGTCGCGACCCAGTCGAACAGCCCCTCGCGACGGGCCGCCTCGGACAGCAGCATCATGCCCGTCAGAAAGAGGTACACGTCGCCGCCTTTCGCGACGGCGTCCAGCGCCTGGGCAGCGGGCAGCAGGTTCAACCCGACCAATAGCAGCGCGCCGCTCACCGCCCACGTGGCCTCGGGCCAACCGAACGGACGCGTGATGACGCCCGCGGTGGCGAGCGCGGAAATCAGCCAGGCAAGCGAAACAGGGTTCATGAGCAAAGGGACGGAGGCATGGGAATCGACATCGCTGTCACGACGATGTCGCCGATAGATCGGCGGGCTTGCCGCACACGCTGCTCAGCGATCGCGCGTGGCCGAGCCACAGCGCGAGCGAGCCCGTCGACACGGCGCCCAGCACGACGAACGCGGCCGGATAGCCGAAGTGCTGCGCGAGCACGCCGCCCAGCACCGGACTGAGCGCCGCGCCGATGCCCTGCGCGGTCGCGACGGCGCCCTGCCCGGCATTCACGCGGCCGGAGCCATGCAGCAGGCGAACCACGAGCGCGGGCACGACCACGCTTTGCAGGCCGGCGCCGATACCGTCGAGCACCTGCACCGGCCACACGCCCGCTTCGCTCATCCACGTCGCGGCGACCAGCCCGCGCACCGGCAGCACGAGGTACGAGCACAGCAGCACCCGCCAGTAACCGTGCGTGCGAATCAGTCGGGGCGCGAGCCACGCCGCCGCAATCATCACGCACTGCGCGATAACGATGGTCTGTGCAGTGAACGCGCTCGGGTTGCTGCGATGCGTGACGACGACGCCCATCCCGTAGAGCGGCAGCATCGCGGCGTTGCCGAGATGAAACAGCGCGAGCGACGCGCCGAGCAGAACCAGCGGCCGGTTTTCGGCGAGCGTGCGCAGGCCGCCGACGCGCGACGTCGACGCCGTGTCGAACGCATCGGGATGCGTCGCGTCCGTTCCCGGCGTAGCGCCGGCAGGATCGAGACCACGTGCGGACGCATGATCAATCGCGTGCCCGGGAATCGCCAGGGTGCTCACGATCGCGAGGACCGTAAACACGCCGACGAGCGCGAACACCGCGTCGAATCCGACATGCCAGCCGAGCCACCCAGCGAGCGCCGCACCGGCGACGTTGCCGGCATGGTTCGCCATCTGGTTGCGCCCGAACTGCCGATCGAACCCCTGCCGGCGCACTATGCCGAGCGTCACGCCCGCGGCGGCCGGCGCCAGCACCGCGCCGCTGACCGCCGCCAGGATCTGCGACGCCGCCACCGCCGGATAGCTGTGGACGAAGATCAACGCCAGCGACGCAAGCGCCGTCACCGCGGTCGCCACGACGATCAACGCCTGCTTCGCGCGCACCGCATCGACGAGCGCGCCGGCCAACGGCGTCGCGGCCATCGCGGCGAGCCCGGCCAGCGTCATGACCGAGCCGATCGCATCGGCACCCCAGCCGCGCGACAGCAGAATGACGCCGATGAACGGGCCGATGCCGGCCTGCACGTCGGCCAGGAAGAAGTTGAGCGCTTCGAGCGCGCGTGCCGCTCTCATGTCGTCTCACCGTCGCACGATCATTCGATATCCGCATCGACGAGCTCTGCGATCTCGCTCACGTCGAGCATCGTGCCGTGCGGCGTGACGATGCCGTGGCCCCACGCCTGCACATGGACACCGGGACGCAGATAATCGTGCAGGGCTTCAGCCGCATGCGGCGGTACCCGCAACGCGACGCCGCTCGTCAGCAACGCGCCGTTCAACTCGCCTTTCGGGCCGTGCAGCGCAAACGCGACTTCGCCGCTCGATTCCATCGGTTTTCGAGTGGCGTGCGTCGGCTTCGGCGGTGCAGCGTGCGCAGGCCCGTCGTCGACGATGTCGACGCCGTCGCGCCCGGTCAGTTGCACGGCCGCGATCATCGCCGCTCGACGCGGCTTGACGCCCCGCACGCGAATGCGGTCGCCGACCGCCACACGGCGCACCAGTTCGCGGCCCAGATGCGGCGGCACGTGAACCTGCAGGTCGCCGTTCAGGATCAGGCCGTCTATTTCTCCGTGCGGATTGAGCAGGAACTGCGTGACGCGGCCGCGCGTTTCGGGCAGGCAGGCGGGATCGATCCAGTGCATGGCAGGACTCCTTTCGATGGATTGGGGAACAGCGTCGCGCGATCAGCGCGCGACATCGTCATAGAGATTCACGACATGGCCCGGTGCGCCGAACGCCGTCGCCTGCAACGCTTCACCGTATGCGTTGCGCGTGCCGTAACCGACCGCGGCCACGCGCTCGCCGGGGACGAGCAGCGCGCCGAATTGCTGGGCGGCCGGAACGGTCAGCTTGACGATTGCACCGCTGTCGAGCATTACGCCGTCCGGCTCGCCGCGCGGCGCGCGCGTCACGCGGCGCACGACGCCGGACACGCTCAGGCGGGCGAGGTGGACGCCGCGCAGCATGGGCGGCACGGGCGCGACGGGCGCGGGCGGCTGATCGGACAGCGATGCACCGGTGTCGTCGTTGCGGACGATGCGTGCGCGGATTTCATCGTCGACGCGTCGTTCGCCGGCTACCGTGACACGCTGGCCCGACCGCACGAGCGCTGTCAGTTGCGAACCGAGATGCGGCGGCAGTCGGACGAGCGTGCCGTCGGCGAGCACGAAGCCGTCGACGGTGCCTTCCGGATTGATCGTCAGGCGCGACAGCGTGCCGGAAACCAGCGCATCCGATGCGGTGTCGTTTCCGGGCCCGGCAGGCACGAGCGTGCGAGGCCGAGGAGGAGCAGGAGACGGAGGCGGCACGGCGCCGGGCGGGTCTTCCGCGCGCGGCGCCGGCGGCACCTGCGCCAGGCCGACCGTTGCGACGGCAACGAGTGCGGCGGCGCAGAGCATGCGATACGACCGGCGCACGGCGCCACGGCACCGCGGCCGCGATCGAACGACAGGCAGGTACGACTTCATGACGGGCTCCGGCGACGGATTGCGATGCATCGATATCCGCAATACCCGTGCCAACCCGTGACGCCCCGCGTGGTCATGCGCCGAACGACGACGCGCGCCAAACATGTCGGATTTCCCGACACGTCGCTTCGCCGGATGTCGGCATTCCCGACAGTCGAAACGGCGCGACTAGTCGTCGCGCTCGATCCCGAGATTCGCCATGCGTGCATAGAGCGACTGGCGGCCGATCCCGAGCTGCCTCGCGGCTTCCGCGCGATTGCCGTTCGCGCGCTCGAGCGCATGCATGATCGCCGCGCGCTCGACCGTCGCCAACGCATCGGGCAGCGGCATGTCGAGCAGGTGCGCCGGCACCGCATCGGCGCCCGGCTGGCGCGCCGGCACGGCGGCCAGGCCGAGATCGGCCGCGCTGACGGCCGGCCCGGGGGCGAGCGCGGCCGCCCGCTCCATCACGTTGCGCAGTTCCCGAACGTTGCCCGGCCAGCGGTGATCGAGCAGCGCGCGCTGTGCGTCGTTCGTCAGGTGCAGCGGGCGCATGCCCGCCGCGCTGCCGAGGAAATGCGCGGCCAGCGGAAGGATGTCGGCCACACGCTCCGCGAGCGGCGGCAGGTGCAGCGGAATGACGTTCAGCCGATAGAAGAGATCTTCGCGGAACGTGCCGTTCGCGACCGCCGCGGCGAGGTCGCGGTGTGTCGCGGCCACGACGCGAATGTCTATCGCGGTCGGGCGATCCGCGCCGAGCGGCATCACCTGACGCTCCTGCAGCGCGCGCAACAGCTTCGCCTGCATCGCGGCGGGCATGTCGCCGATCTCGTCGAGAAAAAGCATCCCGCCGTCGGCCTCGACGAGCCGCCCCGCGCGATCGGCATGCGCCCCGGTGAACGCGCCGCGACGATGCCCGAACAACTCGCTTTCGAGCAGATCGGCCGGGATGGCCGCGCAGTTGACGGCGACGAACGGCCCCGCATGCCGCGCCGATGCCGCATGCAGCACGCGGGCCGCCACCTCCTTGCCCGTACCCGTCTCGCCGGTCAGGAGCACGGTCGCATCGCTCATCGCGGCCCGGCCGATCTGCTTTTGCACGTCGCGCATCGCCGCGCTCACGCCCAGCAAGCGCGGTCGGTCCGCGGCAGGTTCGCCCGCGAAACCGCCGTCGGATGGCGCCGGCGCCGGCGGCTGATTCGCCGACACGATGCGTTCGAGCAGTTGCGCGATGTCGCGACGCCCGATCGGCTTCGTCAGGTGATCGAATGCGCCGAGCCGCATCGCTTCGATCGTGTTGTCGCTGGTCGCATGGGCCGTCAGCATGACGACCGGAATCGCGGCCAGGGTGGCATCGTCGCGCAGTTGCGCCAGCACGGCCAATCCGTCCAGATCCGGCAGGCGGAAATCCAGAAAGATGCATTCGATACCGTTGCCACCGCCGTCGCGCAGCACGCTGAGCGCGGCCCGGCCGGTTGCGGCCTCGACGACGCGATGACCGAGATCGGCGAGCGTTTCGGCGAGGCCGTCGCGAAAGGCCGCGTCGTCGTCGACTATGAGGATGTTTGCCATGGAATTTCAATCACGAATGCGGCGCCTCCATCGAGGCGCGCGTGCCCGCCGTGCGCCGCCGCCACTTCGCGGACGACGGCAAGACCGAGACCCGTGCCATCCGCGCGGCCCGTCACGAACGGCTCGAAAATCCGCTCGCGCTGCGCGGCCGGCACGCCGGGGCCGCTGTCCGACACGATGATGCGCAGCCAGTCGCGCCCGGCGAACGCGCGCCGCTCGGCGGCGAGCGTGACCGCGCCGCCGTCGCCCGCGTGGTGCAGCGCGTTGAGCAGCAGATTGTCGAGCGCCCGCCGCATCTGGTCGGGATCGAAAGCGGGAAAATCCGACGGCCACGCGAGCCGTTCGCCCTGCCCCGCGAGCGACAGCGTCAGATCGATCGCTTGCCGCTGCGCCAGCTCGCGGTGCGCATTGACGACCTGCGCGAGCCACGCGTCGACGTCGACACGTGTCGCATGCGGGCGCACCGGCTGCGTCAGCGCGAGCAGGCTCGACAATTGCGCGTCGATGCGCTCGATCTGCGCGAGGATCACGCGCAACGCGTCCTGCTGCCGCCGGCCGTCACCGGCCAGCGCGTTTTCCGCCTTCAGCCGCATCGCGCCCATCGGATTGCGAATCTCGTGCGCAACCTGCGCGGCAAGCTTGCCCAGCATGCCGAAGCGCTCGGCCTGCGCGAGGCGCGTGCGCAGTTCGTCGGCCTGCTGTTGCAACAGGTCCGCGCGCCGCGCCCGCTCGTTGAACGCATCGATGACGCGGTCGAGATCGGGTTCGCCGACGTACGGCAGGTGATGCTCGCGACCGTCGGGCCCCAGCCCCCTCTCGATCCGTGCGAGATTGCGCTTCCATCGGCGCAGCGCCACGGCCAGCGCCGCCGCGATCGCCAGAATCACGGCGAGCACGGCCGCGAGGCCCGTTGCCAGCAGTTCCCCGTGCCGGCCCAGCGGCGGGCGCGCACGCGTCAGCATCCACACGTACAGACCCGAGCCGCCGCGTACCGGGCAGGCCGCCGCGATCACGGCATCCTGCGCGCCTTCGACGACGTTCGCCGTCGCGGCATGCGTCGCGGCCGAGGCACGCAGCGTGCGGAGGATCAGCGGCGTTTCCGCTTCCGGAACGTCGTGTTTGGCGCCGCTGCCCTGATAAGTGGGAAAGGAATACGCGAGAAAGCCGCTCGCCGCAGGGGCGGCGCCGGGCATCCAGAACCCGCCCTCCATGTCCGGCGCACGGGAGAGCACGATATCGAGGATCGCGTGCATCAGCTCCGGCCCGGGCGCGGCGCCCGCCGACGCGGAAGACGCGCTGTAACGCGACGCGACCGCTTCGCATGCCGACGCGCCGGCGGCCTTCGCGCTGGCCACCTGCTGGCTCTCGGCGGAACTCGCCATGACCCAGACGACCGCGACCAGCGTCGCGTACAGCGCCGCGACGAGTGCCCAGAGCATGACGAGTTGGGTGGAAAACGACGGGCGCTTCATCGGATCGGGCTGGCGGTCGAGGACGACAGAATAGCGTATTGCATGTCATGCGAAGCCGTCACGACCGCCATCCATCGCGCCGACGGCTGGCCCGACCGGATGGGAACGGCGACGGCGCGCGCCGCTGCCATCACGCTCGCCGCTTGCATTTCGGAATCGGCGACCGATCCCGACGACCGCGCACCAGGAATGGTCGGCCAATCTGTTCACCACGGCTTCGGACATGTTTCCCAAGGCAGCCGTCGGTTCGGTGGTGGGTATCGGCGGACTGGCGGGTGCGCTCGGCGCAACGCTCTTCCCGCTGCTAGTGGGCGCCGTTCTCGATCACTTCAAGGCGCTCGGGCACATCGGCGCGGGCTACAACATCCTCTTCATGATCTGCGGCTCGGCTTACCTCGTCGTGTGGATCGTCATGAGGGTGATCCGCTCGTCCCACCAGACGGTCGATCTCGCGCGGCTGTCGTCGAAGGCAAGTATGTAATCCGTTCGGGACACAAGGCAGGGCATGATCAGGCTTAAAGGTGTCCGACCGAAAAAACGAACGGGAATCAAAAACGCCCGCCGCCGGAAATCCGGCGCCGGCCATCTCGGCCAATCCTGGCGTGTGGGGCGCCCCTACCGCGCAAGCGCGGCGACTTGCGCCGCCGTCAGCGCCCCCTGGTACACGCGGAAATCGCTCACGAGGCCGTCGAAGGCCGGATCGGCCGCAAACTGCGAACGCCCGATCCAGTTGTTCGCGGTCGAACCGAGTCGCCAGGGCGCGAGAAACGCGTCGGTCGCGCTGCCGACGGCTGCACCGTCGACGTAGAGCGTCGCCGTCGTACCCGCCAGCGTGACGGCAACGTGTGTCCACTGCGCGGCCCGCAGCGGCGCCTTCGCATCGATGCGCCGTTCGCCGTGCGGCCCGTTGACCGTGATCGCGAAGCGCAGCACACCGGTGTCGGCCAGCGGCGTGAGCATCATGTAGCGCCCGGTGCCGGTGCCGAAGTCGAACACCCGCGACCATTTCCGCACGGTGCGCGCGCACACCCACGCGGCAACCGTGAAATCCGACACGTCGGCCAGCACGCCCGCCGCAAGCGCGACATGGCTGCCGGCACCGTCGAGCGACAGCGCATTGCCGTTGCGCCCCGGCGCGAATGCCGCCGCACCGACCAGCGTACCGGCATGCCCGTTGCCGCTGCGATCGGCGGCGGTGGCGCCACGCGACTCGTCGAACGGCAGCCAGATCTGCAACTGCTGGCCGGTCACCACGCGCGCTGGCGCAGAATTCGCCGTTTCGCCCGTCGGCGTCGTCGCGCTCACCACGTAATACCAGGTACCCGCGGCCGGGCTGTCCGTCCACGTCAGCGGATCGACGATGCCGGTCGCCACGGTGGCGTACGGGCCGCCCGATGCCGCGCCGCGCTTGACCGTGTAGTGCGTGGCGTTCGCGACGCCCCACCACGACAACACCGCGCGCCCGGTGCTCGCATGCGCGGTCAGGCCGCTCGGCGCCGGCGCGGCCCCGGCCGGATCGCGCGTGTGCATCAGCGTGCCGTAGCCGAGCTGGTCGTAACCACCGCTGTTGGGCCCGTAGTTGCCGCCCCCGCCCTCGGGCTGCGCCGCGAGCGCGAAACGTTTCGACCACGGCGCCGCGAGCCCCTTGCGGTTCACGTAATGGTTGTACACGAGCGCCCAGCACGGCCGAACGCCGCCCTGTCCGCCGGTCGCGAACTGCGTTTGCGTGACGTTCACGTTCGCGTAGGTGACGTAGGGCACGTCGAAGAACGGACCGTCGGGCGATTGGCGCAGGTTGGCTTTCGCGACGTATTCCGCGCCGGCGAGAAAGCGGTTGTTGTCGTATCCGTACAGGTCGACGCCCTGGTTCCAGGCCATCTCGCAGATCGCGCCCGCCAGCGCGATGCCGAGCGTGTTGTGCCCCTGGTCGCGGCCGCTCTCCTGCCACTGGCCGAGATGGCCGGGATGAAGGTAATACACCGCCTGCGGTATCGCGCCGTTGCCGGGCCCCGACCGGAAATAGTCGATCGCCTCGTCGAACAGCGCGCGGTCGTCGCACAGCACGCCGATCGCGAGAATCGACGCGATATTGCACAGATCCCAGTTCGCCCAGTAGTGCGTGATCTCGGTATTGTTGTGGCGATGCAGGAAATCGGTGTTGATCGGGTAGAACACGGTGCGCATCATCTTCTGGAACGCGGCGAAATCCGCCGCGGCCCAGTTCGGATAGCCGCGCATGATTTCGCCGGCATTCGCGAACTCGTAGCCGTACAGGCCGGCCGCGAGATCGACGTTCGAATCGCCGCCCAGGCGCTGCAGCGTCGACGCCCATTCGTTCATGATCCGCACCGCCGTGTCCGCATACGCCCTGTCGCCGGTCACTTTCCAGCGCAGCGCGCACGCATAGGCGGCGGCGACGTCGTTGTACAGGATTCCATAGTTTTGCGACCCCTTGCCGCCGCGATCGATTTCGACCTGCGGCCGCGGCTTCCACGACGAGTTCGCGTGGCTGTTCGCGATCAGCACCGACCAGCCGTCGAACCACGGCTGCGCGTGCGTCATCATCTTTTGCGCGACGCGATCGAAATCCGCCTGCGTATGCAGCAGGCCCGGATGGACGAAGGCCGGCGACGAGCCCGTCGATACGGCGGCGAGTGCGGTGCTTGCGCCGCCGAACGTCTCGCCGCAGGCGAGCACCGCCAGCGCGCCCAGACTGTGGAGAAACGTGCGCCGCGACATCGCGTCGTCCGACGTCCATTCCGCTTGCGAAGCGTCGCCCGTGCGATGCGCCAGCGCTTCGCGCATCGCCTTGTCCTTCGTCCCTTGCCTGCCGCTCATGCGTCTCCCTTCGTCGTTGCGGCCACGCCCGCGCGCGGCCCTGGGTTCGAACTTCATCGAAAGCGTGCCGCGCGCCGGGAATGCCGGCACGGCGATCGGCGATCCGGAGGGCTGTCGATCGGGCATCCTCCGAAGCGTCCCCGCTTCGCCTGCCCAGCTTCCGGCCGCCACGGCAACACGCCATGCGATCCTAAACGTGAACGGTGACAGTGGTGGGAAGCGGCGGCGACCGCGCATGGTGCGCGTCGGGATCGGCTGGGTCAATTACGTGTTGTAAGCAACGGTCCCGTCGGCTCGCGACGTGGGCAAGCGTCGTCGCCCGATCGGCGTGCGATCCGGTTCGCCGCGTTCAACGTCGACCGTACGGCATGCGTGGCGCTTTCGGCCTGCAGTCCGCGCATCGGCCCCATTGCCTTTCAGCGTGCGTTCGCGGGGACGGCAGCGCGCTTCGCCGCGCCGTCCCGCTCGATCCGCTCGACGATGCGCGCGAGACGAATGATGTCGGTCAGCGCGAAATCGGCCGCATCGGGCCGGGGCCGGCCGCACTGGTCGGCCATGCGCATCGCGAATGCAAGCGCTTCGGAACGCTCGCGCAGCAGCGCGCGCAGTGCATCCGCGATCACCTGCCGGTCGCGCGGGTCACCGAGGTCGAGCATGGAGCCGGCATCCGGCATCGCGAGCGGCCGGGCCGCCCCGAGCACGGAAACATCCGGCAAGCGCATCGTGTCTGGTTCCATGGTCTTCCTCTTTTTCGACTGGCGACCGACCGGCCCGTCACCGCCGGTTCGATCGCGACACCACGTCGATCCACACCGCCAGCACCAGCACCGCGCCCTTGACGATCATCTGCCAGTACGCATCGACGTCCAGCATCGACATTCCGTTGTCGAGGCTCGCCATCACGAGCGCGCCGATCAGCGCGCCGTAGACCGTGCCCGACCCGCCGCGCATCGACGTGCCGCCGATGAAGCACGCGGCGATCGCGTCGAGTTCGCCCATCGAGCCGGCGGACGGCGACCCAGCCGCGAGCCGCGCCGTATTGACGAGGCCGGCAAACGCGCACATCAGCCCCATCAGCGCGAAGATCACGAGCTTCACGCGGTCGGTATCCACGCCCGACAGCCGCGTCGCCTCCAGGTTCGAACCCACCGCATAGATACGCCTGCCGAACACCGTCTGCGTGGCGATCCACGAGAACACGCCGAGCAGCACGAGCAGCAGCAGCACGGGCACCGGAATACCGCCGTAACGGTCGAGCGTCGCGACGAAGGCGAACAGCACCGCCCCGGCGCCCACGATCTTCGCGACGTCCTGCCACAACGGAGCGACCGCGAGCCGGTAGCGCCGCCGCGTGCCGCGCTGCCGCACCACCAGCAGCGTCGCGACCACGAACAGCAGCACCGCGAGGGCGTCCCCGGCCACACGCGGCAGATAGCCCTGCCCGATGAACACGAAGCCGTCCGACACGGGTGCGATCGTCGAGCCGCCCGTCACGCCGAGCAGGATGCCGCGAAACGCGAGCATTCCGCCGAGCCCGACGATGAACGACGGCACGCGCCGATAGGTCGACCACCAGCCGTTGAAGAGCCCGATCACCACGCCGAGCACGAGCACGGCCGGAACCGTCGCCGCGACCGGCCAGTGGCGGTTGACGTCGAGAATCGCGGCGACGCCGCCGAGCAGCCCGAGCAGCGAGCCGACCGACAGGTCGATCTCGCCCGCGATGATGACGAACACCATGCCGCACGCGAGCATGCCGGTGATCGACATCTGCCGCAACAGGTTCGATACGTTGCGCGGCGTGACGAACGCGCCGTCCGTGAGCACCGAGAAGAACGCCCAGATCGCGACCACCGCGAACAGCAGCGCGAGCACCTTGTAGCGCGTGAAGACATGGCGCAACGGCAGCCGCGGCGCGCGGCCGTCGGGACGACGCGCGTTCGCATCCGGCGTCGCCGGGGTCGAGGAAGAAAGTTCGGAATTCATGTCGCACTCGCTGCGGTGGGTTCGGCGGGCAGCCGCGCGGGCTTCAGCGCGGCGCCGAGAATCTGTTCTTGCGTGAGGCCCTGGTTGATGAAATCGCCGCGTAGCTCGCCTTCACCGATCACCAGCACGCGATCGGCCAGGCCGAGCACCTCCGGCAGTTCCGACGACACGACGATCAGTGCGACGCCGCGCTTGGCCAGCGCGAAGATCAGCCGATAGATCTCGGCCTTCGCGCCCACGTCGACGCCGCGCGTCGGTTCGTCGAGGATCAGCACCTGCGGCTCGGTCAGCAGCATCTTGGCGAGCACCGCCTTCTGCTGGTTGCCGCCCGACAGGCTCGCGATCGACAGAAACGGATGCGCGGCGCGCACCGACAGCCGCTGCATCTCGGTGCGGATCGTATCGAGTTCGGCGGCCGCGTCGATCCGCCCGCGCGCCGAGAAGCGCCGCAGCACCGCCAGCGTGATGTTGTGGCCCACGCCGAGCTGCGGCACGATGCCGTGGCGCTTGCGGTCCTCCGGCACCATCGCGATCCCGGCGCGAATCGCGTCGGCCGGCGAGCGGATCGACAGCGGCCGGCCGTTCATCGTCACGGTTGCCGTGCACGCGCCCGGATACGCGCCGAAGATCGCCTGCATCAACTCGGTGCGCCCCGCGCCGACGAGCCCGGCGACGCCGAGAATCTCGCCGCGCCGTACGCTGAACGACACGTCGTCGACGCGCTTGCGGCGCGCGTTCGTCACGTCGCGGCACGTCACGTGGCGCACGTCGAGCACGACGTCGCCGATCTCGTGCGGCTCGCGCGGATACAGGTCGCGAATCTCGCGGCCGACCATCATCGCGATGATCCGGTCGGTGGTCAGCGCGGCCATCGGCTCGGTCGCGACATGGCGGCCGTCGCGGATCACCGTAACCGTGTCGCACACGGCCGCCACCTCGTCGAGCTTGTGCGAGATGTAGACGCAGGCGACGCCGCGGCGCTTCAGGTCGCGCACGATGTCGAGCAGGATGCGCGTCTCCGACGCGCTCAGCGACGACGACGGTTCGTCGAGGATGAGCAGCTTCGCTTGCTTGTTCAGCGCCTTCGCGATCTCGATCAACTGCTGGTGGCCGCCGCCGTAGTTCATCACCGGCTGCGCGACGTTGATCGTGTCGATCCGCAATTCGTGCAGCAGCTCCTCGGCGCGCTGGACCATCGCCGCGAAGTGCATGCGCCCGCCCGGCAGCGTGATCTCGTTGCCGAGGAAGATGTTCTCGGCCACCGACAGCTCGGGCACGAGCATCAGCTCCTGATGGATGATCGCGATGCCCGCGCGCTCGGTGTCGCGCACGCCCGATGCCGTGAGCGGCGCGCCTTCCCAGCGGATCTCGCCGTCCCACGTGCCGTGCGGGTACACGCCCGACAGCACCTTCATCAGCGTCGACTTGCCCGCGCCGTTCTCGCCGCACAGCCCGACGCATTCTCCGGGCCGTACGGTCAGGTCGATACCGTCGAGCGCCTTCACGCCGTCGAATGCCTTGACGATGCCACGCATCGTCAGCAGGGGTTCCGTCATTCGTTCATGCCTCGCAGGATGCGCGCGGGTGCGCCGGTGAAGCGCCGCCCGCGCGTCGCGCCGTTACTGGCTCGCCAGCTGGGCCTGGGTATAGAAGCCGTCCTTCACGACGACGTCGACGTTACGCTTGGTCAACAGCGTCGGCTGCAGCAGCACCGTATCGACCTTCTTCTTGCCGTTGTCGTATTGCGCGTTGAACGCGGGCTTCGTGCCCTTCGCGAGATCGACCGCGAGCTTCGCGGCTTCGCTCGCGATCAGCTTCAGCGGCTTGTAGACGGTCATCGTCTGCGTGCCGGCGATCACGCGCTTGACCGCGGCCAGATCCGCATCCTGCCCGGACACCGGCACCTTGCCGGCCAGATGCTGCGCGGCGAGCGCCTGGATCGCGCCGCCGGCCGTGCCGTCGTTCGACGCGACGATCGCGTCGATCTTGTTGTTGTTCGCGGTCAGTGCGTCCTCGACGATCCGCAGCGCGGTCGACGCGCTCCATTCGGGCACCCACTGCTGGCCGACCACCTTGATGTCGCCGCGGTCGATCGCCGGCTTCAGCACCTTCAGTTGTCCTTCGCGCAGCATCTTCGCGTTGTTGTCGGTCGGCGCGCCGCCGAGCAGGAAATAATTGCCCTTCGGCTTCGCGTCGAACACGCCCTGCGCCTGCAGCTCGCCGACCTTCTCGTTGTCGAACGAGATATACGCGTCGACGTCCGCGTCGAGGATCAGGCGATCGTACGACACGACCTTGATGCCGGCCTTGCGCGCTTCGGCGACGACGTTGCCGAGCGTCTTCGAGTTGAACGGCACGATCACGATCACGTCGACGCCGCGCGAGATCAGGTTCTCGATCTGGGAAATCTGCCGCTCCTCGCTCGCATCGGCCGACTGCACCGACACCTTCGCGCCGAGCTTCGTCGCGGCCGCGACGAAATAGTCGCGATCGCGCGACCAGCGCTCGACGCGCAGGTCGTCGATACAGAAGCCGATCTCGGGCTTGTCCTTGCTCGCGTGGGCGAGCGGCGTGCCCAGCGCGAGGATCGCCAGCGCGGCGGCGCCGGCAAGCGAACTCAATACGGTACGACGCGTCACGGATTTCATGTCTCCACTCCTTGTTATTGAACCACTCACGAACCGCGGGCGGCCGCCGGATGGCACCGCCCGCATCGAGTCACTGCAACGTGCGTCGCGCGCCCGTCGCAAACACCGGTTCGAGCGCACGATACAGCGCGCGAAACGTCGGCCGCCGCACGTCGCGATACCACGCGTGCCGCGCGGGATCGGGCTCGCGCACCGCGACGACCGGCGGTTGCGGACACACGTCGGCGAGCGTCGCACCCGGTTCAAGCGCGAGACGGGCAAGGCGCGCGGCGCCGAGCGCCGGCCCCACTTCGCCGCCCGCGCGCAGCGTCAGCGCACGGCCGCTCAGGTCCGCGAGCATCTGCGTCCAGTACGCGCTGCGCGAGCCGCCGCCGATCACCGTGATGCTGTCGGGCGCGAGCCCGGCCGCATGCAGCGCGTCGATGCCGTCGAGCAGCGCGAAGCCGACGCCTTCGAGCGTCGCGTTCGCGAGATCCGCGCGCCGCGTGTCGGGCTCGAGCCCATAGAACACGCCCTTCGCGTTCACGTCGTTGTGCGGCGTGCGCTCGCCGCTCAGGTACGGCAGGAACCACGGGTGGCTCGCGCGTGCGTTCGTCTCGGCATCGTCGAGCAGCGCCGCGACGCCGTCGTAACCGGCCAGTTGCGCGGTGAAGTCGACGCAGCCGGCCGCGTTCAGCATCACGGACATCAGGTGCCACGTATCCGGCAGCGCATGACAGAAGCTGTGTACCGCCGATTCGGGATTCGCGCGAAACCCGTCCGACACCGCGAAATACACGCCCGACGTGCCGAGCGACAGCAGCGCGTCGCCGGGCCGCACGATGCCGACGCCCACCGCGCCGGCCGCGTTGTCGCCGCCGCCGGCGACCACCGGGATCTCGCGCAGGCCGAGCTCTCGTGCGACCGCCGGAAGCAGCGTGCCGGTGATGCGGTTGCCCTCGAATACGGCCGGCATCTGCGTGCGCGACAGCCCACAGGCGGCGAGCAGCGTGTCGTCGTAGTCGCGCTTCGCGACGTCGAGCCACAGCGTGCCGGCGGCGTCCGACGGATCGGTCGCGAACGCGCCGGTCAGTCGGTAGCGCAGATAATCCTTCGGCAGCAATACGCGGGCGATGCGCGCGAACACGTCGGGCTCGTGACGACGCACCCACAGCAGCTTGGGCGCCGTGAAGCCCGGCATCGCGATGTTGCCGGCCACCGTGCGCAGCGCGGGCGCGAGCCGTTCGAGTTCCTCGCACTCCGCGTCCGCGCGTCCGTCGTTCCACAAGATCGCGGGGCGCAGCACGTCGCCGTCGGCATCGAGCAGCGTTGCGCCGTGCATCTGTCCGGTCAGGCCGAGCGCATCGATGTCGCGCGGGTCGATGCCGGCCGTGCGCGCGTCCGACACGAGTGCGGCAAGCGCGCCGCATGCGGCGTCCCACCAGTCGCGCGGGGCCTGCTCCGACCAGCGCGGCTGCGGCCGGCTCACCGCGAGCGGGCGGCTCGCGCTCGCGCGCACCGCGCCATCGCGGTCGAGCAGCACCGCCTTCACGCCCGACGTGCCGAGATCGAGTCCGATGTACATGGCGTCAGCGCAGCCCGTAGATCGCCTGATTCACGATATTCTCGAGCCGCTCCTGCGCACCGCTTGCATGCCGCGGGTTCACGCCCCGCGCGAGCGCGTCGGCCGCGAGCGACTCCAGCGTATAGCCGCCCGACAGGATCTTGCGGCCGAATGCATCGTCCCACTGCGCGTAGCGTTGCCGGCGCAGCGCGTCGAGCCGGTCGTTCTCGACCAGCACCGCCGCGCGTTCGAGCGCGAGCGCGAGTATGTCGATCGCGCCGACGTGACCGTAGAACAGGTCTTCCGGATCGATGCTCTGGCGCCGCACCTTCGCGTCGAAGTTCATCCCGCCGGTCGTGAAGCCGCCGTGGCGCAGGATTTCATAGAACGCGAGCGTCAGTTCCTCGACGCTGTTCGGGAACTGGTCGGTGTCCCAGCCGTTCTGCGCATCGCCGCGGTTCGCGTCGACGCTGCCGAACACGCCGAGCGCGAATGCATTCGCGATCTCGTGATGAAACGAATGGCCCGCGAGCGTCGCGTGATTCGCCTCGATGTTCACGCGGATCTCGTTCTGCAGTCCGTACTGCACGAGGAAGCCGTGCACCGTTGCCACGTCGTAGTCGTACTGATGCTTGGTCGGCTCCTGCGGCTTCGGCTCGATCAGCAGCGCGCCCTTGAAGCCGATCCGGTGCTTGTGCTCGACGACCATCGACAGGAAGCGTGCGAACTGGTCGCGCTCGCGCTTCAGGTCGGTATTGAGCAGCGTCTCGTAGCCTTCCCGTCCGCCCCACAGCACGTAGTTCTCGCCGCCGAGCCGGTGGGTCGCGTCGAGCGCATGGCACACCTGGGTGGCGGCCCATGCGAACACGTCGGGGTTCGGGTTCGTCGCGGCGCCGGCCGCGAAGCGCGGGTGCGAGAACAGGTTCGCGGTGCCCCACAGGAGCCGCACGCCGCTTGCCTGCTGGCGCTCGCCGAGATAGTCGACCATCCGCGCGAAATTGGCCGCGTATTCGCGCAGGCTGTCGCCTTCCGGCGAGACGTCGGTGTCATGGAACGTATAGAACGGCGTGCCGAGCTTCGTGAAGAACTCGAATGCGGCGTCGGCCTTCATCCGCGCGCGTTCGAGCGCGTCGCCCGGCTGCTGCCACGGCCGCTGAAACGCGCCCTGCCCGAACATGTCGTGGCCGGGCCATACGAACGTGTGCCAGTAGCAGACCGCGATCCGCAGATGCTCGGCGAGCGTCTTGCCCAGCACGCGCTTCTCGGGGTCGTAATGGTGATAGGCGAGCGGGTTGTCCGACTGCGGACCTTCGTAGCGAATCGCGGGAATGTGTTCGAAATACGACATGGCGTCTCCGTGCAGGTTCTTGTTGCAGCGCAACGCACGTCGCGACGACGCACGCGGCCGAGTTCGGTTGGCTGGATCGTGCCCGCACGCCTGCCGGCCGGCAATTGCGAAATTGCGCAGCGCGCTTGATGTTTCTTGCCAGCCGCGCTCGCGCGGCGCACGTTCCGTCCTACAATCGCCGTACACCAGACCACCGCGCCGCCTCCGCGAGCGCGCCCCGGAGACAACGGCACGGCGCCCCCGACGCGCTCACCCGACACCGACATGACACGCGCCCCTTCCGCCCAGACACCGCACCGCATCGCGCTGCTGTTCAACGCGAACAAGGTCTACGACCGCGAGATCATCAGCGGCATCGGCCAGTACCTGCACACGACGCGCGTCGTGTGGGACCTCTTCCTCGAAGACGACTTCCGCTGCCGGCTCACCGGGATCGAGCGTTTCGACGGCGACGGCATCATCGCGGACTTCGACGACCCCGCCGTCGCCGACGCGCTCGCCGGTTCGCCGCTGCCGATCGTCGCGATCGGATCGTCGTACGAGGATCCGACGCAATACCCGGACGGCGTCCCATATATTGCGACGGACAACTCCAAGCTCGTGTCGCTCGCCTATACGCATCTGATCGGGGCGGGCCTCGCGCATTTCGCGATGTACAGCCTGCCGGTCGCGCAGGAGAACCGCTGGGCGCAGCAGCGCGAACTGGCGTTCGACCGGCTCGCGCGCGCGGACGGGCTCGACGCCCCGATCTACCGCGGGCTGTCGACGAGCGCGTCGGGCTGGAATCACGCGATCGAACAACTGGTCGGCTGGCTGCATGCGCTGCCGAAGCCGGTCGGCGTGATCGCGGTGACCGATGCCCGCGCGCGCCACCTGCTGCAGGCGTGCCTGATCGCCGGCATCGCGGTGCCGGAGCAGGTCGCGATCATCGGTATCGACAACGATCCGCTCACGCGCACGCTGACGCGCATTCCGTTGTCGTCGGTGATCCAGGGCACCGAGGAAATGGGCCGCACCGCCGCGCACTTGCTGCACCGGATGCTGCGCGGCGCGCGCTTTCCCGGGCAGCGCATTCTCGTGCCGCCGGTCGGCATCAACGTGCTCGAATCGACGCGCCACCAGCCGCTCGCGAGCCCGCACGTGATGCGTGCCCGGCATTTCATCCGGCAGTACGCGTGCCAGGGAATCAAGACCGAACAGGTCGCCGACTATGTCGGCGTATCGCGCTCGCTGCTCGAGGAGCACTTCCGGCGCGAACTGCAACGCACCGTGCACCAGGAGATCCTGCGCCACAAACTCGAAGCCGCGCAGGCGCTGCTCGCCGGCCGGCAGGCATCGAGCGCCGAAGTCGCGATCCGGTGCGGGTTCACGTCGATTCAGTACATGTACGCGGTGTTCAGGCGTGAACTCGGCTGCACGCCGCGCGAATATCAGGAACGCGCGGCCGCCACGCACTGACGAGCGCCGCCCACCCGACATCCACTCATGCATATCGATACCGATTCCTCATACCTGACGCCCGGCGTGGCACGCGTGCATGCCGAGCCGTGGGGCACGTTGCCCGACGGCGAGCCCGTGCGGCGCTATACGCTGCGCAATGCGCACGGGATGCGTGTCGTCGTCAGCGACCTCGGCGCGACCGTCGTGTCGTGGCTCGCACCCGACCGCACGGGACGCTTTGCCGATATCGTGCTCGCGCACGACACGCCCGCCGAGTACCTCGAATCCGGGGTCTACCTGGGCGCGACGATCGGCCGATGGGCGAACCGGATCGCCGGCGCACGCTTCACGCTCGACGGCGTGGACTACCTGCTCGACCGCAACGAGAACGGCAACCTGCTGCACGGCGGCGCGAACGGTTTTCATCGCGCGCGGTGGGACGTGCTCGACGATAGCGGCGGGCTGACGCTGCGGCTCAATTCGCCGGAAGGCGACGCGGGATTCCCCGGCAACGTGAGCGTGCAGGTTCGCTACACGCTCGACGACGACGGCACGCTGACGATCGACTATACGGGCTGGACCGATGCGCCGACGCCGCTGAACCTGACGAATCACAGCTACTTCAACCTGAACGGGCGCGCGGGCAGCGACGTGCGCGGCCATCTGCTGCACATCGACGCCGACGCGTTCCTCGAAGTGGACGACGCGCTGATCCCGACCGGCACGGCCGACGTGACGGGCACGGCGTTCGATTTCCGGCAAAGCGCGCCGCTCGGTGCACGCCTCGACTGGCCGCATGCGCAACTGGCGCGCGCACGCGGCTTCGATCACTGCTTCGTCGTGGGCAACGGCGCGCGCGAGGTCCGGCCCGTCGCACGGGTCTACGATCCGGAGAGCGGCCGCGAATTGATCGTGTCGACCGATCAGCGCGGACTGCAGCTCTATACGGGCAACTATCTCGACGGCGTGCGCGTGAGCGGCGGCACGCCATGCGCGCGACACGCGGCGCTGTGCGTCGAGGCGGGCGGCTTTCCGGATCAGGTCAACATGGACGGCCTGCGCGACGATGCGATCCTTCATCCGGGCGCCGTCTATCGGCAAACCACCCGGTATCGGGTGGGGGTTCAGGCATAGGAGGCGCACAGGACGCGCGAGCCGCATCGTCGCGCGTCAGGCGGCGTCGACGTCGCCCCGGGCGACTGCCGGCTCCGCCACGGCATCCGGGCCGTCGTGGCGGCGGGTCTTACGCATGACGAACGACCGGTTGCCCCACCGGATCGGCGTCAGCGATGCGCGGTCCCGGTTGTCGTTCCTTCGGTTCGCGTCTCGATGCCGATACGGTGACGATCCCCGTGGTTGCCTAATCGCGCTGGGCAAGAGCGGCGGAAAAGAAGTCGGTCACCATGCGGACGCGTGCCGGCACATACCGGCGTTTCGGCCACACGAGGCTGATGTCCCTCACTTCTTTCAAAAATTCGTCGAGAACCGTGATGATGCCGGGATGCCCGAGTTCGTCGGTAAGCGAAGCCTCAGTGAAGAGGCCAATTCCGACACCCGCCAGCACGCCCGCCCGAATCGTTTCGACGCTGTTCGACGACAAGTTGCCGCGAACGGTCACGCTGAAATCGCCGGCGGGGCCGACGAACGGCCAACTGGCGGCCGATTCCGAAAGGCCCCCGTACAGAAGGCAATTGTGATCGACCAGTTCGTCAGGCGCCTTCGGGGTGCCATGGTGCTCGAAATAGTCTCGGGAGCCGACGCAAACAAGGCGAGTGCTTGCCACGCGTTTGACGACAGCGTCGGCATCGTCGACTCGACCGACTCGAATGGCGAGATCGATGCGATCTTCCACCATGTCTCGCACGAAGTCCGAGAGAACGAGATCGACCTGAAGCCCGGGATTCGATGACAGCAAGTCCGGAATAAGCGGAAGTACGTGCAGGCGGCCGAAGGTCGAAGGCGTCGCTATCCTGACCAGGCCCGTGACATTGAGCGTGCTGCTCGTCATCTCGCCGTCGGCTTCGTCGAACTCGTCGACGAGCGGCTTCATGCGATCGTAATAGCGCTGCCCCTGATCCGTCAGCGTGACACTCCGTGTGCTGCGGTTCAGCAGCATGACGCCGAGACGTTTCTCGAGCGAGCCGACCGCCTTGCTGATGGCCGACTGCGAGTGGCCGGTTCTACGCGCCGCGGCCGAGAACCCGCCTGCGTCGACGACGGCGATGAAGGCGCCGAGTTCGTCCAATCGATCCATTGCAGCCCCTGGCGAAACCGCTCGTTTCCGCGCTCGGATCGCTCACATTGAAGTGCGAGCGATTCTAACAAGGAATAGCGCTTATGAAGATTCGCCCGATTATCATTCGCGGCGCAGGCAGTTACGCTTTCTTCCGTCAACCACGAATACACGGAAGATTCCAATGACTTCTCTCGCAGGCAAGGTCGCCGTCATCAGCGGCGGCACAACCGGTATCGGTCTCGCGATCGCGCAGCGCTATGTCGCCGAAGGTGCGCACGTATTCATTTTCGGGCGCCGGCAGGCTCAACTCGACGCGGCCGCCGAACGGATCGGACGCAATGTCACGGCCATCCAGGCCGACGCGGCGAATCTCGACGATCTCGAACGCGTTGCGTCGGCGGTCAGGGCCGACACGGGCGCGGTCGACATCGTCGTGTCGAATGCGGCGTTGGTCGAACAGGCGTCGATCGATACCCTGACCCCGGAACATTTCGACAAGACGTTCGACCTCAACGCCCGTGGCCCCGTCTTCCTGGTGCAGAAGCTCCTGCCGCTCATGACGAATGGCGGATCGATCATTCTGGTTTCGTCGGCCATGCACGTGATGGGTATTCCGGGTCACACCACCTACGCAGCGACGAAAGCGGCCTTGCGTTCGTATGCACGCACCTGGGCCGCCGAGTTCAAGAATCGCGGCATTCGGGTCAACACGCTGAGCCCGGGCGTCACCGACACGCCGATGCTCGACTCACAGGTGACGAATGCGCAGGAGCGTCAATCCTTGGTCGACATGTACCTGAACATGGTCCCCCTCGGCCGGCTCGCGCAGCCCGAGGAGATGGCGAACGCGGCCGTGTTCCTTGCATCCGATCAAAGCGTGTACATGACAGGCGCGGACATGATGGTTGACGGCGGCGTCGGTCAGGTTTGACGCTCGACGGCATCGCGCGGCCGTCGACCCGCGCGCTGCCGGCGTCCGGCCGCTGACGTTCAATTCCACGCATGGCGCGCCGGGCGCGCGCCGTTCAGGTAGTAGTTGCCGACGAGGTGATATTTCCAGCGCACCGGATCGTGCAGCGTATGCGTGCGCGCATTGCGCCAATGCCGGTCGAGGTTGTGCTCGGCGAGCGTCGATTGCGTGCCGGCCAGCTCGAACAGCTTCTCGCCCGCGAGCAGCGCGACCTCGGTCGTCAACACCTTCGCTTCACCGACCGCGACGGATGCCCGCGCGACATCGTCATCGGTCACGTCGCCCTTTGCCGCGATCTCGTCGAGCGTGCGCGCCGCACGCTCGAGCAACGCGTCGGCCGCGTGCAGCTGGACGTGCAGGCGGCCGATTTCGCGAATCGTCAGCGGATCGTCCGCCGCCCGTTCGACGCCGCTGTCGACCCATGGCCGCGAGCGGGTTCGCACGAATGTCAGCGTATCGTCGATGGCCGCCTTCGCGATGCCCGCGTCGATCGCCGCCTGGATGATCTGCGACAGCGGACCGTTGAGCGTCGGCACGTCCGATACGCGCTGCGCCGGCAGCACGTGCGACGCCGGAATGCGCACCGCGTCGAGCACGACCGTCCCGCTCGCGGTCGTGCGCTGCCCGAATCCCGACCAGTCGTCGATCACGGTCAACCCCGGCGTCGGTTGCGGCACGTACGCGAGCCATGCCTGGCGTGCGTCGTCGAGCCCGAGCACCGGCACGTAATGCGCGAACAGTGCACCGGTCGAGTAGAACTTCGTGCCGTCGACGACATAGTCGTCGCCGTCGCGGCGCACGCGCGTCTTCAGGTCGAGCACGTGCTTCGTGCCCTTCTCCGAGAACCCGTTGCCGAATCGCTTGCCGCTCAGCACTTCGGCGAAGAAATGACGCTTCTGCGCGTCGTTGCCGACGAGCGCGATCACGTCGACGAGCCCGAAATGATTCTGCGGAAGCTGCCCGAGCGACGCATCGGCCGCGGCGACGATCTTGATCACCTCGGTGAGCGTCACATGCGATACGCCCGCGCCGCCGTATGCCTTCGGCACCGTGATCGCCCACAGCCCGGACTGCGAAAACCATTCGATTTCCTCGCGTGGCAGGCGGCGCTCGCGATCGCGTTCGGCCGCCCCTTGCGCCAGGCGTTGCGCCAGCGCATGCGCGACCGCAAGCGCTTGCGCATCGTCGGCGATCACGTTCGCCGCCTGCGATGGCACGTCGGCCGGCCGCTCCTGAATCGTCGCGCTCGTGTCTGACATCGGGTTCTCCTGTCGAATGGCGAAAGCATTCAATCTAGCAGCGCCGCGCGGGCCGGAAAACCGAGCGATTCTTGAAACGATATTCCTTTGGATAACAAACGATGTCGAGCCTGACGCAGGCGAACCGGTGTCTTGGCGTCGAAACGGACGCGAGAACGTCGATGCGGCCCCACTCGGTCGCGGTCGCGGTCGCGGTCGCGGTCGCGGTTCCGGTCGCGGTCGAAGTCGCAGTCCCGGTAATACGCAGCGACGATAACGATCCGAGAATCCGTTATTGGAACGCCCGCGCCGCGCTTCCTATACTGGGCTCCCGGCGCACACGGCCCGTCTTTCGAGGAATACCGCATGACTTCGTCGCACGCAGCCTTCGACCTTTCCACCGGTACCGACTACGATGCGCTCGCGAGCCGGTTCCGGCCGATCTTCGAGCGCATCGCCACCGGCACCGCCGAGCGCGAACGCCGCCGCGAACTGCCGCACGAGGCGATCGGCTGGCTGAAATCCGCTGGCTTCGGCGCGATACGACTGCCGGTCAACGCCGGCGGCGCCGGCGCATCGCTGCCGCAGTTGTTCCGGCTGCTGACCGAGCTGGCCGCCGCCGATTCCAATTTGCCGCAGGCGTTGCGCGGACATTTCGCGTTCGTCGAGGATTGGTTGAACGCGCCGGACGGGCCGCAACGCACGACCTGGCTCGACCGCTTCGCGAGCGGCCAGCTCGTCGGCAACGCGTGGTCGGAAGCCGGCGACGTACCGCTCGGCCAGACCGCCACGAAGGTGTCGGAGCAGCACGGCCGGCTCGTGCTGAACGGCCGGAAGTTCTACAGCACCGGCAGCCTGTTCGCCGACTGGATCGACGTGTTCGCGCAGCGCGCGCACGACGGCAGCGACGTGATCGTCGCGGTTGCGACCGCGCAGCCCGGCGTGATCCGCGAGGACGACTGGGACGGTTTCGGCCAGACGACCACCGGCAGCGGCACGACACGTTTCGAGAATGCGACGGTCGACGCGGACAACGTGATCGATTTCGCGCGCCGCTTCAAGTACCAGACCGCGTTCTACCAGTTGTTCCACGTCGCGACGCTGGCCGGTATCGGCCATGCGATCGTGCGCGACGCGGGCGAACTCGTGCGCAACCGCACGCGCGTGTACAGCCACGGCAATGCACGGCGCGCGGGCGACGACGCACAGCTGCAGCAGGTGATCGGCGAGATCGCGTCATGGGCATACGCGGCCGACGCGCTCGCGCTGCGCGCCGCGCAACCGCTTCAGCAGGCGTACGAAGCGCGCTTCGGCGGCGACGAGGCGGCCGAGCAGGCCGCGAACGTCGCGGCCGAAATCGAATCCGCGCAGAGCCAGCTCGTCGTGTCCGAACTCGTGCTGCGCGCGGCGACGCGCCTGTTCGACGCGCTCGGCGCGTCCGCGACCCGCAGCACGACCGCGCTCGATCGCCACTGGCGCAACGCGCGCACGGTGTCGTCGCACAATCCGCTCGTCTACAAGGCGCGCATCGTCGGAGACTGGATCATCAACGGCCGCACGCCGCCGTTCGTCTGGCGCGTGGGCAACGGTTCGGGCGCCGATGCGGGCACCGGCACGCAAACGGGAGCCGCGCAATGAGCAAGACCATCCGCTTCAACGCGTTCGAGATGAACTGCGTGGGCCACCAGTCGCCCGGCCTGTGGGCGCATCCGCGCGACCGCTCGTGGCAGTACAAGGATCTCGACTACTGGACCGACCTCGCCCGCGTGCTCGAGCGCGGGATCTTCGATGCGATCTTCATCGCGGACGTGATCGGCTACTACGACGTGTACAAGGGCAGCAACTATCACGCGCTGCACCAGGCCGCGCAGATCCCGGTCAACGATCCGCTGCAACTGGCCGCGCCGATCGCGATGGCGACCGAGCATCTCGGCATCGGCATCACCGCGTCGACGACGTTCGAGCACCCTTACACGTTCGCACGCCGGCTGTCGACCGCCGACCATCACACGAAGGGCCGGCTCGCGTGGAACATCGTCACGTCGTACCTGGAGAGCGGCGCGAAGAACGTCGGCGATCACGGGCTGCGCACGCACGACGACCGCTATGCGGTCGCGGCCGAGTACGTCGAGGTGCTGTACAAGCTGTTCGAGGGAAGCTGGGAGGATGGTGCGGTGGTGCGCGATCGCGACGGCCGCGTGTTCACGCATCCCGAGAAAGTGCACGAGATCGGTCACCAGGGCCGCTTCTTCGACGTGCCCGGCTATCACCTGTGCGAGCCGTCGCCGCAGCGCACGCCGGTGCTGTTCCAGGCCGGCGCGTCGGGCCCCGGCAAGGCGTTCGCCGCGCAGCACGCCGAGTGCGTGTTCGTCGCCGCGCCCACCCGCGACCAGCTTGCGCGCTACGTGGCCGACGTACGCGCGCAGGCCGCTGCCGCCGGACGCGACCCGGCCAAGGTGCTGATCTACAACCTCGTCACGGTGATCGTCGACGAGACCGACGAGCGGGCGCAGGCCAAGTTCGACGAGTATCGCCGCTACGTGTCGTACGACGGCTCGCTGGTGTTCATGTCGGGCTGGACCGGTATCGACTTCGGCCAGTACGCGGCGACCGATCCCGTCAGGCGCGTCGAAACGAATGCCATCGTGTCGGCGGTCGAGCACCTGTCGGGCGGCGACACCGCGTGGACGATCGAGGCGCTGGCGGCCTGGGGCGGCATCGGCGGGATGGGCCCGGTATTCGTGGGGTCGGCGGCGACCGTCGCGGACATCCTGCAGGAATGGGTGGCCGCGACCGACGTGGACGGTTTCAATCTCGCGTATGCGGTCGCGCATGAAACCTTCGAGGATGTCGTCCGCCATCTCGTGCCCGAGCTTCAGCGCCGCGGCGTGTATCCGAGCGCGTATGCGCCGGGCACGCTGCGCGAAAAGCTCTTCGGCGGCTCGGCGCGATTGCCCGACGAGCATCCGGCCGCGCGGTTTCGCGATATCGAACAGGTCAAGCGCGAGGCCGAGCGGGAAGCGGTCGGCGCGTAACGAAAACGTCGGGCAATATCGAAGCCGGCCGGTCCGCATATGCGACTCCGGCCGGCTTCAGGACAAACGGCTTCGTGCGGTTCGACGAAGCCGTTCGTGTTTTCCGGGGAAGGCGAGCGTCCCCGTCAGCGCCCGTCAGCGCTTACGCGACGCTTTCGTCGTCGATGTCGTGCGCCGTCGGTTCGTGACGCACGATCAGCAGAAACACGATCGGCGTGACCGCACTGACCGCGACGACCCAGAACATGTCGGTGCCGAGTCGGGCTTGCAGGATCGGCAGCACGAACAGCGCCAGCGCCTGGCCGATGCCGCACAGCGACCGTCCGAAGCCGACGCCGGTGCCGCGGATCGCGGCGGGATACGACAGCGTCGGATAGATCATCATCTGCGCCCCCGGCCCGAACCCTTCCGCGAACAGCCACGTGCCGAGCATCAGCAGCACGACGCCCACCGCCAGTGCGCCATGCGGATGTCCCGCGAGCGCCAGCGCGACGAGCGCGACCGTCTGCAACGCGAAACCCGCGATCGCGACGTGGCGCGACGGATAGCGATACGCGAGACGCATGCCCAGCAAGCCGCCGGTGAACGCGAACAGCACGTTCAGCGCCAGCGATGCCGCGATCGTCTCGAACACGCCCGCACCCAGAAATTGCGACAGAATCGACGGCAGGAAGAACGCAATCGCCGTGTACTCGAACGGGATGCACAGGTTCATCACGCTGGCGACGATCGTGCGCCCCAGATACGGGCGCTGAAACAGCACGCGAATCCGCACGGGCGGCGGGCTCGGCTCGCGTCGCGCGTCCTCCGCTTCGTGCGCGTGAATGCCGTACGACTCGCGCAGGATGCGCGCGGCATTGGCCAGATCGCCCTGATTCGCGGCCCACAGCGGCGATTCGTTCATGAAGCGGTTGCGGAACAGGATGATGACGAGCGCCGGCACCGCGCCGAAAATCAGCGATGCGCGCCACAGCCATCCCGCATGCTCGGCCGGCAGCAGGAAATACAGGCCGAAGATCAGCAGGAAGCAGACCGACGACGCGACGTACCACATCGGGCACCATGCCGCGAGCCGCGACGCCTTGTTGCCGCGGCCGTCGAACTTCGAGAATTCCGCGAGGAACGCCATCGCGACGGGCAGGTCGATGCCGACGCCGAGCCCCATCACGAAACGTGCGGCGATCAGCACCCAGACGTTCGGCGCGAGCCCGGCCGCGATCGCCGCGACCACGAAGAACAGCATGTCGGCCATGAACACCTGATAGCGGCCGATCCGGTCGGTCAGCCAGCCGCCGATCAGGCTGCCGAAGATCGTGCCGATCATGATCGCCGACCCGACCAGCCCGGTCAGCGCGGGCGTCAGCCCGAATTCGCGCGCCACGTCGTCGATGCCGTACGACAGCGTCGTCAGGTCGTACGCGTCGAGAAACACGCCGCCGAGCGCCAGCAGCACGATCATCCGTGCATGGCTGACCGAACTGCCCACCGTGTTGATCAGGCGCGCGACGTCGCTGGCCGAGCGGATGGGGGAAGAAACCGGCGTGACGGGGCTCAGATCGATCGAACTCATCGGATTCCTTAGTTTATTGCCGAATGCACGGCAAGGTCGTCGTGAAGCCGGGAACCGGGCAGGTGCCTTCGCGATCATCGCGGCGCCAAGCGAACGCGGCGCCGCTGTGGGCGGGTTCCGGCAGCAGAAATTCTGTTCCTCCGATCCGGCAATCCCAAGCGATATAAAGCGATAAATTAATCGGCGTGCGTCATAAACACGGCCGGAATCCCGGTCACGCCGGCCCGACATCGCCGGCCCGCACGGCACACGACTTCATGGCGAGGACGCCGACCGGACGAACTCGGCCAGATCGCGATTGAACCGCTCGGCTTCCTCGATGAACGGCGCGTGCCCCGACTCCGCGTACACCTTGCTGGCAATGCGTGGATTCAGCTCGGCCGCGCGGGCCAGCGTCGCATGCGTATCGACCAGCGCGTCGCGGCCGCCGTAGACGAAGAGCAGCGGCACGCGCGCGTTGCCGAGCCCCGCGGCGGCGAACACCGACATCGTCGGGATGGCCTTTTGCATGTCCCACGACGCCATCGCGGCGTTGGCGAGCAACCGCTCGAACGTGACGGCATCCGGCCGACGGTTGAAGCACAGACCGACGAACGTACGTTCGCCGTCGAGATGCGTTTTCAGATCCGTCGCGTTCATGTCCCGGTACACGTCCGGATGATCGACGATCTGGCCCGGCGCAAGCTCGACCACGCCGTCGACGTACACAGCGCCCGCGATCGCGCGATCGCCGTACCTGGCGAGGTAGTTCGAGATCACCACGCCGCCGAGCGACCAGCCGACCACGACGGGTTTGCGCGCATGCGCGCCTTCGATGACGGCGGCGAGATCGTCGCCCCAGCGGGTTCCGTCGCGATACGGCTGCGCGCCGGACGGCTTGTCCGACAGCCCGTGGCCGCGCAGATCGTACGTGATGATCCGGAATCCACGCAGTTCGGGGCTGCGGACCTGCGCGTCCCAGTTCAGACGGCTGCCGAGCAGGCCGTGAATCAGGATGATCGGTACGCCGTCGGGGTCGCCGCTTTCCTGAACGGCCAGCTTCACGCCGTCCGTCGACGTGACGGTATAGCTCAGCGGCGCGGCCGCCGCGTCGTACGCCCATGCGAAGGGCGTCGCCCACCAGATCGCGGCAATCAGCCAGTGGATCAGCATTCGGATATTCACGATTTTTCCTGTAAGGATGAACGGGCGTACAGTCTCAACCCTCACACTGATGTGAGAGTCAAGCGAATCGTGCTAACCTGCCTTTCATGAAAAACCCGCCTCCGCCACCGCTGCTGACCGTCCGCAAACTCGCGCAGCTCACCGGCGCGAGCGTGCGCTCGATCCGGCACTACGACGAGCACGGCTTGCTCGCGTCGGTGCGCGCCGGCAACGGCTATCGCCTGTTCCCCGACAAGGCGGTGACGCAGGTCAAACAGATTCAGCGCATGATCGCGACCGGTTTCACCCTCGACGACATTCGCGGCTTTCCGGACTGCATGCTGCTGATCGAGGGCGCGCGTTCGTGCGATCAGAACACCGACGTCCAGCGCGACCGCCTCGAAGCGATCGACCGTCAGATCGCCGATCTAGAAAAGCGGCGCGCGCGGCTCGTCAAGATGTTGCGGGATGGCGCGGTGCCGCCGCTCGATTGACGCGGTGGCGTTCGCGGCACGGATCGCCTCTCCTCGCCCTTCGGCTACTCATACGCGCATCTGCAATGGACGGAGATCACCAAACCGTCGCGTACCCGCGCGGTCATCGAGTCCCTCGCCCTCACCCGAGCCGGCGGTAGCGATTGCGATTGCGATTGAGCGCGGCACGGCACGAACCGCCTCGCGTCAATCGTCGAAGGTGCCCTGATATTCCGGCGCGGCATCCGCGCGCGTGTTCAGTTCGAACATCACGCCGCCCGGCGCGCGGCAAAAGAAGCGCGAACCGCGCCCGTTGTTGAAGACGCCCGTCTCCATCGCGACGCCCTCTTGCTTGAAGCGCGCGAACAGCGCTTGCACGGCATCGAGGCTCGGCAGTTCGAAGCCGACGTGGAAATTGGCGGGCCACGCGGGCACGCCGTCGCCGACGTGATCGATCACGACGTCGAAACCCGGGCGTTTGAGGATCCACGATTTCTCCCAGCTTCCCGCGATCGTGAAGCCGAGGTATCGCTCGAAGAATCGGGCGGTCGCCAGTGTGTCGGCGGACGGAAAGCTCAGGTGGTTGAGCTTCATCGTGGGTGTCGTTTCGGTCATTGTCGCGTGCTCCGATGCGGTGGTGGGCGCAGGCCCCATGCCGTGCCGCCCGGTGACTTCAGAATACGAGCGCGGGCTCGCATTCCACAACTCGCATTGGACGCACCCGCCGAAAGGACGCCCAGCCCGCGTGAGGCGGTCGTTCGGGCGGCGAGCGACGCTCGCAACGGATCGCGCTGCTCGCATTCGGCGTCGTGCGACCGATCGCACCGGCGTGCGTCAAACGACGAAGGCCCGGCGTCCACACTCGGACGCCGGGCCACCGATCTACGGCGAATACCGGGCTTTGCATGCATTGCCCGGCACCTGCGCATCGCTCAACGCGACGCGACCTGCATCAGAACTGATAACCCGCGCCGACCACCGCGCCGAAGTCCGACCGCGCGTTGCCCGTTACCGATGCCTTGACGACCCAGCGGTTGCTCTCCGTCACGTACGAGTAGCCGGCCGCAAAGCCCTGCTGGCCGTGATAGTTCGACGTCGCCGCCGATACCATCGAGCGCCCCGCCCCCGTCGGCTGCGGCAAGCCTGCCACCGCCATCGCCGACGCCACGCCGCCGTACATGTCCTTCTTCAGGTCGTTGAACGAGTTGTATACCTGTCCGATGCGCTGGTCGGTATAACCCTTCGCCTGCGTCGACGCCGTCGCGAGGTTGTCGTTCAGCTGCTGCACGTTCACCGCGTCGGTCGGCGCCGTGCCGGCCGCGACGTTCGTGATCTGGCGCTCGCTGCCCTTCGCGCCGACCGAGAACGAGTTGTCGCGATCGGCGACGGAGCCCTGCCCGACCGCCACCGCGTTCTTGCCGGTCGCGGTCGCCGTCGAACCGATTGCACCGGCATCGGCACGCGCGATCCACGTGGTGTTCGAATCGGTTGCGGCCGCACGGATCTTGTCGTTGGCCGCCACGTTCTTCAGCGCGTTGTTGAACTGACCCACGTTGACCGCGTCGTTGTCGCTCACGCCCGCCGCGACACCGGTCAGCACGCGGTCGCCCGCCGTGCCGGTGAAGTTCACGCTCGCGCCGCCGGAGTCCTTGCCGACCGTGATCGCGCCGTTCGGATCCTGCTGCTGCACGAGGCCGGCCTTGCCGTTCGCGATGTTGGTCACGCTGCCTTGCAGGTTCGAAATGTCGGTGGTGTTCTTCGACACCTGCTGATTGGTCGCGTAGAGCTGCGAACCGTTCACCGCGTCGGTGCTGGTCGCGCCGAGCGTGCCGGCCTGCACGTTGGTGATGCGCGTGCCGCCCGCACCGCCGAGCGTGATCGTGCTCTTCGAGCTGTCGTCGTACTGCACCGCGAGCGCGCCGAGCTGATTCAGGTTCGACTGCACGTCCTTCAACTGCTTCACGTTCACCGCGTCGGTATCGCTGGTGCCCGCCGCGACGTTCTTCAGCACGACCGCCGACGTTGCGTCGCCGCCGACGAGCGACACTGAATTCAGCCGGTTGCCGCTCGGGTCGACGTCGTACTTGACGACGTTTTTCACGGCTTCGCCGGCCTGGTTCGACACCTGCGTGATCTGCTGTTCGAGCGCGGTCTTCACGCCCGACAACTGGCCGCCGTTCACCGCATCCGTGCTGCCCGCGGCGAGGTTGCCGTCGGCCACGTTCGTCAGCTTCGTCGGCGCACCGCCGCGCGCGGCGTTGAACGCGCCGAGCGCCGGGTCGAATTGCAGCGCATCCTGTTGCAGCCCGGCAATCGCGGCCGTGTTGCCCGCGATATTCGTCTCGGCGTTGCCGATGCGCGTTTCGTGATTCTCGAGCGTCGTCGTGTTGCTGCCGACGCGGCCGTCGAGGTTCGTCAATGCGTCGCCGACGTTGTTGAACGCGCTGCCGCCGATCTTGTAGTTCGGTGCGCCGATCGAGCCGTCCGGGTTCGCGCTCGCGCCGCCGCCGAGCGCAGCCGCGGCGCCGTCGGTCGCGCGGCGCAGTTGCGCGCCGTTCACCGCATCGGTGCTGCCGGCCGCCACGTTGCCTTCCGCGACATTGGTCACGCGCACCGGGCTGCCGCCGTTGCCCGCGCCGAGCGACACCTGCTGCTTGCTTGCATCGTCGTATTTGACGGCGAGCGCATCGAGCTGGCTCGTCCCGTCGTGAATCGCCGCGGTCAACTGATCGACGTTGACCGCGTCCGTTCCGCTCTTGCCGGCCGCGACGTTGCTGATGAGTTGCGGACCGTGGCCGCCGTGGCTCGCATCGTAGGCGCCGAGGTCCGGGTTCCATTGCAGCGCATCCTGCTGAAGCGCCGCGATGTTGCCGGTATTCGTCGTCACCTGGTTGCCGACGGTCGTGATCGACTGGTTGAGCGTGTCGGTCGCCTTGCCGAGCTGGCCCACGTTCACGGCATCGCCTGCCGCCACACCGTCCGCGACGTTGTGCAGGCCGACCGGCGCCGCGGCGCCCGTGCCGCCGAGCGTGACGCCGCCGTGTGCATCGTCGTCGTACTGCACCGCGTTCTTCGTCGCGTTGCCGATCTGGCTGGTGATCGACGTGCTCAGGTTGCCGAGCGTCGTGCTGAGGTTGTTCGTCACGCTCGTGCTGAGCGATGCGAGGCCGCCCGTCAACTGGCCGACGTTGACTGCGTCGTGCAGGTCCTTGCCGTCCGCGACGTTGTGCAGCGTCGTGCCGTTCGGGCCGGCGAACGTCACCGAGTCGAAGCCGCTCGCGCCGTCGTACTTGACGTTGCGCGTATCGGCCGCCTGCAGGTTGACGATGTTCGACGCCGCGGTGCTCAGCGAGCCGTTGATGCCGGTCACGCTGTTCTGCAGGTTCGTGATGTTCGAAGCCGCCGTCGAAACGGACGTCTGCAGCGGCGCGATGCTGCCCTTCAACTGGCCGACGTTGACGGCGTCGGTATCGGCGACGCCGGCAGCCACGCCGCCGATCGTCGTGCCGGTGGCGCCGTCGAGCGCGATCGCCGCATGCGAATCGTCGGTGTATTTCACGACGTTCTGCGTCGCCGTGACGATGCTCGTGCTGAGGCTGTTGCCGACGCTGGTCACGCGTGCGTCGACGTTCGAGATCGAGGTCGACAGCGCATTGCCGACCGACGTCACGCGTGCGTCGACATTGCCGATGCCCGTGCTCAGCGTACTGTTCACGTTCTTCAACTGCTGGACGTTGACGGCGTCCGTATCGGCCGCGCCGGCCGCGACGTTCTTGAGCTGGCGTTCCTTGCCGAGCGCGCCGAACGACACCGCGCCGCCGACCGGCGCGGCCGTGCCGCCGAACACCGGCGTGCCGCCGTTGTTCGCGCCGACGCTGCCCGAGCCGATCGCCACCTGGTTGTTGTCGTTCGTCTGCGCGCCCGCGCCGATCGCCACCGACTGCGTGCCGGCCGCACGCGTCTGCGTGGCCGCGTCGTACGAGGCGCCGGCCGATACGCCGTCGCTCGACGTCGGGTTCGCGCCGCCGATCGCGACCGAACGGTCGCCGCTGGCCAGCGCCGAATGGCCGAGCGCGATCGAGCTCGTGCCGTGCGCATCCGCGACGTTGCCGAGCGCCATCGAGAAATCGCCGACCGCGGCCGACTGGCGGCCGATCGCCAGCGCCGTGTTGCCCTGCGCGACCGCCACCGTGCCGATCGCGGTGGACGAATTCGCCAGCGCCTGCGAACCGACCCCGATCGCGATCGCGCCGCCGCTGCTGCTGCCGCCGTTGCTGCTCGCATTCGACTGGTCGCCGATCGCGATACCGCTGGAGCCTGCCTTCGCATTGGTGCCCTGCGTCACGTTCGTGGTACTGACCGCGACGAAGCTGCCGTTCTTCGTTGCCACGCACAGCGGGTTGGTGCCGTCGATGCACTGGCCGTTCAGCGCGTTGTCCGGGTTGCCTCGGTCGACGAAATTGTCCGCGTGCGCGGCGCCGGCGATCAGCACACCCGCCCCCGTGAACATCGCGGCGGCGAGCGCCGAAATCTGCTTCCTCTTCATGGTCTTCTGCTCCGTTGTGTAGCGTCTGGTTTGAATATGGACTACTTACTTTTATTGACAGCTTCGACTTCGATTGCGACTTCGTTTCGGAAGCGGATTCCGGCGCCGGGCAAGCCATGTCGACACGACACGCGTCGAGCATCCGTTTCGACCGGGCGTTCGAACGCCCGGGGCATGCCGTCGGCCTGACGTCCCGTTCCGTTAATTCGACAACTGCATTAGGAATACGTATCGATTTCCATGGACGAGTCTTTCCCCGACTGAATCCGGAGATTCAACCCGTCGTCATGACCATCCCCGATTTGTCGCCGCACCGATCGCGGCTCACTCCGCTTCTTTTATTTCATCCCCGGCGACCGGGTTTCACTTCGTGCAGCGAGCACATGCCTGGACAATCATCAATTGATGCGCCGGCCCCGGGTCAGGCAACGTCCGTCACCGCTTGCGGTGCTTCCGCTTACCTGCTCCACCCGTTACTCAAAGTTCGGACGAATTATGAGACACGAACTTGAATTATTAAAGCGGGCATTCTTTATAGATTGTAAAATTCCGGATATTCAATGAGTTACGTAAAATAAGCCCACCCCGCAAACGATTGCCGCTCGACGCCGTTATTCAAGATCTTTTACCGGGCGGATAAATACTTTGCCAAAGCGGATTCAAATAATGTTTTTCCATAAAATACAATCCGAAAGCCGGCCGGATACGCGGCTTCTCACTGGGTATACGCGTAAACCACGAGTAATTGCGCGCCTCGACGTTTCACATCCCTGTCGCAAACCGACATTTTCGATAATCACGAAGATGGAATGGCGCGAATGAAGCGGTCATGGCTGGCCGGATTTCCAATATGCTCCTACAATTCCGCTCGCATCGATTCCGGCAGTCGCGATCATTCTCCACGCGAGCACGGCAATGCGTCGCGTCCCGACCGGCTCGGCGATCAAAACGACGAACGCCGCGCGATGCGCCGAGCGGTTGCCTGCCGCGCGGTTCTACCCTGTCGGGAATCGATGCGAGCGTGCGATGCGCCGGATGCATCGCCACGGAGCGGCTTCCGACGTTTCCATCTCACCGGGCAGGCCACCCGCGGAAAACGCAGCCAACCGCCTTTTCACAACAGGTGCACGATGCCTTCATCGATCTCCGCATTGAGCGACGCGCATATCCTGATCGTCGACGATCAACCCGACCAGCTCCGTTTGCTGACCGACATCCTGCGCAGCACGGGATGCCGGATCAGCATCGCATTCGACGGCGAGCAAGCGTGCCAGCGCGCGCAGGCGCTGATGCCCGACCTGATCCTGATGGACGTGCGCATGCCGCGCATGGACGGCTTCACCGCATGCCGCCTGCTGGCCGCCGATCCGCTGACGGGCGCGATCCCGATCATCTTCCTGACCGTGGCCGGCGCGTTGCACGAACGGCTCGAGGGGCTCGAGATCGGCGGCGTCGACTATGTGGTGAAGCCGTTCGAGCCGGCGGAGGTGATCGCGCGGATTCGCGTGCAGCTCTCGCGAGCGAAACGCGAACGGCCCGCCGGGACGGAACAGGCGGAAAGCCCGTTCGCGGGCGGCAACGACGACGACATCATCGTGCGCGCGGCCATCCGCCACCTGTCGCGCACGCTCAACGATCCGCCGACGGTGGAGGAACTGGCGCGTGCGGTCGGCACGCACGAAAAGCGCTTGTCGCGCGCGTTTCGCGACAATCTCGGCCAGACGGTATTCGAATATCTGCGCTACGAGCGGCTGCGGATCGCGCAGGATCTGCTGGATTCCACGTCGCTCAGCATCGCCAGTATCGCGAAGGAAATCGGCTTTTCCACGCCGGCCAATTTCGCCACCGCGTTCCGCGAACGTTTCGGCATCACGCCGACCGAATGGCGACGCCAGGGCCATGCGGGCGCGCGCACCGTTACCCGGGCGCCGCAACGCCGCGTGTAGGCCGCATGCGACGCGCTCACCAGTTGTATTTCGCGCTGGCCAGCACGGTCCGCTCGTTGCCGAACACGCACACGGCGTACGACTGACAGCCGCTCACATAGCGCCGGTCGAACAGGTTCGCGACGTTCACCGCGAAGCGCCAGCGCGGCAGGTCATAATGGATCGCGAGGTCGTAAAGCGTCGCGCTCGGCACCGTCAGCGAATTGTCCGGCGCGCCGGCCGATGCGCTCTGGTAGCGCACGCCGCCGCCGATGCCGAGACCGGCCAGCGCGCCCGTGTGCCAGGTCCAGTCGGCCCACATCGACGCCATCTGCCGCGGCAGCGGTACGGACACCGGCCAGTGGTTCAGCGACGCGTCGTTCGCCTGCACGTTCTTGACGTCCTGATAGAGATACGACGCGACGATCGACACCTCGCGCGTCACCTTGCCGACCGCACTCAGCTCGATGCCGCGCGAGCGCACCTTGCCGGTCTGCACCGACGTCGTCGCGCTCGGGTCGAGATTGACCGGCGTCGGCGTCACGACGTTGGTCTGGTCGATCTGATACACGGCCGCATTCAGCATCAGGTTCCGGCCGGCCGGCTGCCAGCGTAGCCCGGCTTCCGTCTGCGTGCCGCGGGTCGGCTTCGGCAAGCCGCCGCCGAACATCCGCACGCCGATGACCGGATCGAACGACGTCGAATAGCTGACGTACGGCGATAACCCGGCGTCGCCGCGATAGGTAAGCCCGACGCGTCCGGAGAACGCACTGACGTCCTGCTGCGCATGCGTGCCGGCGGTCCGGTCGTCGAAGCGCGCGTTCACGACGTCCTCGCGGCCGCCGAGCGTCAGCGTCCAGCGCTGCCAGCGGATCTGGTCCTGCGCATACACGCCGAACCCGTTCATCGCGGTGTACTGGTCGACGTGGCCGAGCGACGTCGGGCCGGAGAAGATCGCGGCCGTCACGGGCCGATAGACGGGGTGGTACAGGTCGAGCGACGGCGCGAGCGCAAGCTGCACGCTGTTGGTCGTCGTCTGCCGGTCGAACTGCAGGCCGAACAGCAGCGTGTGTTCGAGCGGCCCCGTGCCGAAGCGCGCCTGCGCATGATTGTCGATGTCGAGCCGGCTGTAGTTGAGCTGGAACAGCCCCGCGAAACGCATCATGTTCGTCGTGCTGCGGGGCACGAGGCCGTTGCCGAACACCGTCGCATCGTCGAGCGACAGGTGCGACCAGCGCACGTCCTGATGCAGCGTCCAGATCGCGTTCACGCGGTGTTCCAGCGCGTAGCCGAGCGACCATTGCTTCTTGCGGTAGTCGTTGAACGACGGGTCGCCCATGTAGATGTCCTGCGACAGGCGGCCGTTCGGGTTCGGCAGCACCGTGCCCTGAGCGGGCAGGAAGTTCGACGAGATGTCGCCGCTGTCCTGCAGGTACATCGCGGAAAACGTCAGCGACGTGTCGGCGTTCGGCCGCCACCGGAACGACGGCGCGAGCGCGACCCGCCGGTCGCCGTTCGGGCCGGTCACCGCGTTGCCGTCGCGCGCGACGCCGACGAAGCGGTACGCATACTTGCCGTCCGGATCGAGCCTGTCGCCGACATCGAGCATGGCTTGCTTGCGCGCATCGTTGCCGATCTGCACGCCGGCTTCACGCACGCGCGCGCCGTCGGCGCGCTTCGTCTGCGCGTCGACGATCGCGCCGGGCTCACCCGCGCCGTACAGCACCGACGTCGGCCCGCGCAGCACCGCGATCGAATCGATCGTGTACGGATCGACGCGCCAGTTCGCGATCACGGCCGTGTCCGGCGCCGGCAGGCCGTCGACGTACAGCGTCGGCGTGAAGCCGCGCAGCGCCGCATACCAGTCGGTGCGGCTGTCGGCGCCGAACGTCGCGAAACCCGGCACGTAGCGCAACGCCTGGTTCAGGTCGGCCGCGCCGGTCATCTCGATCTGTTGCGCGGTCACGATGTTGATCGTTTGCGGAATCTCGTCGATCGGCGTGTCGGTCCTGGTGCCGGTGGCGGTGCGCCGCCCGACGAGCCCGACGGCCGAAGCATCGGTCGGCCCTCGCACGTCGATGGCCGGCAGCACGGCCGCCGCGGCCGGCGCCGATGCCTGCGCGTGCGCACCGCCCGCGGCGGCCATGCACAATGCTCCGCCAGCCGCGATCGCCGTCGCGCGCCGCCCCGCCTCTGTCTCCATCCACATCGTCTCGATACTCCGTCGTGCTGGGTTGGCCCGTTCGGCCGGATCGACGGACCGCGTATCGTCGGGGTCCGTCCGGTGGTGTCGTGATTACCGTGCTGGCGAAGGCAGTGAAGCGTGGATCGGTACGCACCGGCCGATCGCGCCGTTCGCGAGCGCAGCGATCATACCGGCCGAACGTGGCGCGGTCTTTAAAAAAAGAATTGGACCGGTGACGGGGCGGCACGCATATTGCGCGTCGCCCGAACCTCATCAGGGACCCGGCATAGCCGGGCATCGACGTGACACGCACATCAGGCAGGATTCACATCGGCATTTCAGGCTGGCGCTACCCCGGCTGGCGGGGGACCTTCTACCCGGACGACCTGAAGCAGGCCGGCGAGCTGCGGTATGCATCGGGCCGGATGCAGACGATCGAAATCAACGGCACGCACTACAGCCTGCAAGCGCCGGACAGCTGGCGGCGCTGGTATGCCGAAACACCGCCGGGGTTCGTGTTCAGCGTCAAGGGCTCGCGCTACCTGACGCACATACTGCGTTTTCGCGACGAAGCAGCCACGGTCGCGTGCGCGAATTTTTTCGCCCAGGGGCTGCTCGCGCTGAAGGACAAGCTCGGGCCGTTGCTGTGGCAATTCCCGCCGTCGCTGCGTTTCGACCCGGCGCACATGGAGCACTTCCTGAGCTTGCTGCCGCACGATACGGAAGCCGCACTCGCGCTCGCCCGCCGGCACGATTCGCACGTCCGGGCGACGTATCTGGAGATCGACCGCAAGCGAGCGTTGCGCCACGCGGTGGAAGTGCGGCACGAGAGCTTCGTGGATCCGGCGTTCGTGAAGCTGCTGCGCCGCCACAAGGTCGCGCTCGTCGTGTCGGATTCGACCGAGGCGTGGCCCCAGTTCGAGGATCTGAGCGCGCGTTTCGTTTACATGCGGCTGCACGGCACCGAAACGAAGTATTCAGGCGAATACTCCGATGCGGCGCTCGAGCGATGGGCACGCAGAATCGAAACGTGGAGCCAGGGCGGGCAGCCCGACGATGCGCGTCTCGCCGCACCCGCGCTGCAACCGCCGCGCGCGGCCACGCGCGACGTGTACTGCTATTTCGACAACGACACGAAAACGCAAGCGCCGTTCGACGCCGGGCGGCTGATGGCGCGGCTCGGGCTGCATGCGCACGACACGGCATCCGAATGAAGCGGCTAGCAAGCCGCATGCCGAAAAATGCCGTCGGGAACCGCGAGGCCGGGCGCGCAATATGCTCCGGTGCTGCGAGATCATCTCCTCATCGCGCGCACCGCGCGCCCGGTAAATTTTTCACGACCGGCAAGCGGCGCCATGAACCAAACACTGCAAGGAGAAAGCGATGACCCTGCTTATCTACCTGGTCGGATGGATCATTTTCATCGGCGGCGTCGCCTGGGGCTTGATGACGCTGCACGTCGCGCAGTACATCATCGAGATCGTGGCCGTCATCCTGTTCGGCATCGCGGTCATCACCGGCGCGACGCGCGCGCGGAATCGAGATCGGTCGTAACACGTCACGGGCGCCTGCCCTGCACGATCGGGCGGCATCGTCCGGATTCCTGACGTACGTCCAATGGCCGTTTCGCGCGCACGGCGGGACGCCGGGAATGCGCGCGCCTCCCCACCTCACCAGATAGTAGGCAACGCATGCGTCCTTTGCGTAGGCGACAGCGGTTGCGCTACGCTCGATCCGGCCTCGTATCGGGGCCGCAAATTTAAGCGCTTAAAATTTTTTGAAGCCGGCGATCCCGCATCCGACGGGATCCCTCACCTGGAGGATGACGATGAACAGACGATCGATGCTGAAATGGAGCGTTTCGACCGCGGCGCTTGCCTGTCTCGACCTGGCCGGCCCGCTGCCGGCCTTCGCGCAGGCCGTCACGCGTGCCGCGGGCAGCGCCCCGTTCGCGATGGGCGCCGACGTGTCGACGCTACCGGAACTCGAGGCGCACGGCGCGCAGTACTTCGACCGCGGGCACCCGCGCGACTGCCTGAAGATCCTGCACGCGCACGGCGTCGACTCGATCCGCATCAAGGTATGGAACGATCCGGGCAATCCGGATTTCTTCCCGGCGAATCAGAGCGCCGCGGCCGGCTACAACGATGCGGCCCATGTCGTTGCGCTCGCCAGGCGCGCGGCCGCGCTCGGGATGCGCATCCTGATCGATTTCCACTACAGCGACTGGTGGGCCGACCCCGGCAAGCAATACCCGCCGCACGCGTGGGCCGGCAAGAATCTCGCCGATACGTGCGCGCTGCTGTCGGCCTATACGACCGACGTGCTGCGCCAACTGCAGCGCGCCGGCGTGCGGCCGGAGTGGGTGCAGATCGGCAACGAGATCACGGGTGGCATGCTGTGGCCGCTCGGCCGCTACGACCAGTGGGACAACCTCGCTCAGTTGCTGAAGGCGGGCCACGATGCGGTGAAGGCCGTCGATCCGCGCATCAAGGTGATGCTGCACATCGACAGCGGCGGCGACAACGCGAAAAGCCGCTGGTGGTTCGACAGCGCGACGCAACGCGGGGTCGCGTTCGACGTGATCGGCCTGTCGTATTACCCGCAGTGGCAAGGCGCGCTCGACGACCTGCGCAACAACGCGAACGATCTCGCGGTGCGCTACGACAAGGAACTGATCGTCGTCGAGACCGCGTATCCGTGGACCACCAGCGACGGCGACTCCGAGCCGAACGCGATGACGAACACGGGCTCGACCGCGTTCCCGCCGTCGCCGGCCGGGCAGGCGCAATTCCTCGCGGCGGTCGTCGATATCGTGAAGGGTGTGCCGGGCCATCGCGGCAAGGGCGTGTTCTGGTGGGAGCCGGAGTGGATTCCGACGCCGGGCGTCGGCTGGAAGGTCGGCGCGGGCGATCAGTGGGACAACAACACGCTGTTCGACTTCCACGGCCACGCCCTGTCGTCGCTCGACGCATATCGCCAGCGCTGACGCGGCACGTCGTGACGGCGTCACCGCACCGGCGCAGCGCGCGTCAGTGCGGTGCGTCGAAGCGGCGACGCGCGGGCGTCGCCGTGCCGCTTGTGCCGCTTGTGCCGCCGGCTCCGCCCCGCCCGCCGTGCGCATCCCGGGCGAGCAGCGCGAACGCGACGAGCGCGAGCCCACAGCAGCCCGCGAATGTCGCGCGATAGCCGAACAGGTCGACGCACGCGCCCGACAGCACGCCCGACGCGATAGAGCCGACGCGCGCCGTGCTGAAGAACATCGCGGTGGCGGTGCCGGGGCGCGACGGCATCAAATCGCACACGCGCGTCATCCCGAGGCACGACGTGATCGCGACCACGCATGCGCTCAACAACTGCAGCGGCAGGATCGCATCGACCCGCGACACCGCCGCGAGCCCGATGAAATACGCCGCATGCACGAGCGCGCACGCCATCAGCCAGCGCGCCTTGTCCAGCCGCGTCGACCGGACGCCGAGCCACAGCATCATCGGGATTTCGAGCAATGCGGCCAGCCCGAGCGCCGCCGATACGTTCGTCGGCGTGCCGCCGAGTCCACGCACGATGTAGAGCGGCAGCACGATCATCGTCGCGTTCGCCGCCAGCCCTATCAGCGCGAGCGCGACGAGGGTCCGCAGCACGCTCGCGCGAGGCGCGGCGACGCCAGCCGTCGCCTCGTCCGGCGGCGCCGCGGCGCGATCGACTGCGCGCACATGCGCCGCCGTGGGCCGCCGCACCGGCTCCGGAATCCGCGCGACGATCGCCGCGCATGCGACGAAGCCCACGGAAGCCGCTAGAAAGAGCCCGGTAAAACCCGTCTGCGCGAGAATCAGCGCACCGAGCGCGGGACCGAACACCCACGCGATCGACAGCATCGTGCGCAGCGCGGCCGACGCGAGTTCGCGCTGCGCATCGTCGGCGACGGGCAGTACCGCGCGCGCGAACGAGAAGATCTGCGACAGCGACACGGCGCCCGCGCCGAGCAGGATCGTGCCGGCTGCGATCACCGGCCCGTGCGTCCGCAATACGCACAGCAGCGCGAAGCCCAGCGCGGCCGCCGCGAGCGACACGACGAGCAGCGGCCGGTGCCGGTCGCGGCGATCCGACCAGCGTCCGGCCCACGTGCTCGCGACCACCCCGCTCGCCGCGATCAGCGTCATGAACACGCCCGCGAGCAGCGGCGACATTCCCGCCGCCTCCACGCCGAACAGCGACAGGTACGGCGCGGTGAACGACATCGCGACGCCGAGCATCAGCGCCGCCGCGGACAGCGGTACGAAGTACGCGATCCCCGCCAGGCGCGCGAAATGCAACCGCAGCGACCGCAACGACTGCATCGCGTCAGTCCGGCTCGACCCAGGCGGCCACGTCCACCGCGCCGAGTTCCCGGCCGCCGAGCACGAAGCGCGCACCGTCCGGCGCGGGCAGCGTGCACGACGTGTCACCGTAGTTGAACGCGAACGTTACCCGCCCGCGTCGACGCAACCGCACACCGTCCGGCAGCGCACGCATCGGCAGGCCGGCATCGCGTGCGCAGCGGGCAACGATCGCGCGCAACAGCGTCCGATCGAAACAGGCCGTCGCCATCGTGACGTAACCGCGCCGCACGAGCGCCGGCACACCGTCGTCGCAGGCGGCCAGCACGTCTATGTCGGCCGGCGATTCCATGTCGATGTGATCGCGCCATTTCAGTGCATGGCCGTCGACACCGTCGAACGACACACGCGGCGCGAGCGAAGGCCGCAGCGATTCGACCTGGCCGATCCGCACCGGCAGCACGTCGCGCAGCTTGCCCGGTGCGAGACCCGGCGCGATCGCGAATTCCGCGGTGCGCGAACCCGTGCGCGGCCCGAACAACCAATGTGCGTTTCCGCGCGCGGCCTGCTCGACGACGCGATCCGTCACGACAGGCAGCGTCGGCACGACGACGAACGCATAACGCGACACGTCGGCATCGGCCGCGACGATATCGACGTCGAGCCCTAGCTCGCGCAGCGCGCGATACCAGTCGAACGCGTGCTGCTGATAGTCGAAGTCGGCGCCGTGCGGCTGGATGCGGATCATCCAGTCTGCCTCGTAGTCGAACAGCAGCGCGACGCGGGCCGTCTCACGCTCGCCGACGACGAGCGCGGGATCCAGCGCGGCGATCTCGCGTGCGACGCGCGCCACTTCATGACCGCCCGGCGACAACCGGTCGTCCGGCGCGTTGAGTCCCGAGTGCAGTTGCTCCTGCGCGTGCGGATACTGCCGCCAGCGGAAATACGACACGAGTTCCGCGCCATGCGCGAACGCTTCCCACGTCCACAGCCGCACCGCGCCCGCATGCGGCACCGGGTTGTACGGCCCCCAGTTGACGGGCCCCGCCTGCTGCTCCATCACCCACATCCGGCCGTTGCCGACCCCGCGATACAGATCGTGCGAGAACGCCGACACGTCCGGATGCCCGGTGCGGGCCCAGCGTCGCTTGTCCGCCTCATCGAGCGGCAGCACTTCGGTACGCGGCACCGGATAGCTGTCCCACGCGGCGACGTCGAGGCCGCCGCGTGCGAACGCGTAGTGATCGAACTCGGTGAAAAATCCCATGAAGTTATGCAGCACGTCGCGGCCCGGCGCGTGCGGACGGATCGCGTCGACCTGCGCGGCATGAAACCGCGCGACCTCGTCCGACTGATAGCGCCGGAAGTCGAGCAGGTGCGCGGGATTCGCGTCGGTCGGCGTATGACGCGGCAGCTCGATCTCGTCGAAGCCGCGATACTCCATGCTCCAGAACACGTTGCCCCACGCGCGGTTCAGCGCGCCGATGTCGCCATAACGCGTGGCGAGCCACGCGCGGAAGCCTTCGAGCGCCGCACGCGTGTAGCTGGGCAGCGTGTTGTGGCAGCCGAGCTCGTTGTCGGTCTGCCACGCGATCACCGCCGGATGGGCGCCGTAGCGCCGCGCCATCGCGTCGGCGATGCGCACGCAGTGCTCGCGATACACCGGGCTCGCGATGTCGTAATGGCGACGCGAGCCGAACTGCCACACCGCGCCGTCCGCGCCCACCGGCAGGATCTCCGGATGACGATCGACGAGCCACTTCGGCGGCGCGGCGGTCGGCGTGCCGAGCACGATCTTCAACTGCCGGCGCGCGAGCGTGTCGATCGCCTCGTCGAGCCACGCCCAGTCGTAGCGGCCGGGCTCCGGCTCCATCCGGCTCCACGCGAATTCGGCGATCCGCACGCGGGTCAGGCCCAGTTCGGCCATGCGCCGTGCATCGCGATCCCATTGTTCGCGCGGCCAGTGTTCGGGGTAGTAACAAACGCCGAGGTGCATCGTGGATTCCTTGCTGAAGAAAGAGGATGGGACGGTCAGCCCTTGGTCGCGCCGAACGTGAGCCCCGCGACGAAGTGCTTCTGCATCGCGAAGAACATCGCGACCGACGGCAGCGCGGCGAGTACCGAGCCGGCCGACACGATGTTCCAGGCCGTCGTCCACTGCCCTTTGAGCGCGGCGACGCCGACGGTGATCGGCGCCGCGTCGTCGCCTTGCGTGAGGCACAGCGCCCAGAAGTAGTCGTTCCATACGAACGTGAACACGAGGATCGCGAGCGCCGCGAGCGCGGGCCGCACGAGCGGCAGCACCACGCGCAAGTAGATCGCCCACTCGGACGCGCCTTCGACGCGCGCGGCCTCGATCAGCTCGAACGGCAGCTCGCGGATGAAGTTGCGCAGGAACAGCGTGCAGAAGCCGGTCTGGAACGCGGTATGGAACAGCACGAGCGCCCACACGGTGTTGTAGAGGCCGACGCCGAGCATGATCTGGCGCACCGGGATCATCAGAATCTGGATCGGCACGAAATTGCCGGCGACGAACAGCCCGAGCAGCACGAGATTGCCGCGGAACCGGTAGTTCGCGAGCGCGTGCCCGGCAAGCGACGCGAGCAGGATCGACGCGGCGACCGACGGTACCGTGATCAGGAGGCTGTTCGCGAAGTAATGAAGCATCGGCGTCTGCGTGAGCGCGGCGCCGTAGTTGGCGACGAGCGCGAACTGCTTCGGCCAGTCCCAGTAATGACCGGCCATGATCTCGTCGGTCGATCGGATCGACGTGACGAGCACCGCGAGCAGCGGCACGAGCCACAGCGCGAGCGCGCACGGCAGCGATAGCCGGTACAGCAGACGGGCGGGACGTCCCCAGCGGGACACGGGCATCGGATACATGTTGGTTATCCTTACGACTCGACGCGCACCAGCTTGCGAAGCTGCCACACGATATAGACGAGCATGATCGCGAACAGCACGACCGCGATCGCGGCCGAATAGCCTTCGCGGTAATACTTGATCGCCTGGTCGACCATGAAATATGCGAGCACGGTCGAGCTGTCGAACGGGCCGCCGCCCGTCATCACCGAGATCAGGTCGAAGCTGCGCAGCGCGCCGATCACGGTCAGCACGACCGCCATGAACGTCGCGGGCCGCAGTTGCGGCAGGATCACGTGCCACAGCAGCGTGAAGCCGCGCGCGCCTTCCATCCGCGCCGCTTCGACGATCTCGCCGTTGATGCCGGTCAGCCCGGTCAGGTAGAGAATCATGCAGAACGGAATCTGCGGCCACAGCGCGGCGGCGATCACGCCGTAGGTCGCATAGCGCGGATCGCCGAGCACCGGGATCCCGTGCCCGACGATCAGCTTCAGCAGCCCGAACGTCGGGTCGTAGAACCACGAGAACACGAGACCGACCACGACGCCCGGCAGCACGAACGGCGCGAAAAACAGCGACTTCACGAGCCGGATGCCGAACACGTTCTGGTTCAGGTACAGCGCGAGCGCGAGGCCGAGCGGCGGCGCGGCGAGAAACAGCACGAGCCACAGCACGTTGTTCTTCAGCGCGACGTAGAAGGTGTCGGACTGCAGCAGCTCGCGATAGTTGTCGAGCCCCGCGAACGTCATCGGCGTCATCCCGTCCCAGTGATGAAAACTCAGCCAGATGCTGCTGACGATCGGATACAGCACGAACACGGTGAAGAGCGCGAAACCCGGCAGCACGAACCACAGGGCCGCGCGGTTGCGCCGCCGCGCGAGCGACGCGCGTGCAGGCCGCTGCAAGCCGGCATCGCGGCGCGCGACACTTTCGGACAGGCTGGTTGACATGAGATGACCTTCGATGAAACGAACGTAACGGTGACGACGAAGCACCGGACCGGCAGCGCCGGCCCGGCCGCGCGGCGCATTACTTCCGGTAGATGCGCTTGCGGGTCTGCTCGAGGCGCTGCAGGATCGCATCGAGCTGCGTCGGATCGGACAGGAACTGCTGCATCGCCTTCATCCCCTCGTCGGCCATTTCCTTCGTCATGTCGCGGTCGTAGAACTGCGCGATCCCGCCCGGCGTCGTCGCGAGCGTGTGAAAGCCGATCTTCGAGATCGGGTCCTGCGGCTCCGGCGCCTTGTTGTTCGACGGCAGTTGCCCCATTCCCTTCGCGAATTCGCCGCTGACCGCCGGTTGCCCCATGAACGCGAGGAAGCGGCGCGCATCGGCCTTGTTGTGCGCCTTCGCGGGGACGATCAGCACATTGACCGGGCCGTCCTCCGCCAGCGGCACCGACGCGTCGATCACCGGAAAGCGGAAGAAGCTGATCGGGTTGCGCGTCGCGCTCAGCAGTCCTGCCGAATACCACGTGCCCATCAGCGTCATCGCGGCCTGGCCGTTGACGATCAGCGGGCTCAACGAATCGACGTCGTAGGACAGCGCGTTGTCGATGAAATACTTGTCGTCGATCAGCTTCTTCCACGCCGCGTACACGGCACGCACGCGCGAATCGGTATACGCGACGTCGCCGGCCATCAGCTTCTGGTGAAACGCATAGCCGTTGATCCGCAGGTCGAGGTAGTCGAACCACGCAGCGAGCGTCCACGCATCGCGCGCGGCCACCGCGATCGGCGCGATGCCGGCCGCCTTCAGCTTGCGGCACGCGTCGAGAAACTGCGGCCAGTCGGCCGGCTCGCCGTGAATCCCGGCCTTCTCGAACAGGTCCTTGCGATAGAACAACCCGTACGCGTCATAGCCGAGCGGCAAACTGTAAAGCTTGCCGCCGTAGGTCGACGACTGCTTGACGGACGCATACGTGTCGTTCCAGCCGTTCTTCTGCCAGTCCGCGCTCAGGTCCTCGATCAGCCCGCGCTTCGCGAAATACGCAAGCCGTTCGCCGTTGTTCCAGCTCAGCACGTCGGGCGGATCGGTCGCGAGCCACCCGGACATCTGCACCTTGTATGCCTCCTCGCCGACGTAGCTGACCTTCAGATCGATATCCGGATTCGCCTTGTGGAACTGGTCGAACGCTGCCTGCCACGTCGCGCGCTGGTTGCCGCGCGCGGCGACGTTCACTTTCAGCGTGCCCGCGTCGGCCGTGCCCGCGGCGCATGCCGCGGCAGTCGTCAGGGCAAGCAGCAGTCGGCTCGCACGAAGTTTCATCGTTGTCTCCTGGTATTGGTGTGTTGAATGCCGCGTCGCATGCGGCGGGTCGGCATTGCGCCGTTACGCGAACGCCGCTTCGGCGTGGATGGCCGGCAATGCGATGCCGGCTTCGTCGAAAAGGTGACAGCTCGACGGCGGCACGCGGAACGCGTGGCGCTCGCCGCGCCGCAATGCGGCCTGCCCCGGCAGTTTCGCGAGTAGCGGCACACCATCGGGCTGGTCGAGATGCACGTACGCGGCTTCGCCGAGCTGCTCGACGAGCGCGACGTCGCGGACGATCGACGGCAACCCGGCATCGCCGGACGCCGCGACCGTCAGGTGCTCGGGACGGATCCCGAGCGTCACGCGCGCGCCGCGGCCGACGTGGCGCGGCAACGGGCGATCGCGCAGCGTGAGCATTTCGCCGGACCCTTCCAGCGTCAGCCGGCAGCCGTGCGCATCGCCTGCGTCGACCACCGCCGGCAGAAAATTCATCCGCGGCGAGCCGATGAAGCCCGCGACGAAGCGGTTGGCCGGCCGGTGATACAGCTCGAGCGGCGCACCGGCCTGCGCGATGCTGCCGAAGCGCGCGACGTCGTCGCCCGCGTGCAGCAGCACGATCCGGTCGGCCAGCGTCATCGCCTCGATCTGGTCATGCGTGACGTAGACCGAACTCGATTGCGTGAAGCGCGCGTGCAGCCGCGCGATTTCGACTCGCGTCTGGCCGCGCAGCGTCGCATCGAGATTCGACAGCGGTTCGTCGAACAGGAACACGCGCGGCTCGCGCACGATCGCGCGGCCGATCGCGACGCGCTGCCGCTGCCCGCCCGACAACGCCTTCGGCTTGCGATCGAGCAGCGCGTCGAGCTGCAGCACGCGCGCGGCCTCGGTCACGCGGCGGCGGATTTCGTCCTTCGGCGTGCCGGCGATCCGCAGCCCGAAACCGATGTTGTCGAACACGGTCATGTGCGGAAACAGCGCATAGCTCTGGAACACCATCGCGACGCCGCGCTCCGCGGGCGGCGTGTCGTTCATCCGCGCGCCGTCGATCCGCAGTTCGCCTTCGGTCACGTCCTCGAGCCCCGCGATCATTCTCAGCAGCGTGGATTTCCCGCAGCCCGACGGGCCCAGAAACACGCAGAATTCGTGCGACGCGATCTCGAGGTTCACGTCGCGCAGCACCGGCGCATGGTCGCCGTAGCGCTTGGAGACATCCTTCAATGAAATGGCGGTCATCGCGCTCTCCTCTGGCCGGTCACACGCATCGGATCGGAAAATTTAAACGCTTAAATTTCTGTGGTTCGATTCGCCCGGTTCGCCGTACCATGTCGTCTCCTTCCTCTGATGTGTCGAGAAATTAGCGTATCGGCTGTCCCTGTGCAACTTGTGGGACACACTCCCAGAATATGAGCAGACACTCCCCCGCCTTACTGTTCTCTTGCGGCGCTGCCCGGCCGAACGGAGCCCTCGCATGGTGACACTCGCCCAAGTCGCGCGACGCGCGAACGTCACGGCGGCGACCGTCTCGAACGTGCTGCGCAATCCGCAGAAGGTGAAGCCGGCGACCGTCGAGCGCGTGATGGCCGCGATCCGCGAGCTCGGCTATCGGCCGAACCTGACCGCACGCGCGCTCGCGGAAGGCCGCACGTCGACGCTCGCGCTGATGCTGTCGAACATCACGAACCCGTTCTACCCGGAGTTCGTGCTGGCCGCCGAACGCGAGGCGCGCAAGCGCGGCCATTACCTGCTCGTGTCGAATACCGACGACGATCCGGCGATCACGCGCAACTACCTCGAGCGGATCGCGGGCACGCTCGCGGCCGGCGCGATCGTGATGAACACCGATCTGGCCGAAGCCGAACTCGCCGACATCACGCGTCACGGCGCATCGATCGTGCTGTGCATGTGGGAACACGTGCATGCGTCGCGCACGCTGCCGTGCGTGACCGTCGATTTCGCGGCGGCGGGCGCGCTGGCGGCCGCGCATCTGTCCGGGTTGCGGCATCGCGCGTTCGGCGCGCTCGTCGGCAAGGGTTCGGGCGGACCGCAGTCGGTGCGGCTGCGCGGTTTCGCCGACGAACTCGCCGCGCGCGGCCATCCGGCGAATGCGCTGACGACCGTGTCGGCGCACGACTCGATCGAAGGCGGCTACGAAGCGGCCGCCGCGCTGCTACGGGAAAAGCCGGGCCTCACCGCGCTGTTCGCGACCAACGACCTGATGGCGATCGGCGCGATGCAGGCCGCCGCCGATCTCGGCTTGCGCGTACCGGCCGATCTGTCGGTGGTCGGCATGACCGATATCCAGCTCGCCCACCAGTTCCGCCCCGCGCTGACGACCGTACGGTTCCCGACCGCGCAGATTGCCGCGCGGGCGATCGCGCTGACGCTCGACATGATCGACGGGATCGAGCCGTCCGCGGCCGTGCATACGATCGGCGCGCCCGAGCTCGTCGTGCGCGAATCGACCGGGGTGGCGCCGGACTGACGGTTCGACATGCACGCGTTTGCGCGTGCGGCGTATGCGTCGGCAATGAACGGCGTGGCGTCGGTCGCGCGGTTTGCGTTTTCGCATTCGACGAGGGCGGGAAACGTACATCGCCCCTTCGACGCGCGGCGAACCGATGCGGGCAGGAAGAGATCGGAAGTCCGAGAGAGCGGCATCCGACGCCACCGCTCCGCGAAACGCAAAATGGCGCGTCACCGAGACAACGCCGCGCGAGTCGACACGATTCGTCGTCCCGCCGGCGTTGTGGGTGACGCGCGTGTAGCGTGATGATTCGCGGTCGCCCGGAGCATGCGGCGGCCGCGATATCGACGTCGCCTACTTCTTGATCACCGGGACGGTGAGCGAAGTGACGAGCGACGTCACGGGTGCCAGCAGACCGCCCGACGAACTGCCTCCGCCTTGCGCGGAATTGCCGTTCAGCGAAACCGCCAGCGCGGGAACGACGCCGGCCACCGCACCGACGGCCGAACCGACCGATTGCACCGCCGCGTTGGCGACCGTCGCGCCACCGGAGATGAGCGCCCCGGCGGCGTTCGTCACACCGCCGACTGCGCCGGCCGCCGTGCCGCCGTTGAGCGCGACACTCAATGCCGGCAGGGTCGCGGCGACCGCGCCGGTGGTACTGGTTACGGTGTGCGCGAGCGAGCCCGCCAGGCCTGTGGTGACCGTCGCGAGCGAGCCCGCCGCGCCGGTTGCGCCGGAGAGGACGCCGGTTCCCGAGCCGACGACGTTGCCGGCGCCGCCCGTGGCGGATCCGATCAACGACGTGACGGTCGATGCGATCGGCGTGATTGCCGCCGTGCCGGTGCCGGCGATGCCGGTTACCGCGCCGGACATTGCGCCAATCGCACCAGTCGCTGCGCCGACCGGCAGCGAACCGCCGAGATTGCCGACGATGCTCGTGATCGGCGTGATCAGCGCGCCGCCGTTGCCGGCGACTCCGGTGACGGCGTTGACGACGCCCGTGCCGGTATTGGCGACCGTGCCTACGATGTCACCGAGGCCGCCGGTCGCACCGCCGGCACCGCCCACTGCGCCGGTCAGCGTTCCGACTGCACCGGTTGCCGTGTTGCCGACCGTGCCCACAATGCCGCCGAGACCACCGGTCGCACCGCCGGCACCGCCCACTGCGCCGGTCAACGTTCCGACTGCGCCCGTTGCCGTGTTGCCGACCGCGCCAACGACGCCGCCGAGACCACCGGTCCCGCCACCACCGATGCCACCCAGCGCACCGGTTACCGTACCAACCACGCCACCAAGCCCGCTAGTCGGATCGCCGACACCACCCAAGGCACCTGTCACCGTACCGACCGCGCCGCTTGCCGCGTTGCCCACCGCTCCAACGACGCCACCGAGACCACCGGTCCCGCCACCAACACCGCCCAGCGCGCCAGTCAACGTTCCGACTGCACCCGTGGCCGTGTTCGCTACCGTGCCGACAACACCGCCGAGGCCGCCGGTCCCGCCGCCACCGATGCCACCCAGTGCACCGGTTACCGTGCCAACCACGCCACCAAGCCCGCCGGTCGGATCGCCGACACCACCCAAGGCACCCGTCACCGTACCGACCGCGCCGCTTGCCGCGTTGCCCACCGTTCCAACAACACCACCGAGACCACCGGTCCCACCGCCCACGCCGCCCAGCGCGCCAGTCAGCGTTCCGACTGCACCCGTCGCCGTATTCGCTACCGTGCCGACAACGCCGCCGAGGCCGCCGGTCCCGCCGCCACCGATGCCACCCAGCGCACCGGTTACCGTACCGACCACACCACCAAGCCCACCAGTCGGATCGCCGACACCACCCAAGGCACCCGTCACCGTACCGACTGCACCGCTTGCCGCGTTGCCCACCGTTCCAACAACACCACCGAGACCACCGGTCCCACCGCCGACGCCACCCAGCGCGCCAGTCAGGGTTCCGACTGCACCCGTGGCCGTATTCGCTACCGTGCCGACAACACCGCCGAGATCGCCAGTCGGATTGCCACCGCCGATGCCACCCAGTGCACCGATTACCGTACCGACCACACCACCAAGACCGCCTGTCGGATCGCCGACACCACCCAAGGCACCTGTCACCGTACCGACTGCGCCGCTTGCCGCGTTGCCCACCGTTCCAACGACGCCACCGAGACCACCGGTCCCGCCACCAACGCCGCCCAGCGCGCCAGTCAGCGTTCCGACTGCGCCCGTCGCCGTATTCGCTACCGCGCCGACAACGCCGCCGAGACCACCGGTCCCACCGCCGACGCCACCCAGCGCGCCAGTCAACGTTCCGACTGCACCCGTCGCCGTATTCGCTACCGTGCCGACAACACCGCCGAGACCACCGGTCCCACCGCCGACGCCACCCAGCGTGCCAGTCAACGTTCCGACTGCACCCGTCGCCGTATTCGCTACCGTGCCGACAACACCGCCGAGACCACCGGTCCCGCCGCCACCGATGCCGCCCAGTGCACCGGTTACCGTGCCAACGACACCACCGAGACCCCCGGTCGGATCGCCAACACCACCCAAGGCACCCGTCACAGCGCCGACCGCGCCAGTTGCCGTGTTCGCCACCGTCCCGACAACACCACCGAGGCCGCCCGTCGGATTGCCGCCACCGATGCCACCCAGTGCACCGGTTACCGTGCCAACGACGCCACCAAGCCCACCGGTCGGATCGCCAACACCACCCAAAGCACCCGTTACCGTACCGACCGCGCCAGTTGCCGTGTTCGCCACCGTCCCGACGACACCGCCCAAGCCACCCCTCGCACCACCGCTTCCACCAAGACCACCCAGCGCACCGGTCACCGTGCCAACGACACCACCGAGACCACCAGTCGCACCGCCGCCGCCCACACCACCCAAGGCACCCGTCACAGCACCGACCGCACCGCTGGCCGCGTTGCCCACCGTCCCGACGACACCACCCAAACCACCCGTCGCACCACCGCTTCCACCAAGACCGCCCAGTGCACCGGTCACCGTGCCAACGACACCGCCAAGACCACCCGTCGCACCGCCACTCCCGCCGATGCCACCCAACGCCCCCGTCACCGTGCCGGCCGCACCCGCGACCGGCTCGAGCAATCCGCTACCGATATCGATCGCCGCGGTTCCCGTCCCCGACCCGGCCATCCCGATCGAGATACCGCCTGCATTCGGGCTGCCGACCGTCACCGCCCCATTCCCCCATCCCGTCACGGTGCCGATGAGCCCGTCGGGCGCCGGCGATGCGCCTTCGATGATGACGCCGTCGGTATTGCTGAGACTTCCCGGCACGGCAGTCACGACCCCCGCCTGGGACGCCGTGGCGGCCAGGCTGAACAAAACCCCGACCGACAAGGCGATGCCTGTCAATTTCGCGTTCATTTTCGTTTTCATGAATAACCTCATTTCGGTTGGACAACCGCGGAACAGCTCGAGCGATGACGCGTGGACCCCATCGCCCGAAGGCGGCGCGAATCGTTCGCGGATTGCCCGATACGGCAAAGCGTTGAAACAGGTTCAAACAGGCCGATGCAACGGGATACCAAACACCAAGCGGCGCACTTCATGAAAATTGATTCGCATCACGAAACGTCTTCAATGCGAATCTGAAAACCAACCATCATCGAACTATCAAACCATCGATCGACGACCAACAACGATCGACCGCTCACGACGCCCCCCTCCATCGCGAGCGGCCCCCGCCTCCCTTTAGAACTTCCACAACAGATTGCCGTACAGCGCGTGATCGCCGATGTTGCCGCCGAGCTGGCCGCTGTACGACAGGCCGAGCGACAGATTCTTCGTGACGGCCGCATCGACACCAACCTCGAGCACCGCGGCGTCGCGCGCGACCGGCACGCCGACCACGCTGAACGGCGATCCGCCGCTCGCGAACGACAGCCTCGACGCCGGCTGCGTATTGCCGAACGCGTGGCGCCAGCCGACCGTGCCGAACGCCGTGACCTTGCCCTTCGTCGTGACCGCGAGGTCGGTCGAGGCCCGCACGCCGACGGTCGAGAAGCCGAGGCCCGTCGTGTCGGAATCGCCCTGCAGCGCAGCCGCGCCGCCGTTCTCCTTGAAGCCGCCGGTGTGCAGGCTCGCGAACGCGAGCCCGACGAACGGTTCGAGCTCGACGTTGCGAATGGCCGTCGAGTAGCCGATCTCCGTGAACACCTGCGTCGCGTTCGCGTCGTAGCTCGCGGTATCGTGATCGGAGAAGCCGCCGAACGACGGATTGCGCTCGCTATGCACGCGGTACCACGACTGCGACACGCCACCGCGCACGTTCCACGCGTCGTATCGGCCGCTGGCGTACAGCGCGATCGTCTCGCCGTTGACCTTCGCCGACTCGTTCTGGTCGGTATTGAGCTGGCTGCGCGACGCGCCGCCCGCGATACCGACGCGCCAGTGGCTGCTGACTTCCGCATCCGTACCGACGACGAAGCCGTACAGGTTGCGATCGATCGAAGCGACGCCGTCGCCGTCGAACCGGCTATGCGAACCGTACAGCCGGCCCCACACCGCGGGCTTGAACGACTTGGCCGGCGTGCAGCCGTTCTCCGCGGCCATGCGCCGGTCGAGCGCCGCCGAGTGATCGTCCGCCGACACCGGCGCCTCGCATCCGCACAGCGCCCCGCCCGGCTGCGAACCGAGCCGCGCGCGATCGAGCACCGCGTCACGCACGTAGCGGCTATCCGACAGCAGCACGCTGCGCGTGCTCGGATACAGGTCGCCGGCCAGTTGCGTGAACGCACGGTTGGCGGTCGGCGCATCCGAGGTCAGCACCGTATCGAACAGCGGGTTGCCTGCGCCGAGCGTGCCGACCGCGCCCGCCACCGCTTGCCCGTCGGGCGTCGTCGCAACCGACGCGAACGGCGTGCCGTTCGGGGCCAGCGACATCAGCACCCGCGCCGGGTCGTACGTGAGCGTCGGCGTGAGGAACGCATACGTCGAGTTCACCGCGCTGAACTGCCCTTGCACGCCCGCGCCGGCATTCACGATGGTGTAGAGCTTGCCCGGCTGGTATTGCCCGGCCGCCGCGACGACCTGGACCGACCCACCGTTGAGCGTGGCGGAGCCGGTCACGTCGAGGCCGCCGCTCTGTTGCGGCGTGGCGCCGACCTGCAGCGTCGAGCCCGGCTGGAAGGTCGCGTTGCCCGCGACCTTCAGCGGCTGCCCGAGCTGGAGAACCGATGCGGTGCCGCCACCCGACACGACCAGGCCGCCGATCGTGCCCGTCCCGGTGACGGTCGCGCCGCTACCGACGGTCACCGGCGAGCTGGCCAGCGAACCGGTCACGGCGAGCGTGCCGCCGGTCACGGTCGTCGGCCCGGACAACGTGTTCGTGCCGCTCAACACCTGCGCGCCCGTGCCGGCCAGCGTCAGCGGGCCGGTACCCGACAGCGTGCCCGCGAACGAGCTGGTGCCCGCGGTATTGACCGTCAGCGGCGTCGCGCCGAGGTTCACGTTCGAGCCCGTCGTACCCGACAGCGTGCCGATCGACTGCGGTGCGGCCGCGGCCGTCAGGTTCAGCGTCGCGCCGCTGCCCGCGAGAATCATCGGGCTCGTCGACGCGAGGCTGCCTGCGCCGGCGAGCGCGAGCGTGCTGCCGCTGCCGATCGTCGTGCCGCCGGTATACGTGTTGGCGCCGGTCAGCGTCTGCGTGCCGCCGCCCTGCACCGCGAAGCCGCCGGTGCCCGCGATCGTGCCGCCGAACGAACCGCCCGCCGGGCCGGCCACGGTCAGCGTGTTGCCGCCGAGATTCACGGTCGAACCGGCCGCGCCCGACAGCGCGCTGGCCGTCTGCGGCGTCGTCGTGCCGCTGACGTCGAGCGTCGCGCCGTTGCCGGCCAGCGTCAGTGCGCTGCCGGCCGACAGGCCGCCGTTGCCGCCGACCGCCAGCGTGCTGCCGTTGCCGATCGTCGTGCCGCCCGTGTACGAGTTCGCGCCGCTGAGGGTCGTCGTCGACGGACCGCTCACCGCCAGGTTGCCGCCGCCCGAGATCGCGCCGCTCAGGCCGAGGTTGTTGGCGCCGCCCACCGTCAGCGTCGAACCCGTGCCGAGATTCACGGCGTTGCCGAGCGTCGTGCCGGGCACGCTGGTCCCGAGCGTGCCGCCGTTGCCGCCGACACTCAGCGTGCCGCTGCCGAGTGCGGTCGGCGTGCCGGCGACCAGCGTGCCGCCGCCCGTGACGCTGGTGCCGCCCGTGTACGTGTTGGCGCCGGAAAGCGTCGTCGTCGCCGGGCCGCCGAGCGCGAGCGCGCCGCTGCCGGAGATCGGGCCGCTCAGACCGAGGTCGTTCGCACCGCCCACCGTCAGCGTCGATCCCGTGCCGAGGTTCACCGCGTTGGCGAGCGTCGTACCCGGCGTGCCCGCGGCCAGCGTGCCGCCCGCGCCGCCGGTGTTCAGCGTGCCGGTGCCGAGCGCCGTGTTGCTGCCCGCGACCAGCGTGCCGCCGCCGGTCAGGTTCGTGCCGCCCGTGTACGTGTTCGGCCCGGTCAGCGTTTCGGTGCCCGTGCCGGCCAGCGTGAGGCTGCCGCCCGTGCCGGCGATGGTGCCGCCGTACGTGCCGCTGCCCGACCCGCCAAGCGTCAGCGTGTTGCCGCCGAGGTTCACCGTCGAACCCGCGACGCCCGACAGCGCGTTCGTCGTTTGCGGCGTCGTCGCGCCGCTGACGTCGAACGTTGCGCCCGCACCGGTCAGGCTCAGCGGGCTGCTGCCGGACAGGCTGCCTCCCGCGCCGATCGCCAGCGTGCCGCTGTTGATCGTCGTCGCGCCGGTGTACGTGTTGTTGCCCGTCAGCGTTTCAGTACCGGTGCCCGACAACGTCAATCCGCCCGTGCCGCCGACCGTCCCGCCGAACGTGCCGCTGCCCGATCCGCCGAGCGTCAGCGTGTTGCCGCCGAGATTCACCGCCGAACCCGATACGCCGGACAGCGCGCCGGTGGTCTGCGGCGTCGTCGCGGCACTCAGGTCGAGCGTCGCACCGCTGCCCGCCAGATCCACCGCGCTACCCGACGACAGGCTGCCGCCCGCGCCGACCGCCAGCGTGCTGCCGTTGCCGATCGTCGTGTTGCCCGTGTACGAGCTGGTGCCGCTGAGGGTCGTCGTCGACGGACCGTTCACAGCCAGATTGCCGCTGCCCGAGATCGCGCCGCCGAGGCCCAGGTTGTTCGCGCCGCCGACCGTCAGCGTCGAGCCCGAACCCAGGTTGACCGCGTTGGTCAGCGTCGTGCCGGCCACACTCGTGCCGAGCGTGCCGCCTGCGCCGCTGGTGTTCAGCGCACCTGTGCCGAGCGCCGAACCGTTGCCGGCGAGCAGCGTGCCGCCGCCCGCCAGGTTCGTGCCGCCCGTGTACGTGTTCGGACCGGTCAACGTTTCGGTACCGGTACCCGCCAGCGTCAGGCTGCCGCCCGTGCCGGCGATCGTACCGCCGAACGTGCCGCTGCCCGACCCGCCGAGTGTCAGCGCGTTACCGCCGAGGTTCACCGTCGAACCCGCGACGCCCGCCAATGCTCCCGTCGACTGCGGCGACGTGGCCGCGCTCACGTCCAGCGTCGAGCCCGCACCGGCCAGATCGACCGCGCTGCCCGACGACAGGCTGCCGCCCGCGCCGATGGCCAACGTGCTGCCGTTGCCGATCGTCGTGCTGCCGGTGTACGTGCTCGCGCCGGTGAGCGTCGTCGTCGACGGGCCACTCACCGCCAGATTGCCGCTGCCCGAGATCGCGCCACCCAGGCCCAGGTTGTTCGCGCCGCCGACCGTCAGCGTCGAACCTGCACCGAGATTCACCGCGTTGCCGAGCGTCGTGCCGGCCACGCTGGTGCCGAGCGTGCCGCCCGCGCCGCTCGTGTTCAGCGTACCCGTGCCCAGTGCCGAACCGTTGCCCGCGATCAACGTGCCGCCGCCGGTGAGGCTCGTACCGCCCGTATAGGTGTTGTTGCCCGTCAACGTTTCGGTACCCGTGCCCGCCAGCGTGAGGCTGCCGCCCGCGCCCGCGATCGTGCCGTCGTACGTGCCGCTGCCCGTGCCGCCGAGCGCCAGGTTGTTGCCGCCGAGATTCACCGTCGAACCGGCCACGCCCGACAGCGTGCCCGTCGTCTGCGGCGTGGTCGCGCCGCTCAGGTCGAAGGTTGCGCCCGCACCCGTCAGGCTCACCGGCGTCGTCCCCGACAGGCTGCCGCCCGCGCCGATCGCCAGCGTGCCGCTGTTGATCGTCGTGGCGCCGGTGTAGCTATTGCTGCCCGTCAGCGTTTCGGTGCCGGTGCCCGACATCGTCACGCCGCCCGTGCCGGCGATGTTGCCCGCGTAGGTGCCGCTGGCCGACCCGCCGAGCGTCAGGTTGTTGTTGCCCAGGTTCACCGTCGAGCCGGCCACGCCCGAGATCGCGCCGGTCGATTGCGGCGACGCGGCGCCGCTGAGGTCGAGCGTCGCGCCGGACGCCGTGAGGCTGACCGGGCTGCTCGACGACAGGCTGCCGTTGCCGCCGATCGCCAGCGTGCCGCTGTTGATCGTCGTCGCGCCGGTGTACGTGTTGGTCCCGGTCAACGTTTCGGTGCCGGTGCCCGACAGCGTCAACCCGCCCGTGCCGCCGATCACGCCCCCGTACGTGCCGCTGCCTGCGCCGCCGAGCGTGAGCGTATTGCCGCCCAGGTTGACGTTCGTGCCCGTGCCGCCGGACAGCGCGCCGCTCGTCTGCGGCGACGTGGCCGCGCTCAGGTCGAGCGTGGCGCCGGTGCCGGACAGGTCGATCGCGCTGCCCGACGACAGGTTGCCGCCCGCGCCGACCGCCAGCGTGCTGCCGCCGCCGATCGTCGTGCTGCCGGTGTAGGTGTTCGCGCCCGACAGCGTCGTCGTCGACGGACCATTCACCGCGAGGTTGCCGCTGCCGCTGATCGCACCGCCGAGGCCGAGATCGTTCGTACCCCCGACCGTCAGCGTCGAACCGCTGCCGAGGTTCACCGCGTTGCCGAGCGTCGTGCCGGGCGTGCTCGCGGCCAGCGTACCGCCCGCGCCGCTCGTGTTCAGCGCACCCGTGCCGAGCGCCGAACCGCTGCCCGCGATCAACGTGCCGCCGCCGCTCAGGGTCGTGCCGCCCGTGTACGTGTTGTTGCCGGTCAGCGTTTCGGTACCCGTGCCCGACAACGTGAGGCTGCCGCCCGCGCCCGCGATCGTGCCGCCATACGTGCCGTTGCCCGTGCCACCGAGCGTCAGGTTGTTGCCGCCGAGGTTCACCGTCGAACCTGCGACGCCCGACAGCGTACCGGTCGTCTGCGGCGTGGTCGCGCCGCTGACGTCGAACGTTGCGCCCGCACCGGCCAGATTGACGGGGCTGCTGCCGGACAGGCTGCCGCCCGCGCCGATCGCCAGCGTGCCGCTGTTGATCGTCGTCGCGCCGGTGTACGTGTTGGTCCCGGTCAAGGTTTCCGTGCCGGTGCCCGACAGCGTCAATCCGCCCGTGCCGCCGACCGTCCCGCCGAACGTGCCGCTGCCCGACCCGCCGAGCGTCAGCGTGTTGCCGCCGAGATTCACCGCGGAACCCGCTGCGCCGGACAACGTGCCGGTCGTCTGCGGCGACGTGGCCGCGCTCACGTCCAGCGTCGAGCCTGCACCGGCCAGATCGATCGCGCTGCCCGACGACAGGCTGCCGCCCGCACCGACCGCCAGCGTGCTGCCGCCGCCGATCGTCGTGTTGCCGGTGTACGTGCTCGCGCCGGTGAGCGTCGTGGTCGACGGGCCGTTCACCGCGAGGTTGCCGCTTCCCGAGATCGCGCCGCCGAGGCCCAGGTTGTTCGCGCCGCCGACCGTCAGCGTCGAGCCCGAACCCAGGTTGATCGAGTTGGTCAGCGTCGTGCCGGCCACGCTCGTACCGAGCGTGCCGCCTGCGCCGCTCGTGTTCAGCGCACCCGTGCCGAGCGCCGAGCCGCTGCCCGCGATCAACGTGCCGCCGCCGGTGAGACTCGTACCGCCCGTATAGGTGTTGTTGCCGGTCAGCGTTTCGGTACCGGTGCCCGACAGCGTGAGGCTGCCGCCCGCGCCCGCGATCGTGCCGTCATACGTGCCGCTGCCCGACCCGCCGAGCGTCAGGTTGTTGCCGCCGAGGTTCACCGTCGAACCGGCCACGCCCGACAGCGTGCCCGTCGTCTGCGGCGTGGTCGCGCCGCTGACGTCGAAGGTCGCGCCCGCGCCGGCGAGATTCACCGGGCTGCTCGCGGACAGGCTGCCGCCCGCGCCGATCGCCAGCGTGCCGCTGTCGATCGTCGTCGCCCCCGTGTACGTATTGGTTCCGGTCAGCGTTTCCGTCCCCGTGCCGGCCATCGTCAGCCCGCCGGTGCCGCCGATCGTCCCCGCATAGCTGCCGTTGCCGGCGCCGGCCAGCGTCAGCGTGTTGCCGCCGAGATTCACGTTCGTGCCCGCCACGCCGGACAGCATCCCGCTCGTTTGCGGCACGGTCGCCGCGCTGATGTCGAGGGTCGCGCCCGTGCCGGCGAGATCGAGCGCGCTGCCCGACGACAGGCTGCCGCCCGCGCCGACCGCCAGCGTGCTGCCGCCGCCGATCGTCGTATTGCCGGTGTAGGTGTTGGTTCCCGTGAGCGTCGTCGTCGACGGGCCGCTGACCGACAGACCGCCGCTGCCCGAGATCCCGCCGCCCAGCCCGAGATCGTTCGTACCGCCAACCGTCAGCGTCGATCCCGCGCCAAGATTGACTGTATTGCCGAGCGTCGTGCCGCCCACGCTCGTGCCGAGCGAGCCGCCCGCGCCCGTCACGTTCAGCGCGCCGGAACCCAGTGCGCTGCCGTTGCCGGCGATGAGCCCGCCGCCGCTCAACGTCGTGCCGCCGCCGTAGGTGTTCGTGCCGGTGAGCGTCGTGGTGCCCGCACCGGTCTGCGCCAGGCCGCCGCTGCCGGAAATCGTGCCGCTCAGGCCGAGATCGTTCGCGCCGTTCAGCCCGAGCGTCGCGCCCGCGCCGAGCGTGACCGCGTTGCCGAGCGTCGTGCCGCTCACGCTCGCGTTCAGCGTGCCGTTGCCGGTCACGTTCAATGCGCCGGAACCGAGCGCCGTATTGCTGCCCACGCTCAGTCCGCCGCTGCTCAACGTCGTCCCGCCGCCATAGGTGTTCGCGCCGCCGAGCGTGGTCGTGCCCGAGCCGGACTGCACCACGCCGCCCGCGCCGGAAATCATGCCGCTCAGGCCGAAGTCGAACGCGCCGCCGAGATTCAGTGCTGAGCCGGCGCCCAGATCGACGGCGTTCGCCAGCAGCAGGTTCGCCGTGCTCGCGCTGAGCGCGCCGCCGCTGCCGGTGACGCTGAGTGCGCCCGTGCCGAGCGCCGTGTTGCTGCCGACCGACAGGCCGCCGGCACTCAGCGTCGTGCCGCCCGTGTAGGTGTTCGCACCGGTGAGCGCGGTCGTGCCGCTGCCGACCTGCGCGAGACTACCGCCGCCGGCGATGACGCCGCCGAGGCCGAGATCGTTCGTGCCGCCGAGCGTCAGCGCCGAACCGGTGCCGAGATTCACGGCATTGTTCAGCGTCGTGCCGGCGACGCTCGCGGCCAGCGTGCCGCCTGCGCCGCTCGTGTTCAGCGCGCCGGTGCCGAGCGCCGCACCGTTGCCGGCAAGCAGCGTGCCGCCGCCGGTCAGGTTCGTGCCGCCCGTGTACGTGTTGGTCCCGTTCAGCGTTTCGGTGCCCGTACCCGACAGCGTCAGGCTGCCACCGGCCCCCGCGATCGTGCCGTCGTACGTGCCGCTGCCTGCACCACCGAGTATCAGGCCATTGCCGCCGAGGTTCACCGTCGAACCGGTCACACCCGACAGCGTGCCGATCGCCTGCGGCAGCGCCGCGCCGCTCAGGTCGAACGTCGCGCCGGCCCCGCCGAGATTCACGGCGCCGCTTGCTGCCAGGCTGCCGCCCGCGCCGAGCGCCAGCGTGCCGCTGTTGATCGTCGTGCCGCCGATATAGGTGTTCGCGCCGGTCAGCGTCTCCGTGCCGGTGCCGGCCATCGTCAGCCCGCCCGCGCCGCCGATCGTGCCGCCGAACGTGCCGTTACCGGAGCCGCCGAGCGTCAGCGTATTGCCGCCGAGATTCACCGCCGAGCCGGCCGTGCCGACCAGCCCGCCCGTCGTCTGCGGCGACGTGGCCGCGCTCAGGTCGAGCGTCGCGCCCGCGCCGGCCAGATCGAACAAACTGCCGCCGGACAGGCTGCCGCCCGCGCCCACCGCGAGCGTGCTGCCGTTGCCGATCGTCGTGTTGCCGGTGTAGCTGCCCGCCCCCGTGAGCGTCGTGATCGACGGGCCGCTCACCGCGAGGTTGCCGCCGCCCGAAATCGCGCCGCCCAGGCCCAGGTTGTTTGCGCCGCCGACCGTCAACGTCGCGCCCGAGCCAAGATTCACCGCATTGCCGAGCACAGTGCCGCCGACGCTCGTACCGAGCGAGCCGCCCGCGCCGGTAACGTTCAACGCGCCCGTGCCGAGCGCCGCGCCGTTGCCCGCGACGAGCCCGCCGCCGGCGAGCGTCGTGCCGCCCGTGTACGTGTTCGTACCGAGCAGCGTCGTCGTGCCGCTGCCGGTTTGCGCAAGCCCGCCGTCGCCGGCAATCACGCCGCCCAGGCTCAGATCGGCCGTGCCGTTCAGGCCGAGCGTCGCGCCGGCGCCGAGGTTCACCGCGTTGCCGAGCAAGGTACCGGCGACGTTCGTGGCGAGCGTGCCGCCCGCGCCGCTCACGTTCAGCGCACCGGTGCCGAGCGCCGCGCCGTTGCCGGCGATGAGCCCGCCGGCGCTCAACGTCGTGCCGCCCGTGTACGTGTTCGCACCGAGCAGCGTCGTCGTGCCGGTGCCGGTTTGCGCGAGGCTGCCGTTGCCGGCGATCGTGCCGCTCAGGCCGAGATCGTTCGCGCCGTTCAGCCCCAGCGTGACGCCGGCACCGAGATTGACCGCGTTGCCGAGCGTCACGCCCGGCACGCTCGCGCCGAGCGAAGCCGAGCCGTTGACGTCGAGCGCGCCGAGGCCGAGCGCCGCGCCGCTGCCGACGACCAGGCTGCCGCCCGTCAGCGCCGTGCCGCCCGCATAGGTGTTGTTGCCGGTCAGCGTTTCGGTGCCGGTGCCGGAAAGCGTCAGCCCGCCCGCACCGCCGATGTTGCCGGCGAAGACGCCGCTGCCGCTGCCTGCCAGCGTCAGGTTGTTCGAACCGAGATCGATCGTCGAACCCGCGACACCCGACAGCGTGCCGATCGACTGCGGCGTGGTCGCACCGGTGATGTTGAACTGCGCACCGGCGCCCGTCAGGTTGACGGGGCTCGACGCGGCGAGGCTGCCGCCCGCGCCGATCGCGAGCGTGCCGCTGCCGATCGTGGTGCCGCCGGTAAACGTCTCGGCCGCGGTGAGCGTCGTCGTCCCCGGACCGCTCACGGACAGGCCGCCCGCGCCGGAAATGATCCCGCCCAGCCCGAGGTCGTTCGCACCGCCAACCGTCAGTGCCGCGCCCGCGCCGAGCTGGATCGCATTGCCGAGCACCGTGCCGCCGACGGTCGTGCCGAGCGAGCCGCCCGCGCCGGTCACGCTCAGCGCACCCGTGCCCAGCGCCGCGCCGTTGCCGGCGAGGATTCCGCCGCCGCTCAGCGTCGTACCGCCCGAGAACGTGTTCGCGCCGGTCAACGTCGTGATGCCCGAACCGGTTTGCGCGAGCCCGCCGGTACCGGCGATCACGCCGTTCAGGCCGAGATCGTTCGCGCCGGTCAACGCGAGCGTCGCGCCCGCGCCGAGGTTCACCGCGTTGCCCAGCGTCGTGCCGTTCACGCTCGCGCCGAGCGCACCGCCCGCGCCGGCGACGTTCAGCGCGCCGCTGCCCAGCGCCGTATTGCTGCCGGCGAGCAGCGTGCCGGCGCTCAGGGTCGTGCCGCCGCCGAAGGTGTTCGCGCCGGACAGCGTCGTCGTCCCCGTGCCGCTCAGCACGAGACCGCCGGTGCCGCCAATCGAGCCGCTCAGGCCGAGGTCGTTCGCGCCGTTCAGCGTCAGCGACGCGCCGTTCAGGTCGATCCCGTTCGTGAGCGCTGCGCCGGCGGCCAGATCGGTGCTCAGCGAACCGCCGAGGCCGCTCACGGTCAATGCGCCGCCCACGCCGAGCGCCGAGTTGCCACCGACGATCAGGCTGCCGCCACCCGTCAGGCTCGCGCCGCCCGTGAACGTGTTCGCGCCGGACAACGTCGTGGCGCCGGTGCCGCCGAGCGCCAGGGCGCCCGCGCCCGAGATCGCGCCGCTCAGGCCGAGATCGGCCGCGCCGTTCAGGCCGAGCGTGGCGCCCGCGCTCAGGTTGACCGCATTGCCGAGCACGGTGCCGCCGACGTTCGTCGCGAGCGTGCCGCCCGCGCCGACCACGTTCAGCGCCCCCGTGCCCAATGCCGCGCCGTTGCCGGCGATCAGTCCGCCTCCGCTCAGCGCCGTGCCGCCCGTAAACGTGTTCGCGCCGAGCAGCGTCGTCGTGCCGGCACCGGATTGCGCCAGGCTGCCGTTCCCGCCGATCGCACCGCCCAGGCTCAGGTCGGCCGCGCCGTTCAGGCCCAGCGTCGCGCCCGCGCCCAGGTTGACTGCGTTGCCGAGCAGCGTGCCGCCGACGCTCGTCGCGAGCGTGCCGCCCGCGCCGGATACGTTCAACGCGCCCGTGCCGAGCGCCGCGCCATTGCCGGCGATCAACCCGCCGCCGCTCAGTGCGGTGCCGCCCGAGAACGTGTTCACGCCGAGCAGCGTCGTCGTGCCCGTGCCGCTTTGCGCGAGGCCGCCGTTACCGGCGATCGTGCCGCCGAGGCTCAGGTCGGCCGCGCCGTTCAGGCCCAGCGTGGCCCCTGCGTCGAGATTCACCGCATTGCCGAGCAGCGTTCCGCCGACGTTCGTCGCGAGCGTGCCGCCCGTGCCGGCCACGTTCAGCGCCCCCGTGCCCAATGCCGCGCCGTTGCCGGCGATCAGCCCGCCGCCGCTCAGCGCCGTGCCGCCCGAGAACGTGTTCGCGCCCAACAGCGTCGTCGTCCCCGTGCCGGTTTGCGCGAGACTGCCAGTGCCTGCGATCGTACCGCCCAGACCGAGGTCGGCCGAACCGTTCAGGCCCAACGTCACGCCGGTATCGAGATTCACCGCGTTGCCGAGCAGCGTGCCGCCGACGCTGGTGCCGAGCGTGCCGCCCGCGCCGCTCACGTTCAGCGCGCCCGTGCCGAGCGCCGTGCCGGTGCCGACGATGAGCCCGCCGCCCCCCGTCAGATTCGTTCCTCCCGTGAACGAATTGGCGCCGTTCAGCGTCAGCGCGCCGGTGCCGCTCACGTTCAGCGGGCCGCCGCCGGCGATCGCCCCCGACAACGCGAGCCCGGTCGCGCCGTCCACCGTCAGGCCGCCGGTCAGCGTCACGTTGTTGAGCAGGTTCACGCCGGCCGCGCCGGCCTCGAGCGTGCCGCCGCCGCCGACGATCGTGCCGGTGCCCAACGCACCGGCGCCGTGGACGATCGCGGTGCCGCCGGTCAGCGACGCGTTCGTCGCGGTCGATGCGCCGGTGATGTCCCACGTGCCGCCCTGCACGGCGAGGTTGTTGAAATTGCCGTACGTATCGACCGCAATGGCGCCGTTCGTCGCGCCGCCGGCGGCCGTGTTCAGTTGCAGGTTGAGCGTGTTGTTGCCGCCCAGCCCGGCATCGACGCCGAGCCCGACCGACGATCCGGTCAGCGCATTGAACGTGTTCGACGTGCCCAAGGCCGCGCCCAGCGACACGTTGCCCGTGACGGTGCCGGCGTTGGTGAACGTGTTGCCCGTGCCCGGCGTCCCGCTGGGCGCGAGCACCACCGAACCGTTGATCGTGCCGCCGCTCGCGTTGGTGAAGTTGGCCTGCGCGCCGCCCGACGTGGTCACGACCTGCGCGGTGGGCCCCGCGCCGAAGCCGAGCAGGCCGGTCGTACCGATCGTGCCGGCATTCGTGATGTTCGTCGTGCCGCCGGTGCCGTTGTATACCGTCAACGCCGGCCCGTTGAGCAGCGAGCTCGTCGACCCCATCATCACGCCCGAGCTGGCGTTCGTGACGTTGACGGTGCTCGCCGACGCGATATTGCCGACCACCGTGCCGTTCGACACGATGCTCAACCCGGACAACGCGGGGTCGATCGTGCCGTTGTTGGTCAGCGTGACGCCGCTGCCCGTCAGCGACAGCGCCGTGCCGCCGATCAACGGCACCACGGAAACGGTCGCGCCGGACTGGACGGTCAGGTTGAGATTGTTCGTGCCGTTCGAATAGGACGTGCTGGCTCCGGTACAACTGACGGTCGTCGTTCCGGTGCAGGCAGCCAGTGCGTCGACGGGGACGATCCCGGCGCCGACCAGCGCGACCAGCATGCCGGTCGGGACGAGGAATTTCGGACGTGCTTCCGCGCGCTTTTTGTTCGAGCCCATGCGCATACGCATAATCACACCTTCCCATAAGAGAATCGACGACACCGGGCATTCACTCGGCGAATTAAAATGGCCTGAGATAAATACCGGAATGCGTTATTCGATGTTTTCCGGAAAAACACCGTCCCGTCACCAATCCGAAGCGGCTGGCTGGATTAAAAACAAACAAGAACGAATCGACGAGAATTATTGAATCGGCATATTTTACTTTTAACCCCCTTCATTACCCGGTAAATTTTCCACTAATCAATAATAGTTGTTTTCACGACACCGTAAACGTTGCCTCGACGAGCACAGCTCATCGCACATCCATCCATACAGGCCAACAACGCATCCATGCCGAAACCCTGCCCGTACGGGACTTCCCGCCCCACAATCAAACGCCGCCCGATCCCGTCGGACAACCGCGCTCCTGTTGCCCCGCATACCGATTCGTTAGTGCCTGCCGCCCGATCCGCCTGTCTCCCGGCGCGATCGCGAGTCAAATATAGGCCCGAGTCGCAAACGTTTTCCATCGAACGGGTATTTTTTTGGCAAAACTCAATATTCTTTCATTCACATTAATCCATTGGTCGCGCGAGATGAAAATGATTCTCTTTAAATAAACCGGGAAAATCATTAAGAAAGGCAAAAAACTCGAATTCCCCGGTGCAGACTTTTTAGCGAATCTGCTTTAATTGGTTCAGATTCGCCGCATTGCCTTTCCTGTTTCTCGGGCGATAACGAGGTGTCCAAGGGAGAACTTCACGATGGTGACGTTGAACATCAACAACCGGCCGGCCGAGATCGACGCCGATCCGTCGACACCGGTGCTCTGGGTGCTGCGCGACAACCTCGGGCTGACCGGCACCAAGTTCGGATGCGGCACCGGCGACTGCGGCGCCTGCACCGTTCATGTCGACGGCCGGCCGGCCCGAAGCTGCACGCTTGCGTTGTCGGCGGTCGGAAGCGCGCACGTCACGACATCCGAACATCTCGCCGACGATGCGGTCGGCAAGGCCGTCCTCGACGCATGGATCCGGCACGACGTCGCGCAATGCGGCTACTGCCAGAGCGGCCAGATGATGAGTGCGGCCGGCCTGCTGCGCGGCAACAAGGCGCCGACCGATGCCGACATCGATCGCGCGATGGCCGGCAACCTGTGCCGTTGCGCGACCTACCAGCGCATTCGCGCCGCGATTCACGATGCGGCTCACGCGCTTGAGCCTGCCGGGAGACTGTGACCATGCGTATCCGCACTTTCGGGCGCCCGGCAAGCGCCGACGCCCCCCACCGCGACGCTTCGCCGGTCGCCGGAACACGTTCTCCGAAGCTCGGCCGGCGCGGCTTCCTGAAGCTGACGATGGCGGCGAGCGGCTGCCTCGCGCTCGGCATCGCGCCGACGCGCGCCGCGGCGCAAGCGGGCAAAACCGTGCAGGCTTCACCACCACAAGCATTCCTGATCATCGCGCCGGACAACACCGTGACCGTTGCCGTCAACCGGACGGAATCCGGCCAGGGCGTCAGCACCGCGCTGCCGATAGCGCTGGCCGACGAGCTCGACGCCGACTGGCGCAACGTGCGCACCGTGCTCGCGCCGGCCGGCGAGCCGTACAAGGATCCGGTGACGGGCATCCAGATGACGGCCGGCTCGACGTCGGTCAATCACTCGTTCGCGCAATACCGCGAGCTCGGCGCGTCCGCCCGCGCGATGCTCGTCGCCGCGGCCGCACGGCGCTGGAACGTCGATCCCGCCACGTGCCGGACCGCGAATGGCGTCGTGACGTCCGGCAGCTACCGCGCGACCTACGGCGAGCTCGCACCGGACGCGATGGCGATGCCGGTACCGCAGCGGGTGCCGTTGAAGTCGCCGGACCAGTTCCGCCTCATCGGCAAGCCGACCCCGCGCGTCGACGCGCGCGCGATGCTCGACGGCACGCTCAAGTACGGGATGGACTGGCGCCTGCCGGACACGATGGTGGCCGTGGTCGCGCGCCCCCCGCGCTTCGGCGGCAAGGTCGCGAGCTACGACGCGGCGGCGGCCCGGGCCGTCAAGGGCGTGGTCGAGGTCGTCGAGATCCCGACCGATCGCGGCGGCACCGGCGTGGCCGTGATCGCGAACGGCTACTGGCCGGCCAAGCTCGGCCGCGATGCGCTGAAGATCACGTGGAAGGATGCCGGCTCGACCGTCACGTCCGCCGAACAGATGCAGGCGTACAAGCAGCTCGCCGGCACGCCCGGGACCGTGGTTCGCACGGGCGACGCGGGCAGCGCGCCGCCCGCGGCAACGCGGATCCAGAAGGACTACGAATTTCCGTATCTCGCGCATGCGGCGATGGAGCCGCTCAGTTGCACGGTCGACGTCGGGCCACCGAGCTGCGCGTGCGGGATCAAGATCTGGGGCGGCTCGTCGCTGCAGACGACCGACCGCGCGGCGGTCGCGAAGGCGCTCGGCGTCGCCCCGGAGAAAGTTCAGATCTTCACGATGATGACGGGCGGCGACTATGGCCGGCGCTCGACGCCCACGTCGGACTACGTGGTCGAAGCCGCCCACGTGTCCTCCGCGTACCTCGCGGCCGGCCATCTCGGCCCGGTCAAGACGATCTGGACGCGCGAGGACGATCTGCGCGGCGGCTATTACCGCCCGATGGTGCTGCATCGCGTCGACATCGGCGTCGACGGCAGCGGCGCCGTACGCGACTGGCAGCACGTCGTCGTCGGCCAGTCGGTGCTGAAGGGCTCGCCGCTCGAGCGCACGACGATGCTCAAGCGCGGCACCGATCCCAGCCTGACCGAAGGCGTGGCGAACAGCCCGTACGGCTTCCCGATGCAGGTATCGGTCCATCAGACCGACGCCGACGTGCCGGTCCAGTCGTGGCGTTCGGGCGGCCATACGCACACGGCGTTCGTGATGGAAACGCTGGTCGACGAACTCGCGCACTCGGCGCGGCAGGACCCGGTCGCCTACCGGATGGCGCGGCTGGCCGGCCCCGAACACGCACCGCATCGCCAGGCGCTCGCACTGGCCGTCGACAAGTCCGGCTACGGCACGCGCACGCTGCCGGCCGGGCACGCGTGGGGCGTCGCGATGCACGAAACGGCCGGCTCGGTCGTCGCGTACGTGACGGAAGTCTCGATCGAAGCGCAGCAGCCGCGCGTGCATCGCGTGACGGCAGGCGTGTATGCGGGCCGCATCGTCAACCCGACGGGTGCGGAAGCCCAGATCCAGGGCGGCGCGCTGTTCGGCCTCTCGACGACCAAGCCGGGCTTCGCGATCGACGTCGACCATGGCGCGGTGCGCAACGCCGGTTTCGCCGACTATTCGCCCGTGCGCATGCAGGAGGCGCCGCCGGTGGATGTCTTCTTCGTTCCGTCGGACGCTCAGCCGACCGGGTTGAGCGACGCCGGCGTGCCGCCGATCGCGCCGGCGGTGGCCAACGGTGCGTTCGTCCTGACCGGCGAACGGCTGCATGCGCTGCCGTTCGGCCCGATGCTGGTCGCCTCGGCCGCCCCCGCGATGTCGGCGGCCCCCGCTGCGGCCGTCGACGAGGACCCGTACGGCGACCTGCCGGCCGGCGGCTGCCGGCTGCCGCGCAAGGCCAAGTCGATCGCGTCGAAGCCCAAGGTCGACCAAAGCCACGCCGGCGTCGGCCAGTCGCCGGCGGTGCCGAAATTCCTGCGGCCGAAACGGCGCGCCGGGATTCCGTGCATCGAGGATCTGAAGAAAGGCACGGTGTGACGTAGACGATCCGGCGCGCGATCGATACCGGCAGTCGTTTTTAGTGATGCGCCGCGCGCCGGCCGTCCCGATACGGGACGCCGCCGCTTCGAGCGGTTAGCAGTAGGGGGCAGCCGTGAAGGCGGTGGACTACGGCTTGTTCCATGGTCGACCATGGGTCCAGGATGCATTGACGCCGCTATGGTCGGCCTGTCTCGCGGCGCCGCCTGGGGAGGAAGCCTCCATGAAGCCTGTTGCCGTGCCGGCCGCCGGATCGCCCGGGGCCGGCACGCAAGATCGTGATCGATGCAGGTAAAGCCGTGTCGCCCCGCCGCTCACTGTGCGACGCCGACGAACGTCGGCAGCAGCACGCGATAGACGTGAATCATCGCCGGGCCGAGCAGCACCATCATCAGCGCGGGAAAGATGCAGAAGATCAGCGGAAACAGCAGCTTCAGCGCGATCTTCGCCGCGCGCTCCTCCGCGCGCATCCGGCGCCGCGTGCGCAGCATGTCCGACAGCACGCGCAACGATTCGCTGATGCTCGTACCGAACCGGTCGGCCTGGATCAGCATCGCGCAGAACGATTCGATGTCTTCCACGCCGGTGCGCAGCGCGAGATTGCGCAGCGCCGTCTCCTTCGTGAAGCCGGAGCGCATCTCGAGCAGCAGCAGGTCGAGTTCGGTCGCGACCACCTCGCTGCGAAACCGCAGCTCCTCGCTCACCTTCATCAGTGCCGCGTCGAGCCCCAGCCCCGCTTCGACGCACACCGTCAGCAGGTCGAGCGCGTCCGGGAAATCCTCGAAGATCTTCTGCTGGCGCACCTTGACCCGCTGCGACAGCACGACGTTCGGGATGTAGTAGCCGATGCCGGCGAGCGCCACGAGGATCACCGACAGCAGCGCACGCTCGTCGCCGAGCGGCGTCGTGATCAGTATCGCCAGCGCCGCGCACGGCAGGCCGAGCGCGAGCATCGTCTTCGCGGTGAAATACAGCGCGGCCGCGCTCTGGTTGCGCCAGCCGGCATTCATCAGCCGGATGCGCAGCGGCGAATTCTCCCAGCCCTCCTTCGGTACCGACAGCTTCGAGATCGGGGTGGACAGCTCGACCAGCTTCGCGACCCAGCGCGACGCCATGTCGTCGCCGTCGCCCGGGCCGGCGACGGCGCCCGCCGCGGCCCCGCCGGCCTGCTGGAGCCGGCGCTGGATGCCGCGCGGCGCGAACAGCAGCATCGCGACGAGCACGCCGCCGGCCACGAAGATGAACAAGCCGCCCAGCATCACGGCCTGGACCACGCTCAGGTTTTGCATGACAACCTCGCAACGGTTCGTTATTCGGCTCGCGCGTCAGACGCGAATGCGGACGATTCGGCGGATCCAGAACAGGCCGAACAGCATCGATACCAGCATCGTGCCGACCATCCGGATCCCGGCCGGATCCTCCCAGAGCACCGACAGGAATTCGCGGTTCAGCAGCGCCATCACCGCCGCGGTGCCGAACGGCAGGAGCCCGAGAATCCACGCCGACAGCCGCCCTTCCGCCGACAGCACGCGCACCTTGTCGAACAGCTTGAAGCGCTCGCGGATCAGCCCCGCGATGCTGTCGAGCAGCTCGGCCAGGTTGCCGCCCGTCTCGCGCTGGATCAGCACCGCGATCACGAAGTAACGCAGGTCCTGCACCGGCACGCGCGTCGCGAGGTTCATCAGCGCATCGTGCAGCGACACGCCGTAGTTGACCTCGTCGAACGTGACGCGGAATTCGCCGCCCATCGGCTCGGAAAACTCGTCGCCGACCATTCCGAGCGTGCTCGTGAACGAATGACCGGAACGCAGCGCGCGCGCGATCATGTCGCAGATCTCCGGCAACTGCCGCTCGAGCTTGCGCATCCGCCGGGCGCGGCGGCGCAACACGTACATCATCGGCCCCCACCCGGCGAACAGCGCGATCGGCACCGCGGCGAGTTGCGGCAACCGCGCGAAGCTCACCGCGAACCACGTGAGCGCCGCGAACGTCGCGCTGAGCGTGATCAGCTTCGGCAGCGTCCAGTCGAGGCCCGACTGCTGAATCACGAGGTCGAGCGCATGCACGCGCGGCAGGCGCAGCAGCAGCCGGTCGAACGGCTTCGACTGGTCGAGCATGCGCTTCTTCAGGATCGACAGCCGCTCCTGCTGGACGTTGCCGCCCGCCGACATCGCGCGAATGCGCGATTCGATCCGGCGCGCGGCGGCGCCGTGTCGCGCGTTCCACCATTGATAGACACCTTCGATCGACAGCACGACCGCGACGAAGGTGAGAATCACAAAACCGTAAAAGATCGCATTCATGAATGCCTCCCCGGCAGCACACGGCGCCCTGGCGTCAGTCCGTCTCGTAACGCACGGACGGGTCGTACAGCGAATCCGGCAGGTTGATGCCGAACGCCTGCAGCCGCTCGACGAACTTCGGCCGCACGCCGGTCGCGCAGAAGTGGCCGCGCACCGCACCGTCGCGGTCCACGCCCGTGCGCTTGAACGTGAAGATCTCCTGCATGTTGATGATGTCGCCTTCCATCCCGGTCAGTTCCTGGATGCTGACGATCTTGCGCTTGCCGTCCGTGAGCCGCGCCGCCTGCACGACCACCGAGATCGCCGACGCGATCTGCTGGCGCATCGTCTTTGGCGGCAGCGTCAGTCCGGACACGCTGACCATGTTCTCGAGCCGCGTCAGCGCATCGCGCGGCGTGTTCGCGTGGATCGTCGCGAGCGAGCCCTCGTGGCCCGTGTTCATCGCGTTGAGCATGTCGAGCGCTTCGGCGCCGCGCACTTCGCCGAGAATGATCCGGTCCGGGCGCATCCGCAGCGCGTTGCGCACCAGCGTGCGCTGCGTGATCTCGCCCTTGCCTTCAATGTTGGGCGGCCGTGTTTCGAGCCGCAGCACGTGCGGCTGCTGCAGTTGCAGCTCGGCGGCGTCCTCGATCGTCACGATCCGCTCGTTGCGCGGAATGAAGCCGGACAGGATGTTGAGCAGCGTCGTCTTGCCGCTGCCGGTGCCGCCCGACACCAGCACGTTCACCTTCGCGCGAGACAGCGCGTCGAGCAGCTCGGCCATCGGCGGCGTCAGGCTGTGAAAGCGCACCAGGTCGTCCATCTTCAGCGGGTTGACCGCGAAGCGCCGGATCGACATCAGCGGCCCGTCGATCGCGGACGGCGGGACGATCGCGTTCACGCGCGAGCCGTCCGGCAACCGCGCGTCGACCATCGGGCTCGATTCGTCGATACGGCGCCCGACGCGCGACACGATCTTCTCGATCACCTTCATCAGGTGCGCGTCGTCGTAGAACGTCACGTCGGTCAGTTCGAGCTGCCCGCGGCGCTCGACGTAGACCTGCCGGTAGGTGTTCACGAGGATGTCGGAAATGCCGGGGTCGCGCAGCAGCGCCTCGAGCGGGCCGAAGCCGAACATCTCGTCGTACACGTCGATCGCGAGCTGTCTCCGCTCGATGTCGTTCGCGGGCATCCGCTCCTCGTCGAGGATGCGCGCGATCAGCGCGCCGATTTCCATGCGGACCTGGTCCTGATGCAGCCGCGACAGGCGCTCGAGCTCCACGCGCTCGAGCACGGCCAGGTGGATTTCGCGGCGCAGCTTCTGGTATGCGTCGCGCACCGACGAATGCGCCGGGCCGGCCGGTTCGCTAGCCGCCGTCGGCTGGGCCCGTTGCAAGGACATCTGTTCGCGCAATGACATGATGATTCCCCGAAAGAATTACATCGACTTGAGCTTAGGCGTGGCCTTGCGGCCGAACAGCCGGGACATCAACGGTTCGGTGTGCGTCGCGCTGCGTCCCGCGCGCACCTCGCCGTCGACGAGTTGCTTCGCGCAGCCCTGCAACGCCCGTACGACCGCCGAGCCGCGCGCGAGCCGCGACACCGGATGGCCCTGGTTGATCGCTTCGAGCACGGTGTCGGCGTCGTCGGGAATCGTGCAGGCCGCCTGCAGGCCGAGCACTTCCTCGAGCGCGGTGCGGGTCCGCTCGCTCGCGCGGGTCGCGCGGTTCACGATCAGCCGCAACTGGTCCGTCGAATAGCCAAGCGACACGAGGATCTCGAGCAGCCGGCGGCCGGCGCGCACGTGCGGCATCGCGGGCTGCAGCACGAGCTGGATCTGGTCGCTCCGATCGAGCGCGACCATCGACAGCGGGTTGATGCCGACGCCGACGTCGAAGATCACGAAGTCGTAGCGCGGCGCGGCGACGCCGAGAATCCATTCGAGCGCGTCCTCGCGAATCTCGGCGGCCTTGACCGGGTCGCCGGCGCCCGCCAGCACGTGGAAATTTTCCGTGACGTGCGCGACGCTCGCGTCGAGAAACGCGCCGTCGAGCCGCTCGATCTGCGCGCACAGCTGCGGCAGCGTCGACGGCGGGGTTTCGTCGCTGACGAGAAACGCCGCGTCGGCGAACTGCTGGTTCACGTCGATCAGCAGCACGCGGCGCTTGAAGCCCTCGGCGATCTCGAACGCGATGTTGCTGGCCGCGAAGCTCGTGCCGGCCCCGCCCTTGCACGACATGAACGACACGATCCGCGTGTCGTCGGTATCGCGCCGCGTGCTTTGCCCGGCCGCCCGTTCGAGCGCTTTGCCGAGCGCCTGCAGATCGAGCGGCCACTGCAGCACGTCGCGCGCGCCCGCGCGCATCGCGTCGAGCAGCACGTGCGGCGATGCATCGGCCGTCACGAGGATGCAGGTCAGGCTCGCGTGCGCGCGGCAGATGCGCTCGATCGCCGACAGCTCGGACGGCTCGAGCGACGTGCCGTCGACCAGCAGGACGTCGAACGCGTCGAGCCCGTCGGTGCGATGTTCGATCTGCGACGGACGGCCGTTGGCGCGCGTCGTGCGATAGCGTCCGCAGTCGGCCACGAGACGCGCGATCTGCGAAAGCCGCGCGGTATCGTCGGAAGCTACGAGGATATTGATCATGTCGTGTGCCTCGTGTGTTCGATCAGTTGCAGGCGGAGCCGCCCGTCGCGGAGCTCAGGCTTTCGCGCGGCAGCGTCGTCGTGAACGGCGGCATCCTGACCGTGACGTTCACGAACGGGATCATGGTCTTGACGGTGACGTTCGTGACGCTCACCGTCACGAACGAGCATGTGTTGACGTCGCAACTCGTCGGCGTATAGCTGACCGACACGTTGCTGTCCGACAGCAGCGGCAGCATCGATTTCACGCGCTTCACGACGCCCGCGGCGTTCACGTCGCAGACCACCGCCGTGCGTGCGCCGAGGCGCACGGCCTCGCTCGCGGTATTCCAGTAGAACAGCACGCGGCCGAATTCGAAGATGCCGATCAGCAGCATGATCAGCACCGACGCGATGAGGGCGAATTCGACGATCGCCGCGCCGCGTTGGGCGCGCCGGCGTGACGGCGGAACATGGCGCGCGTTCATGACACTTGCCTCATCACGGTGACGATGTTGCCGAAGGTGATCGACGGCAGCGCCGGGTACGCGGGAATCGGCTGGTACTTGTAGCCGCTGATCTTCACTTCGACGACGTTGATCGCGCCCGCCGCCGAGCCGCTCGACGAACTGTTGTTGTCCGCGTCATAGGTCGGCAGGTTCGCGAACTGCGACGGATCGGACGCATCGCTGCAGCCGGTCGTGTGCTGTGCGTCGCAGATCGTGACCATCGACGTCGTGAGGCCGGGCACCAGCTCGGTGCCCGATGAGCCGCACGTCGTGCTGCCGTAGACGACGAGACACTGCGCCTGCGACACCGGATACGCGCTGTCGGTCGGCAACCAGACCGACAGGTAGCGCGCCGCGTCGCGGGTCGCCTTGGTCAGCGTCTCGTACTGGTAGATCGCCCGGCCGAATTCGGCCACGCCGGTCGCCAGCAGGATCATCGGCATCAGCACGAGCGCGAACTCGACGGCGGCGGCGCCGCGGGTGCGCGAACGACGAAACGACGGCTTCTTCATGATCGTCTCTCCGTTATTGAACGAGCATCGGAACCTGGGTTCCCGACGCACTACCGCTGCCCGGCAAGCCGTGCGTCGCGCACGGGCTGTTGGCGGAGACCGACGAGCCGAGGTATTCGAGGTGCGCCACGACGGCGCCGCTGCCGGCGCTGAACGGGAGCGGATCGAGCATCAGCACGCAATCCCATTGCGTGACGTGCACCTTGCCGCTGTTCCCGGACAGCGTCGAGCAATCGCCTTCCGGCGCGAGCGCGACGCGGCGATCGCCGCCGGCCGTCTGGTAGTTGCTCGCCGTCGCCGTGCCGTTGGTGGCGATTCCGCTGCCCGACGGCGGCGCGCCGTCGCCCTGGTAAGGCTTGAAGCTCGCGCGGTCGGTCACGAACTGCGTGTACGCGTCCCCCTTGATGCCAGCCGTTCCGGGCGGCCCGTAGTTCGGCCCGACATACGCGTAACCGGTGAAGTCCGGCTGGCCGCTCGAGCCGTTCGCGCCGTTCGTATAGATGCCGAAACGCGTGTTCCAGGCCCGCTGCGACGCCGACTTCAGGCCGGTGGTGCTCAGGTCCGGCGGGGTCGTGATGTTGCAGGTGTTGCCCGACAGCTCGCCCGCCAGCGTCGTTTCGTTCGTCGAGCCGTCGAGCGCGGCCCAGCCGAAGTTGCCGGGCCCGTAGGTCGACGACGACCCGGACGGCGACGAGATCCAGTCGCCGACCTTGTACGACGGCGAGCCCGCCGTGCGGCACACGAACACCGGGATCGCGCAGGTCGTCTGCCCGCCGCCGACCGTGGCGATCGCGCTCGCCGACACCTCCGCCGCATTGGCGAGCTTGGTGCCGGGCAGCACGTTCAGCACTTCGATGAACCAGTGCGCGATCTTGCTCAGCGTCGCGGTGCACTGCACGTACTTGATGTTCGCCGGCGTCGTGACCGCGTTCTTCGCCAGGAACGGATTGGTCAGCGAATCGCTGAACGTGACGTTCGCGTTCGTCGCCATCTGCACCGACTTTTTCTGGAAAAACACGAAATTCAGATGGCCGGCGGCGATGCCGTCGGCCTCGGCCACCGACAGGCTGATGGCCGAAGTCAGGTCGCGAGCGGCCGACAGCGCGCATGCATCGGCGCTGTTCTGCAGTTCGCTGCGCGTGACGTACAGCTTGCCGAGATCCAGCGCGAGCCCGACGAACCCGATCATCACCGCCAGCGAGAGGCCGACGATGATCGCGACGGCACCGCGCTGGCGATGCAGGCTGCGACGCGTGACTTTCGGATAGCGGGCTGCGCTGTTCATGGCGTTCTCCCTGAGCATGCCGTCGTTACTGGGTGGCCTTGCCGATGCCGATCACGAACGCGTTGGAGGGCGGCGTGATCTGCTTGAACGACTTGTCGTAGTTGTCGAGCGCGGCCGCGGCGGCGCTGCCGTCGACGCCCGATGCCGACGCCGTATGTTCGCCGGCGTGCGGATCGATGATCTGGGCCTGCATCACGGTGCGGACCGAGTCGCCGAAGCGGCTGTCCCACACCGGGGTCGACGACATGCAGCCGGCAAGCGCGAACGCGAGCGGGACGGCGAGCGCCGCGCGGCGCACGAATACGAGGTAGGCGGATTTCATGAGCTTCCCCTTGGATGGCTTCAACGATCGGTGGACTGAGGTTCCGCGCCCGCACGCGCGATCTGCGCTTTGGGCGCCGCCGCGATCCGGTGCTTCGAGCGCGCCGCCGGCTGGGCCGGCGTATCGGGGCCGGCTGCCGCGAGGCGCGCGGCGGCGGCTTCGATGCGGGCGACACGCGCCGAGGTGGCCGGGTCGGACTGCGGGGCGGCGGCCGCGACCGGCGCCTTCGGCGGCCCGACGGGCGCCGGCGGCTGCACGTCGGCGTCTTGCGGCGCGCGCGGCGCCGGCAGCGCGGCCGGCGCGACCGGTGCTTCCGATCGCGGCGCCGGAGCGGGCGCCGGCGCCTGGGCCGGTGTCTGCGGAGCGGCGGCGTTCGCGGGTTGCATGGGCTGGGCGCCTGCCTTGCGGACGCCGCCGCGGCCTTCCATGTTGCCGGTCGCATACACGTCGGCTTCGTTCGGCTTCGAGAAGCTGTCGGTCGGCAGCGCGACGTCCGCGGTCTGCAGCGGCTTCACCAGGTGCGGCGTGATCAGGAAGATCAGCTCGGTGCGATCCTGCTGGAACGACGTGCTGCGGAACAGCGCGCCGAGCACCGGCACTTCGCCGACGCCCGGGATCGCCTTCAGCGCGCCGGTCGCGTTGTCCTTGATCAACCCGCCGATCGCGAACGATTCGCCGTCGCTCATCTGCACCGTCGTCGATGCGCGCCGCGTCGTGATCAGCGGCAGGATCGACGTGCCGCCGATGTTGGTCGCGCTCAGCGTGACGCCCGTCTGCGACAGCTCCGACACTTCCGGCGCGACCTTCAGGCTGATCCGGCCGTTGGCCAGCACCGTCGGCGTGAACTTCAGCGCGACGCCGAATTCCTCTTCCTGCAGCGTGATCGACGACGTGCCGTTGCCGCTGCTCTGCGGAATCGGGATGAAGATCTTGCCGCCCGCGAGGAACGTCGCTTCCTGGCCGCTGATCGTCACGAGGTTCGGCTCCGCGAGGATCTTGACGAGGTTGTCGGTGTTCTGCGCGTCGGCCGCGACGCTGAACGGCTTGTTGTTCGCCTTGTTGAACAGCGCGCCGCTCGCGACGCCCGCGAGCAGGTTGCTGACCAGCGCGCCGCTCCACGAACCGAACCCGCCCTGGATGTTGAACGCGCTGCCCATCTGGTTGATCAGCGTCTTCGACACCTCGGCCACCTTCACCTCGAGCATCACCTGCTGCGGCGACGTGACGTTCAGCATGTTGAGCACGCCGCCGCCCTGCTTGCCGCCGCCCGCGGCATCGCCCGCGCTGTCGCCGTACGCATGGGCGATCTGCACCGCCTGCTGCGCGGCCTGCGAGCTCGACACGGTGCCGGCCAGCACGATCGTGCCGGCCGCGGTCGACACATGGATGTCGCGTTCGTTCGGCATCAGTTGCAGCAGCGACGCCTGCAGGCCGCCGGCGTCCGCGCCGACCGCGACGTCGATCACGCGGCATGCGCCGCTCCTGCCCTGCACGATCATGTTGGTCGTGCCGACCGAGAGCCCGAGGATGTACAGCGTCTGCGGCGACACCATCGTCGCCTGTGCGACGGCCGGATTGCCGATCGTCCGGTTGCGGACCGGCTCGGGCATCGGCACCAGCAGCGACTTGCCGAGCGGCACGGCGACGCTGCTCGATTCGCGCACGGCGCCGACGCAGTTCGGCCCGCGCAGCGGCCCCGCCGACGCGGGCGCGGCGGCCGGCACCGGCGCCATGCTGATCGTCATCTGCATCGGCCCCTTGCCGACCGCGGCCGGCGCGCTGGCGCCGCCCTTCGTCAGCACCGCCGATTCGACGCCTTCCTGCGCGAGTGCGCCATACACGGTCAGCCATCCCGAACAGAGGATCGCGGCCATCATCGTGCCCCGTGCGACGCGTGTGCGTAGCGGGCCGGTACCTGTGCATTGCGGTTTGATCTTCATTTCGTCTGATCCCCCGAGAGACCGGCGCCGTGCCGGTTATCGACTTCCAAGGCCGCCGCGCGTTGCCGGCGGCCGATCTGTTGGTCTGGCTGGTTGGTTTGGCTTCAGAAACATTCGACGCTGCCCTTCACGCCGGTCAGCACGCCGACGCAATCGCGCCGCGCTTCCGGCGCCGCGTGCGACGCGACGTGCACGCGGACCTGCCGCACGTGGACGGGCGCCGGCGGCGCTTCGGGCACGGGCTCCTTGCCGAGCAGCGTCAGCTTGGTCGCACCGTCCGTGTTCAGCGTCTTCTGGTCGACCTGGTTGCGCAGCACGAGCGACAGCGTGCCGACGCTGCGTGCGACGTCGAGCCGTTCGGCCTGCTCGGGCGTGACTTCCAGCGTCACCGCGTTGACCACCTTCGGCGCCGTGTCGTCGCGGCTGACCTGCTGCGCGACGGCGAGCACGAGGATGTGCTCGAGCACGATCTTGGAGATGCTCTGCCCGTCGGTCTTGCCCTGCTGTTCCTGCGTGTTGACGATCACGTCGACGTAGTTGCCCGGCAGGGCGAAGCCGGCGACGCCGACCACGTCGTTCACGCGCACCGTGATCGCGCGGCTGCCGTCGGCGATCACCGCGGACAGCCCGCCCTTCGTGCCGACCGGCGCGAGCTTCGATTCGATCACCGGTTCGCCGCGCGACAGGCTGGTGCGCACGACACGCCCTTCGAGCGTCTTCGTGTCGGTGAACGCGCCGGTCGGCACGCTGCCCGACGGCCAGCTCACCATGTGGATCTGGTTCGGCCCGAGCGGCTCGCCCAGGTTCAGGTCGGTGCTGGCCACCGCGACGGACGTGACCGAGCTCGTGGATGTCTGCATCAGCCAGTGGGAGGCGAATACGACCGCGGCAAGACCCGCGATCATCGCGACGACCAGCATCATGACCGCTCGACTGTTTTTCATGGCAATGCTCCTCGACGAATCGTGAAAGAAACCGCTCAACCGGTGACGAACGTACGGCCTCCGCGCTCGACCGGCGGCGGATGGCTGCCGTCCCGTTCAGGCGCCGCGCCGAAGTAACTCGCCCACGCGTCGTACAGCGCGTCGTGCGTCACCTCGGGCGGATCGCCGCGATAACGCGCGCCGGCGGCCACGAGGCGCAGCAGGTCCGCCGGAAAGCACGCGAGAAACGCCTTGCCGGTCGGCAGATGCAGCCGATGCAGCAGGAAGTCGAACGCGTCGCTCGCCGACACGAGCCCGAGCGATGCGCAGGCCGCGTCGTACACCGCGCGGTAGTCGTCGATCGACATCGCGCCGACGTGCAGCTTCGAGCCGAGGCGGCGCATGAACGCGTCGTCGCAGAACTGCTCCGGCGCCAGGTTGCTCGAGAACACCGGCCATACGTCGAACGGCAGCACGAAACGGTTGCCGGATTCGAGCGTCATGAAATCGTCGCCGCGATCGAGCGGACGCAGCCAGCGATTGAGCAGGTCGCGCGGCTCGACGCGCTGGCGGCCGAGATCGTCGACGACGTACATGCCCATGTTCGCCTTCATGTGCGGCGGCGCCTGGTAGAAACCGGCCGCTTCGTCGCGACGCAGGTCGAGCTCGTCGAGCGTCAGCTCGCCGCCCGACATCACGACCGGCCGCCGGCACAGGCGCCAGCGGCGATCGACCGACTGGCCGACGCTCGGTGCCTGCGCGTCGACATGCACGAGCGGGTCGTAGACCTGGATCACTTCGCCCGCCGCGCAGATCGCGTGCGGGACCGGCACGCGGCCGTGCATCAGCGCGCCGAGCCGTTCGGCGAGAAAGGTCTTGCCGCTGCCGGCCGGGCCGTAGATCAGCAGCGGCCGGCCCGCGTTCAGTGCCGCGGCCGCCGCATCGAGCACTGCCGTGTCGATCACGATGCCTTCGAACGCCGCCCATACGTCGCTCTGGCCGATGTGCAGCTTGCGCACCGAATGCGCGGCCACGCTCGCGAGATACGCGTCGAGCGTCACCGGCGCGGGCCCGCTGTAGCCGCTGCGCTCCCGTTCCTCGAGCGCGAGCACGCGGCCCGCATCGGTCAGGCGGAACGTCACGTCGAGATCGGTCGCGCCGCGATGGATCAGCTCGACGAGATGCTCGCGCACCAGGAACGCAAAGACGTCGTCGAGCACCGCGAGCGGCAGGCAGTGCCGCTCGACCAGGTCGCCGTACGACGGACGGCCGAGCACCAGCGTCGACTTCAGCACGAGGCCGCCGACGAACGCCATGCTCAAGCCGGTTTCCGCGAGCGAGCGCGGCGCCGGCGGCAGCTGCGCGCCCAGCTTCGTATGGACCTCCCGCGACGGCGGCGGGTCGGGCAGGCGTGCCACCTGCGCGTCGCGTCTCGGTTCGGTGTGGTTCGTGTTCATGATCGTTGCGTCCTCGTTGCGTCTTCGTTGCGGATCCGCCGCGCTATGCGCACGACGCGAACAGCATGCCCAGCGTGCCGACCGCGATCGCCACGCCGTACGGCAGCGTGCCGACCGAGACGATCTCGACGGGGCCGTTGTCGGCCTCGGCGCGCGCCGCTTGCGAGCGCCGCACGAGCAGCGTGCGCACGTTCGCCCACATCCGGCGCGTCCGCCCGCGCAGCAGCGCGTAGACGACGGCGCCGATCCCGCCGGCCAGGAACGTGGCCAGCACGATGTAGAACGTCATTTCCGCGCCGACCCATGCGCCGATCGCGAGCATCAGCTTCACGTCGCCGGCCGCCATCCCGCGCAACAGGTAGAACGGCAGCAGCAGGCCGAAGCCGGTTGCAGCGCCGGCGAGCCATCCGAGCACGCCTGCCAGTACGCCGTGCAACAGGCACTGCGCAACCAGCGCGCCGGCCAGGCCGAGCAACACGAGACGGTTCGGAATGCGACGGCTCGCGATGTCCGTGCCGGCCGCGGCGACCGCGAGCAGCGTCACGCACAACGGAACCGGATAAGGCGGCGCAACGGGAAGCATGGCGAACCTCGCGTATCGAATCGGTGGATCAGGAAACCATGGACAACGCGGTGGTCACGGCGGTGCTCACGGCAGCCGTCACGGCCGCGGCGATCATCTCGTATGTATCGACGAGCGAGCCCTTCAGCGTGACGACGCTGCCCAGTACCGCGATGGCGAACATCGACGCGAGCAATGCATATTCGATCGACGTCACACCCTGTTCGTCGGCGATCCAGCGACGGGCGACACGCGTGATGGCATGCATGATGGTCTCCGGTTTCCGGTTGAACGGATGGCCGGGGACGGCCCGAACGCTGCACCAGCCGAGCCGCCCGCGGCACGGTGCATCAGATGCCTGCAACCGCCGAATCGAGGTCGGCCGCGATCGTGCTGAACACGGTCTTGAGATCCTTCCCGATGGTCGACAGCGCGGCGATGATGCCGATGGCGATGAGGGCGGCGATCAGGCCGTATTCGATGGCGGTCACGCCGTCTTCGTCGCGAATGAAACGGCCGGCTTGTTGAATGAGCTTGGACATGGTGATCTCCTTGCGTGGTGACTTTCAAAACCCTCGCGCACCGGCTGGTCGGACGACCGTGCATCGATACGTCGAGGAATGTCGTTGATGCCGTGTGGCGCCGACGAACGATTCGGACGATTCGGGCGAACCGTTCGTCGTACCGTCCATCAGATGCCTGCTACCGCCGAGTCCAGATCCGCGGCGATCGTGCTGAACACGGTCTTCAGATCCGTACCGACCGTCGCCAGAGCGGCGACGATGCCGATCGCGATCAGCGCGGCGATCAGGCCGTATTCGATGGCCGTCACGCCGCCCTGATCCTGGACGAACCACGCGATCTTTTCGATGATTCTTGACATGAGCACTCTCCTTTCGGACTGCTATGAAATACCCTTCGTCGGTCGAGACGTCGGGGGGTGGGCACCACCGGCACTACGCTAGAAATCGGAAGCCGACGATCAGTCGCGGAAACGGGGCGGACCACCCCGGTCCGTGCGAACGGGTATCGGCGAGACGGAGCATGAGAGATGCGTGTACGGTTCGACCAGTCGGATGAACCGGGCAGGTCGATCGACCGGAACGGCACGGCGGCCGCTCGACGCATGGAATCCAGTTGAACGGGAGACGAACTCCCGGCAAAACTGCAATGTGTCTTTAACGCGGCTTGCGATCCGCGATGTGCTGTGGTCTTTCATTTTTATTCCCCATGTACTGCCATGCCGATTTCTTATTGCCCGGAAGCGATCGGGTCTCGTTGGTCGTTCGACGACGGTTCCCGCGCTCGATCGAGCGGAGCCGCGTGTTCCCCGACGCGCTCCGGACCATCTTTTTCCGCAAGTGATGCCGAGCCGGTTCCTCTGCTTGTTGCCCGAACCGCCCGGTCACCACATCGTCGACTGCCGTGCCAACGCTTACGCAAAGAGCGGACCATCCCGGGCGAAATCGAGGCGCGGCAAGGGTTCCGGCGATCCGCACGCCCCCTCGCCAAACGTCCGGCCACCGAAATGTTTCAACCTTGATATATGCGGTTCGGGCGCATGTGGTCGGCACGAAACCCCGTCGCCGCGCTGCACAAAGGGTCCAAAAAATTTTCTCGGGATTTTCCCGAACATGGCGAGCGCCTCGTGCGTCGCCGGTTCGGCGGCCTGCACAGCCGACAAAAAACGCGGAATGTTTCAGGCCAGATACACGAATGCCGGCGGCGGCGTTTTCTCATACCAGAAATGGCGGTTTTCACCCGAACCGATGAACACATTCAATGCCGGCCGGCCGTGCGCGGTTTGCATCATGCGATTTTTTCTTCAACAATGAATTCACGGACAACGCTATCTCAGAGCGATCGATCCGCAGGCACGACAACATCAAACGGCTGCGACAGACCACGCGGCCAAACGACAGACGGGGCATCATGTACACAGCCAATCGTGGAACGCGCGATCGCGCAATACGCTGTGCTCAATGGCTGACGGCCGACCGGATCATTCCGTACAGCTGCATCATGCTGATGCTCTTCGCTGCGCTGCTGATCGTCTGGGGCGTCGTGACCGACGGCTTCACGTCGAACGCCACCGCCCGCCCCGGCACCGACTTCTCCGTCTTCTGGACCGCATCGCATCTCGTGTTGCAAGGTCACGCCGCGGCGGCCTACGACACGTCGTCATTTCTGCAGGCCGAATTCGCGCACTTCGGTGCGTATCTGCAAAACCGGCCGCTTCCCTGGCTCTATCCGCCGACGATGCTGCTGTTCGTCGCGCCGATTGCCCTCGTGCCTTTCCTGCCCGCTTACTTCCTCTTTTTCGCGGGCAGTCTTTTATGCTATGCGTTCGCCGTCTCGCGGTTGTCGGGGCTGCGCGCGCATCTTCCCGTGCCGCGCGCCGCGACGCTCGTCGTCGTCGCATATTCGGCGGTGTGCATGTCCGCGCTGTTCGGCCAGAACAGCATCCTGACCGCCGGCCTCGCCGCACTCGCGCTGCATCTGCTCGGCAAGCGGCCGGTCGTGGCGGGCGTGCTGATCGGGCTGCTCGCGATCAAGCCGCAACTCGCCGTCGTGTTCCCGTTCGTGCTGATCGCGACGCGTGCGTGGCGCACCTTCGCGGCGGCGGCGATCAGCGCGGCGCTGTTCGCGGCGGCCGGCGTCGCGCTGGCCGGCCCCGCCGCGCTGCACGGGTTGAGTCACGCACTGGAGACGGTACGCGCGCAGCATTTCATGCTCGCGTCGTACTGGCTCGCGTCGCCGACGCCGTTCGCCGCGTTGCGGCTCGCAGGCGCGCCGGTCGCGGCCGCGCTGGCCGCCCAGGCGGCGGTCGCGCTCGTCGCGCTCGCCGCGGCCGTCGACGTCTGGCGCCGCACGCGCGACATGCGGCTGCGCGGCGCGGTGCTGGCGGTCGCCACGCTGCTGACGACGCCGTATCTTTGGAACTACGAACTGACGTGGCTCGGCATCGCGCTCTTCTGTCTGATCGCGCACGGCCTCGACGAAGGTTGGCTGCCCGGCGACCAGGGCATCGTCGTGCTGGCATGGCTGCTGCCGATCTTCGAAATGCTGAACCGGCTGATGAAGCTGCCGCAAATCGGGCCGGTCGTGCTGCTCGCGGTGCTGTTCGTCGTCGTGCGCCGCACGGCGTTCGTATCCCGGAGCGCACGATGAAAACGCCGTCGTTCGCCCGCCACGCACACCCGGCCGCCCACGTGCATCCGGAACTCCCGATCGCCGGCCCGCGCCGCTATCCGCACTGGCTCAATCGCGATCGCGTGCGCCTCTATGCGGCCGCCGTGCTGCTGACGGAGGTGCTGTTCATCGTCATTTACCTGGTCCGCCTGCACCTGTCGCACGACGGCGCGCTGGAGCCGCTGTCGCAGGACTTCTCGCCGGTCTGGAGCGCCGCATGGCTCGCCGCGCACGGGCACGGCGCCGACGCATGGCATTACTCCACGTTGTTCGCGGTCCAGAAGCTCGCGCTCCCGACGATGACGCTCGCGGACGGCACGCTGCCGTGGCTCTATCCGCCGACGATGCTACTGCTCGTGCTGCCGCTCGGCTGGCTGCCGTACACGCTGGCGATCGTGCTGTGGCTCGGCATCGGAATCGCGCTGTTCGCGGCGGCGATCCGCGCGACCGTGCAGCGCGACGCCGCGTGGTTTTGCGCACTTGCGTTCCCCGGCGCGTTCCTCACGGTGATCGTCGGGCAGACGAGCCTCTTCACCGCGACGCTCGCCGCGCTCGGTCTGCTCGCGCTGAACCGCCGCCCCGTCTTCGCCGGCATCTGTTTCGGGTTGCTGACGATGAAGCCGCAGCTCGCAGTGCTGTTCCCGCTCGCGCTGCTGTGTGCCGGCCAATGGCGCGCGCTGGCTGCGTGGGCCGCGACGATCGTCGGCAGCGCCTTGCTCGCGACGCTCGCGTTCGGCGTGGGCCCATGGATCGCGTTCGTCCACTTGATCGCCCACGTCTATACGATCGTCGGCACCGGCCACGCCAAGCTCGCGCGCATGCCGACCTTGTTCGCGCTCGCGACGATGGCCGGCTGGCCCGCGCTCGTCGCGCGCGGCCTTCAGTTACTGTCGGCCGCGGCTGCCGCGATCGCCGTCGTCTACGCGTGGCGCGGCGCCTGCTCGTACGCGCTGCGCGCCGCGACCCTTGCGTGTGCATGCCTGCTCGTCAGCCCCTATCTGTACGACTACGACCTGACGTGGTACGGCATCGTGATCGCGTGGTATGCACGCTATGCGTGGACGCACGGCTGGCGCCACTTCGACCGCGAATGGCTGATGCTGCTGTGGCCGATGCCGCTCGCGGGTCTCGCGATCGTACCGCACCTGTCGTTCCAGTTCATGCCGCTCGTGACGCTCGCGTCGCTCGCGCTGCTCGTCGGCCGGATTGCCCAGGAACGACGCGACGTGCCGTCGATGCCCGATGCGCGCGACACCTCGACCGAGACCGACTTCGCGCACGCGGTCCGACCGCACCACCGCCCGGCGCACGACATGCGCCGCACCGGCCGCCTGACGTTCGGCGTCCACCGGTAAGCGACATCACAAGGGGAATCATCATGCGGGAATCCATCTACACGCCGCTCGTCTCGCTGGTCGTGCCGTTCTACAACGAAGGCGAAGCCGTCGAGCGCTTCTTCGACGTCGTGATTCCGTTGTTGACCGCGATCGACGCGATCCGCTTCGAGATCGTCTGCGTGAACGACGGCAGCCGCGACGACACGCTGGAACGCCTGGTCCGCATCGGCGCCGCCGAGCGGCGCGTGCGCGTCATCGATCTCACCCGCAATTTCGGCAAGGAAGCCGCGCTGACGGCCGGCCTCGACGAAGCCGCCGGCGACGCGGTGATCCCGCTCGACGCCGACCTGCAGGACCCGCCAAGCCTGATTCCGGTGCTGATCGAGCACTGGCGCGACGGCGCGGAGGTCGTCGCGGCCAAGCGCAGCAACCGCGCGTGCGATTCCTTCGCGAAACGCACCGCCGCCGCGATCTACTATCGCGTTCACAACCTGCTGTCGGACGTGAAGCTGCCGGAGAACGTCGGCGATTTCCGGTTGATGGATCGCAAGGTCGTGAACGCGCTGCGCAACCTTCCCGAGCGGCACCGCTTCATGAAAGGGCTGTTCGCGTGGGTCGGCTACAAGACCGTGATCGTCGAATACCAGCGCGATCCGCGCAGCGCCGGGCACTCGAAATTCTCCGGCTGGAAGCTCTGGAATTTCGCGCTGGAAGGCATCACCAGCTTCAGCACCGTGCCGCTGCGCAGCTGGACCTACATCGGCGTCGGTATCGCGGCGCTCGCGTTCCTGTACGGCACCTTCATCATCCTGCGCACGCTGCTGTTCGGCAATCCGGTGCTCGGCTACGCATCGCTGATCTCGGTCACGCTGTTCATCGGCGGCATCGAGCTGATCGGGATCGGCGTCGTCGGCGAATACGTCGGGCGGATCTACGACGAATCGAAGCAACGGCCCATCTACCTGATCCGCCGCCGCTACCAGGCGCACGGCAAGGTGATCGAACTGCCGGTCGCTCGCGACGCACGCCGCCAGCCGCCCCGCCGGCGCGCACAGCCGGTCCGGGCGCGCATCGGCGCGCGCTGACGCGCAGGCGCCATGATCGGCCCGCTCCGGGCCGAGCGCACGCGGCTCGTGCGCTTCGGCGTATCCGGACTCTGCTCGACCGCGATTCACACGCTGGTCGCGGCGGCGCTGTTCGCGCTGCTCGATGCGACGCCGGTGACCGCGAATGCGGTCGCATTCGGCTGCGCCACCGCGTTCTCGTATCTGGCGAATACGCTGTGGAGCTTCTCGTCGACGGTGCGCACCCGCAATGCCATGCGCTTTCTCGCGGTCACGCTCGCCGGTTTCGTCGAAACGATCCTCATCGCACGCGCCGCGGAGGTGCTGGATGTGTCGCGCGCGATGGGTGTCGTCGCGATCGCGCTGCTTATCCCGCCGACGACGTTCGTGCTGCACCGGCTCTGGACGTACCGGTAAGCGGCCCTCTTTCGTCCCTGCCGACAATCGGTCAATCAATTAACAGATTCAATGTCGTTACGTGGCCGATCACCCGAGCGGCGCCGCGGGCCGGATTGCGCGGCAGCCGCGGCGCCGCATTCAACGCAACGGCGACCACGCCTCCGGCAAGCCGATCGTCGACGTCGCCCTTTCGATCTGCTCCGGACCGCCTTTCGGAGGCCAAAGCCCCTCCGCATAGTGCCGCTTTCTCAGCGCCATACGTTCTTCCAGACTCGAGAATCCCCAGATGTGCGTGATGCGCGGCGGTCCATCGAGCGCGTACAGGTTGCCAACGAGATGCGACGTATAGGCTTTGGCCGGGCCCACCGCCCGTTCCCACGCGGCAATGGTCGGCGCAATACCGCCGGCTTTCAGCCAGTAGCGGCGAATCTCATAGAAGTCGCCAAATGCCGCCGGTTCGACATCGGGTAGAAAAGGAAAAAGCGCATGGCTTTCCATCGTCAATCGAACGGATGCGCTTTCAATCCCGAAAGGTCGCTCGGCGCTCAATGCCCGATTGCGTTCATGCTGCAACTCATCCATCGTCTCGAAGCCACGCAGCACGACAACCCGCGATAGCTCGCCAATTTCCGTGCGCCATGCTCCCAGCAGCCGCCCTTGCGCGTCGGCATCCGATACCCAGCGATGCGCATGGCGGGACACCCTGTCCTGGTCCAGAAGCGGACACGACAACGTCGCGAGTTCATACAGCATTTCTGTCCTCCCTTTTTTGCTTGCATATCCCAATCTATTTCCAAACCGGCGGCTGATAAACGCGCCGCACCTTGAAACAGAATCCAGTACCATTGCGCAATGGATCTCCTCAAGGCGATGGCCGTATTCGTCCGTATCGTGGAAACGGGCAGCCTGACGGCGGCGGCGCAAGCGTCCAATCTGTCGCCGACCATGGTCGGCAACTATCTTCAGGCGTTGGAAAGTCGGCTAGGCGCGGTCCTCCTTCACCGCACGACCCGTAAGCAGAAAGTCAGCGCGTTCGGCCATGCTTACTACGAGCGATGCGTCGAAGTCCTCGGTCTGGTCGACGACACGGAACAGCTTGCGCTCGATCACCTCAAGCAGCCACGAGGGCGTTTGCGCGTGACTGCGCCCGTCGTGTTCACGAACGAGTGCCTGATTCCCGCGCTCGCGGACTATTACCGGCGCTACCCCGAGATCAAGCTCGATATCGTCGCAACCGACTCGCTCGCCGATCTGTTCGACGAAGGTTTCGAGGCAGCCATTCGCATCGGCGCGCTCGCCAACCCGGATGTGGTGGCGCGCCCGCTGGCGCCATATCGGCTGGTGCTGTGTGCGTCGCCCGCTTACGTTCGCGAACATGGAGCGCCGACTACGCCGCACGCGCTGGGCGAGCATCAATGCCTGACGTACGCGTATCCGCCCCGTTCGGAATGGCACGCGGCGCAACCTCAATGGATGCTGGAAGGTCCGGATGGGCCGATGAGCATCGCCGTGGACGGCCGACTGAAAATTGACAGCGCGGAAGCGTTGCGCCGAGCGGCATTGAGCGGGCTGGGTATCGCGATGCTTCCTTCCATGTTGATAGACGAGGACATTCGCGAGGCGCGCCTCATCGAGATCATGCCGGACTTTGCCGGCCCCGAACGACCGATGAATCTGCTTTATCTGCAAGAGCGGCGAAAATCACCGAAGCTTCGTAGCTTTACTGAATTCGTGGTCGACCGGTTCGGTGCCGAAACGGCCTACCGGACGTAACGCGGCTGCCGTTCCTGTTCAAAGCCGATCGACTTGCGGGCGCGACCGGATCGGTAACGCCCGAATGCCGCGACACCTCCGGCCTCCATCGCGAACGCCGACGCCACTGGTCAATGCGAAGCACCGAACAATCGAATCACGACACCGCGCAGCCACCGGTTGCCGGCCTCGTGGTGATAGCGCGCATGCCAATGCTGCCGCACCGCAAACCCGTCGACCGGGATCGGGCAAGCATGAACCGCCAAATCGCTGGCCTGGGCCAGCGTCTCGCCGATATGACGAGGTAGCGTCGTGATCAGGTCGGTCGTCTGGACAATCGCCCCCAGACCGAGAAAGCCCGGCAATTCCAGCACCACGTCCCGCTCGATGCGCGCCTGTCGCAGCGCCTGTTCGAGGAGCTGCGCCCCGGTGCCGGCCGTGATGGCGACATGCCCTTCCGAACGATACTGCCTGGCCCCGAGCCGGCCGCGAATCCTCGGGTGATGCCGATTCACCAGACAAATCCAGTCCTGGTCATAAAGCTTCTGCTGATAAATACCGCCACCGAGCCATGGCACATAGCCGATCGCGAGATCGGCTTCGCCGGATTCGAGCGCCCGCTCCGTATTGCCGTCGATCCGTGCGGCTTCCAGCCGGACGCCGGGCGCCTGCGCGCGGACATGGGCCAGTAGCCGCGGCAGCAGCGTGACGTGGCTCGCGTCGGTCATGCAGATGCGAAAGCGTCGCTGGGCGGTCGCGGGATCGAACGCGATCTCCCACGCAGTGAAACGTCGCAGCGATTCGAGAATTTCCCGGCATGGCCCGATCAGCGCGTCGGCCTGCGGTGTCGGCGCCATGCCGCCGGGCGTCCGGATGAAGAGCGGATCGTGCAGGTGCTCCCGCAAGTGCCCGAGCCAGATGCTGACGGTCGGCTGGCTCTGGCCGAGTTGCTCGGCGACGCGCGTGACGCTGCGCACGTCGTACAGGAGATCGAATAGCTGAAGCAGTTTCAGGTCCGGCAGATCGGCGGGCATCGTCGCATTATTGTGCTGGACAATGACGCCATTGTATCCATTGCATTGCCGATATGAGCGGCGGCTCCTATCGTGAGGCCATACGTCAAGGAGACACCGTTGAAAATTGCGATTCTGGGTGCCGGCGCACTGGGCTGTGCGATCGGCGCCACCCTCACCGAAGGCGGTCACGAGACCTGGTTGATCGACCGCTCGCCCGCGCACGTCGATGCGATGCGTCGCGACGGCCTGCGGGTCGACGACGCCGGCGGCTCCCGGCACGTACGCGTCCACGCGACGACGCAGGCCGCCGAAGTCGGCGCGGCCGACCTGGTGGTGGTGCTGGTCAAGTCGTTCCACACCGACGCGGCCATCCGCGGCGCCCGATCGCTGGTGGGGCCCGATACCGTCGTGCTGTCGCTGCAGAACGGCCTCGGGCACGAGGACATCCTGAGCGAGGCCGTCGGCCGCGAGCGCGTACTCGCGGGCAAGACCTACGTCGGCGGCGTGCTTCGCGGGCCGGGCCATATCGAATCCGGCGTCATCGGCAAGGCCACCTACATCGGCGAACTCGACGGCCGAATCACCCCGCGTGTCCGGGCGATCGCCGACGCGTTCGATACCGCCGGCCTCGCGACGACGATCAGCGACAACATCGTCGGCACGATGTGGGACAAGCTGCTGGTGAACGTCGCGACCGGCGCGCTGACCGGCCTCACCGGCCTCACCTACGGTCAGCTTTACGACGAGCCGTTGCTGAAGGCGACGTCGCTCGCGGCCGTCGCCGAGGCGATCGCGGCGGCGCAGGCCGCCGGCGTGACGCTGTCGATGACCGATCCGGAACAGGCATGGGCGCTCGCGGCCGAGGGGCTGCCCGCGGCCTTCAAGACCTCGATGCTGCAAAGCCTGGAGAAAGGCTCGATCACCGAGATCGACTTCATCAACGGTTCGGTCGTGCGCTGCGGGCAGCGCTACGGCGTGCCGACCCCGGTCAATGCCACGCTCGTCGCCTGCATCAAGGGGCTGGAGCGCGCGATGGCCGATCGCGCACGCGAGGAGACTGCCGCATGAACGCCACGAAAGCCTATCTCGAACACGTTGCGATCTGGGTGAAGGACATCCGCTGGCACATCCGTTTCTTCGAGGACGTGCTGGGCATGACGCTGCGCGAAGTGGACGGCACGCTCGACGCACCGCGGCAGTACTGGACGCTCGGCGGCCTGCAGTTCATTCACGCGCCGGAACACGACGGCCCGGAAGGCCGGCTCGCCCATCTCGGCGTGATGTGCGAAGACCTGGAGGCCGCGCTGGCCGCGGCGCGGCGGTTCGACGTGACGGAGATGCCGCAGGGGCGCAACTGGCTTCGCCTGCCCGACGGGCTCGCCGTCGAACTGATTCAGGCCAGGCCGGCTTCCTGTGTCGCACAGGCGTTGGCGATCGACCCGCGCGCGGAGGCATGACCATGACGATCGTCGAGAAATACTGGGACGACGCCCGCGAGGGCGATGCATGCACGAGCCCGAGCTACATCGTGACCAAGGAGCGCATTCTCGCGTATGCCGACCTCACCGGCGACCATACGCCCGTGCACGTGGACGAGGCGTACGCGAACGCCAGCCATTTCGGCTGCCTCGTCGCGCACGGGCTGTTCGGCCTGTCCGTTGCCGACGGCCTGAAGACCCAGAGCGACTATCGCTTTCTGCCGGGCATGTCGCTCGGCTGGACCTGGGATTTTCTGCTGCCGATCAAGGTCGGCGACGTACTGCACGTGACGTTCCGCGTCGGTTCGATGCGGGCCAGCAAGAGCCGTCCGGACTGGGGCATCGTCGTGCTGCCGTCGGAACTGATCAATCAGGACGGGCAAATCGTTCAGCATGGCGAACATCGTCTGATGGTCCCGCGCCGTCCGGAGGCATCGTGATGCAGGCACGTCCCCTCGAAGGCATCCGCGTCGTCGACTACAGCCATTTCCTCGCCGGCCCGTATGTCGGGCGCTGTCTCGCGGCGCTCGGCGCAGAAGTCATCAAGGTCGAGCGTCCCGGCGCCGGCGACGCCGGGCGCCAGCACGCGACCGTGCTCGACGACCAGCAAAGCGGCTACTTCCTGCAGCTCAACATGGGCAAGCGCGGCGTGAGCGTCAACATGAAGGACCCGCGCGGCAAGGCGTTCATGCAGCGGCTGTGCGACTCCGCCGACGTCTTCGTCGAGAACTATCGGCCGGGCGCGCTGGACAAGCTCGGGCTCGGCTATGCCGAACTGTCGGCGCGCAATCCGGGCCTCGTCTACTGCTCGATTTCGGCGTACGGGCACACCGGTCCCGACGCCCATCGCGCGGGCTTCGGGCTGATCGCCGAAGCGAAGAGCGGGATCATGCAGATGGTCGGCACGCCCGGCGAGCGGCCGCCGCTGCTGCGCATTTCGCTCGGCGACATGTACACCGGCATTCATGCGGTCGCGGCGATCAACGCCGCGCTGCTGGGGCGCGTGAAGAGCGGTCGCGGGCAACACGTCGACATGGCGCTGTACGACACGCTGGTGTCGATGCACGAATACGCGGTGCAGTGCTACACGCTGCAGGGCGTGCTGCCCGAGCAGACCGGGCACGACATGCCGACCTCGACCCTCTATGGCGTGTTCCGTGCCGCGGACGGCGATCTCGTGATCGCCGCGCAGGTGGACGACGCGTGGAAGCGCTTCGCAGCACTGATCGCGACGCACGGCGGCCCGGCGGGTTTCGGCGCCGACCCGCGCTTTCACGACGGCACCGGGCGCAACGCGCACCGCGCGGAGATTCTGTCGGTGGTCGAGCCGTGGGTGGCCGCGCGTTCCGTCTCGTCGGTACTGGAATTGCTGGACGGCATCGACGTTCCCTGCGCGAAGGTGCAACGCATCGACGAGGTGTTGAACGATCCGCAGATCCAGGCCAGAGGCATGGTCGTCGAGCAACAGCATCCGCGCTACGGGACGCTGCGTCTGCCCAACCTGCCGTTCCGGTTTTCCGATTGCGATACGACGATTCGCGACGTCGCGCCCGATCTCGGGCAGCACAACGCGGAAGTCGCGCGTTCCCTTGGGTTCGATTCGGCCGAAATCGACGCGATGCAGGCCGACGGCGTCCTCTATTCAAAAGCGAGCCAATGATGACCGACCGATACGCGGTGATCGGCAATCCGATCGGGCATACGAAATCCCCGTTGATTCACGGCCTCTTCGCGCAAGAGACGCGGCAGGACATTCGCTATACGGCGATCGAGGGCCCGCTCGAGCCGGCAGGCGCCTTCGCCGCCGCGGTTCGCGCGTTTTTCGACGGTGGCGGCAAGGGCATCAACGTTACCGCGCCGTTCAAGCTCGATGCGTTCTCGATGTCGGACGAATGCAGCGAGCGTGCGCAGCTCGCGGGCGCGGCCAACGCGCTCAAGTTCGACGGCGGCCGCATCCTGGCGGACAATTTCGACGGAATCGGGCTGGTTCGCGATATCGAAGCGAACCTCAATCTTCCGATGGCCGGCAAGCGTGTCCTGGTGCTCGGCGCGGGCGGCGCGGCACGCGGCGCGCTGTTGCCGTTCCTCGAAGCAGGCCCGGCGGAACTCGTCATCGCGAATCGCGACGTCGACAAGGCGTGCGCCCTGGCCACGCAGGTCGCCGGGCGCGGCCCGCTGGTGGCCGGCAGCTACGCGGACCTCGCGCGGATGGGACGTTTCGACCTGGTCGTCAATGCGACATCGGCCAGCCTGACCGGCGACCTGCCGCCCGTCCCGCCGAGCGTGTTCAGTCCGACGGGAACCGCCTACGAACTCGCCTACGGCAAACGTCTCACGCCGTTTCTCCGGCTCGCGAAAAACGCGGGCGTGCACGGGATCGCGGAGGGCGTCGGCATGCTGGTCGAGCAGGCGGCCGAGGCGTTCGCATGGTGGCGCGGCGTGCGCCCGGCGACCAGTTCGGTGATCGATCGGCTGGCCGTGCCGTTCGACTGAACGCCGGGATCGTTGCGCGGCTAGCCAGCGATCGACGCGGCGGCGCGTTCGGCGCCGCTTCCGCCAGGGCGCTCAACCACGCGTCGTCAAATGAAGCATGGTGTAGTGTTCGTAATGACCCACGCCGTTCTTCACGATCGGATCTTCCGATGTCAGCGCGGAAATATCCTGATCGTCGGCAATCTGGTAGAGCGATACGCCGTAGCCGCCAGCGTCATCGATCACGGGGCCATGAGCGACGATCAGCCCCTTGTCGAGGAGCGCGTTCTGGAAAACTCCGTGCTGCCTCATCCATTCCTTTTCGTCGGCAGACATCGTCGCGAGGAAATTCGCACGCGGCGGAATGAATTTGCAAAGATAATATTTCATCGTTTAATCACCTCATTTATAGAACCGACTGCCATTCCGGAATGAACAACGGCTTTACCAACTGACATCCTTACGTAACGTTTCCGTAAGTTGAAAGATCAATGGCCGCCGGAAGCTTCATTTCGCCGTTCTTACGCTTTTAAGTATCGAACCTTCGAACATTTTTGGCACGTAGTTTTGAAGGAAAAGAATCATGCCCGTCATCTTCCCTACAGGATTGCTGAATTTCGGCTCGTGGGTATTGATCAGCCGGGTAATAGTATTGACGACCGCATCCGGCGCTTCCGCTTCGTCAATGCCTTTTTGCGTCGCGGCCGTTACCTGTTTCCGGTACGCGTCGTAGTCGGCGATGTTGCCGCTGCCCGCCGACACGGCATTGTGGCCAAGATTCGTTTTGAACCAGACCGGCTCCACCATGCTGATCTTGATGTTGAACTGATTCAGTTCGAAACGTAACGACTTGAAGAAACCCTGAACCGCATGCTTGGAAGCAGTGTAATACGACAGGTTCGGCGGACCGATCAGCCCCACGATGGAACTGATGGTAATGATATGCCCGCGCTTCTGCGCCCGGAGCTTCGGCAGCAACGCAGTTGTCACCTTGACCGTGCCCCAGAAGTTGGTCTCGAACTGTTGCCTGCCCAGTTCGATCGGCGTCTCTTCCGCGATGCCGGTGACCATGTAACCCGCATTATTGACCAGTACATCCAGCTGCTTGACGTGTCTGAACAATTCGTCGGCAAACGCCTCGATGGAGCCATCTTCATCGATATTCAGGCGCAGCAGTTTGAACGGCACCTTACCGGCGCATTTTTCCGGCGTACGGCTGGTGCCTATCACGTCGAAACCTTGTTGATGGAGGTGATTGGCAAGCATCAACCCAAAACCCGACGATGCGCCCGTAATCAGGACCGCTTTTTTCATGTGCGCCTTCCAAAAGATGTTGTCACTCATGCAGGCCGGGATGCGCAGTTCGCGTCCGGAGCTGGCAGGATCCGACGACTGCCGCAACAGCCCCGCAAAAGCATCGAACCGACGCACCGCCGTGTCTGCAATGGTGAATAACCGCCTGGCACACGTGAGTTGACGGCACCGCTGGCTTAAGCAGCACTTTGCCGTTGAGCCGCGTCACGCGCACTCGCCGAACGCGCCAATGAAACTGCCGAACGCGCCAAAGATCGCGTACGCTGTTGGCGCGTTCAGCGAGTGCGCTGTCGCTGTCCACCGCGTAAACTTCGCCCATGTCCACAGAACCCAGAATCCCGCTGAATGGCTACCGCGGCTCCCAGTTGATGTATGCCGTGTGGCCCGGTTGGCGGTTACTGATGCATGACGCAGGATTGGCAACGCCGAGCGTGCTGGGCCGCGCACAGCTGCCGGGCGATCTGTTCGCCCGCGAGAACGTGCGGCTGAACTCGGCAGACTTCTTCAAACTTTGGCGGGCCATCGAAGCCGAAGGCCAGGCCGTGCGGGCAGACTGCCCGGCACCGTTGCAGGTCGCGCAGGTGATGTCGTCCGACTGGTTCGACCCCGAACTTTTTGCTGCACTCTGCAGCTCGAACATGGAAGCGGCACTTCACCGCATCGCAAAGTACGTCAGGCTGGTCGCGCCGATCGAGATCAACGTGGCGCGAACCGCGACGCAGTGCACGGTCACCATCGATTTCCTGGACCGCACGGAGTCTGCGCCGAGCGTGTTCCTGGCGTTCAAGCTGGTGTTCTTCGTGCAGCTCGCACGACTCGCCACGCGCAGCCACGTGCGCCCGTTGCGGGCAAGTTGGCCCGTGCCGCAAGGATCGGAGTCGGACCTCCGTGCATACGAGGCGTACTTCGGCGTACCGGTCGACCGCAGCGCATTGGCCACGCTGGTTTTTGCCGCCGCGGACGTTGAACGCCCCTTCCTGACCGAGAACCACAAAATGTGGTCGTATTTCGAGCCTGCCCTGCGCACGCGGCTGGCGGAGTTGGACCGCGCCGCCAGCATGGTGGAGCGCTTGCGCGGCGTGCTACTCGAGGCACTGCCGGCTGGTGAACTGTCGATGGATGCCGTTTGTCGAAAACTCGGCGTCAGCACTCGGACCCTGCAACGCAAGCTGAAGGCTGAAGGTACCGGTTTCCAGGAGACGCTGGACGCCCTGCGCGAGTCGCTCGCCAAGCATTACCTGACGAATTCGTCGATGTCCGGCGCGGAGATCTCGTTTCTGCTCGGCTTTGAGGATCCCAATTCGTTTGCGCGGGCGTTTCAGGTGTGGACGGGGAAGACGCCACAGGCGGCGCGTTTGGCGCTCAAGAAAACCGGCTCCTGAATCGTTTCGCAATCGGTATCAGGTTTTGGCGGCGGCTTGCGCCGCCCTCCCCGGTCACGCCTGACAGGGCTCACCGTGTTGCATCGACGGGCTCGATCGGCTTTGCGCGCCGGTCGGTGCTCGCCGATCACGGTGTCACGCCGACCCTGCCGACGCGCCACCACCTTCATTGCGCGGAGGTTCGCCCGCGGTCACCGACTGGCTCATTGACGCCAGAATCGCGTCGCGGCAAACCGCAAGAATTTCGTCAGCCAGTGGCGAATCGTCCGGACACGCGCGCGACATGACGATGGCCCCGACCGCGTGCGCCAGCATGTCGAGCGACCTGGCTCGCGTCCGGGCGGCGTCCACATCGTCCAACGCACCGCCTTCAGGGCTCAACGCAGCCAGCAGGCTCTCGATACCGGCCGCAAACGTAGCTCGAACCGCTTCCGGCTGACGGGCGGCATCCGCGCCTAGCGCTGCCATCGTACAACCGGTCGCACGGGTGTCGCGGTGCGTGCGAGAAAGGTAATACCGCACGAACTCGGACGCGTTCGCGCCCGCGCTCAGCGCCGCGGTCTGCGCGATGCCGCACGCCGCCGATTCCGCCATCAGATCGGCCTTCGAGCGGAACTGTTTGTAAAAGCCCCCGTGCGTGAAGCCGGCGGCAGCCATCAGATCGGCAACGCCAACCCCATCATAGCCACGCTCCCGAAACAGCTTCGACGCCGTCTCGACGACGTGCTCCCGATTGGCCTGCGCCTGTGCCTTGGTGATCTTCATTTCCTGACGACCGTGAGTGCATGCCTGCGAAGGCTCCATCATACATTGATGTCGATCGTCATCAAAACCTTGACAGATTAGATTACGACCATCATCATTGCTCCGCGTTCCCCACCCCGAAAACCGGCGCAACATGACCGACAAGACGCTTTTCGAGCCTGCGCCCTTGGCCGCGTGACCCTCGCCAATCGCGTTGTCACGACACCGCTGACCCGCAATCGCGCGGGCAGGCACTGGCTGGTACCCAACCTTGAATCTGGAACACCATGAAAGCACTTATCTTCAGACGCTATGGCAAGTCCCCCGAGATCGGGTTCGCCGAAGTGCAGCGACCCGCGCTAAAGCCTGATGAACTGTTGGTCCAGATCCACGCGGCGGGGTTGAATCCGGTCGACAACGTGATTCCGACAGGAACGTTCAAGCCCGTCCTCAAATTCGAATTGCCGGCCACGCTCGGCAGCGATATTTCCGGTGTGGTGACCGAGGTCGGCAGCCGTGTCACGCGTTTCAAGCCGGGTGATGCCGTCTTTGCCAGCCTCTTCGATCTCGGCCGAGGCTCGCTCGCCGAATTCGCGGCAGTGCCGGAGCGCGTTGCGGCGCCGAAGCCGGTCAATCTGGACTTCGTGCAGGCTGCCGCCGTCCCGATGGTCGGGCTTACCTCGTGGCAGGCATTGAAGGAGCGCGCCAATATTCAAGCCGGCCAGAAGGTGTTCATTCCTGCCGGGTCCGGCGGTATCGGCACGTTCGCGATTCAGCTGGCAAAGCACTTCGGCGCGACGGTCGGAACGACCACCAGTACGGGCAACGTCCAACTGGTAACCAGCTTGGGCGCCGACGAAATCGTCGACTACAAGAAGCAGGAATTCGAAAACGTGCTGCGCGGCTACGACGTCGTGCTTGGCACGATCAGAGGCGATGCGATTGAAAAATCCGTAGGCATCCTGAATCCAGGCGGCAAGATCGTATCTCTCGTCGGGCCGCTGGACGCGGCGTTCGCCCGTGCTCGCGGGCTGAACGTCGTGCTGAGGTGGGTATTCGGGCTCATGAGCCGCAAGATCATCCGGCTTGCGGAAACACGAGATGCGACCTATTCGTTTCTCTTCGTACGTCCGGATGGAGCCCAGCTCGCCGAAATTGGCGCACTCCTCGAGTCGGAACACGTTCGTCCCGTGATCGACAAGGTGTTTCCTTTTGACCAGGCGAAGGAAGCGCTCGAATATCTGGCCCAGGGACGCGCCAAGGGCAAGGTCGTCGTGAAAATCAAGTGAGCGGCCAATCCGTTGACGACTGACTGTGCGGGTTCTTGCCCTGGCTTTTGAAGAGGCGCAGCGGCGGCCAGGGCCGGACTCGATGGAAAACCTGAGGGCCGCTTAGGACTACGATTCGCCCAACGGCCATCAACCGATCGTTTCCGCGAACGACTTCAGATACTTCATGCCCGTGTCGCACATGATCGTCACGATCGTGGCGTCCGGGCCAAGCCGTTCGGCGAGTCGCAATGCGCCGGTTACGTTGGCTCCGGTCGACGTACCGCAGAACAGCCCCTCCTCCGCGGCCAGTCGGAACGCCATGGCTCTCGCTTCCTCCGTGGAGACACGCTCGAGTTCGTCGGCGATGCCGTCGTGCCATAGCGGCACGACATAGCCCGCGCCGATTCCGTCGATCTTGTGCGCCCCGGTCGGGCCACCCGACAGCACCGCCGATTCTGCCGGCTCGACGCCGGCGATCCGGATGCGTGCATCGTGTTCGCGCAAGCGCCGCGCAATCCCGCGTAGCGACGCCGCCGTGCCGACGCTCTGGACGAAGCCGTCGAGACGGCCGCCGGTCTGCTCCCAGATCTCGTCGGCCATCTTCGTATAGGCGTCGAACTGATCGGTATTCTCCATCTGCGCGGTGAGGTATGCGCCCGTCTCGCCGACAATTCGATTCGCTTCGCGAATCATGTCTTTCGTCAGCTTCTCGGTTTGCTTGCCGCCGTCGCTCGGGACGATCGTCAGCGTCGCGCCAAGCAGGCGCATGTGATCCAGTTTCTCCTTCGAGAACGCGTCCGACGAAACCAGATGCAGCGGATGCCGCTTGACGGCGCATACCAGCGCGAGCGACACGCCCGTGCTGCCGCCGGTGTACTCGACCACCGCGCCACCCGGCTTCAGACGCCCATCGCGCTCAGGCGCTTCGATCATCGCGAGCGCGATCCGGTCTTTCATGCTGCCGGTCGGATTCTGACTTTCGAGCTTGACGAACAGGCGCGCGCCGTTCTTCGGGACGACGTTTCGCAACGGTACGAGCGACGTGTTGCCGATCGTGTCGAGAATGCTGCCGGGAGTCGATTGCATGTTGACCTCTGAAGTGAGCGAACTGGCAAGACCGGGCGAGTGGCGGTTGGACAAACCCGCCGATGCCGGAAATGCTTCGCAGTCTAGACGCGCGACGAGGCCTTTCACCATAGTCAGAAATGACATTAATAGCGACAATCACGACATCCGTTCTACCGGGAATCCGATGCGTGGGCGGGCGTAGCGCACACGCGCCGCGCGCGCCCACCGAATGCAATCAGGCCGCACGCGACACGAGCTCGCCCAGAACCGTGTCCAGCGCGACGTGGCCGCGCAAGATTTCGTCAGGATGACTTTCGAAATCGATCCAGCCTTCGTTGAAGCCGTCCAGCATGCGCATGCGGGGTAGCGGATGCTTCATGCCCTGCGCGCGAAACAGCGCTTCCCACGTTCGCCTGTCGACGGCTTCCGCGCGCACCTGCCGGCCCAAAACGCGAGCGAAGGCCAGTGCGAGATCGTTGGGGCTCACCCGGCGCGGGCCCTCGAGCTCGACGACACGTACACCGCGCCACGTCTGCTGGAGCAGTTCCGCCGCCACACGGCCTACGTCCGCGGTGGCGACCATCGGCACGGGCTTGTCGAGCGGCTGCAGGTAACTGGCGACGACGCCATCGTCGCGCGCGGACGCGACATCCCACGCGGCGTTCTCCATGAACCAGCCGGGCCGCAGGAACGTCACCGGCATCGGCATCTCGCGCAGCGCGTGCTCCATCAGCGTGAGTTGCGTGAGCAGATTGGTCTCCTCGGCCTGCGCGCCGATCGTCGACAGGCAAACGACCTTTTCGGGGCGCGCCTTCAGAAGCGCGGCGGATACGGCCTCGATCACCTTCCGCGTTTCGGGAAACCCGGGCGCCGGATCGAACACCGGCGGCAGCAGGATGAAAACGCCCGAAGCGCCGGCGAACGCGGCGGCGAGCGACGACGAGTCTTCCATCAACGCGGTCGCCATCTCGCACCCGCGCTCCGCCCACGCCGCTGCCCGCGTCGTGTCGCGTACGACCGCGCGCACCGACCGCCCAGAGGCCAATAGCTCGCGCGCCAGCGCGCCGCCGACCTGACCGGTGATTCCAGTGATTGCATACATTGCTCGTTCTCCATGTGTGAATGCGTGGGTCGCATTCTGGACAAACGCCGATCAAAACAAAACGACATGGATGGCATCAGATAAGTGACAACGTGTCATCAATTCGGCATGATCGATGCAGACGCCCGACCGTGCTGCAGCGTGCGGCGTTCGCGTGTCGGCCTTCAATGGCTCGCACGCAATCCGCCATCCGTATTCACTCGAACAACCATGAGATCCAGTAGCGAGAAACTGTCCGGCGGCATCAGCGTGTTCGCCGCCGTGGTCGATGCCGGGACGTTCGCGGCTGCCGCCGACGTCATAGGCATGACGCCGCCGGGCGTCAGCCGAGCGATTGCCCGGCTGGAAAGAAAGCTGAACATCCGGCTTTTCAACCGAACGACGCGGTCCGTGTCGCTGACCGAAGAGGGCCGCCGCTTTTACGAGCAGGTCATGCCCCATCTCGCCGGGCTGGAGGAAGCCGCCGCGGCGGCTGCGGGCGGCGCCTCAACCGTGCGCGGCAAGCTGCGCATCAATCTGGATCCCGTCGTCTACCGGGCCATTCTCGGGCCGCGGCTCGATGCGTTCATGGACGCACATCCCGAGCTCGAAATCGAACTCATCGCGCGAGACAGCCTGGGCGACCTCGTCATGGACGGCTTCGATCTCGCCGTGCGATTCGGCGAACCGCGAGCATCGAGCCTGATCGCGAGAAAGCTGCTCGATACCGGCGTCGTGACGGTTGCGGCGCCCTCGTACATCGCGCGCCGGGGACGGCCGGCAAAACCCGAGGATCTCGAAAACCCGAGCCACCGCTGCCTGGAATTTCGGAATCCTGAAACAGGCAAGCCGTTCGCGTGGGAATTCCATCGCAAGCGCAAACGCATCGTGGTCGATACCCGGGGACGCCTCACGGTCAACGATCCGGGCGCCCTGCTCAACGCATGCCTCGCCGGTTCCGGAATCGCGCAGATGCTGCTGCTCGGCGCCGAGCCGCTGATCGCCGAAGGCCGGTTGATCGATCTCTTTCCTGAATGGGCCGACGAGCGGTATCCGTTATACGCGTATTACCCATCCCGGCATCACGTGCCGGCGAAGACCCGCGCGTTCCTCGATTTCATGGTCGAACTGACGGGCATTCACGCGGGCGTCGGCACGCGCTAGTGCGGTTCCAGCCGAGCCCACTGAACTCTGTGTCGGCATTCGCGGCGGACGACTGCGCCGCCGTCGACGCAGCGACTGCGTTCGAGCCGGGCCGCTCATCCATACCGAGGACGCTACCGATTGTCGGCACGCAACTCCCGCACCCCACGGCCGAGCCGGCGCCGCAACAAGGCCCGCAACGTCGCCGAATCCGCATAGCCGACCTCGCTTGCGATCGTCTCCAGGTCGTAACCCATCGACACGAGGTTCTGCGCCCGTTCGATTCGGAGATCCTGGAAGAACGCCAACGGCGACTTCCCGAGTACGGCCTCGGTACGGCGCTGCAACGTGCGTGGCCCAACGGCTAATGCGGCTGCCGCCGTCTGAAGCGAGAAACCGAGGGAAAGATTCTCGCGGGCCCAGCGCTCGAATCGCGCGACCAACGGATCGGCGTGTGCAAGGTAATCCGGAATGATGTATTCGGCCTGCGACGAACGCTTGTCGATCAGCATGAAGCGGGCCACCAGCGTGGCCAGTTCGGGACTGGCTTGACGCATCAACCACAGCGCAAGGTCGAGATGGCCCATGGCCGATCCTGCCGTGACCAGACGATCCGCGGCGACGACCATGCGCGAATCGTTCAGATCGACCGTCGGATAACGTTGACGAAAAAAAGGCGAGAGCGACCACGTGGTCGTCGCCTCGCGACGATCCAGAAGCCCGGCTTCGGCCAGCAAGAACGTCCCGATACAGGCGGCGGCAACGCCTATCCCACCGGCATGCCACGCACGAAGATGCGCCATCGCATCGCGCACGTCTCGACGCTCCAGCGTCTTGATCAGGCGCTCCGGCTCCCTGATGCCGGGCGCGGGCACGGCCACCCAGTCCGGGTGGCGTACGCTGCTTGCCGGTTCCACCAGCATCGACAATCCATGCGCGGTTCGGATGCGTTTGCGCACGCCCACCACCGTCACGTCGAAAGGCGGTGCGGCGAAGCCCTGAGCAGCAGCCAGTTCGTTGGCCATCGCGAAGGTATCCAGCAGCACCGTCAGCCCGGTGTCGAACAGACCGTCGAGGGCGAGGATGGTCAGTCTCATGTCGTAAACGTCGCCGTTGATATCATTTACGACTATAGTCCGGTTTCCGAAAAAAGCGCGGAGTGCAAGGCAACGCTGTGAAGAAGCACGTCACGCCGACCTCGCTCGTCCCGCCCTTTGCGAAGGACATTTGCCAAGCAGTTCGATCAGCCGCGTCTCGCATCCGGAAAACGCGTACCCGCGCCGCTGCGAGATCATGAACGTAAGGGGCCGCATGTGCCATGCGCGCCGCCGGAGTTCGACCAGTGTCCCCTTCGCGAGGTCTTCCTCGACCATATGGCGCGGCATGTGCCCCCAGCACAAGCTCCCTCTGAGCAGGTCGTGCTTCGCGCCGAGGTCATTCACCCACCACTGGCGTTCACTGGCGACCCCTTGCTGGGTCTTTTCCGCATCCGGCTGATTGTCGGTGACGACGAGCTGGATGTGCCGGCCGAACTCCTCTCTCGGGATCGGCTTCGCCATTGCGGCTAGCGGATGCGATGGCCCGCATACGGTCACCATTTGCGCATCGAATAGATGATGCCGTTCGATGGTGCCGGGGCTCAGTTCGGGCACGTCCGTGATCGTCACCGCCAACGCGCACGTGCCCTGGAGAACCAGACGCTCGCCACCCTGCATGGTCGTCATGCGCAGATTGATTGCAACCGTCGGAAATTCCGCCTGCAGCGTGCGCAGGCATTCGATCAGGTGCGCACGTGAAAAATAAGTGTCGACGGCGATCGACACTTGCGGGACGCCGGCTTCGGCAATCGCGACCGCACGCATCTTCATTTCCTCGGTGCGCGAGATCACCCCGCGCGCATCGGGCAGGAGGCTGCGCCCGGCGGCCGTGAGCGTCGCCTTGCGCGTGTTGCGCTCGAACAGCACCACGTCGAAAGCGCTCTCGAGCGCGCCGATCGCGTGACTGATCGCCGACTGGGCACGCCTCAGCTCCCTGGCCGCGCCGGAAAAGCTCCCCTGGTCGCACACGGCGACGAACGCGCGAAGTTGATTGATGGTGACGTTGTCCAGCATAGGTATCTAAAAAGTAGATGGCACTTATAGATATTCAGTCAATTGGCTTCATGAATCAAGCACGCCAGAATCGGATTGTCGCTTTTGTTTCGAAGGATGCACGACATGAACAGACTGAATGGAAAGACCGCCGTGATCACCGGCGGCGCAACCGGCATCGGCCGCGCCGCGGCACAGCGCTTCATCGAGGAAGGCGCTTTCGTCTTCCTCTTCGGCCGCCGGCAGGCGGCGCTCGACGCGGCGGTGGCCGACCTTGGGCCCAATGCCCGCGCGGTGAAGGGCTCGGTTTCCGATCCGACCGATCTCGACCGGCTCTACGCGGCGGTAAAAGCGGAGCGCGGCACCCTCGACATCGTCTTCGCCAATGCCGGGACCGGGAGCCCGCTTCCACTCGGCCAGATCACCGCCGAGCACATCGACGACACCTTCGACACCAATGTGAAGGGGACGATCTTCACGGTCCAGAAGGCGCTGCCGCTGATGGGCGCGGGCGGGTCGATCATCCTGACCGGCTCGAGCGCCGGCACCACGGGCGCCCCCGGATTCACGGCCTACAGCGCGAGCAAGGCCGCGGTGCGCAATCTCGCCCGGACCTGGGCGGCAGACCTGAAGGGTACCGGCATCCGGGTCAACGTGCTGTCGCCCGGCGCGACGGCGACCGAACTGGCCAAGGAGGCGCTGGGCGAAGAAGGCCAGAAGGCCTACGGCGCGATGACGCCGCTCCAGCGCATGGCCGAACCGGCAGAGATCGGGGCGGTGGCCGCCTTTCTCGCGTCGCCGGACAGCAGCTTCATGACCGCCAGCGAGGTTGCCGTCGACGGCGGGCTGGCACAACTCTGAGGAGAAGCACATGACCCAATCGCTGAAGGGCAAGACCGCGCTCGTGACCGGCGGATCGCGGGGCATTGGCCGCGCCATCGCCGAACGTCTGGCGAGCGACGGCGCGACAGTGGCGCTGACCTACAACGCCAGTCAATCCGGCGCGGATGAAACGATCGCGGCCATCGAAAAAGCGGGAGGCACCGCGTTCGCGATCCATGCGGATCTCGTCGACCCGGCGAGCGTCCCGGCTTTGTTCGAAAAGCTCGACGACGCACTCATCAGGCGCAACGGCAGCAAAGCCCTCGACATTCTGGTCAACAACGCCGGCAATTCCGGCTGGCTCGGCTTCAAGGACGCGACACCGGAGAGTTGGGACACCCTGATGGCGGTCTACGCCCGCGCGCCCTTCTTCATCATTCAGGCCGCGCTGGATCGCCTCGCCGACGGCGGGCGCATCGTCAACATTTCTTCCGCTGCCGCCACGAAGCCCGTCACGGCGGCGCCCGTCTACTCGATGGCGAAAGCGGCCATCAACACCCTGACCCATACGCTCGCCATCGAGCTGGGGCCGCGCGGCATCACTGCGAACGCCGTCGCGCCGGGCTTCACGCGAACGGATGCGAACGCCGCCTTTCGCGAGAATCCCGAACTCGTCAAGGCGGCCGAGGCGCAAATCGCGCTGGGCCGCTTTGGCGAGCCTTCTGAAATCGCCGCCGTCGTCGCGTTTCTGGCTTCCGATGACGGCCATTGGGTGACCGGCCAGACGATCGAGGCGAGCGGCGGTTACAAGCTCTGACCACATCGGGAAACGAAGGAGAAACATATGCGTTACGCAATCATCGGTTTCGGCAAGATCGGCCACGCGCTTGCCAGGGCGTTCGCCCGCAACGGCATCAACGTGGCCGTTGCAACCACGCGCGATCCGGAAAGCTTTGCGGCGGAGGCGGCCGCGATCGGACCGACGATCACGCCCACGACCCTTGCGGAAGCCGTCAAGGCGGACATCATCTTTTTGGCTGTTCGTTTCGAGTCGCACCCGGCGGTCGCGAAAGCACTGGCCGACTGGAACGGGAAGACCGTCGTCGACGCGATGAACACGCAGGCCCCGCTGGAAGAACTGGACGGTCTGCCGTCCTCGGCCTTCGTCGCGAAAGCGTTCACCGGCGCCCGATTGGTGAAAGGCTTCAATCATCTGGTCGCCGCCGTCCTCGGTCAGGACCCGGCCGTCCACGGCGGCAGGCGAGTCGTGTTTCTGGCGAGCGACGATGACGAGGCCGCGGCGGAGGTCGGTGCGCTTGCGGAAAAACTCGGTTTCGCGCCGATCCGGCTCGGCGGGTTATCGGAAGGTGGATGGCTGGTGCACGCGCGCGGAAAAAGCTGGGGACACCTGATCTTCAAGGACCTGATCAGCTTTGCCTGACGAGGTTCGATTTCCTGCATTTCGCCGAATCGAATGGACCGTTGCCGGGCGCAGCCGACGCCCGAACGGCAACGTGTGCGAATGACCGCTCGCGGCCGAGTGCCGGCCTACCTTGTCTACAGGACGGCCGGATCGATCTCGCGTGCCGTCAGTCCGAATCTCGCCATGCGAGCGCGATGGTCCGACGAGCCGAGATATGAACGAAGTTGCTGATTGACCGCCGTCAACAGATCGCGGTTTTCGCGGTTGAATGAAAACGCACCCAGCGGAGGCGTCCGCTGGGTGCCGTTTACATCCGGCTCGTGCGCGACGTCCTGGATCATCGAGTTGCCTATCCGGCTCGCAACGATTCGATTTCCCAAAGCCGTGCTCGCATAGGCATCGATCACGCCGGAGAGAACGGCCGCAATCGCGTCGGCCTGCTGTTCGAAGACGACGATTTGCCGCCGACTGACGCCTGACGCCATCGCGGAATCATGCTGCACCTGTCCTGCGATGATGCCGAGACGCACATTGGGACGTTCGGCGATCGACGCATAGCTGCGGAGCGCTCTCGGGTTGCCGGGCCGAACCAGAAAGCCGTCCTCGATCCCCCACACCGGCACGCTGAACGCGACGGTATCGGCACGCTTCGGGGTCACGAAGAGCGGCACGTTCATGTCCCAGCGACCTGCTGCGACCCCGGGCAGCAATTCGCTGAACGTCGTCGGGCGATACTCGATGCGAGTGGCGCCTATCTGCCGGAGGATCGTCTCCGCGAGCTCGAGATCGGCACCGGTAGCGGTGCCGTCCGCTTCGGTCCAGCCGAACGGAGGTTCTTCGATGTACGCAATGGTTAACTTCATCGCTTTGCCTCGCAAGCCGAAGGTGGTGCTCAAGTGTGGGGCGGATCGTTGATGATTTTACTCATGCGGACGGACGTGTCTCCTGGCCATGGCACGCCGATCGCGGTTTTTTATCGCGATGGACGAGATGTGACGTCGCTATTCGATGTTTGTCCGCGACGCCCGCCATCCGGATCATATGCGGCTTGACGGCGTCGTCTTCGGCGGTCGCGGTCTCCTTCGGACGAGTCAGCGCTTAGAGCCGCGCCTTCGTCGCGATGAACGCCGGCGTATTGACCTTCAAATTGCGCGGCCGTGGCACCGGCATCGCGATCAGCTGCTGCACCCCGCCCGGATTCGCCTTCAGCATTCCGGGCTACGGCGAAGAGTCGGTTTCGGCAGGTTTCGAAGAGATAGCGTCAGACCGCTGGAAGGACGAAGTCTATCGGCCGGACATCAAGGGCCGCTTGCATACGCTATACAAATGGCCGAAGTCGAGCGCATCGCCGGGTGCCCGGAACGCTTCGAATATGGATCTGCGAAATGCGTCAAGCGACTGAGCCAACGGAACGAGTGCTATCTCCGCTGACGCGTATTCAACGACGCTCCGTAATCGAACCCTCAGCGTCAACTTTCCCAACGGCGCCGACGGCGCCACCAACGGAAATCGGTCCATGTGCTTCCAGATCCCCGTGCACGGTCAGCGGGCCATGCACGGTGAGCGGGCCGTGAAACGTATTTTCTCCCTGACGTCTGCGTATGGCATGACCGTCGGGAGGAATCCGTTCAATCGAGACCGCGTTGATCGGGCCGCGGGCGGAGATGTCACCAGCCACCGTCAGTGAGCCGTCGACAGTAACCGGCCCGAGGACGACGAGCGATCCTTCGACGCTGAGCGGCCCCGTGACGACCGGCTCGGCATGTCCTGACGTGAAGAAGACAGAGGACGCCAGCAGAACCGCGCGCGCCATCGCGCTCTCTGCCCGCCTCGATGCCATGCTCTTTCCTGGCGCCAGATGAAGCATTTCACATGTCCTCCTGCTCGGCGCTACTTACGCGAGCAGCCAGCGGTCCACTGACTCGCGACAGGCGGCTGCCGCTGAAGCACGCCCGGGCGCTATTTATCCAGTCTAGTCGCGGAGTTGACGAGCACAAGCGGCATCGGCGCGATAGCGCGAAGAGCGCGATCTTCGACTGAACGTCTGCAGTGCACCGGGGAAGCGACCGGTCGAGCGTTTGCCGGCGCACGCCGACGAATGACGGATATTGGCCGGAAGTCGCCGGTCGGCGCCCGGTGCGGCCCGACCGGCGACTTCCGACCCATTGCTGACAGTCGAGCAGTCACGGCTACAACGGCAGGAAGCAAAGTGGAACGGACATTCCGCGTGTTTCTCTGTAGATCCATCTTGGGAAAGCCTTATGTCAAAATCGACGTATTCGCCACTTTTCTGCCGAGAGTACAATGTTCCGAATGGATCAAGTTTGCCGATTAATTAATCGAAAATGGTATTAAAGCAAGAACGACGACGTGCTTCACACTGCGTAAAAATTAGTGACTTCTAAATTAACGGGGAAAATAATGGGTGATTTTGTACAACTAGTTCAATCTGAAGGTGTTGACGGCCCGCGTCGGACCAAATTTACAGAAAAAAAGTGGAAAGCCGCATTTGATAGCGTGAAATCGCCTGATATCGCTGACCGGCGTTTATATGATGCCGCTTTGGTGATTCACACGAAGCTTGGGAATATTCGTAGCAGATTAAAGCTTTCGACAACAAAAGATCTCACTACGACAGAAAAAGTACGAGCGTTTGTTGCTGCTGCAAATCACGGCTTTCTTGTCGCGCAAGAAAAGACCCGAGAGGCGTTAATCGCAGTGGGAAGGGAGCTTGCGCAGCGAAACGACGACGGGATCCGTCCTGAGGACATTTTCGCGGAAGTCAAACTTGAACTGCCTGGCGGATTTGAATGGTCGCCCAATGAAATTGTTGAGAGCCTCGTCGAGGGAATTGAAATTCCTATCAAAGTTGCATTGCAAGACGATCCGGATCTGAGCGGAAACCCCCGCATGGCGCAGATTTCGTGGAAAGACATTCTATTGGAACTCAATCTAGGGATCACGTATCGTCACACGGAAGATCTCTGGGATGATTGTCTTTGGAATGGCTATGGCGTAATAGAGGTGAAAAATAGGACGGTGTTTGTTCCGAAGGACATAGATGTGAAGCGGGGTCAGGCCGTCGGCATTGCCAGACGACACACTTTGTGGACCGGATTTTCGCTTCAGGCAAAGATGTTACATCGTGAATACGCTGCTCGGGGCGCAACTATGCGCATTCGAGACATCAAGGCGATACGCAAAGAAGGTAGAAAGCAAGTAATTAGCGTTTCAAGACTAGGCGAAAGCTCAGAGGCGCAAGAGGATCAGGTATTACTGAGAATGCTAGCAAATGAACCGTACTACCAGGAACTACTTGGGAAAGACTTGCCATCTCTAGAGGGTGTGACACTCACTGAGATCCTCGACGCATGGGTCGTTATATCACGTGCAGCTCAAATGCTATTGGCGACCATCTCTGATCATGAACGCGCTGCTAACGATCAAGAGGCTCCCACCCACACTTGGTTGCCGGCGTTTGTTCCCGTATTGCAAACCGAAGCACTGGTTCAGGCAATTTCGTCCGCCGCAGCTATCGCGCCGGCCAAAGGGCGAAAGATCGTCGATTTCTTTACCTTTTATGGGAAGGCCGGGCAGGAGATCTGGGATTCCCCGCTGGTACCCGTCGGTTCAAAGGTAGTCGCACCGATTTTCGCCGCAATTGTTAACCCGAATTTGAGAAGATTGGTTGACATTTGGATGCGGCGCGGCGGGATTGACCTGGAAGTCCGAGGAGATCCCTTCGAAGCGCATGTCAGATCGAAGATGGTAGCAGCCATCAATGCTTCCCCCGTTCTGGCAGGCAAGGCTGTTTGCATTGCAGACAACTATGTGTTTAGTCCGTCGGCAGGTCGATCCGAGCAGATTGATTTGATAATCGTGATCGGTTCGACCGTTCTGGTTGGTGAGAGCAAGTGCATTCTCGAACCTACTGAAGCGAAAGCGCTTGCCATGCACCAACGCACGGTTCTTGGGGCCGCGGATCAGGCCTTGCGAAAATCAAAGGCCTTGACGGATAACCGGGGTGATTTCGTGACTGATGTCGCGCGGCTCGGGATAAAGCTCCACGAGGACTTCAAAGTTGTACCACTTGCCGTCGTCAGCACGTCGACCCATGTTGGTATTCCCGCCAAGGGGGTTTCGGTTGTGGATGAGTACATTCTCGGTAAGTATCTCGAAGGTGAACTCGAAGATGCTGGTCTGGATATGAGTAACCTCGCGGTTGTAAAGCGGATTAAACGGGTTTTTTATTCCGACCTCGCTGAAGCCGAAGCACGTGTGGCGGATTATCTTGCTTCTCCACCTCAGGTTCAAAGGCTGCGAGACGGGGTCAAGGTTCGTCTCGTGCCGCTGCATGCAATCAGTGAAACCGACTGGGAGGGACTGGTACTCACATTGGAGTGCGTTCCCCGGTCTAACGCTATTACTGCCGACGCGAACCTTTGAGGAAACCGGCCGCTGGCACCAAGCCGGTCCAACCGCGGCAAAGGTCGACGACTTTGATGCAGCCTTAGGTTGATAGGATGGCCGTTTGCGGAGTGGAGCGGCCGTCTGAATGTGTCGGCACTGCATAAAACGAAAGTCGCTTTATGGCCGGTAACGGCCCATCGCCATCACCGGCCGCAAGCCAGATGGCGAACCTCAAGCGATCGCATGCGGGCCACTGCGAACTCATCGGCCAAAGCAACTTTTCGCGATCACGTGAGCACGCCCCCGCAGCAGCAGTTTCAACCGCCGCCCCGACGGATGCATCACCACCATCCCACAAGCCCCCGAGTCGAACCGCCCGAAGCCGACGCATCCCCGGCCCACACTCCCCACTTCACGCGCCTCTCGGCAAGCGCACCGTGAACACGGTTTCCCTCTGATCGGACCGCGCGTCGATCCGACCGCGATGCGCCTTGGCAATTTCGTTGGCGATGAACAAGCCGAGTCCCAGGCCGATATCGTCACCCGTTCTTTCCGGATGATCCGCCCCGCGCTGAAGCGGATCGAAGATGCGGTCCAGCGTGAGCCGATCCATGGCCGGGCCGTTGTTGCCGACCTCGATGAGCACTTCCGCGCCGGCCGCCGCGGCCATCACCCGCACCCGTGTCCCGGGCGCTCCATACTTGACCGCATTGCTCACCAGATTGCTCAGCAATTGCTGCATTCGCTGATCGTCCCAATCGCCTCGAAGGTCGCCGCTCATATCGAGCGTAATTTCACGATCGGGATGACCTGCACGCAATTCGTCCACCACGTTGACGAGCACGTGCGCGAGATCGATCGTACGGGGAACGACGTTGATGCCCAGTCCGAGCTGGGTTCGATTGAAATCGCAGAGATCGTCGAGAAGGCCGTGCATGCGTCCACCACTCCTGATCAGGCGCGCGGCTGCTTCCGATACCTCCTCCCCTGCATTGAGCGCGGCGAGATACGACGCCGTGACCTGGATCGTCTGCAGCGGCGTGCGCATGTCGTGGCCGAGCATGCCGAGGAGCAAGTTGCGAGCCTGCTCGGCCTGTTCGGTAAAAAAGGCGACGGATTCCGCCAGCGCTTGATCGACCGCCTCGTTGAAGCGCATGACGTCGTCCAGATCAGGCACGCTCGGCTGACACTCGTCGATCCACAAGCGCAGCACACTGGCGCGCAGCGCCCGATACTCGGCTGCCAGTTGATTGATGTTGAAGCCCCGCCGGGCGCGCAGGACGGCATGCGTCTGGGCGGCCGTCTCTGCGGCATTCACCGGCTCGGGCGCGCGCCCCAACGATTTTTCATGTTGCGCTTTCCTCGTTTGCGGCGTCGCGATGTCCTTGGCGACGGCGGTCAGGATCTCACGCGCGTGGTCGCGCAGCCCGAGCGAGTTCATGTTCCTCGCGGCTGGTAACAGGGTAGCGGCGAACGCTTCCCACTGCACCAGGATCGGTTCCATGTTCCGTACGATGAAATCGGCAAGCCGCATGTCGCCCCTCACAACGGAATGATCGGTGGACACTTCAGTCGAACCGCACGATATCACGCGAATATCGACGTCAGCCGGCGATTCAATCGCCGTCGTCGTTTCCGGCTGCGCGGGCGATGAGCACCGAGCGGCAGCGTCGATCGACCTAGCCCTGGCCAGGCATTCGGAGCCCTTGAACGATACGCGACTGAATTTGCGGTCGCGACGGGGCCGAAGCGAACGTCGATTCGCACGCACGTCACGTCGGGCGGCTAGCATCGCCGATAATCGGTGCGACGCTGTCCGATTGCCGCGGCGCCGGCAGCACGAACCTTGCGCCGCGCTCGTTCGTCTTTCATCCCGACGCCGGATTCGGCCGCATTTTCCTGCCACGGCCGGCCGCCGGCACGCAACTGCACATGCCCAGGAAAAAATCCAGCCTCTGGCTGCGGCCTCTCGACCTGTTTTCCATCGCGACCGGCACACGCCCGAAGAAGCAGGCCGGCAGATCGCGGCCGGCCGTCAAAAAGGCCAGCAAAAAGGTGGCCCAACGGGCCGTCAAGCCGGCCGCCACCGTCCGTACCGCGAGACGGACCGGGTCCGCGCACGGAGCCCGCATCCCATCGGCCCGACCACCCGGCACGTGGCTCCGCTCGTTTCATTCCGCCGGCCCGAGCGCCGGCCGGTTCGTGAACCATCTTGCGTACGCGCTGTATCTTCCCGCCTCCCCGGCCATAACAGCGGGTATGCCGGCCGTCGTCATGCTGCACGGCTGCAAGCAGACCGCGGAATCGTTCGCCGCGGGCACGCGCATGTGCCGTCTCGCGGAGCGGTCGGGATTCGCCGTGCTGTTTCCCGAGCAGGCCAAGACGGCCCATGCGCACCGCTGCTGGCACTGGCACGGCGACGCGACCGAATCCGAAGCCGCGGCCGTCGCGTCGCTGGTCGACGCCATCGTGCAACGCCACGGCTTCGATCGCGACCGGATCTACGTGGCCGGCATGTCCGCCGGCGCCGGGCTCGCCGCGGCGCTGGCGATACGGTATCCCGACCGCTTCGCGGCGGTCGGCCTGCACTCGGGCCCGGCCATCGCGCCGCCGTCGTCGACGATGGCCGCGATGAGCCTGATGCGTCGCGGCATCCGCGACGATCCGATCCATGTGCTCGACGCGTGCACCGACGTCGCGTCCTATCCCGGCATGCCGGCGCTCGTCGTGCACGGCGCGCTCGATACGGTCGTGACCGACCGGAACGCGGCGCAGCTCGGCATCGCGTTCGCGCGACTCAACCGGCTCGTCGACGAACACGGTGCGATCCGCGTCGGCGAGCAACGCAGCTACACGCAGGACGATGCGGACTACGTCGATTATCTAAAGCGTGGACGGCTGGTCGTCAGGGTTTGTGTCGTTCGCGGGCTGCGGCATGCATGGAGCGGCGGAGATCCGAGCGAGCCGTTCCATTCCGCCACCGGGCCGGACGCGACCTCGATGTTCTGGCATTTCTTTCGTCGTCAGCGCCGCAAGCGATCGACATGACGCACGACGCTCGCGCCCCCGCCGTCATGTCGTCATGCCCGTTGCTCCAGCGCGACCGCGTTCGCGCGGTCGCCGGCACGCCGCACCGGCAACCGTATCCGGAAGGTCGTGCCGCGCCCCGGTTCGCTGGTCACGTCGATGGTGCCGCGATGACGCTCGATGATGCCGTGCGATACCGACAGCCCGAGCCCCGTGCCCTGCCCGACCGGCTTCGTGGTGAAGAACGGATCGAAGATCCGCCGGACGACGTCGGGCGTCATGCCGGCGCCGGTATCGCTGATCGCGACCGACACTTGATCGCCGTCGCTCGACGTGCGGATCGTGATCACGCCGCGCTCCGGAATCGCCTGCGCCGCGTTGACCAGCAGGTTCATGAAAACCTGGTTCAACTGCGACGGCAGGCATTCGACGTGCGGGACATCGCCGTAATCGCGCACGATGTCGGCCTTGTACTTGAGTTCGTTGTGGACGACGTTGAGCGTGCTCTCGAGGCCCGCATGGAGATCGACCACGCTCCATTCGTCGCTGGCCGGACGCGAGAAATCGCGCAGGTCCTGCACGATGCGCCGCACGCGCAGCGCGCCGTCGATCGACTCGTCGATCAGCATCGCGATCTCGTCCCGGACATAGTCGAGATCGGCCGCGCGGTGCACGGCCGTCAACGTGTCGCGAGTGGCTGGATCGAGCTGCGGCAGCGCGGCTTCATGTGCCGCGACCACATCGATCAGGCTGCGCACCCACGTCTTCAACGTATTGAGGTTCGCGCTGACGAAGCCGATCGGATTGTTGATCTCGTGCGCGACGCCGGCCGCGAGCTGGCCGATCGATGCGAGCTTTTCCGACTGCAGCAACTGCTCGTGCGTTTCCTCGAGCGCATGCAACAGGCGCCGCTGTTCGTCCTTCTCCCGTTCGAGCAGCGCATGCGCGGCCTTGCGCTCGTCGATCTCGGCCGCCATGTTCTCGCGCGTGCGTTGCAGCATCCGCGTCGTCTGTTCGTAGCTATGCAGCGCGCGTTCGAGTTCGCTGGTTCTCACCCGCACGAGCCGTTCGAGCGTGTCGGTCATCCCGCGCAGGAAAGTTGTGCGCGCATCGAAACGGCACACCAGCAGCGTGACGACCAGCGTCGCCATCGTGAACAACGCGACCGTCGTCGCGAGCCACGGTGCGTCGACCCCGTTCGCGGCGCCGCACCGCGCATCCGGCGCGAAATGCGCGGCCGCCATCGCCGTGTAGTGCATGCCGGTAATCGCGATGCCCATGATGACGGCCGCGCCGATGCGTTGCGCGGTCGCGTGGCGCGCCTGTTGCATGCGCAACGCCTGCGCGATCCACAGCGCGGCCGTCGACGCGATCACCGCGATGCCGATCGACGCGGCGAACAGTGCGGCATCGTAGCGAATGCCGGGCTGCATGTGCATCGCGGCCATCCCCGTGTAATGCATGCCGGCGATCCCGCCGCCCATCAGCACGCCGCCCGCGCACAGCCGCCACCAGGCCAACCGTGCGCGCGTGACGACGTTCAGCGCGAAATACGATACGAGCACCGCGATCGCCAGCGACGCGCCGGTTTCCTGCCATGCATAGCCGAGCGACACCGGCAACGAAAACGCGAGCATGCCGACGAAATGCATCGACCAGATTCCGGTGCCCATCGCCGCCGCACCGCCGCCCAGCCATGCGCGCTTGAGCTTCGGATTGTCGAGCAGCGAGATGAACGCGGCGAGGTCGAGCGTCGTATAGGAAGCCAGCGTCGCGATCGCGAGCGACAGCAGGACGAGCGGAAGGTTGTAGGTGCCATGCATGATCGGACGCCCCGGAACGGGTTGAATGCATCGCCGCGGTGCGCGCGGTCGCGCACACCGCGGCCGTCAGGCCGACGTGTCGACGTCAGGCCGCCGGCGCACCTGCGTTGGGCGCGTGCGCCTGCCCGGCCGGACGGGCCAGCACGAGAATGTCGAACGGCGTGCCCTCCCGTGTCTCGAAGCGGCGCACGAGCTCGATCTGGTGCGCGGACATCACGCTGCCTTTCGTCATCAACAACACGCCGCGATGCGTGCGCAGATCGTCGGCGAGCTGCATCCCCTCGCGCAGTTGCGCCGACCGAATTTCCGCGACGGACGCCGCGATGCCGAGACTTGCCGGATCCCGCATCAACTCGATGAAGCGCGCGACCAGTTGCGGGTCGTAACGCACGCTCGCCTGCGAGCGCAACACGTCGATTGCCTGTTCGATCGAATGCGGCGCACCGATTTCGCCGTTGCGCAACCCTTCGAAATCGCGCGCGATCGCGACGATCCGCGACCCGATCGGGATCGCGTCGCCGACCAGGCCGTCCGGTGTGCCACGGCCGTTGAAGCGCTCGTACTGGTGCAACACGATCGATGCGACCTTGTGCAACTGGGCGACCGGCGTGAGCACCATCTGCGCACGCAACGGATGCTCCTGGAACACGCGGTGCTCGTCCGTCGTCATCCGCGCGAGCGGCTTGTGCAGCAATTCGTCCGGCAGCGACAGCTTGCCGATGCCGTGCAACAGCCCCGCGAAATAGACGTCCTGCGCGTGCAGTTCGCTCATCCCGGCCGCCAGCGCGAGCCGCCGCGCGATCTCGCCGACCCGCATCGCATGCCCGCTCGCGGCCCCGCAGCGCAGCTCGATCATGCTCGCGCACACCTGAACCATCGCCGTGAAACTGCTTTTCAGGTCGCGTTGCGCCGCTTCGAGAAACATCACCGTCTGGCCAAGCTCTTCGGTGCGCGCGCGAACCTGCGTTTCGAGGTCCGTATTGAAACGGCGCAGCGCTTCGTTCTGCGCCTCCGTCAGCGCCGCCAGCCGCGCCGCTTCGCGACGCAGACGGCGCTGCTCCAGCGCCTGCTCGATGGTCAACAGCAGGTCGTGGTCGTCCCACGGCTTGTTCAGGTAGCGATACACGCCGCCTTCGTTGACGGCCTGCATGACCGACGCGATCTCCGCATAGCCGGTCAGCAAAATGCGCATCGTGTCCGGGTACAGCCCCCGCGCGCGCGCCAGGAATTCCGCGCCGCTCATGTGCGGCATGCGCATGTCGGACACGATCAGGTCGATTTCCGTCGACGCCAGGATGTCGAGCGCGGCCTCGCCGCTGTCGGCGATCACGATGTCGTAGCCGGTGGGCCGGAACACGCGCCTGAGCGCCGACAGCACGTTCGGTTCGTCGTCGACCAGCAGGATCGACGGTACGCGGGCCGCCTCGCCGGATGCCGCCGCATTGTCGGACGTTTCGGGCGGCACGGCATTCACGTCGTTTGTTGCAGATGTGGTCATAATCGGCCTCGGATCAATTATTTACGCCCTCTCTGCAACATCGGCCGGGTCCGCATTTTCCACATTGGTGGAAACGCTAATGTGCGCGTGTCGATTCCCACCGGCATGCATCGCACGAACGCTATGTCGTTGACGCGCCGGGTTCGCGCCGGTAGTAGATGTCCCATTCCGCTTCGTCGGTTCGCACGAAACCGTGCCGTTCGTAGAAGCGGTTCGAGTCGCTGCCGCGCAGTGCGCCGACGCGAACGGGCATCCGGTGTGCGTCGGCTTGGGCAAGGATCTCGCGGCGCACGGCGGCGCCGATGCCCTTCCCCTGATGCGCGGGCACGATGTACAGGTGGTCGAGCAGCCAGTGATCCGCCATCGGGCGAAGCGTGTAGAAGCCCGCACGCGAATGGTCGACTTCGATGAAACGGCATAGCGCCGGGTCGAACGACACGAGAAACCGGTCGCGCGCACGCCGAGGATCGAAACGGCCGATGCGCTCGAGGCTGTCGCGCATCGCGGCAATGCGGATCGCGACGAGGGTTTCGGCGTCGGCGTGCGTGACGGGGAGGAAGGTCGGGGTCACTGTCATTGGGCTGGCGGGATGCAGGGGAAAGCGAACGCTCGGTTTGGCGGTGCGGCCCCCCAGCATCGAGGCGAGTGATCGCCTCAGGGCGGCTTGACGCCTTGCGCCCGCGTGAACCGACTTCTGACATCTTCGCTCGAAGGAGACTTCAGCGCGGCGCGCCGCTCCTTGATCGGAGGGCGCGCGGCAAACGAACCGATTCAATCGGCTCAATGAATAAAAAGCGCTGGCCGGTGAACCGGCCAGCAAATTGGTCCTGGCGATCCGAGGTTGAGGTGTGCCAGGACCACATGCATTAAATGGCGGACGCGTGCAGACGGCCCGGTATGTCAAACGATTGGCTCCTCCGAGCCTGCGCGGCGATCTGTGATCGCAGTTTAGGCCGGGCTAACCGATGCGATCAAGTCCGCGCGCACGCCCGTCAACCTGAATGCATCGACGGGCTTCGGCACTTCCCATGTTGCGATCGCCGCTTCAGTCGGCAGATAGTCAGGATCGGCCGACGCGACCCCAGCCCACACGCCTCGCGACACCTGTCTGCCATGGAGATAAAAATGCAACTCCCGGCCCGCGCGGTCGCAAATACATCTGATTCTCTCCACCGACCGGCCCAGTCCTCTAATCTGTGCGATCTGGTTGCGATCCAGTTCGAACACGGCGCTCACCACCCCATCGCAATCGACCATGCCGATCATGTTGCTGTCATCGGTGAATGTCCACGACGGATGCGGCGTGCCTAGGCGCAGCATGAAAAAATCCGCAGATTCTGAACCAACCATCACGTTTCTCCTGCAATGATACGTCGTTCTACTAACTGCAACTTGATGAATACGCTTGCTCATCCAACCGTGCCTCCTCGCCGTGCGTGGATGCTCGGGTGAACGTACGCCAGCGCCTTGCAATGGGCGCGCGCAACGTTGAAGCGCGCAGCGCCCGGCGCTTTCGAAGCACCTACACACTCGCCTGACCCGTCACGGTATCTGCGGCCATACTGTCCGAACCGGAAAGCCTCACCGCGACAGCCGCTGCCGCCGTGCTTCCGTAGACGTTGAGGGCGGTTCTCCCCATGTCGAAAAAGGCGTCGACGCCCAACAGCAGCAGCACCGCATCGGCCGGCAAGCCGATCGACGTGAGAACGATGGTGATGGCCACGATCGCCCCGGAGGGCACATTGGCTGCACCGTCGATGGTGACGACCGTCAAAATCAAAATCGTGATCACCAGCGGCCAGGACCAGACAAGGTGATATGCGTCGGCCAGATAACCGACCGCGAGGGCCGTATAGAGAACCGCGCCGTCGCGATTGAAAATATAGGCCAGAGGCAAAATCGTGGACGCCACGCCGTAAGGCACGCCCAATTCAACCAGCTTCTTCAGGTGCAACGGATAGGTAATTTCGGACGAACGCGTCGTGAAGCCGAGGATCAGTGGCTCCCTCACTTTCCTGAGCACGGCGAGCGGCGACTGACCGGCGACGCGAATGACGATGGTGAGTACGACCGCCAGAACCGCCATGCCGAGATAGGCCACGCCAAGAAGCTCGACAAGCGAGTGCGCGCCCGCAAAGCCCTTGGCCGACAACAACTGCGCGATCGCGGCGAAGATCGCGAGCGGCGACCATGCGATCACCCACTGGATCATCTTGAACAGCCCCGACAGCAACGCCTCGAAAACGGCAATCGCGGGCTCGGCACGCTCCGGGGCAGCCGACAATGCCGCGCCGAAAATGACGCCGAAAACGAGCACCGGCAGAGAATTCCCTGCGGAAAGCGCGGCGACGATGTTGGCGGGAATCAAATCAACGAGAAATTTCGTCCAGTCGATGCTGGACGCGAGCGCTGCGGGCATCGATCCAGAGTGAGCCGCGCTCGCGCCAAGACCCGGTCGAAATACGAAGTTGAGCAAGAGGCCGAACGATGCAGCCAAGCCAGTCATCAACACGAAGAAGCCGATACTGGACAGTGCGACCTTTCCAAGCCGCTCGCGAAGTCTGCCCGCACGAAAGACCCCGACCGTGACCGACAGGAAGATCAACGGCATGACGACCATCTTGATCGCGTGGCCGAACATCGTGCTCAGAAAGCCCAGCTTCGCGGCAAAGCCCGGAGCAAACACGCCGCAAGCGACGCCCAGGACAAGCCCGCCAAGCATTTGCATCGGAAGGGAAAGCCCTTTATTTTTCGTGTTCATGCCTCGCCTTTAGCAGTTTTATCCGTGCGGGCGTACCGTCAACGATGTGATTCCACATATGCTGACGCGCAAGCTCGCCGTCGTTCGCTTCGATTGCGTGAAAGATGTGCAGGTGCTCGATCGTGCCGCGCCGAACGGTTTCAGCGTCGCCGCGCGGGAGTTCGTTCAGGGCCAAGGTCTGGGCCCGCAATAGACCATACGCCGATGAGATTCGTACGTTCCGTGCGGCAGCAAACAACTCTTGATGAAACACCCAACCGATACGTTGCTCGAGCATGATGTCCGAGACGTCTCGGTCAACCAGTTCCTGCATTTTTGCCGCCGCGTCGCAAAGGCCTGCCGTTACTCCCGATCTCGCTGCAAGAAACGCTGCGGTACTCTCCAGGGCCAGCCGCATTTCAAAAATTTCGCGAAGATCGCTGGTAGTCGGCGACGCGACATATGTGCCACTCTTTTCGATCACGACGACCAACCCTTCGGACTCGAGCAAATGCAATGCGCTGCGCACCGGCATTTGGCCGAAACCCAGTTCGTCCGACAGGCCTCGGTGCGATACTTTCTGCCCAGGCGCAAGGCGGCCGTCAAAAATCCTCGACCGGATCTCGTCGTAGGCCAGCTCTGCATCTGTCGAGACTTTCGACGTCATCTGTGATCGCAGTTAGCGTATGATTCAAAAAAGAAAGTGATAGGAAATTACCCTTACTCGCCATGTCCGGCAACTGCTAATTTTGCGAGTGAGTATGCCGAAAGAGAATTGGAAGAAAAATCTGCGTCACGAAGAGAGCCGATAATTATATGACTTCACAAGATGTGCGCTTTACCATCTGTGCCGTCCGCGCGGAAGAAACCTATCCCCTCAGGGCCGCGGTCTTGATGGCTGGAGATGAAGAGGGAAGCGCTCTACACGGAGATCACGCCCCAACGACAATCCACTTTGCCGTTCGTGACAACGACAATATCGTTGCCGTGGCATCGGTGTGTAAAGAAGGACAATCCGGCGTTTCGAATGCCGAAGCGTGGCGCCTTCGCGGCATGGCCGTCCATCCGTCGGTACGCGGCCTGGGGTTCGGACGCCTGCTGGTCAATCTTTCCATTCGCCATGTCCGCGAACAGCGCGGCACCCTGCTCTGGTGTACGGCGCGCGAATCAGCCTACCCATTCTACGAAATGCTCGGCTTTGATCGCGATCCGATACCGATTTCAATGCATGGCCGCGACGACATGAAATTCTATCTAATGCAGCGCCAAATCGTGGGCTGATTCCATCTGCGACCGACGTTCGATCGCAATCGCGGGCCGATACCAGGCGCTGGCTGCCGGCCCGAAAACACCGGTTCGCCCAGCGTCCGCATTAGCTGGTTCGCCCGCGCGAAGATCAAGATCGTGTGCGACGACGATTGTCGCAATACCTGCATCATCCAGCGCGCCGCCGAACGGTAGCGCCATTCGCTTGTCTCGCGAGTTTCCGGTCAAGACGGTTGAATATTCAACAATCGTCTTTACCGTTTCGATTGTTGCAATCCCAGAGAAAATGGAACGGTTACCAAGAACGAACCTTGGCGACCGATTTTCGGCGAGGGCTCTACGCTTGTTGAACGACCGAATTTGACCCGGTGCGGCGATCAATGCGACCTGCCAACCGCGGTACGTTCCTCTCCGATTGTTGCTCCCCGTGGCTGCCCCTTGCAGCCCGCTATCGCCCTCACATCACCTCGCCCGCATTCGCTTGCCGTTGTCGAGATCGTCAGCGTGATGGCGCGCAGGCCTCGATAACCCTTCGTCCTGATGCCGGCGCCTCTAAGGGAAACTCCGGAAGGCGCCAGGCCATCAAACGAGATTAACTTATATCAAACTAATTTTGACGGGAATTTATGTTCCTGATATGGTTTTTACGCTTGCAAAGTGCGACCACGCTGTATTGGCGCCGGGCGAAAAGATTGGCGCACGTCGCCGTGGCTGAACCGGCCGCCTGGTCAGTCCGCGAGGATCGCCGATATTTCCAGCGCGTCTTTTGTCGCTAGTGGAGCAGCCTCTGGTCTCGCCGTCGCCGACTTCGCTCGCAGGCATTGCACGAGCGTGGAGTGCGACGGTCGAGCAGCGTGACGTTCCCCATGCCATTTTATAAGGACCACGAAATGAGCGAACTCGATATGCCGACTTGGCGAATGTGACGCCGCCCGATTCGACCGATACGACGCGCAGACCGCGAATACGACCAAAGCCGTTTCAACCCATCCCGAAACCACTCCTGACCGTGAAATGCAGATGAAAAACAAAAAAATCAACATCAGCGTTATCGCTGTTGCCGCCTTCGCCGCATCGTCGGCAGCAATGGCACAGTCGTCGATCACCCTGTACGGCATGCTCGATGCCGGTATCGGCTATACGTCGAACATCAATGGCCACAGCAGGTTCGGCCTCGATGGCGGCGCCTCGGGTTCGAACAAGTGGGGCCTCAGAGGGCAAGAGGATCTTGGGGGCGGCCTCCAGGCGGTATTCAAGATCGAGAATGGTTTCAACATCGCTACGGGTGGGATAGGCGGCCAGGGGCCCATCGGTTCCACGCGTTCGCTGTTCAACCGTCAGGCCTACGTGGGCCTCGCGTCCGAACAGTACGGTGCGCTGCGCATGGGACGCCAGCTCGACGCCGTGACGGAAATGGTTCAGGTTCTCACCGGTGACGCCATTTCGGCGTCGACGTTCTCGACACCGGGCGACGTCGACAACAACGACAACACGACGAACCAGAACAATGCGGTGAAGTACATTTCGCCGATCATCCACGGCTTCCAGGCGGAAGGCGCGTACTCGTTCGGCGGCGTGGCCGGTGCAACGGGTTCCGGTCAATCGTGGTCGGCGGCGGCGACTTACGCTCAAGGTGGCCTGACGGTCGCCGGCGGCTACTTTCACGCGGCAAACCAGGGCGAGAACGGATGGGTGAACGCAACCGCACAACCGAGCTTCGGTGGCGCGCTGGGCTATCCGAGTTCGGGCTACTACGGCGGCAATGCGTTCAAGAGTGCGGGCATCGCGCAAATCGCCGCTCAATACCAGGTGGGTCCGTACACGGCCGGCTTGCGCTACTCGAACGCTCAGTACAAGGGGAACGATGGCCAGCCGTCGATCCACTTCAACGTGCTGGGTGCGCTCCTGCAGTACCGGGTCACGCCGGCGCTGTCGCTGGCGACGGGCTACACGTATGTATACGGTTCCGCAGCCACGCCGACGCAAGCTGCCGAGGGCCGCACGATGGCCTCGATCAGCCAGGTGTCGCTGGGTGCGACGTACTCGCTGTCGAAGAGCACCGCGCTGTACGCGATGGGGGCCTATGTCCACGCCAAGGGCGCGCAGGCTTCGGCTGCCGACTTCGGCAACACCTCATCGGGCGGCAACCAGGTTCAGGTCAACATCGGCATGTTCCACGGCTTCTGATCGCCGACTCGCAAGTCCGGGGTAGTGGCCGCACTACTCCGGCGAAGCAGACTTGCGTGGGTAATACCGATGTCCCGTTCCGAACCCCACGATCGGGAAACCTGAAAGGCCATGGGGTTTCATTCGCTCGCGGCGCAGCCTCACCGCCCGCTCCAGTCCGCGAACCTAGCCACCCTCCTGATTCGCCATGCCTTCCATCCACGCCTCGAACGCGGACACGGCCGCATCGTCGGCGCGATCGGCGTTCGTCACCAGCATGTAATCGTCGGCACGCCATACCGGCGATGCGATCGGACACACGAGGCGCCCCTCGGCAAGATCGCGCCCGATCAGCGGCAGCGACGCCAGCGCCACACCGAGCCCCTCGATGGCCGCGCCAAGCTGAAGATTCACGTGATCGAATTCGACATGGCGGGCGGCTCGCAGATCGGAAGCACCCGCTTCCTTCAACCAGTGCGACCAGGCGGAGCGCGTCGTGGCCGAATGCAGCAGCGTGTGATGGCGCAGGTCGGTCACGCTCTGTATCGGATGCTGGCGCAGCAATGCGGGATTGCAGGCCGGTACGCGCAAGTCGGGCATCAACGGGCGCGACACGACGCCCGCGCCTTGCTCCGGACCGGAGCGAACACCGATATCGAAAGCGTCGGCGACATAGCGCAGCTTGCGCGATGTCGTCGACACCCTGACATCGACGTCGGGGTACCGCGAATGGAAATCGGCGAGCCGCGGCAACAGCCAGCAAAGCGCAAAGCTCATCGGCACATTCACCCGCACGACGCCCGAGATCCGGTGCGCGAACGGGTTGTGGCGCAGCCGTACCACCGCGGTACCGAGACGCTCGAACGCGTGACTGACGTCATTCAGCAACGCGGCGCCTTCGTCGGTCAGCACGACGCCGCGAGGACGACGATCGAACAACGGCAGGCCGAACCAGTCTTCCAGCAATCGGATCTGTTTTCCGACGGCCCAGTGGGTAACGTGCAGTTCCGCCGCGGCACCCGCGAAGCTGCCGTGCCGCGCGACCGCGTCGAAAGCGCGCAGCGCATTGAGCGGGGGCAACTCGTCCCGGTGCTTCGCAGCACCTCGGCTTTCGTTCATGACGTGACTTTTTCTCTCCGTTGACGGGATTTTAGCTCAATTGAAATGACCGGTATCCCGGTCATAAAATTTACACGTCGAGCCTGAAAACCACACCACGAGCGCCTTTCATCCACCGCTCGTACGGAGAGAATGACGATGCGCTTGCCGGTTTTTTCCCCTTCCGTCGTGCGGGAAACTGCGCCATCGCGGCCGCGCGTGCTATGGCTATCGTGCATTGCCCACGCGATGCACGACGGCTATACGGACATGATCTACGCGCTGCTACCCGTGTGGCAGTCGGAATTCGGACTCGACTTTGCGGCCCTGGCTATCCTGCGCGGCGTCTATGCGGGCACGATGGCGACGCTGCAGTTGTCCGCCGGGCGTCTCGCACAACGTCTGGGCAGCCGAGCGACGCTCGCACTCGGTACGCTGCTCGCCGCGCTCGGCTATGCGATCGCGGGCATGTCGGGCGGCCTGCTCGGCTTGGGCGTCGCGCTGGCGATTTCGGGCGGCGGCTCCAGCACGCAGCATCCGATCGCATCGGGCGCCGTCTCCCGCGTCTACGGGCGCGACGCGAGAGGCCCGCTGAGCATCTACAACTTTTCCGGCGATCTGGGGAAATCCGCACTGCCGGCCGCCATTTCGCTGCTCGTGACGATGATGCCGTGGCGTCATGCGCTATGGATCGTCGCCGGGCTGGGCTGCGTCGTGGCCGCCGTCATCGCGCTCTGGTTTCCCGCCGTGCCGCGCGGCGCCGGAAAAGCGCCGGCAAAAGAACAAGCGTCCGCTCAACGCGGCGGCACGGGAAAAAGCGGATTCTCCGCGCTGTTTTCCATCGGCGTGCTCGATACGGCCGTACGCATGGGACTGCTTACCTTTCTGCCGTTCCTGCTCCAGGCGAAGGGTGTCTCGCCTCCACTGCTGGGCACGGCCCTTGCGCTCGTTTTCATCGGGGGCGCGGCCGGCAAATTCATGTGCGGCTGGCTCGGCGCGCGCATGGGTACGGTGACGACGGTGCTGCTCACGGAGGGCGGCACGGCTGTGTGCATCATCGCGGTGATGTATCTCCCGTTGGCGCTTACCATGGTGTCGCTGCCGATTCTGGGCATGATGCTCAACGGCACTTCGTCGGTGCTGTACGGAACCGTCCCGGAGATGTCCGCGCCCGAGCGCACCGAGCGCGCATTCGCGATTTTCTATACCGGGACGATCGCATCGGGCGCGCTATCGCCGGTTCTCTACGGTTTCCTGGGCGACAGGATCGGTGTGCACGGCGCCACGTATGCGACGGCGTTGACCGCGCTGGCGATTTTTCCGCTCGCCCTCGCACTGCGCCCGCATCTGGCGGATAACTTTCGACAGGATGAACCCCATGATGAAGTCTGACTACCCGAGCGTCGCCCTCGTCGGTCCCGGCGCAATCGGAACGACCGTCGCCGCGGCCCTTCATGAAGCCGGCCGCACGCCGGTGATCTGCGGCCGCTCGGCGCACGAACAACTGAAGTTGCGCTTCGATGGCGGCGAGATCGTCGTACCCGGGCCCGTACTGACCGATCCGCAAGCGATCAAGGAAAGGGTCGATGTCGTGTTCGTCGCGGTCAAGTCGACGCAGGTGGCGAGCGCGGCACCCTGGCTCGCCGCGCTATGCGATGCGAATACCGTCGTCTGCGTGCTGCAAAACGGCGTCGAGCAGAAAGCCGCGTTCGCACCGCATGCGGCCGGCGCCGAGGTCGTGCCATCGGTCGTCTGGTTTCCGGCGCAGCGCGAATCGGGTGCGTCGGTGTGGCTGCGGGGCAAGCCGCGGCTCACCCTGCCCGATACGCCGGCGAGCAACGTGGTGGTCTCGGCTTTGCGCGGCACGCGATGCTCGCCCGAGGTGGCGGAGGATTTCGTCTCGCTCGCGTGGCGAAAGCTGTTGCAGAACGCGGTGGCGGGACTCATGGTGCTGACCGGTCGCCGCGCCGGCATGTTCTCGCGAAGCGACATCACCGAACTGTCGCTTGCCTACCTGCGGGAATGTCTCGAGGTCGCGCGTGCGGAGGGCGCGAAGCTCGGCGATGAAGTGCCGCTGGAAATCGTCGAGGGATTCCATGGCTTTCCGCCTGATTTAGGTACGTCGATTCTTGCCGACCGGCAAGGCAACCGCCCCCTCGAATGGGACTGCCGAAACGGCGTCGTGCAGCGATACGGGCGAACTCATGGCATTCCGACGCCGATCAGCGATCTGGTCGTGCCGCTTCTCGCGGCCGCCAGCGACGGGCCGGGCTGATAGCGAGAAACGCTCTATCCAGTCGGACCAGTGTGAGTTCGATGAAACGGGCAATGAGCCAGGGACAAGCGACCCTGTCGATTTTCGGACGTCGTCGCGTAATCCATTGCATGGCGGCCTCCACGGTCAGTGATGCAACAGCGGGTACACGATCAGGCCCATCACGGCGGCCCCGCCGACGACCACCGGCTCCGACAGCTTCCTGAACCTGACCAACAGCACGATCGTCGCGAGCGCTATCAACGCAGTCGGCACGTCGACGATCGAACGTCGGGCCAGCACGATCACCGACCCCGTGATCGCGCCGACGGCCGCGGCCGTCACCCCGTCGACGAATGCCAGAATCGCCGGCAGCCTGCCGTACTTCTTGAAGTACGGGGCCGGCACCACCGTGAACAAGTAGCACGGCAGGAACGTGCCGGCTGCCGCGACGCACGCGCCGGGCAACCCCGCCACCAGATAGCCGATGAAGCCCACCGTGATGACGACCGGACCCGGCGTGATCATCGCGACCGCCACGGCGTCGACGAACTGCTTCTCGTTGAGCCAATGGTGCTCGGTGACCACGCCGCCATAGAGGAACGGCACGATCGCGAGCCCCGAGCCGAACACGAAGGCGCCGGCCTTCGCAAAGAAGACGGCGAGTTGCGCGAGCTGCGGCCAGGCCACGATACCGAACCACGTGCCGGCGGCCGAGACGGGCAATGCCACGACCGCATTGACGCGCCGCTGGCGCAACCACCTGGGCGGCGAGCGCGTGAACCAGACGAGCAGGCCCGCCGCGAGAAACAGCCACGCCGCTTCCGATTCGGTGATCACTGTCACGGCTACCAGCGCGAGATAGATCGCCCACAGCAGTTTGTCGTGACCGATGCTTTTCGCGGTCAGCTTGCGCGCGCTGATCGCGATGATGCCGATCACCGCCGCGCCGACGCCATAGAACACCGACTGCATCCACGTCAGCCCGCCGAATCGCGTGTATGCATAGCCGAGCAGCACCACCATCAGAAACGACGGCAGCACGAACGCGATCCCGACCATCGTGGCGCCGACGATACGGTAGTGCACATAGCCGAGATAGATCGCCAGTTGCGCGGCAAGCGGGCCCGGGGCGAGTTGCGCGAGCGCCAGGCCTTCCTTGTAGTCCGCGTCCGCGATCCATCGGCGCGTGTCCACGAGATCCCGATGCATGTAGCCGGCAAGCGCGACTGGCCCGCCGAAACCCGTCGCGCCGAGCCACGCGAAGTACAGGATCAGTTGCCACAGCGTATAGGCCGGGCGGTCGCGATGTGTATCCATGTTGCGGGCGGGTAACAAGGTCAGGATTGTCGGTTGCCGCTGAAATGCACGTACAACGAATCGAGTACGGCGCCGATCTCGATCAGCAACGCATCGTCGTCGGCAAGACGCTTGCGGGCGCCCGCGAGAATGGCCTCGAATCCGCCGGCTTCCGGTACGGCGGCGCCGCCCACATCCAGCGCATGCACCATGGCGCCCAACCGGACGAGTCCGTCGTCGTCGCCGAATCCGAAGCTCGCGACCAGCACCTCGAACGACACGCGATCGCCCACATGCGTGAACGGAGCGCCGTCGAAATCGAAGCCGAGCGCATCGACCGGACAATCGGCGAGGTTGTCCAGCCACACGAAGCGCGCATGCGGATCGATGAAACGCCGAATCAACCACGCGCTGGCGACGCGATCCACCCACAGGTGACGGCGCGTCGCCCACAGCCTGCCCTGATACTGCGCACGGTCGCGACGTGGGATGCCGCGTTGGGCCGCATGCGGCTCGCCGGGGGAGCGCAACGCCTCGACCGCGGCGGTGAAATCCCGCCATTGCGCAAGCGCGCGCAGCGAGGTTTCGCCGGGAAAGAAATCGATGCTTCGAATGGCCTCGTACGTGCGAGCGTGACGGCGTTGCAGGCGATTGAGATCGGCCACCGCCAGATCGGGCAGCGTCTTGCGGGCTTCCGAAAGCTCGGCGAGCCAGTCCGCGTAATCTCCCGCGCGATCGAACAGCGACTCGTACGCGCTTTCGTCAGCCGGATCGTCCGCACGGACATCCAGCACCCACGCATGCCCTTCGCCGTTACGCGCGTCGTCGGCCAGCTCGCGCAACTGCGCCGCCTGCTCGGCATGCGCCGGCAACAGGTATGCGCCGTCCCGCAGCGCGCCGCAGCCGAGCGCCTTGACGGTGCGCCAGATGCGCATGCGGGCAGTCGCGCCGGAGTTCGGCAGACTGACGATCAACAGGAGCCAGGAAGTCGGGGCGGCATTCATGATGGGCAGCATAATTTGCCGTCACGAACACTGCAATTCGGTAGATATCGCTACAACGTTTCGGCAGCAGGCAGCTCCGCTCGACGTGTGGAGCAGGAACGCCAAAATAACGATCGTCGACAACACCCGCGCCATCCGGATCGACATATCGACGAAATGGACAGAACGTCCGGTATCACGTAATAAACGCCGAAGCCGCGCGCGACGACATCGGAACATGCGTATCGTGTCCTGATCGAGTGCGCGCCACCCGACGGCCGATCGCGTCGTCGCTGAGCCGCAACCCCAATCGAAACCGGATACGCGCTCGACGCCGCCGGACATCGTGACGATATTCTGCGAATCGAGCGGTTCAACGCATAAACTGTCAGTATGCCACGGCGAACTCCCGTCGATCCATCGCCCGCTTGCCCCGACACCGTTCCGAATGCAGCTGGACGGCAAACGCAGCCCCGCACATGAAACCGCCCCAATGACAATCGATCCCGGCTCCATTCCTTACTATCTCGTCCTTCGGGCCGGCTGGCCGCCCTATGTGCTGAATTCGGATCGTCAAGTGCTCCGCCGCCAAGCGAGCCCGCTATTGCTGGCATTCGCGCGCACGCGCGGAGCGATCGCACGTGTCGACGACAGCGCGTGGAACGTCTTTTCCGACAACGAAGGGCTCACGGTAGTCGAACGTCGCGAGACCGGGTTCTTTTCGTTGGTCGCGGGAAACGAGACCGAACGTCAGTTGCAGTTGCTGACGACGCTCTGACGTCATCGCCGGAACCGCGCATCGCACGGCGCGACGTGCATGCGGCAAGCGATTGGCCGCAGCCCGAAGAAGCGTCACGCTTCTGGCCCCGAGGCCGAAAGCGCTTGACACATTTCCTGCCGACGCGTACTGTCGGCCGCAGAAGTATTCAAGAAGCGCGATTGCTGCTCATCATCGACCGCAGCCTGCGGTATTCGTTGTCCTCTCCCTCCTTGATTCTTTTCCCCTCGTCCATTCGGGGCACATTCGCTCGTTCATTTTCAGGAGATCTAATATGGATACCGGTACCGTCAAGTGGTTCAACGACAGCAAAGGCTTTGGCTTCATCACCCCCGACAAGGGCGGCGACGATCTGTTCGCCCACTTCTCCGAGATTCGCAGCGACGGCTTCAAGACCCTCGCGGAAGGTCAGAAGGTCAGCTTCGAAACGAAGAACGGCCCCAAAGGCCTGCAAGCATCGAACATCACCCCGCTGTAATCGCTGAACCGGCAGTCCCGTTCACGAAGCGGCACATCGCTGCCGCTTCACGTGCCACGCCCTCCGTCGCAGGCAATGCGATTCGACGCAGGCTCGGCGCGGCGGTCCGCTTCGCATCCGGCCATCGTCCCTGTGCGTATACCGGTACCCGAACATCGATCGCCGCGCGCACGTTCAATCGCACGAGCGCGGTCGGCGCACGTCGTGCTCACCGACCCGCGCAAGCGGCGCAGCAGGAGAATCCGCATGACCCGAAGCCAGCCTCGCAGCAACAAGGTGCCTCCGCGTGCCAAGCAAGCCATGGCCCTGCCGAAGCTGGGCACCGCATTGAACTGGGTGCCGCCCGAGCCGCCCGCCGCCACGAAATCGCGCGCGAAGAAACGCCCGCTTGCTGCGCAATAACGCGCGCGGAACCGCGCGGCGTCCTCGATGAAGTCCTTCCCGACGGCAGATTCCGCGTGACACCGGAAACGGCGTGACGGTCGACGCGTACGGATCGGGATGCACGCGCCGGCACCGTGTCCACGATCCGGCCACCCGCACCGTGTGAAGGTGCGTGCTTGCGCCCACCCGGAATAAAGTGGGCGTTCGACAAACGATGCGCGTATGATGGGTTCATTCGAGCGATCAGCCATCCTTTGACCGTTCGCCCCTCCACCCGCCCGCTTGCTGCATCGCCCCTCCTTCGCGCTGCAACGTTGTCCCCTTCACCCACTGGCCCGCCCCGCAACGGGAATACCGGCCGGATGTGTTCGCCCATGCGACTCGTCATGGCTGAACGCCAGGAGTTTCTCATGAGCATGCATGTCTACCGTGGATTCGAAATTTATCCACTGATTTACCCCCATGTGCCGGCGCTGAATGGCTGCCCGCATAACTACGACGCCGGATTCGACGCGGCAGTCAAGATTTGCCTTCGCGATGCCACCGATACGCTGACGCAGAGCCAGACGTTCCGATTGGGCGACGCATCCCCATTCGACAACGCCGGTGACGCCCGTCGTGCATCGGTGCGCTACGCCGAGAACATCATCGACGACAATCGCGACAAGCAGGGGTTCTTTTCCATCCCGCGCTGAAGCGGCTCGGCAGTGCAACATCATTTTTTCGGCATTCTGGAGGGCGAAATGATCATCGACGAACTGCTCGGCTTGATCGGACGACGTGAAGTGACCCGGCTCGACACCGCCGTCCCCGCCGGAATCGCCGATTCAGCGATGTGCCACCAACCGGAGCTGCACATGTTCATGGCGGTACGTGCGTTATCGATCGGAGCAGGATATTCGGAATTCGAATCCGACGAGATAGCGAGCGCCGTCATGACACGGCTCGGCTAGCTTTCCGTTCAAATCTTTCCGACAGGATCTACATGACGACAATCACGCTGAAGCTCAACGAACCGATCGATGTCGCGCTGCGACGATTCCGGCGCAGCATCGAGAAAACCGGGCTGATTCGCGAATTGCGCAGTCGCACCGGCTACGAGAAGCCGACGACGGAGCGCAAGCGGAAAAAGGCCAGCGCCGTTTCCAGACAGCGCTTGAGGGCGAAGCGCATGTTGCCGCCCCGAAAAATGTACTAGGAGAACATCGTGCACAACATGCCGGCCGAGGCGCCTCCGTTCTTCCCCCTGACGAAATGCGAAGTCGATTTCGATCAGCAGAGCGACATGGTGACGCTGCTGCCGAGCTTCTATGCATTCGGGTGCGAGTACACCAGCCGCGGGTTGCTGATCGGGCGCAGCGATGCGTTCAAACTGATTGCCGCGATCGAGAAGGCGCTCAGCGTTCAACGGTGAGCCGGCACCGGCGCAATCGCAAGTATCGACAATCACAAGACGGACTATGCGCGGCCGGACCAAGTACGTAGATTTGCTCTACTTCCTCGTTGTCATGCAACTCGTCACCCGCAGGCAGACGCGCGAGTGGCTTTCACCGTTCCAGCTCGTCGAATCGCTGCAAGCGTGGCTGGTTATCCATCGCGCGAAATGCGAGTGGCGCGACCGCGTCTGGATAGGCCACGCTTCCCTTCAGATCGCGAAATCGGCCCGCCCGGCCGACAGCACCGCATTCGCGGAACCGCTCGCGAATGCCGAACCGGCCCCGACGCCCGCATCGCCGGACGCCCTGGGAGATCGGTCGAGCCTGCGGATGAAATGCGTCCGCTACCTTCGCGAGCATGTCTGACCTCGATTCCGCTGCGCCGTAAGGCAGAACGTTCGAGTTCGACCCCGTGGATTCCCCCCGTACGTACCCTCGCGATCTCCCGGCGTGGCTTCGGCGTAGACAATGACGCGAGCACGGAGCGCCGGTAGCGCAAATTGCGGCATCTATCTGCATCGCATGCATCGATCGATGCGGGTGACGTGACACGCGGAAGGCGCCCGGCTCGACGTTTCGACGCCGGCACGCCTACGCGCCTACACGCCTACACGCCTACACGCCTACAACACGCGATACCCGACGTTCGGGTGATAAGCTCGACATCGACGCGCCGTCGCGCGTCCCGTCACCCTATCGACCCTACGCCTCCCGCGAGTCCGCTCATGCCCATCGCTCCTGCTGTCGTCTCCGCCTTCACCCCCACCGGCAAGCTCCGCGCATCGATCAACCTCGGCAACCCGATCCTCGCGAACCGCGACCCGGCCACGGGCGAACCGTTCGGCGTATCGATCGATCTCGCCCGTGCATTCGCCGAGCGCCTGTCGGCCGACCTGGAACTCGTGGTGTTCGACGCCGCCGGCAAATCGGTGCAGGCGCTGACAGAAGAGCGCGCCGATTTCGGCTTCTTCGCGGTCGATCCGCTGCGCGGCGAAACGGTCGCGTTCACCGCGCCGTACGTGCTGATCGAAGGCTTCTATCTCGTGCCGGACGCGTCGCCGATCCGCGCCAACGCGGACGTCGACCAGCCGCACCAACGCGTGGCCGTCGGCAAGGGCAGCGCGTACGACCTGTTCCTCACCCGCGAACTGAAAGCGGCGCAGATCGTGCGCGCGCCGACGTCGCAAGCCGTCGTGCCGACGTTCGTCGAGCAAAAGCTGGAGGTGGCGGCCGGCGTGAAGCAGCAGCTCGAAACCGACGCCGCGAAAACGCCCGGCCTGCGCCTGCTCGACGAGCGCTTCATGGTGATCCGGCAGGCGATGGGCGTGCCGAAGAGTCGCGGCGACGCGGCCGCCGCGGCACTGAACGCATTCGTCGAGGAAATGAAGGCGTCGGGCTTCGTCGCCGATTCGCTGCGCCGGCACGGCATCACGGGCGCATCGGTCGCGCCGGCAGCCTGATCGAAAATCGCGCCGGAGGCGACACGGCCCGGACGATCCGGGCCGAGTCGTCGATCAGCGTTGCGTCGCGAGCGCTTCGGTTATCGCGAGGAATCGCGCGATATCGTCCGGCGCGTGACAATGGAGCGGCGAGATCCGCACCGCGCCGGCGAGCCCGAACGATTTCAGCATCCGGCCCGAATACAGGCTCGATGCGACGCGCTCATACACGATCACACCGCGCTGCTCGTATTCCCGCACCGCCTGCGTCGGTTCGAGATGCGCGAAGCCGATCCCGACGATGAGGTCGCGCTTCGTCAGATCGTCATGATCCCAGTAGACGTCGACGCCGTCGAGCGTGCGCAAACCGTCGAGCAACGCGGCGAGCAGCGCGCGTTCGTGCAATTCGATCCGGCGCATGCCCTCGACGAACAGCGTGCGCCGGTCGTCCGAATCGATGAAATACCGGCCGATCCAGGCCACGTAATCGACGATCGACGACACGACCGCAAACTGCGCGGGTGCCGGGCTGCCGAGTTCCCATACGCCGTTCTCCTTCGCGGCGAGCCGGTGATGCGGCAAGGCCGCCGCCCGCGGCGACAGCCACGACATGCCCGAGCCGCGGCAGCCGAAAAACTTGTACGGTGCGAAATTGATCCCGTCGACCGGCGTGCGCTGCAGGTCGATGATCCCGTGCGGCGCATGCTGGACCGCGTCGACGACGATGAACAGATCGGGTTTCTTCTCGCGCGCACGCGCGACGATCGTCTCGATATCGAATTTCGCGCCGGAGATGTTCGACGCAGCCATTACGTTGAGCAGCGCGGTATCCGCGTCGACCAGCGACACGATCGCGTCGACGTCCACGCCGCCGGTCTCCGGATTGCTCGGCGCGATGCGCAGCGTCTTGCCGGTACGTTCGGCGTAATACGTCATCGCATCGTAGGACGACGGATGCTCGAGCACGGTCGTCACCGCATTGGTGCCAGGCACGTTCTCCATGATCGCGCGCACCATGTCGAACATCGCCCCCGATGCGGTCAGCGACGCATACACGGTGCCGCCCTGCGCGTTCAGGATCGTGCGAACGTCGTCCTCGCCATGCGACTGGACCGCCTGCAGATCGAGCGCGCGCGCATGGATGCGCTCTGGGCAATCGGGCAGCGCATCGACCCGTGCGTACGCGTCGACCGCCGCCTTCAATCGGAACGACCCGCCCGCGTTGTCGAAGAACAGCCGCTCCCGGCCGTCGACGTCGCGATCGACGTGATGAAAGCGCGACTTGATCTGCTGCATCAACGCGTCGGGAAAAAGTGCTCCACGGGGACTGCTCATCTTCGATGCTCCTGTTTGCTTCGGAATGTTGTGCGATGCATGCATGGCGGCATTCAGCCGCGCAGCGATTCGACGTACGCGCGGCCCTTTTCCGCGTCGTACCGGCCTTCCCATTTCGCGATGACGAGCGGCGCAAGCGCGTTGCCGACGACGTTCAGCGCGGTGCGGCCCATGTCCATGATCCGGTCGACGCCGGCAATGAACGCGAGCCCTTCGAGCGGCAACCCGGCGCTCGCGAGCGTCGCTAGCATGATCACGAACATGAAGCCCGGCACACCGGCCGCGCCCTTCGACGTGACGACCATGGTCAGCGTCAGCAGCACCTGCTGCTGCCAGCCGAGGTGCACGCCGTAGAGCTGCGCGACGAACAGCGTGCCGATGCCGAGATAGATCGACGCGCCGTCGAGGTTGAACGTGTAGCCGGTCGGCACCACGAACGTCGTGATGCTCTTCGGCACGCCGTAGTCCTCCATCTTCTTCATCAGCTGCGGCAGCACGGTCGCGGAGCTGCAGGTCGAGAACGCGATGATCAGCTCGTCCTTGATCACGCGCAGCAGCGTCAGGATGCGGAACCCGAACAGCCGTGCGATCACGCCGAGCACGGCGATCGCGAACAGCAGGATCGCGAAGTAAGTGACGGCGACCAGCTTCAGCAGCGGCAGCAGCGATCCGAAGCCGAAGCTCGCGACGGTCACCGCGATCAGCGCACACACGCCGACAGGCGCATAGCGCATCACCATGTTCGTCACCTTGAACATCGCATCGGCGACGCCCTTGAGCATCGCGAGCACCGGCTTGCGATGTTCTTCCGGCACCGACTGCAGCCCGAGCCCGAACAGCAGCGAAAAGAAGATCACCGGCAGCAGGTCGCCCTTCGCCATCGACGCGACGATGTTGTCCGGGATGATGCCGAGCACCAGCGCCATCAGCCCGTGGTGCGCCTGCTGCACCTGTTGCGTGGCCTGCTGGTAACGGGAAATGTCGGTGTGCCCGAGTTGCGACATGTCGGTGCCGACGCCCGGTTGCAGCACGTTGCCGATCACGAGGCCGAGCACGATCGCGATCGTCGTGACCACCTCGAAATAGAGCAGCGTCTTGATGCCGAGACGGCCGAGCGACTTGCCGTCGCCCACGCCGGCGATGCCGATCACCATGCTCGTGAACACGATCGGCACGACGATCATCCGCACCAGCTTGATGAAGATGTCGCCGGCCGGCTGCAGCAACCCGGACACGGCCGTGTCGCGCAATTGAGGAAACCGGTTCAGCACGAGCCCGGTCGCGATGCCGATGACGAGGCCGATGACGATCTGCCACGCAAGACCGACGCGCGGCTTGCGGGCCGCGCCGACGGAGGGCGGGGAATCGATGACGGTGTCCATGCAGTCTCCAAGAATGGGGGTTCGATTGAACGATGGGCGCGACGCGGTGCGTTTTCTGGTGAACGCACTCGCCCGGCGACGCAACGGGAGCACCTTAAACAGCCGAAATAGGTAAAAAAAGCGATTTTTTGACATGAGAACATATCGCTTTTTCTCATCTATCGAGTGACACGCGATGCTGACGTTCAAGCAGATGGAAGCGCTGTACTGGATCGTGCGGCTCGGCTCGTTCGACGCGGCCGCGACGCGCCTCAACACGACGCAGTCGGCCGTATCGAAGCGGATCCAGGAACTCGAACGCGCGTTCGACCTGACCGTGTTCGATCGCGCGCATCGCAGCGCGCGGCTCACCGACAAGGGCGCGGAGCTGTTCGACCATGCGAAGGAATTGCTCGAGCAGCGCGACCGCGTGGTCGAGCGGATGAGTTCGAAGGAAGCGCTGGTGCGGCATGTGCGGATCGGCGTGACCGAGCTGACCGCGCTGACGTGGCTGCCGCGCCTGATCGCGGCGATCCAGGCCGCGTATCCGCGCGTGCACGTGGAGGCCGAGGTGGACCTGACCGCGACGCTGCGCGACCGGCTCGCGGCCGACACGATCGATCTGATCGTGGTCCCGCAGATTCATGCGACGGACGCGTTCACGGCGACGGTGGTCGGCGAGGTCGACAACGCGTGGATGTGCGCGGCCGGATTCGTGCCGACGTCCCGGGCCGCCCTTGCGTTGACGGACCTCGCGCGGTTTCCGCTGATCCTGCAGGGGAACCTGTCGGGCACCGGACACCTGTACACGCGCTTTCTGCAGGAACACGGCGTCGCGATTCAGCGTGTGCTGTCGAGCAACAGCCTGCTCGCGCAGATCGGCCTGACGCTGTCGGGCCTCGGCATCAGCTATCTGCCGAAGGCGTGCGTCGCGCACCTCGTCGCTTGCGACGCGCTGGAGATCGTGCGCACGCAACCGGCGCTGCCGCCGGTTCGCTACGTCGCGCTGCATCGCGCCGAACGCGCCCAGTCGTTGACCGCCGAGATCGTCCGGCTCGCCGCGCAGGCATGCGATTTCAGTACGAGCCTGCTGGATCCGCGGGCGCATGACTAGGGCGAATGGCGCGGCGCGGCCCATCGCCCATCGCCATTCTGCGGCCGCCGAACCGGCGATCCGCTGCACCGCACCAATCAATCCGTATCCGGTTGCGCCGGCCGCAGGCACGAAGCGCCACCGGCGCAAGCGCCGTCGCCCAATCGGCCGCGACCGGCGCTAGCGCAAACCCGAACCCGGTTGCACTGTTCATCGCCATTCTGGTCCTGTATTGTCCTCCCATCCCCGATTGCGAAACCGCTGCATGGGAGGCGCACGATGCGAAAAAAGAATGCTGCAGCCGTCTGGATCCTGATCGCGATGGCGGTAGGCATCGTGATCGGCTACATGATCTTCACGAGCTTTCCGGACAAGAAGGCCGCCGCCGAAATCGCCGGCTACATCTCGCTCGTCTCCGACGTGTTCCTGCGTCTGATCAAGATGGTGATCGGGCCGCTCGTCTTTTCCACGCTCGTCGTCGGCATCGCGCACATGGGCGACGCGGCATCGGTCGGACGCGTGTTCGCGAAATCGATCGGCTGGTTCGTCACCGCGTCGCTGGTCTCGCTGCTGCTCGGGTTGCTGATGGCGAACGTGCTGCGGCCCGGCGACAATCTCGGCTTGCCGCTGCCGGACATCGGCGCATCCGCGAACCTCGCGACGTCCAAGTTCACGCTGAAGGATTTCGTCGGCCACATGGTGCCGAGGTCGATCGCCGAGGCGATGGCGAACAACGAGATCCTGCAGATCGTCGTGTTCTCGATGTTCTTCGGCGTCGCGCTCGCTGCACTCGGCGAGCGCGGCAAGATCCTCATCGCCGCGATCGACCAGTTGTCGCACGTGATGCTGAAGATCACCGGCTACGTGATGAAGCTCGCGCCGCTCGCGGTGATGGCCGCGATGGCCGCCACCGTCGCGGTCAACGGGCTGTCGGTACTGCTGAAGTTCGCGGTGTTCATGGGCGACTTCTACCTCAGCCTGTTCCTGCTCTGGGCATTGCTCGTGTGTGCCGGGCTGCTGTTCCTCGGCCGCCGCGTGTTCAAGCTGCTCGTGCTGATCAAGGAAGCGTTCATGCTGTCGTTCGCGACGGCCAGCTCCGAAGCCGCGTACCCGAAGATCCTCGACGCACTCGACCGTTTCGGCGTGCGCCGCAAGATCTCGAGCTTCGTGATGCCGATGGGCTATTCGTTCAACCTCGACGGCTCGATGATGTACTGCACGTTCGCGTCGCTGTTCATCGCGCAGGCGTACAACATGCACCTGTCGCTCGGCACGCAGATCACGATGCTGCTGGTGCTGATGCTGACGTCGAAAGGGATGGCCGGCGTGCCGCGTGCGTCGCTCGTCGTGATCGCCGCCACGCTGCACCAGTTCGGGCTTCCGGAAGCCGGGCTGCTGCTGATTCTCGGCGTCGACACGTTCCTCGACATGGGCCGCTCGGCCACCAATGCGGTGGGCAACTCGATCGCCAGCGCGGTGGTCGCGAAATGGGAAGGCCAGCTCCTGTCGGAAGCGGAAGCCGACGCCAACGCGGCGCGCATCGAAGCGGAACAGGAAGCGACGATCGCACATCCGACGGAAGTCTGACGGAGGCCCGGCGATGAAGATGCAGCGATTCTGGCGTGCGCTCGCGCTCGTGGGCCTGCTCGCCACGGGCGCGGCCGCGCGCGCGGAAGATGCACCCTCGACGCAGCCGCGCGTCGAGCCGTTCGCGCCGGCCCAACTGACCGGCACGCTCGCGAAGGTGCGCGGCAGCGGCACGATCGCGCTCGGCTATCGCGACGCGTCGATACCGTTCTCGTACCTGAACGCGCGCAACCAGCCGATCGGCTATTCGATCGAACTATGCAAGGCGCTCGTGTCGTCGATCGAGGATGCGATCAACCGGAGCCTGACGATCCAGTGGGTGCCGGTCACGTCCGACAACCGCATCGACGCGGTGGTCGGCGGGAAGGTCGATCTGGAATGCGGCTCCACGACCAGCAACCTCGAGCGCCAGAAGCGCGTGGCGTTCTCGCCGATCATCTTCGTGGCCGGCACGAAGGTAATGGTGAAACGAGGTGCCCCGATCCGCTCGTTCCGCGATCTCTCGGGCAAGAAAGTCGCGGTGACGGCCGGCACGACCAACGAGAAGGCGCTGCGCGACCTGAACGAGCGGTTCAGGCTCGGGATCCAGCTACAGGTGGTGCCGGACCATGCGCAGGGCTTCGCGCTCGTCGCGAACGGCGGCGCCGACGCGTTCGCGACGGACGACGTGCTGCTGTACGGGCTGATCGCCGAGAATGCGGGCAAGGGCGGCCAGTACGACGTGGTGGGCGATTTTCTCTCGTACGACCCGTACGGCATCATGTTCCGCAGGGACGATCCGCAGCTCGCCCAGCTCGTGAAAAGCACGTTCCAGGAGCTGGCCGCCGACGGCGAGATCGCGCGCCAGTACAAGCGCTGGTTCCTGCGCCCGCTGCCGTCGGGCTTGAGTCTCAACCTACCGATGAGCCCGCAACTGGAGACCATCATCGAGACGATCGGCGTCAACGGGAATTGAGCGGCGTCGGCATGAACGACGAATGACGAAACAAGAGCGGCCCCGATGCCTCGCCAGGCACCGGGGCCGCTCGCCGGATGCAACGCGTTCAGCCGACCCGCGCCGCGCCCTGCTGCTCCGCTTCGGCGCCTTCGGTGGCCGTTCGCGCCAGCACCGGCTTCAGCGCCTGCCCCGTATGGCTCGCGCTCACCTTCGCGAGCGCTTCCGGCGGAGCCGCCGCGACGATCGTGCCGCCACCGACCCCGCCTTCCGGCCCGAGATCGATGATCCAGTCGGCTTCCGCGATCACGTCGAGGTCGTGCTCGATCACGACGACGCTATGCCCTGCGTCCACCAACCGGTGCAGCACGCGAATCAGCTTCGCGACGTCCGCCATGTGCAGGCCGACCGTCGGTTCGTCGAGCACGTACAGCGTGTGCGGCGCCTTCTGGCCGCGTCGCGTGACGTCGTCGCGCACCTTCGTCAGCTCGGTGACGAGCTTGATGCGCTGCGCTTCGCCTCCGGACAGTGTCGGTGACGGCTGGCCGAGCGTCAGATAGCCGAGCCCGACATCCTTCATCAACTGCAGCGGATGCGCGATGTTCGAGATCGGCGCGAAAAATTCCACCGCCTCGTCGATCTCCATCGTCAGCACGTCGCCGATGTTCCGGCCGCGCCACGTGACGGCAAGCGTTTCCGGATTGAAGCGCTGCCCATGACACACGTCGCACGGCACCTTCACGTCGGGCAGGAAGCTCATGCCGATCGTGCGCACGCCTTGCCCTTCGCACGCGGGGCAGCGCCCGTCGCCGGTATTGAACGAGAAACGCGACGCCGTATAGCCGCGGGCGCGCGCTTCGAGCGTATCGGCGAACAGCTTGCGAATCGTGTCCCACACGCCGATATAGGTGGCCGGGCACGAGCGCGGGGTCTTGCCGATCGGCGTCTGATCGACTTCGAGCACGCGATCGATCTGCTCCCAGCCACTGAGCGACTCGCAGCCCTGCCACGCATGCGTGACGTTCAGCGACGGCCGCGGCGCGCTGCGCGCGAGCACGCTCGAGCGGCGGTTGGCGGCCGGCGCGTCCTGCTGCGCGGCCTTGCGCGCACGCCGCGTGGCCGGCGACGACAGCACCGAGCGGCCGACCGCGTCGAGCAGGTTCGTCATCAGCACGTCGCGCGCGAGCGTCGACTTGCCCGACCCGCTGACGCCCGTCACCGCGACGAGCCGCGCGAGCGGAATGCCGACCGTGACGTCGCGCAGGTTGTGCAATTTGGCGCCATGCACGGTCAGCCAGGCGTCCGGCACCGCCGCACCGCCCTTCTTGCCCGGCAAACTCACGCCGCGGCGCGGCTGCAGCGGGTGCAGCATCGGCTGGGCGAGCAGGCGCCCCGTCACCGATTCGGCCTGCGCGGCCAGATCGGCGACCGCGCCTTGCGCGACCAGCGTGCCGCCGCGCTTGCCGGCGCCCGGGCCGACGTCGATGATGTGATCGGCACGGCGGATCGTGTCCTCGTCGTGCTCGACGACGACGAGCGTATTGCCCTTGTCGCCGAGCTTGCGCAATGCGTCCAGCAGGATCTGGTTGTCGCGCGGATGCAGGCCGATGGTCGGCTCGTCGAGCACGTAGCAGACGCCCTGCAGGTTGCTGCCGAGTTGCGCGGCCAGCCGGATACGCTGCGCTTCGCCGCCCGACAGGCTCGGCGCCGCGCGGTCGAGGCTCAGGTAGCCGAGCCCGACTTCCTCGAGGAACGCGAGGCGGCTGCCGATCTCGCTGACGATGTCGCGCGCGATCTGCGCGTCGCGCCCGGTGAGTTCCAGCGCGTCGATCCAGCGCCGCGTGTCCGACACCGTCCATTGCGCGACCTCGACGATCGGATGCGCGTCGAACGTGACCGCACGCGCGGACGGGTTCAGCCGCGTACCGCCGCAATCCGGGCACGGCTCGTTGCCGACGCCTTCCGGCTCCTGCTCGTCCGACGGCAGCGTCTGTTCGCGGCCGCGGCCGTCCTCGGCGAGCACCGTGTCGTCGTACGCGGCTCGCTGTTCGCGCGTGAGCGTGACGCCGGTGCCGACGCAGGTCGTGCACCAGCCGTGCTTGCTGTTGTACGAGAACATCCGCGGGTCGAGCTCCGGATAGCTCGTGCCGCACACCGGGCACGCGCGCTTGACCGACAGCACCTTGACCGCGCCGACCCGGGCGGTCGAATGATCGTTGCGCATCGCATCGTGCAGCCCGTCGAGCGGCGCGAGCAGATGCATCACGCCCTTGCCGAGTTCGAGCGTCTCGTCGAGCCTGCGCCGCAACTCGGCCTCGTTGTCCGGCGACACGATGATGTCGGCAACCGGTAGTTCGATCGTGTGCTCGCGGAAGCGGTCGAGTTTCGGCCACGCGTCGACCGCGACGAACTCGCCGTCGACGCGCAGATGCGTGCTGCCGCGCGCCTTCGCCCACTTCGCGAGATCCGTATATACGCCCTTGCGATTGACGACGAGCGGCGCGAGCAGCCCGACGTGTTCGCCGCGATGATCGCGCAACAGTTGCGCGGCGATCGATTCGACGGATTGCGACGTGACCGGCGTGCCGTCGTGGATGCAGTGCTGCAGGCCGAGCTTCACATACAGCAGCCGCAGGAAGTGCCACACTTCGGACGTGGTCGCGACCGTGCTCTTGCGCCCGCCGCGCGACAGCCGCTGCTCGATCGCGACGGTCGGCGGAATGCCGTACACCGCGTCAACCTCGGGTCGGCCGGCCGGCTGCACGATCGAGCGCGCATACGCGTTCAGCGATTCGAGATAGCGGCGCTGGCCTTCGTGGAACAGGATGTCGAACGCGAGCGTCGACTTGCCGGACCCCGACACGCCGGTGATCACGTTGAACTTGCCGTGCGGGATGTCGACGTCGAGCGACTTCAGGTTGTGCTCGCGCGCGTTGACGATCCGCACGACGTCCTCGCCCTCGATCGCACGGCGCGCGCGCGCCGCGTTGAGCGCGGCCTGCAGCGGCACGCCTTCGTCGGCCACCGCCGCCCGGCCATCCATCGCGCGGTCGTACTGCAGCAGCGCCACGCCGGTATGCGATCCGGCGCAGGCCTTCACGTCGTCGGGCGTGCCCGCGCACAGCACGAGGCCGCCGCCGTCGCCGCCTTCCGGGCCGAGATCGATCAGCCAGTCGGCCGCGCGGATCACGTCGAGATTGTGCTCGATCACGATCAGCGAATGGCCGGCCGCGAGCAGCTTGCCGAACGCCTGCATCAGCTTCGCGATGTCGTCGAAGTGCAGCCCGGTGGTCGGCTCGTCGAACATGAACAGCTTCGCGCGCGCGATGCGCGCCTCTTCCGTCGCGACCCGGCGCCCGTTGGCCGCCGCCGCCGACTCGGCGAGGAAGCCGGCGAGCTTCAGGCGCTGCGCTTCGCCGCCCGACAGCGTTGGCACCGGCTGGCCGAGCTTCACGTATTCGAGGCCGACGTCGACGATCGGCTGCAGCACGCGCAGTACCTCGGCGTCGGTCGCGAAGAACGCGGCCGCTTCGCTGACGGTCAGGTCGAGTACATCGGCGATGTTCAGCGCGCGGCCCGCGCGCTCGATGCGCACTTCGAGAATCTCGGCGCGGTAGCGGCTGCCGTCGCAGTCCGGGCAACGCAGGTAGACGTCGCTCAGGAACTGCATTTCGATGTGTTCGAAGCCCGAGCCGCCGCAGGTCGGGCAACGGCCGTCGCCCGAGTTGAAGCTGAACGTGCCGGCGCCGTAGCCGCGCTGCAGCGCGAGCGGCGCCTTCGCGAACAGCTTGCGGATTTCGTCGAACGCGCCGACGTAGCTCGCCGGGTTCGAACGCGTGGTCTTGCCGATCGGCGACTGGTCGACGAACACGACGTCGCCGACCTGGTCGGCGCCCGTGAGGCTGCGAAACGCACCCGGCGACTCGGTCGCCTTGCCATGATGGCGCGCCATCGCCGGGTACAGCACGTCCTGCAGCAGCGTGGATTTGCCGGAACCGGATACGCCCGTTACGCACACGAGCCGCTGCAGCGGAATCTCGACCGTGACGTCGCGCAGGTTGTGCTCGGTCGCGCCTTCGAGCACGATGCGCGGCGTGTTCGCATCGACCGGACGGCGCGCCCAGTTCGACGCATGCGCGACCTGCTTGCGGCCGCCGAGATACTCGCCCGTCAGCGTGTGCGCCGAACGGATGTCGGCCGGCGTGCCGTCGTACACGATCGTGCCGCCGCGTTCGCCCGGGCCAGGGCCCATGTCGATCAATCGATCGGCCGCGAGCATCACCGACGGATCGTGCTCGACCACGACCAGCGTGTTGCCCGCGTCGCGCAGCCGGTGCATCGCCTCGACGATCCGCGTGAGATCGCGCGGATGCAGCCCGATGCTCGGCTCGTCGAGCACGAACAGGGTTTTCGTGAGCGACGTGCCGAGCGCCGTCGTCAGGTTGATCCGCTGCACCTCGCCGCCCGAGAGCGTGCGGCTCTGCCGATCCAGCGTCAGGTAGCCGAGCCCGACGTCGCACAGGTATTTCAGGCGTGTGCGCACTTCGGCGAGCAGCAGCTTCAAGGCATCGTCGAGCAGCGCGCTCGGCAGGACGATGTCGTCGAAGAAGCGCCGGATGCGCTCGATCGGCAGCAGCATCAGGTCGTGCACGGTCAGGCCCGGCAGCGCTTCGAGCTGCGCGCGGCTCCAGTCGACGCCGCGCGGCATGAAGCGATCGGCCGGGGCTAGCACGCCGTCGGCATTGTCTTTCGAGCCGAGCCGCCATTGCAGCGATTCCGTCTTCAGGCGCGCGCCGCCGCACACGTCGCACGGCGTGTAGCTGCGGTATTTCGACAGCAGCACGCGGATGTGCATCTTGTACGCTTTCGATTCGAGGTAGCCGAAGAAGCGCTTCACGCCGTACCACTGGCTCTGCCACTTGCCGTTCCAGTCCGGCGAACCGTCGACGACCCAGTCGCGCTCGGCCTCCGTCAGCTCGGACCACGGCACGTCGCGCCGGATGCCGGCCTTCGCCGCGTAGCGCATCAGGTCGTCCTGGCACTCTTTCCACGCGGGCGTCTGCATCGGCTTGATCGCACCGCCGCGCAGCGTCTTGCGCGCATCGGGGATCACGAGGCCGAGATCGACGCCGATCACGCGGCCGAAGCCGCGACAGGTTTCGCACGCGCCGTACGCCGAGTTGAACGAGAACAGCGCCGCTTGCGGCTCCGCGTAGCGCAGGTCGCTATCGGGATCGTGCAACCCGGTGGAGAAGCGCCACACCTGCGGCTCGGCCACCGCGTTCTCCGCCTCCGGCGCCAGCACGTACACGTTCGCGCGGCCACCGCCGCGCTTCAGCGACGCCTCGATCGCCTCGACCACGCGCACCTTGTCGGCCTGCTGCACGCGGAAACGGTCGGCCACCACGTCGAGCACCTTGCGCGGCCCGGTGGGCGACGCGACTTCGCGCTGCGCCTGCACGCGCGTGTAGCCGCTCGCCGACAGCCACTGCGCGATTTCCTCGTCGGACACCGCCTCCGGCAATTCGACCGGGAACGTGACGACGACGCGCGGATCGTCCGCCTGCGTGCGCGCGACGAGTTCCGCGTAGATCGTCTCCGGCGTGTCGTGCCGCACCCGCCGCGCGGTCTTGCGGTCGAACAGCTCGGCCGCGCGCGCGTACAGCAGCTTCAGGTGATCGTTCAGCTCGGTCATCGTGCCGACGGTCGAGCGCGAGCTGCGAACCGGGTTGGTCTGGTCGATCGCGATCGCGGGCGGCACGCCGTCGACGCGCTCGACCTGCGGGCGATCCATCCGGTCGAGGAACTGCCGCGCGTACGCGCTGAAGGTTTCGACGTAGCGCCGCTGGCCTTCCGCGTACAGCGTGTCGAACACGAGACTCGACTTGCCGGAGCCCGACGGGCCGGTCACGACCGTCATTTCACCGGTACGCAGGTCGAGATCGAGATTCTTGAGGTTGTGCTGACGTGCTCCGCGAATGCGGATCAGATTGCTGGATGACAATTTGCCTGCCCGTCTGAATGAGTTAGCCAGAGTTCACGGTGCCGGAACGCTGCGGCGGATGCCCGCAGGCGCGGCGCGGGCCGCGACAAGTGATGCCCGCGCGGCCCGAGTTCGACGGATACTATACTGTATATTCATACAGTTTTCCATGAACCGGCGAACGCACTAAAGCGCTCCAGATCATTCCTGGCATCGGGGCGGCAAAACGGGTTTGTCGTCCGCGCCCCGGCGACGTCCGCCCCGAACGCCAACCGGCTCAGCCGCCGCCCCCCGTCGCATACGCAATGCACGTGCGGGCGAGCACGTCGGTCGGGTCGACGAGCGTGGCCCGACTGCCGTCGCGCGCGACGTACTCTCCGCCCGGAAGCAGGAGCGGCAGCTCCGTACACCCGAGCACGATCACGCTCACGCCGTCGGCCATCAACGCCTCGACGGCGGCGCCGATATCTTCCTCGCACCGTCCGGTCGTGAAACCGGCCTTGACGCCGTGCTTGCCGTAGATCGCCTCCATCACGCGCGCCTGCAACGCCGACGTCGGCGCGACTTGCCGGAGCCCTTGCGATTCCAGCGCCTTGTCGTAAACGCCGCTTTCGATCGTGCCGGACGTCGCCAGCACGCCGACCTCGCGCAGCGTCGGCCAGGTTTCGCGCAAGTGGGCGACCGTCACGGTCAGCATGTTGACGATCGGAATCCCGAGGTACGGCTGAATCCGTTCGACGAACGCGTGCGCGGTATTGCACGGAATCGCGACGACGTCCGCACCGCCTTCCTCGAGCTTCTTGCAGGTTGCGTACAGCGAGATCGTCGGGTCCGCGCCGGTACCCACCAGATTCTCGGTCCGATCGGGAATCTGCGGATTCTGTTCGACCAGCAGTTTGATATGGTCCTGATCGCGCGACGCCGGCGTGTTGCGCACGATCTTGTCCAGAAAATCGACCGTCGCGGCCGGGCCGACGCCGCCGACCACGCCGATCTTGAACGCCGCCGCGCGCGAATCCGGCTGTCCGGTCAGCGCGTACCGCGCATAGGCCAGATTCGAATCCACGAGCGGCACGCGCCGCGGACCGATTTCATCGGCGACCAGCGCGATCTCGGTCAGGCCGGGCACGATCACCTGCACGCCCCGATCGATCAGATCGTCGCACGCGCGGCGCAACAGTTCGACCGGACGCCCTCGAAGATTGCCGCGTTTGATGCCGTCGGCGCCGTAGATGGCTTCGGTCACGAGGTCGATCCCGCCGTGCGGCCGCGGATAGACGACTTCGAACCGCGGCGACGGAAAATACGCATCGAAAAGCCGCTTGTCCCGCACGTAGTCGGACGCCAGCACGCCGATACGCGTCGCGGCCGGGTACGTGCACCGCACGTGGCTCCGAACCGCTTCGACGATATCGACGATCGGCAGGCTGGTATTCGCCTTCAGCTCGTCGATGAACGTGTGGCTCAGGAAGCATGGCAGCACGACGGTCGTCACGCCGCGCTTCTCGAACTGCCGGATCATGTCGAACACGTACAGCTTGCGTTCGATGGTCGCGGCACTCCCCGCTCCCGCGCCCTTGAACGGGTATTGCTCGAAGATCACTTCGGGGTGTGCTTCGTCCGACGACGCAGGCGTCGCCTTCACCATCTTGAAGAACACGTCGGCACCGCCCAGCGGCCCCAGGCCGCCAACCACGCCGAATTTGCGCCGCGCGTTCACGTGGTCCGTGCGCATCATGCTTTCAGCTCAGGTTGATCGAACCCGGCATCCCGCGGCTTCGCGGCGCGCCGCTCCTCCCACTTCGCGATCACCGCCGTCGCCACGCTGTTGCCGATCACGTTCGTCACCGTACGGCCCATGTCGAGAATCTGGTCGATTGCGAGGACCAGCGCGACGCCCGCCGCCGGCAGATGGAACATCGGCGCGACCGCCGCGACCACGACCACCGACCCGCGCGGCACGCTGGCCATCCCCTTGCTGCTCAGCATCAGCACCAGCAGCATGAACACCTGCTCCGACAACGGCATGTGCACGCCGAATGCCTGCGCGATGAAGAGGGCGGCAAACGCCTGATACATCATCGAGCCGTCGAGGTTGAACGCGTAACCCAGCGGCAGCGTGAAGCCCACCACCTTCTTGTCGACGCCGAACTGCTCGAGCTGCTCGGTCAGGCGCGGATACGCGGCCTCGCTGCTCGCGGTCGAGAACGCGATCAGCGCGGGTTCGCGCACGGCCTTCAGCAGGTGCCCGATGCGCCGCCCGAGAAACAGGTAGCCCACGCCGATCAGGATCGCCCAGAGAACGAACAGCCCGAGATAGAACGCGCCGATCAGCTTCCCGTACGTATGGATCACGTCGAGGCCGCGCAGCGTGACCGACGAAGCAATTGCACCGAACACACCGAGCGGCGCCGCACGCATCACGTAGTTCGTCAGGCGCAGCATCACCGGCACCATCCCGTCGATCGACTGGATCACGACGGCCACGCGCTTGTCGCGCTTCAACGCACTCAGTGCGATGCCGAGAAACACCGAGAACACCAGGATCTGCAGGATGTCGTTGCGCGCCATCGCGTCGAGCAGGCTGGTCGGGAACGCGTGCGTGATCACGTCCCGCGCGTTCAGCGCCGCGGTATTCAGCCCGGTGTCGACCTCGCCGGCGGCCGGCGTGAGGTTCAGGCCGGCGCCCGGCTGCAGCACGTTCGCCATCGCGAGGCCGAGACTCAACGAAATCAGCGACGCGCAGACGAACCATCCGATCGAGCGCAGGCCGATGCGCCCGACGTCGTCGCCGCCGTCCATGCCGGCCAGCCCGGACACGAGCGTCACGAACACCAGCGGCGCGATGATCATCTTGATCAGCCGCAGGAAGATGTCGGTGACGATCGAGAAGTAGCCGGCGATCGTTTTCAGCGTGGCCGGGTCCGCGATATTCGCGTGACACGCATAGCCGGCGACGACACCGGCGATCATGCCGACTGCGATGCTCAAGGTAAGGCGATTTTTCATGTCCATTCGTCCCTGGATGGCGCCGTGCCGCCGAAAGGCGGACGAGCGCGGCGAAGAAGGCCGCGCGACGCCGGTCATGCGTCGCATTTGCCGTTGGAACGAATGGTAGGGACGGTCGATAAAACGGTGATGCCGGTACGACATGGCGGTATGCGAGCCCCGCATAACGCGGGGAAACCCTGTCTCACGCGAGCCGTGAAGGTGTCGTGTGCAGGTGCTGCCAGAGCGTGTCGAGGAATTCGCTGCGGTTGGACACGTCGCGATACACGCGCAGCTCGACTTCCAGATTCCACGCCGCCGGCCCGGCCGGCACGAGTTCGCCGGCCGCCAGTTCGGCGGCGATCGCGCTGCGGGGCAGCCATGCGACGCCCTCGCCTTCCATCACGAGTTTCTTCAGCACTTCGGCCATGTCGGACTCGTAGTGCAGTTGCAATGCCGGCGCATCCGATGCGCGGCCGAGCAGTAGCGCGAGGCAGCGGCCGAAGTAGCTGGTTTCCGTATAGGAAATCAGCGGCAGCGGGTTCTGCTTCGTGCCGGGAAGACGAAAAGCCGGCGCCGAGCGGCGGTTCGGCCGGCATGCCGGCATCAACGTGTCGAGCCCGACGGTCAGGTGCGCATACTTCGCGGGATCGAGATGAAGCGGCAACTCCGGATGGTGGTACGCAAACATCAGCTCGCAGTTGCCGTTGACGAGCATCAGGATCGAATCGTGGACATTGGTCGGAATGACGCGCGCCCGCACTTCGCCGAAATGCGGTGCGAGCGCCTTGAGCCAGCCCGGCAGGAAACTCAGTGCGATCGTGTGGCCCGCGGCGATCTGCAGGCTCTTGCCGGCGATCCGCTGCTCGGTGCGGATGATGGCGCGGGTGTCGAACAGGCGGCTGAGCACGTCCTCGGCCGTCTCGCGAAACAGGCGCCCCGCCGGCGTCAGCACCGGCGGAAAGCTGCTGCGATCGATCAGCTCGGCGCCGATCCACTGCTCGAGCGACTGGATGCGACGGCTGAAGCCCGACTGCGTGACGTTACGGAACTCCGCCGCCCGGGAAAAGCTTTGATATTGAGCGAGGGCGAGGAAGTCCTCGATCCATTTGATTTCCATGTCGGCCCTGGAGAGGTGCGCGGGAGGAATCGGCCTGCGCGCGGCGCTCGGGTCATGGTGGCGCGCCGGCCGACGAACGCTCACATTGTATGTGCTCGTCGCGGCCGTCCGCGCTCTGAAGCCAGTGCCCGCAGCCGAGGGACATGCATGCGGCGAGGCGGACGAGCGCGCCCGTCGCGCGGCGGCCGTGACGCCGCGTTCGAGCGTGCACGACATCGCCGCCTCGCGGTCAACGCTTCGGGCGACCGGTCGGGCGTGATGTCGTGCTATGCGGGTTTGCGCAGCGGCTTCAGCAAGTGCCGCAAGCCGTTATGGTCGATCTCGTGCATGAGCGCGAGCTGGCGGCCGAGTTCGCCGCGCGGGAACCCTTCGCGAGCCATCCAGTTGAGGTAAGGTCCGGGCAGGTCGGCAATGAGTCGGCCCTGGTATTTTCCGAAGGGCATGGTGACGGCGACAAGGCGCTCAAGATCGGGGGCTCGCATGCGCGTATTGTGCACGGCTTTCCGCTCGCCCGCGCGTCGCGGCCCCGCCGCGCGCCCGCCGGGCCACGCGGCGGGCGCGCGGCCGCGAATCCGGCCCTTCATGGCAGGCCGAATCGACGGGCCGGCGCCGGTTGACAGCCGTGATTCGCGTCGGCCGCCGACTTCCTTCATGCCTGCTAGACTGGAATTTCCCCCTGCCAACCATGGAGGGAATCATGATGTCCACCTACGTCGTGAAGACCGGCGAGCAGTTTCTGTGCACCGCCGAGGACGGCGATATCGGCATGGCGCCCGCCATCGAAGATGCCGCATCGTTTGGTTCGTATGATGAAGCGGAGAAAGTCGCGAGCGCGCATGCCGACCCGGGATACGAGATCGTGGCCGTCTGCGTGATCAGGCACTGAGCGCCGCCTTACGGCCCGGTGCGGATGGCGATCCGCGTGCCGGACGCAAGTCGTCGTGCGGCGGCGGCGTCCATGCGACGAGCACCGCTTGCACACACCGCGACGGGCCTTTCCCGCCGCGGTCGTCCGCGCCGAGCATCATTGCCGCAAGCGAGCCGTCCGGCTTCGACGGCCACGCTTGCGGCAAACTGGTCGCAGCGTCCTACTTCTGCAGCGAGATTTCCACGCGACGATTGCGCGCGCGCCCTTCGGCGGTATCGTTCGATGCCGCCGGATTGGCTTCCCCGTGACCGGCCGCGGCAAACGAATCCGCCTTCAGCCCGTGTTCGCGCAAGTAGGCGGCGACGGCATCCGCCCGGCGCTTCGAGAGCGCCTGATTGTGCGTATCCGAACCGGTCGCGTCGGTATAGCCGTCCACTTCCACGCGGGAGAAATGCCGGTCGGCCTGCTGGTTCAGCAGCTTGTCGAGCGCGGCGGTGGCCGCAGCCGTCAGCACGGCCGAGTCGGTCGCGAAATACGCATCGCCGGTCAGGCTCACCTTCTCGACCGGCGCGGGCGTCGGCGCAACGGCCGCGGCAGCCGGCGCGGGTGCCGCACCGCACTGGAACACGATCGAATGCGGATCGGCGCCGTCGCGGTACGGCGTGGTGGTGTCGACGAGACGTACGGGCTCGTTGCCGCACATGCGTGTCGCGACCTTCATGCAGGTCTTCGCGGTCGACAGGATGCCGTGGCAGTCGACCTGGAACGTCCGGATGCCGTTTCGCGCCTGCAGTTCGTAGGCGTTGTACGTCGGCCCCGATGCACTCGAACAGGCCGTGAGGGAAACGACGGACGCCAGCAGGGCAAGATGGATGTTTTTCACTTGATTACTCCGAGAATGCGATGGGCGCAGCGTGCGGCGCGGCCGCACGCGCATGCGTTTGCGTTCGGCGCGGTCCGCTCCGGCAATGCGTGCCGGAACGAACCGCTGCGCGCGATCACTTCCACTGATACAGCATGCCCGCGCCGACGACGCGCTGGCTGCCGGCGAAACCGCCGTTCACCGTCGCCTTCAGGTTCTCCGTGATGCGCGCCTGCACGCCGACCGCCATGGCCTTCTGGCCCTGGAACGTCGCCGTGCCGACCCCCATCGCGAAGTTCGAATCGCGGTCCATGTGCGGGATCGACGCCATCGCGGCGGTCGCGGCGATCCCCTCGCGGGCCATCGAATCGGTCTGCTGGATCTGCTGCTGCATCTGCGTGAGCTGATTGTTGACCGTGTTCAGCGACTGCGTGAACTGGTTCGATACCGCATTCAGCTGGTTCACGTTCACGGCGTCGGTGCCCTGCGTACCGGCCGCGACATTCACGACCTGCCGCGCCGAATCCGCCGAGCCGACCGCGACGACGTTCGAGCGACCGCCGTCGTTGCTGCCCGTGCCGAGCGCGGTCGAGTTGTTGCCCGATGCGGTCGAACCCACGCCGATGGCTGTCGAGCCGTTGCCCGACGCCGTCGAGCTGTTGCCCACCGCCGTGCTGTTCGAGCCCGATGCGACCGCCCCCGAGCCGCCCGCCGACGAATTCGAACCGCTCGCCCCCGGCGGCACGTTGCCGCCCGGCGGGTTCGTCGTGTACTGCCCGCCGAGGTTGGTCGTGCGCTGGTCGATCAGTGTCGTCAACTGGTTCGCGACCGAATCGAGCTGCGACACGTTCACCGCGTCCGTGCCGCTCTTGCCGGCGGCCAGGCCCGTGATCTGGCGATTGCCGACGTTGATTTCGCCGGCCGACGACTGCGGGCTGCTCAAGCCGTACGCGACGTAGTTCGTCAGCGCGCCGACCGTGGTCAGCGAACCGGCGCCGAGCGCCACGCTGTTCGCGAACGTCGCGGATGCGCCGGCGCCGAGCGCGAGCGCATCGGTCGCCGTGCTGCGCGCGCCCGAGCCGAGCGCGACGCTGCCGACACTGACCGCCACCGCATTCGCACCCTGCGCGACCGACTGCGCACCGGTTGCCGTCGCGCCGCTGCCCAGCGCGATCGCATCGGCCTGCGCGGAACTCGCCGCCTGCCCGATCGCGATCCCGCCCGGCGCCGTCTGGTCGACGATCGCGCCGTTGCCGATGCCCACGCCGTTGTCGCCGTTGACGACCGTCGTCGGACCGACCGCGATCGATTCGGCGCCGACGGCCAGCGAATCGCCCGCCGTCGAATTCGCGTGGAAGTACTTCTGCCCCGTGACCGCGAACGACTGCAATGCGCCGGTCAGCTGCCGCACGGTTACCGCGTCCTGCTGGCCGGTGCCGTCCGCGACGTTGGTGATCTGGCGGTACGTCCTGTTCGTCGCATCGCCGACCGACACTGCGCCGAGCAGCGTCTGGTCGGTCGTGTCGTACGGAATCGACGCGCTGCCGTTGCGGATGATGCCCGACGACGGCACGGTTGCGCGATCGGCGACCGAACCCGAACCGAGCGCGATGCTGCCGTTCACGCGCGAGATCGCGTTCGGGCCGATCGCGACGCTGTCCGTGCCGAGCGCCTGGCTGTCGGGCGCGGTCGAGTTCGCGTGGAAATACTTGATGCCGTTGGCGTTGATGTTGTCGATCGCGGAGCCGACGTTGTTGTTGATCGTCGTGGAGCCGTCGCTGTTGTACGTCACGTACGACGGCGCGGAGATCGTGCCGGTCGTCGGATCGTAGGTGGCGCCGCCGCCGATCGCGCCGGCCGTGCTGTTGCCGAGGTTCGTGTTGTTGTTCGCGATCGAGCTCAGGCCCGTCGACAGCGAACTGATCCCGGTCGACGTGGCGGTCGACAGCGAGGTCAGGTTGCTGTTCGTCGAGCTCAGGCCGGTGGACAGCGAACCGACGACCGTCGAGGTCGACGTGGACAGCGACGTGATCGAACTGTTGGTCGAGCTCAAGCCGGTGGACAGCGAGCCGACGACGGTCGAGGTCGACGTGGACAGCGACGTCAGATTGCTGTTGGTCGAGCTCAGGCCGGTGGACAACGAGCCGACGACCGTCGACGTCGACGTGGACAGCGACGTCAGGTTGCTGTTCGTCGAGCTCAGGCCGGTGGATAGCGAGCTGATGCCCGTCGACGTGGACGTCGACAGCGACGTCACCGTGCTGTTGGTCGAACTGAGGCCGGTGGACAGGGAGCTGATGCCCGTCGACGTGGACGTGGACAACGACGTGATGCTCGACGCCGTCGACGTCGACAGCGAATTGACTGCCGTGTTCGTCGCGGCGAGTTGCGACCCGTTGATCGCATCCGTGCTCGACGAATCGATGCGCCCGGCCGCGACGTTGGTGATCTGGCGCTCGCTGCCCACCGCACCGACGCTGACGACGCTGGTTGGGTTGATGCCGTTGAAGTTGTACGTGACGCCGCCGATGACCGCGCTGGCCGTCGGGTTCGGCGCGGCCGTGGTCGAGCCCGAGCCGAGCGCGACATCGTTTGCGTTGTTGGCCACGGCCGACGCGCCGAACGCGACCGCTCCCGCCGCCGCCGCCGTCGACGTATTGCCGAGCGCCAGCGACCCCGTGCCCTGCGCGTTGTTGGTATTGCCGATCGCCACCGCGCCGTCGCCGTTCGCGGTGTTGTTCGAACCCATCGTGACCGCGCCGGTGCCGATCGCGCTGCTCGGATCGCCGATCGCGACCGCGCCATTGCCGCTCACCGTCTGGCCGAAGCCCAGCGCGACGGCGCCGACACCGCCCAGCACCTTCGAGCCGTAGCCGCCCGCGACCGAACCCGTGCCTGCTGCCGCGGCGACCGAGTTGGAATCGCCGATCGCGACGGTCGAACTCGCCGCCGCGACGCTGTTGATACCGACCGCCGTCGCATTCGTGGCCGACGCCGTCGCCCCCGGCCCCAGCGCGGTCGCGGATACGCCGCTGCCGAGCGCAAGATTGCCGAGCGCCACCGAAAACTGCTGCGTCGCGGTCGACTGCACGCCCATCGCGATCGAACTGAGACCCGACGCATTGGCGTTCAGGCCGAATGCCTGTGCATTGTCCGCACTGGCCGCCGTACCCGAGCCCATCGCGATCGAACTGGTGCCGAGTGACTGGGTGCCCGAGCCCGGCACGCCGGCGATACCGCCCCAACCGATGGCAATCGACGACGTACCTTTCGCACCGCTGTTCACGCCCATTGCGACGGCCGAATTCCCCGAAGCCAGTGCGCCGCTGCCCAAGGCGACGGCGGCCGAGCCTGAACTCGTCGACTGGTTACCGAGCGCAACGGCACCGGTGTCCGTGGCATGCGCCGAAAAGCCGAGCGCGATACTTTGCGCGCCGGAAGCGAGGGACCCGAGCGCGAGCGCAGCCGCATACTGGCCGGAGGCCGATGCATTGTTCCCGAGCGCGACGCCTGCCAGGCCGTTCGCGGTCGCGCCGCTGCCGATCGACACCGCGCCGCTTTGCGTGGCCTGCGACAGATTCCCGATCGCGACCGCAAAGGGACCCGAACCGATCGCCTGCACGCCCATTGCCACGCTGTTGACACCGTTCGCTTGCGCGTTGATGCCGACGGCCGTCGAACCGTCGGCCATCGCATGCGCGCCCGGGCCCAGCGCCGTGGCCGACACGCCCTGCGCCGTCGACAGATTGCCGACGGCGGTGGAATTCACCTGCGCGGCGGTCGATCCGTTACCGATGGATATCGAGCTGACTCCCCCGGTGGCCGTGCCACCATCCGGCGCGTACTGTGCATGCGCATTCGCATGGAACAAGCCGAGGCAGGCGGTCGCCGTCAGCACGGCCAGACTCAGCACCGAAGGTGCCGGCGGCTTGCCCGCGTGCATCGCGGTTTCTCCGTGTGCGGCGCATTCCGGCGCGCGCTTCGACGACGCAACACGCTTGCCGCGTGCCCGGTCAAGCTCCGAAGCCGCAACCCAGGCCCCCAGTGCTTCGTTCCAGATCGACTTGAACGACTTGTTCATCTTGTGTTCCCTCGGTTCTCATGTGCTGGATGACGCAACAGCGAACGCGGCGTCAGGCGAAATGCGGACCCTCTCCGCTTTTGTCTGCCTCGCGACGCTCCGCCTCTTACTTCGCATTACTAATAAAGACTACGAACAGCGCTGCACGAAACGCTCGACCCACATCGCGATGGCACGATCGATCGGCGCGCATGCCCGTTCGGCATGATGCGCGATGGCGATCGCCGGTTATCGATTCACGGAAGTCGAGATCGCCTGCCCGGCGGCGACATGGCGCACGACGCGTCGCGAATCCGCACACGCGTACACCGTCGCACCCGCCGAAGGGCGACTTCGAATCTCATCGGAAAAACGTCGCTCGGACGCTGGACGAACGGACCCCGGCCCGCATCGCGGGCGGCCCGTCATCTTTCATTCAGGCGGCGAAAGGCGCCATCCTGTCCCCGGGTCTGCGGCATGCGCCGCCGGATCGCTGACGCTGACAGCCGGCACCGGATCGATCGACCCGACGCCCTGACCTGCCATGCTTGTCGTATTCATATTTTTCGTATCCGCCTGATTCGACAGAGCACCGCGCGCCGCCGCCGGATCGATCAAACCGCCCGGCGACTCACGCGAAGTCGCTCACCCCTTTCCGTCCGGCCGGCGACGGTTATTCCGGATTTCCGGAAAAACCGGCCACTCACCGAACGACCCCGGCATCGAATTAATCGATCGAATTTACTTGACGATTTCTTCTCGCCCGATGCCTCAAACCCAGCCCCGTCCCGTCATTTCGCGACTCATCTTGTATATCGAAAATTCTCGCGAATTATGACGTTTGCATTACCCTCGTGCCCTCTATTCTTTTGTTACCGCCTTCTCATTATCCGGGAATACCATCATTCAATGTGACATTGAAAATTGGCTACCCGGAAAGCAACGGCGACAGCAATCTTTACGGCAGCCGGAAGCATCCAGAGAACCGATTCCAGCCGCGCTGGAGCTAGTGTGCCGACATTCGTCCAAACAAACCTTTTCCTGAGCGGACAAATACTTTTCCGGAGCGGACGGTATTTACATTCATACACATTTGCAGGAAATCCGATTTTCCGGAAACATGAATGCACGCCGGGATTACATCGAATTTAGTCGACCGGCAAGTAATCGGAGAATTCGATTTACATCCTCGTCATCGGATTTCGAAACCGAGAGCATAAATTCATCATCCGGGCCATTTCCATTCTTGAAATCATTTAACCGGAAATAAAGACCGTAATTTCACAAATCGATTCGGCATATTTTTCCGACTTGTTTTCCGGAAGAACGGACCAGACCTCCGCGCACCCGCGATGCCGATGCGACAAGCCCACACGCGCCGCACGGAATCCCACCTTCGACACTATTGTCGGCATATAATTTTTTGCAACAATCGTTCAGATTGCGATGCCTCCGACCTGACAGGCCACTCCCCTCCAACGCGTTCGCAACCATGTCATCCCGCTTGTCCAGTTCGGCGTCGCCACGCACCACGCCGGATCTCGCCGGCGCCCATATTCTTATCGTCGACGACCGCCCGAACGACCTGCGACTCCTGACCGAGATCCTGCGCACCGCCCAGTGCCGGATCAGCGTCGCGTTCGACGGGCTGCAGGCCTATCACCGTGCGCAGGCCATCGCGCCCGATCTGATCCTGATGGACGTCCGCATGCCGCGCATGGACGGTTTCGCCGCGAGCCGGCTGCTGGCGTCCACCCCATCGACGCAATCCATTCCGGTGATCATCCTGACGGCCGCCGGCGATCTCGAGGATCGCATCGCGGGGCTCGAAACGGGCGCGATCGACTACATCGTCAAGCCGTTCGAACCGGCGGAAGTCATCGCGCGAATCCGCAATCACCTGAAGCGCGTGCGACGCAGCCAGCCGTTCGCGCACCTGCCCGAACTGCCCGACAACCGCGACGCGGCGCTGGTGCGCGCGGCAAGCGACGTGCTGCTGCGCGACTTGCGCCATCCACCGGCCCTCGAGGATCTCGCGAAGCAGGTCGGCACGCACGAAAAACGGCTGTCGCGCGCATTCCGCGACCATCTCGGCCAGACCGTATTCGAGTACCTGCGCGACACGCGGCTGCGCGCCGCGATGCACTTCCTGTCGGAAACGTCGATGGGGATCGGCGACATCGCGGAGGAAATCGGCTTTTCCACACCCGGCAATTTCGCGACGGCGTTCCGCGAACGCTTCGGCATCACGCCGTCCGACTGGCGGCGCCAGCGCCACGCGGTCGACTCACCGGCCGCACCGGAGGGGCGCCACGGCGATGCGTAGGCACTACGCGGCATGGGCGGCGGGATGTCGCACGTTGCTCCTGCTTCTGGCGGCGCTGGCCGTCACGTGCGCGACGGCCCGTGCCGCGACGACGCCGAATCCCGCGCAACTCGAAGCCGTAGCGGTTTTCGAAGACACCGGCACGACGCTGTCCGTCGACGAGGTCGCCGCCCGGCTCGCCGAGCCGTCGCTTCACCCGGCCGCCACGGCCCGCACTGCATTCAACGTGACGTTTTCGCGCTCGGCCTGGTGGGTCCGCGCGACGCTGATCAACCGCGACAGCGACACGCGCCCGCTGGTGCTGGCGATTCGCGATGCGCGCGTCGACCGGGCCGACTTCTATGTCGACCGGCACGGCCAATGGATGCTCGAGCGCAGCTTCCCGACCGACCGCGGCGACGCGCGCGACGCGCCGTCGCGCTACCCGACCCTCGACGTCACGCTGCGTGCGGGCGAACAGCTCCCCGTGCTGATCCGCATCACGTCGCGCAAGGAAATGCGCCTTGCGCCGGTCGCGTTCACCCGCGACGCGTGGATCGCGCAGGAACTGCACGCGTCGATGTGGAACTTCGGGTTCTTCGGCGGGCTGCTTGCACTCGTCTGGTGCGCGCTGCTGATCGGCTTTTTCTCGCGCAGCGGCGTGTTCCACACGCTGGCCGCACTGACCCTGAACACCGCGCTGTTCGAAGCCGCGTACCGCGGCTATCTCGCGATGCTCCTGGCGCCGGGCGCGCGCGAGTGGTCGACGCGCGGCGAAACGATCTTCGCGTATCTGTCGGTCGCGTGCTTCATCGTCTTCATCCTGATGGTCTCGCATCGCGAAAAGGCGAAGATGCCGATGCGCGCGGTGTACGTGGTGTTTCTCGCGCTCGAATGCGCGGGGATAACCGGCGCGGCGTTCGGCGATCTGGCGACGTTCGCCTGGTTCTGCCTGTGGCTGAACACCGTGCTCGCGATCGTGAACATCAGCATGGCGCTGATGCTCGTGATCCGGCGCACGCCGACGGCGCGCGTGATGCTGATCGCGGTCGCGTTCGCGACGTTCAACATCCTGATCCGCATGCTCGACGGCCGCGATGCATTGCCACCCGTGCTGTCGTGGATCCGGTCCGACGTCTATCCGAACCCGGTCATCGCGATCATCGGGCTCGCGACGCACCTGCTCGTGCTGGCCGCGTGGATTCACCACGTGGGCCGTCAGCGCACCGAGGCACGCAAGCGGCTCGAACACTGGCAGCTCACCGAGCAGGATCGGCTGCGCGACGAGGTCGCGCGGCGCACGGTCGCGCTCAACGACGCATTGCAGCAGTCGAAAACGCACATGCAGCAGAAGATCGAGACGCTCGGCTACGTCAGTCACGACCTGCGCGCGCCGCTGTCGACGATCAACGGCTATGCGAAGCTGCTGCTGCAAGGCGCGACGCGCAGCCAGGCGCGGCTGATCCGGTCGATCGACCGCAGCATCCGCTACCAGCTCGCGCTGATCGACGAATTGCTCGCGTTCACGAAGGCCGAACTCCACCCGCTCGGCGTCGCGCCCGACCGCACCGACCTGCCCGGGCTGCTGGACGACATCGGCCACTACGCGCTCGCGCTGTGCGCGCAGCAGGACAACCGGTTCATCTATCGGCCCGTCACGCCGCTGCCGCGCACGGTGCTGATCGACGGCATCCGGCTGCAACAGGTGCTGCTGAACCTGCTGTCCAACGCATCGAAATTCACGCGCAACGGCACGGTCACGCTGTCGGTTCACGCATCGCGCGAAGGCCATGCATGGCGCCTGCTGTTCGAGGTCGCCGATACGGGCATCGGCATCGACATCACCGAGACCACCGACATCTTCCGCGCGTACCAGCAGGTGCAGGCGGTGAACGGCGGCACCGGGCTGGGCCTGTTCATCGCGCAGCGCATCGTCGCCGCGATGGACGGCGAGCTGGCCGTCGCGAGCCAGCCGGGGAGCGGCACGACGTTCTCGTTCGCGGTCGCCGCGCCGGCCCTCGGTCATGCGCTCGCGCCGGTGTCGGGGCTCATCAGGCGGTTTCGTTCCGACGACGAAGCGGAACCGGCCAGCGCCCCGCTTGCGATGCGCAGCCCGCCCGCCGATGCGCTCGCCGAGCTGATCGTGCTCGCCGGCGAAGGCCGGCTGACCGATATCGAGGAATGGCTCGGCCAGTATGCGGACGAGCCCGACCATGCGCCGTTCGTGCAGGAAATGCGCGAGCACCTCGATGCGCTGGATCTGCCCGCGATCGAAAAACTGGCCGGCTCGCTGAAACGCACGCGCGTCGCGGATACGTCGTTCGACACCGAGGCGGACGCCGCCGGCCCGGCCTGACGGCGCCGCGCCGCATGCGGCCGGCATGCGGCCGCGTGCATCATTCCACCGCGGTTCGCCCGCGCTGTCGGTCGCGCAAGGGGGAAGGAATCCCCTACGACCGCCGCATCGTCGATACCAGCGCGATGTCCTCTTCGGGCGGCGCCGGCCGCGCGGGCGCGGCGGCATGCGTCGGCCGCTGCGCGCCGAGCCCCGTGCCGCCGGTGCGGCGCCGCGTCGCGTGCCGCTCGATGACCCGCTGCAGCACGCAGAACACGCACAGCAGCGCGCCGATCACGATCCGCGTCCACCACGAACTCAGCGTGCCGTCGAACGTGATCAGCACCTGGATCGTGCCGAGGATGCCGACCCCGAACACCGAGCCGATCACGTAGCCCACGCCGCCCGTGAGCAGCGTCCCGCCGATCACGGTCGCGGCGATCGCGTCGAGCTCCATCCCCTGCGCCTGCAGCCCGTAACCCGACAGCACGTAGAGCGTAAACACCACGCCGCCGAGCGCCGAACAGAAGCCGCTCAGCGCGTAGACGCCGATCTTCGTGCGCGCGACCGGCAAGCCCATCAGCAGCGCCGAGCGTTCGTTGCCGCCGACCGCATACACGTTGCGGCCGAAGCGCGTGAAATGCGCGACGTAGATCGCGACGGCCAGCGTCGCGAGCGCGATCAGCGCACCGGCGCTCAGCATGCCGCCGCCGACCGGCACGCTGATGCCCGCGATCGCATGGAACGCCGGCTCGTTGATCGTGATCGACTGCGTCGTGATCAGGAAGCACGCGCCGCGCGCGAGAAACATCCCGGCGAGCGTGACGATGAACGGCTGCAACCGGAAATAATGGATCAGCGCGCCCATCGCCGCGCCGTACAGCGCGCCGAACGCGAGCACGAGCGGCACGATCACCCACACGGGCCAGTGCAGCCGTTCGGCGCCGACCGCGCAGAAGATCGTCGTCAGCGCAACGACCGAGCCGACCGACAGGTCGATCCCGCCCGACACGATCACGAACGTCATCCCGATCGCGACGATCAGCAGGAACGCATTGTCGACGAGCAGCCCGGTCAGCACCTGCATCGAGAAAAAGCCCGTGTACATCACGGACCCGAAGCCGAACAGCACGACGAACAGCACGATCGTCACGACGATCGGCAGAGTGCGCGGATCGGCGAGCCGGCCAAGGAAACGGTTCATCGCGGCGTCGCTCCGGTGGTGGTGGCGCGCGATCGCGCGGAAGGCAGCAGCCGCGACGCGTGCCGGACGAGCAGCGCACGCGCCGCGTCGGACTGGATCAGCGTCACGACGATCACGACGACCGCCTTGACGACGAGCGTCGCCTCCGGCGGCACGCCGATCGAATAGGTCGTGTAGGTGAGCGTCTGGATGATCAGCGCACCGAGCACCGAGCCGGCGAGACTGAAGCGGCCGCCGAGCAGCGACGTGCCGCCGAGCGTGACGGCGAGAATCGCGTCGAGTTCGAGCAGCAGCCCCGCGTTGTTGCCGTCGGCGCTGCGCACGTTCGAGCTCGCGAGGATGCCCGCGAGCGCCGACATCACGCCCGAGCACAGATACACGCCGAACACGACCGCGCCCGAGCGCAGCCCGACGAGCCGCGTCGCCACCGGATTCACGCCGATCGCGCGAATGAACAGCCCGAGCGCCGTGCGGTTCACCAGCAGCGCGGTCGCGCCGATCGTCGCAAGCGCGATCCACACCGCGCACGGCACGGTCGCGAGGTAGCCGCCGCCGAGCGCGAGGTAGCCCGGCGCGCCGATCGGGATGATCTGGCCGCCCGTCAGCAGTTGCGCGACGCCGCGCCCGGCCACCATCAGGATCAGCGTCGCGATGATCGGCTGCATCCCGACGAAGGCGACGAGCAGCCCGTTCCACGCACCGGCCAGCAGCCCGACGCCGAGCGCGGCGGCCAGCGCCGTGCCGACCCGCGACGGGTCCGCCTCGAGCACGATCGCCGCGGCCGCGCCGGCGATCGCGACGATCGCGCCGACCGAGATGTCGATCCCGCGCGTCGCGATCACGAGCGTCATCCCGAGCGACACGATCACGAGCGGCGCCGCGCGGTTCAGGATGTCGATCGGCGCGCCGAACAGGTGGCCGTCGAGCAGCACGATCGACAGGAAGCCGGGACGATGCGCGACGTCCAGCGCGAACAGCAGCGCGAGCGTCAGCACCGGCCACGCGAGCGAATGACGAAACAGCGTGCGCAACCACGTCATGACTGGCCTCCCGCGATCAGCCGGTAAACCTGCTCCTCGGACGCATCGGCGCCGGTCAGCTCCGCGACCTTGCGCCGGTCGCGCAGCACCGCGATCCGGTGGCTCACGCGTACGACCTCGCCGATCTCCGACGAAATGAACAGGATCGCCAGCCCCTGCGCGCACAGCGCGAGCACGCGCTCCATGATGTCGAACTTCGCGGCGACGTCGATGCCGCGCGTCGGCTCGTCGAGAATCAGCAGCTTCGGGTCCGTCGCGAGCCAGCGCGCGAGCAGCACCTTCTGCTGGTTGCCGCCCGACAGCAGCCCGATCGGCTGCTCGGCGTCGCGTGCCTTGATGCCGAGCCGGGCGATATACGTGTCGGCGATCTCGCGCTGGCGCGCGCGCCCGATCAGCCGCCACCAGCCGCGCCGCGCCTGGAGCGCGAGGACGATGTTCTCGCGGATCGACAGCGCGGCGACGATGCCTTCCTTCTTGCGGTCTTCCGGGCAGTACGCGATGCCGTTGCGGACCGCATCGTGCGGCGACGCGAGCCGCCTGCGCGCGCCGTCGATCTCGATCGCGCCGGTATCCGGGCGCGCCGCGGCGAACGCCAGCTGCGCGGTTTCGGTGCGGCCCGAGCCGAGCAGCCCGGCCAGCCCGACGATCTCGCCGGGGCGCACGTCGAGATCGAGCGCGCTCATCATTCCGCGCCGGCCGACCCGCTGCATCGACAGGAACGGCGCGGCGGCCGCGGCGGTACGCTCGACCGCCGCGGCGCCGGCCTGCAGCGTGTCGGACATGCGCTCGCGGCCGGTCATCTTCGCGACCAGCACGTCGACCGGCAGGTCGCGCGCCAGGTACTCGCCTTCGCGCTCGCCGTTGCGCATCACGGTGATCCGGTCGGACACCGCATAGGTCTGCTCGAGAAAATGCGTGACGAACAGGATCGCGATGCCCGACGCCTTCAGCCGGCGCAACACGTCGAACAGCCGCGCGACCTCGCCGTCGTCGAGGCTCGAGGTCGGTTCGTCGAGAATCAGCACGCGTGCGTCGACCGACACCGCACGCGCGATCGCGACCATCTGCTGCACCGCGATCGGATACGCGTCGAGCGAGCGCGTGACGTCGAGCGACAGGTCGAGATCGGCCAGCGCCGCCCGCGCGCGCGCATGGATCGTGTTCCAGTCGATCACGCCGCGCCGCATCGGCTGCCGGCCCGCGAAGATGTTCTCCGCGACCGACAGGTTCGCGCAGAGGTTCACTTCCTGATACAGCGTCTGAATCCCGGCCGCCTCGGCCTCGCGCGGCGCGGCAAAGCGCACGGGCTGGCCGCCGACGCGAATCTCGCCCGCATCGTGCGCATGCACGCCGGTGAGCACGTTGATCAGCGTCGACTTGCCGGCGCCGTTCTGGCCCATCAGCGCGTGGATCTCGCCCGGAAACAGCCGGAAATCCACGCGCTGCAGCGCGCTGACACCCGGAAACGACTTGTCGATGCCGATCATCTCGACCACCGGCGCACGCTCCATGCATCCTCCTCGAAACGTCGCCGGGCGGTGGCCGGCAGGCCGCCGCCCGTGCGGACAGGTCAGTACTTCCGGGTCGGCAGCACCTGCGCCGCGACGTTCATCGGGAACACCGTTTCGTTGGTCACGATGCGCTTGGGCAGCGGCTTGCCGGCGACGACGTCCTTCACCGCGCTCATCAGTTGCGGGCCGAGCAGCGGGCTGCATTCGACGTCGACGTTGATCTTGCCCGCGATCATCGCCTGGAAGCCGCCCTTGGTCGCGTCGAACGACACGACGCTCACGTCCTTGCCGGGCTTGATTCCGGCCTCTTCCATCGCCTGGATCGCGCCGAGCGCCATGTCGTCGTTGTGCGCGTAGACGACGTTGATCTGCTTGCCGTAGGTCTTCGCGAACGCTTCCATCACCTGCTTGCCGCCGGCGAGCGTGAAGTCGCCGCTCTGCGACGCGATCACCTTGAATTTCGGATTGTTCTTGATCACTTCGAGCAGGCCCGCGCGGCGGTCGTTGGCCGGCGCGGAGCCGACCGTGCCCTGCAGCTCGACGATGTTGATCGGACCCGGGTCGTTCTTGTAATGCTCTTCCATCCAGTGGCCGGCGCGCCGCCCTTCCTCGAGGAAGTCGGAGCCGATCATCGTCACGAACAGCGACGGATCCTTCACGTCGACCGCGCGGTCGGTCAGGATCACCGGGATATGCGCGGCCTTCGCTTCGGTCAGCACGGGCTCCCAGCCCGATTCCACGACCGGCGAGAACGCGATCACGTCGACCTTCTGCGCGATGAACGAGCGGATCGCGCGAATCTGGTTCTCCTGCTTCTGCTGCGCGTCGGAAAACTTCAGGTTGATGCCGGCGTCCTTCGCCGCGCCCTTCACCGATACGGTGTTCGCGGTGCGCCATGCGCTTTCCGCACCGACCTGCGAGAACCCGAGCGTGATCGGCTTTTGCTGCGCGTGCGCGCCGGTGGCCAACACCGCCGTCGCCGCGACGATCGCGGTGGCCGCCAGCTTCCTGATGAATGTCATGGTCCGTCTCCGATGATGTCGTTGTGTGCCGCGGCGCTGTTGTGTTTCTGCGTGGCGCTGGCGCGGATCGGGCTGCGCCGGCCGGCATGTCCGGTCGGCGCGGCATACATGCCCCGCATCAGTCTAGGAACAAGTCCGATAACCTTCCAATGAAATATTGGATTGAGGCGATACCGGAATCGGCATACGTATAAACACCTAACCACGGAATCGCCCGCGCGGAGGCGGCGCACGGTTCTTGCTCCGTCGCAATGGCGGTTCGCACCCCATGCCGGGCGGCCGCCCTTCACGCGAACCCAAAGGAGACAAACATGATCGCTGCCCGTGAACGTGGGTCGCCGCGCGCCGACGTCGCCGCCGGCCGGCGCCTTCCGACATGAAGCAGCCCGCTTCGGGCGCCGCCGGGCCGCTGCGCCATGTCGACGACCGTCGCCCGGGCTATACGCGCCGGCGGCTGCGCAACGGCTTCGCGTATTACGGGCCGGACGGTGCGCGGGTTCGCGATGCCGACGAAATCGCCCGCATCGACGCGCTTGCGATTCCGCCCGCGTACACCGACGTCTGGATCTGCATGGACCCGCGCGGTCATCTTCAGGCAACGGGCCGCGATGCGCGCGGCCGCAAGCAGTATCGCTATCACCCGCAGTGGCGCGCGACCCGCGATGCGAACAAGTACGCGCGGATGGCCGCGTTCGCGCGGGCGCTGCCGCGCATCCGCGCGCGCGTCACCCGCGATCTGGCGTTGCCGGGCATGCCGCGCGACAAGGTCGTGGCAACCATCGTCCGCTTGCTCGACACGACGCTCGCGCGGATCGGCAACGCCGAATATGCGCGCGAAAACGGCTCGTACGGGCTGACGACGCTGCGCAAGCGCCATCTGAAGATCCAGCCCGGCCAGGTGCGGCTGCGCTTCGCCGGCAAGAGCGGGATCGAGCACGACGTGACGGTCGACGATGCGCGGGTCGCGCGCATCGTGCGACGGTGCGCGGAACTGCCCGGTCACGAGCTGTTCCAGTATGTGGACGACGACGGCGCACGCCATCCGGTCGGGTCGTCCGACGTGAACGACTACCTGCGCGAGGCCGGCGGCGCCGATTTCACCGCGAAGGATTACCGGACCTGGGCCGGCAGCGTGCATGCGCTCGGGTTGTTGCGGCGCGTGGAGCATCGCGGCGTCACGCACGCCCGCAAGCAGATCGTCGAGACCGTGCGCGCGGTGGCCGAGCTGCTGCGCAACACGCCGGCCGTGTGCCGGCGCTGCTACATCCATCCGGCGGTGCTCGACGCGTTCGAGGCCGGTACGCTCGCCGCGCTGGCGGTCCGACGCACGCCGCGCGGCCTGCGTGCGGACGAAGCGGCGTTCGTGGCGTTGCTGGTGTCCGCGAGCCGGCGAATGGCGAGATGAGCGTCCACGCCGCGCCGCGGCCCGACGGGGCGCAATCGGGGCCGCTTCCCCGGCGTGTCGTTTACCACCGGTTTCCAGGCGCATGACCGATAGCCGCTCGCCCCCGTTTCTCTAAACTGGTTCGCACAACACACCTGCCCGGTGTCGTCCGCTGCGCGCGCCACGCCACCGGCATCGAGGCACCCCCGAGACATCCGCCTTCGCTGTCCGTCGGTCCGCACGCCCCCGCTTCATTCCCGCCGGCCGGCTGCCAAGGCAATTCCAGGAGAGTTCATTGAGCCCGTCGCAAGCGCACCCCGCGAAAGCCCGGTCTTCGCGCAAGTCCGTCAAGCTGGATGACATCACGATCGTCGACCCTGCCGTCGTCAAGCGCGCGGTCGGCGCCATGGCGTTCGGCAATGCGATGGAATGGTTCGACTTCGGCGTCTACAGCTATATCGCCGTCACGCTCGGCAAGGTGTTCTTCCCGTCCAGCAGCCCGTCCGCGCAGTTGCTCGCCACCTTCGGCACGTTCGCGGCCGCGTTCCTCGTGCGCCCGCTCGGCGGCATGGTGTTCGGCCCGCTCGGCGACCGTATCGGCCGCCAGCGCGTGCTCGCCGCCACGATGATCATGATGGCCGCCGGCACCTTCGCGATCGGCCTGATCCCGAGCTATGCGTCGATCGGCATCATGGCGCCCGTGTTGCTGCTCGTCGCCCGCCTCGTGCAGGGCTTCTCGACCGGCGGCGAATACGGCGGCGCCGCCACCTTCATCGCCGAGTTCTCGACCGACAAGCGCCGCGGCTTCATGGGCAGCTTCCTCGAGTTCGGCACGCTGATCGGCTATACGCTCGGCGCGGCCACGGTCGCGCTGTTGACGGCCACGCTGTCGCAGGACGCGCTGTTGTCGTGGGGCTGGCGCGTACCGTTCTTCATCGCCGGCCCGCTCGGCCTCGTGGGCCTCTACGTGCGGCTCAAGCTCGAGGAAACCCCGGCGTTCAGGAAAGAGGCCGAAGCACGCGAAGCGGACGAACGCGCGCGGCCGAAGCAGCGCTTCGCGACGCTGCTCGTCGAACAGTGGAGGCCGCTGCTGCAATGCGTCGGCCTCGTGCTGATCTTCAACGTGACCGACTACATGGCGCTGTCGTACCTGCCGAGCTACCTGTCGGCGACGCTGCACGTTCGCGAATCGCACGGGCTCTTCATGGTGCTGCTCGTGATGGTGCTGATGATGCCGATGACGCTGTACGCCGGGCACCTGTCGGACAAGGTCGGCCGCAAGCCGGTGATGATGGCCGGCTGCGTGGGCCTGCTCGCGCTCTCGGTGCCGGCGCTGATGCTGATCCGCACCGGCGGCATGCTGCCGATCTTCGGCGGGATGCTGATCTACGGCATCCTGCTGTCGACGTTCACGGGCGTGATGCCGTCGGCGCTGCCTGCCCTCTTCCCTACGCGCATCCGCTACGGCGCGCTCGCGATCGGCTTCAACGTGTCGGTGTCGCTGTTCGGCGGCACGACGCCGCTCGTCGCCGCATGGCTGGTCGATCGCACCGGCGACCTGATGATGCCCGCGTACTACCTGATGGGCGCGTCGTTCATCGGCATCGTGTCGGTGCTTGCGCTGCGCGAGACCGCGCGCCAGCCGCTGCCCGGCTCCGGGCCGTGCGTGGCGAGCCGCGCGGAAGCGCTGAGCCTCGTGCGCGGCGGTGCCGACGGAGCGCGTGTGCGCGACCGGGAGTTCACGCCGGTCAGCGAGCGTGCGTGACGCGGGTCGATGCGGCGCCGCGCGGCCTGCGCGCGTGTCGCCGTTCGCGTGACCGTCAGTTCGACGGCAGTTGCTGCGTGTCGAACCAGTCGAGCAGCGTGCGCGTGACGAACGCGGGATTTTCCAGGTTCGAGATATGGCCTGCGTCCGGCACCAGCACATGCTCGCAGCCGATCACGCTCGCCGTCTTCACGGTTTCCGACGGCGGGCGCGCCATGTCGCCCGCGCCGCACATCAGCAATGTGCGTGCGGCATCGAGTTCGGCCAGTGCCGGCAGCGTGTCGGGGCGGCCGAAGATCAGCCGGCCGAGCGGCGCGATCGATTGCCGCAGCCGGTCGGCGGGCAGGTTCGCGAGCGCATGGCGAAACGCCGTCGGCACCGGATCGTCGAGATTGACATCCGGCCGGAAGAACAACGGCACGATCGCGTCGAGCAGCGGCGGCGCGATGCGGCCCGCGGCCTCGATCGCATCGAGCATCGCGAAATAGCGCATGCGCGTCGCATCGGGTTCGGCCTCGAGCGACGCGTCCATGATCACGAGCGAGCGCACGCGCTGCGGCTCGCGCAGCGCGAGCCGTGCGCCCCACATGCCGCCGACGCTGAGCCCGACGATCGCGCACCGTTCGATTTCCAGCGCGTCGAGCAGCGCGCTCGCATGCGCGGCGAGATCGTCGAGCGTGTGCGTGCCGTCCGGCAGCACGCCCGATTCGCCATGCCCCCACAGGTCCGGCACGATCACGCGATACCGGCGCGACAATGCGTCGATCTGCGGCGCCCACATCGTCGCGTCCCACAGATAGCTGTGCCCGAGCAGCACCGGAAAACCGGCGCCGTGATCGTGGTAATGCAGGGTACTGCCTTGGATGCTGTGTGCGGGCATGCTGTCTCCGGAATGTCAGGACTCGGCGGTGACCCGGAAACGGGTGCCGCGGTCGGCGGCGTTCTGCGACGAACGCGAAGCGGCGCATCATCGCACAGGTTGCAGGTATCGCGCATGACGGCGCGCATGACGCTCTCGCCGCGCCGCGTTACCCGACGCGTCATCCGACGCGATACATCGGCAGCACGTTGCTGCCGGGCGTGTCCGGCTCCGTCGCGAGCGGATGACACGCTTGTTCGAGCAGCCAGTTGGTCAGCACCGCGATGTCGAATTCGTTGCACGCATCGGGGTTCTGCACGAGCACGTAGCTGCCCGATGCTACGGTGCAGTGCGGGAACAGCTCGACGAGCCGCCCCTGCTTCAACAGCCCGTCGACCAGCGGCCGCCTGCCGATCGCGATGCCGTGCCCGTCGACCGCGGCCTGGACCAGTTGATCGTACTGGCTGAAGTGCAGCGCGCCGGCCGGCCGCAGCCGCGGCACGCCCAGCTCCTTCAGCAAATGGCTCCACCCGTGCCAGGGCCATTCGCCGCGCGGATCGTCGAGATGCAGCAGCACGTGCTTGTCGAGGTCGGCCGGCTTCATCGACGCGGCGTCGCCCACCGCCGTCATCAAACTCGGGCTGCACACCGCCACGACACGCTCGCGAAACAGCACGTCCGTATCGTCGGTCGACGTATACGGGCCGGCATAACGCACGGCCAGGTGCAAACGTTTGCGTTTAAGATCTTCAATTTCGCTCGTTGCGGACACGCGCACGTCGATGTCCGGATAGCTGGCGCGGAACGAACCGAGGCGCGGAATCAGCCACAGCGCGGCGAACGAAACGGTGGTCGACAACGAAATGGCGCGCTGGCCGACACTCGACGACAGCTTGCCGACCACCGATTCCAGGTCGGACAACGCGAACGAAATCGCGTCGTACAGCTCGCGTCCCTTGTCGGTCAGCGTCAGCGAACGAATGTGCCGATGAAAAAGCTCGATCCGAAGCTGCTCCTCGAGCGCCTTGACCTGCCGACTCACGGCCGATTGCGTGACGTTGAGCTCCTGCCCCGCACGCGTGAAGCTCAAATGGCGCGCCGCGCATTCGAAGCCTCTCAGGAAATCCAGCGAAGGCAAACTTCTCAATCGCTTTGCCAATCTCACATTAGCCATACCGCCGCCTCAAAGTTGCACCCATCGACAGGCAAGTTGCCTTTCGTCTCCCCTGATTCGTTTCTCCCATTTGGATTCGGAAACGATTTTATATTGAAGCATGGATGCATATCATTCTTATTTTCAATCGTGACACTTGTATTTATCTATCAATTTTCGTCGTGTCGATATTCTTACACCAACATTATCAAGTAGTGATTTTGTAAATTAATATGCGAACGAATCGAGCGTACCAGGATGGTTGTTAAATTCTCGTAAAAACAGTCGATTACGGGCCAAATTCGGCGTCATTGCGACGATTACGCCGCCATGGCAGAGGCAGCGCCCGAGGCCTACAATTCGATTTCAATCAGCCGACTTTTTCATTTTATTTTCCGGATTGCGAAACACAAACAGTCTGCAACATACACGCAAAATGCCATTTAAATCCGGAATTCCGTGTTTATTAAAAAATACTAAACGGATGAAATTCGTTCTTGCCATGCGGTTCGAGTAATTGATGAACGGATTATGTCCGGAAATGAATAATCCGCCGGCCGGCAGTGCCGGTCAGCGTGCAGCGGGTTCGCCTGTCGGCCGGAATCCGGCCCGAAACGCGCGACGGCAATACGTGTCGATCGCTACGGACCGTCCGCCGCGCCATTCGTCCGCGGCGTCACTTCGCGGCGGTAGCGGTTCAGCTCCTGCGCGGTCGCGAACGTGCGCTCGAACAGGATCGACAGGTTGTGCAGAATCCGCTCGACGACCTTCTTCTCCCACTCGCCGTCGAACCGGATCTGCTCGTCGAGCCAGCGCTCGAGCCATTCCGGATCCGGCAGGCGCGACTGCACCGTGTCGCGCGGGAACAGCGCCTGGTTCACGTGCAGGTTGGTCGGGTGCAGCGGCTTCTCGGTGCGGCGCGCCGAGGCCATCAGCACGCCGATCTTCGCGAATGCGGCGCGTGCGACGTCACCGCAGTTGTTCAGCGCTTTCTTCATGTAGCGCAGGTACGCGCCGCCATGACGCGCCTCGTCGCGCGAAATCGTTTCGTAGATCTGCTTGATGACGGGCTCGGTATGCCAGTCGGCCGCGCAGCGGTACCAGTGGTTCAGGCGGATTTCGCCGCAGAAGTGCAGCATCAGCGTCTCGAGCGGCGGCGCCGGATCGAACTGGAAGCGCACCGCGTGCAGCTCCTCTTCGGTCGGCACCATCTCCGGCTTGAAGCGGCGCAGGTATTCCATCAGCACGAGCGAATGCTTCTGCTCCTCGAAGAACCACACGCTCATGAACGCGGAAAAGTCGCTGTCGTGCTGGTTGTCGCGCAGGAACATTTCCGTCGCGGGCAGCGCCGACCATTCGGTGATCGCGTTCATCTTGATCGTCTTCGCCTGCTCGTCGGTGAGCAACGAAGCGTCGAACCTGTCCCACGGAATGTCCTTCTCCATGTCCCAGCGGACAGCTTCGAGCGACCTGTAAAGTTCGGGATAGAGCATCGCGGTCACCGTCGTCGCAAGGCATTCGGCGCCGGTGGTCATGCCGATTGCGTGGACGCCGGCGCGACCGATTCGGCATCGGGCTCGCGATCGTCCCGATCGTCCTCCACCGAGCGCGGCGACAGCCGGCCGCGCAGCAACGCGTAGTAGAACTGCCGATAGGTGCGGTGGTAATAGCGGATGCGCGGCGCGATCGCGCCATGCAGGTCGTGCAACCGCTCGATCGGCAGGCTCGGCATCATGTGATGCTCGACGTGATAGTTGTTGCCGTTCGTGAACCATGTCATGAATGCGTTGCTCTCGATCGTCCGCGTGTTGCGGAACGGGTCGGTGCTCGTCAGGTCGCAGCGGTAGTGCTCGGGCATCTCGACCAGCGCATGCACGGGCGCCGCCACGCATACGAGCGGCACGACCCACACCCAGACGGCGAACCAGGTGTGCAGCGCGAACGACAGCGCGGCGAGCAGCGCGATCGCCGCGGCCATCAGCAGGTAGTCGCGGCGGATCGCGCGCGACACGAGCGCGTTGTCGCCGAAGCGCGCGCCCGGCACGACGAGCTTCACGACGTTCTTCGCGAACTGGATATAGTGCGCGGCCATCGACAGCCGCCACGCCCACAGCCCGACATTGACGACGGGGCTCGCGCCGTACTGATCGCCGTAGTCGAAGAACTCCTTGTTCTCCGGCGTGCCGAGCAGCCGGTGATGGCGCAGGTGGCTGTCCTGGTATGCGTGGAACGACACGAGCATCGGCATGCCGAGCAGCACGCCGAACACCATGTTCAGGCGCTTGCTGCGGAACCCCTGGTAATGCAGCGCCTGGTGCTGCAGCTCGACGCCGTGCGCATACATCGCGCCGAGCAGCAGGATGCCGACGACCTTCAGGATCACGAGCGCCGACAGCGCGAACATCATCCCGTGCGCGATGAGCGCGACGTACACCGCCAGCTTCAGCGAGAAGACCACGCCGCTCGGGCGGCTCTTCATGTCTGCAACCGGTTTCGAGCGGGCGACAAGCGATGAGGTGACGGACAAGACGCTCTCCTTGAGCCGGACCCTGCCCGGCACGATGACGCGGCGACGCTGGCGCGCTGCCGGGATGCAATTCTTCTGTGAGTCGATGTTTCGGACAAACGAATTTTCCGAACGCATTGCATGACGCCTGCGCATGAGCGAACCACATCGTGAACTAGACGACCGGTCGAATGAGACCGACCAGTCACCTAGCGTCCCGTCACGCTAATAATGAATTTGCGCGGGTCTTCGTGGATGCGCTCCGCTCATGCATAGCCTGCATAGATTCCGTTTGTCGCAACGGATCGATCCGGCAAGAATCCTCCTCACTCGACGAACGGCGCCGCCGGCACCGTGGCGCGAGCGGCCGTGTTCCTCAAGGGGAGAATCCTCGTGACGAAGTACGCATCCACCATTCATCGCCTGATCGAATCGCTCGAGGACGTCGCGGGTGCCATGCATCGCATGACGTTCGTCGACGATGCGGGCCGCGAAGCGGGCATCACGTACCGGCACTTCGCGGAAGAGGTGTTTCGCCAGGCCGGCGCGCTGCGCGAGCTCGGTGTGCGCGAGAACGATCTGGTGATGCTCGCGCTGCCCGCGTCGGTCGAGCATGCGGTCGCGATGATGGCCTGCGTGATGACGGGCGCGCTGCCCTGTACCGTGCCCGTTCCCGCACGGCGTGCGGCGGCCGGACGGCAGGTGATCGACGTCGCGTGCGAGTTGTACCGGCCGCGCATCGTCGTTGCCGCGGATGCGCAGGCCGCGGCCTGGCACGACGATGCGTTTCCCGCGGGCGCCACGCGCGTCGTCGATCTCGCGACGCTGTCGAGCGCCGCGGATGCCGGCGCGCGCGCGCTGATCAGCGCGAAGAGCGGCCGCGATCCGCATCATGTCCAGCTCACGTCGGGTTCGACGTCGCATCCGAAGGCCGCGGTGCTCAGCCACGAGAACGTGATCGCGAACGTGCTCGGCATCGGCGGATCGGTGCGCTTCGATGTCGCGGCCGGCGACGGCACCGTGTCGTGGCTGCCGCTCTATCACGACATGGGGCTGCTCACGCTGCTGTCGAACCTCCACTACCGCGCACCGCTGCTGATGATGCAGCCGAACAGCTTCATCCGGAATCCGCTCGGCTGGCTGAAGCGCATCGCATCGGCACGCGCGACGACGACGTCGGTGCCGACCTTCGCGCTGCGCTATTGCGTGCGCCGCTTCAATGCCGCCGCGATGGACGGCGTCGATCTGTCCGCGTGCCGCAACATCTTCATCGGCGGCGAACGCGTCGACGACGCGACGCTGCGCGATTTCGCCGCGACGTTCGCGCCGTACGGCCTGGCGGCGTCGGCGCTGCAACCGTGCTACGGGATGGCCGAATCGACGCTCGCGGTATCGATGCATCGTGCATGGCACGAAGGCAAGGTCGACGGCGCACCGTACGTGATCGCCGACACGCTCGACCGGCGCGCGCTGATCGAGCGCCGCGAGGCGCGGCCCGTCGCCGCGAACGAAGGCCACGATACGGAAACCGATACGGATACCGAAACAGTGCTCGCGATGGGCACGCCGATCGACGGGATGGCGTTCCGCATCCTCGACGACGGCGACCACGCGCTGGCAAACCGCGCGGTCGGCGAAGTCGCGATCCGCGGCACGTCGGTGATGCTCGGCTACCTGAACCCCGACGACGGCACGGTCGCCGCGCCGCTGACGGCCGACGGCTGGTTCCGCACCGGCGACATCGGCTACGTCGCGGACGGCCAGCTGCATATCCTCGGCCGCAAGAAGGAAGTGATCATCATTCGCGGCAGCAACTATTTCCCGCACGAGATCGAGGAAGCGCTCGCGTCGCACGGCGCGCTGCGCAAGAGCACATGCATCGCGTTCGGTCTTCCCGATCCGGAAACCGGCACCGAGCGGCTGGTCGTCGCGATCGAGGCGCGGCCCGTCGACGCGACGCCGCAAACGCGGTCCGAATGCCAGCAGCTGCTCGCCTCGCGCATCGGGTTCGCCGCGCAGGATCTGTGTTTCGTCGAACCCGGCTCGCTGCCGCGCACGACGAGCGGCAAGCTGCAGCGCCTGAAGTGCCGCGATCTCTATGCGAACGGCGCGTTGCCCGTGATTCCCGCGTCGGCCGCCGTCGAAGCGGGCCAGGGAGCGTTCGCATGACGGCCGCGTCGCTTGATCCCGTGCTCGAGCTGCGCGACGTCACACGCGTGTACGAGGGCGCGGGCCGCGTCGTCGCGGTGCGCGGCGCGACGATCTCGATCGGCCGGCGCGACGTCGTCGCGCTCGTCGGGCCGTCGGGCAGCGGCAAAAGCACGCTGCTCAACCTCGCCGGCTTTCTCGACGTGCCGAGCAGCGGCGAACGCTGGCTCGAAGGCCGCCGTATCGACGACGCACCGGACACGCTCGAACGGATTCGCCGCGAACGCATCGGCTTCGTGTTCCAGCAATTCAATCTGATTCCGGTGATGTCGGCGCTCGAGAACGTCGAGCTCGGCTGCTTCGCGTGGGGCACGCCGCGCACGCGGCGCGAACGCGCCCGCGCGATGCTCGACGCGGTGGGGCTCGCCGCGCGCGAACGGCACCGCCCCGGCGAGCTGTCGGGCGGCGAACAGCAGCGCGTCGCGCTGGCCCGCGCGCTCGCCAAGGAGCCGGCGATCGTGATCGCGGACGAGCCGACCGCGAGCCTCGACAGCACCAACGCGCGGGCGGTCGCCGAGCTGATCCTCGACACCAACCGCACGCTGGGCACCGCCTTTTTGATTGCGTCGCACGACGATCGTCTGTGCGCGCACCTGCCGCGTCGCATCGAGATGCGCGACGGCGTACCGGGAGTGAATCGTGAACTGGTCGACGTTTGCGTGGCGTAACCTCTGGCGCAACCGGCGCCGCACCGTGCTGACGATGGCGATGATCGGCGTCGCCGCGTTCGCGTCGAGCCTCGCGCTCGGCTACGTGATCGCGACGTTCGACGCGGTGCGCGAAGGGTCGATCGACAGCGGCGTCGGTCATGTGCAGGTATTGCACCACGGCTATCTCGACCTGATCGGCGAACGGCCGCTGCAGTATGGGCTGACCGCCGACGAGCAGGCTGCCGCGACGCGCGCGATCGCCGCGCTGCCCGGCGTCGCGACGACCGCGCGCGGCATCGACTTCGACGGGCTCGTGTCGAACGGCGATCTGAGCTACGGCTTCGTCGGCGAAGGGATCGAGCCGAACCGCGAGCCGCCCGGCTTCTTCGACTATCACACGGTGCTGTCGGGCCGCTATCTGTCGCCGACGCAGGCGGGCACCGAAGTCGTCGTCGGCGCCGAACTCGCGCGCAAGCTCGGCGTGCACGTCGGCTCGGTCGTGCAACTGATGGCGTCGACCGCGCACGGCGGCATCAACGCGACCGACGCGCAGATCGTCGGCGTGATGAGCACCGGCAACAAGGACGTCGACGAACGGATCGTCAACGTGACGTTCACGGCCGCACAGGCGCTGCTGCGCACCGACCGCGCGTCGCGCATCGCGGTGTTCCTGTCGAATACCGCGCACGCGCCGGCCGCCGCCGCGACGCTGCGCGCCGCGCTGCCGACGCTCGACGTGCGGACCTGGGACCAGCTCGTGTCGCTCTATCACCAGGTCGTCGCGCTGTACAAGAACCAGTTCTCGGTATTCGGCGCGATCCTCTGCGTGACGATCCTGCTGTCGATGAGCAACTGGATCCTGATGAGCATCGTCGAGCGGCGCCGCGAGATCTCGACGCTGCGCGCGCTCGGCGTGCCGGCCGCCACGGTGCGCGGCGTGCTGATCCAGGAAACCGCGCTGCTCGGCCTGCTCGGTGCGGCCGCCGGCATCGCGCTCGCGCTGCTGACGATGGTCGCGCTCAATCACGCGCAGATCCACCTGCCCGCGCCGCCCGGCCGCGTGAAACCGATCCTGCTCGAATTCACCGTGTCGCCCGTCGCCGTGGCCGCCGTCGAAGCCGCGTTCGTCGTGCTCGGCGTGGCCGCGGCGCTGCTCGCGACGCTCGGGCTCGCGAAACGCAACATCCTCGAAGGACTCGCCCCATGAATCGCATTCGCGTTACGTTCGCCGCGCTCGTCGCGTGCGCGCCGCTCGCCGCTCACGCGGCCGACGTGCCGACGGCCCAGACCATGCTCGCCCGTGCCGACGCCTACCGCAGCACGGCAGCCGATACACAGACGAACATCCGGATCACCAACGAGGTCGCCGGGCAATCCGGCGACGCGACCCGCTATCTCGTCTACACGCGCGGCAACGGCGACACGCTCGCGCTCACGCGCAGCGGCGAGAACGACGGCCAGAAATACCTCGCGACCACGCGCGGGCACTGGTTCTACGTGCCGAATACGCGCAGCGCGGTGCGCATCAACGGGATGCAGCGGCTGCAAGGCGAAGTCGTGATCAGCGACATCACGCGCACGCACTGGGCGGACAGCTATCGCGCGACGGCCGCGCCGGGCACGACGCCGATCGCCGGCAAGCCGGCCACCGAGCTCGACCTGACCGCGACCGACCCCGACAACGTCTACCCGACGATCAAGCTGTGGGTCACGCCCGATACCGACGTGCCGGTGCGCGCGCAGTTCTTCCTGGCAAGCGGCCTGCTGTTTCGCAGCGCCGATTTTTCCGCGCCGGTCGACGCGAACGGCCGCAAGGTGATTCGCAAGATCACGTATCGCAACGAGGTCGAGAAGCAGCGTGCGAGCGTCGTCGACATCCTCGACGGCCAGCCGCACAAGATTCCGTCGGGCTGGTTCAACCCCGACACGCTCGCCGATGGTCAGTGAGTACGACGCCGATGCCGACGCTCGTCGTGACCGCCTCCGTTCGTCGTCCGGCCGGGCCAGCCGCGGCTGGCCGGGTATCGCGCTCGCCGTCCCGCTCGCGCTCGGCTGCACGCTCGCGCATGGAGAATCGCTGATGGACCAGCTCGGCACGCTCAACGGTATCGGCTACGCGCGCTCCGTCGACAGCATGGACGGCCGCGCGCTGCTCGGCCGCCTGATCGGCGACTCGCCGCGCGATCGGCAGGAAGCCGGCGTGCTCGCGCGCATCGACGGCGAGAACCTGTTCGTGAATGCACGCGTCGTCGCCAGCAACCATTCGCTCGGCGCACAGGCGAGCCGCTTCAACGAAGCCGGCGTGCGCTATGCGTTCGACAACGGCATCACGCTGACGGCCGGCAAGCGAATCGATACGCTCGATACGTCGCAGGCGTTCTTCCCGCTCGGCTTCTTCCAGAAACGGGCCGCGACGGCCGACATCTACGACCGCTACGGCGACGTCGAGGGCACGCCGCTCGTCGAAGCGAAATGGGCCGGCGAGCAGACCACGCTGCAGTTCATCGCCGGCGAGAACCGCACGCTGCGCAACGACGTCGACAACCGCGACGTCGAAGGCGCGACGCAGCTCGTGCGCGGCGCATACAACTGGTCGGGCGGCTCGGCCGCTCTGCTCGCCGGCCGTCACGCGGGCCGCGGCGGCGCCGGCGCGACGCTGTCGTTCGACGTCGCGCGCTCGAACACCGTCTATGCGAGTGCGTGGCTCGAGCGCGGCACGACACGGCCGCTGCCGGCCTTCATCGCGAACGGCACGTCGCTCGATTCGGCGGCCGCGTACGACGCCGTGGATCGCCGCAACGATCGCCAATACATGTGGCGCAGCGCGGTCGGCATGCAGAGCGCGCTGCCCGGCAATCTGTCGCTGATCGTCGAGTGGTCGCACGACGAAGCGCGTTACGACGCCAGCCAGTGGCGCCGGATGGTCGGCGCGGTGCAGGCGAACAACGCGCTGCTGCCCGTCGCGCCCGGCGCCGCGCTGGCCGGCCTCGGAGGCACGGCCGCTTTCGTGAGCGCCGACGGCAGCCTGCGCGACTACCTGTTCGCGCGGCTCGGCAAGAAAATCGGCCGCGTCGAATATTCGTTGCGCGGCGTCTATTCGCCGCAGGACAAGGGCCTGCTCGCGATCGCGCAGATCGTCGCCGACGTGAACAAACGCGTGAGCGTCGACGTCGCGCTCACCCGCGCCTTCTCCGACAGCCAGTCCGAGTACCGGATGGTCGGTCTCGGCACCCGTATCGACGCCGCCGTGCGCGTGCGTTTCTGACAGGAACCCTGCCATGTCCACGCTTTCCGTTCTCGCTTCGACCGCCACGCCGCCCTCGCCGCCGCTGCTGCTGCGCGTGGCCGACCAGGCCGCGTATCCGGTGCTGCGCCACCTCGACGCGATCGGCACGCCGCCGCGCGCGGCGGCCCGGCTCGTCGAAGCCGCCGCCGTGCGGCTGCTCGACAGCGAGATGGTGATCGCGCTGCGCGCGTCCACACCGGACGTGCTGCCCGACGCGGCCGCATCGACACCGCTTCGGCACGACGAGGCGCCGCTCACCGAAGCGCTGCTCGAACAGATCGGCCGCGAAGGGTTTCATCACCTGTTCAAGCCGTTCATGCGCGCGTTCATCCGCATCATGTTCGGGCTGTTCTTTTCGGACGACCAGAACCGCCGCGCATGCGAGTGCATCGACAGCGGCCACAACTTCGCGTTCCTGATGAGCGACGGCGGCGGCCCGTCGCTCGCCGCATGGCGCACGGTCGTACGCAGCGACGACGGCGGGCTCGCGTTGACCGTCGACAAGGTGTGGGGCATCGAGGCACACCGCGACTGCATGGCCGTCGTCGCGGCGCGCTTGCCGGGCGTGATGTTCCCGGCCGCGTACCTCGTGTGGCCCGACGAATACCGGAAGCTCAAGCGCGCGACCTGCGGCGCGCCGTTCCTCGCGGGCAACCTGCAGCTCGCGAACGTCGGCGGCCAGGTGCGCGTCGCCGCCGAGGATCGCCTGCGGATCGGCGGCCCGACCGTGTTCAACAAATACCTGACCGTCGTGCGGCCGTACTTCGTCCGCGCGCTGATGGCGCACGTCGGCTGGCTCGAACGAGCCGGCCGCGTCGAGCTCGACGCCGACGCACGCGCGGTGCACCGCTTCATCGCGGACGCCGCGTGCAGCCAGACCGACGACGCGCACTACAGCTTCGGCAAGGTGCAGCGCGTGCTCGCGATCAAGCTGCTGTCGAACGAGTTCCTGAGCGCGCTCGTCCGCGACGGCAAGGTGCCGCTGTTCGACGACCAGCGCGACCTGCTCGCGTTTTCGAAGATGGAAGGCAGTTCGTACCGTTGTTATCACGAGCTTCGCAAGAGCCTGCGCTGCGAAGCCGGCAGTTGACCCACGCGACAGGCCGATCGATCCCGATCAATCCAACTCAACTCCAGGAGCTCTCCTCATGACGACCCAGAACGTTCCGGCCGACGCGCTCGACATCCTGTCACGCGAAGTCGCGAAGATCCTCAACGTCGAAACCGTCGACACGGACGCCGGCATCGGCGAACTCGGCATCGATTCGCTGAACATCGTCGAGCTGATCGTGTTCTGCGAACAGCTTTACGGTTCGATCGACCCGGAAGCGCTGAACATCACGCAATACACGACGCTGCAGCAGCTCGACGCGCAACTGCGCAGCCAGCAGCACGCGGCCTGATACGACGATGCTCGCGCCCCTTGCCCCCGTGGCGGCCGCCGTCGTCCAGCCGGCCCCGGCGACCGCGCTGACCGTGCAGGCGCTCGCGTACCGGCGCGTCGCGCCGTCGCGCGACGGCGTGGCCGCGCCGCTCGACGACACGGCCCGCGCGATCGGCACGCTGGCGTGCGCCGAACGCGAGCGGCTGTGCGGCGCGATCGGCGCGGACGACTACGTGGTCAGCTCGACGATCCTGTCGATGCTGCTGATGAACGATTCGCCGCAGCATCGCGTGTTCGCGCAGGCACTCGCCGGCGCGAACGACTACACGCCCGACTGGATGACGTGCTCGTACGAATGCGCGGGCTGGGGCTACGTGCTGCGCCGCACGCTCGCGACCGCGGCCGAGACCGGGCCGCGCACGCTGCTGCTGCAGATCGTCGACATCGACGTGCACGGCTATACGTACTGGCACGGCAATCCCGCATGGGGGCGCTCGGGCTTCGGCGTCTGCACGCTGCTCGTCGACGTCGGCCGCGAACCGGCGCAGTCGGTCATCGCGGATGCCGCGCCGCCGGCCAGCGCGGTCGTGCGGCTCGGTCGCGACATCCGTACGTTCTGCACGGCACGCCCCGGGCTGCACGCGGCGCTGCCGTTCTTTCCGGCCACGTCGCGCCGCGCGCTGCTCGCGTCGGTCGGCAAGACGCCGCTGCTGCCGGACGGTCACGGCGTGTTCGGTCATGCGTTCGGCAGCGATCCGTGGCTGTCGGTGCTGCTCGCGCACCGCGACGGCGACACGCCGCGCCGCGGGGCCGTCTGCTCGCTCGCGCTGAACGGCTATTACGCGATCGCCGACGTCGCGTTCGCGCCGGACGCGACGTTCTCTCTCGACGGCGAGGCGTGACATGGTGCGACCCGTTCACTTCACCTACCGGATCGCGCGCGACGCGCGGCAGCCGGTCGCGGTCGCGGCCAGCGCGTACCGGATGCCGCTCGACACGCCGGCCGATTATGCGCGCGCCGCACTCGCGGAAGCGGCCGGCGATGCGTACGACGCGGGCAATACGTACGACGTGGCCGGCGGCGAACGCCGCGTGCTGCTCGATCACGTCCAGTATTTCGCATTCCTCGCGGAAATCACGGCGCGGATTCGCGAGGCCGTTCATCCGGAGGCGCGCCTGTTCATCGAAGTCTGTGCGCCGTATTTCGGCGCGCTGCCGGCCGAACTGCTCGCCCCGCACGTGCTGCTCGGCGTGCACCTGTACGACGAAGCATTGCGCGACGCCGCGCGCGGCGCGCCGGTCGTCTGGATCGGCGACCGCATCCTGCGCGATGCGGAATTCGCCGGCGACAACCGCGTGTGCTGCGCGATCTGGCCCGCGCGGCTCGCCGATGCGTTCGACGCGCAACTGCGCGGCGCGTGGCCGGCCTATGCGATCCGGCTCGAACCGCACCCGGGCGCGTCGCGCGCCGCCGCCCCGTTCACCGATTCCGCCCAACATTCCGGCGCCGCCGCGCGGCCGGGGAGACCCTGACATGAATGACACGCTTACCGTGATGCAGGACACGGCCGATATCCGCTGGTCGATGCCCGTCGACGCGCTGATGTCGAACGACTACGCGCTGCGCGAAGAGGCGCTGAACCGGCTGTACGAGAAGGCGAAGGCCGCGCAGTGGGACGTCGCGACCGACGTCGACTGGAGCCACGACCTCGACCCGGCGAATCCGCTCGGCATGCCCGATCCGACGCTCCTGATCTACGGCACCGAGCTGTGGGGCAAGCTCGCCGACGCCGACAAGCGCGAGGTGCGCCATCACGCGCAGGGCTGGCTGCTGTCGCAGATCCTGCACGGCGAGCAGGCCGCGCTGATCTGCGCGTCGAAGCTCGCATCGGCCGAGAGCGGCCTGAGCGCGCGGCTGTGCGCGGCCGCGCAGATGATGGACGAAGCGCGCCACGTCGAGGCGTACGCGAAGCTCGTCAACGAGAAGCTCGACGTCAGCTACCCGATGAGCCGCTCGCTGAAGGGGCTGCTGCACGACACGATCACGAGCAGCGCGCTCGACATGACGAACCTCGGGATGCAGGTGCTGGTGGAGGGCATCGCGCTGTCGATCTTCCAGAGCGTCGTCGCGTACAGCACCGATCCGTTCATCAAGGACCTGTTCGTGCGGATCCAGCGCGACGAGGCGCGTCACTTCGCGGTCGGCCGGATCACGCTGTGCCGCGTGTACGCGGAGATGAGTTCGCACGAACTGCGCGAGCGCGAGGAATTCGTCTGCGAAGGCGCGGCCGTGCTGTACGAGCACCTGTGCGCGGACGACATCTGGGAACCGATGGGGCTGTCGAAGCGCGAATGCAGCGCGATGGTGCGCGAATCGCCGGTGTCGAGTTCGATCCGCCGCTCGATCTTCCGGCGCCTCGTGCCGACGATCCGCGAGATGGGCCTGCTCACGCCGACCGTGCAGACGACCTTCGAAAAGCTCGACGTCCTCGACTACGCGGCGATGCCGCTCAACTGACATGACGATGCCCTCCTCACACGCATCCCGCGACGCCGGCTTCTGGATCGGCATCGACGCGGTGGCCTACGAGCTGCCGGGCCTGCCCGTCGATATCGAGGCCTGGGCCGCCGAACGCGACTATCCGGCGCAGCGGGCGGCCGCGATCGCGCAGTCGGGCAGCCGCTATTTCCATATGGCGCTCGACACGAGCGAGACCGATCTCGCGATCGCGGCGGTCGGCCGGCTGCTCGACACCGCGCGCGTGCATCCGTCCGAGGTCGGCGCGATCGTGCACGTGCACACGCAGCAGTTCAGCGTGCCGCCGGCGCCGCGCAGCCTGCCGCATGAAGTGGCCGCGCGGTTCGGCATCGAACCGTTGTGGCTCGGCTCCGTCGCGCAACTGAACTGCGTGTCGGTCGCGGCCGGCATCGAAACCGTGCGCGCGCTGATGCGCCGCCATCCGCAGCTCGACGCGGCGCTCGTCGTGTCGTCCGACCGCGTGTACGGCGAGGATTACCGGATGCGGCAGATGACGGGCGTGCAGTGCGACGGCGCGGCCGCGATGCTGATCGCGCGCAACAGCACGAAGAACCGGCTCGGCGGCATCGCGATCGAGACGCACGCGAAATGGCATCGCGGGTCGGACACCGTCGCCGCGAACGAGGCCGACCTAATCATGATGGAGTGGCCGTACACGCGCCGCGCGATCGACGCGGCCGTCGCGCTCGAGCCGCATGCGCTCGACGCGTACGATCTCGTGCTGCCGCACAACGCCGACCTGCCCGGCTGGAACGCGCTGTGCCGCGCGATGCGCGTGCCGGCCGAGCGGCTGTACGCGGAAAACATCCACGCGCGCGGCCACGCGTGCTGTTCGGATTTTCCGATCAACCTGGCCGACGTCGGGCTCGATGCGGTCGCGCACGGCCGGCGCGTGCTCGGCGTGATGCAGTCGAACTGCGGCGCGTATGCGGCCGCCACGCTTCATCCGGTGGGCCGCCATGACGCCTGAGCGCCCGCTTCCCGTCACCGGCGATCATGCATGGATCGCCGACCTGCGCACGCCGTGCTACGTGTACGAGCCGGACGTCGCGATCGCCCGCTACCGGTCGCTGAAGGCGCGGCTCGGCACGCGGCTGATCGTGTCGCTGAAGGCGAACCCGAACCAGGACATGCTCGCGCGCTGCGCGCATGCGTACGAGGACGGCGTCGAACTCGCGAGCCGCGGCGAACTCGACGCGGTGATCGGCCGGATCAAGACGCCGCGCTACCTGAACAATCCGTCGATGGACGAGATGTTCATGCGTGCGGGGCTCGCGTCGCGCTGCCATTTCGTGCTCGACAACCCGGACGCGGTCGCGCGTTTCGTGCCGCTCGCGCGTGAAGCGGCGGCCGGCGGCGGCACGCCCGGCGCGGTGCTGCTGCGCGTGAACGCCGGCGCGCTGGCAGGCGCTCACGCGCGGCCCCTGTGGCACGACCACTTCGGGATGACGCCGAACGAAGCGCACGACGCGGTGCGCACGCTCGCGGCCGCCGGTCTGCCCGTGGCCGGGCTGCACGTGTTCTCCGGCCCGCATTCGTTCATCCGCCAGGACGCGACGCAGCCCGACACGCTCGTGTTGCCCGAGCTGCTCGCGGCGCTGGCCCGCGATCTCGCACCGGCCAACGGTGCGCCGCTCGGCTCGCTGAGCCTCGGCGGCGGCTTTGCCGACGATCATCCGGGCGACGCCGCGTTCGAACGCTATGCCGCCGCGCTCGCGCCGCTGGCCGGCCGGTATTCGCTCGCCCACGAATCCGGCCGCGCGATCTTCGCCGATGCGGGCGTGTTCGCGACGCGCGTCGTCGCGGTGAAGGCGTGGCAGGACCGCACGATTGCCGTCTGCGACGGCGGCCTGTCGCATGCGTTCCTGCTCGCGCAGACCGAATCGGTGATGCGCCGCCTGGCCGCGCCGTCGCTCGTGCGCCGCGCACCCGCGCCGCCGCCTCGCGGCGTGCCGACGCTCTACGTCGGCAGTACCTGCAGCCGCGCGGACGTGATCGGCCGCGACGACACGGGCGCGCCGCCCCAGGTCGGCGACATCGCCGTGTTCGCACGCTGCGGCGCGTATCACCGCACGTACTCGATGCCGCATTTTCTGTCCCACGAAGCCGCGCACGTGTACGTGCGGCCTGCCTAGACCATCCAGAGGAGCCGATCATGAACGCATTGATCAGCGTCGCCGACCTGCTCGAACATGGCGCGCAGCGCTGGCCGCAGCGTCCGGCGTATGCCGATGGCGGCGGCACACTGACTTACGATCAGCTCGCCCGCGCGGTCCGGCGCGCCGCCGCCGCGCTGGCGGATCGCGGCGTGCAGCCCGGCGAACGCGTCGCGATCTATGCGCCCAAGCGCATCGAAACCGTGGTCGCGATGCTCGCGGCCAACGCACTCGGCGCGATCTTCGTGCCGGTCAATCCGCAGTTGAAGGAAGCGCAGATCGAACACATCGTCGCCGACAGCGGCGCCGCGCTGTTCGTGACCGGCGCGCAGCGGCTCAAGCGCCTGCCGGCGCTCGCCGCGCTCGTCGGCGAACGCGTGATGCTGATCGAGGCACTGGCCGAGGCGATCGACTCGCCGGGCGCCGACACGCCGGCATCGGCAGCGGCCCCGGCCGGCCGGCCGGTCGACGACGATCCGGCCGCGCTGCTCTACACGTCCGGCTCGACCGGCAAGCCGAAAGGCGTCGTCGTGTCGCACCGCAACCTGGTGTCGGGCGCGTTCAGCGTCGCCGCGTACCAGGGGCTCGCCGAAGACGACGTCGTGCTCGGCGTGCTGCCGCTCAGCTTCGATGCGGGCCTGAGCCAGCTCACGACCGCGCTGGCGTCCGGCGCGTGCTACACGCCGCTCGACTTCCTGCAGCCGGCCGAAGTGCCGCGCCATTGCGACGCGTTCGGCGTCACGTCGATCACCGGCGTGCCGCCGCTGTGGATGCAGCTCGCCTCCGCCGGCTGGAGCGACACCGCGCGCACGCGGATCCGCCGCTTCGCGAATACCGGCGGCCATCTCGCGACGCCGCTGCTGCATCGTCTGCAGGCGCTGTTCACGCAGGCGTCGCCCTACCTGATGTACGGGCTGACCGAGGCATTCCGCTCGACCTACCTCGCGCCGGCCGACGCGGCGCTGCGCCCGACGTCGATCGGCAAGGCCGTGCCGAACGCGGAGATCCTCGTGCTGCGCGCGGACGGCAGCGAGTGCGCGGCCGACGAACCCGGCGAACTCGTGCATCGCGGCGCGTTCGTCACGCTCGGCTACTGGAACCGGCCCGAGCTGACCGCGCAGCGCTTTCGTCCGCTGCCGCGCCGGCACGGCGAGATCCCGCGCCCGGACGTCGCCGTGTGGTCGGGCGACATCGTGCGGCGCGACGCGGACGGCTACCTGTATTTCGTCGCACGCGGCGACGACATGATCAAGACGTCCGGCTATCGCGTGAGCCCGACCGAGGTCGAGGACGTGCTGTTCGCGTTGCCGCACATCCGCGAGGCCGCCGTGTTCGGCGTGCCGCACCCGGCGCTCGGCGAGGCGATCGCCGCGTGCGTCGTGTCGACGCTCGACGCCGCCGCCTGCCGCGCCGACATCGCACGCGCGTGCCGCGACGCGTTGCCCACCTACATGAACCCGCTCGTCGTCGAGCCGCTGCCGGCGTTGCCGCGCAACCCGAACGGCAAGATCGACCGACCGGCGCTGAAAACGCAGTATCGCGACGCGTTCGCGCGCCCGAATCTCGAGGAGACCGCCGCATGACCCTGTCGACGCTCGATGAAACCTGTCTCGGCGCGCCCCGCGTCGCCGCACCCGGCACGCTCGCGTTGTCCGGCGGCGTCGTGGTGCTGCCGCCCGCCGTCGTGTTCAGCGCGATCCAGGCGCAGGAGCGCCATCCCGGCTACCGGCACCTGCTGCTGCCGCAGGCGCGCTTTGCGCGGCCGCGCGGCATGGGCGCGCTGACGCCCGACGAAGGCACGCGCCTCGCGCCGGGCGGCCGACCCGCGCTGCGCGTCGCGCCGCCCGGGCGCAGCCTCGCCGATCTGGCCGCCGACGCGGCGCTCGACCTGCGCGACCAGCTCGGCTCCGGCGCGCTTGCGCGCACGACGCACGTGATCGTCGCGAGCAGCGCACTCAACGAAGGCATCGGCGACTCGGTCGTCGGCCGCATGCAGTACGAACTCGGGCTGCAGCGCGTGACGCCGTTCGCGCTCGGCCAGAACGGCACGCTCGGCTGGTATTCGGCGCTGATGCTGCTCGACGGGCTGCTCGACGACGGCGACCAGGCGCTCGTGATCCTCAGCGACAAGTGGCTCTACCCGTTCTTCCGCCAGTTCGGCGACCTGGTCGGCTACGGCGACGCGGCCGCCGCCCTGCTCGTGTCGCGCGCGGGCCCGGCGCCGGAGCCGGCCGCGTGGGGCGGCGTGCGGGCCGTCGCGCTCGAATTCGGGCCGTCGATCGCCGATCCGTGGGCCGATGCGCCGGCCACGCTGCGCGACACGCTCGCGCCGGTCGCCGCCCGCGCGATCCGCCGTGCGCTCGAGCAGGCCAGCCTGCGCGCGAGCCAGATCGACTGGTGCGTGCCGCCCGGCTTCGATCCCGGCTTCGCGGCGCGCGTCGCCGACGCCGCGTCGATTCCGGTCGCCGCGCGCATCCAGCACGACGGGTCGGGCCATCTGTCGTCCGCCGAATCGGCCGCCGCGCTGATCCGGCTCGCGGGCGCACTGGACGAAGGCGAACGCCGCACGGTGCTCGTCTGGGATGCAGCGCTGCACGGCGCGGCCGCCGCCGCCGTCGTCGATCTGGCCGGCGGCCTCGACGCCGCGCTCGATATCGAAGGAGACGCATGATGAGCGCGTACAAGGTCAGCCTGCGCGAACTGCGCTTCTTTCTGTGGGAACTGTTCGAGGCCGACCGGCACTTTCTCGAACATGGGCCGTACAGCACGCACGATCGCGCGTCGGTCGATGCGCTGCTCGAACGCGCCCGCGATTTCGCGCTCGACCTCGGCCGCAGCTACCAGCAGGCCGACGTCGAGGGCTGCGCGCTGCTCGACGACGGTCAGGTACGGATTCCTTCACATTTCCACGCGCTGTGGGCGCGCTTTCGCGACGAGTGGTCGAACACGCTGTTCGGCACCGCGCACGGGCTGCCGCCGATCGTCACGCAGATGATCTACGAGATGTTCATGGGCGCGAATCCGTCGTTCATGACCTACGGCGGTTTCACGCGCCCCGCGATCAAGTTGCTGCAGATGCACGGCACGCCGCACCAGAAAGCGCTCGTCGCACCGCTCGAAGCGTACCGCTGGGATGCGTGCTTCTGCGCGACCGAGCCGCAGGCCGGCACCGACCTCACCGCGGTCGCGCTGCGCGCGACGCCGCTCGAACGCGACGTCTACGCGATCGACGGCGAGAAGGTCTATATCTCGGCCGGCATGCACGAACTGACCGAAAACACGCTGTACTTCGTGCTCGGCCGCATCGATACGGCGTCGCCGGATTCGTTTTCGCTGTCGTGCCTCGTCGTGCCGCGCTTCTGGCCCGACGAGGAAACCGGCGAGCTGCGGCCGAACCATGTCGACTGCATCGGCCTGCCGCGCAAGATGGGGCTGAAAGGCTGCGCGAACACGCACCTCGTGTTCGGCGCGAACGGCACGACCAAGGGCTGGCTGCTCGGCGGCCGGCGCAACGTCGGGTTGCTGCAACTGATGCCGCTGATGAACCAGGCGCGGATGAGCACCGGGATGTTCGGCGTCGGCGTCGCGTCGAGCGCGTACCTGCACGCGGTCGAGTATGCGGGCCGCCGGTTGCAGGGCCGGCCGATCGAGAGCGCGTCGAACACGAACGCCGCGCGCGTCGCGATCGTCGAGCATGCGGACGTGCAGCGCATGCTCGTCGACATGAAAAGCCGCGTCGACGGCTGCCGCGGGCTGCTCGGCAAGCTCGCCGCGACCGCGACGCGCGCGGCGATGCTCGAAGCGACGCCCGACGCCGACCCGGCCGAGATCGAACGCCATCGCAAGCTGCAACTGCTGCTGACGCCGATCTGCAAGGCGTTCATCTCCGACCAGGCGTGGCGCATCTGCGAGACGGCGATCCAGGTGCACGGCGGGCTCGGCTACACCGACGCGAGCCCCGTCGAGCAGAACGCGCGCGACGTGAAGATCCTGTCGATCTGGGAAGGCACGAACTACATCCAGGCGCAGGACCTCGTGCGCGACAAGCTCGGCTTCGGCCGTCATTCGCGGCTGATCCAGTATTACCGCGACGAACTCGACGCGTTCCTCGCCCATCAGCATCAATCCGGCACGCATGCGGAGCTGCGGCCGCTGTTCGATGCGCTGCGCGCGGGCGCCGACCGGATCGCCGCCGCGCTCGACGACATCGCGCGCGACGTGCAGGACGGCCACACGCATCGCAGCAGCCAGTTCTACACGCGCTTCCTGGAGATGTTCGGCGTGGTCACGTCGGCGTGGGTGCTGCTCGAATCGGCGACGATCGCCGCACGCCGGCTCGACGCGCCCGATACCGCCGACGTGCCGGCCGAGCTCGCGTTCTATCGCGGCAAGCTGAAAAGCGCGCGCTACTACTTCGCGAACGTGCTGCCCGTCGTCGACCAGCACGCGGCCGTGATCGCCGCGATGGCGCACGCGGCGATCAGCGTCAGCAGCGACGAACTCGCCGCGGTGGAATGACATGGACACGACACTCGATTCCGGCACCTCCGTCAGCGCGGCCGGCGATGCGCCGCGCAACCTGCTCGGCCGCCCGGCGACGCGCCATCGCGGCTCCGACATCGACGGCGCGACGCTCGACCCCGAAGCGCTGCGCGTGCGCGACCTCGACCTGAACGTGCTGATCGGCGCGACGACGTTCGAAGGCGCGCTCGCGCATCTGTGGTTCGACGTCGCGCCCGGCAGCGCCGAGCACCGCGCGCACGAGGCGGCGCTCGGTGCGCGACTCGCGGCGTTCGCCGACGCGCTGGCGCCGGGCTCGGTCGCCCAGTCGGTCGCGGCCGACCTCGGCGCGGCGGGCGTCGCGCCGGTGTTCGCGGCCGCGGCCGGCCTGCTGCGCGGCCTCGACGACGTGATCGGGCGCGTGCGCGGCCCGGCGCCGGACGATGCCGATCTCGACACGATGCTGCTGTGCGCGGCCGCCGCGCCGTTCCTGCTGCACGCGGCGATCGAGGGCCGGCCGTTCGCCGCCGGCACGGCCGGCCGCGCATCGCTCGATGCGGCCGCGACGCAAGCGCAACGCATGCTCGTGCTGACCGGCGCGACGCGCGGCGATGCGCCGGCGCAAGCGGCAATGGACATGCTGCTCGTCGCCTGGCACGCCGGCTTCGGCTACATCACGCCGACCGTGCTCGCGCCGCGCGTCGCGATCGGCACCGGCGTCACGCTGGTGCAGGCAATCGCGTCCGGCTTCCTCGCCAGCGGGCCGTCGCACGTCGGCGCGGCGCTCGAAGCGATGCAGTGGCTCGCGGCGCTCGCGCGGTCGGTGCCGGGCGGCGCCGGCGCACCGCCGGCCGCGCTCGATGCGGCCGGGGGCGCGGCGATCGATGCGGCGCTCGACGCGAAACGCACGCTGTACGGCTTCGGCCATCCGCTGTTCGTCGCCGATCCGCGTCCGCCGCACATGCGCGGCCGGTTCGCGGCATGCGGCTTCGACGGCGCATACGTGACGCTGTTCGACGCGTGCTGCGCGCAGGCCGACGCGCGCCGCGCGCTGCGGCCGAACATCGATTTTCTGACCGCCGCGACGCTGCTCGAACTCGGCGTCGCCGCGCCGTCGTGGGGCGTCGGCGTCGGGCTCGGCGCGCGCATCGCGGCGATGGCCGCGCATGCGGTCGAACGGCGCCGCCGCCCCGCGTTCGGCGTCAACAGCGCGACCGCGCGACGGCTGCTGGCCGCCGTGCCGGTCGGCTGGCTGTGAACCCTCACCCTTTCGCACAAGGAACGTCATGCTGCTCAAGAACCTGCGCCCAGCGAACGACTACGATCGCTTCGCCACCGAAACGCTCGAACCCTGGGACCTGCTGTTCATCAGTCGCATCCGCCAGCTGGCGCGCGGGATGACGCCCGGCACGATCGCCGACATCGGTACGGCCACCGGCGTCGTGCCGGTGCGGCTCGCGACCGATCCGGCGATGCGCGGCTGGCGTTACGTCGGCATCGACCTCGATCCGGCGATGCTCGACGAAGGCCGCCCGCGCATCCGCGAACTCGGGCTCGACGACACGATCGAGATGCGCGTCGGCGACGCGCTCGCGCTGCCGTTCGACGACGGCACGCTGACGATGGCGGTCGGCCGCGCGACGCTGCATCATCTGCCCGACAAGGCGCTCAGCCTGACCGAGATGTACCGCGTGCTGGAGCCGGGCGGCATCGCGCTCGTGCACGACATGCGCCGCGACGCGCCGCAGCACCTGCTCGACCGCTTCACCGAGATGCGCGCGGCCGCCGACTATCCGCCAACCCACGTCGAGGAAAAGATCACGCTCGACGAAGCGCATGCGCTCGTCGCCGCGGCCGGCCTCGCGGCGGTTGCATCGATCTACAGCCCGAGCGCGGGGCTCGGCGCGCTCGGCTTCGAAATCCTGCTGAAGAAACCGGCGCTGGCCTGAGCGATGACCGATCTCGCCTTCCTCGCCGCCCATGCCGCCGCGCGGCTCGGCGCCGACGACGTGCACTGCGCGGCGCTCGCGCCCGGCGCGACGCTGCCGCTGTGCGTAACGCCGCGCAGCGCCGAACTCGCGACGTCGCCGGAGATGTTCGTCGCGTGGTACCGCTCGCGGCTCGACACGATCGACACGCTGCTCGACGCATGCGGCGCGCTGCTGTGGCGCGGCTTCGCGGTGCCCGACACCGCCGCATTCGGCCAACTCGGCGCGCTGTATCCGGCGCACGCGAACGGCTATACGGCCGGCGCCGCCCCGCGCCGGCAGATCGACGGCCAGGTCTACGAGTCGACCCGCATGCCGCCGCCGTTCAGGATCGGGCTGCACCAGGAGATGGCCTACATGCCCACCTTTCCGCGCCTCGTCGCGTTCTACTGCCGGCAGCCGGCCGACGCGGGCGGCGAAACACCGATCTGCGACATGCGCCGCGTGACCGCGCGCGTGCCGGCCGCGCTGCGCGAGCGGTTCGCCGAACGCGGCGTGATGTACCTGCGCAATTTCGCGGCGCCCGGCGACCGCGCGGACGGCCTCGCCGCCAATCCGAACCTGCCGTTCGCCGCCTACCACCGCCCGTGGGACGACGCATTCGGCACGACGAAGCGCGACGAAGTCGAGCGGCTGTGTGCGGAACGCGGCGTCGGCTGCCGCTGGCTCGACGACGGCAGCGTGACCGTGTCGCACGTCGGCAGCGCGCTGCGCACGCATCCGCGCACCGGCGAGACGGTGTGGTTCAACCAGGCGAGCGCGCAGCACCCGAACCCGCGCTCGATGGGCGACCTCAGCTATCGCTACCTGCAGCGCATGTACGGCGCGCGCGCCGCATTCCCGTACGAGATCCGCTACGGCGACGGCGCGCCGATGCCGTTCGACGATCTGGTGGCGATCTACGACGCGCTCGACGACGAGGAGCGGGCGTTCCCGTGGCAGGCCGGCGACGTGCTCGTCGTCGACAACATGCTGGTCGCGCACGGCCGCAACCCGTACCGGGGCGCGCGCGACACGCAGGTCATGCTGTTCGACTGAGGATGCCGACGATGAGCGTTTCGTTTCTTGGGTCCGTGCGTGCGATGTTCGGCCCGCCCGCCGCGTTCGACCGGCCGCAACGCGCGGGCACGCCGCCGCTGCCCGACGCGCATGCGCCGGGCGCGGCGCTCGGGGCGCGCGCGATCGACGTCACGGCCGGCGATTTCCGCTTTTCCGCGCGCCACGTGCGGTTCCGGCTCGGCGCGATCACCGCGATCGTCGGGCCGAACGGCTCGGGCAAGACCACGCTGCTCGAAACGCTGCTCGGCTTCCGGCGCGGCGGCAGCGACGTGCGCGTGCTCGACGTGCCGGCCGAACGCTTCATGCGCGATTCGCGCTCGCTGCAGCGGATCGGCGCGCAATTGCAGAAGGTCGAGTATCCCGATCACCTGCGCGTCTCGGAAATCGTCGCGCTGCACCGCGCGATGTACGCGCACACCGATGCGGCGATCGCCGACGCGCTCGGCATTGCCGAACTGCTCGACAAGCCGTGCCGCGCGCTGTCGAAGGGGCAGCGCCAGCGCGTGGACCTCCACGTCGCGCTCGCGCACCGGCCCGAGCTGGCCGTGCTCGACGAACCGTTCACTGGCCTCGACCGCCGCTATGCGGGCGTCGTGATCGACCTGCTGCGCCACCGCGCGCGCGGCACGAGCGTCGCGATGATCTGCCATTCCGAGGAAGAACTGAGCGTGGTCGACGATCTCGTCTGGGTGCGCGACGGCGGCGTGCGCTACCAGGGCGAGCGGGACACGCTGCGCGCCGAGCTCGTCGGCGAGGCGCGCGCGGTCCTGCATTGCCGCGACGAAGCCGATGCGCGCGCGCTGCGCAAGCGGCTCGCGGCGCTGCCGGGCGTGACCGGCGTACGCGTGTCGGCCGCGCACGTGGTCGAGGCGTTCGGCGATGCGACGCTGCATCCGAACGTGCACCGGATCGTCGGCGAACGCGGCATCCAGCATCTCGCGCTCGCGCCGAGCACGCTGGGCGACCTGCTGCGCCTGTGCACCGAGGGCCCGACCCATGACTAAGGTGTTCCTGATCCTCGTGCGCAACGAGCTGCTCGGCTATCTGCGCAGCCGCTCGTCGCTGTTCTGGACGCTCGTGTTCCCGGTGTTCCTGCTGAGCGTGATGCTGTTCGCGTTCGGCGGATCGGGCTCGCTCGGCACGGCGGACATCGCGTTCGACGTGCCCGGCGGCACGACGCCGTACAGCCGCGCATGCGAAGCGCAGATCGTCGACAGCCTGTCGCACAGCGACACGGTGAAGGCGACGTTCGGCGGCCGTGGTGCGCCGGCCGATCACGTGACCGTCGTGCTCGGCGCGGACGAACGCACGCCGGCGACGATCCGCTACGACTTCAACGGCCCGCTCGCGGTCAAGGCCGCGTCGCGGGTCGTCGAGATCGCGCTCGCGCGCTGCGCAGCGCAGCGGCTCGGGCTGCCGGCCGCGCAGGCGCGCTTCGAGAATGCCGCGCCGACGCGCCGGCCGTTCGACTACGGCGCGTTCTTCGCGACGGGCATCCTGGTGATGGCGTTCATGGCGATCGGCCTGAACTCGACGACCACCGCGATCGCCGCGCTGCGCGAGCGCAATACGTTCAAGCTGTACGTGTGCTTCCCGGTCTCGCGCGGCGTGTTCCTCGCCGCGCTGATCGTCGCGCGGATGGCGATGATGGCGCTGTCGGCGCTCGTGCTGTTGATGGTCGCACGCGTCGCGTTCGGCATCGCGCTGCCGATTGCGACGCCGGACGGGCTGCGCGCGTTGCCGATCGTGCTGCTCGGCGCTGCGATGGTGCTGAGCATCGGCGTGCTGCTGGCCAGCCGCACGCGCTCGCTCGCGGCGGCCGAACTCGCGTGCAACGTCACCTACTACCCGCTGCTGTTCTTCAGCGACCTGACGATCCCGATGCACGACGCGCCGGCCTGGCTGAAGGCCGGGCTCGCGTTCCTGCCGACCAACCAGTTCGCCGTCGCGCTGCGCGGCGCGCTGGTCGACGGCGCGCCGTACGCGCAGCTCGCGCCGCAACTGCTCGGCATGACCGCGTGCACCGCGCTGTTCCTGTTCGCCGCCGCGCGGCTGTTCCGCTGGCACGACGCTTGACGCGTCGCCCCGCTGTTTCGACGAAGGAGAGACACCGATGAAATCGACCCATCCCATAACCGGCTACCTGCTGCACGCGAGCAACTTCCTGCCGGCGATCGTGTTCCTGTTCTACGGCCGGCTCGGCCCGGAGCAGCCGGACCTGCGCTGGACCCACGCGTTCCTGATCGGCGGCGTGCTCGCGCTCGTGCACGGCGCGTGGCTGATCCGCCGCGCGGAGCGCAACAGCATCGCGATCGGCGTCGACCTGTTCCTCGTGATCGGCGCGGTGCTCGCGCTCGTCTCGCCGACAGGTAGCCGTCTGTGGGGCGAGGAACTCGGGCCGGCCGCGATGCTCGTCTGCGTGCTGGTGGTCGGCATCGTGCATACCGCGTGGTCGGACGGCGGCTTCGTCGACGGCGCGTTGGTCGACCACGCGCGTGTGCGCTCGCTGTCGCTCGTGCTGCTCGCCGTCACCGTCGTCGCGCTCGCGGTGTCGATCGCGATGCGCCACAGCCCGCTGTGGGGCGGCGTCGTGCCGCTGATCGCGCTGGTCGTCGTGCGCGGCCGGCTGCGCAAGCAACTGGTGCGGGCGAACTGACGATGAGCGCGCTGCCCGAACGCGCCGCGCAGCGGCACGCGCTCGCCGCGGCACTCGGCGACGGCTGGCTCGACGGCGCGGCATGCGAGCCGTATGCGACCGACGTCGCGCGATACGGCGGCGTGCCGCTCGGCGTCGCGCGGCCGGCATCGACCGCCGACACGCGCGCGCTCGTTCGCATCGCCGCCGCGCACCGGATCGCGCTCGTCGCGCAGGGCGCGCGCACCGGGCTCGTCGGCGCCGCCGTGCCCGATCGCAGCGGCACGCAATGCGTGGTGTCGTTCGAGCGGATGCGCGCCGTTCGCGCGTTCGATCCGGCCAATCGCAGCATCACGGTCGAGGCCGGCGTGCGGCTGTCCGACCTCAATCGCGTGGCGGCCGAAGCCGGACTCTGCCTGCCGATCGACCTCGGCAGCGATCCGGCGGCCGGCGGCCTCGTCGGCGCCAACGCGGGCGGCAGCCGCCTGATCAAATACGGCGACGTGCGCCGCAACGTGCTCGGCGTCGAAGTCGTGCTGGCGGACGAAGCCGGCACCGTGATCGACGCGCTCGCACCGCTGCGCAAGCGCAACGCGGGCTTCGACGTCGCGCAGTGCTTCATCGGCGCGAACGGCGCGAACGGGCTCGTGACGGCCGTGTCGTTCGCGCTCGCGCCGCTCGAACGATCGTCGTGCGCGGCGTTCGTCGCGTTCGCGTCGTACGACGCGGCGCTCGCCGGCCTGCTCGCGTTCGAGCGCGCATTCGGCGAGATGCTGTCGGCGTTCGAGTTCATGTCGGCGGCGGCGGTCGGTTGCGTCGCCGCGGCGTTTCCGGCGTTGCGGGTGCCGTTCGACGCCAACGCCGCCGCGTGCCACGCGCTCGTCGAGATCGCGACCGGCATGCCCGGGCTCGATGCGCTGCTCGAGGAACGCGCCGTCGCGACGCTCGACGTGCTCGCGAACGAGCGTGTGGTGCTCGATGCTGCCTGTGCGCCGGCCGAACGGTTCTGGCGGATCCGCGACGCGCTGCCAGTCGCAGTCGCGCAAGAAGGCATGCCGCTGTCGTTCGACGTGTCGTTGCCGCGCGGTGCGCTGGCCGGATTCGTCGCCAATGCCGAGCAATGGCTCGCCGCCGCGCATCCGTCGCTGCGTTGTCATGCGTTCGGCCATTTCGGCGATGGCGGCTGCCATCTCGTCGTGTCGATCCCGCACGCCGATGCGCACCGCTACGGGCCGCTGCAGCAGGTGGCGCTGCGCGGCGCGCTGTACGACCGCGTCGTGCGCGCGGGCGGCTGCTTCAGCGCGGAGCACGGCGTCGGGCCGGTCAATATCGCGTACTACCGCAAGCACGTGCCGGCCGCGCAACGACAGGTCGCCGCCGCCATCCAGCACGCCGTCGACCCGCTGGGCCTGATCGGGCGGGTCCGCTACTGACGCGCCGATGCGCGGCGCCACGGAGATTTCGCATGATGTTTCGACACCCGCCCGGCCCGGACTCCATGGCCGAACCCGACACCGACGACCGTTCGTTCTCCGGCATCCCGGGCACGCTGCCCGACTCGGGTGTCGTGGTCAACGTGGGCGGCGTCGCTTATGTGATCGAGCTGCCGCCGCAGGATCACGCGCGCCCGGCGCTGTGGCGCGAGCTCGTGCATTGGCGCGACGATCGGTCGGCCGATGACGCATCGGGCGGCGGCATCGCGCCGGGCACGCGGCAGGATTGATCGTTTACCGTGCAGCCATGCTCGCGGGCCCGCCCGCGATACCGTTTTTGCTGTTCAGGCTTCGGCCTTGTCGCGGACGTTCCGGGCAATGCCGATTCGGCACCGGCTCAGCCCGCGTGCGCAATCCGAAAGACCGACATCGCGGCCTGCATCGCGCTGGCCTGATTCTCGAGCGCCGTCGCGGCAGCACTCGCCTGTTCGACGAGTGCCGCGTTCTGCTGCGTCATCTGATCCATCTGGCTGACCGCCTGGCCGACCTGGTCGATGCCGGCACTCTGTTCGACCGTCGCCGTCGTGATGTCGGTCATGATCGTCGCCACGCGTCGCACCGACGACACGATCTCGCCCATTGCATGGCCCGCCTGCGCGACGAGTTCGTTGCCGCTGCGGACGTCGTCGATCGACGTGCCGATCAGTTGCCCGATCTCCCGCGCGGCGCTCGCGCTGCGCTGCGCGAGCGTGCGCACCTCGCCCGCAACCACTGCAAAGCCGCGCCCGTGTTCGCCCGCGCGCGCCGATTCGACCGCCGCATTCAGCGCGAGGATATTGGTCTGGAATGCGATCCCGTCGATCATCCCGGTGATCTCCGCGATCTTCTTCGAGCTCGCATTGATCACGCCCATCATGTCGACCGCCCGGCCAACCAGTTCGCCGCCATGCTGCGCGAGGTCCGCCGCGCTCGCGGCAAGCGTACTCGCCTGCTGCGCATGGTCCGCGCTCTGGCGAACCGTCGACGTCAGTTGCTCCATGCTTGCGGCCGTTTCCTCGAGCGACGCGGACTGCTGCTCGGTGCGGCTCGACAAATCGAGGTTGCCCGCGGCGATCTCGCGTGCGGCCGTGTGGATCGCGTCGCTGCTGTCGCGCACGCCGGCGACGGTGGCGACGAGACCGCCCTGCATCCGCTTCATCGCCGCGAACAATTGGCCGATTTCATTGCGGCCCGCGTCCGGTACGGTCACGGTCAGGTCGTTCGATGCGATCCGGTCGAGCAGCGCGGCTGCGTTCGCGAGCGGCCGCGACACGATCCGGCGCAACGCGAAGTGCGTCGCGACGATCAGTGCGAGCGCAAGCGCCACGCCGATGCCGACCATCGCGATGATGCGCGTGTAGGCGGCGTTGCCGTCATCGATCGTTTGTTCCGACAGCCGGTTTGCGAGGCGCTGGAATTTCTCGACGTTCGCCGAGTAGACCTGGCCGGCCGTGGTGATCTCCTTGTCGTTGATCGTTGCGTACGCGGCGGTGTCGCCGTTGCGAAGCGCGTCGGTCGCGCGTGCGAGGACGGTCGCGAGATGCGTCGACGATTCGACAAGTGCCCGCTTCAGGTCGGTGTCGATGCCGGCGGCTGACGGGGCGCTCTGAAACGCCTGCGTTTCCTTCGCGGACAGATCGAACGTCCGCTGCGCGCTTTGCAGCGCCGCATCGCGCTGCGCCGGATCGTCGTGCTCCTTCAGCGCCGCGTAGGCACGCACGAGTGCCGAGCGGGTACGGGTGCTGTCCTTGTATGCGTCGTTGACGAGCAACGTCTGGGCGGCGATTTCATGCAGGCGCTTCGCGTTCGTGTTCGCGTTTCCGAGTGCGGCGATCCCGACGATGCCACCGACCACGATCATCGCGGCAAAAGCAGCCAGCACGGCGAGCAAACTGTTCTTTACCTTCAGGTCGCGCATGATGAACCGGTTCTTGAAGTTTTACTGTATGGGTTAACGGCCTGCGTCTCGCCGACTTGATTCGATTAAAGGCATTTCCGCGTGTGGTCCTGCTGGCGAGTGTCGGAAACGAGCGGCACGTGACGCATGCCGCCCGTTTCGGCCACTCAGTTCGTCCCGTCGTACGTGACGATCTCGACCCAGTTCGCGCCCTTGCCGACCGGATACTTGCCGATCGCGTCGAGGTGCCCGGTGCGGCCGTCGATCCGGTACACGGCCAGCGTCGGCGACAATTGCCCGGCCGCGAGCAGATACCTGCCCGACGGATCGATCGCAAAGCCGCGCGGCTGCTGCTCCGTCGCGAACGTGCCGATCCGCGCGAGCGTGCCCGACTTCGCGTCGACGCGATACGCGGCGAGCGTGCTCGACGTGCGCTCCGATGCGTACAGGAAGCGCCCGTCCGGCGTCAGATGCAGGTCGGCGCCCCACGGCTTGTCGCCGTGAAAATCGGACGGCAGGATCGATACGGTCTGGATCGGCCGCGCATCGGCGTCGCCGTGCGACAGCGCGATCACGTGCAGCTTGCCGTCGAGTTCATCGATCAGGTAGGCGAACCGCCCGTTCGACGAAAACACGAAATGGCGCGGACCCGACTTCTCCGGCAGCCGATACGCGGGCTCGCCCGTGTCGGTCAGCTTGCCGGTCGACGCATCGAACGGCAACCGCAGCCACGCATCGGCGCCGAGCACCGACGCGAACGCGTAGCGGCCGTCCGGCGACTGGCGGATCGCATGCGCCATCGGGCCGGTCTTCACCGTCTGCTGCACGTCGCCGGCCACGCCGTCCGCGCCGATCCGGTTCACCGCGAGCAGGTTGCCGCCGTACGACGCGGAGAACAGATAACGCCCCGACGCATCGGTCGACACGTACGCCATGCTGTCCGCGAGCGGCGCGCGGCCCAGCTCGATCAGCCGCCCGTCGAGCGGATTGATCGCGAAGCTGACGACGCGATACGGCGTCGAGCGCAATGCCGCGTAGAGGCGACGATGATCGGGCGACAGCGCCATCGGCATCACGGCGCCGCCGACCGGCACGGTTTCGATCGCGGTCAGCGCACCGTTTGACGGGTCGACGCCGAACACCGAGATGTCGCGGCTGTCGCTGTTCGACACGTACGCATACGTCGCCGCGTGCGCGAGCGAGGCCGCCATCGTCAACGCAGCCGCCGCAACGGCGCGCCGCAGGAGAGTCGTTTTCATGGGAGTGACGGGAAGTGGGGAAAGGGAACCGCGGATGCGAGCGCGGCGCCGGACAACCTCGGTCGTCCGGCGCCGCGACGGGCGAAGCGTGCGGTCAGAACACCGCGTGCCCGCTGATCAGGCTCGGCAGCCACGTCGAGAAGAACGGCAGGTACGTGACGATGTTGATCGCGCTGAAGATCGCCAGGTAGTACGGCCACGCCATCTTCGTCGTCTCGCCGATCGACACGTTGCCGATCGCGCAGCCGACGAACTGCACCGACCCGATCGGCGGGTGCACCAGGCCGAGCGAGCAATTCAGCAGCAGCATGATCCCGAACTGCACCGGCCCGACGCCGCACGCCATCGCGATCGGCAGAAACAGCGGCGTCGTGATCAGGATGTGCGCGGCCATGTCGACGAACGTACCGAGGAACACCTGGATGATGTTGATGTACAGCAGCATCAGCCAGGGCGCCGCGGTCGACTGCTTCAGCAGCCCTTCGATCGCATCCGGAATCTCCAGGTACGACATCTGGAAGCGCAGCATGTTGGACACCGCGATCAGCAGCAGCACGACGCCCGTCGTGCGCGCCGCATGCGACAGCGCGCGGCGCAGCTTCGCGGCCGTCAGCGTCCGGTAGACCACCGCGGTCAGCACGAGCGAGTAGACGACGGCGATCGCGGCCGCTTCGGTCGCGGTGGCAATGCCCTTCGCGACGCACACGAGGATGATCGCGATCACCATCAGCCCGGGCACCGCGCCGACGAAGCTGCGCAGCACCGCATACCAGCCGGGAAACCGCGGCAGCGCGGACGAGCCGTCCTCGCGGCGCGGATAACCGTGACGCACGGCCTGCCAGTACGCGGCGGCGAGCACGAAGCCCATCACCCACAACACCGGCAGGAGTCCCGAGAACAGCAGGTCGCCGATCGACACGCCGCTCACCGGCTGGCCGTGCAGCATCCCGGTGATGCCCTGCGCGGCGAACGCGTAGATGATCATGTTGGTCGACGTCGGCATCAGCGCGCCGGCGAGCGACGCATGCGTCGTCACGTTGACCGCGTACGCGGCGCTGTAGCCTTCGCGCTTCATCAGCGGAATCACCACGCCGCCCATCGCCGACGTATCGGCGGTCGGCGAGCCCGACACGCCGCCGAACAGCGTGCACGCGACGACGTTCGCCATCCCGAGGCCGCCTCGGAAGTGGCCGACGCTCGCCTGCGCGAAGCGCAGGATCCGGTCCGCGATGCCACCATGCAGCATCAGTTCGCCGGAGAAGATGAAGAACGGCACCGCGAGGAACGAGAACGCATTCATCCCCGAGATCATCGCCTGCATCGCGGTCGCGATCGGCAGGCCTTCGACCAGGTAGGTCAGCACGCACGAAATGCCGAGCGCGAACGAAACGGGCACGCCGAGGACGAGAAAGATCAGAAAACTGACGGACAGGATCGCGAGTTCCATGGCGTTATTGTCCCGACGAAGAACGACGAAGCGCGAGCAGGTGCTCGAGCGAGAAGAAGATGATCGCCACCGCCGCGGGCATCGTGATCAGGTAACGCACGCCTTCGGGCAGCCCGATGATCGGGATGCGGTCGCCCATCGTCTCGGCGGCCATGCTGCCGCAGCCGATCATGATCATGATCGCGAACGCGATCAGGCTCAGATGCTGGATCGCGATGACGACCGTGCGCGCCTTCGGCGACAGCCGGCGCACCAGCGAATCGAGGCCGATATGGCCGCCGTCGCGCACCTTCATCGCCGCGCCGAACATCGCGATCACGATCACGAGCAACAGCGCGATCGGCTCGACGAAATCCGGCGCGTTCTCGAACACGTAGCGCATCACGACCGCGTAGAACACCAGCACCGTGAGCACCGCGAGGCACGCCGACGCGATCACGGCCAGCACGCGGAACAGCACGTCGTTCACGCAGCGCAACAGCGGCGCGGCGTGCGGCCGCGCCGGCGCCGCGCCGTCCGGTGCGCCGGCCGGCGAGCCCGCGGCCGCCGCACCGTTCAGGGAAGTACGACGCGTCACTTGGTGGCCTCGATCTCGTCGACGATCTGCTTCATCTGCGGCGTCTTTTCATACTTGGTCCACAGCGGCTGCATCGCCTTCACGAACGCCGCGCGGTCGATCTGCGCGGCCGGCAGGATCTTCGCGCCGCCCTTCGTCACCATCTGCTGCGCGGACGCCTCGCGCGCGGTCCACAGCTTCTGGTAGTACGGCACCGAATCGGCCGCCGCCTTCCTGATCGCCGCCTGCTCCTGCGGCGACAGCGTGTCCCAGATCTTCTTCGAGAACACCAGCACTTCCGGCGTCATCGCGTGCTGCGTCTCCGAGTAATCGGGCGCGACTTCGTAATGCTTGGTTTCCTCGTACGACGGCAGGTTGTTTTCCGCCGCATCGACGAGGCCCGTCTTCAGGCCCGTATACACCTCGGCGAACGGCATCGGCGTCGGCGTGCCGCCCATCGCCCGGATCTCGTCGACCATCAGGTCGGACGGTTGCACGCGCACCTTCAGCCCCTTCATGTCCGCCGGCGAGCGCACCGGGCGCTTCGCGTAGATCGAACGCGCGCCGCTCTCGTAGAACGTCAGCGCGATCATCCCCTTCGCGGTGAACGCGTCGAGGATCTTCTGGCCGGCCGGGCCGTACATCGCCTTGCGGAAATGGTCGACGTCGCGGAACAGGAACGGGAACGACGGGATCAGCGATTCCGGCACGATCTCGTTGAACGACGCGCCGTTCACGCGCGCCATGTCGATCGCGCCGATCCGCACCTGATCGACCGTGTCCTTCTCGGAGCCGAGCGCGCTGTTGCCGAACACCTTGATCGAATCCTTGCCGCCCGTCTGCTTCGACAACTCGTCGCCCATGAACTTCACGGCCATGTTGGTCGGGAAGTTGTCGCCGTGCACGTCCGCCGAGCGGAACACGCGCGCCTGCGCGGACATCGCGAAGCCGGCCATCAGTGCGACGGCCAGGGCGGTACGGGAGCCGGTGAATCGGTGCTTCATGGTGAGTCTCCTTGATGGTCGATCGTTGTTGTGCGGCGATCCGTCGGCCCGCGCGTGCATCGCCGATGCGCTTCCTCGAATCGCAGAGTCATACGTCGTATGACGTGTTGGGCAAATGTACGTCGGTTAACCGTTTAACTCACTTGGTGCATACCCCTATAACTGCCGCCATCAGGGGCTTTTGGCGGGGAACGGGGAATCGCATTCTCTGTTTCCACGCTTTTTCGCGAAACGTTTTCCGGAAATGGGTCGCCCTGCGAATCGGACGCCGATGAGACGGTTTCCCGACATCCGACGGTCTTCTTTCGCTTCGTTTGCGGTCGTTGTAGGATGACTGATCACAATACCATCAGCCCGTCGCGATGCCACGAGCATGCGGCGGCCCGCATCCCGCGCGACGCGATTCGCGCCTGCAGCGCCCGGCCCGACGACCCGCGCCGACGGCCGCGGCCGCCCGTTTCAGCCTTGCCGGCAGTTCGTCCACCACCCGTCCGCTCGCGCCGGGGGACCCGCACCGCCGAACGACCCGATACCAACCCGACATCGCGCAGCCGATGCCTCTTCAGGAGATCTCCGTCATGACCATCCCCGTTTCCCGGCCGAACCGGCGCCCGCGCGCGCTCGGCCTGCTCGCCGCCTTGCTCGCCACCGCCGCGGCGCTCACCGCGTGCGGCGGCGACGATTCGAGCACCGGCGGCGGCGTGGCGTCCACCGCGCCGCCCGCCCCCGCCGTGTTCCAGGTCGGCACGACGACCGTCGACCCGAACCTGCCGGCCGAACCGGCGCTGCCCGCCGATACGCAGGTATGCAGCACGCTCGAAGCCGCCAATACGCTCGTGAGCCGCCCCGACGGCTCGCTGCCGCCGGAGGCCGACCCGTCGACGGCCGGCGTCGGCAAGGCCGTGTCGGCCGCGACGGCCAACCCCGACCAGGCGCGCATCCAGGCCACGCTCGACGCGTGCGGCGCGGCGGTCGACGCCGAAGTCGGCGCGACGATCGCGGCGGCGGACGCCGCGGCCACCGCCGCGCAGAAGACGGCTGCCGTGCCGAACGTGAACATCGCCGGCGCGTCCGGCGAGGAGCTCGCGAAGCCGAAATACCGCGCGAGCAAGTTCGCCGTGCGGCTCGTCGTCAATCACGCGGGGCCCGGCAACGGCTTCATCAGCGGGCCGCTGACGCTGCCGTCCGGCGTCACGCTGTGGATCGACAAGGGCGTCACACTGTATGCGTCGCGCGACGTGAAGGCGTATTCGCCGAACGCCGCCGGCCCGTACTGCGGCAATACGGCCGTCAGTGCGACGAAAGCCGGCAGCTCGTCGAACTGCGCCGCGCTGATCGCCGGCGCCAACCTCGTCAACGCCGCGGTGGTCGGCGACGGCCGGATCGACGGGCGCGGCTACGCGGAGCTCGTCACGTCCGATGCGAAATACCCGCTGATGAAGGTCGACCTGACCTGCTCGAACACCTACGCGGCCTACAAGAGCGGCACCGTGGCGCCCGACGGCACCGCGTGCGACGACGGCGGCACCGTCGTCGATTCGAAATCGACGGTGCGCAACATGACGTGGTGGGATCTCGCGTATCTCGGCAACATGGTGCAGAACGGCACGACCGGCTTCGGCTCGCAGTCGAATTTCCGGCTGATGGTGTTCAACTACGCGAAGAACCTCACGCTGTATCGCATCACGCTGAACAACAGCCCGAATTTCCACGTGGTGCCGAGTGGCGTCGACGGGCTGACGATCTGGAACGTGAAGGTGCAGACGCCGACGCTCGCCGCATTCGCGAACCCGGCCGGCAACGGCAACCCGCTGTACAACGGCCAGACGTTCAACGCGGACAACGTGAAGAACACCGACGCGTTCGACCCGGGCTCCGCGGCGAAGCCGACGTCGGTGGCGCTGTCGACCGGCAGCACGACGACGTCCGCCGCCGCGATCTCGTTCGACGGCTACCTGAAGAACTTCGTGTTCGCCTACAACTACGTGAGCACCGGCGACGACGACATCGCACTCAAGGGCAGCAACAACCCGGCGCCCGCCGGCTCGGGGCTGTTCGGCATCGACGGCAATCGCGACGTGCGCGCCGACCGCAAATGGGGCGTCGCGATCGCGCACAACCACATCTACTGGGGGCACGGCATCTCGATCGGCAGCGAGACCAACGGCGGCGTGACCAACGTTCAGGTGTACGACAATTCGTTTCGCGATTCGGAGGAAGGGCTGCGCATCAAGTCCGACTATGCGCGCGGCGGCGAAGTGAGCAACATCCGCTACGCGAACATCTGCATCCGCGATGCGAAGAACGCGCTGCTGTTCACGCCGTACTACAGCACGAAGGCCGTACCCGCGAGCGGCCCGCTGTACCCGAACTTCCACGACATCTCGCTTGCGAACGTGGTGATCGAGGGCGCGGCCGGCGTGAAGCTGCAGGGGTTCGAGGCGAACACCGGCGGTTACGGCGAGCCGGCGTTCCCGCTCGCGATGTCGCTGACCAACGTGGTGGCCGACACGCCCGACGGCATCGCGACGATCGCATCCGACGCGAACCTCACGCTGCGCAACGTGAACCTGCCGGTGTTCCCGTCGACCGCGAACCGGGTGGTCGTCGACGGCGCCGCGGTCCATGCGATCGATCCGGCCAGCGTGCTCGACTGCAGCAAGGCGTTCGTCGACTTCCCGGGCATCGACCAGTCGAACCCGTTCGGGTCGACGTGGGCGCCGGCGCTGTAACGCGCGGGAAACCCGTCGTCGTCGCGCGTGCCGCCCGCCAGGCACGCGCGATGCTCACCACGACGACGTGCAACGCGAAAGGAGCCCGTGATGTCGACCACGAAGCCATCGGCGACCCCCGACCCCGCTACCCCGGCGAATGACGGCGACGAAGGCCCGGCAAATGCGCCGGGCATCGGCGAGGACACGTGCCGCGTCTGCCGCGGCACCGGCAGGGTGGAAGGCCAGCCCTGCACCGTCTGCGGCGGGACCGGCCGGATACTGCAGGGAATCGGCGGCGGATAGTAAAAACGCCGCCGCACCGGCGCGCATCGATCGCTCAGGTCTGCATGACCAGCGACGTCAGTTGGGCTGCGCGCGCCACGTCCGTTTTCGTGTAGATCGACTTGATCTGCGCGCGGACCGTGCCGATCGACACGCCGCGCAGCGCCGCGCATTCCTGCGGCGAACGCCCGTCGCAGCACAGCAGCACCGCGAGATCGGCTTCCGCCGACGACAGCCCGTAGAACACCCGCAAGCGCTGCGCGCGCGCCGACGGCGCACGCAGGTCGGCGGCCGTCATCAGCGCCGCGACCCCGGGCCGTTCGCGCGCGAGGCGCGACTGTTCGGGAACGGGAATCAGCGCAAGCGGCAGCGGTTCGCCCGTCGCACGACGCAGCAACAGCCCGCCGCATGCGAATGCATGACGCCATTGCGCATCGTCGACGCAGCCTTCCGGTGCGAAACGGCCGCTCACGATCCGCAGCGCCGGTTCGGCGGCAATCAGCTGATCGGCCGCGCGGTTCGTATAGCGCAGTTCGCGCTGCGCGCCGAGCAGGAACACCGGCACCGGCACCGCATCGAGCGCCGATTCCGCGGCGGCCACGCGCGCTTCGAGCTCGCCGATGCGCGCGTGGATGCGCAGCGCGCGGCTGATGTGCGCGCCCATGATTTCGATGGTGCGACGCTGCTCATGGGACAGCCCTTGCGATTCGGGGCCGCTCTGTACGCTGAGAAAAGCGCCCGCGCCGTCGCCGCGATGAATGTACAGGCCCGAGATGCCGCCGAGCCCGAACGGCTGCATGAATTCCCGATAGAACACGCCATGTGTGCGCTGCCGCACCGACAGGTGCTTCACGTCCTCGAACCAGCGCCCGACGGGCCAGTCCGCGGCAACCGGCACGACCGGGTCGTACAGGTGGAACTCGGTGTTGTAGCGGTGGAGGCACGCGGCGACCCAGGACGGATCGTCGCCGGCCACCTGCTCGATCGCCGGCAGCCTGGCGGCATCGTCGAACGACAGCAGGATGGCCATGCGTACGCCGACCGACAGACGCAGCCCGTCCAGCACCGTTTCCCATCGTTGGTCGCCCAGCGCCGCAGCGTAGACGTCATCGATCCATGCCGACGGAACCCACCCGTTCATCTGCATCTGGCCACCCCGCGCCGTGCGTTTGTGTCGAACGCCGTTCGGGCATCTTACTCAATCGGCCTCATTGTTCAAATTGCCGATGCAGGTTTGATCGAAATACCACGTTCAATACCGTTTCTCGTCAGACGTAATGGCCGTTTTCGACATGGCGGCGTCATCCGTGTCGACGCAGCAGACGGCCTGCGCAGCGCCGATCGACGTGACGGCATCCGGATAAAGGGACGCGGCCGACGATGCGATGAAACGCGTTTCGCTGCCCGGCCCGACGATGCACTTACTTCATCGTCGCGAACCGCACTTCCATCTCGTCGATCTTCGCGAGCACCGTTTCGCTCAGCTTTCTGACGTGGCGCGGCACGTCGGGGGTCGACAGCAGCGCCTCGATACGCCCGCGCCAGTATCTCGGATGCCGGACGCGCCCCGCGCCCGACATCGACACATCGTCGACGTCCGTCTCGCTGTCCAGCAGCGCCACCATTCTCTGGATGTGAGAGAGCTCACGTTCCACATAGTCTCGTGCGAGCATATTGATTGAAATTCCCCGAAATACGACGTAAGGCCTTCCGTCATCAACGCGCCATCGTCCGCGGCGCCGACGACGCACCGCACACGTTGCGCATCAGCGTACGCGACGACCGTGTCAATCAAGTGTGCGAGCGCGCACAGAGATCGACGAAGGAACGACGGACCTGTTCGAGTGTTCTGGCGACATCCGGTCCCGGTGCCTCGTCGTCCATCGTAGGCGTACGGCCCGGCGACGGCATCCCCAAAAGTGGGGATGCCGGCCGATATGGGCCGGGTGATGACGTCCGGAAACGACGAGGCGCCGAAACGGCCGGCATGGGGTGGCCGGCCGGCGCTGCGCGGTGACGCTGCCGCGCGCTACCGGCGATAGGGCGGCGGCGCGAGTTCGAGCGGATCGGGGTTCAGGCGTACCCACGCCACCGCGAGCCGGCACAGTTGCGCCGGGTCGCCGGATTGCCGCTTGACGTCCTGCACGACGGCCTCCATGTCTGACAAATCGGCCGCCGGCAGCGACGTGCCGGTGCGCACGATCGCCGCGAACGCATCGGCCATCTTCCTGAAATCGGCGTCCCAGTTGCAGCCGCCGTTGTGGTCGAGTTCATGCGCGATGCGGCCCGAGATCCGGATGAGTTCGCCCTGCACCGTCGCCGCGTGCCCCGTTCCCGGCACCAGTTGCGTCCACAACGCCTGATGCTGTTGCTGCCAGGTTCCGGCCGCGACGACGATCGGCGACCGGCCGTCGTGCAGCCGACGACGCGGCGCCGGAGGCACGTCGAACAGCGTGTAGAGCCGGTCCAGCGCAGCGCTCGCCGCATCGACCTCCTGCGGGTTGTAGCGCTCGCGCATGAACTCGAAACGCTCCCCGATTTCGGCGACGCTGGCCTGCATTTGCGGCGTCTTCGCCGCACCTGCGTCGAGCAGCACGTCGGCGAGCGCCACCATGTGCTCGAGATCCGCGTTGCCGCAGGTGCGCAATGCGCGCTCGAGCGGGGTCTGTCCGTCCCGGTTCAATGCATCGACGCGCGCGCCGTGCTCGAGCAGCAGGCGCGCGGACGATGCATGACGCGAGTCGGCCGCCGCATGCAGGGGCGTGCCGATCGACGCACCGTCGTCGTGAACGTCCGCGCCGAGTTCGAGCAGCACGTCGAAGCGGCTGCGCCGGCATTGCACCCGCGCGTGCAATGCCGTGTTGCCGTACGCATCGGCCGCGCCGATATCCGCGCCGTGCGCGACGAGCCAGCGCGCGAGATCGTCGGGACACCGGTCGAACGACAGCGCGGTCCGCTTGCTCGGCCCGCCGCGTGCATTCACGTCGCAGGTGTCGAACACCGCCTGAAGCTTCGCAACGTCGCCTTCGTCGAGCAGCGCGTCGAAGTCCTTCGGCAGCAGCTTCTTTTTTGCTTTCGGCATGGCGGCTCTCCTGCCTTCGATCGCGTCCGTATCGTCGGCCATTCGTCAAAGTGATAACGCGGTTTTGCGTTCGTTGCCGGTGCGCGTGCAACCGGCCGCATCCGTCAGTCCAGCGGCTCCAGCGCCTCCAGCCCCTCCGGGCGGCCGGATGCGCCGCGGAGCTTCGTGATGTTCCAGCGTGCGGCGTCGTTCCAGTCGTAATCCATTCGATAGGAAAACCGGGCATTGGCGCGAAACAGCGCGGCGCGGAATTTCCTGCCGTCGTTCGCGAGCGCGTCGCGCAGTTGCGGCCCGATGCGCATGATCCCGCCGATCAAATCCCGATGCTCCATGGTCGAAACCAGCTCGACGCCGGTCGCCGTCGCATAGGACGCACGCACGCCGTACTGCGCGTCGCCCGGTGCGCTGAAGCACACGTAAACTTCGCGCCAGCCGGGAAAAGCGGATTGCATGTAGCCGATTACGTGCCGGGCGAGTTCGATCACCCGTTCTGTCGCGTCGTCGTTCATCGATCGTCCCCGGAATGAGATCGGAGAGGAGCGTAATCGGACACGGCGCGACGCGTCAATGGCCGCCGGCAAACCGGCGCGCGGTGCGGTCGCCGTATCCGGATCCGTCAGCGATCCCGAGCATCGCCGCACGCGGCCGGCATCGCGTCGCCTGTCGTCCCCTGCATGTCGATTGGCGCGCTTTGCGAGTGAAGTGGCGCGCAAAAGGCGGCATCATGGCGCATCCTCTCCGCCACGGAATCCCGTCCATGAATATCGATACCGACCTGCCCGTCATGGTGACCGGCGCAACCGGATACGTCGCGGGCTGGCTCGTGCAACGGCTGCTCGAGGCCGGCCTGACGGTCCATGCAGCCGTTCGCGACCCCGACAGCCCGGACAAGCTCAGGCATCTCCAGCGCATCGCGGCCGGCAAGCCCGGCACGATCCGCTACTTCCGCGCCGACCTGCTCGAACCCGGGTCGTACGAGGACGCGATGGCGGGTTGCGGGATCGTGTTCCATACCGCGTCGCCATTCACGGTCACCGTTCGCGATCCGCAGAAGGAGCTGGTCGATCCGGCGCTGCTCGGCACGCGCAACGTACTCGAGACGGCCAATCGCACACCGTCGGTGCGGCGCGTCGTGCTGACCAGCAGTTGCGCGGCGATCTACGGCGACAACGCCGATCTCGCCGCGACGCCCGACGGTAGGTTCACCGAAGCAATCTGGAACACCAGTTCGTCGCTGGCCCATCAACCCTATTCGTATTCGAAGACGGTCGCCGAGCGCGAAGCGTGGCGGATCGCCCGCCAGCAGCAACGCTGGGATCTCGTCACCATCAATCCGTCGCTCGTGATCGGGCCCGGCATCAATCCGTACGCGACGTCGGAAAGCTTCGAGATCGTGCGGCAGATGGGCAACGGCGCGATGAAGGCCGGCGTGCCGGATCTCGGCATCGGCGCGGTGGATGTCCGCGACGTGGCCGACGCGCATTTGCGCGCGGCGTTTCTGCCGAGCGCCAGTGGCCGCTACATCGTATCGGCGCACGACACGAACCTGCCGGCGATAGCCGCCACGCTGCTGGAACGGTATGGCGCCGACTATCCGATACCGCGACGCATCCTGCCGAAGTGGCTGGTGTGGCTGGTCGGCCCGCTCGCGAACAAGAGCGTGACGCGCCGCGTGATCGCGCGCAACGTCGGCCTGCCCTGGCGCGCGGACAACAGCCGCAGCCGCAACGAGCTGGGCATCCGCTATCGCCCGCTCGCCGAGTCGATGAACGACTTCTTTCAGCAGCTCGTCGAAACCGGGCAATTGCGGCGATGAACCGCTTCGCGATTTCGCCGGGCTGGCGGGTCGTGATGGTCGACCTCGGCCTGCGCGTCGACGAACTGCTGCGGCGCGCGCGGTTGCCCGCCGATCTGTTCGCGCGGCCGGAGAACGGGCTGACGACCCGCGAATACTTCCGCCTGTGGCGTGCGATGGAAGACATGACGAATGCGCCGGCCGTCGCGCTGCGCATCCTCGATCTGCTCTCCGTCGAAACCTTCGATCCGCCGCTGTTCGCCGCGTTGTGCAGCCCGAACCTGGAGATCGCGATCCGGCGCATCGGCCAGTTCAAGCCGCTGATCGGCCCGATCCGGTTGCACGTGTCGCACGAGGCCGACGCGCTCACCCTCGCCGTCGACTTCCTGGAGCGCGACGTGCCGCCGCCCGGCATGCTGGTCGCGGCCGAACTCGGCTTCTTCGTGAAACTCGCGCGCCTGGCGACCCGCACCGAGCTGCCGGCGCACGCCGTCACGCTGCCGTGCGACGTCGGCCTCGATCCCGGCTATGCGCACTTTTTCGGCGTGACGCCGCGGTACGGCGATGCGCCTTCCGTGAGCATCGCGCTGCAGGATGCGCGGCGTCCGTTCGTGACCGCGAACCATGCGATGTGGAAGATCTTCGAGCCCGACCTGCGCCGCCGCCTCGATGCGCTGTCGGCCGAGGCCGGCATCGTCGAGCGCGTGCGCGCGGCGCTACTCGAATTGATTCCGGGCGGGCTCGCCACCGCGGACGGCGTCGCGCAAACGCTTGCGATCAGCAAGCGGACCTTGCAGCGGCGACTCGGCGACGAAGGCGCGAACTTCAAAACCTTGCTGGCCGAAGTTCGCGAGAAGCTCGCGTGGCACTACCTCGATCGCTCGGCCCTGCCCTACGGTCAGATCGCCTTCCTGCTCGGCTACCAGGATCCGAATTCGTTCTTCCGTGCCTTCAATGAATGGACCGGGATGACGCCCGAAGCGGCCCGTTCGCGGACGGCGCGGTGATCGACGCAACGCGGCCCGTCCGCCCACGCGGCCATTCTGGGTCAGGCAGTGGCGCCGCTGCGATTCAGCCCGAAAATGAAATCGGCTTCGACCGATGCGCCCTTCGGCAATTGCAGCACGCCGACCGACGAACGCGTATGGACGCCGGCGTCGCCGAGCACCGCGTACAACACGTCCGACGCGCCGTCGGCCACCTCGCTCTGCATCGTGAAGCCGGGCGCGCTTCGCACGTACACGGTCATGCGCGGCACCGTCGCGATCGCATCGAGCGTGCCGCACTGCTTGCGGATCAGCGCCAGCGCGCGCAGTGCGGAAATGCCGGCCGCGCGGCGGCCGTCATTCAGTGAAACGGATTCGCCCACGATGCCGACGAAATGCACGACTTCCCCGATTCGCGGAACCTGGCCGGCGACGTAGGCGGTTCTTCCGTCGACCAGGACGGGCGTGTACTTTCCGCCGATCCTGATCGTTTCGTCTGGATCGAATCCGAATTCGGCTGCGACCTGTTTCAGTTTGTCATCCCTGTTCATCAGTGAATTCCCCAATCCCTCTGAAAAAAGATAAAGAATAATTGAGTCTCCAAAGCTTGTCCCGCATGAGAAGATCGGACGCAAACGATCCAGACAAACCACTTCTCAGGTGTTCGAAGCAGTCGTGCATTGCCATATCGGCAATGGAATTCGTAGTCGGAGCAATTTTCTTCGTCATTTCCGATTGAAACCGCTATCATGTATGGACACAACCTGAAGAGTGATATATGGCAACTTACAAGGAACTGAAAGCTCAAATGGATGCTTTGGCCGAGAAAGCCGAAGCAGCGCGTGCCGCTGAATTCCAGGCGATCGTCGACGACATCCGCACCAAAGTCGCGGAATACGGCATTACCGAAAAAGACATTTTCGGTACGCGCCGCGGTCGGCCGGCCAAACAGGCGGGCGCTCCCGTGCAGGCAAAGTATCGCGATCCGAAGTCCGGGGCGACCTGGTCGGGCCGCGGTCGCGCGCCCGCATGGATCAAGGATGCGAAGAATCGCAATCGATTCCTGATCCAGGAATAAGATTCCCGCATGGCCCGGCGCGTGATTCAACACGCTGGCCGGCAATTTGGGCATTGATTGGGGCATCGATACCGGCGGTATTTCAAAGCCGCTCCGGTTGACGAGGTTTTGCCCGATCGGCGTGTCGCGCATCGGTCAGTCCACCGATCGTGCCGCACGCCAATCCTTTCTTCAGCGTTCGTAATAGATGGCAAGCCAGACGGTTTGCACGTCGTCATGCGTCCATGCGACACGATGACGGCAATGCGGCTCGATCAGCACGTAATCTCCGGCGCGCATATCGAGCCGCGTCGCATTCTCTTCGAATTCAAGCACGGCCGCGCCGGACAGCAGCACAACCCATTCGGCCCGCGGGTCGTCATACCAGAACCCGTCCGGGCTCGCATGCCCCATCGATACGATTCGCTCGACGTTCACGCCCGGGCCCGTGACGAGCATGTCGATTCGCTCGTCGCCGCCGCGCCGCCCTTCGACGTCGAATAAATTACCGGTTTGAAGTTGCATGGCTTCGCCTCGTCATTGCTCTTCGGGTAAAGGATGCGGATTTAAAGGCAACGGGAAATATTCGCTGCAGCCTGGCGTCGCCCTGGTTTGCCCGTGCGTCGTTAAAAGCCGTGTCAAAAAGATGAAGAATGACGGCGACTTCACCGGCGCTCATTCGTTGCAGCGATAAAGCACGCATCGGCATTCCGTTGGCGACGCGCGTGCCATCCCGCGCGATTTTTCGGTAAAAGCCGGTCGACATCCTGCCGGCCGCTGCAACGTCGAGCCAGGGCAATCAGCCTCGAACGTTCGCCCGGCAATTCGGCATCCTGCTTGCAGGGCGTGCGTCGATCGATGCATTCTCCATTCGCTGGCCGGCATGAGCAAGCGTCGGGAAGTCCATTCATTCTTTATTTCGATTCGAGGTAGCGTTTGTTCCATCAGCGACAATATGGTCCGGGGCAAGTCGCCGTGGCTCTTCGATACCGTCAAGCTGATCGGCGCGATCTACCTGATCTACCTCGGCGCAAAGATGCTCATGGCGAAAGCCGGCGGCGTGCAAGCCGATACCGCCGTGGCGCCGCTGTCCGATCTCGCCGCGTTACGCACGGGCTTCCTGACCAATGCGCTGAATCCCAAAACCACGGTGTTCATCGTCAGCCTGTTCATGCAGGCAGTCCGGCCCGACACGCCGTTGATCGTGCAGATCGGCTACGGCGTGTTCATCGCGGCCGCCCATGCCGGCTGGTTCAGCCTCGTGGCGCTCTGTTTCTCGGCCACGGCGGTCCACGATCGCCTGCTGTCGCTACGGCACTGGATCGATCGCACGTTCGGATGCCTGCTGGTGGGCTTCGGCGTCGCGCTCGCCATCGCACACGGCGGGCGCTGACGCTTAATGGCGCGGCGGCCTCAGAACGCGCGCGCCGTCGCCCGTGCCTCGTCGATCGCGCGGCTCCGATCGACCTTCCCGTCCGCACCGAACAACGTGCGCTCGACGACGATCCCGGCGACGTCCGTCACGCCCACGAACTTGAGCCACCTTTCCATGTACGGGCGCTGCAGATCGAACTCGGCGGCCGGCGTAAACGACCCCGGCGACTGGTAGGCGAGCCCGCGAGCATAGACCACCGCCGCCTTTTTCCCCGCCAGCTTGCCGGTAAAACCCGCTGCGTCGAACGTGAACAACACATCCTTCTGCGAGATCACGTCGATCAGGTGCTTGAGCTTGTACGGAATGCTGAAATTCCACAGCGGCACGCCGAACAGGAACTTGTCCGCTTCGTGGAACGGCGCCGCGAGCCGTTCGATCTGCCGCCACGCCGCCGCCTGCTCCGGCGTCAACGCCGTGCCGCTCAGCCCGGCATATTTCGCGGCCAGCGCGGCGCCGTCGAATTCGGGCATCGGCAGATCCCAGATATCGAGCTTCCGAATCTCGTGATCGGGATGGGCATGCCGGTACGCGTCGAGAAATGCATCGCACACCTCGATGGACGCCGAATAGGCCTTGTTGGGTGAGCCTTCGATATAGAGAACGCGTGTCATGGCGCCGGTCCTTGCCAAGGGTGACGACGGCGCGCCCAATGCGCGCTCGCCCACCGCGCTTCACAGCCTATCCAGGCAGCCTATAATCCGGAAACGATATTAATTGATCGAATTAACCCGGATTGGTGATGAATGAATCCTCCTCTCGACACGTCGCTGCTTCATACCTTCGTGGCGGTTGCCGACGTGTGCAGCTTCACCCGCGCCGGGCGGCGGCTGAACCTCAGCCAGTCCGCGGTCAGCGCGCAGATCGTTCGCCTCGAGGAACAGGTCGGGCAGGCGCTGCTCGTGCGCAACACGCGCAGCGTCACGCTGACCGCGCATGGCGAGACGCTGCTCGGCTACGCGCGCGCGATGCTCAATCTGAGCGAGGAAGCTCGAGCCCGGCTGGGAACGGGTGACGCCGTCGACGTCAAACTGCGGATCGGTGTGTCGGAGGACTTTGCAGGCGGCTGGCTTGCGGACCTGATGCGCCGCCACGGCGCCGCGCGGCGCGGCCTGCGGATGGATCTGGCCGTCGACATCGGCGACAGCCTGTTTCGACGGCACGCCAACGGCGAATTCGATCTCGTGATCGGCAGCCGGTGCTCGCACTCGGGCCACGGCGCGACGTTGTCGCACGAGCCGCTCGTCTGGGCGTTCGCGCGCCACGAGCCGCTTCCGGAAGGCGACGTGCCGCTCGCGTGCTTCCCCGATCCGTGCCCGTACCGCGGCGCCGCCATCAAGGCGCTCGCGCTGGCCGGCATGCGCTACCGGATCGCGTGCGAAAGCCCGAGCGTGACAGGCATCCGGACCTTCGCACGGGCCGGCATCGCGATCGCGCCCGTGCCGCGCAGCGCGATCGACGACACGCTCCGCGAATTGGGCTTGCCCGAAGGTTTGCCGGCACTGCCGGAGATGGAATTCGTGATGATGCACGACGCGCGGATGCCGGCGGCCGCCGAATTCGCCGCGACGATTCTGGACGAAACGGCTGCCCGCACGGGCGCGGGCAAGCGCGGCCGCGAGCGTACCGGCGGGCGGGGCATCCATGACGCCCCCGCCCGGCTCGAATAGCTGGCGCGAACTACGTTCGAATCACCTCGAAACGCAACCCGGCATGGCGAACCAGACGCTCGATATAGCGTTCGTCGAACATCGTCGCGGGCGTCCAGAAACCGCCGCCGCGCCCGGTCTTCACGCCGTCGCGGCTGCAATCGAGCGCGAGACCGATCGCGGCCTGGCCGAGCATCTTGCCGGTGGAGCCGTAGCCGGGATCGCGATCGCCGGTGACTTTCACGCGCAAGGTTCGCCCGTCGTCGGCGCGGCCGAAGAAGCGCAAATCGTAGCGGCCAGCCTGTTGGGCGTCGATGCTCGGCCCCTCGCCCGGCTTCGGCAGCAGGAAGCGCTGCATCAGGCCGCGCACCGGCCCGATGAGGACACCGATCATGAACGCGCCGAGGCCCGCCACCATCGTCAGCGCGATCATGCGCCCCTTCAGGCCCGCGCCCGTCATCACGGCTTCGTCATAGGTAAAGCGGCTGCCGTACGCATCGCCAGCCAGCGCATTGGAGCGGTGGACGACGCGCTCGTTGATCGCCGCCATCACGAACGGCGCGATCCACGCATCGCAGTCGCGATCGAATTCGGCGGAGCGAACCGCATGCTGCCGTACCGTGAAACCATGCCGTTGCGGACACAACGAATAAGGATCGAGCAGTTCCCGACGCAATGCCGGATCGGCCGCCGCTTCGCGCACGACGTTGATCACGCTGGCCACGGTGCCGCCCGACGCACCGCCCTTCAGCGTTTTGACGCGCATCGTCACGTGAGCGGCCGGCGCGCCCCACTGCCGCCGCGCCTCTTGCTGCAGGAAGAACACACCCATGTCGGACGGCACCGAATCGAAGCCGCAGCAATGCACGATGCGCGCGCCCGATTGCCGGGCCGCGGGCTCGTACTTGTCGATCATCCGCCTGATCCACTGCGTCTCGCCGGTGAGGTCGCAGTAGTCGGTGCCGGTTTGCGCGCAGACCCTGACCAGCGGCTCTCCGTACAGCGCGTAGGGGCCGACGGTGGACACGACCACCCGCGTTTGCGCGCACAGCGCCCGAAGCTGCGTTTCGTCGGCTGCATCGGCGACGATGATCGGCACGGATTGCCCGGCCGCGCCGAGCGTATCCCTGACCTGCCTGAGCTTCGCGTCGGACCGGCCCGCGATCGCCCAGCGCAGCGTGTCGTCGGTACCGGCGGCCGACAGATAGTCGGACAGATAGCGTGCCAATATCTGCCCGACAAAGCTGGTGGCGCCAAATACGACGAGATCGTAGGTCGGTTGGGGCATGGACGACTCCTTCCGTGCGCGCAGGTCGCACGCATCCGTATCGTTAGCGTGGCTTTCCGGGTTCATCGAAGGCCCTTGAAGGCGTCGGCAGATTCAGGACCCGTTGCGCATCCTCGACCACGTCGAGACGCATGATCGTGGATGCGCCGAGCCCGTCGAGCAACTGGCTTCATCCGGGACCGGTCGTAGCCCCCGCCCTCGGGCACGTCGACCGTGTGCGGCCCGAATTCGACCTGTATAAAACGCCTGTCCATGTCCGTTGCCCCTCGTCGATGATCGACCGTGGCAGGCGAGATCCGAAGCCTGCCGATTCGCCGCCGTCAGCAAGCACTCTAAGCTTCAAGTCAACTTCAAGGTCAAGGCGACGAGTAGAGGAATATGTCGGACTGCGGCGGCGCGGCCCGATGGCCGCAGCCGTTTCGTCGCCCGATCATGGGGCTGGCGGGCGTGGCCGATCGAGCTCGCAAAGAAAATCGGGCACCGCTTCCCCGATCGACGCCAGATACGCGACCATCGCACCGGCCACTTTCCGCACCGCCGGACGCGCCGTCATCCGGTCACGCCACGCGAGCAGGTTGGGCGTCTCTCCGGTCATCGGCGCCCCCTTGCGCGCGCCAAACAACTGCGCCATGTAGAACGCGATATCGGCATAGGAATAGGTATCCGCCAGAAATGCGCGATCCGCGAGCACATGCTCCATGCGCCGATAGTATCGTGCCGCTTCGGCGCGCGCGGCCCGTGCCGCCGGATCGTCCGGCGTTGCTTCAAGCCCCATCAGCCGGACGATGTGCGGAAAATAGATCTCGTCGCTGCCATGTTCGAGCTGACGCGCAACGGCGCGTGCCGCCGGTTGCGCCGGCCACAACGCAGGTTCCGGCTGCAGGTCCTCGAAGTACTCGAAGATCTGCGTGGAATCGAAAATCTCCAGCGCGCCGTCGATCAGCACCGGCACCTGGCGCCTCGGGTTGATCCGCAATACATCCGGATGCGTGGGGTCGTAGCCGCGTTGCTGGCTGAACGGCGCCATCGCCAGCTCGAAATCGATGCCCTTCTCGTGCGCCGCAATCTCGACCTTGGCGCCGAACATGCTCAGCGGTCCTGAAATGATTTTCATGATGTGTCTTCGCTTCGACGGAACGGATCGGGGATGCCACAAAGCATAAGCGTGAAAACACGACACCCGATGTCATGTATTTGCGGTAACGTGCCGTGTATGAAAGCGAGCCGCCTGTTGTCGATCATGATGATGCTGCAAGCGCGCGGCCGGATGACCGCGCCGGCGCTGGCCGAAGCGCTGGAGGTGTCCGAGCGCACGATCCTGCGCGATATCGACCAATTGTCGACGGCCGGCGTGCCGATCTGGGGCGATCGCGGCCGCAATGGCGGCTTTCAGTTGCGCGACGGCTGGAGCACCGATCTCACGGGGCTCACCGAGCACGAGGCGCATGCGCTGATTCTCGCGGGCCTGCCCGGCCCGGCGAGCGAACTGGGCCTCGACGGCATGGCAACCTCGGCACGGCTGAAGATGATCGCCAGCCTGCCGCCGGGCGCGCGCGAACGGGCCGATCGCGTCGCCAGCCGGCTGCATGTCGATACCGTGGATTGGTACCGCGCGCAGGAAACGCCGGAATTTCTGCGCGAAGTCGCCGATGCGGTGTGGGGTGCGTACCGTATCGACGTGAAGTACCAAAGCTGGCGCGGCATGTCCCGGCGCGCGCTCGAGCCGCTCGGCCTCGTGCTCAAGGGCGGCGCCTGGTACCTGGTTGCCCGGGTGGCCGGCAAGGCCGGCGCGCTCACCTTCCGGCTGGCGAACATCCGCGAACTCGAAGCGACGCACCGCCGTTTCAGGCGCCCCGCGCGATTCGATCTCGCCGCGCACTGGCGTGACGCGATGAGCCGGTACGAGGCCGATCTCTATCGGCTGACCGCCCATATCGCCGTGTCGCCGCGCGCCGAAACCTGGCTGGCCAACGCGCGGATCGAAACCGCACCGGTATCGCCGGACGCGGGCAGCCCGGATGTCCCGGCGGGATGGAAAGCGCTCCTGATGCCGATCGAATCGATCGAGCACGGTGCACGCAAGCTATTGGGGTACGGCGCACAGGTGAGGATCCTCGGGCCGCAGGCGCTCAAGGATCGATTCATCGACGAGTTGTCGCAGTTGAAAGCGCTTTATCGATCCGGCGACGATTGACGCGCCGCGACCGGCCGCCGTCGACGGCGTTGGCTTATAGTGCCGATTCCCATTCGACGAGGAGAACAGTCATGAAACTGCAGGCCAGCGGTCCGTTCGAAGTGAAGCTGAATCCGGAACCCCTGAGTCACGTCGCGGAAAGCAGCGGGCTCGGCCGCATGTCGCTGGACAAGCAATTTCACGGCGATCTGGAAGCCGTCAGCCACGGAGAAATGCTCGCGTTTCGCAGCAGCGTTCAGGGTTCGGCCGGCTACGTGGCGATGGAAACCGTCGAAGGCGTGCTCGGTGGACGCAAGGGCAGCTTCGTCCTGCAGCACAGCTCCACGATGACGCGCGGGCAGCCGACGCAGTCGATCACGGTCGTGCCCGATTCCGGAACGGACGAACTGCTCGGGCTCTCCGGCGCGATGCTCATCGACATCGACAACGGCCAGCACGCGTACCGCTTCGACTACGCGTTGCCGGACGCGCCGCAATAAGCCCGCACGTCACGCGAGCGCCGCGTCGCGCAGACGGAACTGTGCGACCGCCGCGCTCAGCCGCGCGCCCTGTTCGTCGAGCGACAGCGCCGCGGCCGCCGCTTCCTCGACCAGCGCGGCATTGCGTTGCATCGTCTGCTCCATCTGGATCACCGCGGCATTCACCTGCTCGATGCCCGACGACTGCTCGTCGAATGCCTGGCTGGTTTCGCCCATGATCGCGTTCACACGCTCGACCGCCGCGACGAGTTCGGCCATCGCCGAGCCGGCCCGGTCGACGAGGCCGCTGCCGTCTTCCACGCGTCGCGCGGAATGGCCGATCAGGTCGCGAATTTCCTTCGCCGCGGCCGCACAGCGCTGTGCGAGCCCGCGCACCTCGGTCGCGACGACCGCGAACCCGCGCCCCTGCTCGCCCGCGCGCGCGGCTTCGACCGCGGCGTTCAACGCGAGGATGTTCGTCTGAAACGCAATGCTCTCGATCACGCCGACGATGCCGGAGATGCGCGTGGAGCTGTGCGAAATCTCCGACATCGTCTCGACGACGCGTTGCATCGCTTCGCCGCCGCGCGACGCGATGCCGGCCGCGCCCTCGACATACGTGCGCGCGTCGCGCGCGTTGTCCGCGTTCTGGCGCACGGCCGCCGTCAGTTGCTCGACGCTCGCGGCCGCCTGCTGCAACGACACGGCCTGCTGCTCGGTACGCGCGGACAGGTCGACGTTGCCGCTCGCGATCGTGCGCACGTCGCCGACGATCGTCTCGGTGCTCGCGCGCACCTGGCTTACGGTATCGACGAGGCCGTCCTGCATCCGCTTCAGCGCATTGAGCAGATACGCCATTTCATTCTCGCCCGGGACGACGACGGCGCCGGTCAGGTCGCCTTTCGAGATTTTTTCGAACTGCTCGACCGCGAGATTGATCGGCTCGATGATCGCCTTCGCGAGCACGCGCTGCGCCAGGAACCCGACGACGAGCGCCAGCACCGCGACCGCCCCCATCCCCCACACGATCCGGTGGAAATGTATGCCGGCCGCATCGTAGCGGGCCTTCTGGCGCGTGACCTGGAACGATTCGAGCGCGTCGATCGCCGTCTGGTAGGCGGCGAACAATGCAGGCGGCGCGGTGCGCTGCGTGTCGAGGAAGTTGAATGCGTCGTCGCCGTCGAGCTGCGACAGCGCCTTCAGGAACACGCGGTCGAGCAGCGCGCGCCGGCGGCTCTGCAGCGTGTCGAACAGCGCCTGCTCGCCGGCGTCGCGCACGTGCAGACGCGTGTACGCATCCAGTTCGTCGTTGCTCTGCTTGAGCAGCGAATGAAGTTGCGCGACTTCCTCTTTCGCGGGCTGGCCGGCGCTGATGATCTGCGCGACGTCGCTCATGCGTTCGCGCAGCACCAGCATCCGCTCGGAGCTGGTCTTCAGGTGCAGCAGCGACGCGGTGTCGTCGCGGTACATCGCCTCGAGCGAGCCGTTGCCGACGTAGAGGGCCGCGATGCAGGCGCCGACCACCAGCACGAGCAGCACGGTATAGCCGGCGATGGTCGCGACGAGTCCACCACGGATAGTGAGTTGTTTTCGCATGACGTTCCCTTGAGCCGGCCGGGCACGGCCAGCGGCGGAGTGAATTCCGGAACACGAACGACGCGCGCCGTGGCGCAATACCAGGCGCGGGGCTGCGAACGGGTTAACGGCGCGGGGAACGGGCGGCTTTTATCCGCACGCGACGCGAATCTTGACGATTGCGACAGAGGGAGGCGAAAGCAGCGCGGCTACTCGCCGTCGCCGAGCCTCGAACGAATCTCGTCGGCCGACGGGTCGCGCTGGTGCGTGGCGATCTGCCAAACGTTTCCCCACGCGTCCTTCACCATCGCCCGCCGGTCGCCGTACGGCATGTCGGCGGGCGCTTCCAGCGGAATCGCCTGCGCCGCGAGCGCCCGTCGATAGGTGGCATCGGTGTCCTGGACATACACGTACAGAAACGCCGGCATCGGATCGCGCAGGCCGTCTGCGCCGCTGATCATCACGACGGAGTCGCCGATCCGGATCTCGGCAGGCAAACCGGTACGGAATTCGCCTTCCGCGTCGAACACCGTGCGGATGAAGGCGATCAGGTTGCGCGGATCGGGCACGACGATCCGCGGCGTGACGGTATGCCATCCATCGGGCTGGAATGGGGCCATGACGTGCGACCTCCGACGAGATTTCAGGCTGGATTGTCCTCCTCGAACGGCAGCTTGCAAAGCGGGCATACGGTATCGACCACGCACGTTGACGTGCCTCACTTCAGGTGTCGGTTTCGTAAAACAGGCCGTATTCGCCGTTCGTTCGCCTGATGCGCGCGAAGCCGGATTCGCCCAGATGCATGCCGGCGATCAACAGCCCTTCCGAGCTGACGCGGTCGAGCAGCCGCGAACGCGTCTTCGCCGCTTGCGACGCGTCCTGATCGAATGCAATCGCGACGTCCGGCCGTTCGATCTGGATGTGCGGAAAATGCACGATATCGCCCCACACGAGCAGGCCCTGATCGCCGGATTCGAGCAGGTATCCGGTATGTCCGTCGGTATGCCCCGGTAGCGGTATGGCAGCAATGCCGGGGAGCACTTCGCCTTCATCGAACGTCCGGAGCGCGTCGCTGTAAGCGTCGAATACCTGACGCGCGATCCGGAAATTGCCGCGAGCGCGCTCGCTGGCGTGGCTCAGATTGCCGTCGTCCCGCCAGAATTCGACCTCGCGTCGATGCGCGACCAGTTCCGCATTCGGGAACGCAACGTATCCGTCGGCATTCACCAGCCCGCCGACATGATCGGGATGAGCGTGCGTGAGCAGAACGGTGTCGATAGCGACAGGATCGATGCCGGCCAGTCGTAAGTTGTCCTGCAGGCGGCCGCCCCATTGCCTGATGCCACCGGCCCCGGCGTCGATAAGAATCGTGCGGCCCGCGCCGCGCACCACGTAGCAGTTGATATGCACGGCGGACGGCTCCTGCTGCCCGGCCGCACGCTGCATCGCGGCAGCGTCGGTCACGTCAATATTCGACAGGAAATCGAGGCTGGCCGTGAGGTAGCCGTCGCTGATCGCGGTGATCGTGAAATCCCCGACGCGCTGGCCGGGAAACGTAACGTTGGACATCATGCTTCTCCGCGGTGGCTAGTTTCGGGCGTGAAGGTTCGGCGCGGCATGACCGAAGCAACGGATGCGCGCCTTCAGCCCCGTGCGACGAACGATGGCGCGATCCAGCGCTTCCATGAACGCGTTCATGACCGCGGGCGGCCGGAACGACGCCACGCGATACTGGATTTCCGCGAAAACGGGATGCCCGCACCCATGCCGAACCGCCACGTAAATGACGTGGACGTTCCCGACTTCTGCCTGAAGGACATCCGTACAGAGTTCGATGCAGTCGCCGGACAGTTCGGCGAGGCGCTCGTCAGGCGGCATGCGTTCCGCATCGATATGGAACGTCACGTTAGGCATCGCTGCTCTTCTTCGTCAGTTGCGCCGTCATCGGTGCGTACAGGTCGAGGCCGGCCGGCACGTCGTCGACGAGCGGGGCATCGCGCCGGGGGAGTACCGCAAGCCAGCGGCGCGCCGGACACTGCTCGAGTGCAACGGCCTGCATGGCCAGCGGTTTCAGGCCCAGTTCGATCAGCGAGTCGGGCCCGCTGGCGCTCAGCAGGAGCAGTTCGTCGGCATGGACCGCCGGCGCACGACCGATATCGCTGTAGAGGTTGCGGTGCCAGTCGGTGATGTGCTGCTGCCACCGCGCGAAATTGCCGCCGCCTTTGCGTCGATATTCATCGCCGGTCAGCACGTCGAGGCCGTCGATCGTGTGAATGGCCAGATAAACGGGGCAGCCGCCGCTGATCGCCCTGAAGCGCTGCGACGTATGAAAGCCGGTCACCGAGATGAGGGCCGGCAGCTTGTCGACGCTGTAGAAGTCGTTCCATTCGGCTTCGCTGGCTGCGTCGGCGAAACTGCATTCAACGGTATAGATCATCGGATCGTCCTTCGTGACGAATGAGCATCCTGTGCTTCGAATGCGGGATATTCAGTGCAGTGACGTAATGCTAATCTGCTGTTTTTCGCAGAGATATCGACTTAAAGTCAGCCTTCAGTGATATTTGATCAAGCTGACCGTCGAATGCACCCGACCGGCGAGACCCCGATGCGACGCAAGATCCCGAGCAATTCCGCGCTTCTGGCCTTCGAGGCGGCGGCCCGACACGGCAGCTTCGCCCGCGCCGCCGACGAGCTGGCGCGCACCGAGGGCGCCGTCAGTCGCCAGATCGGCCGGCTGGAGGCGTTCCTCGGCGTGACGCTGTTCGAGCGCGTCGGCAATCGCGTGCGGCTCGCCCCCAACGGCACGCGATACGCGGTGCAGGTGCGCGAGATTCTGGATCGGCTGGAACGGGACAGCCTGTATCTGATGGGGCAGCCCGTCGAAGGCGCGAGCATCGACATCGCCGCGATCCCGACCTTCGCGACCCGCTGGCTGATCCCGCGGCTGAAGCGCTTTCAGGAGCGCCATCCGAACGTCACCGTGCACATCGCCGAACGGATGGAGCCGTTCCTGCTGGCCGGCAGCGGATTCGACGCCGCCATTCATTTCGAACATCCGGCCTGGGCCGGCATGCATCGGCATCCGCTGCTGGAGGAGGTGCTCGTGCCCGTCTGCAGTCCGGCGCTCATCGAACGCGCCGGCGCGAATCCGTCGCTCGATGCGCTGCCGCGCCTTCACCGGCGGCAGAATCCGGACGCGTGGCAGCTCTATGCGCAGGAAACCGGCATCGCGCTGACCAATTCGGCGGTCGGCCCGCGATACGATCTCCATTCGATGCTGATCGAGGCCGCGCTGGCCGGCCTCGGTGTCGCGCTGGTGCCGCGCCTTTACATCGGGACAGAGCTTGCACAAGGGCGGCTGGTCGCACCCTGGCCGGACGGCAAAGCGATTACGAAAAACTTTTGCCTCGTGCTTCCCGAGCCGATCGAATTGAGCGCGGCGCCGGTGCGGGCGTTTGCGGAATGGTTGCTCGACGAGGCGCGGGACGCGGCGCGCTGATGCCGTGCCCGATGTTCATCGCTACACGAATCAGGAGGGCCTTTCACGCATGATGCAGACGGATATCGAGGCACCCGGGCCGGCCGGCCCGCTGAAAGGCACGCTATTGTCTCCCGCCGCGGACGATGTTCCGGTGGTGCTGATCGTGCCGGGATCGCAACGGAAAAACGAGCGATGACGAGCCTGATTCGATTCCGGGTTCGGCCGGTGTATCACGGTAGCGATCTGCTGGTCGAGGTACTCGACGACCATCGCGCAGCCGACTTTCCGGATATCGCCGCGATCCTGCGCGATGCGCTGCATTCCGTCCGGCTCACACATCCGGACGGCCTCGACGACCCGCAGGCCGCCTCGTCGCAGGACCGCTATTTCAGCTATTGGGCGTATGCGCGCGGTCACTATGAAATCGACGACGATATCTGGGGATGGTGCGTCACCGCGCCGGTCGACAATCGGGCCATCGTCGCGGACATCGAACAAGCGCTGCTGTCGACCGGAAAATTCGTCCGGGAAGCCGTGGATTTCGGCAAGTTCGCATAACGCAAACGGCCGCATCCGCCAGCACGTCGAACCGCTCCCCTCTCAGCTAATCCAGGTAGGGCTGTAATACGCCCCCGATCCAGTCCATGAACGCCCGCACGCGCGGCGAAAGATTGCGCCGATGCGCGACGACGAGCGACGCGGCAAGCGGCTCGGGACGCAAGGCCGGCAACACCTCCACGAGCGCGCCGCTCTCGATGTGATGCGCGAGCGCCGAATAGCCGGCCTGGATCAGCCCGATGCCCGCCAGCCCCGCTGCATGATAAGTCTGGACACTGTTGACCTGCATCGCGCTCGGCAACGGTAGCCACGCATAGCCGTCGCCGTCCGGGTATTCCCATCCGGGATGCCGCGCGCCGAGCGTCAGCGTGTAGTGGATCATCTTGTGCCCCTGGCTGTGCAGATCGCCGAGCGTGTGCGGCACGCCATGCCGGGCCAAATAGTCGGGGCTCGCCGCATTCGTCATGCGCAGCCTGCCGAGCGGTCGGGCAATCAGCGTCTCGTCGGCGATCGGGCCCAGCCGGATCACGCAATCGAACCCTTCCCGAACGAGATCGACACGCCGGTCGGTACTGGAAAGTTCCAACTCCAGATCCGGATGCGCGGCCATCAGTTGCGGCAGCGCCGGCACCACGACACTGCGCGCCAGTTCCGTGGGCATGTCCACGCGCAACCTGCCGCGCAACGATGTGCCGCGCCCCGAAAACATCGACTGCAATTCCTGCACTTCGGCGAGCAGGTCGGTTGCACGGGCATAGAACGCGCGGCCGTCCTCGGTGAGCTGCACGCGCCTCGTGGTCCGATGCAGGAGCGCGACGCCCATGTCCCGTTCGAGTCCGCGAACGACCATGGACACGCGTCCTTTCTGAATACCGAGGCTCTCGGCGGCACGCGTGAAGCTCGCCATTTCGGCGACACGGGCAAAAATCAACAGCGCGTCAAGGTTCTGCATTGTTCATCCGGAAAGTAACGGAACGTTCAATCTGCCGTCGTTTATAACCCGATCGCGGCTCGGTAGAGTGGTTTCCCACGTCGTCTGAACGACAACCCCAAACGAAAGGAAACCATCATGGATCAACTCAACCCGCCGGTAAAAACGGTCGTCGTCTACCACTCCGGCTACGGCCATACGCAACGTATGGCCGCCGCCGTCGCGGACGGCGCCGGCGCCGTACTCGTCGCGATCGATGCCGACGGAAACCTGGCCGACGACGCGTGGAACACGCTGGCCGACGCCGACGCGATCCTGTTCGGCTCGCCGACCTACATGGGCGGCCCGAGCTGGCAGTTCAAGAAGTTCGCGGATGCGTCGTCGAAGGTCTGGTTCGACAGCGGCTGGCAGAACAAGATCTTCGGCGGCTTCACCAATAGCGCCAGCATTAACGGCGACAAGCTCAATACGCTCGAATACTTCTTCCTGCTGGCCGGACAGCATGGCGGCATCTGGGTCAGCATGGACATCAAGCCGGCCAACCTGAAAGCGTCGACGCGCGACGACCTGAACCGCATGGGCGCCTACATCGCGCCGATGGCGCAGACGCCGGCCGATGCGTCGCCCGAGGAGATGTCGCCGGGCGATCTCGAAACGGCCCGCCGCTATGGCGCCCGCGTCGCGGCGATCGCCGCGCGGTTGCGGGCCGGCACATCGCGCGGCAACTGACATTCCGACGTGCGGGGCGCCACCGGCCGACGCCCCGCCTGGTGTCCGGCCGATTCTGAAGGGGGCTGCATTGAAATACAAGCAATTGGGCCGCACCGGCCTGTACGTCTCCGAGCTGTGCCTCGGCACGATGACCCTGGGCGGCAACGCGGATGCCGGCATGTGGGCGGCGATCGGCGCGGTCGGCCAGGACGACGCGAACCGTTTGATTGCCCGTGCGCTCGACGCAGGCATCAACTTCATCGATACCGCCGATATTTATTCCTTCGGCCAAGCCGAACGCGTGCTCGGGCAGGCGTTGCGAGACATCGGCGTCCCGCGCCACGAGATCGTGCTGGCGACGAAGACGGCCGGCGTGATGGGCGCGGGCCCCAACGACCAGGGCGCGTCGCGCGGTCACATCATGGATTCGGTGCAGAGAAGCCTGGAACGGCTCCAGGTCGACCATATCGACCTGTACCAGATTCACGCGAGCGACCCCGTCACGCCGATCGAGGAGACGCTGCGCGCGCTCGACGATCTCACGCGGCAGGGGCTGATCCGTTACGTCGGCGTGTCGAACTGGCGCGCGGGCAAGATCGGCAAGGCGCTCGGCCTGAGTGCCGCGCTTCACGCCACGCGCTTCGAGACGCTCCAGGCCTACTACTCGATCGCCGGGCGCGACGTGGAGCGCGAGCTGATTCCGCTCGCCGTCGACGAGCAGATGGGGCTGCTCGTCTGGTCGCCGCTCGCCGGCGGATTGCTGTCGGGCAAGTTCGGCCCCGGTGCGTCGACCGAAGCAGGTTCACGGCGCGGTCATTTCGATTTTCCGCCGGTCGATCCGGATCGGGTCTGGCCGTGCGTGGCGGAGATGCGCGCGATCGCCGGCGCGCATGGCGTCTCGGTCGCGCGGATCGCGCTCGCGTGGTTGCTCGCCAAGCCGGCAGTCACCAGCGTCATCATCGGCGCCAAGCGGATCGACCAGCTCGACGACAACCTTGGCGCGGTCGACGCCGTCCTGACCGACGAAGAACTGGCGCGTCTCGATGCCGTGAGCGCGTTGCCGCCCTGCTATCCCGGCTGGATGATCACGCGTCAGGAAGCGGGCAGGCTGCCCCGGCCGGTCACGCGCGCCGCGTCGCAATAGGACCGCGACGCTTCGTCGTCGCGTCGGCACGGGCGGTTGCGAAGCTGCCAGTATCAAGGCGGGTGCGCGGCATGCGCGCTTGCGTCCGCCAGCCCGGTTTCTCGTACAGCGTCCCGGCACGTCACGTCGCGCGCCGTGAAAATACCTCCTTGAACACGGGCATCGCCGAAAAGACGTTCGGCCATCCCGCGTAGAACGCCAGTTGCGTCAACGTCTCGGACGCTTCGTCCTGCGTGAGCCCGTTGTCCATCGCCCGGTTCAGGTGATACGGGATCTGCGCCACCTGGCCGTTGGCGACGAGCGCGCTCACCGTCACCAGGCTGCGGTCGCGCGGCGCGAGCCCCGGGCGAAGCCACAAGTCGCGAAACAGCGCGTCGGTCGTGTACTCGACCACGCCCGGTGCAGCGGCGCCAAAGTTCTCCGCGACCGTCCGTGCGCGCTGCGCCTCGGCCGCCTCGTTCAACGGCAGCAGCGTGACGTCCGCAGGCGCGAGCTGATCGGGCCCGATGCCGCGTTCGTCATAGGCGTGCTTGACGACGATCGACGCAGCGCTCGCGTTGGGCCATCCCGAGTAAAAGGCCAGATGCGCGATCATTTCCGATATTTCCGCGGGCTTCACGCCATGATCCAGCGCGAGGCGGACATGAAGCGGCATCTCCGCGGTCTGGCCGCGAGCGATCAGCACCGACAGCGTCACGATGCTGCGATCGCGCGGCGACAGGTGCGGCCGCTTCCACAGGCCGCCGAACACGGTTCGAGTCGTATATCGCTCGAAGGCCGGGGCAATGGCCTTCAACTCATTGGAAGGCAAGGATTCCTGCATGGTGTCGGTCCTTTGCATGGTGGTGCACGCGGCGGCAAGCAGCGCCAGGCCCGTCGCGGCGGCGAGCCGCGACACGCAACGCGTGCGATCGTCAGCGCGGGTCGTACTGCGCATCGGTGACGTGTTCGAGCCAGTCGACGTTGCGCCCATCGAGTGCTTCCTGAATCGCGATATGCGTCATCGAGGTGGTCGACGTCGCACCGTGCCAGTGCTTGTGTCCGGGCGGGCACCAGATCACGTCGCCCGCGCGGATCTCGACGCGCGGCTCGCCGTCGCATTGCGTCCAGCCGCAGCCGGCGGTCACGAGCAGGGTCTGGCCGAGCGGGTGCGTGTGCCACGCGGTGCGGGCGCCCGGCTCGAACGTGACGCTGGCGCACGATACGCGCGCCGGCGGCGGCGGTGCGTTCAGCGGGTCGATCCGGACCGTGCCGGTGAACCATTCGTCGGGGCCCTTGATCGAGGGCTGCGAGCCCGCGCGCTTCAGTTCCATGATGTCGTCCTCTATCGAAAAGGGTGCCGCATGGATCGCTCCAGCGGTCAGCCATTCCACTTTAATGATTCGCGATTCATGCGACTAGATGGCAAAATCGGCATGGACCTATGCTGGGGTGCATGAATCAATGGAAGACTTCAACGATCTGGTGGCGTTCATGGCCGTCGCGCGCGAGCGTAATTTCACCCGCGCGGCCGCGCAGCTTGGCGTGTCCCAGTCGGCGTTGAGCCGAACGGTGCGCGCGCTGGAAACGCGCATGGGCATTGCGTTGCTGACGCGCACGACGCGCAGCGTGTCGCCGACCGAGGCCGGCGAGCGGTTGCTGGAATCGCTCGCCCCGCGCTTTCAGGAAATCGAGGCGGAGCTGGAATCGCTGCGCGCGACGACGGACCAGCCGGCCGGCAACGTCCGCATCACCACGACCGACTATGCGGCGAACGAGTACGTGTGGCCGCGGCTGCAACCGCTGCTGCGTCGGTATCCGGCGCTCAAGGTCGAGCTGGTGAACGACTATGGTCTGACCGACCTCGTCGCCGGCCGCTACGACATCGGCGTGCGGCTTGGCGACCAGGTCGCCAAGGACATGATCGCGCAGCGTATCGCGCCGGACATGACGATGTCGATCATTGGCTCTCCCGATTATCTAGCGTCCCGAGCCGCGGCGAAGACGCCCCAGGACCTGACCGGGCACAACTGCATCAATCTTCGGCTGCCGACCAGAAACGCGCTGCTGTCGTGGGAGTTGAGCAAGGGGCGCCGCGAATTGCAGGTCCGCGTCGAAGGGCAGTTGACGTTCAACAACGTCTATCAGATGGTCGACGCGGCGCTTGCCGGCTTCGGGCTCGCCTATGTGCCGAAGGACCTGGTCGCGCATCACGTCGAAGCCGGACGGCTCGGCTGGGTGCTGGAGGACTGGTTTCCGACGTTCGTCGGGCTCCACGTCTATTACCCGAGCCGGCGCAAATCGTCGCGGGCCGTGGAGCTCGTGGTCGACGCGCTCAGGGCCGGGTATCAACGCAACATGCGATCGGCCTGAGCCGTTACGCCGGTGTATCGGCAGCGTCCCGCCCGTTCTACCTGAAGTATCACGGCTATACCGCGTACTTCCCGCTGGGCACTCGCGCGTTATCGGAGGCTGGCGGGCGCCGCGGCGGCGGCTCCCGCGGCAGTCGAAGCGGACGACACGGCCATCGCTTGAACGACCCGCGCTGCGCGGCGCCGACCGCACCCCGCGGTCGTGACGGCCCCTCCACCGAATCACCCGGCTTCGTTCTCCCGCATCCTCGCGAACGCGTCGCGTAAATCCGCGCAGAACGCGTCGCCGATCATCGACAGCGGCTGCGACGCGGACGTCACCAGATAGAAGTGATCGGGCACGGCCGGCTCGAACGGCTTGACGGCCACGCGCGGGCCCGCGTACGCGGCCGTCACCGGATCGATCAGCGCAACGCCGGCGCCGTTCGCGACGAACGCGACGATCGTCCGCGACAGCTGCGCCTCGATCGACAACACGCGCGACACGCCGGCTTCGACGAACACGCGGTCGATCGCGCTGCGCGCCTCGAAACTCGGCGGAAACGAGATGAACGATTCGTCGCGCAGGTCGGCTGGCTGCACGACGCGCTTGCGCGCGAGCCGATGCCCGCGCGGCACGATGCAGCACATCGCGCTTTCCGCGAGCCGCTCGCCGCGCACGGCCGGATGCGGGACGGGCTCGGCGATCAACCCGACATCGCATTGCCCCGACGCGACCTTGTCGACGACGGTGGACGCACTGTGCGCGAGCAGCGTGATGTCGACGCCCGGATGCGCGTGCGAGAAACGCGTGACGAGCTCCGGCAGCAGGTCGAGCGCGACGGCGGGCGAGCCGGCCACGCGCAGCGTGCCGCGCCGCATCGCGCGGATCTGCTCGGCGGCCTGCGCAACACGGTCGAGGCCGACGAACGCGCGTTCGACCTCCTCGTACAGCACGCGCGCCTGCGCGGTCGGCGTGAAGCGCCCCTGCTGCCGCTCGAACAGCACGAAGCCGATCCGGTCCTCGAGATCGGCGATCAGCCGGCTCACCGCCGGCTGCGAGATATGGAGATCGCGCGCCGCGCGCGTGACGGTATGGCGCTGCATCACCGCGCGAAACGCTTCGATCTGACGAATCCTGAGCGAGGGCGTAGTCATAACATTGAATTATGGGTCGTTGATCAAGCTGTATTGGACAGCGCATTTTGCCTGTCCGAACATCGGCGCCACACCGTACTGAAAGCAAGGAGCCGCGCTCCCATGGGATATAACACGCAACCGCGTCACCCGCGACACCGGAGTCGCGCATGACCGTGCGCCGCTTCGACGTCGTCGTGGCCGGCGGAGGTCTCGTCGGCATGGCCCTCGCGTGGGGCATCGCGCGTCTCGGCCAACGCGTCGCGGTGTGCGACGGCGACGACATCGCGTTTCGCGCGGCGCGCGGCAATTTCGGGCTCGTGTGGGTGCAGGGCAAGGGCGGCCGCTGCCTGCCGTATGCGCGCTGGTCGTGCGAATCGTCGGCGCGCTGGCACGCATTCTCCGCGCAGTTGCAGCGCGAAACCGGCGTGGACTGTGCGTTCGAACGCCCGGGCGGCATCGAGCTGTTCGAACATCGCGCGGAACTCGACAGCGCGACCGACCTGCTCGAATCGCTGCGCCGGCGGGACGCCGCGCTGTCGTATGAAGTCCTCGATCCGGCGGCGCTGCGCCGGCGCATTCCATCGGCATCGCCGTCGCTGGCCGGCGCGCTGTGGTCGCCGAACGACGGTCACGCGAATCCGCTCCATACGCTGCGCGCCATGCTGCTGGCATTCCAGCAGTGCGGCGGCGTCTATCTGCCGCGCAGCGACGTCACGGAAATCCGCCCGCGCGCCGGGCGCTTCGAGATCGACACACGCCACGCGCGGCTCGAAGCCGGGCGCGTGGTGCTCGCGGCCGGCCTCGACAACGCACGGCTCGCGCCGATGGTCGACCTGCGCGCACCGATTTCGCCGTTGCGCGGCCAGATCATGGTCACCGAGCGCCTTGCGCCGTTTCTCGACTATCCGACGCTCGTCGTCCGGCAGACGCGGGAAGGCTCGGTGCTCCTCGGCGACTCGGCCGAAGACGTCGGCTTCGACGACGGACAGACGCGTCCCGCGATGGTCGACATCGCGCGCCGGGCCCGCACCGCATTCCCGGCCCTCGCGCATGCACGCATCGTCCGCGCGTGGGGGGCGCTGCGCATCATGACGCCCGACGGCCTGCCCATCTACGAGGCGTCGGCCACGCATCCCGGCGCGTTCATCGCGATCTGCCACAGCGGCGTGACGCTCGCGGCGACCCACGCCGATCTCGTCGCGCCGTGGATCGCCGGCCGCGCCGCGCCGGCCGACCTGTCCGCCTTTACCACCGCGCGCTTCGCCGCGCCCACGGAAGCCCGGCATGTTTGAATCCCTCATTCCCGCCGCCGCGATGCTCGAACGCGTGCGCATCCATATCGACGGCACGCCGTACGACGTACCCGCGCATGACAGCGTCGCGGCCGCGATGCTCGCCGCCGGTTCGGCCGCATGCCGCACGAGCGCCGTCAGCGGCGCGCCGCGCGGCCCGTTCTGCATGATGGGCGTGTGCTTCGACTGCCTCGTCGAAGTCGACGGCGTACCGAATGTGCAAGGCTGCATGACGCCCGTCGCCGACGGCATGCAGGTGCGCACGATGCACGGCAAGGCGAGGCTCGCATGACGCGCCGCCAGTGCGACCTGCTGATCGTCGGCGCCGGGCCGGCCGGGATGGCGGCGGCCACCGCCGCGCGTGCGACCGGCTTGTCGGTCGTCGTCGCGGACGAAGGCCGCGCACCCGGCGGCCAGATCTACCGCAACGTCGCCGATGCGCCGGCGCCGCTCGCGCAATGGCTCGGCGCCGACTACACGGCCGGCCGCCCGCTCGTCGACGGCCTGCTCGCCAGCGGCGCGCATTACCTGCCGCGCAGCGTCGTCTGGCAAATCGCGTTCGAGCCGGCGCCCGTCGCGATGCTCACGCAAAGCGGCCCGTCGCGCGGCACGCTCGAAATCGGCGCGCGCGCGGTGCTGATCGCGACCGGCGCGCAGGAGCGGTCGTGGCCGGTGCCCGGCTGGACGTTGCCCGGCGTGATGGGCATCGGCGCCGCGCAGACGCTGCTGAAAGCGTCGGGGCTCGCGCCATCGGCCGACGCCGTGCTCGCGGGCAGCGGCCCGCTTCTCTGGTTGTTCGCCGCGCAATTGCTGAATGCCGGCCGGCGCGTGCGCGCGCTGGTCGATACGACGCCGCGCGACGCGTGGCGCCGCGCGCTCCCGCATGCGCTGCCGGCGCTGCGCGGCGCCGACTATCTGCTCAAGGGCTGGCGCATGCTGCGCGCGGTGCGCCACGCCGGGATTCCGGTGTATCGAGGCGCGACCGACATCCGCATCGACGGCGCCGACCGCGCCGAACGCATTCGCTTTCGCGACGCGGAAGGCGTCGTGCAGATGCTCGACACGTCGCTCGTGCTGCTGCATCAGGGCGTCGTTCCGTCGACGCAGCTCGCCCGCTCGCTCGGCTGCGCACACGAATGGGACGATTCGTCGGCGTGCTGGCGGCCGCGCTGCGACGCACGCGGCCGCAGCAGCGTGCCGCACGTCTGGATCGCCGGCGACGGCGCGGGCATCGGCGGCGCGCGGGCTGCGGCACTCGCCGGCGAAGTGTCGGCGCTCGACATCGCCGTGCAACTCGGTGCGCTCGACGCGCAACGGCAGGCCGCGCGCGAACGCCCGGTGCTGCACGCGTTGCGCCGTCATCTCGCGGTGCGCCCGCTGCTCGACGCGCTCTACACGCCGTCCGCCGCGCTGCGCCGCCCCGACGACGACACGATCGTGTGCCGCTGCGAGGAAGTCACGGCCGGCGAAATCCGCCGGCTCGCGGCACTCGGCTGCCAGGGGCCGAACCAGATGAAGGCGTTCACGCGCTGCGGGATGGGTCCGTGCCAGGGGCGCTGGTGCGGCACGACGGTCGGCGAACTGATCGCCGACGTACAGCAGCGCAGCGTCGGCGACGTCGGTCACTACCGGATCCGCGCGCCGATCAAGCCGGTCACCGTCGGCGAGATGGCCGACGCCCTCGAACTGTCGAACGATTTTCAGCGCGGCGAATTCCCGAGCTGACGCGCACGCCCACTCTTCCCCACACGAACGGAGCCCGACCATGAAGACGCGCATCACGATTCTCCTTTCCGCCGCCGCGATGGCCTTCGCATCGCTGGCGTCCGCGAAGGAATGGACGACCATCCGCATCGGCGTCGACCCGACCTACCCGCCGTTCGAGTCGACCGCGACCGACGGCAGCGTGAAAGGCTTCGACATCGATCTCGGCAACGCGCTGTGCGCCAAGCTGAATGCGAAATGCGTGTGGGTATCGAGCAGTTTCGACGGGCTGATTCCCGGGTTGCAGGCGCGCAAGTTCGACGTGATCCTGTCGTCGATGGCCGCGACCGAACAGCGGCGCCAGCAGATCGACTTCACCGATCGCCTGTACCGCAACCAGACGCGGCTGATCGCGCGCAGCGGGTCGGGGCTGCTCCCGGACGCGGCCAAGCTCGCCGGCAAGCGCGTCGCGGTCGAACAGGGCACGGTCCAGGAAACCTATGCACGTGAAAAGTGGGCGGCCGCGAAGGTCGAGGTCGTGCCGTATCCGAGCTACGACCAGGCGTATGCGGATCTCGTCACCGGGCGCGTCGACGGCGTGCTGATGGATGCCGTGCAAGGCCAGCTCGGGTTCCTGGCGACGCCGCGCGGCAAGGGCTTCTCGTTCGCGGGCGGCGTGGTGTACGACGCGAAGATCATGGGCAACGGCGATGCGGCGGGCGTGCGCAAGGCCGACACCGACCTGCGCGACGCGCTGAACCGCGCCATCGCGCGAATTCGCAGCGACGGCACCTACGACGCGATCCAGTCGAAATACTTCGACTTCGACATGTACGGGAACTGACCGCACACGGGGCAGGAAAGCGAAACCCGGCAGCCATTCTTCCCGGGCGCCGCGATGCCTCTGATTGGGTGCACTCGCAACGACATCGACGTGGTGCGGTCTTGTGCCCGGCGGGATGACCGGCCGTGTCAGACGAAGCCCGCTTCGACCAGCGTGCAGCCGTGGGCCGTAATCTCGTGCCGCTGGCCCGAGCCGCCGACCACGCGGCTCCAGCTCTCGGACACGAGCACGGCGGCATCGCCGTCCGTGCGCAGCGCGTAATCGAATCCGCCGTACATGCCGGGCACCGCGAACCACATGCGCCCGGCCTGCGCGTCGAATTCGAGCAGCGGTTCGAGTTCGGGAAAACGCAGCGCGTCGACCCGCAGGTGCGCGATGCGGCCACCGATCATGTCGTGGAAATGACGCTGGATGGCGCGCAGCGTGCCGTCGGGCACGAAGCGTCGCGGCTGCGGCGTCAGCAGCGCGACCAGATGCCGATGCCCGCGCCGCGCGGCAATATCGATCGCACGCTCGCGTCGCGCATCACGCAGCATCCGCCATGCACCGAGCCGCAGCAGCTCAGTGACGACCTCCTCCGGCGCGCCGCCATACGCGGCCTGATGCAACGGCGCGTAAAGCGACGTGCCGCCCGGCCGCGTCGCGTTGACGAGCGCGGGCTGTTGCGCGATACGCTCGAGCAGGGTCGCCCATGCGCCGTCGCGCGCCGCATCGGCCAGCGCGTGCCGGCTCGCCAGTTGCGCGTCGTCAAGCACGTCGGCGCCCGTGATTCCGTCCCATGCGATGCTCAATCGGCTCTCCTCCGTCGCCCGGTGCGTCGCTCGCCGCGCACCGGATTGCCCGCCCATCATAAGCATTTCCCGACGGGCGGGCGCGGCAACGTTACCGCCCGTCGCCGAGCGACCCGAGGATCCGGTAGGCGACCTTCACGCGGTCCTCGATCGGCACGTTGCCGTTCGCGAGCATCACGATCGCGATCCGCTTCGCGGGAACGAACGCGACATACGTGCTGAAGCCGCCGGTCGAACCCGTCTTGTTGATCCAGGTCGCGGGGTTCGGCGCGAGCGGCGGCTGGATCGCGCTGGCCGGCACCGCATCGAACAGCATCTTCGGCGCATTGCCCGCGAGCAGCGTGGGCAGCGCGACCGGGTACGGATACTGTTCCCAGATCAAATCCTGGGTCAGCGGCCCCGCGCGGAAATAGCCGGTGTGCGTGCGTTCGATCGCGCGCTGCAGCCGCGGCGCCGTCTGGATCATCCCCATGTTCGCCTGCACGAAGCGCAGCAGGTCGGCCGCCGTGGTGCGCACGCCGTACGCCGGCTGCCAGAGCATGCCTTCCGTCATCCGGACCGGCTTGCCGTCCTTCGTGTAGCCCTGCGCATAGTCGGCCATGCGCGCGTCGGGCACGTCGATGTAGGTATGCGTCATCCCGAGCGCGGGAAAGAGGCGCTGCTCCATCAGCGTCGCGAAATCCTTGTGCATCGCCTTCGCGGTGAGCCAGCCGAGCATGCCGATCGCGACGTTCGAATACTTGCGGTGCGTGCCCGGCGCATATTCGGGCCGCCACGCGTCGAGATAGCGGATCAGGTCCGCGTCGTCGCGGATGCTGTCCGGCACCTGCAGCGGCGTCCCGCCGGGCGTGTGCGTGCCGAGCTGGAGCAGCGTCACGACGCCGAACGGCTTGCCCTGCAGCTCAGGCAGATATTTGGCCGCGGGGTCGGCGAGCGACAGTTCGCCGCCCTCCTGCGCGTCGGCGGCGAGCGTCGCGGTCAGCGTCTTGCTGACCGAACCGATTTCGAACAGCGTGTCGCCGGTCACCGGCTTGCCGGTTTGCTTCGACATCACGCCGTAGTCGAACACATAGGGCTTGCCGTCGGCGACGATGCCAACAGCCATGCCGGGGACCGCATACTGCTTCATCAGCGGCGCGATATGGCGGGTGACGGTGTCGTGGAGGGCGTCCTGCGTGACGGCGGCCGCACGGCCGGCCGCGGCGGTCGCGCATGCGGCGACGAACAGGGTCGCGGCGAAGCGTGTCGCATTGAATCGCATGAGTGCGGTTCCTTTCGATTTCTGATGGTTGCATGGACAACAGACCTGGCCGCGCCGCGCGGAGCGAGCGGCGGCCGGCCTGCCGAAGCAGGACTATCCGCTACCGCCCGGCCGCCAACAATCGACGATATGTTGCGCGAGCCGAAAGAAAAACTTATGCGATATGCGAAATGCCGGACGGGGGCGGCTCGCCCGCCGCGGCGCCGAGCGCGGCGATCCGGGCGACATCCTCGCGTGGCTCGGCAACCATTTCTTTCGCAGGGTCGTCTGGGCGTTCGAGTACGCGCAGCCGCTCGATTCGCTCGCCGAGTAACGCCCGCGCGTCGGCGGGCCGTGCGCGCATTAACCCGCCAACCGGTCGAGAAACGCCAGCATCGCCGCGTTGAACCGCGCGGGCCGCTGCAGCGGCGCGAAATGGCTCACGCCGGGCAGGATCGTCAGCGTCGCGCCCGGGATCGTCCGCGCGAGGTACGCCGCATGCTCGGGTCGGATGAATTCGTCGTGCTCACCTTGCACGATCGCAACCGGCACGGCAATCGCCGCGAGATCCTGCGCGGTGTAATTCGGTTGCGTGCGCATCATTTCGCTGACGGCAGCCACGAATGCGTCGAACTGGTCCGGTGTCGCGGACAGTTGCGCATAGTCCTTTCGATGTCGCGCGAAACAACGATCGATCAGCGGGCTCGGCACCATTTCCTTCGTGCCGCCCGGATCCATGTTGCACGCGAAGAAGAACACGCCGGCCGCGCGTTCCGGTGCGCGGGCGGCCAGCACGAGTGCGATGCATGCGCCGTCGCTCCAGCCGACGAAGCGTGCACGGTCGACCTGCAGCGCGTCGAGAACGGCCAGCACGTCCGAGGCCATGCGTTCGTACGAATAGGGTCTGTCGTCGCGCGTGCTGCGGCCGTGGCCGCGGCTGTCGATCACGATCGCGCGGTAGCCTGCCGTGAGCAGCGCCGGTACCTGGTTGCCCCAGTTGCCGCCGTGGCCGAGGCCGCCGTGCAGCAGCACGACCGCCGGCCCCCGGCCGAACGACGCGTGCCGGATGCGCGCGCCGTCGTGGTCGAGCCATCCTTCGGCATCGGCCGCGGGCAGCGGCGTGCCGCCGTGTGCGTCGAAGTGAACGAGTTCGTCGTCGTCGAGTTCCGCATTCATCGTTCAGCCGTCCTTGAGAGGGAGACGAGCTTGCGATTGTAATGCGTGCGGCCGACGCCGCCGTGGCCGCTCAGGCCTGCGTCGACACCAGCCCGCCCGACGGCGAGCCGCCGGATTTCTCGAGTGCCGCGGCGAGTTGCGAGATTGCCGTCGCGAGCGCGGCTGAAATCGCGCTGGCTTCCGCATTCAGCGACTGCTGTTCGACGGCCGCGGCCGGATCGTCCTTTGCGCGCTGCGCCGCAGCGGCCATTTGCCGCTCCACTGTCGCGAGCTGCTTCTGCAGCCGCTCGATCAGCGCCTTCAACTGGGCGACCGCCGGGTCTTCCGACGATGCGCCCGCAGCGCCGGCGGCGCCGGCCGAATCCTTCGTGCCGGTGGTGCCGGCCGTGCCGGTCGCACCCGTGGCGTCGGCCGTGCCCGTCGGGCTCGCGGCATCCGTGGCGGCGCCGGTGGACGACGTCGCGGCGGGCGGGTTCGCGGTCACGCCGCTGTCCGCGAGCGGGGATCTCGCGGTCGTGGAGAAATCGATCTGCATCGTGTCGGTCCGTGTGTCGGTAAACGAAATGACAGGGGCGAAAGTCGCCTTCCTATCGTTTTACGGCATTCGTCACACGAAACTTGAATATCGGGGTCGGGTGGATTGCCGGGCGATGACCGCAATTGATCGCGAAAGGGACGGATTGGCGGCATGACGGCGCTGGTAAAATCGCCGCTTCGCCGGCCGGGACGCGCATGTCGGATGCCTCTTCCAGGCCCGATCGCGTGATGCCGCCGGCTTCGACTCACGGCCTTTCGGGGCTCGGCATGCAACGTGTGCCGACGACGACGCGGCTTCCCGGGTCGCCTTTTCCGTTCGCCCGCGTGGATGCTCCGCTCACCGCTCGAGCGGCGAACGCCGCGCGGCACGCATTCACTTCATCACGCATTCGAGGAACACACGATGGCCCGCATCGGCGCCTTCTGCATCACGACGTGGCTCGCCGCCGCGATTCTCTACTTCGGCCAGCACTCCGTCGCGATGATCGTGCTCAGCGGTGTCGTGGTATTCGGCGGGTTCGATCTGCTGCGCCCGTAACTGCGCGGCCATGCCGCCCGGTGCGGCCGTACCGGGCACTTCTTTCCTCAGCATCCTCGTGTGCGCATGGCCGGCTTGCGTGAACGACAACACCTCGGCAAGCCGCGCGATGGTGTTTTCCGCCCGCTCATGGCTGATCGACGAGCCGTGGACTTCGTCGTCCAGCGCTTGCTTCAGCGCCCCGATCCGTATCCTCTGAAACGTCTCCAAGCTCCGTTCCCCGTTTGCATTCAGGCTCCGAAGCCGCGCGGCGGACAACCGCCAGTGACGTTCGCCGCCGCGCCGCATCACGCCAACCACCCGCTCAACATGTCGCGAACGTCGCCACCGCCTGGTCGACCGCCAGCGCGCGCTCGTTGAACACGACCGGCACACCGCCGAGCCCGAGCTTGCAGTTCGGCCGATCGAGTCGCCACCCGTCGATCCGCAACGCGACGCGCGATACCGGGGCGCCGTTCGCATGCGGCAGGTCGATCGTGATCCGCCGCTTCGCGCCCGGCATCAGGTTCAGATAGTTGTCGCTGTAGAACGCCGGCAGGATGCGCGCGCCGGTCGCCGGATCGAACACCTGCAGGTGCGTCATCAGCGCGATGGTAGCGCCGGCGTTGGCGACATCGACCGTGATGCGCGTCGTCACGTCGTCGACCTCGGCCGACGTCGCGCCGACGGCAACGGCCGCGCCCGGCATCGTGTCGAGCGACGTGTACGACGTGTCGCCGCCGTCGCGCTGCCGCCAGTAGACGTTCTCCGCGAGCGTATTGCCGCCCGAATCGGTCAGCGCGAGCGACACGATGCACACGTCGGACTTCGCGGCGGCCATCGCCGGCTTCAGGTTCGCCACCACGCGATACGACGCGCGGGCAACGCCGCCGACGTCGGCCGTGGCGCGGCTGCTCAACGTGCCGTCGAGGTTGTACACGCGCATCTCGACACGGCCGGTGACGGCCGCGCTCGTGTGATTCGCGATCGTCACGTCGGCGGTATTCGCGTCGAGGATCGCGTTGACGCGGCGGCAGCCGTGCCGCACCGCGAAAAACGACGAATGCTCCTCGAGATCGTGGCTGTACATTTGCCACACGAAGCTCGGCTGCGACGGGTTCGTCATCCACATGATCACGCCGGTGGCCGGCGACGTGATCTTCCCGGCCACCGGGCCGATCATCACGGCCGCATTCGCCTCGTAGATCGAGCGGATGCACTCGTAGTTCATCATCTGCGCCTTGCGCACGAAATCGGCGAGGTTGCGGATCGCGCCGTAGCGCAGCGCCGTCATCGCGATGTAGCCGGCGCCGCCCTGCTTGCCGACCTGATCGTAGTAGGCGCCGTTGCCGTTCATGTCGCGATCGGCCCAGAAATCGTCCGGGCAATCGTACGAGCCGGGCGGCAGCATCGACTCGACGAATTCGAGCGTCGGGATCGAGTGCGAGCCGACTTCGTTGTGGAACGCGACCGACGTCGTGCCGTAGCCGCGGCTGAACGCGGCCTGCGGCGACGCCCAGTTGTACGGGCCGCCGGACGAATAGCCGTTCACCGCGCCGGCGCCCGTATCGCCTGCCGAACTCGTGAGGCACAGGCGTTGCGGGTCCAGCTCGGCGACGAGCGCGTCGAGCCCCTTGACGAGGGCCGGCGGAGGCGCACCTTCGTTGCCGCCGCACCAGAGCAGGATCGACGGGCGATGGCGGTTGCGCGCGATCACGTCGCGAATGTCGTCGAGATCGCGCGGCACGTTGGCCGCGCCCGATCCGTCTCCTTCGGTCGAGAAGAAGAAGTCCTGCCAGACGAGGATCCCGTAACGGTCGCACGCATCGAAGAAATCGTCGCTCGTGCTCTGCCCGTTCCAGTTGCGGATCAGGTTGAGGTTCGCGTCGCGATGCAGCCGCACCTGGTTGAACAGCCGTTCGCGCGGAATGCGCTTCAACGCTTCGTCGAGCCCCCAGTTGCCGCCCATCACGAGAATCGGCAAGCCGTTGACCGTGATGCTCAACTGCGTGCCCTGGCCGATGTCGCGCGAGTAGTCGATGCGGCGCAGGCCGACGTTCAGCGTGCGTTCGTCCGACAACAGGCGTCCCACCTTGATCCCCACCGTCACCGCGTAAAGATCCGGCTCGCCGTACCCGTTCGGCCACCACAGGCGCGGCTGCCTGATCGACAGCGCCGCGATATCCGACGACGTGAGCGATAGCTTCGTCGTCGTACTCGATGCGGGAATCGCCATGTCGTGGCTGAACGTCGCGCCGTTGCCGATGCTGCCGACGAGCGTTGCGACGAGATCCTGGCCCGACCCGTTGTCGAGTTCCAGATCGAGCCGTAATTCCGCTCGCGACAGATCGGCGGAAAGCGTGTGCGCGACGTTGATCGCCGCGATCCGTACCGAGCCGGTCGTGAACCACGAAACGGGCTGCCAGATGCCGAGGTTGCGGTCGGGAATCGTCGGCAGCCAGTCCCAGCCGGCCGAGCAGAAGAACGTCGGGCCGTTCTTCAGCGTGACGCCGGTCGGACCGCCGTTGCGGCCGCCACGCGTGACGCCGCTCTGGTAGTTCGGCAGCAGCGGCCCTTCGGAGAAATCCAGCTTGACGACGCGCACGGCCAGATTGACCACACCGCCCGCCTGCGGGACCAGCCGCGAGATGTCGAACGCGCCCTGCTTGAACGCGCCTTCGAGCCGGCCGACGAGCGCGCCGTTCAGCCAGATCTCGGCGCAGTAATTGACCCCGTCGAAGTTCAGCCACAAGCGCTGCCCCGGTTGCCGGGGCGGTGCCGCGAACGTCGTCCGGTACCAGTAGTCGGTGTCCTTCAGCGTATCGGGAATGGTGTCCGTGACGATGCGGCCGTAGAACGGATCGGGATACTTGCCGTTGACGATCATGCTGTTCAGCACGGTGCCGGGCACCGTCGCGGGCGCCATGCCCGTCACGCCGGCAGCGCCCGACAGTTGCGCGCCGCCCGCGCCCGGCAGGCTGCTCGCGGGCGCGAACGTCCAGTTCCGCGTGAGCTGCTGCGTCGCCAGCAGGCTGTGTTCCGGGTCGGCCGGCACGCCGGGGACGGTGGGCGTGACCGTCGCCGGGCCGTCGGTGCTCGGCGTGACCGCTGCCCCCGACGGCGAATCCATGTCGCCATTGCAGCCGGCGAGCCAGCTCGTACCGACCAGCGCGGCACTGTAGGACAGAAACTTTCGGCGCTCTTTCGATTTCATGTAGTTGTCCTCCATGATTGCGTCGTCTCGACGGATGCGCGCAGCGCGGCGCCCTGCGCGCATCCCTGCATTTATCGCGCGCCGGCCTGGTGCAGCAGGCGCGTCGCAGTCGACGCGCCGCCGGCGGTCATCTGCGTATAGTCCGCATTCGGCCCGGACGGCGGCGTCAGGTTGTCGGCGGCCGCCCATTGCGTCGGCGTGGCGGACAGCGCGTAACGCATCGTTCCGCCGTTGGTGATCTTGCCGAGCGGCAGCCACGAGCCCGCGTAGTCCGCGCCGTTTACATTCAGCGACTGGATGTACGGGAACGCGGCGCGGCCGGTATCGTCCGCGGCAACCTGCTTGTCGCTTTCGAGTCGCAGCGTCTTGCCGTTGCCGAGCCACACCGTGATCCCGCTGAATTGCGGCGTCGACAACGCCAGACCGGCTTCCGACGGAATGACCGGGAACATGCCGAGCGTCGCCCACACGTACCAGCTCGACGTCGCGCCCATGTCGTCGTTGCCGGGCAGGCCGTCGCGGCCGGTGCCGAACGTCTGCGCCATGATGATCGGCAGGACGTACTGCGCGCCGCTCGGTTGCCCGGCCCAGTTGTAGCCCCACGGCGACTGGAACGACGGTTCGTTGCCGATATAGAGGCCGTTCGACGATTCGCCGCCGTTCAGGCTGCCGGAAGCCGGCACGGTCGAGTACGGGGTCGTGATCGAGAACAGTTCGTTCAGCCGCGCGACGGCCGCCTGCTTGCCGCCGATCGCGTCGATCAGCGCGGACCAGTCCTGCGCGAAGGTCCAGAAGTAGTTCGGCTCCGTCGATTCGTGGAACGAGCCCTGCACGAGCGTGCCCAGCGTCCCGGGCGCCGCACCGGCCGGCGGCGCATTGCGCGCGGCGATCACCTTGTTCGCGTAGTCGAAGATGTTGCGCCACCACGACGCGCGCGTGTACAGCGTGCCGATGTTGTCCGCCGTCACGCCGACCGACGGCGCGTTCAGCACGCTGGCGGGCAGTGCCTGCAGGAACGCGGCCGCCGAGCGGTCGCTCAGCACGCGCTCGATGGTCGCGGACGACGAATGGCCGTCGTCGCTCTGCGACAGGTAATGGGCCGTCAGGAAATTGGCGAGCCCCGGCGCGCTCGCGCGGTCGTTGCACGCGCTCGACGGATCGAATACCGACTGCTTCGTCAGACGCGCGGCCGACACCAGATCGAAATCGGTCGCGCCGAACTGGTAGGAACCGGCGATCACGTTCAGCGCGTTGTCGCCCGCCATCGGCGTCGAATCGTCGCTGCCGTCGACCCAGTGCGGAAACGCGCCGCATTGCAGCCCGTCGACGACGAGCGACTGCATCATGTCGCTCGCTTCGTGCGGCGCGAGCATGGCAAGCAGCTGCGCCTGCGAGCGATACGTATCCCACAGCGAGAAGCCCGTGTAGTGGTTGGCGCCGCCGCCTTGCGAGCCGTCCGGACGTTTGTACGCATAGTCCTTGACGTTCGCGGTGGCACGCTGCGGGACGGTGCCGGTCCGGTCGACCGAAGTCGGATAGCCGCCGTTCGCGTTCTTCGGCTGACGCATGCTGCGAAACTCGCCATTCGTGTCGCTGTAGAGCGTCGGCGCGCTGAACACGTGATACAGCGCCGTGTAGAACTTCGTGAGGTTCGCCTTCTGCGTGGCGTTCAGCGAACCCGGATCCTTCGCCTGATCGATCTGGATCGTGTTGAGCCGGTCGTTCCATGCTGCCGATGCCTTCGCACGCGCATCGTCGAACGTCAGTTTTTCGCCCTCGGCCGCCAGGTTGGCCTGCGCGTTCGACACGCTGACGGACGAGATGCCGACCTTCACGGTGACGGTCTTGTCAGCATCGGTCAGATCGAACTGCAGTGTCGCGGCGCCGTTGCTTGCGGTATTCACCGACGTACCCGTTTGCTTGCGCAGCGGCTTGTCGAAGGTCGCATAGAAATACACGGGAGCGTTCCAGATCGTGCCGTACGGCGTGCAGAACGCGGGTGCGATGGCCTGCCCGCTCATCGACCTGCCGTCGCTGGCAAGCGCGAGCGCCACGTTGTTCGCGGTGATGCTCGTGCTGCCCGAATCGCTGTTGCCGTTCAGCTTCGCATCGACCGAGAAAAAGCCCTTGTTCTTGTCCGTGTACGTGAAGCGCGCGAGGCCGGAGCGCGCGGTCGCGCTCAGTTCCGTCACGATGCCGTTCGCGAGGCGCACCTTGTAGTAGCCGGGTTGGGCCGCTTCGTCCGAATAGCTGTATCCGATGCCGGTCGGGCTGCCGCCCGGCGCGATGGCGTTCGCCCCGTCGGTGGGCAGCATCGCGACCGCGCCCTGCCCCGGGCAGCCGACGCCGCTCAGGTGCGTGACGCTGAAGAAATCGATCGTACCGTTCGACCCGCCCGACGACAGGTAGCCGCCCGAACCGTTGAAGTCGTAGCGCGGCGTGTTCGGCCCGAAATCGACCATCCCGAACGGCACCGTGGCGCCCGGGTTCACGTTGCCCGCGTAGCCGGAGTCGCCATTGACCTGCGTACCGATCAGCGGGTTGACGAACTGCGTCAGTTGCATGTTGGTACGCGTGGGTGTGGGCGTGGGCGTCGGCGTGGAGGGTTGGCCGGGCTGCGCCGGCTGCCCGGTTTGTCCTGGTTGCGATGGCCCCGATGTCGATGGCCCGTCCGTGCCGCCGTTGCCGGCGGTCGACGTACTGTTCACGTCGTCGCCGCCACATGCGGCGAGCGCGGCACACGTCAGTGCGGCGACGATCAAGAGTCGTGGATTTTTCATTTTTTCGTTTAGCACCATTAACTAAATGAGTCATCCGGCGTCGACGACGCGTGCTCGGTTCGTCAACGTGGGCCTCCTGTTCGGGATATCCGTCCTGCCTTCCCGGGCCTTACAGTGCCGTAACGATTGTTTATTCACCACGAGAAGTTTCCCGAATTTTCAGTTTGTTTAACTAAACAATCGAGAGTTAAGTGGCTTCTGGTACAAATTGCCGGCGTTTGTTGCGTTGCAACCAGACAAGAGAAGGATGGGGATCGGCGGGCACCCGGCGAATGCGGGTACCCTGTTCACTCACGGATGCGAAAAAACGGGCGAAGCGCGCGGCGGCGCGTCAGCGCGGCAACCTCCTCAACGACGACGGCCCGCCCGTCAGCGCGATCCGCTTGCCCGTATCGCGCAGCTTGCCGCCTTCGATCGCATACAGCGCAAGCTGCCGTTCGACGTTGAACTGCACGATCACGTGCCGGCTGTCGGCGGTAAACACGATGCCCTGCGCGGCTTCGCCGCCCGGCACTTCGCTCACCTTCACGGCCTGCCCGTCGCGGATTTCGAACAGCAGCACCTTGCCGAGCTTGTGGCGGCCCGGGTTGTCGGCCGTCAGGTTCGAGCCGTCCATCGCCTGCACGGCGATCCACTTGCCGTTCGGTGAAATCGCGACGCCTTCCGGCAGCGACGGCACCGTCAAATACTGGACCGTGCGGAACGGCACGCGCGATACGTCGATCAGCGCGACCGAATCGGCGTCGCCCGCGAGCGTGCCGGTGTAACCCGGCAGCCCGGCGAGCCCGACGTTGCTGACGACGGCCCAGCGGTTGTCGCTCGACACGTCGATCGTGTACGGCGCGACGCCCGTGCTCAGGCGCGTGCCGCTGTCGGTCACCTTGCCGTCGTCGACGTTCAGCACCGCGATGCCCTGCTCGTCGCGCAGCGACACGAGCGCATGCTTGCCGTCGTGCGTGAAGCTGATCCCGGCCAGCCGCTTCTTGCCGATTTTCAGGGTGCCGTCGAGCGTCACGTGCGTGCCGTCGATGCGAAGGATCGACACGCTGCCGTCGACGTTGGCGACGAGCGCGAGCCGACCCGAGCGGTCGATCGCGATCCCTTGCGGATGCGTGCCGAGCTCGACGCGCGTGATCGCGGGCGGCGCGGTGTCGAGATTCACGACCTGCAGGAACGTGTCGAGCACGAGCTGCTTCGCGGCCGCGTCATAGCGCGTCGGCGCGCCGACGAGCGCGAGCTTCGCGTCGGGCGTGATCGCGACCGCCTGCGGCGGCCCCTGGATGCCGTTCTCGACGTCGACCTGCAGCGCGACCTTCGGCGGGAACGTGCTGGCGTCGAGCAGCGTCAGCGTGTCGGCGGGCGGCGAAGGCAGATAGGTGTCGCGGCCCTCGACGCGCTGGTACTTGCCGTCGTTGCCGGACACGATCCAGTCGGCGGCGTGCACGGCAACGGCCGTCGTGGCGAGGGTCAGCGCGGCGAGCAGGCGCGCGCCGCGCAGGCGGAAGGGATTCGAATGCATGGCGGTCGGTTCTCCGGATCGGTTGCGGACGCAATGGATTGCCCGACCCTGCTGCCCGACGGGCCGGCGCCATCGCATGATGCCCGAAAGCGCGCGAGCCCGGCGTCTCGTATCCGTTTCCGTCAGGCCGTGCGGCCCGCGCCCGACGCCCACCGCCCGATGTCGTCGAGCGGATACACCGGCCGCGCGAGCCGCTCGTAGCGGAACAGCCCGAAGTCCGAACCCGTCACGCCGCGGCTGTCGCATTCGACCAGTGCGGATGCAATCGGCACGAACACCGGCCGGCAATACATCCGCGACTTCAGCAGCAGGAAGCGCGCACGGCGCGGATCGACGCCGACGCTCTCGAACACGCCGAGATCCCACGGCTCCTGCGTGCGCTCGGTGACGACGAGCGTGGCCGTGCCGATGTCGAGCACCGCCGCGCGGCCCATGTACGCACGCTGCCCGGTATACGTCGGCCCGGTGATCACGTATTCGCCGTCGGTGATCGCGCGCACGATGCCCGTCGCCCGAAACGGTTCGCGCCGCACGCCGCCGTGCGACGGCAGGCGGTTGCCGACCGGCACCGTGACGGTTGCGCCAACGCCCGCATCGATCAGCGCCGCCACGGCGTCGGGGTCGCACAACGGCCCGCTGACGATCCCGTCGAGCCCGTGCGCGAGCGCGGCTTCGAGCAGGTCCATCGTGTCGCACGGGCCGCCCGACATGCAGTTGTCGCCGTGATCGAGCATCAGCACCGGGCGGTCCGCGCCGCGGGCGAGCGCGGCGGCCTGCGCGACCGATTCGGCGAGCGGCGCGCTGCGATAGACGAATTCGTCGCGCGCGTCCCAGATCTGCCGCGCGATGCGCTCGGCCACGGCGTCGGCGCCGGCGCGGTCGCCGTCGGCCACCACGACCACGCTGATGCACGGCGCCGGAATATCCGCGAGCGAGAAGCCGGGCAACACCGACACCGCGAGCATCCCGTCCGCCTCCGCCGCGCGCGCGGCCTCCACCGCGCGCCGCATCGCGCCTTCGGCGCTCGCGCTGCGCAGCGTCGACGTCATCAGCGGCGGCTGCCGCCACGCGAGCACGGGCCGCGCGCGGCCATGAAGCCGGTCGAGCAGCAGCCGCGCCGCATGCTCGCCGGTCTCGTACATGTCGACGTGCGGATAGGTCTTGAAACTGACGATCACGTCCGCGTGATCAATCATCTTCTGCGTGACGTTCGCATGCAGGTCGAGCGCGACCGCGATCGGCGCGTCGGGCAGCGCCGCGCGTACGCGCGCGAGCAGGTCGCCCTCGCCGTCCGCGCTCTGCTCGGCGACCATCGCCCCATGCAGGTCGAGCATCACCGCGTCGCAGCCGGGCGCGGCCGCAACGATCGCATCGCAGATCGCCGCGTACGCATCGGCCGCGACCGGACCGCTCGGGTTCGCGGCCGCCGATACGGGCGTCACGATGTCGGCGCCTGCGCGCTCGGCCGCATCGATGAACGCGGCCATCGCGGTGCGCATCCCGCGATTCGCGCGATACGCATCGTCGCCCCAGTCGGGGCCGTTGCGGCCGAACGCGGCGAGCGGCGTCGGCACCGGCGAGAACGTGTTGGTCTCGTGGTTCATCCGGGCGATCAGGATCTTCATTGCGCACGGCCCTCCGCGATCCCGGCAGCGCCCAGCATCGCGTGCAGCAGCACGTTGCAGCCGGCTTCCAGATGGTCCGGATCGGCGTCCTCGATCTCGTTGTGGCTGATGCCATCCTTGCACGGCACGAAGATCATCGCGGTCGGCGCGACGCGCGCAAGATACACCGCATCGTGGCCCGCGCCGCTGATCACGTTCATCGACGACAGCCCGAGCGCACGCGCGCCGGCGCGGACCTGCTCGACCAGCGCCGGATCGAACGGCTGCGGCGGAAAGTACACGACCGGCTCGACGTCGATCCGCATGCCGGCCGCCGTGCCCAGGTCGGCGCATGCCGCACGCAATTGCGCATCCATCGTCGCCAGCGTCGCGTCGTCGGCCGCGCGCAGGTCGACGGTCAGCGTCACGCGGCCGGGAATCACGTTGCGCGAATTCGGGTGCACGTCGACCCAGCCGACCGTGCCGCGCCCGTGCGGCGGATGCGCCCGCGCGATACCGTTCACCGCGCGCACGAGATCGGCCGCGACCAGCAGCGCGTCGTGCCGGAGTTCCATCGGCGTCGGGCCCGCATGCGCCTCCATCCCGTGTACGGTCACGTCGTACCAGCGCTGTCCGAGCGCGCCCTCGACCACGCCGATCGTCGTGTCGTGCGCCTCCAGCACCGGCCCCTGCTCGATATGCGCCTCGAAATACGCGCCGACCGGATGCGCGTCGCGCCCGTCGCCCGCATAGCCGATCGCCGCCAGCGCATCGCGCACCGACACGCCGTCGCGGTCGCGTTGCGCGAGCGCATGGTCGAGCGTGAACGCGCCCGCGAACACGCCGGACCCCATCATCACCGGAACGAAGCGAGACCCTTCCTCGTTGGTCCAGACGGCCACCTCGAGCGGCGCGCGCGTGCGCACCCCCGCGTCGTCGAGCGTGCGCAGCACCTCGAGGCCGGCCAGCACGCCGTAGTTGCCGTCGAACTTGCCGCCGGTCGGCTGCGTGTCGATGTGGCTGCCCGTCGCCACGGCCGGCAGGTCACCCCGTTCGCCCGCGCGCCGCGCAAAGATATTGCCGATCGCATCGACGCGCACCGTGCAGCCGATTTCCTTCGCCCACGCGACGAACAGGTCGCGCGCATCGCGATCGAGTTCGGTGAGTGCGAGACGGCACACACCGCCCTTGTCGGTCGCGCCGATCCGCGCGAGACGCATCAGGCTGCTCCACAGCCGCGCGCCATCGACGCGCAAACCGGACGCCGCGACGCCCGGAGTCGAATCCTGTACTTGCATCGTTGCCATTCCTCGCATTGAAAGGGCACGGCGCTCATGCGACGCCGACGCCCAGGTACCGGTCCTTCACGTCGTGATCGGCCGCGAACGCCGCGTTGCTGCCTTCGTAGACGATCACACCCTGTTCGATCACGAAGTGGCGATCCGCGAGCTGCGTGCACACTTCGAGGTTCTGTTCGACGAGCAGGATCGCGACGCCGGCCGCCTTGATCCGCTTCAACTGCTCGACGATCTCCTCGACGATCACTGGCGCGAGCCCCTCGACCGGCTCGTCGAGCATCAGCAGCCGCGGATGATTCATCAGCGCGCGACCGATCGCGAGCATCTGCTGCTCGCCGCCCGACAACTGCGCGCCGCCGTTGCGGCGGCGCTCCTTCAGGCGCGGAAAGATCCGGTAGATATCGTCGAGCTGCCACGGCGAATCGCGACGCGCGCCGAGCCGCAGGTTTTCCTCGACCGACAGCAGCCGGAAAATCCCCCGATGCTCGGGCACGAAGCAGAGGCCGCGCGCGGCGATCCGGTGCGCCGGCTGCCCGGACACCGGACGGCCCGCGAACGTCACCGTGCCGCCGGTCGGCGCGACCACGCCCGCAATGGTCTTGAGCGTCGTCGACTTGCCCGCCCCGTTGCGGCCGAGGAGCGTCACCGTCTCGCCTTCGTTCACGTTCAGCGAAACGCCCTGCAGCACGTGGCTCTTGCCGTAGCAGGCATGCACCTCCTTCACGTCGAGCATCATGCGCGGCCTCCCGTGATCATGTTGCCGAGATAGGCGCTGCGCACGCGCGCGTCGCCGCGAATCGCGTCGGGCTTGCCCTCGACCAGCACGCGCCCCTGCTGCATCACCGTGATCGTGTCCGATATGTCCATCACGATGCCCATGTTGTGTTCGATCAGCACGACCGTGCAGTCGTCGCGCAGGCTGCGGATCAGCGTCTTCATGTCGTCGAGATCGTCGATGCCCATGCCCGACGTCGGCTCGTCGAGGAAGATCGCGCGCGGCCGTGCCGCCAGCGCCATGCCGACCTCGAGCCGGCGCTGCTGGCCATGCGACAGCACGCCGGACGCCGTGCCGGCGAAGCGCTGCAGGCCGAGCCGCTCGAGTACGTCGTCGACGATGTCGTCATGCGCAAGCGCGCCGCGAGGCGGCGTCCACGGATTCAGCGCCCGCCGCGATTCGACGCCCTGTGCGGCGACGCGCAGGTTCTCGCGCACGCTCAGGTTCGGAAACAGGCTCGTGACCTGGAACGAGCGCGCGATGCCGCGCCGCACGCGCTTGTGATCGGGTTCGTGCGACACGTCGTGACCGTCGAACAGGATGGAGCCCGACGTGATCGGCAACGTGCCCGTCAGCGTATGGAACAGCGTCGTCTTGCCCGCGCCGTTCGGGCCGATCACCGAATGCACGGTGCGCGGCATGATGCGTAGATCGACGCCGCCCAGCGCCGTGAACTTGCCGTAGCGCTTGACGATGCCGCGCGCTTCGAGAATCGCTTCGCTCATTGCCGCTCCTTGACCGTAGCCGCCGCGCGATCGCTACGCCGCAGCGACGCCACGACGCGTTCGCCCAGCCCCCACAACCCGCGCTGCATGAACAGGCTGACCGCGATCAGCACGAGGCCGAGCAGCAGCAGCCAGCGCGGCCACAGCGTCGACAGCCAGTCCGCGAACAGCACGTAGAACGCCGCGCCGAGCACCGACGCGAACAGGTTGCCCGTGCCGCCGATCACCGTCATCACGAGAATCATCTCGCTCGTGTGATAGTCGATGTTCGACAGCGGCGCGATGCCCGTCATCAATGCGTGCAGCGCCCCCGCCAGGCCCGTGACCGCGCCCGAGATCACGAACGCCGCGAGCTTGAAGCGCTTCACGTCGTAGCCGGCCGCCGCCGCGCGCGCCTCGTTGTCGCGAATCGCGAGCAGCGTCCGCCCGAACACCGAGCGCGAGACGCGCAGCAGCAGCCAGAACACCGCGACGAACAGCACCGCGACGAAGCCGTAGTAGCGCCACGGCGAATCGAGCGAGACGAGCGGATGCCCGAACGCGGCGAGCGCGGGACGCGGGATGTCGAGCAGCCCGTTGTCGCCGCCCGTCACATCCGGCGTCGTATACGCGAGAAAGTAGAACAACTGCCCGAACGCGAGCGTCAGCATCACGAAATACGTGCCGCGCTGCCGGATCGAGAACCAGCCGACGAGTGCGGCCGCGACGGCGCCGAGCACCGCGGCCGCGACCAGCGCGGCCGTCACGGATGGGACGCCGCGCGTCAACACCAGCCCCGCCGTGTAGCTGCCGAGCCCGAAGAAGATGCCCTGCCCGAACGACAACAGCCCCGTGTAACCGAGCAGCAGGTTGCAGCCGAGCGCGGCGAGCGCGAACACGAGCACCTCGGTCGCGAGCGAGCCCGAACTCAACACGAGCGGCAACACGCACGCGGCCACCACCGCGAGCCAGGCTTCCGGCCGCTGCAGCACGCCGCGCCACTGCGGACGTTGCGACGCCGCCGCGCCCGGCGGCAGCGGTTTCGACGAGTCGATCATGCGGCCCTCCCCAGCAAACCGTTCGGACGCAGCAGCAGCACGGCCGCCATCGCGACATAAATCATCAGCCGCGCGCCTTCCGGCCACAGCGTGCTCATCAGGCTCTGCACGATGCCGACCAGCAGGCCGCCCACGAGCGCGCCGAGAAAATTCCCCATCCCGCCGACGACGACCACGACGAACGCGACGCCGAGCGCCTCGATACCCATGAACGGATCGACGCCGCGGATCGGTGCGGCGAGTACGCCGGCCAGCGCGGCCGTCGCCGCGCCGAGCGCGAACACGAGGCTGAACACGCGCGTCACGTTGATGCCGAGCAGCGACACCATCTCCGTCGATTCGCTGCCCGCGCGCACCGTACTGCCGAGCCGCGTGCCTTCGAGCACCCACCACAGCAACGCGGCGAGGACGGCCGTGAACGCGATCACGAACAGCCGGTACTTCGGGTAGACGAAGCCGCCCCAGATCACGACGCCGTTCAGCGCGTCGGGCGGCGGCACGTTGTCGCCGAGCGGGCCCCATGCGAGGATCGCGCACTCCTGCAGCACGAGCGCGAGCCCGACCGTCGCGAGGATGTGAAATTCATGTTGCTGCGCGTACACATGACGCAGCACGAGCTTCTCGACGATCCATGCGAACGCGCCGACGACGAGCGGTACGATCGCGAGCGCCACCCAGAAATTCGCCGACCATTGCAACGCCTGGTAGCAGAGATACGCACCAAGCAGGTAGAACGCGCCGTGAGCGAAATTCACGAAGCGCAGCAGGCCGAACACGATCGACAGGCCGACGGCGAGCAGGAAATACAGCATGCCCACGCCGATGCCGTTGACGATCTGCAGCAGATAGACGTTCATGGCTTCCGTGTCGGAAAGGAAGATAACGGACGCCCGCGGCGCGCGATGCGCCGCGAACGCATGCACGGCGTCACGCGAGCTTGCAGCCCGTCTTGTCGACCGCCAGGAACGACTGGCCGGAGCTGACGATGTCCGCGTAGTCGTCCGCGTTCTTCATCCGGCTCTTCGGCTTGCCTTTCAGCAGGTAGTAGTTCTTCAGCACCTGGTGGTCGCCCTTGCGGATTTCCTCCGGACCCGTGAGGCCGTCGTACTTCATCCCTTCCATCGCGGCGACGACCTTCTTCGGATCGGCACTGCCGGCCTTCACCATCGCGTCGATCAGGATCTTCGAGCACATGTACGAACCCGCGAGGCTGTAGTTCGGGTTCGCCTTGAACGCGGCGTTCGCGCGCTTCACGAGATCGCGGTTCAGCGGCGAATCGATGCCGTGCCAGTACTGCGCGCCGAAATACACGCCGTCGCAGATATCCGGACCGAGCGCCTCGAACTGCTCGAGGCCCGATGCCCACGCGAGCAGGATCGTGCAGTTGCGCTTCATCCCGAAGCTGACGGCCTGGCGCAGCGTGTCCGACGATTGCGAGCCGAAGTTGAGGATCAGCAGCACGTCCGGCTGCGCGGCCGCCGCATTGGTCAGGTAGCCGCTGAATTCCTTTTCGGCGAGCGAGTGATAGCTGTTGCCGACGTGCTCGATGCCCTTCTCCTTGAAGAGCGCCTTCGCGGCCGACAGCAGGCCGTCGCCGAACACGTATTGCGGCGTGATCGTGTACCAGCGCTTCGCCTTCGGCAGCATCTGGATCAACGGGCGCACCGTCTGCTCGATCGCGCCGAACGTCGGCACCGACCAGCGGAAGGTCGCCGCGTTGCAATCCTTGCCGGTGATCTCGTCCGCCCCGGCCGTCGTGATGAACACGCCGCCCGCCTTCTGGACTTCCTTGCCCATCGCCAGCGATTCGGACGACAGGATGCCGCCCGCGAAGAAACGCACGCCCTTCTGCTGCGCGATTTCCTGCACGCGCCGCACGGCCGTCGCGGGCTTGCCCTCGGTGTCGAGCGCCGTATAGGCGAGCGGCGCGCCGAGCACCTTGCCGTATTGCTTGACGACCAGTTGCATGCCGAGATCGGCGTACTTGCCGTTGGCGGCGAACGGGCCGGACATCGGCACCGGGCAGGCAAGCTGGATGGGCGAGCCCTGCGCGAACGCGACGCGGGACGACATGCTGCCGAGCGCGCCCGGCACGGCCGACAGCGCGGCCAGTTTCAACAGTTCTCGGCGATTCAAGTTGATGCTCCTCATGATGGGGGACACACGCGATACGACCGACTGCCAAACCGTGCCCACGCCACTCCCGCATGCGCGCCGCCGGTTCATCCTATTTATCATGATAAATAGGATGAACCTGATGCTAGAGTTGATCAAAATTGGTGTCAATCAGGCAAAATTCCGTACCCGCGCCAGGACCGATCGTCGAAGATGACGCGGCGCGCGGTCAGAAAAAGGAGTCGTGAAGATGGTCATGGACCGACCCAGGGCGGGCCTCGCGGTCGAAATCAAGCAGCCGAAGCGGGCCGATCTCGTCGCCGAGGAGATCAAGCGGCTGATCACCGAGAAGGACCTGAAGCCGGGTGACCGCCTGCCGCGCGAAGCCGAGCTGCAGCAGCTCTATGCGGTGAGCAAGAGCACGATCCGGGAGGCGCTGAAGTCGCTCGAGGTGCAGGGCCTCATCAAGGTCACGACCGGGCCGTCGGGCGGCGGGATGATCGTCGAGGTGCCGCTCGACCGCACGCTTCAGCTCCTGCAGAACTACCTGTTCTTCAAGGACGTGACGATCGACGACATCTATACGGTGCGCAAGCTGCTCGAACCCGAGCTGGCCGCCGGCGCCGTGCCGCACCTGACGGAGCGCGACTTCGCGGCGCTGGAATCGAACATCGCGTGCTGCGACGGCGCGTCGGGCGTGCACGATCGCGGCCACATGCTGCGCCAGCGGCAGGAGGACACGACGTTCCACGACATCCTCGCGGCCGCGAATCCCAATCCGTTCCTGCGCTTCAGTTGCGAACTGATCAACGAGATGATCCGGCAGTTGATCGAGTTCCGGAACGATACGCCGCTCGTCGAGCACAAGCGCTTCGGCGAAGCGAACGTGTCGATCCACAAGGCGATCCTGCAGGCCGCGCGCGAGCGCGACGCCGAGCGCGTGCGTGCGCTGATGGTCGAGCACATGACCGAGGCTCCCAAGCATGTGAAGCGGATGAAAGGCAAGCTGCGTGGGCGGTTGATCCTCGATTCCGAGATCCGCAGGCGCGCGGCCGCCGCGCCCGTGGCGGGATCCGATGCGTCCGCAACGGATCCGGAAGAACGCTGAGCGGCGGCACACGCGGCGGGGGCACATTCGCCGCGCGCTTCGTCCGGGCGATCAGGTCGTCATCGCGCGCCGCCTTCCGTGTACCCGGTCGTACCCTTCGTTTCCAGATACTCGACGAGGCCGAACTCCGCATACTCGCGCCCGTTGCCCGAGCGCTTGTAGCCGCCGAACGGCGCGGCCGGGTTCCACGCCGGGTAGTTGATGTGGACGTTGCCGACGCGCAACCGTGCCGCGATCCGGCGCGCGCGCTCGAGATCCTTCGACTGCACGTAGGCCGCGAGCCCGTAGACCGAATCGTTCGCAAGCGCGACGGCCTCGTCCTCGGTCCGGTAGGTCATGATCGACAACACCGGCCCGAAGATTTCTTCCGTTGCGATCGTCATGCCCGGTGTCACGTTCGAAAACACCGTCGGCCGCACGTAGAACCCGTCCGCGTGCCCCGCCGGCCGGCCGGGGCCGCCGGCGACGAGCGTCGCGCCTTCTTCGATCCCGAGCCGGATGAAGTGCTGGATACGATCGAACTGCGTGCGGCTGACCACCGGCCCGATGCCGGTTTCCGTCGAACGCGGATCGCCGACGACGGTACGTTCCGCTTCCCGGCGCGCCGCCTGCTCGGCCCGCGCCAGATGATCGACGTGCACGAGCATGCGCGTCGGCGCATTGCACGACTGGCCGCTGTTGCTGAAGCAACTGCGCGTGCCGCGCGTGACGGCATCCTCGATGTCCGCGTCGGGCAGGATCAGGTTCGGGCTCTTGCTGCCGAGCTCCTGGTGCACGCGCTTCACGGTATCGGCGGCCGCCTTCGCGACTTCGACGCCGGCCCGCGTCGAGCCCGTGAACGACACCATGTCGACCTCCGGATGCCGCGATAGCGCGTCGCCCACTTCATGTCCATAGCCGTGCACGAGATTGAACACGCCGCGCGGCACGCCGGCTTCGTGCAGGATCTCCGCGAACAGGATCGCGCTGAACGGTGCGATCTCGCTCGGCTTGAGCACCATCGTGCAGCCAGCCGCGAGCGCCGGCGCGACCTTGCACACGATCTGGTTGATCGGCCAGTTCCACGGCGTGATCAGCGCGCACACGCCGATCGGCTCGTGCGACACCAGCAGCGAATCGGTCTGCGTGCTGAAGCGGAACGACTGCAGCGCGCGGATCGTCTGTTCGAGGTGCGCGGTGCCGACCGCGGCCTGCATCGCCCGCGCGAACGCGATCGGCGCCCCCATCTCCTGGCTGATCGTCTGCGCGACCTCCTCGTAGCGGCGCTGATAGATCTCGAGGACCCGCTTCAGCAACGCGACGCGCTCATCCACCGGCCAGCGCGAATAGGTATCGAAGGCCCGCTTCGCCGCGCCGACCGCGTGGTCGACATCGGCCGCGCCGCCGATCGCGAGCCGTGCATACGGCCGCGCGGTGGCCGGATCGATCACGTCGATCGATCTCGCATCGGCCGGATCGAGCCACTGGCCATCGACGTAGGACTGTTGTGACGTTCGCATCGAATGCTCCTGAAATGAAGGATGCCGCGCTCAGCGCGTCGCCCGTGCGTAGGTTTCGACGAGGATGTCGCGAATCTGCGCGACGAACCACACGATCTCGTCGCGCGACATCACGAGCGGCGGCGAGAATTGCACGATCGGCGTGCCTTCGTGATCGACGCCCGCGCGGCACAACAGCCCCGCGTCGAAGATCGCCGGCGCGAGCATCGTCGACACGAATGCCTGCGCACTGATACCGGCCGCCCAGCGGCCCGCGGCCTTGTCCGTCACAAGTTCGAGCGAGTAGTGATAGCCGTCGCCGCGCACGTCGCCGACGCACGGCAGCTCGAGCAGCCCGTCGAGCGTCCGGCGAAACACCGCTTCGTTGTCGCGAACGTTCGCGAGCACGCCTTCGCGCTCCATGATCGCGAGATTCGCGAGCGCGGCCGTGCACGCGACCGGATGGCCGCCGTAGGTCGCGCCGTGCAGGAACATCTGCTGCGGCCCGTCGAGCACGGTGTCGACGACCGCGTCGCTTGCGATCACGCCGCCGAGCGGCACGTAACCCGACGCGATGCCTTTCGCGAACGTGATGATGTCCGGCTTCAGCCCATAGCGTGCGGAGCCGAAATACTCGCCGAGCCGGCCGAAGCCGCAGATCACCTCGTCGGCCACGAGCAGCACGCCGTGCCGGTCGCAGAGGCCGCGCAGGCCAGCCGCGTAGCCGGCCGGCGGCGTCAGGCTGCCGCCCGCGTTCTGCAACGGCTCGACGACGATCGCGGCGACCGTGTCGGGCCCCTCCTGCACGATCAGCGATTCGATCTCGTCGAGCAGATGGCGCGTGAACTGCGCTTCCGTTTCGCCTGCCGGGCGGCCGTAGCGCTTCGTATTGCCGACGTGCCGCACACCCGACATCAGCGGCTCGAAATGCTTGCGGAAGTTCGTCATCCCGTTCAGCGCGAGCGCGCCGAACGACGTGCCGTGATACGCGACGCGCCGCGCGATGAACTTGCGCCGCTGCGGCTCGCCGCGCGACTGGTGATACTGGCGCACCAGCTTGATCGCCGATTCGTTCGACTCGGAACCGCTCGACGTGAAGAACACGCGGTTCAGTCCTTCCGGCGCGAGCGCCGCGAGCCGGTGCGCGAGCCGGATCGCCGGTTCGTGGCCGTATCCCCAGTTGGTCGCGAACGGCAGCCGCACCATCTGCTCGCGGATCGCATCGCCGATCTCCGCGCCGTGGCTGTAGCCGACCTGCACGCAGTACAGCCCGGCCAGCCCGTCGAAATAGCGCTTGCCGCTGCGGTCGACGAGCCAGCAGCCTTCGCCGCGGTCGAACACAGTCAGCGCGTTCTCGCGGTATGCATCGGCATGCGTGAAGTGCATCAGCAGATGGCGCTTGCCGAGCGCCTGCAGGTCCGCATCGAGATTGACGTCAACGGCGTTCATGGATCACTCCTCCTTCAGGGTTTCAAAACCGGCATCGCGCAGCCGGTCATTCAGTTCATCGACAACGTCGGCGCCGGGCGCGTGAAGCCGCGCGTGAGCCAGACGAGCTGGCAGAGCCCGAGCACGAGCCAGCCGATGCCGACGTAGAACGTCTGGCGCGACAGCCCAGACCAGAGCCACACGTTCATCGCGAAGCCGATCGCCGGCATCAGGCCGTATGCGATCCAGCCCGCGGCATGGCGATGCTCGGGCCGGCCCAGATAGCTGCGCATCACGCACAGATTCACGATCGCGAACGCGACGAGCGCGCCGAAGCTGATCATCGTCGACGCGAGATCGAGCGTGATGAACAGCGCGGACAGCGATACGACGCCGACCGCGAGCGTCGCTCGCACCGGCGTGCGCAGCCGCGCATGCAGATGACCGAACACGCATTCGGGCAGCACGCGGTCGCGACCCATCGCGAACAGCACGCGCGTCACGCTCGCCTGGCCGGCCATCGCGCTCGCGAAGCAGCCGGCCACGTACACCGCGACGAAGAACGCCGACAGCGTGCGGCCGCCGACCCGCCGCATCAGTTCGAGGCTGGCCGAATCGAGATCCTTGAACGCGTGCCAGTCGGGAAACACCCGTTGACCGACATACGCGATCAGCATGAACAGCAGGCCGCTCGCGAGCGTGCAGAGCAGAATCGCGCGCGGCACCGTGCGCCGCGGCTCGCGCGTTTCCTCCGACAGCGTGGTGACCGCATCGAAGCCGAGAAACGACAGGCACAGAATCGCGGAGCCGGCGAAGATCGCGCCCGCGTCGCCGGACGACGGCAACGCGACGGCCATCGACAGTCCTTCGCCGGCCGCGACGTACGTCGACGCGATGACGAAGACCGCGATAAACACGAGCTGGCTCGCGATCAGGATCAGGTTCACGCGATTGACGAGCCGGATGCCGACGAGGTTCAGCCCGGTGATCAGCGCGATGCTGCCGACGATCCACACGCCGGCCGGCACCGTCGGAAAGATCTGCTTCATGTAGATGCCGATCGCGAGGTAGCTGATCATCGGAATGAACAGGTAGTCCATCAGCAATGCCCAGCCGACCATGAAGCCGGCCGACGTGCCGAAGTTGCGGCTCGCGAACGTATAGGCCGACCCGGCGCTCGGCATCAGCCGTGCCATGTGCCCGTAGCTGCGTGCGGTAAACAGCATCGCGATCAACGTGACCGCATACGCGGCCGTCAGATGTCCGTTCGTCTCGCTCGTGACGAGGCCGTAGGTCGTGAACACCGTCATCGGCAGCATGTACGCGAGCCCGAAGATCACCAGCGTCGAGAGTCCGAGCAGGTGCGGCTTGCCGGCGTCCGTGTGGCCGCGCTCCACGTGCGCCCCGAACTCGTGCGTCGCGGCGACTGATACGGTTCGACCTGGCCTGTCGTTGTCCATGCTGTCCTCACGTGGGTGGCGTCCATGACTTCAACACGCGTGCGTCCGGCGCTGCCGGCGGGGCACGACTCGAGGAAAGTGTGGTGCGTCAAAAAATCGACGACGAATGAGAAAAGCGGACGTAATCGAGGGATATTTACGGACAGGTGGTCGCGCATCGTGCCATTTCACCTTGCATGCTGCTGTGCCGCACTGGCGTTTTGCGGACAATCCGGCTATGTTCGGTGCGACTCCGTCACCCCGTCGGCACCATGAGCAGCCGTTCCCAACGAAACCAGAGCCGGGCCGAGCGCAGCCTGCGTTCGGCGCTCGGCCTCGCGCGCCCGGCCGGGCGTCAGCAGGATATTCCCGCCACGGTCCATGCGATCGCGGTCGCGCTGGACGAGTGCCGCGTGCGGCACATCGACGGCGCCGCGCTGCTCGAAGGCACGGGGCTCGGCGCGGACGAAGTCGCGTCGCCGAACCTGCACGTGAATCGCGGCCAGGAGCAACGCTGCTTCCGCAACCTGCTGCGCTGCAGCGGCGTGCCGTCGATCGGGCTGTCGATCGGCGCGCGGCTGCATGTGTCGACGCTCGGCCTGGCCGGCTACGCGATGCTGATCAGCGGCTCCGTGATACAGGCGTTCCGCTGCATGGGCCAGTTTCCGCTGTTCATGGGGCTGTATTTCGACGTGCGGGTCGACGCGCACGCAGGCGGCATGAGCGTGACGATTGGCCGCTACAACGGCGAGCCCGATCTCGCCGTGTTCCAGGCCGACATGTGCCTGGCGAGCCTGCGCCTGATCGTGTCCGATCTCGTCGGCAAACCGGTATGGCCCGAGCAGGTTCGGCTCGCGCGCCCCACGCCGCTCAACGCGGCCGACTACGCGCGCCACTTCGGCTGCCCGGTCGTCTTCGATGCGGACGACAACCGGCTCGTGTTCACGTCGGTGAACGGCATGGAAGCGCCGCGTCTCGCAAACGAAGTCAGCTTCAATGCATTGCACGGCCAGTGCGAGGTGCTCGAACGGCAGTGGGCCGCATCGGTCGGCACGCGCTTCGCCGATCGCGCGAAGGAACTGATGGCGCGCGACCTCGCGCGCTTCAAGTCGATGACGGCGCTCGCCGACGCGCTCCACCTGACCGAACGCACGCTGCGCAGGCGGCTCGACAAGGACGGCATCACGTTCCAGTCGTTGCTCGACGACGTGCGTCGCGACGAAGCCGTGCGCTTGCTCGACGATCACGCGTTGACCGTCGCCGCGATCGCCGAGCGGCTCGGCTACAGCGAGCCGCGCAGCTTCCGTCATGCGTACCGGCGCTGGACCGGCAAGACGCCGCGCGCCGAGTCGGACGTCGACGCGTGAATCCGACGCACGGTATTCGGCGATCACGCGCGTCGCGGAAATCGACGTCGACCAATATCATCCGGCACACGACGTACGCGAGCGGACCGCGAGGACGATCGTGCGGCTGCCCACCGACATGAGCGGAACGAGCATGTCGCGACCGCGTCTTGACCCACTGATTCGGTCTTCGAATCAATTTTCACGCACCTCGCTCTTCGCTGTCGCGCGGCCGGGGACGCATCGCCGCGATCGTCCCCCACGGTAGACGCGATTAATCGATTGCTCTATACTCGCGTCAACTTCATCACAAAACGCATGATCTCGTGCGCAACGTGATGTCATTTCGCACTTCGTTGCGCATGCATCCGTTTCGCCACGTCAAAGGGGCCACCGGCCCCAGCGGTCGGCGTCAAGCCGCCCGCATCCATGCCGTCCTCACGGGACGGTGCCCTGCTCGAACGCGCCTCGCCGTTACGGCGCCGCCGGGCTGAACCTGACAATCAGACGAACGCGTCGTCGCGTTCACCCGACCGCCAGCCGCACCTCGGTGCAGCCGGCAGCACTGTTTCCGTCAGTTCAATCGCGGCCATGCCGGGATCACGAACTTCCATCGCGACGCCATTCGGCGTCATCGCGGCGTGCGCCTGCGCGCGTCGCACCGAATCGAGGAGGCGTATCTTCATGACTCGACGCACTGTCCAGCTGGTGGGCAGCCTGATGGCAATCATCGCAGTGGGATGGGCATTGGCGCGCGGCATCGGCGCCGAAACGTTCCATCAGCGCTCGGACGATCTCGCCTACTACGCAGGCCAGCACATGCTGCTGGTCGTCTATTCGATGACACTGGCCATCGCCGTGGGCGTGCCGGCCGGCGTGCTGCTGAGCCGGCCGCGATTCCAGCATCAAGCCGAGCGCTTCATGCAGATCTTCAACATCGGCAACACGATCCCCTCGCTCGCCGTGCTGGCCATCGCACTCGGCATCTTCGGCATCGGCAACGTGCCCGCGATCGTCGCGCTGTTCCTCGCGTCGCTCCTGCCCATCACTCGCAATGCGTACGAAGGCATGAAGAACGTGCCGGCCGCGCTGCGCGAAGCCGCCAAGGGCATCGGCATGACCGGCTGGCAGTCGCTGGTTCGCGTGGAACTGCCCAATGCGCTGCCGATCATCGTCGGCGGCGTGCGCACCGCGCTCGCGATCAACGTCGGGACGGCGCCGCTCGCGTACCTGATCGGCGCGGACAGTCTCGGCTCGCTGATCTTCCCCGGCATCTACCTCGACAACCAGCCGGTGCTGCTGCTCGGCGCGTCGCTCACCGCGATCCTCGCACTGGCGCTGGACGGCGTCGTCGCGGCCGGCAGCCGTCACTGGCTCGCACGCCACGGAGGTGCCGCATGATGCTTCGACGCATTCTTCGATCGCTCGCACGCCTGGGCGTCGCCGGCGCGCTGTGCGTCGCAGCCGGCACGCCGGCCTTCGCCGCGAAGCTCGTGCTGGGCGCGAAGAACTTCACCGAGCAATACGTGCTGGCGGAACTCACGTCGCAATACCTGCGCTCGCGCGGCTATGACGTCGAAGTCCGCGCCGGCCTCGGCAGTACGCTCGCACGCAGCGCACTGGAGAACGGCCAGTTCGACCTGATGTGGGATTACACGGGCACTGCGGCCCTCGTCTACAACAAGATCCAGGACAAGCTGTCGCCCGAGGAAATGTACCGGCGCGTCAAGGCGCTCGACGTGCCGCGCGGGCTCGTGTGGCTCGACGCGTCGCCGCTCAACGACACCTACGCGATCGGCCTGCCGAGCCAGCTCGCGCAGGCCACCGGCATCCGGACGGTGTCGCAGCTCGCCGAGCACCTGAAGAACGATCCGGCCGCGAAGCATTACGTATTCGGCATGGACGCGGAATTCGCGAACCGGCCCGACGGCCTGAAGCCGCTGCTCGCCGCGTACGGCATGCAGTTCAGCCGCGCCCAACTGAAACAGATGGATCCGGGGCTCGTCTATACGGCCCTGCACAACGACCAGTTGAAGATCGGCCTCGTCTACACGACCGACGGACGCGTGAAGGGCTTCGGCATCGTTCCGCTCGAGGACGACAGGCACTTCTTCCCGCCGTACAACGCGACGCCCGTGGTCCGCAAGGGCACGCTCGAGCGCAACCCGAAGCTCGCGACGCAGCTCAACGCGCTGTCGGCCGCGCTCGACAACGACGCGATGCAGGCGATGGCCAAGGCGGTCGATCTCGACGGCAAATCGCCGCGCGACGTCGCCGATGCATTCCTGCGCACCCATTCGCTACCTTGAAGGAGAACCGATGAACGTATTCGACTATCTCGCTTCGAGCTGGCCCGAGCTGCTGCAGCTCACGCTGCAGCACGTGTGGCTCGTCGCGATCGCCGTGGGCTGCGCGATCGTCGCCGGCGTACCGCTCGGTGTCCTGATCAATCGCCACGACTGGCTGGCGGGGCCGCTGCTCGGCCTCGCCACGCTCGTGCTCACGCTGCCGTCCATCGCGTTGTTCGGCCTGATGATCCCGTTCTTCTCGCGCTTCGGCCAGGGCATCGGCGCCGCGCCCGCGATCACGGCCGTGTTCCTCTACTCGCTGCTGCCGATCATGCGCAATACCTACCTCGCATTGCACAACGTGGATGCGGGGATCAGGGAAGCCGGCACCGGCATCGGCATGACGTCGTGGCAGCGCCTGCGCCTCGTCGAATTGCCGCTGGCGGTGCCCGTGATTCTCGCGGGCGTACGCACCGCGGTCGTGATGAACATCGGCGTGATGACGATCGCCGCCGTGATCGGCGCGGGCGGCCTCGGCACGCTGATCCTGCGTGCGATCGGGCAGAGCAGCATGATGAAACTGCTGGTGGGCGCGGTGCTCGTGAGCCTGCTCGCGATCGTCGCCGACCGGCTGCTGCAGATGCTGCAACGTGCATTGACACCGAAGGGAGTGCAGAAGACATGATCGAACTCGACAAACTGACCAAGACCTTCACGCGCAAGGACGGCCAGGCCGTGCGCGCGGTCGACTCCGTGAGCCTGTCGGTGCCCGAAGGGGAAATCTGCGTGTTCCTCGGCCCGTCGGGCTGCGGCAAGACCACCACGCTCAAGATGATCAACCGGCTCATCGCCGCGACATCGGGCCGCGTGCTCATCAACGGCGAGGATACGGCGCAGTTGAACGAAGTCGACCTGCGGCGCCACATCGGCTACGTGATCCAGCAGATCGGGCTGTTCCCGAACATGACGATCGAGGAAAACATCACCGTCGTGCCGCGCCTGCTCGGCTGGGACAAGAAGCGCTGTGCCGAACGCGCACGCGATCTGATGTCGATGGTCGCGCTCGATCCGAAGCTGTACCTGAAACGCTATCCGCGCGAGCTGTCGGGCGGCCAGCAGCAGCGCATCGGCGTGATTCGCGCGCTGGCCGCCGATCCGCCCGTGCTGCTGATGGACGAGCCGTTCGGCGCGGTCGATCCGATCAATCGCGAATCGATCCAGAACGAGTTCTTCCAGATGCAGCGGCAACTCAACAAGACCGTGATCATGGTGAGCCACGACATCGACGAAGCGATCAAGCTGGGCGATCGCATCGCCGTGTTCCGGCGCGGCCAGCTCGTTCAGTACGATCACCCCGACACGCTGCTCGCGCGCCCGCGCGACGAGTTCGTCGCGCAGTTCGTCGGCCAGGACAGCACGCTCAAGCGCCTGCTGCTCGTGAAGGCCGGCGACGCCGCCACGCAGCCCGAAACGGCGCGCGTCGATACGCCGCTCGCGCATGCGCTGGCGGTGATGGACGAAACCGACTGCCGCTACCTGACCGTGCTCGACGACGCGGGCCGGGCGCTCGGCTACGTGACGCGCCGCGCGGCACGCACCGACGGCGGCGTGTGCGGCGAACGCGTGACGCCGTACCCGGCCGGCGTCGCGGCGGACGACAACCTGCGCATCGTGCTGTCGAAGATGTACCAGTACAGCGTGTCGTGGATGCCGGTGCTCGACCCGGACGGTGCGTGGCTCGGCGAGATCACGCAGGATTCGATCGCCGCATACCTGAGCTCCGGCCGGTCGCGCCGGCAAACCGGTCAGCCGCCGGGCAGTCCGGTCGAGGTGGCGGCCGCGGTCGCCACGTCCTGAGTCGCACCCGGGCCGGTGCTGCCGGCGCTTCATCGCATCGGCTTCGGGAAGCGAATCGATGCCGCGCGTTGCCGAAAAAGAGGGGGCGTGTTTGTTCGGATCGCAAATCGAATGGAATCGAAACGGGCGGTCGGACGTCGCACGGTGCGACGCTGCTGCGCGAGCTGCGCGAGCTGCGCAAGCCGTCGGCCGCGCTACCGCGCATCGATGCGGCGTGGGTCGGGCACGACGTTCGGCTCGGCGACGGTCGGCCGACGCCGGCCGAATAGCATCGGCAAGTCGATGGCGCTCGCGCGCCGATCGGGAATCCCCATGGCGGCGTACCGAACCGGCGAGCGTCAGCGCAGCGGCGTGCGGATTTTTCCGTCGACCTTCAACGTGCGCCGGTCACGCGCGACCTCGTATTCGACCGTCTGCGCAGGCGCGACCGCGCCGTAGGATCGGCCATTCACATAGGCGACGCCGTCGCGCAACTCGACCCTGTCGCCGTTGACGGTCGCGGTGGCCCGGTCGCCCTGCAACACCGCGCCCGAACAGCCGGCGGTCGAGAAGCTGCGGACCGCCGCGCCCGGCATCGCGGCGTTCCCGCCGCCCCGATCCGCCGCGTGCGCGGCGCTGCACGGCGGCGCATCCATGGTGCCGGCCGCGTGCAGCGGCGCCGCCCCGATGCCGCCCCCCGCAAGCAACGCGATCGTCATCGGCAACAGCTTGTTCATGGTGATCTCCGTGGTGCGTGGTGCGTGGTCGTCGATCGATGATCGGTCGACGACCCTGCTCGCGGGTCGGCCCGTTCCGCCCAGTATGCGGCCACTTCTCCGCGCCCCGCCATCCGATTCGATACCGGTCGCCCCGTCCCGGTTCGTCCCCGCGCCTCGCCCGCTTGGCCGTCGCCTCCCCGAAGCACCGCCCCGAAACGACCGATCCCGCCTGAAAATCCGCGTTGCCAAAGTTGCGACCCGCAACTATTATTGATTGCGACACGCAACCTTTCGGGAGCCATCCATGGACCTCATCGATGCGCCGGCCAAGCCGCGCGACGCGACCATCCTCGAGCTGCGCGACTTCTCGCGCAAACTGGTGCGCGAGCTCGGCTTCATGCGGGCGACGCTGGCCGACAGCGACTGGGCGCCGTCGGCCGTGCACGCGATCCTCGAGATCGGGATGGCGCCCGGCATCAACGCGAAGGATCTCGGCGCCATCCTGCGGCTCGACAAATCGAACACGAGCCGGCAACTCGCGCGGCTCGAAGCGGCCGGTGTCGTGGAGCGGCGCGTGTCGAGCGAGGATGCGCGTGCGATCGAGCTGTACCTGACCGCCGAAGGCAAAAAGCTCCGGAAACGAATCGACACGTTCGCGACCGACCAGGTGTCGAATGCGCTGCGCCGCATGATTCCGGCCGATCAGCAGGCGCTGTTGCGTTCGCTCGCGCTGTACGCCGATGCGCTCGCGCAGGACAACGCGGCCAGGGTGCCCGTCGCGCCCGCCGACGCGCCGTCGATTCGCGAGGGCTACCAGCCGGGCTGCATCGGCGACATCGCGAGCCTGCATGCGCGCTTCTACGCGGAACACTGGGGTTTCGGCGCCTTCTTCGAACAGCGCGTGGCGACCGAGCTGGCCGCCTTCGCGGGCGCGCTGCCGGCCGACGGCAAGGCGCTCTGGCTGTGCCAGGAAGACGGCCGGACGCTCGCGTCGCTCGCGATCGACGGCGATCCGGCGACGGGCGTCGCGCACCTGCGCTGGTTCATCGTCAACGACGCGTTGCGCGGCTCGGGCGTCGGACGTCAGCTGATGACGCTGGCGATGCGTTTCGTCGACGATCACCGGTTTCGCGAGACCTATCTGTGGACCTTCAAGGGGCTCGACGCCGCACGCCATCTGTACGAATCGTTCGGCTTTGCGCTGACGAGCGAGTGCGCGGGTACGCATTGGGGAACCGAGGTGGTCGAGCAGCGCTTCAGCCGCCCAGGACCGGGCGGCTGATTTTCGACGAAACCTGTCATGCGGCTTCGGCGCCTGGATGTTTCGGCTGCGGAACCGGCTGCGGGTGCAGTTGAAGACCGGGCGCCGAGCGGTGCGGCGCGCCGCGCCTGCGGCAGTCCAGGCCGGCGGCACGCGCGGCGCCCCGCATCAGAACCGGTGAATGATCCCCGCACCGAATCCGAACTGGTTGCCCGTCGATGACGGTACTGTATTGAACCCGTCGCCCAGCGTCGCGGTCGCGTCGACGATGGTGCCCGCGCCGCTCGTGCCGAGCGTCTTGCCCTTCGCGTGCTGATACGCTTCGAGCAGGTACAGCCCGGTTCGCTTCGACAGCGAGTAGTACTGCGACAGGTTGAACTGATGATACTGCGCGCTATCGGCAATGCCGTTCGACTCCGTGGCACGCGTGTACGCATAGCCCGCGCCGAAATCCCAGACCGCCGACGGCTTCCAGTGCAGCACGGCGCCCGCCGTGTTGAAGATCGCCGTATTGAAGAACTTCGACGACGCCCCCGGAATGTATTCGGTGTTGGTGTACGTGGCCGTCGCGTCCCAGGCATCGCTGAACCGGTAGCCGAGTCCCACCGCGAACCGCTGCTGCGCCTTCGCGGTCTGGTAGCCGTTCGTGACCGCCGATACGCCGATCTGCGCGCCGCCGTTCGACGTGGTCGAATTCGCGCCCCATGCACCGCCGGCCGTATTCGAGTTGTTCACGCGCTCGAACGCAACACCGATACCGAGCGGGCCGGCCGCATACTGGATGCCGGTCGCCCACGTCGAACCCGCGTTCGTGCTGCCGGCCACGCCGCCGAGCGAATAGGAACCGCTCAGCGTCACGCCGTACCATTTCGGCGACGTGTACTCGATCGTATTGTTCGCGCGGTAAATGGTGTCGAGCCCGTCGACGTCGCCCGGATGCGCACCGTAGTAGCCGGTGATCCACGTGGTCGGGCTGAACGGCGACATCGTCTGGTAGTACGACGCATATTGCCGGCCCGCGGTCAGCGTGCCGTAGCTTGCATTCGTCAACCCGACCCATGCCTGCCGCCCGAACATCGCATCGGTGTACTGCGCGGCACCCGTTGCCGAATTGAAGCCCGATTCGAGCGTGAAAATCGCCTTCGTGCCACCGCCGAGATCTTCGCTACCCTTCAGCCCGAAACGGCTGCCGGCCCAGACGCCCTGGTTCATCCTGACGACCGACTTGCCGCCGCCCGTCGAGCCGACCGTCGTCGCGTTGCTCTGGTAGCCGATACCGTTGTCGACGATCCCGTACAGCGTGACGCTGCTCTGCGCGAACGCCGGTGCGACCACCGCCATCGCAACGCCGGACGTCAGCGCTACCCGCCATGCCTGCTTTTTCATCGATTCGTCTCCTTCCTTGTCTGGTTCAGTCAGTGAGTTGTTGTGATGCCGGCCTGCCGTCCGTCAGGGACGATACGCATGCCAGCCGTTGCCGTCCGTACAGACGAGCTGCGAACCCTTGGCCTGGCATTGCGCCTCGTAGCCCGGCGCATACAGCCATTCGCCGGCCCAATGCAGGTCGACATACGGGTCGGCCTTCGGCGTGTCGGCAACGAAATTGGCCGCGTCGTCGGTGCTGCCGCTGCCCGTGTAGCGCGCGGCGGCCGGGTACGGAAACACCGGGCGCGTACGCGTCGTGTTGCCGTTCGCATCGACGATGGATGCGACGATCCGGCCGGGCGTCGCGCCCGTTTCGGTCCATGCCATCAGCGGCGTGAGGACGTCGAACACGTTCGGCCCCTGCCCGCCACCGCAGTGCGCGACACCCGGGAACAGGTAGAAGCGCGCGAAGCGATCGACCTGCGCATCGCCCATGTAGTGCTTCATCGCTTCGTAGTACTCGATGCTCGAACGCGGCGAGATGTGCTGATCCTCCAGGCCGTGCCACAGCAGCAGCTTGCCGCCGCGGCCGGCGAAGCGGCCGAGGTCCGGATCGGTTGCGGCCAGGTAGTTCGACACCGGCACAGTCTTCACGAACGCGTCGAGCGTGAACTTCAGGTCGCCGATCGTCGCGGACGGATACGACGCGTTGTAGTAGTCGAGATAGCGCAGGAACGGCAGCACGAAGCTGATCGTGCCGCTCGGGGCCGTGGCGGTTGCCGGCACGAACAGGCTCCAGTTCAGCTCTGAGCCCCATTCGCGCGACACGAGCGGTTCGAGACGCGTGCCGTTCGCCGCGGTCGCGCCGTCGTGAATCCGGCGCACGACGTCGGCTTCCTGCGGCGTCAGGCACGTCGCGGTCGATTGCCCGGCCGCGCACACCAGCGTCGCGGGATCGAACCGGCAGGCGCGCGGGTTGTCGATCACGCCGTCAACCACGCCATCGAGCCCGTCGCACGCCTTCAGCACCGCGGCATGCAGCATCGGCAGCTTGCCGGCGAGCAGGATCGCGTTGCCTGTCTTCGGATCCGTGTTGACCGCGGCCGGCCATGCGTGATGGAACGTGTTCTGCACGATCAGGTCGTTCGCGGGCGCGCCGGCCGCGATGCCGTCGAAATCGTCGGGGAAGCGCTGCGCTTCCATCAGCGCTTCGCGGCCGCCGTCCGAGCAGCCGTCGAAATACGCATGGCGCACGGGCCGCGCATAGAACTTGCCGATGATCGCCTTGGCCACCTGCGCGGTGGCATGCTCGGCGCGATACGCGAAGTCGAGCTTCGCCTTCGGGTCGAGCGCCCACGAGCCGTCGTTGCCGCCTTCATGGCCCATGTCGGTCGCGGCCATCGCGATCGTCCCGTTGGTCACCGGCACGCAAGTGGACGCCATCGGCGCATTGACCGACAGGTTGCCGCATAGTCCGCCGCAGCCCGTCTGCAGGTAGCGTTGCGTCCAGCCCTGCGTCGGCAGTTGCAGTTCGAACAGCGACGCGCCCGGACCGATCGTGCCTTTCACGTCGCACATGGGCGCTGGCAGCGTGTTGTTGCCGACGACCGTGCCGGCGGGCAGCAGCACCGCCGACGTGATCGTGACGATGCCGTCGGTCACGCCGCTCAGGTCGAGCGCCGCGACGGCAGGGCACGACATCGCGGGCATCACCGCCGGAAGATTCGCGAGGCCGCCGGCGGCGCTTGCCGCGTTCGGCCAGCCGGCCAATGCCGTACACAACCCCATCATGCCGATCACCAGTATCCGGACCAGCGCATCGCGCCGGACGCCCGCCGCGCGATGCCATACGCGCACGCTCCACCCTGCCCTGCCGTTCGTCTGCATTTTTGTCTCCTGTCGTTCTGTTTGGCATGCCGCGTCGCTTTCGACAGACGATGCGGCGACGTCACGAAAATCCTGCGATACATCCGGCGAACCGAATCGGTACGGCATGCGCCGATTCATCAGCATAACTAAGCTCACTGACAGACCGCATTGCGAAGAATGCCGAATCCCATCCGATCCGTTTATCGATTCCGGTGCGGCGCTGCGATTGCGCCGCACTCCGGCCCTACGCCGGCTCCATCCCGCATTCACGCTTCACGCGATCGGCCTGCGGCGACGCCAGATACGCGAGAAACGCCGCGGCGGCAGCACGATCGTGCGCCGTCTGGCACACCGCGGCGGTGAACACCGTGACGGCCTGAACCGCCTCAGGCAGCACATCGACGACTTCGATGCCCGGCACATGCATCAGTTCGCTCAACTGCTGAAAGCCGAGATCGACCTCGCCGGAGGCGATCAGCGTACCGACCGGCACGCCAGGCGGCGCCTGGACGACACGCGGCGCGATCATGTCCGCGATGCCCCAGTACGCGAACAGGCGATGCAGGTGCGTACCGCTCGGCCCCGTCGAATAGCCGATCCGCCCTGCCTGCAGGATCGCGTCGCGAAGACCGGTTTCGGTGGCGATGTCCGGCCGCGCCGCGCCCGCCGCCACCGCGACCGCCATACCCGAGCACGCGAGCGCCACGCGGCTGCCCGCATCGACACGGCCATCGGCCACGAGCCGCTCGATCGCATCCGACGCGAGCACCACGAAATCGAACGGCTCGCCGGCCTGCACACGCCGCGCCGCGTCGACACCGCCGACTGACGTGACCGATACCCGGCATCCCGTTTCGTCCGCATACGCAACTGCCAGTCGCGCGAGCACCGGCCGCGTCGCCATCGACGAAATTCCGGTGACGGCAGCCGCCGCCTGGAGGGTCTGCACCATCGTCGCCACCCGCATCAGTCGACGTAGCGCAGGCCGGCCTGGCGCAGCGGCTCGCGCATGTCGTACATGTCGAGGCCGAGCACGCCGGACGCGAGCTTCGCGCGCTTCGCCGCTTCGTTCGTCTCGCGCGCGATCGCCTTGTCGAGCACGTCGGCGGCACGCGCCGCAGGCACCGCGACCACGCCATCGTCGTCCGCGACGATCACGTCGCCGGGATTGACGAGCGCGCCCGCGCACACGACCGGCACGTTCACCGAGCCGAGCGTGGCCTTGATCGTGCCTTTCGCGGAGATCGCCTTGCTCCAGACCGGAAACTGCATCGCTTCGAGCACCGCGACGTCGCGCACGCCGGCATCGATGATCAGCGCGTGCGCGCCGCGTGCCTTGAAGCTCGTCGCGAGCAGATCGCCGAAATAGCCGTCGGTGCAGTCCGCCGTGATCGCCGCGACGACCACGTCGCCCGGCCGGATCTGCTCGGCCGCGACGTGCATCATCCAGTTGTCGCCCGGATGCAGCAGCACGGTGACGGCCGTGCCGGACGCCAGCGCACGCGGATAGATCGGCCGCATGTACGGCTTGAGCAGGCCCGTGCGGCCCATCGCCTCGTGCACCGTCGCCGAGCCGAGCGCACCGAGCCGCGCCGCGACGCCCGGGTCCGCACGGTGGATCGTGCGGTAAACCACGCCGAGTTCATTCATGATCAAAGCCCCTTCGCTTTCAGTTGCGCATCCAGACGCGGATACACGCGTCGCGCATTGCCTTCGTAGATCTTGTGCCGCGCCTGCGCATCGAGCGACGACGCTTCGATATAGCGCTTCGTGTCGTCGTAGTAATGGCCGGTCTCGGGATCGATCCCGCGCACCGCGCCGATCATCTCGCTCGCGAACAGGATGTTGTCCACCGGAATCACGCCGGTCAGCAAGTCGATGCCGGGCTGGTGATACACGCACGTATCGAAGAACACGTTGTTCAGCAGGTGATCCTTCAGCAGCGGCTTCTTCAGTTCCTGCGCCAGCCCGCGAAAACGTCCCCAGTGATACGGCACCGCGCCGCCGCCATGCGGAATCACGAAGCGCAGCGTCGGGAAATCGCGGAACAGGTCGGAGGTCAGGCACTGCATGAAGGCCGTCGTATCGGCGTTCAAGTAGTGCGCGCCCGTCGTGTGGAAGCACGCGTTGCAGCTCGTGCTTACGTGGATCATCGCGGGAATGTCGTACTCGACCATCTTCTCGTAGATCGGGTACCAGTAGCGGTCCGACAGCGGCGGACTGGTCCAGTGGCCGCCGGACGGATCGGGGTTCAGGTTGAGCGCGACATTGCCGTATTCCTCGACGCAGCGGACGAGCTCCGGAATGCAGGTCGCGACATCGACGCCCGGGCTCTGCGGCAGCATCGCGGCCGGCACGAAATGGTCGGGAAACAGCCGCTGCACGCGATGGCAGAGTTCGTTGCAGACGGCCGCCCACGTGCTCGACACCGCGAAATCGCCGATGTGATGCGCCATGAAGCTCGCGCGCGGGCTGAAGATCGTCAGGTCGAGGCCGCGCTCGCGCATCAGCCGAAGCTGGTTGAGCTCGATCGATTCGCGCAGCTCGTCGTCGCCGATGTTCAGCTCGGCAACCTTCGGCCGCTCCGACGGGCTGTCGATCGCCGCGACCTGGCGATTGCGCCAGGCCTCCAGCGCCTTCGGCGCGGTCGTGTAGTGGCCGTGAATATCGATGATCATGCATGCTCCTGCGTGTAATGACGTGTCCGGCCGCCTGTCGACAGCCGCGCTCCGTCGGCGCGGCCGCGTCAGTGCGCCGGGTTTTCCAGTTCCTGCGGTTCGGGCGCGCTCGCGCGCTGCGACGTCATGATCGCGATCGCGGCCAACGTGGCCGGCACCGCGAGCATCGACAGGATCGCGCCGAACTTCCAGCCCAGCCCGAGCAGCGCGCCGCCGATCGCCGAGCCGAAGATGCTGCCGAAGCGCCCCATCCCGAGCATCCAGCTCACGCCAGTCGCCCGTGCGACGGTCGGGTAGCGGCCCGGCGCATACGCGTTCAGCCCCGTCTGCGCGCCGCTCATGCAGAAGCCGGCCGCGAACACCAGCAGCGCGAGCGACGACGACAGCGCACCGGCCCAGGCGAGCACGGCCACGCACAGCCCGCCGCCCAGATACGCGACGCCGATCACCGGCGCCGGCCGCACCTTGTCCATCAGCCAGCCGACACCGAGCGCGCCGATCGTGCCGCCGATCTGGAACATCGCGGTCACGTTCGCGGCCGTGCTGACGGACAGGCCCGCGTCCTTGATCAGCGTCGGCAGCCAGCCCGTCAGCAGGTAGATCACGAGCAGGCCCATGAAATACGTGATCCACAGCGACACGGTGACGAACCCGTAGCCTTGCGAGAACAGCACGCCGATCGGCTTGCGCGTCGGCAGCGGGGGCTCGTTCGACACGAACGTCTCGTTGCCGCTGAACTGCCCGCCGCATACGCGGTTCAGCAACGCGGCGATGCGCTGCGACGGCGCGCCGCGCACGGCCAGCAGCCGTGCCGATTCGGGCAGCAGCCACAGCTGCAGCGGAATCAGCAGCAGCGGCAGCACGCCGCCGAACAGCAGCACCGAGCGCCAGCCGTGCTCCGGAATCAGCCAGCCGGCGACGAAGCCGATCAGCGCCGAGCCGAGGTTGAAGCCCGTGAACATCACGGTGATCATCCGCGCGCGCATCCGCTTCGGCGCGTACTCCGACAGCAGCGTCGTCGTGTTCGGCATCGCCGCGCCGAGGCCGATGCCCGTCAGCAGCCGCAGCATCGCCATCTCGAACGGCGAGTGCGCCTGTGCGGTCACGATCGTGAACACCCCGAACAGGAACACCGACGCGATCAGCACACGCTTGCGCCCGAACCGGTCCGCGCTCGGGCCCGCCACCAGTGCGCCGATCACGAGGCCGATCGGCGCCGCGCTCATCACGAGGCCGAACTGGGGCCGCGAGATCGCCCAGTCATGGATGATCGACGGCGCAACGAAGCCCATGATCGCAACGTCCATCCCGTCGGCGATCACGACGAGGCAGCACAGCACGACCAGCAGCCACTGATAGCGCGTCACCGGCCGGTCGTCGATGAACGACTTGATGTCGATTGTCTTTCCGCTTCCCATCATGTCTCTCCTGTCTCCTTGACGACGATCCTTCATATCGATTCGTCATCCTATTTATATGCGTCGATATCTCGCTGAACTGGCCTGCATGATCGCGCGCGATGCGATGCGCGCGATCGTCGTCCGTCAAGCGTTTTCCTACTTCTCCGCGCCATCCCAGCCGAGCGGCCCCGCGCTCTTGCCCGCGACGGAATACAGCGCGCCGGGCGCGTTTCTCGTCCGCTGGAAATCCTCCAGCGATTCGCCGCGCATCGCCGCGTAGATATGCAGGTTCGATACGCCCGTTACCGCGCCGAGCTTTTCGAGCAGGAAGAAGATCACGCCGTAGCGCAGCAGCCCCGGCCAGTCGCGCCGGCGGATCAGGTCGCGCTCCTGCGCACTGAGGCCGGCCGCGTCGAAGCTCGCCTCTGGATCGCTCAGGAACTGCGCACGATGCGCGGGTTCGATCATCCGGTGCAGATAGTCGTTGATCCGGTATGCGTCGACGGCCTTCGCGATCGTGAACGGATAGGTTCCCGGCAACTGCTCGACGCCGGCGAGCTCGGCCGCGATCCGCTGCCGGTGCCGTTCGGCCGCCGCCGTGTCGATGTCGGTGTCCGCCGGCTCGTAGACGGCCGTCGCGATGCCCGTCATCGATGGCAGGTAATAGCCGCGATGCCGGCATACCACGCCGGCCGGCAACGCGCCGCGCATCGTGAGCCACATCACCACCTCGGCCCCCTCGTAACCGCCGAGCGTCGCGTATTCGGCGAGCGGCATGCCGGCAAGGCGTTCGGGATCGCGTTCGAGCAGATCGAGAAAGCGTGCGTCCCATTCGGGGTTATTGAAGCCCGAGCGCTCGCCATGTACCTGGTGCGACAGCCCGCCGGTCGCGACGATCGCGACGCGCAAATCTTCCGGATAGCTTTCGATCGCGCGCCGCAGCGCCTGCCCGAGCCGGTAGAAGCGGCGTGCAGACGGCACCGGCAACTGCAGCACACCCATCTGCAGCGGCACGAGCCGCACCGGCCAGTCGGGCCGGTGCGGGCACAGCACCGACAGCGGCGAGAAGCAGCCGTGATCGAGCGGCTTGTTCTGGAAGAACGACATGTCGAACTCGTCGGCCATCAGCGACTGGCCGACATGCGCGGCAAACGCCGGATGGCCGGCGATCGGCGGCAGGTCGCGCACGCCACCGCCTTCGTCGGCCGGGCGCCACTGCGGCCCGACGCCGAGCGCGAACGCCGAGTAGTGGTCGAAGAAGAACGACGTCACATGGTCGTTGTAGATGAACAGCAGCACATCGGGGCGCTTGTCGGCGAGCCACGCGGCCAGCGGCGCGAAGTTCTCGAAGATCGGTGCCCATACCGGATCGTCGCGCTTGTTCTTGTCGAACGCGAACCCGATCGTGGGCGTGTGGGAGGCCGCGATGCCTCCGATAATCCGTGCCATGCCAGTGCTCCTTCGTGATGCTCGAATGCGGTCCGGCCCACCCGGCCGGCCGCGACAGATTGAATGCGTGCCGCGCCCGCTGCCTCCGCGGCTGCCTACGCGCGGCCGTTCGGCTGCTGCGCGAGGCTGCGCTTGACGACCAGCGCGAGCGGGACGGCAAACACAAAGTGCGACATGAACCCGCCGATGATCACGTTCGGGTCGAAGTAGTTCGGATGGTTGCTCGACGCGATCATGATCAGCGCGTGCATCACGATCCACGCGACGATCGCGAAGAACAGCGCGACGAACGTCGCTTCGAAACCGCGCCGGCGGAACCACGGCCAGATCGCAGCGAACACGATGCCCCATGCGATCGCGAACGCAAAGTGAATCGCGGTGCCGATGAAGTACGACCCGATGCCGAGCGCGTCCTGCACGGCCTTGCCGAACACGAGCCCCGTCGCGTTGCGCGGGATGCCGGCAAGCGGCATCAGGTGCTGCGCGCCGACCCACACGAGTGCCTCGTAGACCCAGATCAGCACCGCGCCCGTCAGGCCGCCGCGAATGCCCGCGCGCACCGTGGCCGCAACGGCGGCACGACCCGGCGATGCGTCAGCCTGCGTGCCGCCCACCGGTTTGCCGGCTCCCAACGTATGCTGCCGTCCCATTGCGCTGCCTCGCTCGTCAAATGGGCACCGCGCTCGGCGGAACGCCCGGGGGTAATCGGACAAACAATGAATCAGATGGCGGCCCGACACGCCGGAAACTGCGTCGATGCGGCTGCCGGGATCGAAATTACGCAAGGGGCCGCCGGACCCAGTAGCCAGGGAAAACCCTGAAATTCCGTCGAAATGGCCGGACCTTCAAGCATTCCGGAACAACGCCATTCACCTGACGGATGGCCTGGAAGCCCGCCGGATATGGCGCTCGCGCCCGGCCGCACGCCGCTCCGCGAGCGTCATCGTCGGTCCTGACGAATCGAACCCGATAAATAAAACAGATAGCTGAATAAGCACGACGCAAGCTGCGGCACCCCCGTTCCGGTAAAGTCGAGCGACCTGCCGCCGGCGCGCCGCGCGCCGGCCGGCATTCAACGCGGCCCATCTGCACCTGACCGACCCATGGACAACAGCGACCTTCCGAACCTCGCCGGCCTGTACGCGGTGCAGCGCGTGTCCGAAGCGGGCAGCGTGAGCCGCGCGGCCGCGACCTTGTTTCGCGCGCAGTCTGCTGTCACGCGCGCCGTGCAGGAAATCGAAACGGCGCTCGGCGAGCCGCTGTTCGACCGGAAACCATCCGGCATGCTTGCGACACCGGTCGGGCGCGCAGTGCTCAAGCGCGGTGAGCGCGTGTTCGCCGAACTCGGCGAGCTGGCGAACTGGTGCGTGCTACGCCAGTCGCGACGGCGCGCATCGGCCGAGGGCGGGCTACCCGCGTATCTGCTCAACACGCGACGGCTTCAGCTGTTCTCGACGCTCGCGCGGCACCGGCACATGCCGAGCGCGGCGCGCACGCTCGGCGTCACGCAGCCGGCCGTCAGCAGCGCGATCCGGATCCTCGAGAGCGGCGCGGGGTTCGCGCTGTTCCATCGCCATCCGCGCGGCCTGCTGCTGACGACCGACGGCGAGACGTTCCTGCTGCACGTGCGGCGCGCGCTGAACGAATTGCGGCACGTCGCCGACGACGTCGCCGCGCTGCACGGCAGCATCCAGGGCACCGTGACTGTCGGCGCGCTGCCGCTCGGCCGCACGCTGATCCTGCCCGAAGCCGTCGCGCGCGTCGTCACGCGCTTTCCGAAGGTGCGCGTGATCACCGACGAAAGCGCGTATGAAGCGCTCGTCGCCGGCGTGCGCGCGGGCGATATCGACTTCATCCTCGGCGCGCTGCGCGCCAGCGACCCGACGAGCGATCTCGAGAACGAACGCCTGATGTCGGAGAACCTCGTCGTGCTCGCGCGGCGCGATCATCCGCTCGCCGGCGTGCGCAACCTCGGCATCAAGAGCCTCGCCGCGGCGCAATGGATCCTGCCGCGCAGCCATGCCCCCGCGCGCGGCCTGTTCGACGCGCTGTTCCGTCGCCTGAAGCTCAAGCCGCCGATGCCGACGGTCGAATCGGCTGACCTTGCCGTAATCCGCGGCCTGCTGCTGCACACCGACATGCTCGCGGTACTGTCCGCGCAGCAGCTGCATTACGAGTGCGACTCGGGGCTGCTGGCCGTCCTCGACGTCGCGCCGATGCGCGAGACGACGCGCGATATCGGCCTGATGACGCGCACCGGCAGCCCGCCGTCGCCGGCCGCGCGTGCGCTGATCGACGCGATCCGGATCGTCGCGACCGAAGTCGCGCGCTCGCCGCACGCAACCGTCGCGCGATAAAGAAAGCGCATGACCGGAGCGGCGGGTTCACATTGCATGGGCGCCGGCCGTCAGCCGACAATATCCAGCACCGGCCGATCGGCGCGGCGTCGATTCTCGATAGCGTCATCAACGACCCGGATACCGACGTTGCGAGCGCGACACGGCTTTTGCCCGACCCAGGTTCTGAAGGAGCGACACGCATGAACGAATCGACGCTCGCGTTCATCGGATTCGGCGAGGCCGGCGGCCTGCTCGGCGGTGCGCTGGCCGCGCGGAATCTGCGCGTGACGATGTACGACCGGCAACTCGACGACGCGCGCGCCGCGCCGGCGATGCGCGACAAGGCCGCACGCCTGAACGTGCAGGCCGCGCCGAGCGTCGCCGACGCGATCCGCGATGCGCGGTGGATCGTCTCCGCCGTCACCGCATCGTCCGATGCCGACGTCGCCGCAGCCGTGGCCGCGTGCATCCGGCCGGGCCAGACCTTCATCGACATCAACTCGGTGTCGCCCGCGCTGAAGCTGCACGGCCAGCGGCTGATCGAAGCCGCCGGCGGCCGCTATGTCGAATCGGCCGTGATGGCGCCCGTGCCGCCTGACGGGCTCGCGGTGCCGATGCTGCTGGGCGGCCCGCAGGCCGAAGCGGTCGCGCACGAACTGAAAGCGCTCGGCTTCAACGCGCGGGCCGTATCGCCCCGGGTCGGCGTCGCGTCGGCGGCCAAGATGTGCCGCAGCGTGATGATCAAGGGCATCGAGGCGCTGACCGTCGAATGCCTGGGCGCCGCCCGCGCGTACGGGGCCGATGCGCTCGTGCTCGCATCGTTGCGGCAGACCTTCGACCGGTTCGCGACGTCGCCCGACCTGCCCGGCTACCTGATCGGCCGCGTTGCCGAGCACGGCCGCCGGCGCGCGGCGGAAATGCGCGAAGTAGCCGAAACGCTACGCGAAGGCGGCATCGCACCGGAGATGAGCGACGCGTGCGCGCGCGTGCAGGATCGGTTCGTCGACAGGATGGCCGAACGTGGCCTCGACTATGCCGCACTGCTGCCGTTCGACTGGGCGCAGGTGCTCGACCTGCTGGACGACCGGCGGCGCTAAGCACCGGCAGTGGCGCGTGGAGGCCGCAACGCCTGCGATCGAAGCCGATCGCGCGACCTGACCTATCGCAGCGCCTGCGCCTGCTCCGCCGAAAACGCGTCTGCCACGAACCGGATCACGTCGTCGAGCGACGACGTGCACACCGCGTCCGCGGCAAGCGAGCGAAACGCCCCGTCCGGCCCGAAGCAGACGAGCGGCTTGCGCCAGCGCTGCGCGAGCGCAATTTCCTCGGCCGTGCCGTGCCCGCCCGGCAGCGCGACGATCAGGTCGCTGCTCAGCACGTTCACATAGTTGCGGTTGATCGTGTCCGGAGCCGCGCCCGGTTCCCGGCGCGGCAGCGGCGTGAGGACCGGAATGTCGACGAACGGATGCGGATAGCCGTCGAGCGGCACGAAGCCCGCGACCGGATCGGCCTGCGTCGGCAGGATGCCGATCGATCGGCCAGCCCGACCGGGCACGCCGGCGAACGCGCGCGCGACCGCCAGCATCACGCCCTGCCCGCCGCCCGTCAGCAGGTTGAACCCGGCCTGCGCGAGCCACGCGCCGAGCGGCTCCGAAAACGCGAGCCACGGCTCCTTGCCCGAGCCCATCACGCCGATCGTCCTGTTGTTCCGTTGCATCGTGGTTTCCGGTGAAATCGTGGCGGCGCAGGCGCGCATCGCGCTCATTCGAGCTCGACGCCCTTGAGTTCGGGGATCAGGAACAGCGTCGCGACCATGTCGAGCACGTAGAGGCCGGCGAGCAGCGCGATGGCCGTCTGGAACGAGTAGCGCGCGGCGAGCGCGCCGACCGCGACAGGACCAAAGCCGCCGACCGCGCGGCCGATGTTCCACAGTACGTTCTGCGCGGTCGCGCGTGCGGCCGTCGGATAGCCTTCCGACATCAGCGTCCCGTAGCCGCCGACCATCCCGTTGACGAACATGCCCATCAGCGCGCCGGCCCACAGCATCGCCGTCGGGTCCGACAGCCGTGCATACGCGACGACCGTCACGACCGAGCCGAGCTGGTACAGCAGGAACGTCGGCTTGCGGCCGATGCGGTCGGCCAGTTGGCCGAACACCCAGACGCCGATCATCATCCCGACGACGGTCGCCGCCGTCCACAGTCCCGATTTCGTCAGCGAGAAGCCCATCTGCTTCGACAGGAAGGTCGGCAGCCAGATCACGATTCCGTAGTAGCCGAAATTCTGGACCGAACACAGGATCACGATGCCGAGGCTCGTGCGCGCGGTGCGGCCGTCGGCGACGAGCATGCGGAAGGCGTTGGACTTCGGCTGCGCCGCGCGCTGCACGAACGCTTCGGGCTCGTGCAGCTTGTTGCGCATCGCCCAGGCGAGCAGCGCCGGCAACACGCCGACCACGAACATGCCGCGCCAGCCGATGTGAAGCAACAGAAACGGCGTCAGCAGCGCGGCCAGCAGCACGCCGGCCTGCCAGCCGAGCGCGACGTAGCACGACACGCGCGCGCGCTTGCCGGCCGGCCACGCTTCGGCCGCGAGCGCCATGCCGATCCCGAACTCGCCGCCGAGGCCGATGCCCGCGATGGTGCGATAGACGAGCAGATCCTGGAAGCCTTGCGCGAATGCGCACAGGCCGGTGAAGATCGCGAACAGCAGGATCGTCCAGGTCAGCACGCGCACGCGCCCGTAGCGGTCGCTCAGCGCGCCGAATACGATGCCGCCCGCGACCGCGCCGATCAGCGTCCACGTGACCAGCGCGCCGCCCTGCCCGGGTGTGAGGTGCAGCGCCGCCGTGATCGCCGGCAGCATGAAGCCGAGGATCAGCAGGTCGAAGCCGTCCATCGCATAGCCGATCGCCGATCCGGCCAGCGCTTTCCACGCGTACGCCCCGACCTGCTCCACGCGCGGGGCCGACGGGCCGCCGAGCGCCGAAGATTTCATGTTTGCTGCCATGGTGTCCTGCCACGAATGTCCGGCGACATTCTAAGGCCTGTGCCGGCGAACGACCGAGGCGCGCGCGTCGGCCCGCGCTGGCCGGACGGCTGGCGAGCAACGCGTGGAAAGGAGAAAGGGAAACGGGGATCCGGTGCGGCGGCAAGGCCGGCGATGTCGCGATCAGGCCGGACACCGGATGCAAGACTGCAGGCTGGCGGGGGATTGCCGGCCGAGCCGCCGGCGCGAACCAAACGGCGCCGGATGGCCCTGCGGCGCGGGCTTCAGCCCTGATCGTCCCCCGGCCACCAGGTTTTGGCCTCGCGGTCGACGGCGAGCGCTTCGAGATCCTTGCCGTCGAGCCATTTCGGCCGCGGGCCGCGCCCCGACCATGAGCGGCCGGTCGACGGATCGTAGTACTTGGCAGGCGCCTTGCGCTTGCGCTGAACGATGTAGCCGAGCGCGCTCAGCACTTCCTGCTGCGAAATTCCCAACAACTCGACCTGTTCCTTGAAGGCCGCGAGCGCGGCTTGCTTCTCCTTCTGCTTCGCCTCTGACAGCTTGATGTTCAGGTCCCGAAGTTGTGCTTCGAGTTCCTGCAGGGCCTGGGTCATGTATTCATCCTCTTTGGGCATGTTTTTGCAAAAAGCTCCGATGGCCGAACCTACCACGAAGTTCCGCCGATCGGGGCTGTCAAATAGGTGAATCGTCCACCTGAGCCGGCATGATTTGCGCGATGCGCACTAAACGACGTCGTGCGTCACTGACAGACAGGACCAGGCCGGCAATGGGCGGCACGCCGCGTACGCATGCACCGGGCGGACGGCGGCGGCAGGTGATCGCCGCACCAGGCACGGGTGCGGCATGGCGCGAATGATAGCAGTGCGCGGCGTCGCGATGCAGAAGTCGCCGGCCGGCGTCGATGCGGGCCCGACGGTTCAGCTGTCCGCGCCGTCGGCTTCCCACGCGATCCGGTCGAACAGCGCGCGCAGCTTCGCGCCGCGTGCCGCATTCAGCGCGGTCGCATGCGCGACGCGTCCGGCCAGATGCGCACGGAAATCCGGATGCGCGTCGCGATTCTGCGACGCCGGGCCACGCCGGATGCAGTTGGTCAGGATGGCCTTCAGGTGATCGAACGCGTCGCGCGCCAGGTTCGGATGACGATTGACGACCACGCCGGCCAGTTGCTGGCGCGTGCCGCGCCGCATCACGCGCGTCTTGCGCAAGTGCAGCGCGAAGCCTTCCTCGAGTGCGATCGCGGCGACCCGGACTTGCAACCGCTCGAGGTCGCGCGCGAGCGCGCCGCCGCCGGAAAACGCGAGATCGTCCGCATAGCGCGTGTAGGTCGCATCGAGCGAACGCGCGAGCGCGGCCAGCCGCATGTCGAACCGGAACGCGCACAGGTTCGCGAGCGCCGGCGACGTCGGCGCACCCTGCGGCAGATGCCGTTCGCGGTAGCGCTGGCGGCCGATCCAGTCGAACCGGTCGCGCAGGTCCGGCGCGAGCAGCCGCGCCGACGGCACGCGATTGGTGCACAGCCCGGTGAGCGCACGCGCGACTTCGGCCGGATACCCGAGCGTCGCGAACAACGCATGCACGCGCGCGGCGCGCACCGACACGAAGAAATCCGCGAGATCGAAGCGCACGACCACATCGCGATCCGCATGCGGCGCCGCGAACGACACGATCCCGTGCCCCTTGCGAAAACCGTGTACCGCGCCGTGCGGCGCAATGCGATCGAGCAGCCCGTGCAGGATGCGGCGCTGCGCTTCGCGCAGCCGCCCCTTCGGGATTTCGACGAGGCGGCACCCGCCGCTGCGCTTGTCGACCGCGACGTACGTGTAGTGATGCAGCGGCGTCGCGCTGCCGCGCGCATCGACGCGCCAGTGATCGGACAGCCAGTCGAGTTCCGGCGCGCTCACGCCGAGCCAGCCGGCGAGATCGCCGGGCGTTGGCCATTGCGGCACGTCGCAGCCGGCGAGCGGCGCCGGCAACGGTCGCTGGACCAGCGGCCGCCGCACGATGCGGATCACCGCCGGCCGACGGTCGCCATACCATGCGCGCACGAACGCGGGCGCCTCGGCCAGGACCGCCGCGAGCACGTCGGTATCGGTATCGGCCCAGTTCGTGCCGAAGCGCGCGAGCGCGAGGTTCGCGCATTCGTGCGTCCACGGCGACGCTTCGCCGAGCACGGCGGCCAGCCGGGCGACGACGCCGTCGCGTTCGGGCGGACCGGCGAGCATCGCCTCGGCAATCGTGCGGGTGGTGTCGCGCAGGGATGAGTGCATGGGAAAAGGGAGGCGGGACGATGAGTCAACGTGGCTGGTGCTGCGAGAGCCGTCGTTGCGCAACGCGCAACTTGCGCGCTTGCGACGCATCGGCGTATCGATCTGATCCACGGGGTAGCCCCGTAGTCCTGGAACATCGGCTGCCTGTTCCGGGCGTGTGCTTGACCCACCGCCCCGCGTCGGCGACTTTAACGGCCGGCGACGCCAGGTGTCAAATCGAGCCGGACGATGCGCGATGCGCGCCGGCGCCGCGATGCGGTCGCTCGTTTGCCCGACGCTCCCGACCGAATCGGGAACCCGCGCAGTGTATCGCCTTTCGATGCAGGTACGGCATTGCGCCATCCCGATCCATGCGGAGGCACCGGCCATCGCCGACTGAAGCGGCAAACGGTCCGCTCAGCGCTGACCCATCTCGCTTCCCTACATGTTGCCCGCCAGATGAAACCGCGACGCCGGATGCCACAGCCTGACCGACGTGGCGACCTGCTCGCCGACCCACGTGCGGCGTCGCAGCAGCAAGCACGGCTCACCGATTTCCATCACGAGATGCCGACGCACCTGCGCATTGGGCTTCTCCGCGTAGATCCGGAACTCCGCACGCTGGATCGGCGCCAGGCGCACCATGTAATGATTCGGCGTCTCGATCGTGAAGTCCTGCTCCAGATACGCGGGAAACAAGGCCGGATTGACGTAGCGATCCTCGAACTGGATCGGTTCGTCCTCCTCGTAATGCACGATGCGCGAATGAAACACGGGCCCGGTGCGCAGCCCGAGCGCATCGATCGCGTCCGGGTCGACGCTGCGCTCGATCAGCAGCACGCGCGCACTGTGCCGATGGCCGCGCTCCGCGATCTCGTCCGCGATGTTGCGGATCTCCAGCACCGTCGACTCGTAATGCCGGCGCTCGACGAACGTGCCGGCCCCTTGAATGCGCGTCAGCACGCGCTCGGCCGTCAGTTCGCGCAGCGCGCGCGACACCGTCATCCGGGCCACGCCGAATTCCTTGACCAGTTCGGCCTCGGTCGGGATCGCGCCGCCGGGCTTCCAGTCGCCCTTCGCGATCCGCTCGACGACGTAGCGCTTGATCTGCTGATAGGCCGGCAATGCCCGCGCCGGCACGGTGTCGGCCGACGCCTTCGCCGGCCGCGCGGAAAGTTTGCGTTCCGTTTCGCTCATGCGCCCTCGACCGAATGAATGTTGGGAGATCGGCCCGTCCTCGATCGTCGTCACTGCAACGACGGCGGCACACCGGCGACGATGCCGGTCGCGATCGCGATATCGTCCGCGAGCGGCCGGTCGTCGTGATACGCCGGCACGCGTGCGCGCACATGCCGCCACAGCGCGTCGGTCGCCGCGGCCCGCCCCGTTTCGTCCGGCTGCAGGTCGCACGCCTGCGCGGCGGCCAGCAGCTCGATCGCGAGCACGCGCGTCGTATTCTCGATGATGTCGAGCGCCTTCAGCGCGGCCGGCGTCGCATGACACAGGTGATCTTCCTGCAGCCCCGACGTGATGCCGCCGTCGAGGCTCGCCGGCGCGGCAAGCCGCTGATTCTGCGCGACCAGCGCGACCGCCGTGTACTGCGCGATCATGAACCCCGAACAACTGCCTCCCGGCGCGGCAAGAAACGCCGGCAGCCCGCTGACGAGCGGATTCACGAGCCGGTCGAGACGCCGCTCGGCGATCGCCGCGACCTGAGCCATCGCCGCCGCGAGGCTGTCCATCGCGAGCGCGATGCCCGCGCCGACCGCGTGCGCCTGCGAATGCACGGCCGGCGCCTCTCGCGTGCCGGCCACGATCGGATTGTCGGTGACGGACGCGAGTTCGCGGTCGACGACCTCTGCCGTGACGTCGAACACGTCGCGCGCCGCGCCATGCACGTGCGGAATCGTGCGCAGGCTGAGCGGATCCTGCGTATGCCGGCCGCTCGCCGCGGCAAGCATGCCGCTGTCCGCCAGCAGTGCACGCAAACGGGCGCCGACCTGCCCGATACCGGGCGAAATCCGCAGCGCGAGCGAAGCCGGATCGAATGCGGCGAGTTGCCCGCCGAGGTTCTCGAAGCTCATCGCCGCGATCCAGTCGGCCCAGTCGAGCAGCCGTTCGGCGCGGGCCAGCGCAAACGCCGCCAGCCCCGTGACGCACGGCGTCCCGTTGACCAGGCTCAGCCCTTCCTTCGCGCCGAGGACCAGCGGTTCGCGGCCGATGCGCCGCAGTGCCTCGTCGCCGCGCAGGCGTTCGCCGCGATGGCGCGCATGGCCGTGCCCGATGCAGACGAGCGCGACGTGCGCCATGTGGGTCAGATACCCGACCGAGCCGTGCGCCGGCACTTCGGGGAGGCAATCGTGCTCGAGCAGCGCGACGAGCTGTTCGACGACGTCGGCGCGGACGCCCGAATGCCCGTGCGCATAGTTGTTGATCGCGGCCGCGATGATCGCGCGCGTTTCGGCTGCACCGAGCGGCATGCCGACGCCCACCGCGTGACTCATCAGGATGTTGTGCGACAGCGTGCTCTGCTGTGCCGGCGACACGATCACGTCGCATAGCGCGCCGACGCCGGTATTGACGCCGTATGCGCGAATCCCGCGCGCGACGATCTCGTCGACGAGTTCGCGAGCGGCGACGACGCGCACGCGCGCATCGTCGGCCAACGCCAGCGGCTCGCCGGCCGCCACGGCCGCGACCTGTCGCCAGTCGAGCGGCCGCGCCCCACGGAATACGGTCATGGCAGCCTCAGTTCGCGGTGCGGTCGTGATGGCTCGACACGAATTGCCGGAAGCGCTCGGAGGTCTGCCCGCCGAACACTTCGTCGGGCGTTCCGTCCGTATCGACCTCACCCTGATGCAGGAACATCACGCGATTCGACACGTGGCGTGCAAACCCCATTTCATGCGTGACGACCAGCATCGTGCGCCCTTCCTCCGCCAGCGAGCGCATCACGCGCAGCACCTCGCCGACCAGCTCGGGATCGAGCGCCGACGTCGGTTCGTCGAACAGCATCACCTTGGGATGCATCGCCAGCGCGCGGGCAATGGCGACACGTTGCTGCTGGCCGCCCGACAGGTGCGCGGGATAGTAGCCGCGCTTGTCGGCGAGGCCGACGCGTGCGAGCAGCGCCTCGGCCTCCTCCACCGCTTCCGCGCGACTGCGCTTCTGCACGCGCAGCGGCCCCTCGACGAGGTTGTCGAGCACCGTCATGTGGGACCACAGGTTGAAGTTCTGAAACACCATGCCGAGCTGCGAGCGGATCCGGTCGACCTGGCGCCGGTCGCTCGGATGCAGCTTGCCGTCGCGTGCACGCTTCATCGCCAGTTCTTCGCCTGCGAGCGCGACGGAGCCGTCGTCGGGCGTCTCGAGCAGGTTCAGGCAGCGCAGGAACGTGCTCTTGCCCGATCCGCTCGCGCCGAGGATCGAGATGACGTCACCCTCGTGCGCATCGAGCGAAATGCCCTTCAACACATGATGATCGCCGAACGACTTGTGGATATTTCTGACCGACAGCGCAACGGGAGCAGGGGTGTTCATCGGATTCTCTTCAAAAGGACGGGGACGCTCAGGATGCGGCGCGCTGAGGATTGCGCGTCGCCGCGGCGGGCGCACCGGACGGCTTCGGCGCACGCAGGTGCCCGGAGAGCCGCCATTCGAGCGCGCCGAGCAGACGCACGACGATGAAGTTCAGGCCTAGGTAGATGATGGCCGCGCAGACGAACACCTCGGTCGTCCGGTAGGTTTGCTGGATGATCTGCTGCGCGACGCCCGTCACTTCCCACACCGTGACGAGGCTCGCCAGCGCGGTCGACTTGACGAGCAGCACGGCCTCGGTCGAGTACGCCGGCAGGCACTGGCGCAGCGCGATCGGGCCGATCACGCGCCGCAGCAGCGAGAAGCCCGACAGGCCGATGGAATACCCGGCCTCGATCTGCCCGACCGGTACGGCCATCAACCCGCCGCGCAGGATTTCGGCCGTGTAGCCGGCGGTGCACAGCGCAAGCGACAGCACCGCGCATACGTACGGCTCGCGCAGCACCGGCCACATGAAGCTCTCGCGGATCACGCCGAACTGGCCGAGCCCGTAATACACGAGGAACATCTGGATCAGCAGCGGCGAGCCGCGAAACACGAGGATGTAGGCACGCGCGAAGCGGTTCGGCAGCCAGCGCGGCGACACGCGCATCGTGACGATCACGAGCGACAGCAGGCCGCCGAGCACGAGCGATGCGAAGAACAGACCGAGCGTGGTCGGCACGGCCGCGAGCAGCTGGCGCAGCGTATCGAGGAGAAAAGCGAAATCGATGGACATGCTCGTTCTCCGTCAGTTGCGCGCGAAATTGCGGCGGAACGACCGGCCGACGATCGCTTCCGCCCGGTTGAACACGCGGTTCGACAAGCCCGTCATCAGCAGATACAACGCGCCGCCCGCGACGAAGAACACGAAGTACTGGTGAGTCGAACTGGCTGCGATCTGGCTCGTGCGGAGCAGCTCGGCAAGACCCGTGACCGAGATCAGTGCGGAATCCTTGAGACTCAGTTGCCACACGTTGCCGATACCGGGCAGCGCGAAGCGCAGCACCTGCGGAACCAGGATGCGCCGCAGCACCATGCCGCGCGGCATGCCGATCGCGCGCGCCGCTTCGAGCTCGCCTTTCGACACGGCGAGCACCGCCGCGCGATATACCTCGGCCTGATAGGCGCCCGAGATCATCCCGACCGCGAGCGCGCCGATCACGAACGGCGGCACGCCGATGAAACCTTCCGCGCCGAACCACTGGCCGACGGTCGTCACGAGCGTCGAACCGCCGAAGTAGAACAGATAGATGACGAGCAGTTCGGGCACGCCGCGAAATACCGTCGTATACAGATCGCCGAGCAGGCGGGCGGTGCGGTAGCGCGACAGCTTCGCAGCCGCGATCGCCGCGCCGATCACCGCGCCGACCGCGAGCGCGGCAAGCGTCAGCGCGACCGTCATCAGGGCGGCGAGCAGCAGCACACCGCCCCAGCCTTCGGATCCGAAGCCGAGCATTTCAAGAATCGCCATGCGTGCCTCCCGGCATGCGTTGAGTGAATCCGCTGGATGCGTGCCGCCGCGCGTCGTCAGGCGACTTACGCGGCGGCGCCCGAACGCGCGCTTACGGCGTGACGTCGGTCTTGAACCACTTGTCGGCGAGCTTCTTCACGGTGCCGTCCGCGAGCGCCGCGGCGATCGCCGTATCGAACTTCGTCTTCAGGTCGGCATCCTGCTTGCGAAACGCGAGCCCCTCGCCCGGCCCCCAGATCGGGCCGCCGAGCTTCGGCCCCGCGAGCACGATCGATGCGTTGTCCTTCTTCGCGTTGTTCGCCGCGTAGTACGTGACGTCGTCGAACGATGCATCGATGCGCCCGGCGACCAGATCGAGATCGCGTTCGGGCGACGTCTTGTACACGCGAATCGACGCGATGTCCTTGAAGCTGTCGTTGATGAATTTCGTGTAGACGGTGCCCGACTGGATACCGATCGTCTTGCCCTTCAATTGCTTGCGCAGCGTGTCGACGGTGGGCTTGTCCGCGTTGGCGTCACCCGTGAGCTTGACGATCGGCGCGCCGGGCGCGGCCTTCGGCAGGATCTTCGTATCGGTGACGGCGAACGTCGCCGGCGTCGCCGCGTACGGACGCGAGAACAGCAGGATCTTTTCACGCTCCGGCGTGATGGAAATCGCATCCATCAGGACATCGAACTTGCCGGCCTGCAGGCCGGGAATCATCCCGTCCCAGTCCTGCGCGACCATGTTGCACTGCACCTTGACGCGCTCGCACACGTTGGCGAGCAGTTCCGGCTCGAAACCGCCCAGCTTGCCGCCCGGCAGCGTGAGGTTCCACGGCGCGTAGCCGCCTTCCAGCGCGACCGTCACCGTCTTCCATTCCTTTGCCTGCACCGGTGCCGCAAGCGTTGCCGCCGCGGCCGCGATGACGCCGATCGCCCTGATTGCCCACTTGATGCGCTTGCCGTTCACGAGATTTCTCCTTGCGTTGAAGTTCGCCATCCCTTCGGTGCAGCAAGCCGCCTCAGGAATTTGTCTATACAAGCATGCAAGAAGAAAAACAGCGAGACAAGCGGCGATCAATAAAAACCGGGTAAACGCGGGAAATCCCCTAATTTCAGGGGTCCGGCGTGCATCGTTACGGGGAATTCCGGCACACGTTTGGTGCAATTCGAGCGGCCGAATCTCAAGGATGACTAGACAAATTTCGAATTCGATCGCCGGACGGGTTGGTCGTTCGGCGTCTCTCACACGCGTCGATTTCCGCCGGCTCGTCCGGGACGGACATCTGCGGTCGGCCGCGGTGCGCCGTCCGGGGCCGGTTTTGACGACAGCTTGCCGGTACGGGCCGGCGCCTGGCGGCCCGACTCAGCGTTCGAGCAGCCGCCCCAGCCGCATCATCGTGACGTTCACGCCGAGATGGCGCATCGACGGCTGCACGATCACGCAGTTGTCGTACGGCGTGACGATTGCGTCGTCGCCGTCGCGGGCGATCTCGGTGCCTGCCTTCGCGATCACTTCGAGCCCGGTGAACGGCTGCGAGAACCGGAAATCCATCGAACGCGCGACGACCGGCTCCGTGATTTCGATGAACTTCTGCCGGACCGGCGCGGCTTGCGTCAGGAACGCCGCGACATCGTCGCGCGCGACGACGCCTGCCTGCAGCAGGAAGCGCGCGGCGCTGTCGAGCGCAACGTCGCGCGCGCTCGCGGCGAAGTGCTGCCCCGTCTCGATCAGCAGCGCGTTCTTCGCGCTCGCCGGATCGCCGAAGCCGCCGTAGTCGCGCAGCCGCGTGCCGTTCGCATGGCCGCGATCGACGATCACGTGCTCCGGCGTGCCGAGCGCGGCCGCCAGCGCGATCGCCTTCTCGAGCGGCCCCGTCATCATCAGCGGCGCGGATGCTTCGTGCATCGAATGAATGTCGAGCAGCAGGTCGACCGTGTCGAGCAGCGGCCGCATCGCCCGCGCACGCGCCAGCTCGCGGCTGTCGCGCGTGCCGTCGAGCGCGGCCGGCGTCCACACGCGGTTCATGTCTTCGTCGAGGTAGCGCGTCGCGTCGGCGTTCTCCGCGCTGAAGTGCTCGTACGCGCCGACGTTGCCGAAGCCGAGCGACAGCCGGCCCGCGACCGGCCGCAGGCCGGCCGCCAGCAGCGCGTCCACGGCGATCGCGCCGCTGACTTCGTTGCCGTGCGTCAGCGCGAGGATCATCACGTGCTTGCCGGGCTTGCCGCTGTCGAACGTGTGCAGATAGTCGATGCCCGTATTGCCCGCGTGCCAGCGCGAGATGTCGGGAAAGGCCACTTCGATCGGATAGGCCGGCAGCGCGGCGCGGATGGCTTCAAGCGTGGTCATGTCGGAAGGATTCGTCAGGGTTCGGAAAAGGCGCGGCCGGCGCGGGCCGGTCACGCCGGAATCGGGTACGTGCGTGGCGCATCACGCCTCGGTCGCGCGCGTCGTCGTCGCGGCACCGGCCGCCGCGCCGCGCATCCGGCGGCCGAGCGAAATCACCGACGTGATGCCGAGCACGGCCGTCGCCATCACGTAGAAACTCGGCGCCAGCTTGTTATGCGTCGCGTCGATCAGCCAGGTCACGATCAGCGGTGCGAAGCCGCCGAACAGCGTCACCGAGAAGTTGTACGACAGCGCGAGGCCCGTGCCGCGCGTGCTGGTCGGGAAGATGTCCGCGAGCAGCGCCGGCAGCGGCGCAAGGCTCACCGCGATCAGCAAGCCGACCAGCGCCTGCACCGCGAGCAGCGTTTCGACGCTCGGATAGCGGTTCAGGATCACGAACAGCGGCCACGTCGTCACGCCGACGAGGATCAGCGCGATCAGCATCACGCGAATGCGGCCGAACCGATCCGACAGGTGCCCGACGACGGGCGCCGCGATCATCAGCATCGCCCCCGTGACGACCGCGCCGAGATACGACGACGTGGCCGGGATATGCAGCTGCTTCACCGCATACGTCGGCATGTACAGCTTGTGCACGTAGTTGAACGCCGTGGCCGTCGCGACCACGCCCGCGCCGAGCAGCATGTTCGCGCGATCGCGCACGAACACGTCGCGCAGCGGCGACTTCGCGCGCCCGGCCTCGCCGAGCCGGCGGAAATCGGCCGGTTCGTCGATGTTGCGGCGGATGTACAGCCCGACCGGGCCGATCAGCAGCCCGACCGCGAATGCGACGCGCCAGCCCCAGGCATGCAGTTGATCGGCCGTCAGCAGCAGGCTCAGCAGCGCGGACACGCCGGCTGCGAGCACCGTCGCGAGCCCTTGCGTCGACATCTGCCAGCTCGCGAAGAAGCCGCGCCGCTTCGCGTCGGCCTGCTCGACCATGAACGCGGTCGCCGCGCCGAATTCGCCGCCCGTCGAGAAGCCCTGCAGCATCCGCGCGACGATGATCAGCAGCGGCGACGCGATGCCGATTTGCGCATACGTCGGTGCGAACGCAATCATCGCGGTGCCGAGCATCATCAGCCCGATCGAGATCGTTAGCGAGGCCTTGCGGCCCGCGCGGTCCGCATAGCTGCCGAGCACGATCGAACCGAGCGGGCGCGTGACGAACGAGATGCCGAACGTGCCGACCGACAGCAACAGCGAGGTGGCCGCGTCGTGCGTCGGGAAAAACAGCTGACCGATGACGATCGCGAAATAGCCGTAGATCAGCAGGTCGTAGAACTCCAGCGCGTTGCCGATGCTCGCGGCGCAGATCTCGCGCCACGGATTGTGCGGGGCCGGCTGCGCGGCGTGCGGGTTGCGGGTCATGCCTGTGCTCCTCCATTGATGCTGGCCGTCAGGATTGTGAAAGACGGCGCGCGGCGGTTGCCGGCGGCCGTTCGGGCCAGTCAAGCGCGGAGTGTAGGCACCGCGGCGCGTGCGTTCGTGCCGTTTCGGCACGCAATCGTGCTGATCGGCGCATCGCGCGCCGCGCGAGCCGCCGGCGGGTTCAACCGGCTGGCGCCCCGCCGTCGTCGCGGGACGGCGCGGTGCGCCAGATCGCGTCGAGGACCGGATGCGATTCGTTCCGGCGCCGGTACAGCGCGACGTCGAAGCCGATCTGCCAGTCGGCGCCGCCGACGATCGCGAGTTCGCCGCGCCGCACGTCGTCCGCGACGAGCCGCTGCGGCAGCCACGCGAGGCCGAGCCCGCGCCGCGCCATCGCGAGGATTGCTTCGTACGAATCGGCCTGGTACACGGGCCGCAGCGTCGGACGGTTCGGCATTTCGGCGAGATGGCGCGCGAGCACCGCGCGCAGCGTCAGCGTGCGGGCGAACGCGAGCCACGGCACCGGCGCCTGCCCGGCCGGCAGCCGGTAGCGCGCGCTGCCGCGCGCATCGAGTGCGCTGACGGGCACCAGCACCTCGCGTGCGACGGACAGCCAGTCGAAGCGGTCGCGATCGATCAGCAGCCGCGTGTGCGGGCTCGAATAGACGATCAGCATATCGGCCTCGCCGGCCGTCAACTGCAGGATCGCTTCCTCCGCACTGCCGGTCGACACGGTCGCCGTGAAAAAGCCTGCGCGCGCAACCGTCTCGTCGTACCAGTCGGGGAAGAAGGTCGCCGACAGCGTGCGGCCGGTCGCGATCCGGAGGGTGTTTTCCAGCACCGGCGACGCCTCCTGCAATTGCGTGCGTGCACCGTGCAGAATGTCGAGCGCGTTCGACGCGGCGTCGAGGAACACGGTGCCGGCCGCGGTCAACTCGAGCGGCTTCGTGCGTGCAATCAGACGCGTGCCGACCCATTCCTCGAGCGAGCGAATGCGGCGGCCGAACGCCGGATGCGTGACGAAGCGGTTTTCCGCTGCGCGCGTGAAGCTGCGCGTGCGCGCGAGTTCGACGAAGTCTTCGAGCCATTTCAGTTGCATAGCCGGGCTCCTGAGTGGGCGTTGAACGGCTGTACGATCCTCGGCGGATCGGCTCGTCGATGTCGGCGGGACGCCGCGAGCCGCCCGGGGTGTCGATCCTACGGCGACTGCGGCGCATCGCGCAGCACGGCCCGCAGCGCCGTATCGAACGGCGTCGCGTAATCGATCCCGAGCGAGCGCACGCGCGCGGCGTCCAGATGGCAGTCGTACGGGCGCGGCGTCGCGTCGGTCGGCTGGTCGATCGGCGCGAGCGACGCGGCGATGCCGAGCGCGGCGGCGATTCGCCGCGCGATGTCGTACTTCGTCATCGGCTCCTCGCTCGACCAATGGCGAATGCCCGTCACCGATTCACCCGCGAGATGGCGCAACGTCAGGTCACGGATGACCTGCGCGACGTCGGGCGTATAGGTCGGGTAACGGATCGCCCATGCGTCCATGCCGACCGCGTCGGCGCCCGGCCGCGCCGACGCGACGACGGCCGGCACGAGGCTCGTGACGGCCGACTCGCTCCAGTCGGCGACCGGGCCGAAGAGCAACGGCAGGCGCAGCACGCACGACAGCGGCGACGCGGCGAGGAGCGCGGCCTCGCCTTCCAGTTTGGTGCGGCCGTAGATGTTCAGCGGATTCGGGACGGCATCTTCGCCGTAGGGCGCGGCCCGGCCGTCGAAGACGTAGTCGGTCGAAATGCCGAGCGTCCATGCGCCGTATCGCGCGGCGAGCGCGCCGATGCGGGCCGGTGCGGTGACGTTGATTGCGCGGGCCGCGGCCGGGTCGCGTTCGCAGACGTCGGGGCGGCGTTCGGCGGCGCAGAGAATCACCGCTGCCGGTCGGCAGGTTTCAAAAACGCGTTCGAGGGATGGCTGGTCGAGGACATCCAGTTCGGCAATGCTTTCGGATGGCAATGCGAGCAATTTGGCGCCGGCGGTTTGCGGGTTCCGGATGGTGGCGAGCAGGGTCAGCGACGATTCGCGCGCCAGCGAGGCGGCAACCGCGCGGCCCAGCAGGCCCGAAGCGCCGATGAGGAGGATGGTTTTGCGTACCGGGGATTGGTTTGGCATGGGTGGCGATAAATCACGGAAACGTATGGATTATCGGGCCTATTGGATCGCATGAACGGCTCGCATCCGATCGGGAACACGATCGCCCCCGTTCTTCGCCCCTTTCGCGCCTTTCGCGCCTTTCGCGCCGGCCAACGGCTTCGTGCTTCGTACGATGCGTGATCCGCGATGCGGATTCCGGCCGCGAACGGGCGCTGCGCGCCGGGCTTCGGCACGACACCGGTTCTGTCGTCGGCAGCGCACCGACTCCTCCGTCGCCCGCAAAAACGAAACCCGGCACGCGTGAGCGCACCGGGCTTCAGATACCGGACGGAAATACCGTCCCGCCTTACTTCCGGTCAACCGAATACCGGCCTGGCCCGCTCAACGCGAGCAACAACAACCCGCCGATGATGCTCACGTTCTTGTAGAAGTTGATCATCGCCATGTACTGCTCCATGCCCTGCAGCGCCCAGTAGCGATGGCCGATCAGCGCGGTGGCGAGCGTATAGGCGGCGAACGCCAGTGCGAGCGGACGCGTATAGAAACCGATCGCGATCAACACGCCGCCCACCAGTTCGACCGCCACCGCGATCACGGCCGCCAGCTCGGGCGCCGGATTCCCCGTCGACGCCATATACGCGACCGTGCCCGAGAACCCGTTCAGCTTCTGCCAGCCGAACAGCACGAACAGGATCATCATCAGTACGCGAGCCGCCAGCAGCAACTCGTCCTTCTTCGACTCCAATGAAACGTAACGCATAACAATCACCCTTGAATTGACGGTTCGATGCATCCAGTGCCGCTGCGCGCCCAATCGGCACGCTCTGCCGGCTACGGACCAACTCTTCGCGCAATCGGACGGCAAGCCACGTGGCCTGCCGTCGAAGAATCCGCCCGGTGACGCCGCGAGTAGCGGCGCGCTCCGAATCGGTTCTGGCGAAGCACGGGTGCAGTCTACTGTCCCGCCGCAAATCATCAATCCGTCCAAATATGATTCGCCGTCTCGAATCAGTTGACAATCAGGGAAGACCGGCCCGTTGTGCGACGGGTGGTTGGCCACGCAAACCATCGGCCTCCTTGTTTCTCAGCAACGCGAAAGGTGTCCGTTTTCTTTTACGTTATGGGAATCAGTGGATATTTCCGGATTGAATTGGAACGCGCCATCAAAACGGCGCATTTCACTAGTGACCCATCGGCACCCGCCAATACGCAACTCCTCAACGCCGTCTTTAGCCCGGTTACTCCCCGTCTTTACCAGCGATACCCGTATTATTTTTCAAGTCACGGACATGGCGCGAATGCGCCTCTCCGACCAAAACGCATGGAAACCAGACCTGCGAGACGACTCATCCGCCTTATATTTAGCGAAATCAACGAAAAGCATGTCACCAAACATTCATGCTTTCTCAAACTTCCACTCTACCGAAATTCCTTTAATAAATTCGATATAAATCATGCCTTTGTGAGAAATGCATCACACGTTTCCAGCATTCCACATCCTTCCATTCATCCACCTACATTCCCCTCAAGAAACATTACAAAAAATGACTAATTAATACCGATTTAAGAATACGATAGCGCACCGATTCGTTCTTACGTTTTCCCGACACTCCCGCGAGCCACGCGACGCGTCATACGAGAAAGCGCCATGCACGCGAATCGCCGCGCGCCCGCCCCGATCGCCGCAGGCCGACTCGACCGCCGTACGCCACTGGATCGCCTTTCAACCGGAGCTCACCCATGCCAACGAACACGCCCGTCAACAGTGGCGCGAACGCGAACAGCCTGATGCAACAGGCGGCGCAATCGATCATCAACGGCTCGACCGGCAATCCGGCGATGGACGTCGGCTCGCTCGTCAAGACGCTCGTGAACGCGAAGACGGCCGGACGGGCCGCGATGCTTGCCGCGTCGCAAGCGACCGGCAGCACGCGGATTTCCGCGTTCGGCGCGTTGTCGTCGGCGCTCGGCGCGCTCGAGGCCGGCCTGACGTCGCTGAAGAACGGCGCGCTGCAGTCGACGTTCAACGCCGTCGCGAGCGGCAAGGGCTTGACCGCAACGGCGGGTGCGGGCGCGGTCGCCGGCACCTACACGGTCGGCGTCACGCAGATCGCGACCGCGCAGGCGCTATCGTCCGCCGGCTTCAACGGCAGCAAGGCGCTCGGCACCGGCACGCTGACGCTGTCGCTCGGCAGCCAGTCGTTCAAGGTCGAAGTCCGCGGCACCAACAATACGCTGGCGGGCATCTCGGCGGCGATCAACGGCGCGTCGGGCAACCCGGGAATCAGCGCGACGGTCATCAACGGCACGGACGGCGCGCACCTCGTGCTCGCGTCGTCGAAGACGGGCGCGGCGAACGCGATCAGCGTCGCGGTCGGCAACGTGTCCGGCGACAGCGGCCTGTCGAATCTCGGCGTCACGTCGACGGCCGACCCGTCCGGCGGCGCGTCGAAGATCGAATCGGCGAACGGCGCGGCCGCCTGGCGGCAGAGCGCCGTCGCGCAGGATGCGAAATTCACGCTCAACGGAATCGCATCGGCCAGCGCGAGCAACACGGTATCGGGCGTGCTGACCGGCATCACGCTGAACCTGTCGGCGGCCGCGGTGAGCGCGACCGATACGCAGACGCTGACGGTCAGCACCGACACGAAGTCGCAGGCAGCCACAATCACGAATTTCGTGAGCCTGTACAACACCGCCGTCAAGACGATGGGCGCGCTGTCGAGCTACACGGCAGGCGCAAGCTCGCAAGGCGCGCTGATCGGCGATTCGACGCTGAACACGATCCGTAACGCGTTGGCTTCGATCGTCGCGCGCGGCGCCGACAACGGTACCCCCTCATCGAAGGGCAACGGACACGTGAACCTATTGTCGATCGGCATCAAGCTCGAGCGCGACGGCACGCTGAACGTCGACGGCGCGAAGCTCGACAGCGCGCTCTCCGCCAATCCGTCGGGAGTCGCGCGCCTGTTCAATCCGGAGAATGGAATCGGCACGCGCCTGGCCGACCAGATCTCGCAGTTCACGAAGAAGAACGGAATGATCGACGTGCGCACGACCGCACTGAACGCCGATCTGAAACGTGTCGCGCAGCAGCAGTCGGATCTGTCCGACTATGCCGCGCAACTGACGAGGCAGTATCAGGCGCAGTTCACCGCGCTCAACACGCTGATGACCCGGATGAATACCAACTCGCAATACCTGACGCGATTGTTTGGCGGTGCGAACAGTAACGGCACGCTGTCCAGGAAGTGAGCGGGTCGCGCGGTGCGCGCGGCCCGGAGACATCGTTCATGCCCGGCGGCGCGCCGGCGCCCGCCGGATTCGCATCGTCGCGGCCGGCAACCTGCCCGCGGTTGTCCTTGCAGCGCGCACGCGTCAGCCGAGACCTTCGACGCGGTCGGCGAACAAATCGATTGCACACGATACCTGGCGTCCGAAATAACCGGCGCGTTCGCGCTCGTACGCGCGCAGCAGCGACGTGCATTCGCGCTCGGCCCAGCGCCATACCGGGCCCTGCTTGGCGAATACCGGATGTTCGCGCAACTCGGCGGGTACCGCGTGCTCGTCCTCCCAGCCCCAGAAATAGGCCTGGTACGCACGGGCGAACGGCATGCCCAACTGGTTCGCAACGGTCTCGTCATGGCGCAGCGTGAAGTCGACGATCTCCTTGCGCGTGCGCCCGCCCACGTCGTCGTGGCGCGCCTCGACCCAGCAGTGATACCGCGCGAGTTGCGACAGATGCCGCGCGGTGCGGCGCCGCTCGCGCGTCGTGCACAGCGCGTACAGGTTGCCGCCGCCGAAATCCATCACTTCGCCACCCGCGAACGGCCGATAAGGCTTGCCGGTCAGCAGCGTCAGCACCTGCGCGCCGACGATCGCATAGTCGGCGCAGCGCATGTAGCCGCTGCGCGTCGTCGCTTCCGACACGCTCCGGTGGACGACTTCGTCGATCACGGCGTGCAGCATCGCATCAACCGGTGCCGCCAGGATCGGCGGCTGGCTTGTCGTCGTCACGTGTTGCATGGGCGAATGCGGCTTCAGCGGTTCGTCGGTAAAAGTCACTCCGCGGAATGGTATTACTAACCGTTACGACGAACGGATGCGAGATTGCGCAGATTTGTGCGCTTTTCTCGCCGCGTGCGAGAACATGTCGACAGTCCGTCAGACATCGTCAATACGACGCGCAGCAGGATGGCCGGACGAGCATCGACACCGCGCTCGCGGATCGCGGGCGGTTCGAGTGCGTGATTCGGTGATTTCGTGAAAAACCGCCGAATGACAGCCGGACAGCACGGCCGCGCGGCGGCACGCGTTGCCGCCATCGACGGAATGGGAATCGCGACGATCTCGCCGCGATGGCGACGCATCGCGCAACGCGGATCGCTCCAGCAGGCAACGGGCGTGCCGGCCTCGGGCACGGGGCACGCGATGCGATCACGCGCCGCGCTGCCGGTGCGGCGCGCGCCCTCCGTTATGACGCGGCGATCCGCCGGCGGAAATGCTCGGTGCCGGCCACGATCTTGTCGAGCACCGCGTCGAGCGCCCAGAATCGTTCGCGCACGTCGTAGTCGATCGCACGGCATTTGATCGACCCGAACGTGCCGATCCGCTGGTGATAGAGCTTCGCGAGCGCCGGGTAGCCCAGCGCCTCCGATACCGCCGAGACGACCAGGAACGTCGACAGTTCGTCGGCGAGCGCCGGATTCGACTCGCCTTGCGTACGCAGCCACCGGTAGAGATCGGGATGGAAGTTCGTGAACACGCCGTTGAAACCGGCGGACCCGGCCTTCATCGCGTCCCACGCAATCGCGGCGTTCGCGTTCAGAATCTTCAGCGGCGACCCCGCGGCAAGCGCGACGCGCCGCTTCACCGTCGCGAGATCGCAGCTCACGTCCTTGAGCATCACGAACCGGCCCGTGTCGATGCACGCGCGCAGTTCGTCATCCGACAGAAGCCGCCGGTAAGGCGCCGGGCATTCGTACAGGCCGAGCGGGAGATCCGACGGCAGTCGCGCGAGCAGCCTGTGAAGATGGTCGAGCAACGCGGCGCTGCCCTTGCGTTGCGGATCGAGACGGTTGGTCACGAGCACGACGCCCTGCGCGCCCGATTCGGCCGCCGCGCACAGTTCGACGGCCTGCGCGTCGATATCGTCGCTGATGTGGCCCGACGCGACGACCGGCACGCGCCCGGCCACCCGTTCGACCACGAAGCGCGCGAGTTCCGCGCGTTCGGCCAGGCTCAGGAACTGCATCTCGCTCGATTGCGCGACCGCGAACAACGCATCCGAGCCGTGCGCCAGATACCATTCGATGAGCCGCTCGAGCCCGGCGTAGTCGATCGAGCCGGCGTCGTCGAACGGCGTCAGCATCACCGGCACGATCCCCTCGATGGTCACGTTCGATTGCTGCGAGTGTTGCATCGGTTTCTCCTTCCTTCAGTGAATGCGAATGCAGGCCACGATCACGCCGGCAACGGTCCGGGCGCGGCGTTCGCGGCCTGTTCGGGAATCGGCTTGCGCACGAGCAGCAGGTAGGCCATCGCGCCGGCGAACGCGATCGCCGCCGCGGTGAGCAGCGCCGGCACGAACGACCACTTCTGCGCAATGACGCCGGTCAGGATCGGGGCCAGCGCGCCGCCGATGAAGCCGCCGAAATTCTGGATCGCGCCGAGCGACGCGATGCGGCTCGGCGGCGCGGCCGCCGTCGCGAGCGCCCACGAGCACGCCGATGCCGCGTTGGCGAGAAAGATCACCACCGAAATACATGCGAGCGCAACCGTATTGCTCTGCACGAGCGCGGCCGGGATCGTGAACGCGACCATTCCGAGCATCGCGGCCACCACCGCATTGCGCCGACTCACGACCGGCGAACGGCTGCGGCGCGTGACGAAATCCGACAGCCAGCCGGCGACCAGCGACCCGACGAACCCGCACAGGAACGGCACCGATGCGGCAAACCCCGTGCGCATCAGGCTCATGTGCCGCTCCATCGTCAGGTAGCCCGGCAGCCAGGTCAAGTAGACCCAGTTCAAGTACACGGAGCCGAAGAAGCCGATCAGCATCCCCCACGTCGTGCCGTGCGAGAACAGGCTGCGCCATTCGGCGAAGGTCAGCTTCGGTGCCGCGACGACGCTTTGCGCATCGGCATCGAGATAACCGCGTTCGGCGGCGGACAGTTGCGCGCGCACCGGATCGCGATACAGCGCGAACCACACGACGGCGACGACGAGGCCGAGCGCGCCGGTCGCAATGAACGCCCAGCGCCAGTCGAATGATGCGACGAGAACCGACAGCAGCAGCGGCGCAAGCGCGGTACCGAGCGGCGACGCGGCATTGAAAATGCCCGTCGGCGTGCCGCGCGCGCGCAGCGGAAACCAGTTGCTCACCACGCGCGCGGCCGACGGGAATTGCGGCGCCTCCCCGATGCCGAGCAAGATACGCGCGACGATGAACCAGCCGAAGGTGGACACGAGGCCGCCCGCCGCCTGCGCGAACGACCAGACGATCAGCCCGATGCCGAGCAGCCGGCGCGGGCCGATGCGGTCGACCAGCCCGCCGACCGGAAACTGGCACAGCGCATAGCTCCACGAGAATGCCGACAGCAGCAGCCCCATCTGCGCGAGCGACAGGCCGAGATCGCCGCGGATCGCCGAACTCGCGACGGCCAGCGTGCCGCGATCGAGATAGTTGACGATCCCGCTCGCCATCAACAGCGCGAGCGCGATGCGCTGACCGCGCCGAATCCGTGGCGGCGCGTGCGGAACAGGTTGGTTGTCGTAGTTCATGTCGATTGTCTCCATGTCACTGATATGGGCCGGGTCCGGCCGTTCCGTCGCATGCGGAATTCAGGTATCCATACGGTTGACTTCGTCGCGCGTCGGAATCGACGTCTGCGCGCCGTGGCGCGTGACGCTGATCGCGGCCGCACGCTGGCCGAAGCCGATCGCGTCGTCCATCGACGCGCCGCCGGCCCGCGCGGCCGCGAACCCGCCGACGAACGTGTCGCCGGCCGCGGTCGTATCGACGGCCACCACCGCCATCGCACGATGGCGGCCGCTTCCTGCGCTGCCGCGCCAGCAGACGCCGCGCGCGCCGAGCGTGACCAGCACGTTGCCCACGCCTTTCGCGCACAGCGCATCGGCGGCGCGCGCGGCCGACGCATCGTCGCCCACGGCGATGCCGGTCAGCGACTCGGCCTCGGTTTCGTTGACGACGAGATAGTCGACCCGCGCCAGCAACGCATCGAAGAGCGGCTGCGCGGGTGCGGGATTGAGCAGCACCGGCGTGCGGTGCGCGCTTGCGCAGGCAATCGCGCGCGCCACGGTGGCGACCGGCACCTCGAGCTGGCACACGAGCAGCGCGGCTCCGGCGATCGCGTCGCGCGCCGCGTCGATCCGGTCGGCGTCGACGCACGCATTCGCACCGGGCACGACGACGATGCTGTTCGCGCCGTGGTCGTCGACCGTAATCGTCGCGACTCCGGTCGCCGTGCCGCCGATCCGGTGCAGGTGCGTCACGTTGATGCGCTCTGCCGCCAGCGCGCCGTGCAGGCGTGCACCGAACGCGTCGTCGCCGACGCAGCCGATCATCGCGACCGATGCGCCGAGGCGCGCGGCCGCCACCGCCTGATTCGCTCCCTTGCCGCCATGAACGGTTTCGAACGTCGTGCCCAGCAGCGTCTCGCCCGGCACCGGCAGGCGCGGCGCGCGCGTGACGAGATCGATGTTGACGCTGCCGACGACGGCAATACGCGGTGATCGACGGCCGTTCATTGCTTGATGTAACCGCTTACATTTGCGATCGACAAAATGACCGGAAGGGTCGTCGTCTCTGAAAATTTCGCCATACGGATTGAACGAGTGTCTGAGATAATGGAAAGCAGCAGCAAGATAGCGCTTACATTCTCGCAGGCTCGCTCGAGAATGCAAGCGGGGCCATCACGAATCGAGGGTAAACAATGACGCTTTTGACGGCACACGGCGGCGGGACCGCCGCCACGCGCGGAGACGGCCGATGAGCACGCCCCGGGCACGCCGCGGCAGCGGCCGCTCGGTGCTCGGCGACGTCGCGAAACTGGCCGGCGTGTCGACCGCGACCGTCTCGCGCGTGTACAACGATCCCGGCAAGGTGTCGGCCGACGTGCAGCAGCGCGTGCGCGACGCGGCGCTCGCCCTGAACTGGATCCCGAATGCGGCCGGCCGCGCGCTCGCGTCCACGCGCACCCACATCACGGGCGCGATCATCCCGACCCTCGACGACCAGGTGTTCGCGTCGCAGGTCGCCGGCATGCAGACGGTCATGGCCGAGCACGGCATCACGCTGTTTCTCGGCTGCTCGAACTACGACCCCGCGCAAGCGCTCGCGCAGGTGCGCGCGATGCTGTCGCGCGGCGTGGAAGCCGTGTCGCTGGTCGGCGAAGCGTATCCGCCGGAACTGTTCGAACTCCTCGCGATGCATCGCGTGCCGTACGTCGTCACGTACGCCTATCGCGACGACAGCCCGCACTGCTGCATCGGCTTCGACAACCGCGCGGCGTTCGCACGGCTCACCACGCACCTGCTCGACCTCGGCCACCGCGATTTCGCGATCATCATGCAACCGTCGACGGACAACGATCGCGTGCAGGCCCGCCTGCGCGGCATTCACGACACGCTTGCCGCGCACGGGCTCGCGGTGCGCCCCGTGCATCAGCACGAAGGCACGGCCACGATCGCGTTCGGGCGGGCGAGCCTGCGCGCGATCGTCGGCAGCGATGCGGCGACGCGGCCGACCGCGGTGATCTGCGGCAACGACGCGCTCGCGCTCGGCGCATTGCTCGAAGCGCAGGCGCTCGGCATCGACGTGCCCGCGCAGTTGTCGATCACCGGATTCGACGACATCGCGCTCGCGCGCGAGATCCAGCCGCCGCTGACGACGATGTGGGTCGACACCGACGCGATCGGCCGCCAGGCCGCGCATGCGTTGCTCGACACGCTGGAGAACGGCGCGACGGGGCCCGGCCATGCCGTCCTGCCCGAACTGCGCATACGGGAATCCGCGGCGCCCCCAGCACGGACGCAGGCGCGCGCGACGCGCAAGAAATAGCGGGCAGCGCCTGCTTACTGCATCACGTCGATCGGCAGCGTCTTGTCGAGATTGTCGTGCCACGCGTTGATCGTCTTCGGCACGGTTTTCTTCCACGCGGGCACGTTCGAGTAGTAACGCATCCGGACGTTGTTCTTCGCATCGAACACGAGTAGCCCGATCCACAGATCGGTGCCGCGGCGCATCACGATCGCCGCGTTCGTCGTCGCGATACCGCGCACCCAGTACGACGTCACGTGTGCGCCGAGCCCGTCGAGATCCTTCTCCTCGGCGCTGTAGTTGACCATGTCGACGAGCGTCTGATAGTCGGCGCCGAGCAGCTTGTGCGCGGTCGCGTTCTGCTGCGCGTCGGCGACGACCTTGAGGCTCAGCAGGTCGGCTTTCGGTTCGGCCTGCGACTGCGCGGCGGTCACATAGTCGCCTGCGTACGTCACGCCCGCACCGGCGCCACAATCGAAATCGGCGCCCTGTTGCGTGACGCGGATGCGCCCGCCCTTGCGGTCGAAGTCGAGCCGGCACTTGTTCTGGCGGTAGGTGCCGCTGTCGCCGTGCAACATGATGTCGCCGTCGAGCCCGCCGGTATTCGCGCCGTTGTTGGCGCTCAGCTCGAAATGCAGGCGCGGCACCGTGCCGGTGAACGTCAGTTCGCCGCCGAACGACGGGTTGTCGCTCGTCCGATGCCACGTCTGCTGCCAGCGATCGGCAGCGAGCGGCATGCCGCTCAGGCTCGCGAGCCGTTCGCGGTAGCGGTCGCCCAGGCATGACGCATCGCTGCCGCACTGGTCGCGCTGCTTGAGCCACTTCAACTGCGCGGCCTTCAGCGCGGCCGTATCGCCGCCCTTCGCGAGCGCCGTCTTCCACGCGGCCGACAGATCGCCGTCGAGTTTCGATAGCGCGGGTTTCGCGCAGATCGTCTTCTCGGTCGGCGACGCGGCCTTCCCGCAGTCGAAGCCGGCCGCATGCGCGGCGACCGGTGCGAGCATCAGCATCAGCAGCGCGGCCGCCGCGATGGAGGGCAGCCGCGTGCGCGGCATTTCACAGGCGGGAATCGCGGCTTGCCCGCGCGAATTCGATCGGTTCTGGGTTGTCATCGGCTTGATCGTCGCTGGGTCGCGCGCCCGTAGAAGCTACCTGCACGCGACATTCGAAGTAAAAACGCCCGGCCCGGCATGCAGCGCATGCCGCCGCCCGCCGAAGCGTAACCCGGATGCGCGACGCCGATCAATCGACGTTCGATGTCGTCGCAACCATTTCGGCGACCGCACAGCAGCGCCCGACGCCGTCGCGCAACGCAGCTTCCGTCGCGGGATCGATGATCCCGATGAACACCATCACGCAGTCGTCATGCGCAGTCATGCTTTCGTCTTCCAGTGACGAGCACCGGATGCGCCAAGTCCGATACGCCGCATGACTCAACAATCTCCGCAAATCATGCGGAGATTAATCGCCACATTCACCGCAAAATACCCCGCTACCGTATCCGGCCCGCCCCGCTCGCGCCCGTCGGCGTCGATTGCCCGAGCCGCTCCGCGAGAAACCCGATGAACGTGCGCAGCGTGACGAACCCCTCCCGGTGCTGCGGAAACACCGCATTGAGCGTGATCGGCGGCGGCACGTAGGCATCGAGCACCGGCACCAGCGCCCCGCTGTCGAGCGCCGCGCCGACGATGAAGTGCGGCAGCAGCGCGATGCCTAGCCCCGCGATCGCGGCGTCGCGCACCACTTCGCCGTTGTTCGCGACGAGGGGGCCCTGCACGTCGAACGTGCGTGCCGCGCCGTCGACGCGGAATTCCCAGCCGACCCGCCGCTCGCGCCCGTACAGCACGCACGTATGGCCGGCCAGATCGGCCGGCGTCTGCGGCGCGCCGTGCCGCTTCAGGTAGGCGGGGCTCGCGCACGCGATCATCCGCCACGCGCCGAGCGGACGCGCGATCAGCGTCGAATCCTCGAGCGAGCCGATCCGCAGCACGAGGTCGAAGCCCTCGCCGATCAGGTCGACGCGCCGGTCGGTCAGGTCGAGGTTCAGCCGCACGGCCGGGTGCGCGGACAGGAATTCGGCGATCAGCGGCGACACGTGCGTAATTCCGAACGACAGCGGCGCGCTGATCTTCAGCGAGCCATGCAGCTCCGTGCTGCGCACCGACATCGCCTGCTCGGCGTCGGCGATCTCCGCGAGGATGCGCTGCGCGCGCGCATAAAACTCCTGCCCCGATTCGGTCACCGCGAGATTGCGGGTATTGCGATGCAGCAGCCGCACGCCGAGCGACGCCTCCAGCGCCATCGTGCGCCGGCTGACGAACTGCTTGGACAGCATCAGCTGGTCGGCCGCCGCCGTGAAGCTGCCTGCGTCCACGGTCGCGACGAAGATCCTGAGGTCGTTGAGTTCCATATTGTCCACTCCATAGCGACAGTCATTATCGCTACAGCGATTTATTTGTCAAATCGATTGACCTAAGATTCATCTCAACGAACGGCCGGGCCCACTTTCGAGGTCCGGCGACTTCAAGGACAGAAAATCATGATCGATATCCGTGCAGCAAACCAACGTGGCCGTGCGGAGCATGGCTGGCTCAGCTCCCGTCATACGTTTTCGTTCGCGAATTACTACGATCCGAAGCAAGTCGGCTTCTCCGACCTGCTCGTGATCAACGACGACCGCGTCGCCCCGGGCCGCGGCTTCGGCACGCACCCGCACCGCGACATGGAAATCCTGTCGTACGTGCTCGACGGCGCGCTGGAACACAAGGACTCGATGGGCACCGGCTCGGTGATCGTGCCGGGCGATGTGCAACTGATGAGCGCGGGCACGGGCGTGCGCCACAGCGAGTTCAACCACTCGCCGGACACGCCGGTCCACTTCCTGCAGATCTGGGTCGGGCCGTCCGAAAAGGGTGCCGAGCCGCGTTATCAGCAGACGAATGTCGCGGCCGACGACAAGCGCGGCAAGCTCGCCCTCGTCGTGTCGCCGACCGGCGACGCCGGTTCGCTGAAGATCCGGCAGGACACCAAGATTTACGCGGGCCTGTTCGACGGCGACGAAAGCACTACGCTGGAACTTGATCCGAGCCGCTTTGCTTACGTGCATGTGGCGCGCGGCAGCGTGACGGTCAACGGCGTGACGCTCGGCGAAGGCGACGGCGCGCGCATCCGCGGCGAACACGCGCTGACGATCGCGGACGGCAAGGATGCGGAAGTGCTGGTGTTCGACCTGCGTCCGGTCGAAGTAACGGCCGAATGGGCGTGACGCCCGTTCGGGAAACCGGGCTCCGCTGACCGCGGGGCCCCTTTAATCGGAGATTCACAACATGGCCAAGGTTCTCGTTCTTTACTACTCGTCCTACGGGCACGTCGAAACGATGGCGCAGCACATCGTGGAGGGCGCGAAATCGGTGCCCGGCGTCGAGGTCACGCTCAAGCGCGTGCCGGAAACGATCCCCGCCGACCAGGCCCGCGCGGCCGGCGTGAAGGTCGACCAGGCCGCGCCGGTCGCCACGGTGGACGAACTCGCCGACTACGATGCGATCATCTTCGGCACGCCGACCCGCTTCGGCAACATGGCCGGCCAGATGCGCACGTTCCTCGACCAGACCGGCGGCCTGTGGATGAAAGGCGCGCTCGTCGGCAAGATCGGCAGCGTGTTCGCATCGACCGGCACGCAGCACGGCGGCCAGGAAACGACGATCACGTCGTTCCACACGACGCTGCTGCATCACGGGATGGTGATCGTGGGCGTGCCGTATGCGTGCAGCGGGCTCGTCAACATGAACGAAATCACCGGCGGCACGCCGTACGGCGCGACCACGCTCGCGGGCACGGACGGCAGCCGCCAGCCGAGCGCGAACGAGCTCGACATCGCGCGCTACCAGGGCAAGCACGTGGCGGAACTCGCGAGCAAGCTCGCGTCGTGACGCGACGGCCCCGCGACCGGGGGCCCGCACACGAACGAACGGCGCCGGGTCGACCGGCGCCGTTCGTCCTGTGCAACGCTTTCGACCGTTACTGGCCCGAAGCCGGCGCGGCCGGCGCCGCCTTCGTCGCGGGCGCCTTCTGCACGGCGTTCTGCGGATAGTTGCTCTGGTCGTTGGTCAACCGGTAGCCGCTGCCGGTGCCGATCGCCTTCAGGTCCGACGCGTGCCGCGCGCGGGCCGCCTTGCGCGCCGCCTTCTTCTGCGCCTTGTCGAGTTGCTTCGGCACCGGCGCGGACGAGGGATCCTGCGCGTATGCCGCCGGCGCGGCGGTCAACAACAGACCGAACGACGCCGCTACTGCCACTGCCACCGAAACCACGCGAGACTGCTTCATGACCGATCTCCTTGTCGATTGTTGAGTGTGGGTCGGACACCGGCGTGCACGCGACGGCTTGCGACAACGGCGCCGATGCAACGTTAGCCGATCGCTGCGCAAATGTCCTCGGGCGTTCCTGAATTCTCCTGATAACGCCCACGATACATGCACGCCGGGGGCGCCGTCCTTTCGGCCTGTCGTCCGCGCCATCCGGGAAACCGATACCCCGTCGGCCGCGCGCTCAGATCCAGCGCGACAGCACCGGCAGCAGGATCGGCACGACGAACGCCGTCAGTACGCCGTTCAACCCCATCCCGAGCCCGGCAAATGCGCCGGCCTCCTCGCTGACCTGGAACGCGCGCGCGGTGCCGATCCCGTGCGACGCGACGCCGAGCGCGAAGCCGCGCACGGCCGGCTCCTCGACCCGCAGCAGATTGAGAATTCCGCGCGCGCACACCGCGCCGAAGATCCCGGTCGAAATCACGAGCACGGCCGTGAGCGACGGAATGCCGCCGATCTCGGCGGCGACGGCCATCGCGATCGGCGTCGTCGCCGATTTCGGCGCGAGCGATGCGATCGTCTGGTGCGACGCCCCGAACAGCGCGGCGATGCCGACCGCCGACACGATCGCGGTCAGCGAACCCGCGAGCAGGCCGACGAGCAACGGCAGCGCGGCGCGCCGCAGCTTCGACCACTGGCGGTACAGCGGCAGCGCGAGCGCGACGGTCGCGGGGCCGAGCAGGAAATGGACGAACTGCGCGCCGTCGAAATACGTCGGATACGGCGTATGCGTGAGCGTCAGCAGCACGACAATCACCGCGACCGCGATCAGCACCGGATTCGCGAGCGGGTTGAAGCGCGCCCGCGCATAGACGGCCTGGGCGAACAGATACGCGACCAGCGTGATGGTCAGGCCGAGCAGCGGGCTCGCGGCGAGATAGACCCAGATCGCGCCGAGCTTCGGGAAGGCCGTCATTGCGCGCCCTCCGCGGTGCCGCCCGCGCGGCGCTGGCGCCGCAGCAGCGCGCGCGTGACGAGCGCCGTCACCGCGATCGCGAGCGTGGTGCTGACGGCCAGCGCGACGACAACCGCGACCGCGTCGCCGCGCACGCGGTCGGCCGACACCATGATGCCGACGCCGGCCGGCACGAACAGCAGCGACAGATGACGCAGCAGCTCGAGCGCGGTCGGCTCGATCGCATCGGCCACCTGCGGGCGCAGCATCACGAAGCCGAACAGCAGCAGCATGCCGATCACGGGGCCCGGCACCGGGAGGCCGAACAGATGGGACACGCCTTCCCCGAGACACTGGAAGATCAGCAAGACCGCGAACGCCTGCAACATGAACCGCTTCTCCCGAACCTGGCCGCGACCGTGCAGCCGCGCGGCCGATGAGCCGGCGACTTGCGACGCCGGCGTGAACGATACGCGCGATCGTACCAACAATGCCGGCACCCGGGCGCGATCGTGCGATTGCGTGCTCGCCATTCGACCGTTTCGCCCGCTCCGACCGACACCCTGCCGGGCATGAATGAAACGCTCGCACGCAAAAAAACGGCGGGCACGTGCCCGCCGTCCTGTCGTTCGGGTTCGAACGACCGTCGATCGCGTTACTTCAGCCGCGTCGCGATTTCATTGGCCATCGCCTTCGTCGCGGCCTTCGTCGGCGCATCGTCGGCCAGCGCGTTCAGCAGACCGAAATCATGGATCGTGCCGTCGTAGCGCGTGGTCGTCGCGTCGACGCCGGCCGCGTCGAGCTTGCGACCGTACGCTTCGCCTTCGTCACGCAGCACGTCGAACTGCGCGACCTGAATCAGCGCGGGCGGCAGGCCCTTCAACTGCGCGATGCTCGCGCGCAGCGGCGACGCGTAGATCTCGTTGCGTTGCGCTTCGTTCTTCGTATAGGCGTCCCAGAACCACTGCATCATCGGCCGCGTCAGGAAGTGGCCCTGCTGATACGCGTGGTACGAACCCGTGTCGAAGTTGTGGTCGGTGACGGGCCACATCAGCCCCTGGAAGCGGATCGCGGGGCCGCCCTTGTCCTTCGCCATCAGCGCGACGACGGCCGACATGTTCCCGCCGACGCTGTTGCCGACCACCGCGAGGCGGCTGCCGTCGACGCCGATCTCCGCGCCGTGCGCGGCCACCCATTTCGTCGCCGCATACGCCTGGTTGATCGCGACCGGGTAACGCGCTTCCGGCGACGGCGTGTAGTTCACGAACACCGCGACGGCGCCCGACTGCACGACGAGATCGCGGACGAGGCGCTCGTGCGTCGGGAAATCGCCGAGCACCCAGCCGCCGCCGTGAATGAACACGAATACCGGCGGCGTGCCCGTCGCGCCTTGCGGGCGCACGATCGTGACCGGCACCGACAGGCCGTCCTGCTCGATCGCGCGGTTCGAGACGTCGATGCCGGACAGATCGACCTTCGCGCCGTTCTGCGCGTCGACCAGCACCTGGCGCGCCTTCGCGGGGCTCAGCGTTTCGAGGCCCGGGCCTTTCTGGCCGTTCAGCGCGGCGAGGAACGCGCTCGTCTTCGCATCGGGACGGACGGCGTCGGCGCCGGCGGCGAACGCGGCAGGTGCGGTGGACAGTGCGGCTGCAACGGCGGCGGCGATCAGCAGCGGCTTGACGATCTTCATGGTGCAACTCCTTGGTTGATGCTTTGAATGACGATGAATGTTTTGCAGTGCGATCGATCAGACGAGCGTGAGCGTGACGTCGATGTTGCCGCGCGTCGCGTTCGAGTACGGGCAGACGACGTGCGCGCGCTCGATCAGCGTTTGCGCGATGTCGCGATCGAGGCCGGGCAACGAGATCTTCAGTTCCACTTCGATGCCGAAGCCGTTCGGGATCGCGCCGATACCGACGCTGCCTTCGATCGCGGCGTCCGCGGGCATCGCGATCTTGTCGCGCGCCGCGACGAACTTCATCGCGCCGATGAAACACGCGCTGTAGCCTGCGGCGAACAGTTGCTCGGGGTTCGCGCCCGCCCCGCCCGCGCCGCCGAGCTCGCGCGGCGTGGTCAGCTTCAGGTCGAGACCGCTTTCGGGCACCGTCGCACGGCCGTCGCGGCCGCCGGTGGCTTTTGCATGGGCGCGGTACAGCACTTTTTCGATCGACATGACAGACTCCTTTTTCAGCAAATGAATGAAACAGCCTTCGAACCGGGGCCCGCGTGCCGGCGGCTTCTCCGTCGACATCGCATCAATTTATCTACTCATAGATAGACAAACAGTCCCAAAAAAGCAGATGGGCGATCCATCTGCGCCAGCCATCTATCTACTACATGATAGATAACGAGATTCAATAAAAAGGCGGCGAACCGCCCGACTGCTTGCGCCGCCCGTCAGGGCCGCGTTTTCCAGACGGCCCCGACATCCTCGAGACGCGCCCGCGTGTGAAACAGCCGGCTGGCCAGCACGCTGCCCTGAAACGCCGCGTACAACGTGCGCGCCGCCGTATCGGGCTCGCCGCTGAACCGCAGCGTGCCTTCCTTCGCGCCTTGCGCGAGCAATTCCGCGAGCCAGCGCTCGTTGGCCGAGAAGAACGCCTGCACGGCCTGCCGCACGTTCTCCGGCAACGTTTCGATGTCGGCCGCGAGCATTCCGCACAGGCAGATCAGGTTGCCGTCACCGAGCGTGCGGCCGAACATCTTCGTGTACAGGCTCAGCTTTACGTCGGCCGGCAAGGCCGGATCGATTGCCCGCACGGCCGCGAGGACTTCGTCGCTGTAGGCCGCCACCGCTTCCAGCACGAGATCGTCCTTCGACGGGAAGTAGTAGTGGATGCTCGACGTCTTCACGCCCACCAGATCGGACAGGTCTCGATAGCTGAAGCCGTTGTAACCGCGCTGCATCATCAGCGTGATCGCATGATCGAGAATCTGTTCGCGGACGGTCGGTTTCGTTTCCATGAATCGAACTTTATCTACTCATAGATAGATAGTCAAGGGTTTTTTAGGAACGTGATTCCATTCGTGCGAGCCCGATGCGCGAGTACAGCGCCGTTCGCACGGCCGGGGCAGCTTACAACCCGCCTGCAGCACGATCGAATCGATGCGACACTTGAAGCCGGGCCACGCGATCGCGGCGTAACGTCCGTCGGCTGGAAGGGACGTGCCGGCACACGACGACCGCATCGCATCCGGCCCGGCATCATCGGCCCACCCGCTGCGTCGGGCCGCTATAAGGAGAACACGTCGATGTATTCGTGGTTTGAACGGCGCCTGCCGACTTTCCCGCTCGAGGATCCCGTCACGCCGCCGAAGGGATTCTTCTCGTTCGTCTGGGCGTGCACGAAAGGCGCGCGCGGCTGGATCCTGCTGATCGCGCTGACGTCGGCCGCGCTGGCCGCGTACGAAGCCGCGCTGTTCGCAATGATGGGGCACATGGTCGACTGGCTGTCGTCGTCGACACCGGCCGAATTCGGCGGCCGCCACTTCGGCACGCTCGCCGGTTTCGCGGCGATCCTCGCCGGCAGCGCGCTGCTGATCGCGCTGCATACGATGGTCAAGCACCAGGTGCTCGCGATCAACTTCCCGATGCGGCTGCGCTGGCTGTTTCACCGGCTGATGCTCGACCAGAGCCTGTCGTTCTACGCGAACGAGTTCGCGGGCCGCGTGACGACCAAGATCATGCAGACCGCGCTCGCGGTGCGCGATACGCTGTTCATGTCGGTCGACGTCGTGATCGGCGTCACCGCCTACCTGATCGGCATCCTCGTGCTCGCCGCCAGCTTCGACTGGCGGCTGATGATTCCGCTCGTGCTGTGGGCGCTCGGCTACGGCGCGGCATGCGCGTATTTCGTGCCGCGCCTGGGTGCGGTCGGCAGCCGGCAAGCCGACGCGCGCGCGCTGATGACGGGCCGCATCACCGACGCGTATTCGAACATCACGACCGTGAAGCTGTTCTCGCATACGCGGCGCGAAGCCGACCACGCGCGGCGCGCGATGGAAGCGTTCAAGGCGACCGGCGACGCGCAGATGCGGCTCGTCAGCGCGTTCGAGATCGTCAACCACCTGCTGTCGACGCTGCTGCTGATCGGCTCGGCCGGCCTCGCCCTCGCGCTGTGGATGCACGGCGAGGCGAGCGCGGGCGTGGTCGCGGCCGTGATCGCGATGGCGCTGCGCCTGTCGAGCTACTCGCACTGGATCATGTGGGAAATGACCGAGCTGTTCGAGAATGTCGGCACGATCCAGGACGGCATCAACACGCTGACGAAGGTGCGCAGCGTGGTCGACGCGCCCGATGCGAAGCCGCTCGCGGTGCAGCGCGGCGAAATCGTGTTCGACAACGTGCAGTTCGCGCACGAGGACAACGATCGCGCGGTATTCGACGGGCTGAACCTGACGATCCGGCCCGGCGAGCGGATCGGACTGATCGGCCGCTCGGGCGCCGGCAAGTCGACGCTCGTGAACCTGCTGCTGCGCTTCTACGACGTCGGCGGCGGCACGATCCGGATCGACGGGCAGGACATCGCACACGTGACGCAGGACAGCCTGCGCGGCGCGATCGGGATGGTCACGCAGGATACGTCGCTGCTGCACCGGACGATGCGCGAAAACCTGCTGTACGGCCGCCCCGACGCGACCGAGCGCGAGATGCAGGACGCGGCCGTGCGCGCGGAAGCGTCCGAGTTCATCGACCGGCTGCGCGACCGCCACGGCCGCAGCGGCTACGACGTCGAGGTCGGCGAGCGCGGCGTCAAGCTGTCGGGCGGCCAGCGGCAGCGCGTCGCGATCGCGCGCGTGATGCTCAAGGATGCGCCGATCCTCGTGCTCGACGAAGCGACCAGCGCGCTCGACTCCGAGGTCGAAGTCGCGATCCAGCGCAGCCTCGACACCCTGATGCGCGGCAAGACGGTGATCGCGATCGCGCACCGGCTGTCGACGATCGCCGCGATGGACCGGTTGATCGTGCTCGACGAAGGGCGCATCGTCGAGGAAGGCACGCACCAGCAGTTGCTGCAGGCGGGCGGCATTTACGCGGCGCTGTGGGCGCATCAGAGCGGCGGGTTCCTCGGCGAAACGGCGGAAGCGGAAAGCGTGGCGCAGTAGGCCGGGCGCCATGGCGACATGGCGGCCATCGATCGTCGGCGGATATCTTTGCCGATCGATTTCCCGCCGCAGGCGCTCCGTGGCGATCCATAGTGCCAATGGTATATTCTGTATACCTAGCATCAATTCGATATCAAAAGCGCTTGGACATCTTCCAAAAGGAACCGCCATGCTTGAACTGGAACCGCTCTGCTTCTCGTCCGACTGCCCGAGCCGGGTCTTATTCGATCAGATCTCCGACAAATGGTCGATGATGGTGGTGACCGTGCTTGATGGCGGTCCGCTTCGTTTCAACGAAATCCGTCGTCGGCTGCAAGGCGTCACCCAAAAGGCGCTCACTCAGTGTCTGCGCCGGCTGGAGCGCAACGGTCTGGTATCGCGCGAAGTGATTTCGCTTTCGCCAGTGGCGGTGCAGTATCAAATCACGCCGCTGGGCCGCACGCTGCAACAGCCTCTCCGAGCGCTGCACGAATGGACGCTCACGAAGCTGCCCGAGGTCGATGCCGCCCGGCAGATGTTCGATACCGCATCAAGCCAAAGTCCGGACGGAAGGCAGCTCCACTCGATTGCATGAGCGCGTCGTCGGCCGGTCGTGCAGCGCTTCGAGATCAATAGTCCGATGCACGAAGGCCAACCGACAGATGCTGTAGAACGGCGTGGCCCGGTGCGCATGACGGAAAGCAGTCTGCGGTTTTCATCCGGGGCAGTGCGCGGGCTCCGGCGTGTTCGTATGCGGGCATTCGATATCGATTCGTACCTCGAACAGATCCACACATTGACTGCTCGAGCTATTTGGATCTGAAACGCAGAGCACCCCACTGCTCTTGCACGCGCGGCCACTATCGACGGCTCGATAGTCCAGGCGCCGACGGCAATTCCCCGACAGTAGGTATCTTCAAACCTACTAGGGCGACTCAAAGTGCCTAATTGACGCCAAGTGTACGTTTGATACCGTATCGCTTGTCCTCATTGCGAGGCAAGCAACCTGCCAATCGGTCATCCGAGCGCAAGCACTTCTTTGGTCAAGTCATTTGGCCAATCGTCGAGCGCGAGCGGCTGTCCGAGAAAACGTTCACGTCCGAGAAAATATGGAAAATCGAAAGCTTCTTGCCCCCTTGAGCAACAAAGCGCTTACCTTCAAGAACCGAGTCTTCATGGCGCCGATGACGAGAGGTCGATCCAAGGATCAGGTGGCGACCGAACTCACCGCGACGTATTACGCGCAGCGCGCATCGGCGGGCCTGATTTTCACGGAAGGCTCCCAGATCAGCGCCCAGGCGGTCGGCTGGACGAATACCCCGGGGATCTACACCGCCGAGCAAATTGCGGGATGGAAGAAGGTAACCCAGGCAGTTCATGAAGCTGGCGGTCTCATTTTCGCCCAGCTCTGGCATACCGGGAGAGCATCTCATCCTGATTTTCACGGTGGAGAACTACCGGTCGCGCCGTCGGCAACCCCTTTCAATAGCCAGGCATTCACGCCCGAAGGCATCAAACCTTCCGTGACGCCGCGCGAACTGACCGTTGATGAAATCAAGTCCACAATTTCGGACTACGAAAAGGCAGCGCAGGCCGCGAAGGATGCGGGTTTCGATGGTGTCGAGGTTCACGGTGCCAATGGTTATCTGCCCGCGCAGTTTCTGGAAGACGGTTCAAACAAGCGCACCGACGAGTATGGCGGCACCGTCGAGAAGCGGGCGAGATTTCTGCTTGAAGCCACTGACGCGGCAATCAAGGTCTTCGGACCGGCCCGTGTCTCGGTCAGGCTTTCGCCGCGCATTCCGTACAATGACATGGGCGACTCGAATCTCGAGCAGACCTACATGTACGCGGTGGAAGCCCTGGAAAAGAAAAAGCTTGGGATCCTGCATTTCATGGAACCCGCGACCCTGCCTGAAGGCGTGAAACCCCTGGCGCCCGGGGCGCGCGAGCGGTTCTCGGGGATTTTCGTGTTGAATGTCGGTTATGACCAACAGTCCGCGGAACACGTGCTGCAGACCGGCCTCGCCGATGCAATCTCATTTGGCACGCTGTTTATCAGCAACCCTGATCTACCGGACCGCTTCCGCCTGGACGCACCTCTGGTCACCGCGGACGCCTCCACTTATTACAGTGGTTCCGAAGAAGGCTATACAGACTACCCGGCGCTTGCGTAGTCGGTCACGGTCGAAGCGGGCCCGGGCGAGCTCAGGTCTTGATCTTGATCGCCGCGCTCCGTCACGCGCCGTACCCATCGGGCCCGGCGCGGCGCTGCCGGCGATGGCCGCGTAAGCCTCATCGACACGCATGATGTTGCTGACGTGGCGCGCGTTGCGCTGCTCGATGCCGTCCATGCGAACTCGCAACGGGCTTATCACCTTACCGGTCCGGCGACGATCAACATGGCGGAAGTTGCCGAGACACTCTCGCGGCTTCTCGGCAAAACCGTGAGCTGTCAGCACCGCAGTCCGGATGCGCAGCGCGACGCGGGCGTATTTGCGTCAAGTTGACACCAGCGATTGCGATCGGCAGTCTGGCTCGATCAAGCGCTAGCTGCCGCATTCGCGAGATCGACCGTCGATCGCCAGGATCAAGGGTCGAGCCTCTCGGCTCGCCCCTTTATCGGCCCGGACTTACCGTCCCGACGCTACTCGCTCATGGTGAAGTACACGTATAGTTCTCCGCCGACATCGCGGCCTTGGCGTCATTGGCAGGCCCGGTGTAGCGCGGGTACTGCGGATACTGGCACAAGGGTCGCGTGAACGCCACGCTGCCATCCGTGTTCAGCTTCGATGCGACGAGGTTCCCGGGCGCCTTGCCCTTCGTCACCCACTGATCCAATACGGCTACCAGGTTGGTGGAGTCCGCACCCGGGCCGCCGGCGCAGTGATTCACGCCTGGAGCCTGGTAATAGCGAGCGAATGAGCTGACGGTCGATGCGCCCATCGTAGCTTGCAGCTTCTGGTAATACGCTGTCGTTGCACGGTGACTCAATGCCATGTCCGCGGTGCCGTGCCAAAGGAGCAGTTTCCCGCCATGGCTCACGAACGGGCTCACGTCGGCATTCGTCGCGCTATTGAGCGCAGCCATGGTGAACAGGGCCGCAGGGTTCGAATTCCAGTCGTATGCAAGTGAATTCGCATTGGCGTCATTGGCCAGATACGACTTCACCGTCGCATCCTGAAGCAGGAACTGAAGCGAACCATTGCCATTTCCCGTCGGGCCGGTAAACCACTGCGACCATCCGCCCGGGTCGTCTTCGTTGCCCGTCAGCGCCCAGCCTGGATAGCTATACGTTCCGTTCGCGAAACTCGAAGCACTGGTCCAGGTATTCGCCGCGGCAATCTGCGCGTCGGACAAGCATGAATCGCCGGCGTCGGTCCCGCTTGGGCAGCGAAGGACGGAAGGATCGAAATTGCATGCGGATTGATTGGACACTACCCCGTCCACGATCCCGTCTGCTGCATCGCATTTGTCTCGAATCGCTTTCGCCAGCAGGGAAATCTTCCCGGCCGTGAATGCCGCCCCGGGGGCCGCGACCGCCTTCGCGTTGCGATTGAACGCTCCCATGAATGCCGGCCAATCGTATGCCGGTGCGCGGACGATCACACCGTCGAAGAGATCAGGATTCCGCTGGATTGCCATCAATCCCTCACGCCCGCCATTGGAACACCCTTCGTAATAGGACTGGTCCGGCGCTTTGCCATAGATCAGATGCAGCATGTCTTTCGCAGCAGCCGCGGCCGTCGGAACGGAACCCGAACCGAACAGGGATGCCAGAAATGGATCCGTTGCAAACGAAGCATCCGCCGAAGACGAACCGATGTGGCCGCCGTTGCTTTGAACAATCGCGTATCCCGCTTTCAGGACTTCCGGCCCGCTCCACAGGAAATTCTGGATCGAGCCATCGTAACCGCCGCCCCCCGCATACAGCAGTTTCCCGTTCCAGTTGTCGGGCAGTTGCACCTGCATCGCGAGTTGAGGCGAGATCAGCGCCGATACCTTGCAGTAAGCCGGATCGGCACCTGCCGCCGCCACCATCGACGCGTCGGTGACCGACGCACCGCCAGCTGATTTTCCCTTTATCGCGTCGCAAGCCTGTTGTGCCGTCAGCGATACCGGTGACGCAGGCGCGTCGTCACTTCCACCACAACCCGATATCCCCATCGATGCAATGGCGGCCAGCGTGATCGCCACTACCGGACTTCCTCGCTTCGTTCTCACCTTCGTCTCCTCCTGATTGGAATGGCACCGCGTCACGGTCGAGGACGCCAGGACATGCTGCCTGCGTCGTACGTGCGCATTTGTCTCGCGTGTGACATTCAGACGCGACGTGGGCCATTTTCGGGAAAACACCTAACGGAACGTGGGGCGATGTATCGCATGCCATGTTGTCGTGCGACGGACCTTGCGCACCACTTCGGGCCCGGCCGGCTCACTCGGCAACGCGCGGAACGAGCACGGAGCCCGTCGCACGCACGCACGATTGCCCCGCCGCATTCGTGATGGAGCCGTCGAGGTCCAGCAAGCGGCCGCTGCGGTGCGGCCGGATGGCCGAAACCTCCCACGCGAGATCGATCCGCTCATCCGGAAAGACCGGCAGCAATAATTCGAACTGGAAGCGCACGCCAACCACCTCCCCCATTCGGGCGAAGTGCGACGCCGCGAGTCCCATCAGCAATGCGACGGTATAGGTACCGCTGACGATGCGTGTGCCGAAACGGGTGGCCGCCGCGTAGACCGCGTCGTGGTGTACCGGGTTGTCGTCTCCGCAAGCGAGCGCGAAGGCACGAGCGTCACTGTCGTTACAAACATGGCTGCGTGCGAACCGGTACCCGATTTCAATCGCCGAGGTGTCGCTTCTCATGCGCGTGGGTCAAAGTCGAAGATGGGTTCCGAACACGTACGCCGCGACCTCGGCAGAGGAAGCCGTCGTCGTCGACGGCGCCCGCTGCAGCAACGCACGCGGTCGCTGTCGTGGACTACACGCCCGATAAAGCCGTAATGGCTTCCCGACTTCCGACCCGTTCCCGAAGCCGGAATTTCTGGATCTTTCCCGTGCCGGTCTTGGGCAGTACGCCATACACGACGCGCACGGGGCACTTGTAATGGGCAAGGCGTTCCCGGCAAAAGCGGATGATGTCGGCTTCATCCGGAACCGCGGCGCCGGGCTTCAACTCGATGAACGCGCACGGCGATTCACCCCATTTGGCATCGGGCTGAGCAACGACAGCCGCGATCAGAACTGCTGGATGCCGATGAAGCACGTCTTCGACCTCGACGGAGGAAATGTTCTCTCCACCCGAGATGATGACGTCTTTCGAACGATCGGTGATCTGGATATAGCCGTCCGGATGCACGACGGCAATGTCGCCCGTATGAAACCACCCGCCGCTGAACGCTGCCGCCGTAGCAGCCTCGTTCTTGAGATAGCCCTTCATCACGACATTGCCGCGCATCAGCAGTTCGCCTTGCGTCTTGCCGTCCCAAGGCACCGGCGCATCGCTACCCGGCACCGCGACCCGGAGCCCCTCCAGGCAGGCCGACCGACTACCCTGTCTCGCCATGAGGCGCGCCTTGTCGTCCGGCGACAGGCCGCTCCAGGCAGGCTCGACGAAGCAACTCACGGGCGTGCCCGATGCTTCGGTGATGCCGTAGACGTGCTCCACTTCAAAACCCATCTCCGACACTGCCTTCAATACGGCAGCCGGCGGAGGTGAACCTGCCGTTCGCACACGAACCGTATGCGGCAGCGGCAGGCGGTCCGAGTCGGACGAACTGGCCAATGATGCAAGCACGATCGGCGCCGCGCAGAAGTGGTCGACACGGTGCTGCCGAACGGCCTCGAAGATGTTCGAGGCCGTCACCTTTCGCAGGCAGACGTGCGTGCCCGCCGCCGCCGTGATGGCCCATGCGAAGCACCATCCATTCGCATGAAACAAGGGAAGCGTCCAGAGGTATACCGGGCGACGCGGCATGCCCCAATCCGTCAGTTGAAGCATGCTCATCAGATACGTGCCGCGGTGGCTCGGGACCACGCCCTTGGGGTCCGAAGTCGTTCCGGACGTGTAGTTCAGCGCGATTGCATCCCACTCGTCCGATGGCCAGACGCCGGAAAATTCGGGATCGCCTTCGGCCAGGAACGCCTCGTACTCGATTTCCCCGATCGGGTCTCCCGACGTCGCCTCGGTATCGGCGATATCGATGATCAACGGCTTGTTCTCGAGGTGTTCAAGCGCGCTTGCCGCCAACGAAGAAAACTCGCGGTCCACCAGCAGGATCTTGCATTCGCCATGACGCAGGATGAACCGGACGCCCTCCGCATCGAGCCTGCAGTTGATCGCGTTGAGAACGGCTCCGGACAGCGGCACCCCGTGATGCGCCTCGACCATCGCCGGCGTGTTCGGCGCAAGGATGGATACCGTGTCCCCTCGCTCGATCCCGCGCTTGACCAGTGCGCTGGCAAGGCGACGGCATCGCGCCCTCGTCTCTCGCCACGTCTGCGTCGATTGGCCATGAATGATGGCCGTGTGATCGGGATACTGGTCCGCGCATCGATCGAGAAAATGAAGCGGTGTGAGCGGCACGTGATTGGCCGGCGTGCGATCCAGCCCTTTTCCATAGATGTTTTCGCTCATTTCCACGTCTCCTCATCGGTTCATGACTGCGCGTCCGTGGACGTATTCCGTCCTCGATCCGTCAAAGCAGTCTAGAGAAGATTCGGTACACGAAATGTCACCCCCGAGACATTCCCGCGGGCCTCATTGATTTCATCGAAGCGGGACGCCGATTGTCTTGCGCGAGACATTGGCGTCGGGCGCAGATCGCTACTCTCGCCGTGTGGACGTGCGGTTCGCACGATTGGATAGCGAGGTCATGGATGGAACGAGCAGCAGCACCGCCGCAGGAACTCTCGTCGATCAGGGCGGCGGTTGAATGGGCAATCGCGACGCGCCGCAGCGTCAGAGCGTATCTTCCGACGCCCGTGCCCGAGGAGACCATCAAGGCAATTCTCGACGTGGCCCGTTATGCGGCGACCGGCGTGAACATTCAGCCGTGGAAGGTCCACGTCGTCACCGGCGCGGCGCGAGACCGCGTATGCAATGCGATCAAGGAAGTCGACGCCGATCCGTCGCGGGCGGACATGCACGTCGATGAGTGGAACTACTACCCGAACGAGTGGGTATCCCCGTACATCGACAGACGGCGCGCGCTCGGATGGACGCTGTACGGGCTGCTGGGCATCCGGAAGGACGATAAACCGAGGATGCGCGAACAGCACGGGCGCAACTACCAATTCTTCGATGCGCCCGTCGGGCTGTTCTTCACCATCGACCGCGTCATGCAGCAGGGAAGCCTGCTCGATTACGGCATGTTCCTGCAGAACATCATGATCGTCGCGCGCACCTACGGCATCAGCACGTGTCCGCAGGCCGCCTTCATGAAGTATCACAAGATCATCGAGGAGGAACTGGGCATCGGGTCCGACGAAATGTTCCTGATCGGCATGAGCATGGGCTACGCGGACGACAGCCGTATTGAAAATGCGCTCGTGTCCGACAGGGCGCCTTCTTCCTCTTTCACCGTCCATCACACCACCTGAGTCCGCCGGCAGAGCGGTCGTCACTTGCAGCAATCACGATATCCACAAGGAAATGGAGGAGACCATGAGCAACGAAATCGATGTCCAGAAGGTCGTACAAGACGCAAGATTCTCCCGCTTTCACGGCTTGATCCTGTTCTGGTGTGTCCTGATCCTGGTTCTCGATGGCTACGATCTCGCCGTCGTCGGCACGGCGCTCCCGTCGATCATGAAAGATATGGGCGTCAACGCGGCAAAGGCCGGCTTCATGGCGAGTTCGGCACTGTTCGGCATGATGTTCGGCGCCATCTACCTCGGCATGCTGGCCGACAAGATCGGCCGTCCGGTTTCCCTCTGTGCATGCATCGGGTTATTCAGCGTATTTACCGCTGCCGCCGGTCTTACACATGATCCCGTGTCCTTCAGCATCACGCGGTTCCTGGCCGGCCTCGGAATCGGCGGGGTCTTGCCGATCGTCACCGCGCAGATGGGCGAGTTCGCACCGCGGGCCATCCGGGCACGCCTCGTCACGGTCGTGTTTGCCGGCTATTCGATCGGCGGGATTCTCGTCGCGCTGACGGGCAAGCAGATGATCGAATCCTACGGCTGGCAATCGGTCTTCTTTCTCGCAGGGACACCGGTGTTGCTCATCCCGTTCATCCTGATGACGATGCCCGATTCCTTTGCGTTCCTGGTACGGAAAAATCGTGCCGCGAAGATTGAAGCGACGATTCGCAGGATCGCGCCGGACGCGCGGCTTCAACCCGGCGACCGTTTCGTCATGCCGCAGCAGGCAATCAGCAGCACGCCCGTGGCGAGCCTGTTCCGCGATGGCCGCGGATTCAGCACCGTCATGATCTGGATCGCGTTCTTCATGGGGCTCTTCATGGTGTACGCGTTGAGCTCGTGGCTGACGAAACTCATGGCGATGTCGGGCTACAGCCTGGGGTCGGCATTGACGTTCGTCCTCGTCTTCAACGTCGGCGCGGTGGCAGGTGCGATCGGCGGAGGGTGGCTCGGCGACAAGTACAACATCAAGCATGTGCTGGTGGCGTTCTACGCCACGGGAGCCGTCTCGCTGGCGCTGATGGGATACACCCGGTCCACCGCGCTGCTGTTCCCGATCGTGTTCGTGGTCGGCGGCTCGACGCTCGGCACCCAACTCCTGGCCTATGCGTATGCCGGAGAGTTCTACCCGGCGGCGATCCGGTCGACGGGCGTCGGATTCGCGTCCGGCGTCGGTCGCCTCGGCGCGATAGCGGCACCCGTGCTGATCGGCTTGCTGGTCACGATGCGCCTGCCCCTCGAACAGAATTTCCTGGCGATCGCGCTTGCCGGCGCGCTGGGTACCCTCGCGGTCACGATGATCGACCATCGCCGCAGCGCGGTATCTCGGCACGATGTGGACGTGGCTCCCACGCGCATCGATGCCGCATCGTCCGCCAGCAGGTAAGACGACGCGTTTCCCGTCGCGGCCGGTCGACGCAGATTGCGGCTCGCGTTCACGCGCCGACGTTGCAGGATCGCCGGCGCGGAACGCACCGCACCGGCAGCAGAAGCCGGCGTTCGCGCGGGTTGTCGTGCAGGAGACGCCGACGCACCGCGCGTACCGTCCGTGCAGGCGATGTCGCCATCACCCGACCGTCACCGGCAATACCGGGGAGCCGGACACGCCGCGCAAACAAAACGTGATGATGGCCGTCACGTGGGCGCTGGCCTGCTCGGCATCGGGTGCTGCGTTGCCGGTGAGCGGGACGACCAGTCCCTCGAACAGACACCCGACGATGCAGTCCGCCGAAGCCATCGCATCCTGTGCCGGGAACTCGCCGTTCGCCATCCCCTGCTCGATGATCGTCTTGAATACCCTCGCCAGCGCTCTGTGAAAGGTCAGGCGCATTGCCTCGACATCGGGCTCGACAGGTTCGGCGACCAGCGAATAGGCGAGGCGCCGCCCCTGCAACGCACGGCTGGCGAACGTCCAGACGGCGGCACCGAGACGCTCCGCCGCCGTACCGTCGCGCATGGCAATGCCGGCGACGACATCGACTTCACGCTGTGCCGTCGTCCTGACCACCTCGACCATCAGGTCGGTCTTGGATGCGAAATAGCGGTACAGCGTGCCGATCGCGATTCCGGCGGCTTCCGCGATCGCATACATCTGCGCGTCGCGAAACCCCACGTCGGCCACCAGATCGCGCGCGGCCTTTACGATCAACGGATGCTTGTCGGCCCCTCTGCGGCGAACGCGAACACGCGCCTGACTAACTGGAATTTCCATTTCATTTACCGTCACATCCGAAGCACGGGCAGGCATCCCGCCGCGCTTCCCTGCATCATCACGATCGCAAACGTCGAATCGTCCGACCGTTGGCTCCCTGTACGTTTCGTATGATACGCCCAGGCAAAAAATCGAGTATGGGTTCGTGACATGCCGGTACAAACACCTAGCCACCGTGCCTTGACAGTGAATATACTGGAACCTACTCTTAAGCGAATTTCAATTCTATTTAACGGATTGGCCAGTACATCCGGATTGTCCGAACGGCCCATGCACCATGTGATGCGTGGCGTCGGGAGCCCTCGCGCAACGGCACGCTATTGTTCCGAACGATGAACCAACTTTGTGGCATGCAAACCATCGACGCAAAGCGGGAAGCAGCGCCTCCGGCCGCCGAGATGGCACGGCCCTGCAACCGTGCGAATCTCGGCGTCCGAAAACATGACGACGGCCCCGGCGCCCCGGCAGCCGTCACCGTCGACGCCTTTCTCGCACGCTGCTCGTGGTACGTCGATCTGACCGAGGGCCAACGGGAGATGGTCAAGCGCGATTGCTTCGATAGGTCCTACGCTCCCGGTGCGGTCGCTTGCCACCGGGGCGACGCCGTGGACCATTGGCTCGGCGTGATCGAAGGCATCGTCAAGGTCGATACCGCGTCGAAAAATGGCCGCGTCGTCACGTTCGCCGGCATCCCGGCGGGCTCCTGGTTCGGGGAAGGCAGCGTCCTGAAGGACGAACCTCGCGCCTACTCCGTCACCGCGGTCCGCGACAGCCGGTTGGCCTTCATGCCGCGTGCGACGTTTTTCCGGCTCCTCGAGAACAGCCATACGTTCAGCCGCTATGTGATCGACCAGCTCAACGCCCGATGCGGCTACTACATCGGTCTGGTTCAGAACCTGCGGATACAGGAGGCGCCCGCCCGCGTGGCGTTTTGCCTGACCGAACTATTCAACCGACAACTGCATCCCGCCACGACGGCGACGCTCGGTTTCTCGCAGGAAGAAATCGGCAGGCTTTCGGGGCTCTCCCGCCAGAACGCCAATCGCGCGCTACGCACGTTGACCGATGCAGGGCTCATCCTCGCCGAATACGGGGCGGTGCAGATCCTGGATCTCGAGGGGCTGAGAAAATTCGCGCATTCGGAGGATTGAGTCCGGCTTCGTGTGGATAATCGGCGGCAAGACTCGGTACGGCATGCCGTTGCGCCAGGCAACGCTGCTTCGCCGCTTTGGTGGAGATATCTCGTCGAATACGCTGGCAACCAGCGGGTGCCGGTGGGCTTGGCCGCGCGGCCCATCCAGGGTCGAACGGGCACCACACCGTCCCGGGATCAGCGTGCAGTCTCGCGTCGGGCGACGCAGTACACAGCCGCTGCCGTGATCCCGAATATCAGATGAGCGATCAGCGTGATCGCGCCGCGAACCGGGATGAACCACGGAAAGATCGCCGTGAATCCATACAGGTTCACGCCGTACAGGAGAAGCCCGAACGCGCCGCCCGCAACCAGCGCGGCCACGCACGACAGACCGTGGACCAGCCGCACCAGCACGGCCGCATAGACGAGCGAAAGCATCGCATGCACGAGCGTCGCCACGCCCATGACCAGCGGATCGAAGCCGCCGGACGTATCGAGCACGCTTCGCCCCATCACGATCGCGGCCGTCAGGCGCGCGTCGCGCAACAGATTCCGGACGGCGTCATCGCCGGCGATTGCCCAGAGCAGCAATTCGATGACGGTCGATCCAAGCGCCGCGCCAAACGCCGCGCAGAGTATCGGGACCACACTCGCTCGTTTCAATGGTCGTCCTCATGGCGGGCCGGTCGATGCATCGGACCAACCGCCGTGCAACCCGGCTTACGACGCCCCTTCGCAGTCCGACCAGTACGCAAACGGGTCACGATGTTTCGGATAGTGCTCGTCCAGCCATTTCAGCAGCGTCGCCCGGGCATTGTCCATGTCGGCCTTCAACGACGACGTCGTCAGTTCGTGCACTTCGATGGACTTTTCCCGATCGATCACGAAGCAGTTCCAGTCGGGGCCGTCGAGATCCGGATCGTCGGATGCCTTCGACGACTGGCTCCAGCCGAAACGCTTGCGCGCATCGATGTAGTAGCGCGGATGCACCTTCAGATACGACATCTCGCCGCCCTGCAGGCTGCTCTCGGCGCGCAGCACGTCGCGTTCGTCGACGATCTGCGTGACTTCCGGAAGCCGGCGGGAGCGCCATCCGGCAGGCAGCGTCGCCACCGCACGGACGCTGTCGTAGGTGCCCCACTCCAGGCCCCACGCTTCGGCCATGCGTTTCATGAACGCGTCGGCGCTCGGATAACCGCGCAGCTGGATACGGGTCGACAGCGTGACTTCCACGCCGCCGCGACCGCCGGATCCACTCGACACCTCGTCGCCCGTTTCGAACGGATTGCCCGGGCGCGGCGAGTCGCGCTTCGCGTCCGCGGGCGCCAGGCCGGAAAAAAGCTGATCCAGCGCCGCACGCGCTTTCGACGATTTGTCTGGTCTATTCATCGGTTCCCTTTTGTACAAATTTGAACCCGTACTGTAATGGTTGGTGATTGCCCTGCCGTCGGGCAAAGGCTCGATTCCGCTTCACTGCGGCGATCTCGCCGTTTTCCGCGGCTGCATTGTAACGATTCGGCATCCACGATCGAACGAACGGAACGGGCGGCCCGCCGCATACGTGACGCGCGGGCCGAAGCGGTCGCCTGCGCGAACCGCCGGGTGCGCGCTACCGCAGCGCCCTCACCATCCGTTCCATCAACGCGAGGACCTCCGGCCGATTCTCGCCCTTCGCATGCACGAAGTGATAGCTGAGCAGCGAATCGACCTCGTGACGGCTCACGCGCACGAGTGCGCTGCGCTGCAGATACGCATCCGCAAGCGGCGTTCGCGCAAGCGCCACGCCCAGCCCCGCTTCGGCCGCCGCCAGCACGAGGTTGTAATCCTCGAACCGGCGATCCTGCGCGCGCGGCTTGAATGGAATGCCGAGCGCATCGAACCACGTGCGCCAGCCGGTCACGTCGGAATCGTGCAGCAACGGCATGTCGAGCAGCGCGGCGTCGCCCGTTGCGCGACGCATCCCGGCCAGTTGCGCGGCGAGCCGCGGATGTGCGACCGGATACAGCCGTTCCGGCATGAACGGGCGGGTGTCGAGTCGACGCCAGTTGCCGCGCCCGTACCGGATCGACAGATCCGCTTCGCCGCCGGCGATGTCCACGTTGCGCAGTTCGATGCCGAGCTCGATGCGCAACGCGGGCGCTTCACTCTCGAGCGCGGGCTGCCGCTCCAGCAGCCACAGCTGCGCGAACGCGGGCACCACGCTCATCCGGACCAGCCGCGGCGTGCGCGGCATGCGCCACTGATCGGCCGCGCCGTCGATGATCGCGAACGCCTGCTCGATCCGGCCGACGAAGCGCTGGCCGTCCGGCGTCAGGCGCACGCCGCGCGCATGCCGTTCGAACAGCGCCATCCCGAGCCAGTTTTCCACGGCGGCCACCCGGCGGCTGATCGCGCCGTGCGTGACGCCGGAGACGTTGGCGGCCGCGAGAAACGAACCCTCGCGCGCCACCGTGCAGACCGTCTCCAGGCTCGCGAGCGGCGGCCGCGGGCCCGGTATCGGCGCGGCGGCCGAGAGCCCGCCAGCCGCCTGACGCGCATGCGCCGAACCGTCGGCCCGCCGCGCTCCGGAGCTGTGAGCCATATTCATATCCGGATATTGATCTGTGCGCTAGCTTAACATCTTGCGACGCCGCACCATTGCCGCATGAATACGCTTTCGTCACCGACGTCGCGCAGCGCGCGACAACCGCTCGTCGCGGCAGCCGCGATCGCGTTCACGATCGTCTCGTGGGCATCCGCGTTCCCGTTCATCCGGATCGGCCTGCACGGCCTCGCGCCGCTGCAGCTCGCGGCCGCGCGTTTCGCGACCGCCGCGTTGCTCGTGATCGCGTGGCTCGCATGGCGGCGGCCGCCGCTGCCGGCGAAAGGCGATGCATGGCGCTTTCTCGCGTGCGGCCTGCTCGGCATCGCACTCTACAACGCGCTGCTCAATACCGGCGAACAGACCGTGTCGGCCGGCGCGGCGAGTTTCATCGTGAACACGCTGCCGATCTTCACCGCATTGCTGGCCGCCGTGTTTCTGCGCGAGCGCTTCAATCGCTGGGGCTGGCTCGGTTCGCTGATCAGCCTCGCCGGCATCGCGGTGATCGCGCAGGGGCAGCCCGGCGGCCTCGTCCTCGGCTCGGGAAGCACGCTGATCCTCGGCGCGGCGTTGTGCTCGGCCAGCTATTTCGTGTTGCAGCGGCGGCTGATTCCCGTGTACGGCGCGCTGCCGTGCACCGCGTACACGCTGCTGGCCGGCGCGGTGCTGCTCGCGCCCTGGTTGCCCGGCGCGCTCGCGTCGCTCGGCGGCGGGTCGCGCGACACGGCGCTGGCCGTGGTGGTACTCGGCGTCTTTCCCGCCGCGCTCGGTTACGCGACCTGGACCTTCGCGCTCGGCTACTTCGGCGCGGCGCGCGGCCAGCTTTCTCTACCTGACGCCGGCGGTCGCGACGCTGCTGTCGGTGGCGCTGACCGGCGAGCGGCCGGGCATCGCGACGGCGTGCGGCGGCTTGCTGGCGATCGTAGGCGTGATCGTCGTCGCATTGCGCGGACGGTCGTAGGGTCGAGATTGCCGTGAATTGCGGGGCCGACGCGAACGATCCGGATTTGCCGCGACGCCGGTCCCCGAGACGCCCCGGTCTTTGCCGATCAGGATGGACGGTTCGGCCTGCGCGATCGGCACCCATTCGCCGGCGCGGGCGGATTTGACCGTTAGTTGCATAATAGTGGTGATCGTCCTCAATGAAGCAGAACCATGAAACCGGATACGCCATTCGCCAATGACCAAACTGTGCAGACAAATCGACCGAACAGTTCCCGATTGACCGTGCGTCAGTGTCCATGGCTTCGCCGTGGCGACCGGCCGAATAATGGATACGGCCGTAAGGCCGACGACAGCGAACCGCAATCCGGGGGCCGCTGCGGCGCACGATTTCCGGTATCCGGAAGCATCGACATCCGCGCGCCGGCACACGCCGCAACGGCCCGCCACGCGGTGCACCGCAGCACGCGGAAGCGGGTTCCGATATATTCATACGAATTGCATCGCGTCAGGCGCGCGCCCGCTCGCCCGGGCGGCAGGTCACCCGGCCCGACGCCATGCAAGCGACGCCCGTGACGGGTATGGAAAATCGTCCGATCGCCCCGGCCCGCGGCCGGCCGGTCGAGACGTCAATAGAAAGACATTCAATTCGGAGATGGCAGATGGAACGAAGCACTGTCGGCATGCGCTGCAAACCCCTGATCACCGTTGCACTGGCTGCCGCCGCGTTCACGGCCGCGTCGAGCGCGATGGCCGACCAGGTCGTGAAGATCGGCAGCGTCGAACCGACGACGGGCGGCATTTCGCACCTCGGCAAGGACAATGAGAACGGCGCGCGCCTCGCGGTCGAGGAAATCAACGCGAAGGGCCTGACGATCGGCGGCAAGAAGGTCACGCTGCAACTCGACGCGCAGGATGACGCGGCCGACCCGCGCCAGGCGACGCAGGTTGCGCAGAAGCTCGTCGACGACAAGGTCGTCGCCGTCATCGGCCACCTGAATTCGGGCACGTCGATCCCGGCATCGAAAATCTACAGCGACGCGGGCATCGTGCAGATCTCGCCGTCGGCCACGAACCCGACCTACACGCAGCAGGGCTTCAAGACGACCTACCGCGTCGTCGCGACCGATGCGCAGCAGGGCCCGGCGCTCGCGAGCTATGCGCAGTCGAAGGGCGTGAAGAGCGTCGCGGTGATCGACGACTCGACCGCGTACGGCCAGGGTCTCGCGAACGAGTTCGAGAAGAAGGCGAAGGCGCTCGGCCTGAAGGTGCTGTCGCACGACGCGACCAACGACAAGGCGGTCGACTTCCGCGCGATCCTGACGAAGGTGAAGGGCGAGAACCCCGACGCGATCATGTACGGCGGCATGGACGCCACCGGCGGCCCGCTCGCGAAGCAGGCGAAGCAGCTCGGCCTGCGCGCGAAGATCCTGTCCGGCGACGGCGTGTGCACCGACTCGCTGGCCGAACTGGCCGGCCCGGCGGCCGACAACGTGCTGTGCTCGCAGGCCGGCGCGGCGCTCGAGAAGATGCCGGGCGGCGCGAGCTTCCTCGCGAAGTACCAGAAGCGCTTCAACCAGGGCATCAAGTTCGACGCGCCGTTCGCGTACGACGCGGTCTATATCGCGGTCGATGCGATGAAGCGCGCGAACTCGACCGACCCGGCGAAGATCCTCGCGGCGATGCCGGCGACGAAGTACGACGGCGTGATCGGCACGACGACGTTCGACTCGAAGGGCGACCTGACGCACGGGATCATCTCGATCTACGGCTACAAGAGCGGCAAGAAGACCTTCCTCGACCAGGTGAAGATGTAACCCGACGCGGCGCCGGCACGACGGGAACGCCACCCGTCGGCGCCGACGCCGTGCGGGCCGATTCAGGCTTTACGGAGACGAAGCATCATGTGTGCAATGGCGTATGCGGAATTCCAACAGGAGTTGAAGAAGGCGCAGTTGACGGCGCGCGAGTTCGCCCGCCTGATCCGGATGAACGAAAGTTCGATCACCAACTATTCGAGCAAGGGCACCGTCCCTTCCCACCTCGCGGTCATCGCGAAACTGATCGGCACGCTGGCCGCGCATGAAATCGACTTCCGGCGCGTGATCCGGCAAATGCGGATCGAGCCGAAACGGCCGCGCGGCGTCGGGGTGTTTCCCGCGGCGGAAAAACCGCGCGCCGGGAAGACCGTCGACGGCGAATCGTGAACCGCCGCGTTCATTGACGATACCCCTGCAATTTCCGGTGCGAAGTGGCGCTTCAACCCGTCTGCCGCGCACCAAGAGGCTGCCAAGCGGGAACGTGCTCGATACCCTGCAGGAAGTTCTCGAGGTCGCGCCGCGATAGCGCGATTGTCGCGGCATTGTCGAGCGGATGAAACAGGAAGACCGGTTCGTCGGCCAGGTCCGTGTCGATCACCAGCTGAACCTTGCCGGCGTGGTCATTGACCAGCGCGAGCGGACTCAGCGATCCAGGTCGAACACCGAGCAGCTCGTAGAGATGCTCGGACGAAGCGAACGACAGGCGCTTGCTGTTCAGCAAACCGGCCACTGCATGCAGGTCGAGTGCCTTGTCCGCGATCGTGACGACGAGGTACAAGCTGCCCTGCTTATCCTGCAGCAGCAGATTCTTGCAGCGTGCGCCATCGATCGAAAGCGCGAGCGCCCCGGATTCAGCCATATTGAGTACCGGCCGATGGTACTCGCACTCAAACCGCACGCCGCGTTGCTCGAGCAGTTCGAGCAATTCATCCCGCTCCATCATTTCCCGTTCGAATCAGAGGATTTCCAAAAAGCCGGCCGCCGCGCCGCGTGCCCGGCCAGACATCCGTCACCGCGGCTCGAAGACCGGATACGAAGCCTTGTCGATCTCCGCCAACGCGTCGGTCCTGGACAGCAGGCCTGACTCGTCGAGGATAACCGCCAGCGGGCGGCCTTCCGCAACCGACTGACGCGCCAGCTTGCTCACGCGTGCGTAGCCGAGCGTGGGCACGAGCGCGGTGGCAACCGCCATCGAATCCATCAGATGCTGCTCGTTGCGCGCGATATCCGCCTTGATGCCGGCGACGCATTTCCGGGCAAATCGCTGGATGCCGTTGGTCAACAGCGTGATGCTGTCGAACACGCGGGACGCCACGACCGGCTCGAAATGATTGATCTCCAGTTCGCCGTACTGGACCGCCTGTGCGACCGCGACATCGTTGCCGATCACCGCAAAGCTCAGCTGGATCATCGCCATCGGCAACACCGGGTTGACCTTGCCCGGCATGATCGACGACCCGGCTTGTGCTTCAGGGAGCCGCAGTTCGCCCAATCCCCCCGCCGGGCCGGACGACAGGACGGTCAGGTCCGATGCGATCTTCGCGAGCGATGCCGCACATGTCCGAAGCTCGCCCGAGACCCGCGAGTACACGTCCATGTTCTGCATGGCATCGAACGGATTGACCGGTGCGACATAGTCGACACCCGTGATCTCCGACAGATGCTTGAAGACAGCCGGCCGATACCCGGCAGGCGCACCGAATCCGGTCCCGATCGCCGTGCCGCCCAGCGGAAGCGTACGCAGCTTGCCGCGCACCGCCGTCAGTTCCTCGGTCAGACGCCGGGTCAGCGACGCATAGCCGCCGAAAAGCTGGCCGAGCCGCATCGGCTGCGCATCCTGCAAACATGTCCGGCCAAGATGCAGGACATCGGCAAACTCGGCGGCCTTGTCGTCGAACCGTTCGGCAAGATGGTCCAGTGCGGCGACGAGCGGCCCGAGCAGCGCATATGTCGCGATCTTCATCGCGGCTGGATAGACGTCGTTGGTGGACTGCGAGCGATTGACATGGTCGTTCGGATGGACCACGTCGTACGACCCGGCGGCATGACCGAGGACCTGTTGCGCGCGGTTCGCGATCACTTCGTTGAAGTTCATGTTCGTCGACGTGCCGCCGGAGCCCTCGAGCAGATCGACGATCAGCGAGTCGGAAAACCTGCCGTCGATGATTTCCCGGCACGCCTGGCCTATCGCATCGCATTGCTGCTGCGTAATCACGCCGTTGTCGCGGTTCGCGAGCGCCGCCGCCCATTTGCATTGCGCGAACGCCGTCGGGAACGCCGCATAGTGCGCGATACCCAGCGGCGAAACCGTCAGATTGTCAACGCCCCGCACCGAATTGACGCCATACAGTTTGTCGGCCGGAATCGTGACTTCGCCGACATAATCGCGTTCCGTACGGGTTTCAGCTTTGGCCAGACTGTTCATGTGAGTTCCTGTTTCCAACATCGATGAGTTGTTCGATTTCCTGACCGAGGGCTCGTTTCACACGCGGCAGGAATGACTGTTCGATCACTTCGCATGCCGTATCGCATGCATCTTCGAAGAAGGCGCCGTATTCGTCCCGACGCGCCACCAGATACAGCGACCGCTCGAGACCGAGCCGGTCGACGACGTGGGTCTTCACCTGGTCCGCATAGGCGGCCCCCTGCAGCAGGCACATCGGCGACGTCACGGCCCATCCGATGCCCTCGGCCACCATCGAGGTCAGCGCGTCGGCATTGTCGAGCTCCAGGCGGGTCGGGGTACGTACTTCGATGCGTCGCAGATAACGCTCGATCTGCATGCCGACCTGTGAATTCCGGTTGAAACGCACGATCGGCAATGCGTTGGCAAGCGCCCTGATGTCGTCGACGGTCCGGATCGACTTGCGAAAATCCTTGGGCGTGACGACCAGATATTTCTCGGAAAGGAGGCGGAATCGCACGATGTCGTTGGCATCGATGAGCGCATCGCTCGTGACGATGAGATCGAGATCGCGCCGCAGCAACGCTTCGCCTTGCTGCGGACTCAGCCCCGTCCGGATCGACAGTTGCGAAACCTTGCCCAGCAGGCGCTTCGTGAAGACCGAACCGCAGGTCGCGGCGAACGAATCGACCAGCCCGATGCGCAGGTCCGGCTTGATGCCTTGCCCGGCTTCGACGACCTGCGCCCTCAAGTTGGCGATCTCCTCGCTGAGCACCGCCCCCCGGTTCCGCAACGCGATGCCGAACGGCGTCAGCGCGAGGGGACGGGTCGTACGATTGACGAGCACGACGCCCAGTTCATCCTCGAGTTGCCGAACGATCTGCGAGACACCGGATTGGGATATGCCCATGCGTGCGGCCGCACCCGACATGCTGCCCTCTTCCGCAACCGCGACAAAGACTTGCACGGCATACATATCGATGGGCTTGTTGGCGGACATGATGGGCTCCACGGGTTGCGATCAACTGTTGCGATGTGCAGCCGGCAGGATGGCGTCGCGCTTGCCGTCGAGCGCCACTTCATCGCTGCCGTGGCCTGAACCCACGTCAGACAGATTCTCGCGGCCGGTTTCCGGCGCAAACAGATGGCAGAACACGCCACCGAACACCAGCACGGCCACGCATGCGCCGAGCGCCGCGTGAATGCCGACGTGCTGCACGGCCACCGGCAGAAGAAACGTGCTGATCGCGGACCCGAACCGGCTCGAGGCGACGGCCAGCCCCACGCCCGATGCGCGCAGGTGGGTCGGGAAAAGCTCGGGCGGATAGACGAACTCCAGGTTGGCTGCGGCGGAAAGAATACAGGCGAAAATGCCGAACGCGAGTATCGTGCCGAGCGGCCCGAATCCCGCATACGCCAGCACCGCGAGGCCGAGCGCGGCGAGGTAGAAGCTCCCGACGAGGAACGCGCGGCGCGACAGTCGGTCGGCGATCAGCAATCCGAAGATTGCACCGGCAAAGAGCAGTACGTTATAGACGAGGCCGCCGACAAAGCCATCCTTGACCTGCAACGCCTGAAGCACCTTCGGCGCAAACGTCCCGAGCGCGAAATACGGAATGACCTGGCACGTGTAGAAGATGCAGCCGACCAGCGTGTTTCTGCGCCAGCGCGACGAAAACAGTTCCGACCACGCGCCTCGACGTTGCGGAGGTGCGTCCGGCGATATGGGCAGAACGGTATCTGCGCCCAGTTTTGCGCGGATGATTGCAAGCGCCTCGTCCTTCCGCCCGCGTTTCATCAACCACATCGGCGACTCGGGAACGCCGAGGCGGAACGGCAGAATCAGCAGGGCAGGCAGGCCGCTCGCAGCCAGCATGATGCGCCATGCGTCGGGGCCGATGTCGCGAATGGCGAAACCGGCGAGGTACGCGCCCACATAGCCGGCCGCCCACGCCGCGGCGAGGACGCTCAGTAGCCGGCCGCGATATCGGCGCGGCGCAAACTCCGTGACGAGCGATTTGCTCACGACATAGTCGGCGCCCAGAATGACGCCCAGGAGCAAGCGCAACACCAGCAACTGGGCCGGTGACGTGACGAAATATTGCGCAGCGGATATCGCCGCGAAGAGCAGCATGTCGAATGCGAAGATGGTCCGGCGGCCATACTTGTCCGCCACGGGGCCCGCAAACATGCTGCCGACAAAAAGACCTGCAAGGGACGCCGCGCCGAGCGCCCCCATCCAGAGCGCGTCCAGATGAAGCGTGCCGGCCGCCATGCTCACGGCGATCCCGATAATGCCCAACACGAAGCCGTCGCTGAACTGTCCGCCTGTCCCGCTGAATGCCACCCGCAAATGGAAGCCGCGCAGCGGAACATCCTCCATCAAGATCTGCTTGCTCACTTTCGTCTCCTGTGACTCTGGTCATCTCGACGCGTTTGCTCGCGCCTTCGGAAACCAGTGTAGAGACTCAAATTCACAAATACAGCATGTCTCCATTCATCATCAGTGATTCTAATAGTAGGTCGCGCAGTCCCTGAACGTAGGCGCCGTTTGCACCCGTGTGAAGCGCTCGACGACCGGTCGCGCGCACCCGCTCCCGTAAACGACGCGGGGCGCGGCGATGCGTCTCCGGCATCGTCGCGCCCCGGCCAGTGCCTCGGCAGGCGGACGCTGCGTCAGAACTGATGCAGCATTGCCTGAATGCGGGAAGGATCTTTCGTCAACGTCAGCGCGAGCATGAGGAGAATGCGCGCCTTCTGCGGGTTCAAGTCATCGCCGAGGAGCCCGAGGTAAGCCGGATCGGCCGGCACGAATCCGCCTCCCGTTCGAGACGAACGAACCACGATCGCCCCTTTCTCGATCGCCTGCTTGATCGAGGGAAGCGTCAGCAGCGATTCGCTGCCGGCTCCGACGCCCGCGACGACGATACCCTGCGCGCCATGTGCGACGGCAGCGTCGTACATGAATCCACCGTCGTTCTGGTAGCCGTAGACGATATCGACTTCCGGCAGCGCGTCGAACTTCGATACGTCGAACGGCGTCGCCGTGGTGTGACGCTTCAGGACGGACGTGTCGAAATGCGGCACTTCGTCGACCAGCGTGCCCATGTAGCCGGCGTCGTTCCCTTTGAATGTATCCAGTGTGGTGCCGTTGGTCTTCGTCGTGTAGCGCGCGGCGCCGATCCGGTCGTTCAGCACGATCATCACGCCGCAACCGCGTGCGTCCGGTGAAGCGGCCACGGTTACTGCTTGCAACAGGTTGCTCGGGCCATCCGCGCCGATCGCCGTCGACGGCCGCATCGATCCGGTCACCACCACGGGCTTGTCGCTCTTGACGACGAGGTCGAGGAAGTACGCGGTTTCCTCGAGCGTATCCGTGCCATGGGTAATCACGACACCCGCGACATCGGGATCGGCGAGCAACTGGTTCACGCGCCTGGCGAGCTTCAGGAGAATATCGTTCGTGATGTTTTCGCTGCCGACATTCGAGATCTGTTCGCCGGATACCTGCGCAATCTTGCCCAGCGACGGCACCGACGCGAGAAGCGCCCCGGCGGTCAGCACACCCGGCTTGTAGCCCGTCGTTTGCGTTTCGCTGCCTGCGGTGCCCGCGATCGTGCCGCCGGTTGCCAGCACCACGACGTGCGGCAATTCACCGGCTGCATTTAATTTCGCCATCACCGGTCCCACCGACAGCAAGCAAAGCGCGAAGCCGGCGAATAGCTGGCGCATGAAGTGGTGTGCAAAAGCGCGGTTGTGTCTCACAACGACCCCCAGATCAAAAGTATGGAACGGGATAGCGCATCGATATGACGCACTACCTGACATCGGGAATCGGTGAGTCGACGCTTGACGCACCCGTCCGACACGAACGAGTGTAGTGACACATTCGCGTGGCCAAATCTGCGCCCCGGCATCATTAGAAAAACTGAATGTCCGATGCACGGACGATGAAGATCGGTGCGCCGGTGCGCGCGGTCTGAATGTCGTGCGAGCGATTCGGCTGATCAGACGATTCCGACCTCAGCTCGCTGTCCCGCCCGCACATGATCGAGCAGCGCCTGCAACGGATGACGCACCTGTTTCGACGACAGACGTTTCACCTGGCTGCGGCACGAATACCCGGTCGCCAGCGCTTCGCCCTCCTGTTCCGGCCCGTCGACGTGCGCGGCCCACGACTGCGCATAGATCGTCTTCGACGTCGCGAGATTGCGCGCCTCGTGCCCATACGTGCCCGACATTCCGCAACACCCGGCCGCCTGGACCTGCAAGCGCAACCCGCGACGCGCGAACACCTGCGCCCATTGCTTGCCGCTGTCCGGCGCATTGGTTTTCTCGGTGCAGTGCGGCAACAACCGATATGAAACCGTCGCCCCACCCGCACCGGCTTCTGGCAGCGCATCCAGCAGCCATTCCTGCGGCAGCGCGACCTTCGGTACGTCGGCGAGCCCCGTCACCTTCAGGTATTCCTGCCGATACGTCAGCGTCATCGCCGGATCGAGGCCGACCAGCGCGACGCCCGAGCGCGCCAGCGCGGCCAGTTGCGTCGCGTTGCGGATCGCCGCCTTCGCGAATGCATGAAGAAAGCCCTGCACGTGCAGCGCCTTGCCGTTCGGCGCGAGCGGCGCGAGCCACACCTGAAAGCCCAGGCGCGCCGCCAGCTCGATCAGCGCCGCCAGTTGCTCGGTATCGAAATAGCGCGTGAACGTATCCTGCACGATGACGACGCTGCGTGCGCGCTGCGCATCGCTCAGCGCGGCGAGCGCATGCGGGTCGGCCGGCTTCACGCGCCACGCGCGGATCACGGCCGCGAGATCGAAGCGGCTCAGCAGCGGGCTGTCGACCATGCCGACCTGACGCTCGAGCAGCGCCCGCACCCAGCCGGCTCCCATCAGCCCGTTGTACAGCGCGGGCACGTGCGCCATCCACGGCATCGTGAATTCGAGCGAGCCGATCAGGTAGTCGCGCAGCGGCCGCAGGTAGCGCTGGTGATACAGCTCGAGAAAGCGCGAGCGAAACTCGGGCACGTTGACCTTGACCGGACACTGCCCCGCGCACGACTTGCATGCGAGGCAGCCCGCCATCGCGTCGTACACCTCGTGCGAGAAATCCGTGTCGCCATGACGGGCGTCGCGGCTGTTGCGCCACCGCTCGACCAGACCGCGCAGGAGCGGCTGCCGCGTGCGCGCCGCCGCGACGACGTCGACGCCGGCCTGCCCTTGCAGGCGCAACCATTCGCGCATCAGCGACGCACGCCCCTTCGGCGACTGCACGCGTTCGCGCGTCGCCTTCCACGACGGGCACATCGCGTCGTCCGGATCGAAGTTGTAGCACGCGCCGTTGCCGTTGCAATGCATCGCGGTGCCGTAGCTCTGCCACACGCGCTCGTCGATCTGCCGATCGTGATCGCCGCGCGTCGGCACCTCGTCGATCTTCAACAGTCGCAACGTATGATCCGGCGGCGTCGCGATCTTGCCCGGGTTGAACTGGTTGTGCGGATCGAACGCGGCCTTCAACTGCTGCAGCGACGGATACAGCTCGCCGAAAAACGCCGGCGCATATTCGGAGCGCACGCCCTTGCCATGCTCGCCCCACAGCAGGCCGCCGTGACGCTGCGTGAGTTCGGCCACCGCGTCCGACACGGGCCGCACCAGCGCCGCCTGCTTCGGGTCCTTCATGTCGAGCGCCGGGCGCACGTGCAGCACGCCCGCATCGACGTGGCCGAACATCCCGTACTGCAACCCGTGGCCGTCGAGCAGCGCGCGGAATTCGGCGATGTACGCGGCGAGGTTCTCGGGCGGCACCGCGGTGTCCTCGACGAACGGCTGCGGGCGCGCCTCGCCCTGCACGTTGCCGAGCAGGCCGACCGCGCGTTTGCGCATCGCATACACACGCTTCACCGCATCGTTGCCGGCCGCGAGCGTATGGCCGAGACGCTCCACGCTCGTATCGGTGCGCAGATGCTCGACGAACGCGCGCACCCGCGCATCGACGTCGCGTTCGTCGTCGCCGCTGAATTCGATCAGGTTGATGCCGAGCGTGGGACGCGCGTCGTCCTGCGGGAAATACTCGGCCACGCTGCTCCACACGAAGTCCTTCATCGCGAGCATCAGCACCTTCGAGTCGACCGTCTCGATCGATAGCGGCCGATGTTCGAGCAGCGCGCGCGCGTCGCGCAGCGCGTCCATGAAGCCCGCGTAACGCACGTTGACCAGCACCGAAAACTTCGGGATCGGCAGCACGTTGAGCTTCGCCTCGACGACGAAGCCGAGCGACCCTTCCGCGCCGCACAGGACGCTGTTCAGGTTGAAACGGCCGTCCGGTTCGCGCAGGTGCGCGAGGTCGTAGCCGGTCAGGCAGCGGTTGAGCTTCGGAAACTTCGCGTCGATCAGCGCCGCCTTGTCGTCGCTGATGCGCCGCGCGGTGCGATACACCTTGCCGACGCGGTCCTGCCGCGCACAGCGGCGCGCCAGTTCTTCATCGTCGAGCGCGCCGCTGTGCAGGTGCTCGCCGCCCATCAGCACGAAATCGAGTTCGAGCACGTGATCGCGCGTCTTGCCGTACGTGCAGCTACCCTGCCCGCTCGCGTCGGTGTTGATCATCCCGCCGACGGTCGCGCGGTTCGACGTCGACAGCTCCGGCGCGAAGAACAGCCCATGCGGCTTCAGCGCCGCATTGAGCTGATCCTTGACGACGCCCGCCTGCACGCGCACCCAGCGCTGCTCGACGTCGATTTCGAGGATCCGGTTCATGTTGCGCGACAGGTCGACGACCACGCCGTCGGTCAGCGACTGCCCGTTGGTGCCCGTGCCGCCGCCGCGCGCGGCCACCGCGACGTCGCGGTGCGCGGGTTCGGCCAGCAGCCGGGCCAGCAGCCGGACGTCGTCCGCATGCGCGGGACAGATCACCGCCTGCGGCTGGCGCTGGTAGATCGAGTTGTCGGTGGCCTGCACGGTCCGGTTCGCGTGGTCCGTGTGAATCTCCCCGGCGAATCCCGTCGCCCGCAGCGCGGCGAGGAAATCGCGGTAAACGTTCGCGGGCGGGCTGGCGGGACGGGGCAACGGGGCGATCGACATGGGGCAAAAACGCAATGTGGGTGGAGCAGGGTGATTCGCGTGCGCCGAAACATGACTTCGTTGCAAGTTTCCGCACGACCGAGAATTCGAGTATCTTCGGATATTCGGCCAGAAACAAACGAATTCCCCCCCGGCGAAGCTTGCATAAAACTCATGAATTACCGTCGCCTGACCCCGTCGATGTCGTTGCTGCTCGTGTTCGAGGCCGCCGCGCGGCATGAAAGCTACACGCGCGCGGCCGAGGAGCTGTCGCTGAGCCAGAGCGCGATCAGCCGGCAGGTCCAGACGCTCGAGGATCAGCTCGGCGTGCCGCTGTTCCGGCGCGAGGGTCGCTCGGTGAAGCTGACCGACGTCGGCCGCCGCTATTTCGCCGAACTGACCGGCGCGCTCGGGCGCATCCGCGGCGCGACGTTGCAGGCGATGTCGCACCAGGCGGGCGCCGGCTCGCTGCGGCTGGCCACCCTGCCGACCTTCGGGTCGAAATGGCTGCTGCCGCATCTGCACGGCTTCTATGCCGCGCATCCGGGCGTGACCGTGCACCTTCATTCGCGAATCGGCGCGATCGATTTCCTCAACGACGACCTCGACGCGGCGATCACCGTCGGCGCCGGCGACTGGCCGGGCCTGCATGCGCACCGGCTGTACAACGAATTCCTGATCGCGATCGCGCCGCGCGCCACGGGCAGCGGCCGCAAGGCCGACGCGCGCACGCCGGCCTGGGCCGCGAAGCAGACGCTGCTGGGCGTGACGAGCAATCAGCAGGCCTGGGCCGAGTGGTTCTCGCACTATCGGCTCGATCATCGCCAGATGCGCATCGGCCCGAGCTTCGAGCTGACGTCGCACCTGATCCAGGCCGTGCATGCCGGAATGGGGATCGGACTGGTGCCGAAGGTGCTCGTGGAGGACGAATTGAGCCGCGGCGAGCTCGACTCGATCGGCGACGCGATTACCAGCCAGCGCAGCTATTACCTGGTCTACCCGCCGGGCAACGACGCGCTGCCGTCGCTCGTCGCCTTCCGCGAATGGCTGCTGACGTCGTGCTGACGTGCCGCTGGCGACGTGCCGGTCAGGCGCGCCATTCGCCGAGAATCTGCTCGGCGAGGTAGTCGCACGGCGGGCGCGCGGACTGCGCGCTGCGCGCGAGCACGACCTCGAGTTCGCCGAGCGACGGCAGCCCGTGGCTCTCCGACAGCTGCAACAGGTGATCGGGCACGCAGCAGCGCGCGAGCGGCGCGACGGCGAGGCCGGCCTCGACCATGCTGAGCAGGCCGAGAAAGCTCGGGCTTTCGTATGACATCCGGTACGGAATCTTCCGCCGGTTCAGCGCCTTGACCGCGTGATCGCGCGCCATGCTGCCGCCGTGCGTGAAAAACGCCACCGGCAGCGGCCGCTCTTCCCACACATCGCGTTTCGGCGAGCCAGCCCAGACGAGCGGCTCCATCCGGATCAGCTCGCCCGTCACGCCTTTGATGCGCGTCAGGCACGCGAGGTCGACCGTGTTGTCCTTCAGCATCGGCACGAGCGCGCTGCTCGGCTGGCCGATCACGCGCACTTCCACGCGCGGATGCATCGCGGCGAACTTGCCGAGCACCTGTGGCAGCAGCGACGCGATGTAGTCGTCGGGCACGCCGATCGTCACGCGGCCGCGCATCTCCGGCCGCACGATCGACGCCCACGCCTCGTCGCGCATCGCGAGCATCCGGCGGCCGTAATCGGCGAGCATCCTGCCGTCGTCGGTCGCCGTCACGTTGCGCGTGTCGCGGATGAACAGCAGCTTGCCGAGCGCGTCTTCCAGCGTCTTGATCTGCATGCTCACCGCCGACGGCGACCGGTGCACGGCCTGTGCGCCCTGCGCGAACGATCCGGATTCCGCGACGGCCACCACCATCGCGAGCACATCGAGGTCGAGCTTCTTCATGTCGATTCAGAAAAACTGATCAATCGATTCAGTTTATCCCGTTTTACTGTTCACCTCCATCGCCGGACAATCGACGTCGTCAGCACTCACTCGATGCAGGAAGCGGAAAACATGCACACGTCCGGATCGCTCTACGGGTTTCTCGTCATCGGCGGCATGCTCGCGGTCACGCCGGGGCCGAACATGGTCTACGTGATGTCGCGCTCGATCGCGCAAGGACGGGCGGCCGGGTTCATTTCGCTCGCCGGCGTGATGATCGGCTACCTGTTCTACATGTTCGCCGCGGCGTTCGGCATCACGACGCTGTTCATGAGCGTGCCCTATGCGGGCAGTGTGCTGGGCGCGGTCGGGGCAATCTATCTGCTGTATCTCGCATGGCAGGCGGTGCGGCCCGGCGGCCGCTCGCCGTTCGAGGTGAAGGCGCTGCCGACCGAGCAGCCGCTGCGGCTGCTCGCGATGGGCGCGACGACCAGCGTGCTGAACCCGAAGCTCGCGATGCTGTTCGTGTCGCTGCTGCCGCAGTTCATCGACTACGGGCAAGGCAGCGTGTTCGGCCAGTCGCTGTTTCTCGGCTCGCTGCTGATCGCCGCGTTCGCGTCGGCCAACGGGCTGGTGGCGCTCTGCTCGAGCAGCCTCGCGAAGTTCCTGCACGGCCGCCCGACGCTGCTGCTCGCGCAGCGCTGGACGATGGGCATCATCCTCGGCAGTCTCGGCGTGCGGATGGTGATCGAGGCATCGAAGCTGGCCGGCGTCGCGTGAGCGGCACGCCGCCGCGCGGGCCCGCGCGATCGCGGGCCGCGCGCGTGCGTCGGGCAGGCGTCACGCGGCAACGGCCTGCCGCTGCGCCTCCAGCTCGCGCACGAGCGGCAGCACGCGGCGGCCGAAGTATTCGACTTCCTCGATGAAGTGCAGGAAGCCGGTCAGCACGAGATCGACACCGATCGCCTTCAGTGCGACGATCCGCTCGGCGATCTGCCGCGGCGTGCCGATCAGGTTCGTGCGAAAGCCGTCGTTGTACTGCACGAGATCCTCGAACGTCGATTTCGCCCAGTTGCCCTCGCCTTCGGGCGACGCCTTGCCGGCCTGCTTCACCGCATCGCCGAACGCGTGCACGGCCTCGACGTGCGCATGCCGGATGATGTCGTCGAGCACGGCCTGCGCTTCTTCCTCGGTGTCGCGCGCGATCACGAACGCGTTGACGCCGATGCGCACGCGATGGTCGTTCGCGGCCGCCTTCGCGCGAATGTCGTCGATCTGCGCCTTCAGGTTCTCCGGTGTATTGCCGTTCGTGAAATACCAGTCCGACACGCTCGCCGCGTTGTCGCGCGCCGCGCGCGAGCTGCCGCCCTGGAAGATTTCCGGATGCGGCTTCTGCACCGGCTTCGGGCTCAACGTGTAATCGTTGAAGCGATAGAAGTCGCCCTTGAACGTGAAATTGTCCTGCGTCCAGATGCCCTTGAGCGCCTGGATGAATTCCTTCGAGCGCCGATAGCGTTCGTCGTGCTCGAGCCACGGCTCGCCGATCGCGGTGAATTCGCCCTTGAACCAGCCGCTCACGACGTTGATCGCGATGCGCCCGTTCGAGATGTGGTCGATCGTCGCGAGCTGCTTCGCGACCACGGCCGGATGCCACGGCCCCGGCAGGATCGCGGCGAGCACCTTGAGCTTCGTCGTCGCATGCAGCAGCGCCTGGCTGAACGACACCGACTCGTGCTGGTATTCGGCGCCATAGCCGGCCGTGAAGCGGATCTGGCTCAGCGCATAGTCGAAGCCGGCCGCTTCGGCCGTGCGCGCGAGCTTCTGGTTGTATTCGAGGCTCCAGTCGGTACGCTGCTCGATCGTGCTGACGACGAGGCCGCCGCTGACGTTCGGCACCCAGTACGCGAATTTGACGCCGTCGGCGGAAGGGTCGGGAAGGCTCATGAAGGTGTCCTGGTCGGAGGGGAAACGAAAGCGGCTTACGCGGCCGCGACGGAAAGCGCGTGCGGGCGCAGTTGCGGCACCGCGCGGTCCACGGCGAGCGCGATGCGCTCGCGCAACGCCGGGCTGGCGATCTGGTACCGGTCGAAATCGCTTTCGGACGCATACACGCCGATCGGCAGCGTGCGCGCCTGGAAGAAGCTGAACAGCGGGCGCAGCTGGTGGTCGATCACGAGCGCATGACGCTCGCTGCCGCCGGTGGCCGCGAGCAGCACCGGCACGTCGACGAGCGCGTCGTGACGCACGAGGTCGAACAGATGCTTGAAGAGGCCCGTGTACGACGCGCGATACACCGGGCTCGCGACGACGAGCGCATCGGCCGTCTCGATCGCGCGGATCAGTACATCGAGATCGGCCGGCACCTGTGCGCGGGTAAGCGCGCCGGCCAGCCGGCTGCCGATCTCGCCGAGTTCGATCCGCCGCGTATCGATCGGCAGCGCGGCGCCGAGCGCCGTGACGATCGCGTCGGTCAGCGCCAGCGTGCGCGACGGCCGCTGCAGGCTACCCGATATCGCGACGACGTTGAGGGGTTGGCTCATGCAATGCGTTCCCATGGTGGAGCCGCGTGGAGCGCGGCGATACCGGTTCGGGTCAGCAAGGAGCGTGCCATTGGCGCGGGGGCGTGACGGAAAGGTCGTCTGCATCACGAAACTTTTCGCCAACGCCCGCCGGAAATGGCGCTTCGCCAAATACGCGACGGCGGCAAGCGTTCCGGCTCGCGCTTCACATCGATATTCCGCAACACGATGAACCGTGTGCAGCGAGTCTGCTGATGTACTGCTGATCAGGCAGCAGCCCGTCGCGCGCGATAACGCCCGATTCGACGCCGTGACGTCACCGCACCGACGCTCTTCCGCCCCATTGCAGGTTCCGCAGCAATCGCGCTTTGGTTATCAGAAATCGATGCTTTTCGCGCGCGGCGAAACGTTCAACACTCTGCTGACTACGCAGCAGCCAGACCGCGGCGCCCGCCGGCACGGGGCCGCCTTGCCCGGCCATCCAACGGTTCATCGCCATGACTTCCATTTCCACATCGCCGCGCCCGCTCAACCTTCGCGTCGTCACCGCTTCGCGCGATCCGGCCGGGCTTCAGCCCGCCGAGCGCGCGGCGCCGGCGCTCACGTTGCCCGAACGTCACGCGCCGGCCCGCGCGCCTGCGCAGGTGTTCGCCGATCCGCGTTCGCTCGCGCTGCTCGAACAGGTTCGTCGCGTCGCGCCGAGCGACGCGAACGTGCTGATCGTCGGCGAGACGGGCACCGGCAAGGAACTGATCGCACGCCACGTGCACGAGCTCGGCGCCCGTCGCGACGGGCCGTTCGTCGCGGTGAACTGCGGCGCATTCTCCGAAACGCTCGTCGACAGCGAACTGTTCGGGCACGAGAAAGGCGCGTTTACGGGCGCGTTCAGCGCGAAGCCCGGCTGGTTCGAAGCCGCGCACGGCGGCACGCTGTTTCTCGACGAAATCGGCGATCTGCCGCTCGCGATGCAGGTCAAGCTGCTGCGCGTGCTGCAGGAGCGCGAGGTCGTGCGGCTCGGTTCGCGCACGGGCATTCCGGTCGACGTGCGGGTGGTCGCTGCGACCAACGTCGACTTGCAGCAGGCGGTCGCGGCCGGGCAGTTTCGCGGCGACCTGTTCTACCGGCTCAACGTCGTGCAGCTCGCGGTCCCGCCCTTGCGCGACCGCCCGGGCGACATCCTGCCGCTCGCGCGCCACTTCTTCGGCATTTATCGCGACCGGCTCGGCGGCGGCCCGCGCCGCATCGATCCGCGCGCCGAGCGCCGGCTCGAGGCGCACGGCTGGCCCGGCAATGTCCGCGAACTGGAGAACGTGATCCATCATGCGCTGCTGACGAGCCGCCACGATGCGCTGCAGGACACGGACCTGCACATCGCGCCGCCGTGCCTGCCGGCTGCTGCCGCGCCCGTAGCCGATTCGTCCGCCGACGCACAGGCGGCGCTCGAACACGCGCTGCGCGACCTGTTCGACGACGGGCACGGCAACCTGTTCGAACGTATCGAGGACACGGTGATGCGTGTCGCGTTCGAATTCAGCCACCGCAATCAGATCCGGGCCGCGCAGTTGCTCGGCATCAGCCGCAACGTGCTGCGTGCGCGGCTGATTCGCGCGAAGGCGATCACCGCACTGAAATAGCGGCACCGGCCCGCGCGCCGCTCCGCCCCGGGCGCCATGGCGCCGCGATCCGTGCCGCGACGTCCGAACCTGATGTATCGTGGCGCGAAGCGTACGCTTCGTTGCCTGCCCCTCGCCCGGTCGCCCGTCATGCGACCGTCAGCGACCGGCAACAGGTCGCGCACGAACCTCCGCAACACGAAAACGAAAGTCGTCCGGCGCCCGTGCGCGCCCGGCCGAGCCCCGTTCACCCGTCCGGAATCCGTCGCCATGAAAAAGCTTGTGAACCGCCCGTCCGACGTCGTGCGAGAAATGCTGGAAGGCATCGCACGGCAATCGCCGCATCTCGCGATCCTCGGCGACGAGCACGTGCTCGTCCGCCAGCCGCTGCCCGAGCCGTCGCAGCGGCCGGTCGCGATCCTGTCCGGCGGCGGCAGCGGCCATGAGCCCGCGCACGGCGGCTATGTCGGCGAAGGGATGCTGAGCGCGGCCGTATGCGGCGAAGTGTTCACGTCGCCGTCGACCGACGCGGTGCTCGCCGCGATCCGCGCGAGCGCCGGCCCGAACGGCGCGCTGCTGATCGTGAAGAACTACACCGGCGACCGGCTCAATTTCGGGCTCGCCGCCGAGCTCGCGCGCGCGGAAGGCATTCCGGTCGAAATCGTCATCGTCGCCGACGACGTGTCGCTACGCGGCCGCGTCGAGCGCGGCCAGCGGCGCGGGATCGCCGGCACCGTGCTGATCCACAAGCTCGCGGGCGCTGCCGCCGCGCGCGGGCTGCCGCTCGCCCGCGTCGCGAGCATCGCGCGCGACGCGGCGGCCGAGCTCGGCACGATGGGCGTCGCACTCGACGGCTGCACGATCCCGGGCGCCGACAAGTCGGGCTTCAGCCTCGCCGATCACGAGATCGAGCTGGGCCTGGGCATCCACGGCGAGAAAGGCGTCGAGCGCCGCGCGCCGCTGCCGGCCGATGCGCTGGCCGACACGCTGTTGTCGAGCATCGTCGCCGATCTCGTGCTCGACCGCGACGAACGCGTCGCGCTGTTCGTCAACGGCCTCGGTGCGACGCCGGACATGGAACTCGCGATCGTGCTGCGCGCCGCGTTCGACAATCTGAGCCGGCGCGGCATCGTCGTCGCGCGCGCGTGGGCCGGCACGTTCCTGTCCGCGCTGAACATGCCCGGCTGCTCGATCTCGGTGCTGCGGCTGAACGACGAGCGCGCGGCGCTGCTCGACGCGCCGACGCAGGCGCGCGCATGGCCGGGCGGCGGCCTCGTGAACACGCAGATTCGCGTGGCCGCGGCCGCGTCGCAGGACGCGCCGCAGCCGCCGCTCGATGCGGCCGGCCGCGCGTGGGCCGCGCGCCTGCAACCTGCGCTGCACGCCGTCGCGCAGACGCTGATCGACCACGAGCAGACACTGACGGATCTCGATGCGGCAGCCGGCGACGGCGATCTCGGTGCGAGCATGCGGCGCGCCGCGCAGGCGATCCTCGAATTGCCCGACACCGCGTACGGCACGCCGTCCGGTGCGCTCGCGGCGCTCGGCGCCTCGTTGCGGCGCGCGATCGCCGGCAGCTCCGGGCCGTTCTATGCGACCGCGCTGCTGCGCGCGTCGCGCCGGCTGGCCGATATCGCCGAGCCGTCGCCGCGCGACTGGGCCGCGGCATTCCGCGCGGCGGTGGATTCGATCGGCGAACTCGGCGGCGCGCGAGCGGGCGACCGGACGATGCTCGATGCGCTGGTGCCGGCCGTCGACGCCTTCGGCCGCGCGCTGGACAGCGAGCGCGACCCCGCGAGCGCATGGACGGCGGCCGTCGAAGCGGCCGAGCAAGGTGCGGAGGAAACGACGCGCATGACGCCGCGCGCGGGACGGGCAAGCTATCTGGGCGAGCGGGCGATCGGTACGCCGGACGGCGGTGCGGTGGCTGTGTCGTACTGGTTGCGGGCGTTGCAGCCGCACGTCCGGTAACGGACGCGCGGCCGCGCTCAGACGCCCTCGACCAGCACCGCGCGATAGCGGGCGCCCTTGAAGCGGTGCTGGACGACCTTCTGGTATTCAGCGCCGTGATACCACGCGTGCGCGGCCTCCTTCGACGGGAACTCGACGATCACGACGCCTTCCGGGCCTTCGCCCTCGAGGATCTCCTGCGGACCATATGCGGCGAGCACCTTCACTGGATGGCTGGCAAGGGTCGCACCGACCTGGCTCGCGTAGATGTCGAGTTCATGCTGGTCCTGCGTGCTTTCCCGTGTAAAGACGATGTAGGTCGCCACGATATGCGCTCCGGATGAATGATGAAAAAAAGGGACGCCACGCGCTGCACGGCCCGATGAATCGCGCGCGGCAGTGCGCAGCTTACCGCCGTTCGCCGGCCGGCGCCGCGGCGAGCCGGCCACGGCCTGCGCGGGCCGCCCGGCCCCGGCACGGGAAAACCCCGATCCCCACATCGTCCTATGACATCGGGCGTCGCGAATTGGCGGGATTACTTTGATCCTCGTCGGCGCCCGCCCGGGCGCATGCTGATAGCGAGGACCCCTCATGCGATACGTGCCATCGTGGACTTCCGTTTCCGCCGCGTCGTCGATTCCCGACGACGCGACCACCCAACGCGGCGACGAGCCGCACTGTCTGCCGCGGGTCGCGATCGCGGCCGCCGCCCTCGGCAACGCGACCGAATGGTTCGATTACGGTATTTACGCGTATGGCCTCGCGTACATTTCCGCCGCGCTGTTTCCCGGCAACACCGCGAGCGCGACGCTGTTCGCGCTCGGCACGTTCGCGGTCTCGTTCCTGATCCGCCCGCTCGGCGGCCTGTTCTGGGGGCCGCTCGGCGACCGGCTGGGCCGCAAGCGCGTGCTCGCGTTGACGGTCCTGACGATGTCGGGCGCCACGTTGCTCGTCGGCATGCTGCCGAGCTACGCGACGGCCGGCTGGCTCGCACCGGCCGCGCTGATCGTGCTGCGCATGGTGCAGGGCTTCTCGACCGGCGGCGAATACGGCGGCGCGGCCACCTTCATCGCCGAATATGCGCCCGATTCGCGGCGCGGCCTGTGCGGCAGCTTCCTCGAATTCGCGACGCTCGCCGGCTTCTCGCTCGGCGCGTTCCTGATGCTCGGCTTCGCGCTGCTGCTCGGCGATTCGGCGATGCATGCGTGGGGCTGGCGCCTGCCGTTCCTGGTCGCGGCGCCGCTCGGCCTGATCGGCTTCTACCTGCGCTCGCGCCTCGAGGAAACGCCGGTGTTCCGCGAACTCGAGGAACAGGCGCACCGCCGCGAGAAAAGCGTCGCCGCCCCGCTGCCGATCCGGCAGCTGCTGGTGCGCTATGCGAAGCCGCTGCTGCTGCTCGGCGGCCTCGTCGTCGCGTTGAACGTCGTCAACTACGTGCTGCTCGCGTACATGCCGACCTACATGCACAAGGAGCTCGGCGTCAGCGAGAACATGTCGCTGCTGATCCCGCTGATCGGCATGCTCGCGATGATGGTGCTGCTGCCGTTCGCCGGCTGGCTGTCGGACCGCGTCGGCCGCAAGACGATGTGGTGGATCTCGCTCGTCGGGCTGTTCGTCGCGGCCGTGCCGATGTTCACGCTGATGACGCACGGTCCGCTCGGCGCCTTCATCGGCTTCGCGGTGCTCGGCGTACTCTACGTGCCGCAGCTCGCCACCATTTCCGCGATGTTCCCCGCGATGTTCCCGACCCACGTCCGGTATGCGGGCATGGCGATCGCCTACAACGTGTCGACGTCGCTGTTCGGCGGCACCGCGCCGATCGTCAACGACTGGCTGATCGGCAAGACCGGCAACGCGCTGATTCCCGCCTACTACATGATGGCCGCCTGCGCGGTCGGGTTGATCTCGCTGCTGGCGGTGATCGAGACGCGCGGGTGTTCGCTGCGCGGCGACACGCTCCCCGGCCAGCCGGGCTGACCCGCACGCCGGCGGCGCCCGGCTTCCCATAAACGGCATCCATGGCATCGCCCGCCGTCCGGTAACGGACGGCGGGCGATGTGCATTTCGGGCGGCGAAGCCCGCTGCCGGATTGTTGTTCTCCGGACAACACGATGTGCGCGCGTACGGCGCTGTCGGCACGTGTCGGCCGTCACTACAATCGCTGACACGTTCGATCGAAATCCGGTCGAACCGAAGCGCGACCGTCACGATCGCGCTCGCGAACCGCGCGGTGCCGCGCGGCTTAATTCCCTCGACGAACAGGATTACTGAACATGAACGCACCCATCCGCAACGTCCAGCCCGTAATCGCCCGCCTGGGCAACGAAGGCTCGGGCGAGCTCGTTTCGTCCCGCTACGCCGTGCGCATCGGCGAGGTCGATGTCGTGCTGATCAGCGACGGCGTGCTGCCGCTGCCGACTTCCACCATGTCCACCAACGTGAGCGAAGCGGACCGCAACGCATGGTTCGACGGCCGTTTCCTGCAACGCGACATGTTCGACTGGGCGCTCAACATCGCGCTCGTGCGCAGCGCCGATCGCCTGATCCTGATCGATTCGGGCGTGGGCGACGGTTTCGAATACTTCACGCGCGCCGGGCGCTCGGTCATGCGCCTGGAATCGGCCGGCATCGACCTGGCCGCGATCACCGATATCGTGATCACGCACATGCACATGGATCATGTCGGCGGGCTGAACGTCGACGGCGTCAAGGCGAAGCTGCGCCCGGACGTACGCATTCACGTCTCGGCCGCGGAAGTGGCGTTCTGGAAAAATCCCGACTTCAGCAAGACGGTGATGCCGGAAACCGTTCCGCCCGCACTGCGCAAGGCGGCGGCGAGGTTCGTGGAACTCTATGGCGAAAACATCGTGCAGTTCGACCGGACCGTGGAAGTCGCCCCGGGCGTGTCGGCGCGGGTGACGGGCGGCCATACGCCGGGGCACTGCGTGGTCGACGTCGCATCGAACGGGGAAAAGCTGACGTTCGCGGGCGACGCGATTTTCGAAGTCAACTTCGACAATCCCGACTGGCAAAACGGCTTCGAACACGATCCGGACGCGGCGGTCGACGTGCGTCTCGCGCTGTTCAACGAAGCCGCGGAAACCGGCTCACTGCTCGCCGCGGCCCACGTCGCGTTCCCGTCCATCGGCCACGTTGCAAAAACGGGCGACGGGTTCCGTTTCGTTCCGGTCGTGTGGGATTACTGAGTGACGAGCGGTAGCCGACACACACCGCAGGCGATGCACTGACGGTTTTTCCAAACCGTATCGGCAAGAAAAAACGCCGCCGCACTTGCATGCGGCGGCGTCACCTCACGCGCCGAAGCGCGTGTCAGAACCGTTGAACACTCACGCGACGGCGGAAATATTCCGCTCGGCGACCTCGTCCACCGCGTCCTTCACGATGCCGACGATCTCGTCGGCTTCCTCGCGCGTCATCACGAGCGGCGGCGCAAAGCCGAGAATGTCGCCATGCGGCATCGCACGCGCGATCACGCCGCGCTGCAACGCGGCCGCCGACACCTGCGCACCGATCTTCAGCGCGGGATCGAACGGTGTGCGCGCGTCCTTGTCGGCCATGAACTCGAGCGCGGCCAGCATGCCGACGCTACGCACCTCGCCGACGAGCGGATGCGCACCGAATGCGTCGCGCAGCTTCGCCCCGAAGTAGCCGCCCACGTCGGCCGCGTTGCCGACCAGGTTCTCGCGCTCCAGAATCGCGAGGTTCGCGAGCGCGGCGGCCGCGCATACCGGATGGCCCGAATACGTCCAGCCGTGCCCCATCGGCCCGTGTTCCTGCGAGCCGCGCGCGATCACGTCCCACACCTTCTCGCCGACGATCACGCCCGACAGCGGCGCATAGGCGCTCGTCAGGCCCTTCGCGACCGTGATCAGGTCGGGCTCGATCCCGAAGTGCTGCGCGCCCATCTTCGAGCCGAGACGCCCGAACCCGCACACGACTTCATCGGAGATCAGCAGGATGTCGTGCTTGCGCAGCACGGCCTGGATCGCCGGCCAGTAGCCGGCCGGCGGTTCGATGATGCCGCCCGTGCCCATCACCGGCTCCGCGATGAACGCGGCGACCGTGTCGGCGCCCTCGCGTGCGATCAGCTTCTCGAGTTCGTCGACGCAGTACGCGACGAACTGTGCTTCGTTCATGCCGGCCGGCGCCTTGCGATACCAGTGCGGACACACCGTATGCTTCACGCGGTCGATCGGCAGGTCGAAATGCTGGTGGAAGCTCGGCAGGCCCGTGAGGCTGCCCGTCACGATGCCCGAGCCGTGATAGCCGCGCTCGCGCGAGATGATCTTCTTCTTGTTCGGGCGGCCGAGCACGTTGTTGTAGTACCAGACGATCTTGACCTGCGTCTCGTTCGCGTCGGAACCCGACATCCCGTAATAGACCTTCTTCATCCCCGCCGGCGACCAGTCGATGATGCGCGACGACAGCTCGATGATCGCGTCCGACGCGTGGCCGACGTACGTGTGGTAGTACGCGAGCTGCTTCGCCTGTTCGTACATCGCGTCGGCGACTTCGGTGCGGCCGTAGCCGATGTTCACGCAGTAGAGGCCGGCGAACGCGTCGATATAGCGCTTGCCCTGGTGATCCTCGATGCGGATGCCTTCGCCGCCGCGCACGATCTTGCCCGGCAGCGCGCCGGTCTCGTGGTCGTACGCGTGCGTCGACGGGTGCATGAAGTGGGCGCGGTCCTCGCGCAGCAGTGCGTCGATCGATTTTTTCATGATGAGCTCCTTTGAATGGGTCAGGCCGTCGCCGCAACGGGCAGGCCGAGATTGCCGAGGCAGAAGTACTTGGTTTCGGTGAACGGCTCGAAGCCTTCGGCGCCGCCTTCGCGCCCGAGGCCCGACGCCTTCATCCCGCCGAACGGGATCGGCGCGCCGGTGAATTTCACGCCGTTGACCGACACCATCGCGAAATCGAGCCGCCGCACGAGCTGGAAGATCGTGTCGATGCGCGTCGCGCATACGTAGGCGGCGAGGCCGTACTCGGTGTCGTTGGCCGTGTCGACCGCTTCGTCGAGCGTGTCGAATGCGCCGACGGCCGAGATCGGGGCGAAGTTTTCCTCGTCGACCACCCGCATGCCGGGCTCGGCATCCGCGATCACGGTCGGCTCGTAGAACCAGCCGCCGAGCGCATGCGGCCGGCCGCCCGCGACGATGCGCGCGCCGCGTGCCCGCGCATCCTCCACGCGCGCCACGGTCGCGTCGAACGCGGCCTGATGCATCAGCGGGCCGACGTCGACGCCCTGCTCGAACGCCGGCCCCGTCTTCAGCGCGCGCACCGCGTTCGCATACCGTTCGACGAACGCGTCGTACAGCGGGCGGGCGACGAGTATCCGGTTCGCCGCGCAGCAGTCCTGGCCGGACGTCTGGAACTTCGCGCCGACGGCAATCCGCACCGCGTGGTCGACATCCGCATCCTCGGTCACGATGAACGGCGCATTGCCGCCCAGTTCGAGTGCGATCTTGCGGATGCCGGCCTTCGCGGCGGTCTCGGTCACGAGCCGCCCGACGCGCGTCGAGCCGGTGAAGCTCACCGCACGCACGCGCGCATCGCCGACCAGCGTTTCCATCGCCATCTGCGGCTCGCCGAGCACGACGTTGAACACGCCGGCCGGGAAGCCGGCCTCGTCGGCGAGCTGCGCGAGTGCGAGCGCCGAGAACGGCGTTTCGTGCGCGGGCTTCACGACCACGGTGCAACCGGCCGCGATCGCGGCCGCTGCCTTGCGCGTGATCATCGCGGCCGGGAAATTCCACGGCGTGATCAGCGCCGCGACGCCGACCGGCTCCATCACGGTGCCGAGATGCGCGCCGTCGATGTGCGTCGGGATCGTGCGGCCCGCGACACGCTTCGCCTCGTTCGCGAACCATTCGACGAAGCTCGCCGCATAGCGGATCTCGCCGCGCGCTTCGGCCAGCGGCTTGCCCTGTTCCAGCGACAGCAGCGCGGCAAGATCGTCGACGTGACGCAGGATCAGCGCATGCCAGCGCAGCAATGCCGCGCTGCGCACCGCTTGCGGCGTCCAGCGCCAGGTTCCGTACGCGCGCTGCGCGGCGTCGACGGCCGCGACGATCTGCGCGCGTTCGAGCATCGGCACGTGGCCGATCACGGCCTGGTCGGCGGGGTTCACGACGGCGACCGTCGCGGCACTGTCGCTGTGGATCCAGCGACCGTCGACGTAGCAGGTCGACTTGAACAGAACGGGGTGTCCGGGCAGCATGCTGCGTCTCCTCGTTGGTGGGCACGGACTTCATTCTGGCGCGCCCGCGCATGCGGAAATTTCGGTTTGCGCGGCCGGAAATGCCGGTTTTTTCCGTATTGCCGCGCGCCGGCGCGAACTTTTACAGCCAGTCCGGCGCGCCGCCGGCGGTGCACTTCACGACCTTCGTCACGATGTACGTGAAGTAGCGCTCGATGCCGAGGTCTTCCATCAGCAACGCATCGATGAAGCGCTGGTAATGGTCGATGTCGCGCGCGACCACGTGCAGCACGTAGTCGACGCCGCCGCCCGTCGCATAGCACTGCGCGACCTCGGGCGCCGCTGCCACCCGATCCTCGAAGCGCCGCATGTCGGGCGCGGTGTGCCGCGACAGCGTCACCTCGACGACGATGCGGCTACCGGAGAACGTGCCGATCCAGTCGACGTCCGCGCGATAGCCGCGGATCACGCCGCTTTCCTCCAGCTTGCGCACGCGCTCCCATGCCGGCGAAATCGACAGGTTCACGGCCTCGGCGAGCTTCGACTTCGTGATGCGCCCGTCGCGCTCGAGCAGGCGCAGGATCGCGAGGTCGTATCGGTCGAGCTTGATCACGTTATGCGTCGCCCCAGGTCACCACCGGGATGTTGCGCTCGACGATGTCGGCCACCACCGCGATCGTGTCGCCGGTCTGCACGATGCCCGGAAAGTGCCGTGCGGCGAGCAGCCCGCGCCGCCGCGCGACGTATTCGACCGGCGTGACGCCCGTGCGGTCGATGTCGTGCACGCGCGCGAGCACGTCGCCGGCCTCGACCTCGCTGCCGAGATCGACGCATATCTCGAGCAGCCCGCGATGCTCGCTGGTCGTGTAGCAGGCACTGTCCGGCATGTCGAGCAGTGTCGTCGTGCGCGGCGCGCCGCTCGCGCCGGCTCCGGCCCGCTCGCCGTCGCGCCGCGCGAGCACGCCGGCATGCGCGAGAAAACCGCGCACGCCGCGCTCGGCGATCGCGACGCTCGCCGCCGTCGACGTGCCGCCGCCGCCCAGCTCGGTCGACACGAACACCTTGCCGGCTTCTTCCGCCGCGCTGTCGTAGAGGCCGACGCTGTCGAGTTCCAGCATGCGCATCGAATACGGCGCACCGAATGCACGCATCGCGCGCTCGCAGCGCGCTTCCTGGTCGCGGTCCTCCAGCACGTGAATCGCCGCGAACGGCACGAAGTCGAGTGTGCGGCCGCCCGCGTGAATGTCGAGCACGTGCGTCGCGAGCGGCAGCAGGTGGCGCTGGAAGTAATCGGCGATCTTCTCGGTCACGGTGCCGTCCGGCCGGCCCGGGAAGCTGCGGTTCAGGTTGCCGGCATCGATCGGCGACGTGCGGCAACCGGCACGGAACGCCGGGTAGTTCATGAACGGCACGACGATCACGCGGCCGCTCACGTCGGCCGCCTTCAGCGAACCGGCGAGCTTCGACAGCGCGACCGGCCCTTCGTATTCGTCGCCGTGATTGCCGCCGGTCAGCAACACCGTCGGCCCGTCGCCGCGCTTCACGACGGTCACCGGAATCATGATCGCGCCCCACGCGGAATCGTCGCGCGAGTAAGGCAGCTTCAGGAAGCCGTGCTGTTCGCCGTCCGCGTCAAAATCGACGGTCGGCGTAATCGGGGAAGCACGCATCGCCCTACTCCTTCACGAACAGCTTGCGCGGCACATTGCAGAACGTCTCGACGCCGGTCTCGGTGATCAGGATGCTTTCCGTGATCTCCAGCCCCCAGTCGTCAAGCCACAGCCCCGGCATGAAATGGAACGTCATGCCGGGTTCGAGCACCGTACGGTCGCCCGGACGCAGGCTCATCGTGCGCTCGCCCCAGTCGGGCGGATAGCTCGCGCCGATCGGATAGCCGCAGCGGCTGTCCTTCTCGATACCCGCGCGGCGCAGCACCGCGAAGAACGCGTTCGCGATGTCCTCGCACACGTTGCCCGGCTTCGCGGCCGCGAGCCCCGCTTCGATTCCGTCGACCACCGCGCGCTCGCCTTCGATGAAGTGCGCGGGCGGCTTGCCGAGATAGACGGTGCGCGACAGCGGGCAGTGATAGCGCCGGTAGCAGCCGGCAATCTCGAAGAACGTGCCGGCGCCGCGCGAGAACGTCGAGTCGTCCCAGGTCAGGTGCGGCGCGGCCGCGTCCGCGCCGGTCGGCAGCAGCGGGACGATCGCCGGATAATCGCCGCCGAAGCCGTTCGCGCCGCCGATGCCGGTCGCATAGATCTGCGCGACCAGGTCGCTTTTCTTCATGCCCGGCTCGATCGTCTCGACGATGTGCGCATGCATCCGCTCGACGATGCGCGCGGCCGCGCGCATGTATTCGATCTCGCGCGGCGACTTCACCGCGCGCTGCCAGTTGACGAGTGCGGTCGCATCGACCCAGCGCGCAGCCGGCAGATGCTTCTGCAGCGACGCATACGCGGCGGCGCTGAAGTAGTAGTTGTCGAGCTCGACGCCGATGCGCAGCGTGCTCCAGCCGCGCGCCGCGATCACCTCGGTCGACAGGTAATCCATCGGATGGCGCGCGGTCGACTGCACGTAATGATCGGGATAGCCGACGATGTTCTCGTGCGCCATGAACGCGGTGCGCTTCGCGCCGTTCGCGTCCTGGCCGCGGCCGAACCACACGGGTTCGCCGTCCAGCGCCAGCAGCACGCACTGATGCACGTAGAACGACCAGCCGTCATAGCCGGTCAGCCAGCCCATGTTGGTGGGGTCGGTGACGATCAGCAGGTCGATGCCGGCCCGCTCCATCGCCGCGCGCGTCTTCGCGATGCGCGCGGCATATTCGCTGCGTGCGAACGCGAGACGCGGCGCGGCTTTCTGGGTTTCGATGACTGCGGACATCTGTCTCCTCTCAAGTCGTGAGGTCGTTGTGAAAAATCGTGCCTACTTCGGCCGCACGCGCGCGTTGCAGCGCGAGCACGGCAATCGCGGTGTCCTGCGCGCCGGTGCCGGTCAGGTCGCAGATCGTGATGTCGTCGCGATGCGTCCGGCCGTCACGGCGGCCGGCGATCACTTCGCCGAGTTCGGGAAACACGGCATCGGCTGCAACGGCCCCGGCTGCGATCGCGTGCGCGAGTTCGCCCGCCACGCGGGTCTGCTGCAGCCGATCGCAGAAATAGCGTGCGGCGCCGAACACCGACGGCGCGAGTTCGGTCTTGTAATCGGCGTCCGAACCCATCGCCGTCACGTGCAGACCGGGATGCAGGTCTTCCGCGTGCACGAGCGGCGCGCGGCTCGGCGTGGTCGTGACCGCGATGTCCGCGTCGGCCAGCGCCGCATGCACCGAGCGCGCGACCGTCGCATCGATGCCGTGCGCCGCGCGCACGTCGGCCGCGAATTCCGTGGCCCGCGCGGTATCGCGCGCCCACACCGTCACGTGCGTGATGTCGCGCACGAGCATCAGCGCGGCGAGTTGCAATCGCGCCTGCTCACCCGCGCCGACGATCGCCGCGCGGCGCGCATCGGCACGCGCGAGCCGCCGCGCGGCCACGGCGCCGGCCGCCGCGGTGCGTACGGCCGTCAGGTAGCCGTTGTCGAGCAGCACGGCCTCGGTCAGGCCGGTGCGCGCGGACAGCACGAGCATCAGCCCGTTCAGGCTCGGCAGCCCGAGCGACGGGTTGTCGAAGAAGCCCGGGCTGACCTTGATCGCGAAGCTGTCGAAGCGCGGCAGGTACGCCGTCTTCACGTCCACTTCGGCGTGGCGCTCCGGCAACGCGAGATTCAGGATCGGCGGCATCACGACCGCGTCGGTCGCGAGCGACGCGAACGCGGCCTCGACCTGGTCGATCGCGGCGAGATCGAGCGGCACCAGCGCACGCAGTTGCGCCTGGCCGAGCAACGTGACGGGATGGGCCATGTCAGTTCTCCGAAACGAGCCGGCGATGTGCGGCCATGTCGATGTTCGCGCCGCTCACGACGACCACGATCGGGCCACCGCGATCGCGACGCGCGATCCGCTCGTCCAGCAACGCGGCGAGGCCGACCGCGCCGGCGCCTTCGACGACGAGCCGCTCTTCCCGATACGCATGCGCGATGCCGCGCGCGATCGACGGCTCGTCGAGCAGCACGACGTCGTCGGCCAACGCGCGTGTCATGTCGAACGTGTAGCGGTTGTCGAGGCCGATGCCTCCGCCGAGCGAATCGGCCAGCGTGGGCTGCTCGTCGATGTCGACCGGGCGGCCGGCCGCGAGGCTCGCATGCATCGCGGAGCCGCGCGCCATCGATACGCCGATCACCTCGATCGGCGGCCGGATCGCCTTCGCGGCAAACGCGACGCCGCTGAACAGGCCGCCGCCCGACAGCGGCACGACGAGCGTCGCCGTATCGGGCAGCGCCTCGAGTATCTCGACACCGATCGTCGCCTGCCCCGCGATGATGCGCGGATCGTCGAACGGCGGCACGTACGCATAGCCTTCGTCGCGCGCGAGGCGCCGCGCTTCGATCTGCGCGTCGTCCTGGCTGTCGCCGACGATCACCACGCGTGCGCCGAGCGACGCGACCGCATCGACCTTGTTGGCCGGCACGAGCGACGACATGCAGACGGTCGCGTCGATGCCGAGCGCGCGTGCCGCATGCGCGAGCGCGCGGCCGTGGTTGCCGGTCGACGCGGTGACCACGCGCGTCACGCGCTGCGCCGCGAGTTCCGCGAGCGCGTTGGTTGCGCCGCGCAGCTTGAAGCTGCCGGTCGGCTGCAGCGTTTCGAGCTTCAGGTAGACCGGTGCGCCAACGCACGCGGACAGCGCGGCGGACGCGACGAGCGGCGTACCGTCGGCGCGCCCGGCGAGGCGACGGCGCGCGCGGTAGACGTCGGACAGCGACAGGAAAGACATGGAACGCACGCCTCGCGACGAATGTGATGCGATCCAGTCTAATGTTCCAAATCGCGCTTTCGAATGTCCTGATACATTGCGCGCGATATCGCGGCAGCGCCGCCGGTTCAGTGGAAATCGTTCAGGTGCGGATACTGTTCGAACACGCCCGCGATCGTCTCGAGCGCTGCGTTGCACGCGGCATCGGAAGTTTCGGCGCCGATGCACACGCGCACCGCGTTCGGCCGCTCGGTGCCGCCGACGAGAAACGGATCGGGCGACGTCACCGCGATCTTGCGGGTGCGCAATTCGCGCACGATCCGCTCGGCCTGCCAGTAGTCGGGCACGCGCAGCCATGCCGAAAGCGCGTTCGGATGCGCACCCAGCACGTACGGCCCCAGCGCGGCCTTCACCATCTCCTGGCGGACGGCGAGCCGCTGGCGCTGCAGTTCGACGAGCCGCCGCGCGGTGCCGTCGGCGATCCAGCGCGTCGCGATTTCCGCGATCGGCGACGTCGCCATCCAGCTGCTCACGCGCAGCACGCTCTCGACGCGCAACGCGAGCCGCCGCGGCATCGCGAGATAGCCGGTGCGCAAGCCGGTCAGCACCGATTTCGTCATGCTCGTGCAGTAGAAGCCCAGCTCCGGAATCAGGCTGGCGATCGGCGTGCCCGTCTTCTCGGGGAGCGGGCCGTACACGTCGTCCTCGATCACGTAGACGCCGTAGCGCGTCGCGATGCGCGCGATCGACCGCCGCCGCGAATCGGTCATCAGCGACACGGTCGGGTTATTGAGGGTCGGCGTGCAGACGAGCGCGCTGATGCGCTCGCCGTCGCACATCTCCTCGAAGTGTTCGGGACGGAGGCCGTGCTCGTCCATCTCGAGCCCCTTCAGCGTAAACCCGAGCACGTTCGCGGAGCCGATCACGCCGTGATCGGTCAGGCTCTCGCACAACACGGTATCGCCCGGCCCGACGATCGACGCGAGCGCGAGAAAGATGCCGTGCGCCGCGCCGTTCGTGACCAGCAGCGATTCGCGGTGCACCGGCATGTTCAGCGACGCGAGCCACGCGGCGCCGGCGTCGCGATGCGCGTCGAGGCCGGCGATCGGCCGAAACGAGCGGATCCACGGCTGATCGTCGGTGCCGGCCAGCGCCGCGCACACGCCGCGCCACGCGGCATCGTGCTCCGGCGTGTGCACGATGCGCGCGATCGAGAAGTCGACCAGTTCGCGCTCGGTCGTATCGAGGATGTAGTTCGACATCGATTCGGTCACGCGTGCGGCCACGAAGCTGCCGCGGCCGACCTCGCAGCGGATCAGTCCCTGGCGTTCCAGCTCCTTGTACGCATTGGTGACGGTCTGCACGCTGACGCCGAGGCTCGATGCGACGTCGCGCTGCGGCGCGAGCCGTGCGCCCGGCGCGAGCGCGCCGTTCTCGATGTCGCCGGCGATCGCCTTCACGAGCCGCTTGTATTTCGACTCGATGCTGTGCACCGCGCCAATTGCGTCGCGCCAGCCTGCCGATACCTCGGTCCGTCCCATCTCGATGTCTCCGTCGTGGCTTCCGCATGGTCGCTCAGAAAGACACCCTGAAAATATTGTCCTAGTGCAATCGCGTGCGAATGCAGGACGTTACGGGTCGGATCGGGGGTGCAATCGGCGTGCCCGTGCGAATACGGGGCCACCGGCACTTTTATTGTTCAGACGAATGTCGCGGGCCGCCTACCCTCGCAGAATGCGCGGTGCATCGAGGATCACCGACGTGTCGACCCACCCTGCAGTCGAGCGCTACCGCCGCGCCGCCGCTCGCATCCACGGCGTCGAGCACGCGCCGCGCCCACGCCCCACGCCTGCTCGTCGTCGGTCCACGCATACGCGCGATGCGCCGCATCGAGCTGCTTCGGGTTGGATGCACGGCTTTCCGCCGAAGCAGAACCGCCGCGCGCCGCGCACCGTGCTGCCGGACGGTTCTCGTCTGACCATTCAATATAGTCGCCGCACGCACGCGGACGGCTCGGGATCGCCACCCTCACAGCTTGACCACGGCCGGCACGCCGCCTAGATTGCTTCAGACGAGCCGGCCGTGCCGCATGCGCTGTGTCATCCGGGTGACAAAAACCGATAGTTTGCTATCGAATGATTTTGCCCTATCATCTCGCCCATGACCAATCTGCACGACCTCCGCCTCGCCGTCAGCAGCCTGCTCGTGCTCACCGCGCGCAAGTGGCGCCGCACCAGCGACGGCGTGCTGACCGCGTACAACGTATCCGAGGCCTGCGCGACGCCGCTGCTGATCGCCGGCCGCCTCGGCGAAGGCGTGCGGCAAGGCACGCTCGCCGAGCACGTCGGCATCGAAGGGCCGTCGCTCGTGCGCCTGCTCGACCAGCTGTGCGCGGCCGGCCTCGCGCGCCGCGACGAGGATCCGCACGATCGCCGCGCGAAGACGATCTCGCTGACGGCCGCCGGCCGCGCGATCACCGCGAAGATGGAGGAAGACCTGCGCGCGCTGCGCGCACAGGTGCTCAAGGGCGTGTCGCGCGCCGATCTCGAAGCGACGCTGCGCGTGCTGAACGCGTTCAACGCGGCCGACCCGCATCCTTCGGCGTCACACCCGTCGCACCCGTCCCGCCCCGTCGATTCCGCGTCATGACCTATCCGAGCCTTCGCGACTGGCTGTTCTCGGGCAAGACGTTCGCCGCGTCGATGCTGGCGCTGTACCTCGGCCTGTATTTCCAGTTGCCGCGCCCGTACTGGGCGATGGCGAGCGTCTACATCGTGTCGAACCCGTTCGTCGGCGCGACGCGCTCGAAGGCGCTGTACCGCGCGCTCGGCACCGCGCTCGGCGCGGCCGCCGCGATCTTCTTCGTGCCGCCGTTCGTCGAGACGCCGCTCCTGTTCAGCATCATCGTCGCGACCTGGTGCGGCACGCTGCTGTACCTCGCGATCTCCGACCGCACCGCGCGCAGCTACGTCTTCATGCTCGCCGGCTATACGATGCCGCTGATCGCGCTGCCGACCGTCACCGATCCGTCCACGGTATTCGACGTCGCGATCGCGCGCACCGAGGAAATCGTGCTCGGCATCGTCTGCGCGAGCGTGGTCGGCAGCGCCGTGTTTCCGAACCGGCTCGCGCCGACACTGATCGAGCGCACCGACGCGTGGTTCAAGGACGCCGCGTTCTACGGCCGCGAAACGCTGTCCGGGCACCTGGCCGGCAAGGCGCTGTCCGCGTGCCGGCAGCGGCTCGCCGCGACGATCACCGGCCTCGAGTTCCTGCTGAGTCAGTTGGGCTACGACCATGCGCATCCGCGTGTCCTCGCCCGCGCGCAGGCGCTCGCGGGCCGCATGCAGCTGTTCCTGCCGCTGATGTCGTCGCTCGCCGATCCCTTGATCGCGCTGATGCGCGACCTGCACGTGCGCCCGCCCGCACTCGACGCGCTGCTGGCCGATGCCGCGAAATGGTTCGACGCGCCGCTGCCGGCCGTCAAGACCGGCTCCGACGGCGACATGGCCCACGATCCGGTCGCGGACAACCTGCGCGAGCGCATCGCCGCGCTGCAGCCGCCCGACAGCGCGCTGGCGAGCTGGGACGGCGCGCTGCTGTCGAATGCGCTGTGGCGGCTGCGCCAGGTCATCGACATCTGGCAGGACTGCCGCTCGCTGCGCGCGCTGATCGCGAACGAGTCGGGCGTGTGGCAGCCGCGCTATCGGCACTGGCGGCTCGGCGGCACCGAGCGCTTCTTCGATCGCGGGATGATGCTGTTCTCGACGCTGACCGTCGTGTTCGCGATCGTGTTCGCGTGCTGGCTGTGGATCTCGTCCGGCTGGCACGACGGCGCGGCCGCCGTCACGCTCGTGGCCGTGTCGTGCAGCTTCTTCGCCGCGCTCGACGAGCCGGCGCCGCTGGTGTTCAAGTTCTTCCTGTCGACCGCCGCGAGCGTCGTGTTCGCGGGCCTGTATCTGTTCGTCGTGTTGCCGCACGTGCACGATTTCGCGATGCTCGTGCTGATGTTCGCGGGCCCGTTCATCTTGATCGGCACGCTGCTGCCGCGCCCGCAGTTCAACATGGTGACGATGCTCGTCGCCGTGAACACGGCCACCTTCATCAGCATCCAGAGCGCGTACGAAGCCGATTTCTTCGTGTTCCTGAACAGCAACCTCGCCGGTGTGGCAGGGCTGCTGTTCGCGTACGTGTGGACGCGCGCGACGCGCCCGTTCGGCGCGGAACTCGCGGTGCGGCGCCTGCTGCGCTCGGGCTGGGAGGACGTCGCGCGCTCCGCGTCGACGCAGCCGCTCGACGATCAGCGCAACCACGCATCGCGGATGCTCGATCGCGTCACGCAACTGCTGCCGCGCCTCGGCGCGTCCGACGACCACCGCCACCCGTCGATCGAGAGCTTCCGCGACCTGCGCATCGCGCTGAATGCGCTCGACTTGCGCCGCTCGCGCCGCCGGCTGTCGGGCGACGTGCCCGACGCGATCGATCGCGTGCTGGCCGGCGTCACCGATCACTACACGCGCTGCGCGGCCGCGAACGCGCGCCAGCCCGCGCCGCCCGCGCTGCTCGCGACGATCGACGACGCGCTGCAGCGCGTGGCCGGCCGCACGCTGCCGGGCGCCGCGCCGGCCGACGGCGCGGCCGCACCAACGGCGCCGGCCACGCACCGCCGGCTGCGCGACACGCTGCACGCGCTCGTCGGCCTGCGCCTGTCGCTGTATCCGGCCTCGGCCGCGCAAGCGCCGCAGGCGCCGGACGGAGCGCGCGCATGAGCCGGCTTTCCACCCTGTCCTTCCGAGCGCGACCATGATCGGCGAAATCGATATCTTCGGCGTGTTCGTGCCGGCCCCGCTCGTGCTGATGCTGATCGCTTACCTGATCAACATCGTCGTGCGCGCGGTGCTCGAGCGCGTCGGCTTCTACCGCCTCGTCTGGCACCGTTCGATCTTCGACCTCGGCATCTACGTGTTCGTGCTGGCCGCCGTCGTGATCGTGTCCCACCAACTCGTGGCTACCTAACGTGAAAAAAACCTGGCTCTCGGCAGGGCAAGTCCTGCTCACCCTGATCGTCGTCGTCGTGGCCGGCCTCGTGCTGTGGCGCATCATCAACTACTACATGTTCTCGCCGTGGACGCGCGACGGGCACGTGCGCGCCGACGTGATCCAGGTCGCGCCGGACGTGGCTGGCCTCATCACGTCGGTGCAGGTCGCCGACAACCAGGAAGTCAAGCGCGGCCAGGTGCTGTTCGTGATCGACCAGGCGCGCTACGCGCTCGCGGAACGGCTCGCCGAAGCGACGCTCGCGCAGCGCCGCGCGACGCTGGCGCAGGCGAAACGCGAATACGCGCGCAACGTGCAACTCGGCAACCTGGTCGCGAGCGAACAGGTCGAGGAAAGCCGCACGCGCGTCGAGCAGGGCGAAGCCAGCGTCGCCGATGCGCAGGTGTCGCTCGATACCGCGAAACTGAACCTGCAGCGCACGACGATCGTCAGTCCCGTGGATGGCTACCTGAACGACCGCGCCCCGCGCGTCGGCGAATACGTGCCGGCCGGCCGCGCGGTGCTGTCGGTCGTCGACCGCAACTCGTTCCGCGTCGACGGCTACTTCGAGGAAACCAAGCTGCGCGGCATCCATATCGGCCAGCCGGTCGACATCATCGTGATGGGCGAACCGCATGCGCTGCGCGGTCACGTGCAGAGCATCGTCGCCGCGATCGAGGATCGCGACCGCACGCAGGGCGCGAACCTGCTGCCGAACGTGAACCCGGCGTTCAGCTGGGTGCGGCTCGCGCAGCGCGTGCCGGTGCGCGTCGTGCTCGACGAGGTGCCGGACGATTTCCGGATGATCGCGGGCCGCACCGCGACCGTGTCGATGCGCGACGCCGACGCGCGCCGCAACGACAATGCAAAACCGGCCGCAGCCAGCGCCGCGTCGGCGGCCCCGACTGCGTCCGGTACGGCCGCGAGCGCCGTGGGAGCATCGCAATGAAGCGGCACGGTCTGCGCGTCGCGGCGACGCTCGCCCCGCTTGCGCTCGCCCTCGGTGCGTGCAAGTCGGTCGGCCCCGACTACACGTTGCCGCAACAGGCGTACGTCAATGCGCCGCTCGCGAACCATGCGCTCGACGACGCGAACGGCACGCTGGTGTCGCGCGACGCGGTGCCCGGCAACTGGTGGCAACTGTACGACGACCCGGTACTCGACGGGCTCGTGCGCGATGCGCTGAAATCGAACACCGACCTGCGCGTCGCCGCGGCCAATCTCGCCCGCTCGCGCGCGGCGCTGGTGGTCGCGAACGAACAGGGCGGCTTCTCGGGCAGCGCGGAAGCGGCCGTGCAGCGCGCCCAGGAATCGGCCGAGCAATACCTGCTCGAAAACAAGCTGCCGATCGTCAACGAAGGCATGGTCGGTATCAACGTGTCGTACGAGCTCGACCTGTTCGGCAAGCTGCGGCGCGGCGTCCAAGCCGCGCGGGCGGACAGCGAGGCCGTCAAGGCGGCCGGCGACCTGGCGCGCATCACGGTCGTGGCCGACGTCGTGCGCGCGTACGTCGAAGCGTGCTCGGCCGGCGACGAACTCGCGATCGCGAAGCAGTCGCTCGCGCTGCAGAAGCAGCGCGTCGCGCTGTCGCAGCGGCTGCGTGATGCCGGGCGCGGCAACCAGACCGACGTGACACGCGGCGTGACGCAGGTGCGCACGCTCGCCGCCGACATTCCGCGCTTCGAAGGCCGCCGCAAGATCGCGCAGTACCAGCTCGCCGCGCTGCTCGCACGCGCGCCGGCCGACCTGCCGAAAGCCGCCGCCGAATGCGAGCGTCTGCCGAAGCTGCGTCGGCCGATTCCGATCGGCGACGGCGCCGCGCTGCTGCGCCGCCGTCCCGACGTACGCGAAGCCGAGCGGCAGCTCGCCGCCGCGACCGCGCGGATCGGCGTGGCGACCGCCGCGCTGTACCCGTCGGTCAGCATCGGTGCGTCGGCCGGCTCGGTCGGCGTCGCCGCCGACCTGTTTTCGTCCACCACGAATCGCTGGTCGTTCGGCCCGCTGATCAGCTGGTCGTTCCCCGTCAATGGCCAGCGTGCGCGCGTGCGCGAAGCCGAGGCCGCGACGGGCGGCGCACTCGCGCACTTCGACGGCGTCGTGCTGAATGCGCTGCGCGAAACGCAGTCGAGCCTCGCGACCTATGCGGCCGACGTGCAGCGCACGGATGCGCTGCGCACGGCCTACGAATCGGCCCGCAGTTCCGCTGCCGAAACGCATCGTCTCTATGCGGCCGGCCGCGAATCGTTCATCTCCGATCTCGACGCGACGCGCACGTTGACGAGCGTGCAGGCACAGGTCGCGGCGGCTGAGGGCCAGGTCGCGGCCGACCAGGTGCGGCTCTTCCTCGCGCTCGGCGGCGGTTGGGACGGCGACGGCGCGACGGCCGCGACAGCCGCGGCGGACGCCGGCTCCCCCGTCGCGGCACCCGCGATTGGCGCGTCAGCACCGTAGCGTCATCGCCGTCGGCACGAAACGCGTGCATGACGCAACGCGCCATGACGGCGAGCGCTCCTGATTCGCGCCATGGCATCCGCGTTGACGGTACACTGGCCGATGCATTTCCATTCATCTGCCACCGCGGCCGCCCAGGCCGCGGCATCCACCCGGAGAGTCATCATGCGAACCAGCGCCCGCAACCAATTCGCCGGCCAGATCGGCGCCGTCAAACCCGGTGCCGTCAACGACGAAATCACGCTGCGCACGCAGGACGGCCTCGAGATCGTCGCCGTGATCACCCACGGCAGCGCCGCGTCGCTGGGCCTCGCGGCCGGCACGAAGGCGTTCGCGCTCGTCAAGGCGTCCTCGGTCATCGTGATGGTCGACGTCGACGGCAGCAAGGTGTCGGCTCGCAACTGCGTCGCGGGTACCGTCGCGTCGGTCGCGAAGGGCGCGGTCAATTCGGAGGTCGTGATCAAGGCCGCGGGCGGCGCGGAGATCGTCGCGATCGTCACCAATGACAGCGTCGATCGTCTCGGTCTCGCGAGCGGCACCGCCGCATCCGCGATCTTCAAGGCATCGAGCGTGATCGTCGGCGTCGAGTGATCGCGTGACGGATGCGATGGCGCTTCATCGTGCGCCGCGTATGAGTGCGGCCGGGTTCTCGTCCGGAGGTTGACGATGACCGCCTCGACCGATCACACGCATGAACGGGTGTTGCATTCGTTGCAATCCGCCGCGACCAACGCCGACGTGCCCGACGCGCAGTTGTTCGGCGCACTCGTTGCGGCACGCGCGGGTCGCAACGAGCTCTCGCTGCTGGGCTTGTCTCCCGGCCAGTTCGCCGGCCTGCTGGCCCGGCAGTTTCCGCATCTGCGATCGGTCGATACCGCCGCACTGGTGCCGACGGCCGCGCCGCCACCGTTGCCGGCCGCCCACTCGGCATTCGTCGCGACGCTGCACGCACGGCTGATGGATGACGCCAATCCGGCCGTCGCCCGCGACGACGCAGACTGCCTCGCCTCGATCGTCGCGCATGCGTGCCTGCGCCCCGATCATCTGTGGCGCGACCTCGGGCTCGATGGGCGCGACGCGGTATCCGCGATGCTCGAGCGCTTTTTCCCCGCGCTCGCCGCGCGCAACGTCGCTCATCTGCGCTGGAAGAAATTCCTTGCGCAGGAAGTGGCCGCATCGCTCGGCATGCCGCCCGGGCCCGCACCCGGCTGCCTGGGCTGCGAGGATTTCGGTTTCTGCTTTCCTCGAGCGTGATGGTCGTCGCGGCGACGTGCGTGCCGATGTCTGTTTCGTCGCATCGTCAGCCAGAACGTGTCGTTACGCGACTTCGGCGCCACGTCCCGCTTCCACGAAACTCGCGGATCGCCGATATTTCACGCAACAACGACCGCATGTTCGGCAAACGCGCAGACCGGTTGCCGGAGCGTGTTCCGCCCCCTCCGCACGATCCAGCGACGAACGGCTTCCAGTGCGCGAAGCCGGTACATGCGTCCGCGACATGCCTGCAATCCGCATTCCGGGGCCGACGATCGGCTGTCTGCGTTTCCCATAAACGGTCACCTTGGAATGTGCAGCGCTCATCGCTGACGACACGATCAGTGTCGATGCCTGTGATGAATGTCCGGAAAATGTGCGTGGCTGTGCGTGATCGGCAGATGCACGTGCGGATGCGTGTGCGGTTCGTCGCCGTCATACGGAAAGTCGTGCGCGTGCTGGTGATGGTCGTCGTGCCGATGCCGATGCGTATGCTCGAGCCGCTCGTGCGCATGCGTGTGTTCGTGCCGTTCGCGCACGTGCAGCCAGATGCCGAGCGCCATCAGCGCGGCCGCGATCCAGAACGTCGCGGGTGGCAGCGCGGGCCAGATCAGCAGCGACAGTACGACCCCGAACAGCGGGGCGATCGAAAAGTACGCGCCGGTGCGCGCGCTGCCGAGATGGCGCAGCGCGACCACGAACAGCACGAGGCTGATCCCGTAGCCGCCGAGCCCCGTCAGCATCGCCGCGGCCGTGACCGGTATCGCAGGTAGCGTCGCGCCGGTTGCCAGCGCGACGCCGATGTTCACGGGCCCCGCGATCAGCCCTTTCACGCACGCGATCACCATCGCGTCGTTCGCGGCGACCTTGCGGGTCAGGTTGTTGTCGATCGCCCAGCACAAGCATGCGCCGACGATCAGCAGCGCTCCGACCGGCACGCCGGCGCGGCCCGGCGTCCACGACAACAGCGTGCCGCCGGCGACGATCGCCACCATGCCGAGGAATACCTGCGTATCCACGTTCTCGCGAAATACGACCCACGCGATCACGGCCGTCAGCACACCTTAGAGGTTGAGCAGCAACGCGCTCGTCGCCGCCGGCGTGCTCGACAGCCCGAGCATCAACAGTGCCGGGCCGGCCACGCCGCCCGCCGCGATCGCACCGGCCAGCCACGGCAGATCGGCACGCTGCAACGGCGCGGCATCCACGGCCGGTGCGCGTCGGCTGTGCCAGCCGCGCAGCAGGATCCCGATGCCGAGCCCGACACCGCTGCCGAGATAGAAAAGGCCGGCGACCATGAACGGCGAGATCGCGCCGACCAGCGCCTTGGCGAGCGGTGTCGCGGCGCCGAACAGCGCGGCGGCCGCGAGCGCGACGAAAATCGCGGAATGTCTCGGGTTCATGGTCCGGGTCGAATTGACGTTGATGAAGCCAAGCGTGGCTTTGGGTCGGGACGGGCTGACCTTACTTTTCGAAAGGCGGGTCGTATCGTGGCGCCCGGCTTGCCCGCGCCCAGTCGGGATTATCGCGCACCGTTTTGTCCGGATGGGCGGGCGGGATCGCTCGCGCGGCGATTGACGATTCCACTCGATCATTTCGTAAAACGAATCATCTGGTCGACGCGGCGAGTTAATCAGTTATGCATAGCATTGCACAATCGAAATATCATGCGCGCCGACGTCGATCGTTAGTCGTCCGGTTGCGTTGTCTGTTCGACGAGAGGGTGATGTACCGGGAGGTTCTGCGGCGGGGGAGGCAGTCCCGACCTGCCTCGGTCGAGGCAGGTCGGTCTGTCGTGTCATGCACCGCATGCGACTTGCATGCGGGTACGCGCCGTAGGGTCGGCGAGCGCCGTGCGAATTACTCGTTGCCGGCCGCTTGCTGTTCGACCTGCGGCGCGGCGTCGGTCTGGGCCTTCGCTTCCGCTTCCGCCTCGGCTTGCGCCGGTTGCGACGCGGCAGCGGTCTCGGCCTGCTGCTCGGCCTTCGGCTGCTGCGGTGCACCCTTGGCCGATTGCGCCGCACCCTTGCCGGGGCGGCGAGCCTTCAGGCGGCGCGCACGCGCCGCGTCGTCGTGCGTCACGCGCCCGACTTCGTTGCCCTGCAGGTCGACGCGCACCGCGTCTTCGACGAGGCAGGACCAGTAGCGGTTGCCGCGGCACCACGTCGACATTGCTTCGCGCAATTCGGCTTCGTTGAGGCCGACGGCCTGCGCTTCGCGTGCGAGATCGTCCCAGATGCCGACCTTGAGCGGCACTTTCGGAGCCGGATTCTTCGGGAACGCGCGCGGAAACTTCCGCTGCAGTTTGCCGATTGCGACGATGACCGGATCGACCGGCGCCGACGGCTTCGCCGAAGCAGGCTTCGCCCGGTGCTGCGGCTTCGCGCCGGCACCCGGCTTGGCGCCGCGGGACGGCTGGTCGCCGGACTTCGGCTTCGCGCCGGCGTCCGTCGGCGCTGCCGGCCGCTTCGCGTTGCGCTCCTGCTTGGCCTTCGCTGCGAGCTGCGCCCGCAATTCGGCAAGTTGTTCAAAACCCATAAATTCAATCCACCAGGAATATAAGGTGTGGTTCGTGCGGCCGTGCCGCGCGGCATAAAAGCGTCGCCGCCGCGCGTGCGGCCGGCCTGCCGCCGATGCGGAATACTACGGGGCCGCATCGCGCACGCCACTCTGTTTCAGGCACCCGGCCTCGATGCCGGACAAGACAGGAGTGGAAGTATACCGGTACGCGGGGCGGCCGGTTGACTCGCCGGTCTGCATTTGCCCGATCCGCAACGCCGAAAATGCGTCCACGCGGTCGTGTTGCGCATTATATGGATACGTTTCCGGATGTCACGCCATTCGCGGCTACTCCCCGAAATCGGGCTGGGCGGAGACTCGATACGCAATGGTCCGCGCGACGGCCGTCGAACAGCGTCGTGCCCCATCCGCGACGCGTTGCGTTGCGTGGCGTGGCTGCCCGACGCCGCGCGACACGCCCGCCCCTTGTTTGCGCCGGCATCGGTGCACGATTCGTTGCGTCCGCATCGATCGCGTCGCGGACGAAGATATCGGAAAGTGCGTAGTATGGCCGAATCGACTTCGTTGGCAGCATGTCCCGCCTGCGTTTCACCGCACGCCTGATCGATCGGACGCGATTCCGTTGCCTGCGAAAAGACCCGGTTACGAGCGATGGAGCGGATGCATGGTTTCCCAAGACGACACCCCGCACGACGACGTCACGCGCGAGGAGATTCACCATCGGCAGATCGACATGCGCGGCTATCGGCGCAGCGATGGCCTGTTCGAAGTGACGGCCTGCCTCGCGGACCGCAAGACCAGCGATTTCAAGCCACCCGGCGGCACGCGGACAGTCGCGGCGCTGACGCCGCTCCACGATCTCGGCGTGACACTGGTCTTCGACATCGACATGGTCGTGCGCGCCGTATCCACGTTCATCCGCTCGCATCCGTATGCGCAGTGTCCGGGCGGCGGCGACTCGCTGCAGGCGCTCGTCGGATTGAACATCGGCGCCGGCTGGAACAGCGAGATTCGCAAGCGCCTGCCGTCCTGCGAGACGTGCACGCACCTGAAGGAACTGCTCGGCCCGATCGCCACGACGGCCTATCAGACGATGGTCGGCATGCGGCGATCGTCGCTCGATTACCGCGACAGCGAAGGAAAGCCGCTCAAGATAGACAGCTGCTACGCATACGGCGCATCGCGCGATCTCGTGAAACGTCTTTGGCCCGAATATCACCGGCCTCCGGCGACGGCACCGGCAAAGGACAGCTAGCGCGCCGGCATTCGGTCGGTTAGGCGGTTGTGGAACGGTATCGAGCGAACAGCCGCGGATCCTGCCTTTGTCGATTCGGTCGATAGGCGCCGCCGCATCCGTCATCAGAAAACGCCCAGCGCCAACCCCGCGGCGAGCCCCGCACCCAGTTCGGCGCAGCGCGCGAGCGCGTCGCGGTCGATCGTCTTCGTCGCGAGAATACGCTCCGGCGTCTGCGCATGCGTGCAGACGATCAGGCCGGGCGCGACGTTCTTCAACCGCCATCCGGTCGCGATCCGGTCGATCTGGCGCAATGCGTTCTGTCCGTCGCTTCCCGCGCAAATCATCGCCGCATACGGACGGCCGTTCACGCGATCGAGCGCCGCGTAGTAGCAGCGATCGAAGAAATCCTTCATCAGCCCCGACATCGCCGCAAGATTCTCCGGCGTCGCGAACAGGTACGCGTCGGCGGCCAGCACGTCGTCTGCGCTCGTCGCGTCCGCGCGCTGCAGCCTGACGTCGACGCCGGGCTGCTCGCGCGCCGCACCGGCAGCCGCTTCGGCCATCTGCTGCGTGCCTCCGGTCATCGTGTGATAGACGATCAACAGCGTCTTCATGGATAGTTGCTCGCAGTCGGCTTCGGATGCGCCGGCGGTATCGTCGAATTTGGGCCGGATAGCCGATCGTTTTCCCCGGATCGGCAGGTTTCGCGCATTGCAACGATTTTGATTGGCCCGCGCATCCGGATGCTTACGGATGCACGTTCAGTCGAGCGTGCGATGCCGCGCCGTGCCGCCGTCTGGTCGCGCGTAGTACGCGAGGAACATGTCGGTCGCCGATTCCGCCACTTTCTGCTGCTCCTGCACCGTCAACGGCGGCTGGCCCATCGTGATCTGCGGCCAGAACGCGAACGCCTTCACGGCGCCATGCAATTGATGCGCGGCGAACACCGGATCGGCGACCGACAGACGACCGGCGGCCGCCGCGGCACGCACCCAGATCGCGACGTCTTCCTCACGCTCGCCGAGGCGTTCGACCATGTCGCGCGCCCGTTCCGGCGAATGGATGGCCGCGCCGATCGCGACACGCGCCAGCGCGAGAAATGCCTCGTCGTTCATCAACCGCAATTTGCGGTCGAGCAGTGCGAGCAGTTGATCGCGCAGCGGCACGTCGGCGCGATAAGTCGGCGAGTTGCCGGTCCGGGTCGCGTCCCACAATTTGTTCAGGATCGCGGCGAACAGCGTCTCCTTGCCCGGGAAGTGGTTGTAGACGGTGCGCTTCGACACGTCCGCGCGTGCCGCGATGCGATCCATGCTCGTTGCATCGTAGCCCGCCGCAAGAAATTCCTCGATCGCCGCGTCGACGATGGCCGCGCGCTTTCGATCGGTCAGACGCTGAGGGGGAGTGCTGGTATCCATTCAGAAATTTTACACCGTGCAGTTTACTTATCCCAAAGATAAACTACACTGTTTAGTGTACTTTATTCTCCGGACGGACCCACATGGCATCGCCTCTCGTTTTGATTCACCGCATTCTGGGCCTCGCGGCCGCCCGACGTGGCCGGACGCTGTCCGGCGGTTCGCCGCAGCACAACGGCGAGCGCTTTGCCAACGTCGCGCCGCGGCCCGCCGAAGGATTGGGCAAGACGCTGGGAATCGCCTGGAACATGCTGGTCAACAAGCCGCGTCATACCGTGCCCGCCGGCGCCTTGCCCGTCGATTCGCTGACCCGCGCCGAACTCGACGTGGCGCCCGATCGCAGCCTGTACCGGCTCGGCCATTCGACGCTGTTGCTGAAGTTGCGCGGCGAATTCTGGTTGACCGATCCGGTCTTTGCCGAGCGCGCATCGCCGTTTCGGCGCATCGGCCCCAAGCGCTTTCATGCGCCGCCGATCGCGCTGGAGGATCTTCCGCCGCTGCGCGGCGTGATCCTGTCGCACGATCATTATGATCACCTCGACCGCGACACGGTGCTCGCGCTTGCCGCAACCACCGGCGTGTTCGTGACGACGTTGGGCGTCGGCGATCGGCTGATCGAATGGGGTATCGACGCGAACAAGGTCCGCCAGCTCGACTGGTGGCAAAGCATGGACGTGGCCGGGCTGACGCTGACGGCTACGCCCGCCCAGCACTTTTCCGGGCGTAGCCTGTTCGACGGCAACAGTACGCTGTGGGCGTCGTGGGTGATCGTCGACGACGACCTGCGCCTCTTCTTCAGCGGCGATACAGGCTATTTCGACGGCTTTCGGGAAATCGGCGAGCGCCTCGGGCCGTTCGACGTCACGCTGATCGAAACAGGCGCCTATGATGCGCAATGGCCGTACGTGCACATGCAGCCGGAAGAAACCGTGCAGGCCCACATCGATTTGCGCGGACGCTGGCTGATCCCGATCCACAACGGCACGTTCGACCTCGCCATGCATCGCTGGCAGGAGCCGTTCGAGCGTGTCACGGCGTTGGCGCTCGTGCGCGGCATCGAGCTGTCGACACCGAGGATGGGCGAACGCCTCGATCTCGGCGCACCGCATCGCGGTGAGCGCTGGTGGCGCACGGTCGACGACCGCGCGCCAGCGCCGGCGGCGAAATCGCGACGCCGGCAGCTTTGCGCATCGCAGGCAACGAAGTAGCCCGCCAGTCGTTGCACGTGCGTTCCGGGCAGGGGGCGTGCCGCCGGCCTCCCCTGCACGTCGACGGCCTGCCTTCGACCTGATTATTCGAGTAGAGAAGTCATGCATCCGGTATCCGTCCGATACATACCCGGCCAAGGAGACGATGACGTCGCCATCGCGGCATTCGATCAGGCAGGCCATCGTTCGATCCGCCGCAGCCGTGAAAACGAGCTGCGACAGACGCTCGCGGAGCGCGTCGCGAGATGGACCGAAGGTGTCAATCAGCTCAACACGGCCATTCCCAACTTGAGCTTTCATCGAAGGGAAGCACCGACGCTGCCGATGGAATGCATGGTCGAGCCGAGCTTCGGCCTCGTCGTTCAGGGTGCGAAGCAGGTCATGCAGAGCGGGGACGCCTACATCTACGACGCCGACCGCTTTCTGATCACGTCTCTCGATCTGCCCGGTTCGACGCAGATCGTCGAGGCCCGCCCCGACAAACCGTTTCTCGGGCTGGGCCTCAAGCTCGACTTCCGCGTCATGGCCGAACTGATGATGCAAGTCGCGCCGGATCACGACGATGCGCCAGCAGGCCGCGGACTCGTCGTCGGCGACATGACCGAACCGCTGTACGACGCGCTAAACCGGTTACTCGCGCTGCTGGACGACCCGAACGCCATTCCCGTTCTCGCACCGTACGTCGAGCGGGAAATTTACTATCGGCTGCTGACGAGCGACCAGGGCGCCCGGCTGCGCCAGATTGCGTCCGCCGGCAGTCAGTGCAACCGCGTGTCACGCGCGATCCGGTGGTTGCGCGCTCACTATGACGAGTCGTTACGCGTCGATGATCTCGCGGCGCAGGTTCAGATGAGCAGCTCGACCTTCCATCACCACTTCCGTCAGCTCACCGGCATGAGTCCATTGCAGTATCAGAAATGGATACGGCTCAACGAGGCACGTCGACTGATGCTGGCGGAGCGGCTCGACGCTGCCTCGGCGGCCTTCCGGGTCGGGTATGCGAGCCCAACCCAGTTCAACCGCGAATATAGTCGGCTATTCGGTAACTCTCCGCGAAGGGATATCGATAGCCTGAGAGGTGGCGCGGACGTCGCTCTGTCGATCGTGGCGAGTTATTGATCGCGATGGGCGACGGGGGAGATGTGCTGGTTCTGACGGGATCTCCAAGGTGCGGGATGGGCTTCTCGCACGATGGGTCGAGTGGGCTCGCTCCTCTTCCGAAGACTACGTTGTACCGGCCGCGCACCGGATTTCTTCCCGCCTCCTCCAACCTTAGCTTCTTCTCGCGATGCTCTCAGATTCCATGAATCGGGTGCTCGAGAGATGCGTTGTCACGTGACAACTGGCGCTAAATATCGGCGCACGTTGCGCTGAATTGGCGCCTCGACGCCGTTCGGTTGTGCACCGATCCGCCGGCATGTCGATGTCCTCCGGAGATGCCTCATCGAGAAACGTATCGAACACTACAAATTACGTACTATCAAAAACAAATTTGCATGCCGTTGGCATCAACTTTCACGTTGGTAGGCTGAAAAAGCATACGCCCCCATTTCTGGGCGCCGCTGTCCTCTTTTCGCGTGAAACAACATGAAGAATATGGCGCAAGCCATTGCCACACAAGGATTTCCGGCAACCACCGATTTTCGGAGAATGTTTCACGACCCGCCTCGTTTAGATCGTCACATGCTTCTGGCACGTGCATTCGGCACCAATTGCGGCCTATATACGCTGCAACCTTACGCACTTTGCTACCCCCGGTGCAACGCATCGGATACCTGCCACAAAACTAACCCCCTGCCCTATCCGAGCAGTACGAGCGGCGATGCCAAGAGCAGTACGAGCGGCGATGCCAAACTTCACGCCCACAAAAATAGGGACATATCAATACGATGACGATATCCCCTTTGGGACATACCTCGGCAATCGCTCAGTGGCATCGCGTCAGCATACGAGCGCACGCACGACGAGAGGAATCAGGTGAGCCGCCAATCATGCCCGGATCTCGCTACCCGGACGCTCCTTTGCAATGCCGCCCGGAACGCATTCTTTATACGTCCTCACGCCGCCCGAGCTTCCAGACATCGCCTCCTGTTGTCACGTGACAACTTACCGATTCAGCGACGTGCCAGGTGGACTAAAAGCTATCGGCGACGCCTTTTTCCTGAGCAATACGCCTCCTACGCAGACTGGATCGACCAACCACGGCTATTCGTTGATGATCGCAAAGTCTCTCCTCGGTGCGCGCCTGGAGGCGTTTGTCACGTGACAACCCATCTCGTCGCCAGGTAAGCGTAGGTAGTCACGAGCCACGCATCGGCAATTGAAGTTAAGCGGCTTCATCGCCACCCAAGTAGTACTCGCATCGAAGACTTCCCCGCCACGTACGCCTCGGGAGGAATCGAGTGTCCGGGGACTTGTCACGTGACAACTGCCTCTTTTCGCGCTGCCGACAACATCATGGACACGGATTCGTACCGAGCTTCGAATGGAATCAACATACGACGAGGCATGAAGTCTCAGCGCCATGGTCCGTTATCGATGTCAAAGACAGTCGCTTTCTTTATGTCGATTGTTATTTATAAACCGTAGTCGACGATTTTTTATCGAGTCACTCGCGAATAGTGTTTTGGCCATTCGGCCTATTTGTCACGTAACAACCACAATGCTCAATAAAACGTCCACGGGATCGAGCGCTTTTCTGGACATTCCATGAATAACTGCATATATTACGAAAAACTCCGTGGAGGAATTCAATGGCTTTCAAGATCGCCGTCAGTAATCAAAAAGGTGGGACTGGAAAGACAACCATCTCCGTCAACATCGCGGCTGCGTTCGAAGCCGGCGGCAACAAGGTCGCACTGATCGATGCCGACCCTCAAGGCACTTCCGTCCGTTGGGTCACGAGCGGCGAGAACACACTCCCGATGACGGTCCTGTCGCTGGCGCCCGCCGGCCGCGGCATCGGCGGCGAGATCAAGAAGCAGGACGCAAATTTCGACGTGATCGTCGTCGACTGCCCCGGCAACCTCGAAGATCCGCGTATTGCATCCGTCCTCGAAGTGGCCGACTTCTGCCTGGTGCCGCTTTCGCCGTCACCGGCCGATCTGTACAGCACCGTCGCCATGATCCGCATGATCGAGTCGATGCGTGCCGTTCGAAACCCTCAACTTTCTTCCGCATTGATGTTGAATAGTGTTAATGGAAAAACTAAAATGCGTGAAGAAATTTTAAAAATTCTAAGGGCTGAAGAAATAGGGGAGCATCTGCTCGACAGCCAGATCGCGCAACGCGAGGTCTATCGTCAGACGTTCGCGCTCGGTACCACGATCCATCACCACAATCGATACATGAAGGGCCTGAAGGAAGCCCGGGCGGAAATCGAAAAGCTGGTCACGGAAATGGCCCAATACATCGCGTCGACGCGCGCTACCGGAGCCGCCCATGGCTAAGGACACCTCGAAAGACAAGAAGCCGACCGGCAACCTGCATCTGGCAGCCGGCCTGTTGCGCGGACTCGCGCAGGAAAATGCGGCACTCGAAACGCGGCTGCCCGAGCCGGCGGCCGCACCGGCTGCCGTCGTTGAAGCGACGCCCGCCAGTGTAGCGGCCGCAACCGCGCCCGCCGGTACGTCCGATCTGGACGCGCCGCAGAAGGTGCTGGTCAAGGACTGCATCCCGAACCCGTTCAACCCGCGCGTGTTCTACTCGGAGTCGAGCCTGCACGAACTCGCGCTGACGTTGAAACGGGAAGGGCAGATCGAACCGATCAAGGTCACGCGGCTCCCCGAGTTTCCCGGCAAGCTCGTCGTGATCGACGGGCAACGCCGCCTGCGAGCGACGAGCATCAACGGCGACGAAACGATCAATGCGACGTTCCGCACGGATCACACGCCCGAACAGCTCTATACGATCGCGTATCGGGCGAACCACGACCACGAACGCCAGACGATCTTCGATGATGCGGTGGCATGGAAACGTCTCCTGGACGAGAAGGTCTTTGCCGACCAGAACACGCTGGCGGAGAAAATCGGCAAGGACAAGGCATCGATCAGCAAGACGCTGTCGCTGAACGCGTTGCCGAATACGTTGCTGGAGCGGATGGCCAGTGCAAACGACGTGGTCGGTCTGCAGGCTGCGTATTTCCTGAAGCTGATCTTCGAACGCCTGGGCGAGCCGACGGCCGACCGGCTGCTGACGGCCGTGATCGACCGGAAAAAATCCGTCCGCGATCTCGAAAATTTCCTGCGTACGCAGAGCGACGGCGCCAAGAAACCCGGACGCACACGCTACAGCGTCCGTCATGACTTCGCACTCGAATCGCGCGCGATCGGCCAGTTGAAAACCTATCCGGACGGGCGTCTGGATCTGCAGCTCAAGGGCGTCGACGCATCCCACCAGGAAGCGCTTGCCGACAAGCTCAAGACCGTCATCGACGCGTACGTCGCCGATCTGGCGGCGGCCACGTCAAAGTAACGTCCACCGGCAAAAGGTCTCGCCTCCGCACTGCGCCGCAACGCCGGACCGCACCATGGTCCGGCGAAGGCGCGCACGGCAGCGAGGCCTCGTTCAGTTGCCCGCGAGGCTGCTTTTGAGCAGGAATTCCAGCAGGTCGTCCGAGGTCGGCTCGCCCCAGGTGTCGAGTGCCAGCCATCGGAAGAAGCTGGTCTGCGCCAGCTTGCTCGCCTTTTTCTTCGGCGACAGCGTCAGGTCCTTCGAACCCGCCACCGTCTCGTTGTAACGCTCGATCAGCTTGGTCTGGTCGTCGATCTCCAACTCGCGGAAATACGCGCCGGCTTCCTCGACCTTCGCCGCCAGATACTTGTCGCGAATCTGTTCCTGCTTGCTCTGCGCGGACTCCTTCGCCGGCGCGGCTGCTTCGGTTCCCTGCCCGTCGGCCAGCGTGTAACCGTGCGTCAGCGCCTTGCGGAAGTACGCGGCGACGTTGTCGACCGGCGCCGCATTCTTCTTCGTAGTCCGATTGAGCGTATAGGCGATCGCCGCCTTGATGCGCTGCACGCCGTATTGCGTGATCAGCCGGCGCGCTTCCGAACGCGGAATGCCGAACTTCGCGACCTCGTCGACCAGCGCTTCGTTCTTGACGTCGCCTTCTTCGACCGTATCGGTGCTTTGCTTGCGCGTCACCTTGAACTGCACGGCTTCCACGCTGCGGCCGGATTTGTGTTCGATCAGCTCGAGCGTGTGGTCCGATACTTCGTTCACCTCCTGGATGCACGGCACCAGGACCTTGCTCTTGAACAGCTTGTATTCCTTGTACGACTGCGATGCCTTGTCCTGGCCGAGAATGAGGTCACGGAATTTCGGCAACGGAATCTTCGCGGTGATGCCGATCCCTTCGTAGCGCACCGTGTTTTCCCACAGCGCGAGCGAGTGCGACCGCCGGAACTCGCGCGCGATCCGCATATCGATCAGCGCGTAGATTTCGGGATTGAGCAGTTCGCTGCGAATCTGGTCGGAGAAGCTGTACTTCAGCACCGATTGCTCGAGCTCCGCGCCGGCGAGCAGGCCCGACGCTTTCCAGACCGTCGAACGGTCCGCGGCCAGGTAGTCCCAGTTGACGACGGTACTGATCAACGAGTTGACCGTGTCCTTCACGTACTTCGTGTTGTTGCTGTTCAATCCGCTCTCGTGCGACAGCGACGCGATCGAGATCGAGAAGCTCGTCCGGCCCGGTTCGAACGCCTCCTGCCGAAGCGCGTTCTTGATCAGCGAGCTGAACATCTTGCGCTGTTGCAGACCGATCTTTCCCGACTTCGGTGCGATATGAATCGCCTGGACCGCCTTGCGCAACAAGTCGGGAGGCTCGGGGGTCTGAAACAGCGAAACCTGTTTGTCTGAGCCTTTACTTGCGGGCTTGCGCGGCATCGTCGTGTCCGGGTAAGGTTGCCTTATTGAAAGCGGACTTTATACCTTTTCGTGCCGCGGAGCAACGTCCTTGCTCCAGCATCACTTTCACTATCTTATTTAACTCACTGATACAAAATGGAAAATGCCGGTTACGCGATTTGCGCAGAGCCCCATATCCATCTACCTTTTGATCAAAAAAGCCTCCCAGAAGTCGCTACCTTTCAGGGGTGCACAGGGAAACCCGGCACAAGATTTGCCACAAAGAAGGTACCCGTCCATGGGGGCAAATGAGCGGAATCGAGATCGCCGGCAGGATTCGTGGTGCCCTGCAACACGACCGAGGTTTTCTCCCATAACTTGCTACCTTCGTCGATTCCCATAGATGGGTCCCTGTCAGTATCGGAGACACTCTTGCTTTCCGTCCTCAAGGTGGAAATCGCTCCCATAAATGGCAACCATTCGTTTTCCCCATAAAAGGTAACCTGTCCACGGCCTTGGCCCTGTCTATGGGAAAGCTTCATGGGACGCCGAAGCGATGAGCAGAGAATTGACAGAAATAGCCTCCCATAAATGGATACCTGAGAGACTCCCCATAACCGGCTACCCGAGAAAAATCGCTGTGCACACATTCGACTACCGATCGAGAAAAGCACCCCATAAAAGGCTACCTTCATGTGTTCCCATAGACGGCTACCCAACGCGAATTGCGGTCGATTTCCCATAACAGGATACGTTTCGCCCCATATCCACAACCCCGATTCCCCACAGCGCGGTACCCCAACCCCCAAATCCACAGACCTGAAACCCCAGACCCTTCCACCTGTGCTCCCATAAATGGGTACCGAACACCGCTCAAACCCTTGGCACACAAGGCTGCGAGCCGTCTAAAAGTAGTTAAAGAAGTAAACGTGGTTTACCAAAGATGTAAACACACGTGTGCTTGCACAGAAAGACGAACCCCATAAACCGCTACCAATGGGAGCCATCTGTGGGATGCCATGCGCCCAGAACGCTCGACTCAGGCTGACTTGCCCTGTGTTTGGGACCCTCTGCCTGGACAACATCAGGCCTGACAAGGCAACCCGAAGAGGTAAGTGCCCACTCACAAACACCGAAACGTAGAAACTTATGGGAAGAAATCCCTGGATTCAACGTAGAGGTTCCCGTTTATGGGACCCAAAACTCTGCCCAGTGCCCTCTCGGCACCCGTGATTGACCAGCGGAACGAATCCCGTCGATTTCCCCCCACAGCGGTTCGAAATCATCCTGGACCCGTTTCAAGTGGTTTTTTGTACTCGCGCTGCGTCGTCTGGGGACAAGTTTTTGTCGATCGCCTGTGACGCGGCTCGCCAAATTTAGCCTGTGGACTGTGCCGGACGGGATCCGCGCCTGGCTGTTTTTCATCCCCACGACCCGTCCGTTTTTCTACCTTTGGAGCCTCGCCCGGGAAGTCATGCTGGCCCGTCGCCGGCAACGAGAGACTCAGACCTCGCCCGAAAACGAACCGGGTGCGCCGAAATGCCACCGCATGGAGGGGGCCCCGGGACGATCTCGACGGGCTGCATCGAGATCGCTGCAAGCCAACGTGAAGATGTTGTTGTTGCCGAAGCTCACCGTAATCGAATTCCACGATGCTCCCGTACATGCTCACCTTCCCAAAAATCCGGAATCCCGTAAAAGCTCACCGATCAGGCGTAGCACACAGGTATCAGCAAGCTGTGTAGATTGCCGGCCAGCCTGTCGACACAACACATCATCGATCGAAGCAAACAAGAAACGATCGGCATCCATGTGTGGCGCCCGATGCGTCGGCAAGCTCGGTCGCATGGATGGACAGGCCTTCGCGGGCATCTGCGCACCCTCTAGACGAGTGCTGCTCGTCCATGATGGGTTTCGGCCCATTCGTGTAATCAATCGCGCGACGTTTTCACTGCTCGCGCAGCCTTCGCCTTTTTCGTCAGACCTTGCCAGTCGACAACAAGCCCAGCCTCCACAGCTAGCCTTCTGCATCACGAGGTGGCAACGGTTGCCGCACGAGCGTCACAGCACGACGCAACGACGCAACGTAATCGACTTGATCGCCGTCGAAGCGAATCGTGGCCGTTTATGGGAGGAACCGTCGTTCGAGTCGCGTCGAACGACGACGTGACGCACGGATCGACTGCTGCTGCGGTGATCGTGCAAGCACGTCGATACTCATGTCGCGCATGAGCGTGTCGATATCACCACCAGTGAAACAGCCGTCGGTGCCGCGCGTCGCAACGTGTCCAACGATTCCCGTCATCGAACGCACGGACCACGTTGTCTCCCATACGTGTATCCCCAATTCCGTCAGCACGTTGGCGCCACATTTTTTGCGACACGGTTATGATGCTCAGGTCCTGATCGCGACATGACGACTGATCAGGGCAGGGGCGGTATCTCGATGGTTTTTCAAACCGTGATGGTCATCCAAAAAGAGAGTTCAGCGATGCGAATCCAGATCAGAAAACTCACGCTGGCTGCTACTGCAGCCGCTTTCCTGTTCGGCTCGGCCGTTCCGGCATTTGCGCAGACCGACGCCGCCAGCACATCGGCTGCACCGGCAGCACAGGACGCCAAGGCCGCGAAGAGCCAAGCGCGCAAGGCGGCCCGGGCCAAACGCAAGGCCGAGCACAAGGCTGCGCGTGCGAAGAACACCGCCGAGCTGAAGAAACTCGAAGACGCCGGTTACAAGCCGGCGGCCAATGATCCGAACTATCCGCAGAACCTGCAAAACGCGGAGAAGAAGGACGGCGCAGCAAGCCAGTAAGTCGGCAAGCGTCCGTCCGGCGGCAAGCCGCGGTTCGTCCGCGGCTTGCCGCGTGCGTTGCGATCGCGCGATGTACGAAGGCAAGCAGGTTCCGCACGCTTATCCAATTTGATTCGGAATCCTGCGTGTCGCGAAGATGCACGACACGCATGCAGGCGGCGGTCAGCGCCGCCCACCCGCCGCAGTTGCGCTTCCCGTTGCCTTCAGCCAGTCCTTGAACGCGCGTACGGTGTCGTCATCCGCCCGCGCCGACGCCACATACGTGAAGTAGCGCCACGGCGGTAGCGCCGGTTCGCTGAACGGCTGAACGAGCCGGCCTTCCGCGATGTCGTCGGCCACGAGCGCGATCGGTCCCATTGCGACACCGAGACCGTCGAGCGCGCCTTGCAGCGTCAGGTAGAAATGCTCGAGCGTGAGCGAGTGCCGCGGGACGAGATTCGGGTGCCCGGCCGCGGCGAGCCATTCCGGCCACATGCCCGGATAGGTTGCCGCGTGCAGCAGCGTGAAGCCGGCGAGATCGGCGGGCGTATCCAGCGACCGGCCCTCCAGCAGCTTCGGCGCACATACCGGCAGCCGGACTTCGGACAGGAATTCTTCCGCGACGTATCCATCGATGGCCTGCGGGCCGCCGCGAACGATCAGGTCGACCTTGTCGCGCAGCTTTTCGATCGGCTCGTTCGACGTCGACAGCCGCACCTCGATGGCCGGATGCGCCACCTGGAACGACGACAGCTTCGGGACGAGCCAGCGCAGCGAGAACGTCGCGGGCGCGCTGACGCGCAGCACGCGCTGCTGTGCGTGGCCGAAGTGCTGCGCGGTGGCGAGTGCGATTCGGTCGAACGAAGCGCCGACCTCGGCGAGGTACGCGCGCCCGGCCGCGGTCAGTTCGACGCGGCGGTTGTGGCGTTCGAACAGCGGCCGTCCGAGCCATGCTTCCAGTTGCTGTACATGCCGGCTGATCGCGCCGTGCGTGACGCACAGCTCGTCGGCGGCCAGCGTGAAGCTGCCGAGCCGCGCGGCGGCTTCGAACGCGCGCAGCGAATTCAACGGAGGGAGTCGTCGGGCCATTGCATCGTTTCGCGTGAAATTTACTCACACGATGGTTCAGGTTTAATCGTTTGATCGGGTGATCCGACTCCGCCAATATGGCACACAAACGGCCGACTTGGGCCGAACCAGTGTCTGAATTTCTCACATGGAGTACGGAGCATGCCGAACGTGGTGGTAGTGGGCGCCCAATGGGGTGACGAAGGCAAGGGGCGCGTCGTGGACTGGCTGGCGGCACAGGCCGATCTCGTCGCACGCTACAACGGCGGCCACAACGCGGGTCACACGCTGATCGTCGGCGGCCGCACGTACAAGCTCGCGCTGCTGCCGAGCGGCGTCGTGCGCGGCAAGCGCGGCGTGATCGGCAACGGCGTGGCGCTCGACCCGGAAGCGCTGCTCGCGGAAATCGGGCGGATGGCCGAGCTCGGGTTGTCGGTTACGCCGGACAACCTGTCGATCGCGGAGAACGCGACGCTGGTGCTGCCGATTCACCGCGCGATCGACCAGGCGCAGGAGCGTTTGCGCCGCGAACCCATCGGCACCACGCTGCGCGGGATCGGGCCGGCCTACGAGGACAAGGTCGGGCGTCGCGGGCTGCGCGTCGGCGATCTCGCGGAACCGGGCGGGCTCGCGGCCAAACTCGACGTGCTCGTCGACCATCACGACGCGTGGTTCCGCGGACTGGGGCTCGACGAGTACGATCGCGACGCGATGCTGGCGACGCTGCTGGCGCTTGCACCGAAGATCCTGCCGTTCGTGCGTCCCGTCTGGGCCGACCTCAACGACGCGACCGATCGCGGCGAGCGCATTCTGTTCGAGGGTTCGCAGGCCGTGATGCTGGACATCGACTGGGGCACGTATCCGTTCGTGACGTCGTCGGGCACCGTGGCATCGGCCGCGGCGGCCGGCACCGGGCTCGGTGCAGCGAAGCTCGGCCACGTACTGGGTGTCACGAAGGCGTATGCGACGCGGGTCGGCGGCGGCCCGTTCCTCACGGAGCTGACCGACGCCACCGGCGAAACGCTGCGTGCGCGCGGACAGGAGTTCGGCGTCAACACCGGCCGCCCGCGCCGCTGCGGATGGCTCGATGCCGCGCAACTGCGTCAGGCGGTCAGGGTCTCGGGCATCGATTCGCTGGCGCTCACCAAGCTCGACGTGCTCGACGGCTTCGAGTCGATCGCGCTGTGCGTCGGTTACGAATTAGACGGCGTGCGTGTCGACCATCTGCCCGCGAGCCTCGATGCGCAGTCGCGCGCGAAGCCGCTCTACGAACGCTTCGAAGGCTGGCAAGGCTCCGTGAAGGGCGTGCGCGAGCGTGCGGCGCTGCCCCGGGCCGCGCAGGATTTCATCGCGCGCATCGAAGCCGTGGCGGGCGTGCCCGTCTCGATGATCACGACCGGCGCGGAGCGCGACGATACGATCGTGTTGCGCAATCCGTTCGATGCGGCGGGCGCCGCGTAACGCGCGAGACGCGAAGGGCGTCGATCGACGAAGGAATCATGGTCGGCGGGTAGTTTTTGCCGACCGCGGCGTTGGCCTGTCGGCACCTTCGATACGCATGTACGTCCGGCCCGGATGCCGCGCGGCGAGCGGCTCGGCAGCACGATCCGGCATCCGGAGCGTGCCGCATACGGCGAACTGGACACGCCTGCAACGCTGCTGTACTGTTCCGCACAATTCGCGCCAGACCGGCGTGTGCCGGCGCCGCCGGCATCCTGGCGGCACGGTGGCGCGACGTGACAATCCCGGGGACAGGTCGATGGACACGTTACAGATGATGCGCATTTTCGTCCGGGTCGCGGAGGAGGGCAGCTTCACGAGCGCGGCCCAGCGCTTGGACATCACGACGGCCTACGCGTCGCGTTCGGTCGCGCAACTCGAAACGCATCTGCGCACGCGCCTGCTCAACCGCAGCACGCGCCGCATCGCGCTGACCGACGCCGGGCAGCGCTATCTCGACCGCTGCCAGCGTATCCTCGGCTATATCGACGAAGCGGAAGCCGAGGCGGCCGATGCACAGGCGAAGCCGTCCGGACGGCTGCACGTTCACGCGACGACGAGCTTCGGCCAGTCTTACGTGGTGCCCGCCGTCGTGCGCTACCGTGAGCGTTATCCGTCGGTCGCGGTCGAGCTAACGCTGTCGCAGCATGTGCCCGACATCATCGACGAAGGCTACGACGTGTCGCTGCAGTTGAGCACGACGGAGCTGCCCGATTCCGGGTTGGTATCGCAGCGGCTCGGCGACGTGGGCAGCGTGTTGTGCGCGTCGCCTGCCTACCTGAAGACGCGCGGCACGCCGCGCACGGTGAGCGATCTCGCCGGGCATGCGTGCCTGCAGATCGTCACGCCGCTCTTTCCGCGCGACCGCTGGCATCTCGACGGTCCGAACGGCCGCGAAACGTTCGAACTGCCGGTGCCCGATTTCCAGGTGAATATCGCCGATGCGCTCGGCGCCGCGTTACGCGCGGGGCTCGGGATCGGCTCGCTGCCGATATCGGCTGCGCTGCCCGCGCTCGCGAGCGGCGCACTGGTGCGCGTGCTGCCCGATTACCGGTTGCAGAAGCTGACGGTCTATACGTTGTATGCGTCGCGTCAGTATCTCGATGCGAAGATCCGCACGTTCGTCGATTTCCTGCGGGAATGCGTGCCCGAGCTGCTGGCCGCCGACGAGGCCGCGTTGAACGCTTGCTGCGCGTCCCCTCGCTCCTGATTCACGCAAGGTCGGTATCGTAAGTACCGTGCACTGTCTTCCGGCTCAATATAAGTAATTCGGAATCCTTTATTAAAGGAAACTGACGAATGCATGTGCATCGACCGGGCCGGACGACGATGCCCGTGCCACCGGCGTGTCCTTATGAAAACGCTTGCTTTTGATATCGAACATCATTGGTTCGGCGTGCGGCGGCCGCCTTTTAGAATCGGTTCGACCTGCTTCATCGCATGCGCGCCCTCCGTTCGCGCCCACTTCATCGAACCCGAAACGACATGGCAGATCAATACTTCAGAACCCGCCGCCGGCTGCTTCATGCCGGCCTGGCGATCGCGGCAGGCACCGCCGCCCACCCGGGCCTTGCGCTGGCCGGCGCGGCCAGCACGCGTACGTTGCGCATCGGTTATCAGAAAGGGCCGCTCAGCCTGCTGAAGGCGCGCGGCACGCTGCAGGGCAAGCTCGCGACACTCGGCGTGAACGTCACGTGGACCGAATTCCCGTCGGGCCCGCCGCAACTCGAGGCGCTGAACGCGGGATCGATCGATTTCGGCGATGTCGGCGAAGCGCCGCCGATCTTCGCGCTCGCGGCCGGCGCGCCGCTCGTCTACTACGCGCAGACGCCGGCCGGTCCGGCAGCCGAAGCCGTGATCGTCCCGAACGATTCACCGGTCAAGACCTTTGCCGACCTGCGCGGCAAGCGCATCGCGCTGGTGAAGGGATCGAATACGCACTTTCTGCTTGTCAGGCTGCTGCAGGCCGCGAAGCTCGGCTATACCGACGTCACGCCGGTCTGGCTGTCGCCGTCCGATGCGCGGGCCGCATTCGAGAACCGCTCGGTCGACGCGTGGATCATCTGGGATCCGTTTCTCGCGGTGGTCCAGCAGGCATTCGGCGCGCGCATCGTCGCGGACGGCACGGGGCTCGTCGAGAACCGCAGCTACTACTTTGCGTCGCGCACGTATGCGCAGCGCAATGCCGACGTGCTCGACGCGGTCGTGTCGGAACTGGCGACGGTCCAGCGCTGGCTCGATACGAATCGCGCGCAGGGCGCGGCCGAATTCTCGAAGCTGTGGGGGATTCCGGAGCCGGCCGTGGCGCTCGCGTTTCGCCGCGCACGCTTCGGTGTCGAGCCCGTCACCCGCGACACGCTCGCGTACCAGCAGCGCATCGCGGACGTGTTCCATCAGGCCGGCATCCTGCCGAAACGCGTCGACGTCAGCCTGGCTGCACCGCCCTCGCTCGCGTGAAGGTGTCGCCGGCCCCACGATGGGGTTCGCGATGAGCAGCGAACCCGCCGCGATATCCGTTCATGGTGCGACGCGCGACAGCGGTACCGCTTCGCCGCGCAGTCTCGCGACGTCGCGGCCCGGCGCGTCGCCGAACAGCCGCGCGTATTCGCGGCTGAACTGCGACGCGCTCACATAGCCGACGCTTCGGCCCGCCTGTCGCGCATCCATCGCCGACAGGCACATCAGGCGGCGCGCCTCCTGCAGCCGCAGCACCTTCTGGCATTGCAACGGACTCATCGACGTGACCGCACGGAAGTGATGGTGGAAAGTCGACGGGCTCATCTCCGCCTGTCGCGCAAGCGAGTCGACCGCCATCGGATCGAGGTAGTGGTCGCGAATCCATGCGACGGCGCGCGAGATGCGCTGGGTCGTCGAACCGGCGTCGCCGATCTGCGCGACGCGCGCGCCCGACGGGCCGCGCATCAGCCGGATGAGGATTTCGTCGACGATCAGCGGGGCGAGCAGGTCGAGGTCGTCGGGTTGTGCGATCAGTTGCATCAGCCGCGCGACGGCGTCGACGATTTCGGGCGTCGCGTCGAGTGTGTCGAGCGCGCCGTAGTCGGCGGCTTTCGGCAGTCCGTGCGGAAAGACAACCGGCGTGAGCGCCGCAATGCGGCGCGGATCGAGTTCGAGTTGCGCGTAGAGGAAGGGCTCGGCCGGGCTCGCGCGCGTCACGCGTCCGGTCACGGGCAGGTCGGCGGTGGCGACCAGCATCCGCGATGCGTCGATCGTGTAGGTAGCGTCGCCGACCCGCATCGACTTCGCGCCCTGCCCGACGATACTCAGGCACGCGTGATGCACGCCGTGGTTCCACTGTGGCGGCGGCGCGGAAGCGCGCGCGATGCGCATGCCGCGCAGCGGGAGGTCGAACATGCCGTCGTGCGGCGCGTACGCGGCGATCAGCGCCGCGAGCCGGGCCGCGGATGGCCGGGTTCGCGACCGGGCATCGTGATCCGGCGGGTTGCGCGGTTGTGGCGGCGTTCGAGCGTCGATTTCCATGTTGCGTAAGCGGCTGGCGGAGTGGGCGATGCAATGCGCGCGGCGGCGATTCGCTGTCGAGGTGCACGCACGGCGGTCACATCGTACGGCGAGTTGCGTGTGCGGGATTGCCTAAACCTGTCCGAAATTAGCCCGATCATCCGGACCTGCACGGTCGGCGAGCGCGTCGTCCATCGTTGCACGGTGTGCAGCGCACAAATTCGGAAATTAAGGCAAAACAATCGCAGGATCGGGCAAGCCATTTTCCGGCGGTTTCCCTACCATTGCACCTGCTGAAGGAAATGCGATTCAGCGCGCCCGGATGATGCGGGCAACACCGTCCGCGTGATGCGCGGACGCCGCTGGCCATGCCGCGTGCGTCGCCGCCGCGAATCGCCGGAAAAGACTCAGGACTGCTATTGAACGATCGTGCATCGGGCTTGCCGAGGCCGGTTTGCGTCCGTTGCAAGCCGGCTCGTGCGTGTCGCACGCGTGCCGACCGGCCCGGCTGAGCCCGCGTCGGTGCCGCCGCATTGGCCGTGCCGATGCGGGCCGGCCGCGGCGCGGCGTCGGGTGCAGGCATACGGGCAGTCGTCCGCGCAGGGAAATCCGGACAAATGGACCAACTTCAATCGATTCGGGCATTCGTGACGGTGGCACGAGAGGGCGGGTTTCGCCGGGCGGCGACGCGGTTGCGCGTGTCGACTGCGATGGCGAGCCGGCTGGTCGATGCGCTCGAGATGCGACTCGGTGCGCGGCTGCTTCAACGCAGCACGAGTCACCAGTCGCTGACGGAAATCGGCGAGCTGTATCTCGCGCGCGTCGAGCGGATTCTCGGTGCGATCGACGAGATCGACGGTCGTTTCGTCGCGATGGGCTGCAAGCCGGAAGGCGTATTGCGCGTGGCCGCGCCGGTCGCGTTCGGGCTCAGCCAGTTGAGCGCGCTGCTCGATCGCTTCGTGCACCGGTTTCCGGACGTGCGGCCGACCGTAACGCTGACCGATGCCCACGTCGACCTGACCGCCGAGGACATCGACGTCGCGTTCCTGACGGATGGCATGCCGGTGTCCGGCGCCCACGCGCTGCATACGCTGGCCGCATACGAGTCCGTGCGGGTCGCGGCGCCGGGTTACGTCGCCGCGCACGGCGGCGCGGCTGCGTCGGGCGACTGGCCGGACATTGCGACCGTGCGGCTGGAGCTGCCGGCGGCCGACGACGACCACGCGGCCCGGATTCGATCCGGCGCGACGCCCGGCAATACGGGCGTCGGCCATCTCGAGATGGCGCGGCGGCTGGCCGTGGCCGGCATGGGCGCGGCGGTGCTGCCCGCGTATCTCGTCGACGCCGATCTGGCGGCCGGCACGCTGGTGCGCGTTGCACCTGTCCACCCGCTCGCGCCCGTCACGCTGAAGCTCGCGCATGCGCGTGCCGCGCGTCTGCCGGCCGCCGCGCGCGCGTTCGTCGAATTCGTCGGCGCCGCGTTCCGGCCCACGAACCAGCGGTCTGGCTGAACCCACGGCAACGCGAGCCCACGGGCTCGCCGTTCTTTTTCGGAAGCAGTTCGGTGCACGAACGCTTCGCAGGGTGCAACGCACACCCGTAACACACGTCCGCATCCGCGGTGGACAGGAAGCTGCAAGTCCGCCGCGCGTCAGGGCCATGAGGAGATCTGGTGATTCCCATTGAAGGTCGTCTAATTGTGAGAGGTCGCTCCATGCGCGTCGAACGGGTTCCATACCGCTTAATCACTGCCGCAACGGCTGCCGTTTTCCTGGCCGCGTGCGGCAAGAAAGAATCGGCACCGTCGCCGCAAACGCCGGAAGTCGGCGTCGTCACCGTGCAGCCGCAAGCCGTGCCGGCGGTAACCGAACTGCCGGGCCGCACCAGTGCTTTCCTCGTGGCGCAAGTGCGCGCACGGGTCGACGGCATCGTGCTGCGCCGTGAATTCACCGAAGGCACCGACGTCAAGGCCGGCCAGCGCCTCTACAAGATCGATCCGGCGCCGTACATCGCCGCGCTGAACAGCGCGAAGGCGACGCTCGCGAAGGCGCAGGCGAACCTCGTCACGCAGAACGCGCTGGTCGCGCGCTACAAGGTGCTGGTCGCCGCGAACGCGGTCAGCAAGCAGGACTACGACAACGCGGTTGCCACGCAGGGTCAGGCTGCCGCAGACGTCGCGGCCGGCAAGGCGGCGGTCGACACCGCGCAGATCAACCTCGGCTACACGGATGTCGTGTCGCCGATCAGCGGCCGCGTCGGCATCTCGCAGGTGACGCCAGGCGCATACGTGCAGGCGAGCCAGGCGACGCTGATGTCGACGGTGCAGCAGCTCGACCCGGTGTACGTCGACCTGACGCAGTCGAGCCTCGAAGGGCTGAAGCTGCGTCAGGACGTGCAGAGCGGCCGTCTGAAGACGAGCGGCCCGGGCGCGGCGAAGGTGTCGCTGATCCTGGAAGACGGCAAGACCTATTCGGAGTCGGGCAAGCTGCAGTTCTCGGACGTGACGGTCGACCAGACCACCGGCTCGGTGACGATCCGCGCGGTCTTCCCGAACCCGGGCCGCGTGCTGCTGCCGGGGATGTTCGTGCGCGCACGGATCGAGGAAGGCGTGAACGAGAACGCGTTCCTGGTGCCGCAGATCGGCGTCACGCACGACCAGAAGGGGCAGGCGGTCGCACTGGTCGTGACCGCGGCCAACAAGGTCGAGATGCGTCCGTTGACGACGACCGGCACATACGGCCAGAACTGGATCGTCGAAGGCGGTCTGCAGGCGGGCGATCACGTGATCGTGCAGGGCGTCGACAAGGTGCGCCCGGGCGCGACCGTGAAGACCGTGGCCGCGCAGCTCGCCCCCGCGGCGGACGCCGCATCCGCCGCAGCGGCAAGCGCCGCGCCGACGAGTACCGCGGCCCATGCCGCAGCGAGTTCGGCCGCCGAGTCGAGCGCGCAATAACCGGGAGTCCGTTTCATGGCCAAGTTCTTTATCGATCGCCCGATCTTCGCGTGGGTGATCGCGATCGTGCTGATGCTGGCCGGCGTCGCATCGATCTTCAAGATGCCGATCGCGCAGTATCCGACGATCGCACCGCCGACGATCCAGATCCAGGCGAACTATCCGGGCGCTTCCGCGAAGACGGTGGAAGACACGGTGACGCAGGTGATCGAGCAGCAGATGAGCGGGCTCGACAATTTCCTGTACATGTCGTCGACGAGCGACGATTCGGGCAACGCGACGATCACGCTGACCTTTTCGCCGGGCACGAATCCGGACGTCGCGCAGGTGCAGGTGCAGAACAAGCTGTCGCTCGCGACGCCGAACCTGCCGCAGGTCGTGCAGCAGCTCGGCATGCAGGTCACGAAGTCGAGCAGCAACTGGCTGATGTGGTTCGCGTTCAACTCCGAGGACGGCCGGATGTCGAAGGAGGACCTGACGAACTACGTGGCGTCGCACGTGCTCGATCCGCTGAGCCGTGTCAACGGCGTCGGCCAGACGCTGCTGCTCGGTTCGCAGTTCTCGATGCGGATCTGGCTCGACCCCGTCAAGCTGACCAACTACAGCCTCACGCCGACCGACGTGACGGCCGCGATCACGCAGCAGAACGTGCAGATCGCGGGCGGCCAGATCGGCGGTACGCCGGCGAAGCCGGGCACCGTGCTGCAGGCGACGATCACCGAATCGACGCTGTTGCGCACGCCCGAGCAGTTCGGCAACATCCTGCTGAAGGTCAACCAGGACGGCTCGCAGGTTCGCCTGAAGGACGTCGGCCGCGCGGCGCTCGGTTCGGAGAACTACACGTTCGACACGAAGTACATGGGGCAGCCGACGGCCGGCTTGGGCATCCAGCTTGCGACCGGCGCGAACGCGCTCGCGACCGCGAACGCGCTGCGGGCCAAGATCGACGAGTTGTCGAAGTATTTCCCGCATGGTCTCGTCGTGCACTACCCGTACGACACGACGCCGTTCGTGCGCCTGTCGATCGAGGAAGTGGTCAAGACGCTGATCGAGGGCATCGTGCTCGTGTTCCTCGTGATGTATCTGTTCCTGCAGAACCTGCGGGCGACGATCATTCCGACGATCGCGGTGCCGGTCGTGCTGCTCGGCACGTTCGCGATCATGGGCCTCGTCGGGTTCTCGATCAACACGCTGTCGATGTTCGGCCTCGTGCTCGCGATCGGCCTGCTGGTCGACGATGCGATCGTGGTGGTCGAGAACGTCGAACGCGTGATGGCGGAGGAGGGGCTGTCGCCGAAGGAAGCGACCCGCAAGGCGATGAGCCAGATCACCGGGGCACTCGTCGGCGTGGCGCTCGTGCTGTCGGCGGTGTTCGTGCCGGTGGCGTTCTCCGGCGGCTCGGTCGGCGCGATCTATCGTCAGTTCTCGCTGACGATCGTGTCGGCGATGGTGCTGTCGGTGCTGGTCGCGTTGATTCTGACGCCGGCCCTGTGCGCGACGATCCTGAAGCCGGTCGAGAAGGGGCATCACGAAGAGAAGAAGGGCTTCTTCGGCTGGTTCAACCGGACCTTCGATCGCAGCCGCGATCGTTACACGGGCGGCGTGAATCATGTGATCCGGCGCTCGGGCCGCTGGCTCGTGATCTACCTCGTCGTGTTCATCGCGGTCGGTGTGATGTTCGCGCGCCTGCCGAAGTCGTTCCTGCCCGACGAGGACCAGGGCTACATGTTCATGATCGTGCAGACGCCGTCCGGCTCCACGCAGGAAACGACCGGCAAGACGCTCGACAACATCAACACGTACCTGACGACCGCCGAGAAGGATGTGGTCGACTCGGTGTTCACGGTCAACGGCTTCAGCTTCGCGGGCCGCGGCCAGAACGCGGGTCTCGTGTTCGTGAAGCTGAAGCCGTACGAGCATCGCCAGCGTTCGGACCAGAAGGTGCAGGCGCTGATCGGCCGGACCTTCGCGCACTACTCGCAGTACAAGGACGCGATGGTGATTCCGTTCAACCCGCCGTCGATTCCCGAACTCGGCACGGCCGCCGGCTTCGACTTCGAGCTGACGGACAACGCCGGTCTCGGCCACGACGCGCTGATGGCCGCACGCGGCCAGTTGCTCGGGATGGCTTCGAAGGATCCGGCGCTCGCACTGGTGCGCCCGAACGGCCTGAACGATACGCCGCAGTACAAGGTCGACATCGACCGCGAGAAGGCGAACGCGCTCGGCGTGACGGCCGCGGCGATCGACCAGACGTTCTCGATCGCGTGGGCATCGCAGTACGTGAACAACTTCCTCGATACCGACGGCCGGATCAAGAAGGTGTACGTACAGTCGGACGCGCCGTTCCGGATGACGCCGGAAGACATGAACATCTGGTACGTGCGCAACAGCTCGGGTGGGATGGTGCCGTTCAGCGCGTTCGCGACCGGCCACTGGATCTATGGTTCGCCGAAGCTCGAGCGTTACAACGGCGTATCGTCGATCGAGATCCAGGGGCAGGCCGCGGAAGGCAAGTCGACCGGCCAGGCGATGGCCGCGATGGAAGCGCTCGCGAGCAAGCTGCCGGAAGGCATCGGCTATTCGTGGACGGGGCTGTCGTTCCAGGAAATCCAGTCCGGTTCGCAGGCGCCGGTCCTGTACGCGATCTCGATCCTCGTCGTGTTCCTGTGTCTCGCGGCGCTGTATGAAAGCTGGTCGATCCCGTTCTCGGTGATCATGGTCGTGCCGCTCGGCGTGGTCGGCGCGCTGCTCGCGACGATGCTGCGCGGCCTCGAGAACGACGTGTTCTTCCAGGTCGGCCTGTTGACGACGGTGGGCTTGTCCGCGAAGAACGCGATCCTGATCGTCGAGTTCGCGCGCGAGCTTCAGGCGGGCGGGAACATGGGGCCGGTGCGTGCGGCGATCGAGGCGGCGCGCCTGCGGCTGCGCCCGATCCTGATGACGTCGCTCGCGTTCATGCTGGGCGTGCTGCCGCTCGCGATCAGCAACGGCGCGGGCTCGGCGAGCCAGCACGCGATCGGCACGGGCGTGATCGGCGGGATGATCACGGCGACGTTCCTCGCCATTTTCATGATCCCGATGTTCTTCGTGCGGGTGCGCGCGATCTTCAGCGGCGAGACGGAAAACGTCGACGATGCATGGCGTCTCGTGCAGGGCGATCTGCAGCGCGGTCGCGACGACGCACACGATTCGAAGGGGCAGTAACGATGCAAAAACACGCTTTGAACGCAACCGCGGTCGCACTGTCTGCCGCGCTGTTTGCCACGGGCTGCACGATGGCGCCGCATTACGAGCGGCCCGACGCACCCGTCGCGCAGGCGTACCCGGCCGGCGGCGTCTACGCGACGCAGCCGGGCGCGGCCGGCGCGCGCAGCGCGAATGGCCAGGCGGCGACCGCCATCGGCTGGCGCGAATTCTTCGTCGATCCGCGCCTGCAGCGGCTGATCGAGATCGCGCTGAAGAACAACCGCGACCTGCGCGTGTCGGTGCTGAACATCGAGGCGGCGCGCGCGCAGTACCAGATCACGCGCGCGGGGCTGTTCCCGACGCTCGACGCGGTGGGTACCGGCAATCGTCAGCGTTTGCCTAATTCTCTGACGGTAGTGCCGGGACGGAACATCACGACGACCTACAACGTCGGGCTGTCCGCGTCATGGGAACTCGACCTGTTCGGCCGCGTGCAGAGCCTGAAGGATCAGGCGCTCGCGCAGTACCTGTCGACGTCGTACGCGCGGCAGGCGTCGGAGATCTCGCTGGTGTCGCAGGTGGCGGATCAATACCTGACGCTGCTGTCGACCGACGATCTGCTGAAGGTCACGGAAGACACGCTGAAATCCGCACAGGCGTCGTACGACCTGACCAAGCTGCAGTTCGACAACGGCACGGGCTCCGAGCTCGAGCTGCGTCAGGCGCAGACGGTGGTCGAGACGGCGCTGGCGAACCAGCAGGCACAGGCCCGTGCTCGCGCACAGGCGCTGAATGCGCTGGTGCTGCTGATCGGCGAGCCGCTGCCGGACGATCTGCCGCCGGGCATGCCGCTCGACGCGCAGAACCTGCTGACGGACGTGCCGCCTGGCCTGCCGTCGGATCTGCTCGCGCGTCGTCCTGACGTGATGCAGGCCGAGCAGACGCTGCTGGCCGCGAACGCGAACATCGGCGCGGCCCGCGCGGCGTTCTTCCCGAAGATCTCGTTGACCGCGGCATTCGGCACCGCGAGCCCGACGCTGGGCGGCCTGTTCAAGGCCGGCACGGCGGCGTGGTCGTTCGCGCCGAATATCGCGCTGCCGATCTTCGAAGGTGGGCAGAACATCGCGAACCTCGATCTCGCGCACGTGCAGAAGCGCATCGAGATCGCGAACTACGAGAAGGCGATCCAGTCGGCGTTCCGCGAAGTGTCGGACGGCCTCGCCGCACGCGGCACGTACGACCAGCAGATTGCGGCGCTGGAGCGCAACGAGCACGCGCAGCAGCGTCGCTTCGACCTGTCGGACCTGCGTTACAAGAACGGTGTCGACAGCTACCTGTCGGTGCTGACCGCGCAGACGGATCTGTACTCGGCGCAGCAGTCGCTGATCAGCGCGCGTCTGGCACGCTGGACGAACCTGGTCGACCTGTACCGCGCCCTGGGAGGCGGCTGGATCCAGCGCGCAGGCGAAGCGCCGCGCGCGCCGGATGCACCGGTCGACTATGACAAGGCGGCTGCTCCGGCGCCCGCGTCGTCAACTGCGACGAACGGGTAAGCATGGAGAAAGGCGGGCGCGGTTTGCCGCGTTTGCGTTTCGAACCGGCTGTATGTGAAAACGAAAACGCCACGGACGCAACTCCGTGGCGTTTTCTTTCGTACCGTCAGCCGCGCTGAGAGCGGCGTTACGTTACGCCTGCTTCGTCCAAAGCGTCCGGCCGAAGAACGTGAGCGTGCGGTCCCACGCCATTTGCGACCACACCGGATCGAACTGCGTGCCGGCGATGCGGCCGGGGCCGACGGCCGTTTCGTTCGCGAACGCATGGTGCGCGAGATAGCGATGGAATTCGAAACCGACCTTCGCATCGGTCAGCTTCTTTTCCAGTGCGTCGACCTGGTCGATCGCAAAGAACGCATCCTGCGTGCCCCAATGGCCCATCAGCGGCACCTTGAGCTTGGCCGGATCGATGTAGTCGAGCGGCGGAACGCCGTACCACGTGACGCCGGCGTCCGCTTCGGCGTGCTGCAGCGACAGCAGCGTGAGGGCGCCGCCCATGCAGAAGCCCGTCACCGCGACACGCGGCGCCAGCGTCTTCAGGTACGCGACCGCGCCCGGAATGTCCTGCGACGCGGCGTCGCCGAAATCGAGGCCGGTCATCAGGTGATGCGCTTCTTCCTCCTCGACCGTCGACTTGCCGCGATACAGGTCGGGCACGAGCGCGAAGTAGCCGCAGCGCGCGAGGCGATCCGCGACGCCGCGGATCTGGTCGTTCAGCCCCCACCATTCCTGGATGACGACGACCGCGGGCGCGCCTTCGGTCCGCTCCGGCGTGGCGAGATAGCCCTGCAGTTCCTGGCCGTCCGGGCGGCGAAACGTGATCATGGAACCGGGTGTTTGAGACATGAAACCGCTCCTTTTCGAAAAATGCGCCGAGTGCGACATCGGGCCGACCAGCGGGCGTCGCGATACCGCTCGCATTTGTTCTGGCCGACGCCGACCACGCGGCCATTCTATGCGCAAACACCGGACGCTTGCGTGAACGGCGCCGCGCGGCACGCGACCGGCAAAGGGAGCGGACGGCCGGAAAACGAACACCCCGCCCCGATGAACGGGAGCGGGGTGTCGCGTGTACGGCGTGCGTCGGAATGCGCAGGAAATATGCTGGCGCGTATCCGGCTTACTGGCCGAAATAGACCGAGTCGCGGCCTTCCTGCTTGACCGCGATCGCGCGGCCGGCACGCGCGCCCGCGGCTGCTTGCGCGCCGTAGCCGGTTTCATCGGCGTTCGTCACGCGGGCCTGCGCGGTCTGCAGCGCACGCGGGTAATACTGATCGGAGACTTCGGGCTTGTAGCCGGCCTGTTCGAGCTGGACGAGTTCCGCACGCACCTGGGCGCGCGTCAGCTGGCCCGACGGGTTCGATTGGGCGAATGCGCCGTACGATGCGGACAGGGCGGTTGCGGCGACGACAGCGGTGATGAACAACTTCATGGTGACCTCCGGTTCTGTTGATTTCGCGCTTTGCTCGTGGCGTTCAGCGGTTGATTGCATCGTAACGAGCGCGTTACCGGTCGGAAATACGCGTGGCAGCGAATCATTATTGCAACTGGGTAAACGATTCGCGCGCAGCGCAATTTCGTCTGACGATTGCAGGCATGCCGGAGCAGCGGCTTGGTCTTCGGGGAAGCGACGGGGGCAATCGGCGCAACAGAGGCGGGATGGAGAGTTGAATCGTATTCCGAATGATGGTGGCGAGGCCACCGGCGTCGCTTGTTTCACATCACGCAGCCAGGGTCGCCTGCCGTTTCCGGTATTCGGCCGGCGTGATGCCGACATGCCGAGTGAACGCTCGCCTGAGCGTATCGACGTTCGCGAAGCCGCATTTCGCGGCGACCTGCTTCGGCGTGTCGTGGCCGTTCTCGAGGAGCTGGCGGGCGGCCGAGATGCGGGTCGCCTCGACCCATGCGGCCGGCGTCATGCCGACTTCCGCGCGAAACAGTCGCGCGAAATGGCGCGGGCTCATGCCCGCATGCTTCGCCATCTCGGCCACCGAATGCTCGAGTTCCGGATGTGCGGCGATCCAGCGCTGGACTTCCTGCAGTACCGAACGCCCGGCGGGGCGCGCTTCGCCCTTGCGGCTGAACTGGAGTTGGCCGCCCGGGCGCTTGAAGAACATCACCAGTTGCGCGGCGACGCGTCGCGCGATCTCGCGGCCGAGATCCTCCTCGACCAGCGCGAGCGCGAGATCGAGCCCGGCCGTGACGCCAGCGCCGGTGCGCAGCTTGCCGTCGCGTACGTACAGTGCGTCGGCGTCGACGGTGACGGACGGATACGCTTCGGCGAGCGCATCGGCGGCGGCCCAGTGCGTGGTCAGGTGGCGCCCTTTCAGCAGGCCGGTGGCCGCGAGGATGAACGCGCCGGTGCAGATCGAGCCGTAGCGCCTGCTTTGCACGGCCGCCGAGCGCAGCCACGCGAGGACGTCGGTGCGCAGCGCGATCTGGCCGGCGTGCGGCGCGCCGGCGACCAGCAGCGTGTCGAGGCGCTCCGGGATGTCGGGCACGATCCAGTCGGGCAGCATCCGTGCGCCGGACGAACTGCGGATCGGCCCGGGCCCGCTCGCGATGATCCGCAACGTGTAGAACGGCTTGCCGCACTCGGCGTTCGCTTGCGCGAACACGTCGAGCGGCGCGGAGACGTCGAGCAGTTGAACACCCGGAACGGCGAAAATACCCACGACCTTCGACATGATCGGTTGCGTGTTGTAACGAACGTGATGCGCAGCAGTATAGGAGCGCTTTCTTCACCGTGCAGACACCATGTCCGTTCGTCGCGCGAAATGGCAGGATTCGTCGTAATACGTCCATTGGAGACACGTGTTGGACTCCGGAAAATCGAGGGTGTCTTCCATGGAGGTCCATCATGACTGTGAACGTTGCCGGCATCACCCTTCCCGATACGCGTTTGACGCGCGAGATCACCGAACTCGTGCGCGATACCGAGTCCGAGCTGCTGTTCCACCACTCGAGCCGCGTGTTCTATTTCGCTGCGCTGGCGGGCCGGCGGCGCGGGCTCGAGTACGACCCCGAGCTGCTGTATTGCGGCTGCATGTTCCATGACATGGGACTGACGCGCCGGCACAGCAGCACATGCGAGCGCTTCGAAGTGGACGGCGCGAACGCCGCGCGCGATTTTCTGAAGGGCAAGGGGATTTCGCAACAGGACATCGATGTCGTATGGACCTCGATCGCCCTGCACACCACGCCCGGCATCCCGCAGCACATGCATCCGGTCGTCGCGCTGGTCACGGCGGGCGTCGAGATGGACGTACTGGGCCTCACTTACCCGGAATACAGCGATGTCGAGCGGGAAGCGGTCGTACGCGCGCATCCGCGCACGCCGCATTTCAAGGAGGACATCATTCAGGCGTTCTACGACGGCATCAAGCACAAGCCCGACACGACGTTCGGCAACGTGAAGGCCGACGTGCTCGCGGACAAGGATCCGCATTTCCATGCGGGCAACTTCTGCAGCGTGATCCGATCGTCCGCGTGGGCCGGCTGAGCGACGGGCCGGCGCGCATCACCCGACGTTGATCGACTGCCCGACGTGCAGCAGATTCGGCGCCGAAGCCAGGCCCGGATTCAACTGCAGGATCTCGTTCAGCGCGCGCGCATCCTGCTGGTCTCGCGTCATCGCCTTCCGGTCGTCCGGTGACACGTGTGCGGCGTCGAGCAGCGACTGGCGATGCGCGTCGGCGATCACCCATAGCGAATCTCCGGCCACGACGATGTACGGCTGCGCGGCCGTCGACGGCGGCGCGGAGGGCTGCGCGGGCGCGGTAGTGCCCGTCGTGCCGGTCCCGGGCGGTTGCGTTGCGGTAGTGCCCGGCGCGAGGCCGGTCGTCGGCGTGCCGGCGGTCGGCTGCGGCGGCTGATGTGATGGCGACGACGATGCCGGCTTCGACTGCGGCTTGTGCGTCGACGATCCCGAGCCACCCGACGGCGGCCCGAAGAACAGGTTCTGCAATTGCGTGAAACCCCAGATCCCGATCGGCACGAGGATGAGCGCGGTCGGGTATTTCTTGACCCAGCGCGTCGCGTTCGGGAAATGGGTGTTCAGGCGCGCACCGAGCAGTATCGCCGTCGACGTCGCGGCCGTTGCCGCGAGCCCGTAGTGCCCTTTGTCGTATTGCGCGATCGTGCCCGCGATGCCGCTCGCGACGCCGACGAAATCCGACGTCGAATCGATCAGGCGCACGACGCGGCTACGCTTGTCCGCGTTCACGCGGTGCGCGCTCACCGCATAGACGAGGCCCGAATAGGTCGCGGCGAGCCCCGCGCTTGCCGTCGTCAGCGCACCGGCGACGGTCGGCGCGGTCATGAGCCCGTGCACGCCGACGGCGATCGTCCCCGAGTAGCCGACGATCGCGCTACCGCGCCCGACGAGGCCGAGGAACCGGCGGGAATTGCCGTGATGCAGTTGCGCGAGCGACGTGCCGCCGACCATGCCCTGCATGTTCGCGAGCAAGTCGACCGACAGTTCCTTGATCTGCGCGGCCGCATCGTCGAAGCCGATGAGCCCCTGTCGATGCATTTCGACGAAGTGGCTCGCCTTCACTCGCGTTTCGTTCGTGAGCAGGTCGAGCTGCTCGAGCCGCGTCGGGTTGTAGCCGTGCACCGGCGCGCTCAGTTGCTGCGCGAGCGAGCGCTGCAGCCGGTCGAGCACGTCGTGCACTGCGCGCGGGTCGCCGCTCTGCAGGCTCTGCACCGCGCCCTGGTGCATCGCACCGAATACGCGACCCGCGCGCGCACCGACGAACAGCGCGGTGTTCGCGTGGGTGAGCGCATCCGAGCTCATCACGGTCATGCCGTTGAACACGTTCAGCGCCACGAGCGAGCTGGCGCCGGCCACCGTTCCGCCGAAGCCCAGCGACCACGCCCAGTCGCGTTTGCCGAACGACGGCCGGTGGACGCGCAGCGCGTTGAGCTGCGCGAGCGCAGCCTCCTGCGGGTTGCCGCGCTGGTGGCTCGGCTGCGTGGCGATGTCGCGGTTCACGATGATGGGCCTGGTCTCGTCGATCGCGAGCTTCGGATCGGCGGCCACCGCGCGCCAGAACGCGGTGCTCGATGCATTCGGATTAGCATGCGCGTCGATCTTGCGTTCGGTATCGGGCCTGCCGTACCGGCTCAGCCAGCGCTTGCCGGCGTCGCGTGCGCGCGCTTCGGCGCGGTTGGCGGAATCGGCGGTATTCCAGTAGTTCTCCTTCGCATAGGTGATCGTCGCCTGTCGTGCGCGGTCCATCAGCGCGGTCGTGTGCCCTTCGTACAGATCGGCCCGCAGTTGCGCGAGCTGGTCGGGCTTCAGCCCGTTCGCGAGGCCGACGCGTTCGACTTCGGCGAACAGCACCTGATGCTGGTTCGCGAGCGTCTGCGCGCCGACCCGTTCGAACACGCGCGTGAGCGCGTCGGCGCCGTGCAGGCGAGCGAGCTTGTCGGGCGCATGCAGCTTGTATTCGACGAGCTTGCGCGCGAGTGCGGCGGTCAGATCCTGGTTCGCGACGAAGTCCGAGCCGTGCGTCGCATACGACAGCCCGAGATGAACCCAGTCGAGTTCCTTGCGCTCGAGCACGGCCTCGACGAGCTTCATGTGGCCGTCGCCCGGCGCCGGTTCGAGCACGGCGTCCCAGCCGTGGAACGTCACCATCACATGCGGCGCGGTTGCGCCGGCGTGCTGCCGCGCCCACGTTTCGAGCGCATCGAACGTGCGCACGTAGTCGTGGTACGCATCGTTGGTGCCGGCCAGCGTGCGCTGGTCCTCGGCCGATACGAGCGCGCGCGACGGCGCGGTTTCGAGGCGCAGCACGAAGCCGCCTTCGGACGCCGCGTCGAGCCATTTGTACAGGTGGTCGAGGTCGTCGAGTTCGAGATGGCGGTCCGTGCCGTCGATATCGATCCGCGCGTTCGCTTCGTCGAACTGCGCGTTGTCGAGCTTGCCGAGTTCGCGCACGCGGCGGATGAAGGCGGGGTCGTGTTTCCGGCCGAGCGCGGCGGCCAGCGAATACGGATCGACCGCGACCGACACGACCGGCATCGCACCGCCGTAGCGTTTCACGAGTGCGAGCATCTCCGCGGGGTCGTCGCGCAACGTGAAGCCGCGCGCCATCAGCGCGAGGCGATCCTGGATCTCGGGCTTCGCGCGGCCATAGGCCTGCAGCGCATGCCGGTCGGCGGCCCGCGCGATCGACAGATAGGTGATCGCGCTCTTCGCATGGCGCGACACCACGTTCGCCGCACGATCGGGCCGCGACAGCGGGCCGCGCCACGGCATGCTCGACACGTCGCGCGCGAGCCGCAACGGGATGCCGAGCGCCTTCATCATCACGCTGTCGGCCATCATGACCTGGCGTGTCGTGCCGAGGTCGAGCGGCTTGCCGGTGCGGCCCGCGAACGCCTTCACGCGCTCGTGCTCGGGGAACCAGTCGTCGAGCTTCGCCTTGCCGAAGCGGAGAATCCATTCGGCGACCGTCGCGCTCGTCAGGCCGGGCTGATAGGTCTTGATGCTGAACGGCTCGCCGGCCGGCGCGGCCTGCGGCGCCGGTGGCGCGGCCGGCGCAGGCGCCGCCTGCACGTTCTGCTTGCCTTTTTTGCCTTTTCCGCTCGCAGGCTTTTTCGGCTTCGCGGGCGGGCTGGCGGACGCAGTGGCGGACGCAGGGTCACTGGCAAGTCTGGCCTGCTGGTTCTTCGCGGCCGTCAGGTCGGCCGCGATGCGGCTCTCCAGTTCGCCGAACGGCGCGGACGATCCCGCGGCGGCCTTCTGCAACTGCTTGCCGAGTTCCTCTTGTTTCAGCGCATAGGCCGCGACCTGCGTCGGCTGCGTGCGCGCATCGAACTCCGCCGGGTCGAGCCGCGTCACGAGAAAGTGCCGGTCCGAGCCGTCCGGACCGCCGCCGATCTTCGTCTTGTCGAGGTCGACGCCGGGCTTGCTCTTGTCGGCGAAATGCGCGGAGTCGTCGAACCATTGCAGCGTGCCGTCGCGGGTCGCGAGGATGCCGTCCGGCTGGTGCAGCGTGTCGATCAGCGCCCCTTCCGTGCCGTAGACGTAGATGAAGTATTCCGGGCCGACCTGGCCAAGATCGATCACGCGCCGCAGGTGAAGCGTATTCGCGCCGTTGAAATCGTGCACGTCGTCGGCCGATTTCGGCAGCAGGTTCGGCGCGACCCATCGGTTGGCGAGCGGCGTCGCGCCGGCCGGCGGCTTGCCTCTCGACTGAATCTTGCCGAGCCGGCGCTGCACGCGGTCGCTCGTTTTCATCGACGGCGGCTTTTGTTCGGCGATCGGCAACGCGCGCTCGGCCGGCTCGAAGCCGCCATAGCGGGACACCACCGATTCCGGTAGCGAGGACGGCACGAACACGACGCCGCGCCGGCCGTCGGGCAGGCCGCGCGCGCGGCGACGGAAGGCGGTGCCGAGATCCTGCTCGCCGATCGACGCGTCGCCGACCGAGGTTTTCTCGTGATAGGTCCAGCCGCCACCGCCTTGCTTGGGCACGGCGTAGCCGAGCACCTTGCCGGTCTTTCTGTCTACCGCGAAGATCGTCGTGCTGTCGTCCGCGGCCTTCGCGGCCGCCTTGGGACGCTTGAATTGCGGCGCGCGGGCGAGTTTGCCGATCTGGTCGACGACCTCCTGCGCAGGCGCGTCACCGGAAGGCTCGGCATTCCACACGCGCTTCGAATCGACGGCTTCGACCTTCGCCGCGCCGCCGAATTGCCGCAGCTCGTCGAGCGACACCGGCGACAGGTAGAAGTCGAATTTCGCGCGTGCTTCATGCGGCGTTTCGCTGCCGCTGCGCTTGCGTGGACGCGAGCCCGGATAGAGCGCGTCGCGCAAGTCGTGCGACGGCGTGCCGCCGGGATCGGCCGATTCGACCGGACCGGGCTGGCCGTGCGCATCGGTCGTCAGGCTCGCGACGAAGTCGGGTTGCCGATGCGTGCCGTCGTCCGCCGGGCGGTCGTCATGCTTCGCGATCAGCACGTGGGCGTTGGGGCCAGCATAGTGCGCGAGGTCGCGGATGTCGGCCAGTTGTGTGCCGTCGATCCGCTTCAGGTCGCGTTTGCCGTGCGCATCGAGCCAGTCGGCCGCGCGCGCTTCGGGCGGGAGCGCGGGGGCGGCCGGCAGGAACGACGACGGGTCGAGCACCGGCCACATCATCATCGACGGCATCGTCCGCGGTGCCGTGCCGGCCCGTCCGGCTTCGCCGTCGCGCATCGCCTGCTCGGCCTGCGCGCGATACAGCGCACGGTAGACGGGGTTGCCGGGCAGCGAGGTCCGCGCGTTGCCGAATGCGTCGGCGAGGCGCGCGAGGCCGGCTGCGTCGCCCGGCATCACATGATCGGCTTCGCGCGCGATCTCGTCGGGGAGCACCGCGTGCTCGGCGATGTCGATGCCGGTCGATTCGAGGATCTGCTTGCGCACCGCGAATGCATTGGCCTGCGCGCGCGCCTCGGCGCGCAGCGCGCTTTCCGCGTACGCATCGGGGCTGCTGGTGTCGAGGCCGAGCCGGTTCGTCGCCACGTCGACCGCGTGCCCGACCTCGTGTGCGAGCACGTAGACGATCGTGCCGGCATTGCGCAGGCCGCCGTCGATCACGATCCGGCGCTGTTCGGCATCGACTTTGCTGCCGGCGCCCGCGCGGCCCTGCACGATCTCCCAGCGGCCGGGGTTCAGCAGCCGCAGTTGACCGGCGAGGAGGCTCGACTGGTCGGCCAGCGCATACGCGGCGTCGGGCAGCGGCGCGCCGCCGAACCACATCCGGATGCGCGTGAAGAGCGACGGCTTCTGGACGAACGCACCGTCCGGCAGCGATTCGCTGATCACCGGATGCGCGAGTTCGACGCGGCCGCTCGCGATGCCGCGTTCGAGCGGCTGGATGACGGCGTCGATCATCCCGGGCGTGCGGTTGGTGGCCGGGTCCGGATGCGGGATCAGGACGGAAGGATCGCTGAAGTAGAACGTGCCGTGCGCATCGAACAGGCCTTCGAAATCGAACGACAGGCCGTGCCGCGCGGCAAGCTCGCGCATCGCGACGAGCTGCCGCATCGATTCGCGCGTCACGCGTTTCGGCAGGATGCCATGCATCACGTCGAGGCTGCCGAGCTCGGCCAGCGGGCTGTACAGCACCGCGACGCGCCCGTGGTACGTGAACGGCCCGTCGACCGTGACCGTGCGCATGCCGAGCTGCGTCAACTGGTCGAGCCCGCGCTTTTCGTGGGCGAGCATCGCGCGCGCCTTGTCGCCGCTGGCGTCGAACACGCCGATCGCATTGCGCTTGCCGAGTTCGAATACGGCCTTCGCGGTGCCGGCGCCGAGGAACGGGCCGAGCAGCGTGTCAGGATCGACGCGCCGCGACGGATCGCCGGCGACGTGCAGCCCGTGCTCGTCGACGGCGAGCGCGCCCGCATCGATCCGTTCGCGCGGCGACGGCGTATAGCGAGTCCACGCGCCCGGGCCGCCGAACTGCATGCGCTGCGTGCCGTCGCCGCGCGGCTCGCCGAGCGGGCGGACCGTGCCGCTGTCGGGCACGTAGATCGTCCGCTGCCAGAGGTTCGCGAGCCACGCGGCGTGGGTCGCGCCGCCTTCGCCTGCGAGGACGATGGGGGCGCCGGCCCGTGCGGGCGTGAACGCGTGGCGATGATCGATCGAATAGTCGACGGGCGTGGCGGGGCGGCCGCGTGCATCGAGCAGGCCGCCGGCCGCATCGGTCCGCGCATGGACGAGCGTCAGCGGCTCGCCGTTCGCATAGGACACCGGACCGTTGCGCGAGAAGGACAGTTTCGGCGAGCCGCCGCCGAACAAGCGGCGCGGAAACGGCGACGCACGGTCCGCATGCGCGTGGCTCCACTGCGCCTGTTCGTCGAGCGTGCGCGGCAACCGTGTGCCGCCGCCGGCGCCGGACGATTCGGTCGTGTGCGGCGCGGGCATGCTCGGCGATGCGCTGCCTGGCTGCTGCTGCCGGTCCCACGCGCGGCCATAGAACGAACCGTAGTGTTCGCCGTCGCGGCCCGATACGGGGGCGTTGCCGAATGCGTCGGCCAGGCGCGCGAGGCCGGCTGCGTCGCCCGGCATCACATGATCGGCTTCGCGCGCGATCGCGTCGGGGAGCACCGCGTGCTCGGCGATGTCGACGCCGGTCGATTCCAGGATCTGCTTGCGCACCGCGAACGCGTTGGCCTGCGCGCGCGCTTCGGCGAGCAGCGTGCTTTGCACGTACGCTTCCGGGCTGCTGGTGTCGAGGCCGAGCCGGTCGTTCGACACGTCGGCCGCGTGGCCGGCTTCGTGCGCGAGCGTATAGACGAGCGTGCCGGTGCCGCGCAGGCCGCCGTCGATCACGATCCGGCGCTGGTCGACGTCGGTGCGGCTGCCGCGTCCCGCGCGGCCCCACACGACCTGCCAGCCATCCGACTTCAGCAGTCGCATCTGGTCGGCGAGCAGGCTCGACTGGCCGGCGAGCGCATACGCGGCATCGGGCAGCGGCGCGCCGCCGAACCACATCCGGATACGCGTGAAGATCGACGGCTTCTGGACGAATGCGCCTTCCGGCAGCGATTCGGTGATCGCCGGATGCGCGAGCGCGATGCTGCCGTTGCGGATGCCGCGTTCGAGCGGCGCGATGACGTTGTCGATTTCCTCGAGCGTGCCGTCGATTTGCTCGCGATCATCCGAGCGGGATACGGTGGCCGGGTCGCTGAAGTAGAACTCGCCGCGGGCGTCGAATACCCCCTGAAAATCGAACACCAGACCATCGCGCTCGACGATCTCACGCATCGCGGCGAGCTGTCGCATCGATTCGTGCGTGACATGCGACAGCAACGCGCCGTTCGAGACGGCACGGCTGCTGAGTTCGGCGAGCGGATGGTAGAGGATCCCGATCCGGTTGCCGACCGAGAACGGGCCGTCGATGGTCAATGTACGCATGCCGTAGCGGCGCAGCAGGTCGAGTCCGTTGCGTTCCGTGTCGAGCGCGTCGTAATGATTGGCGAGCTGGCCGTCGCGAGGCTGCGTGGGATCGATGTCGTACAGGCCGATCGCGTTGCGCTTGCCGAGTTCGAACACGCTCTTCTCGATGCCGGCCCCGAGGAACGGGCCGATCAGCGCTTGCGGGTCCAGCCGCCGTGACGGGTCGCCCGCGACGTGCAGGCCGTTCGCGTCGACGGCGAGTTCGCCGTAGTCGATGCGCTCGCGCGGCGACGGCGCATAGCGGGTCCACGTGGGCGCGTGATCGAATCCCACCTGGGCCCGCGTGCTGCCCGGGTTGCCCATGGCCGCGTCGAACGCGCGGATGGTGCCGCCGTCCGGCACGTAGACCGGCCGTTGCCAGGTGTTCGTGAGCCATGCCGCGGCGGTGTGGCCGTGGTCGGCGGCCAGGACCAGCGCGCGGCCGGTGCCCGCGCTGGTCGACGTACCGGCGAAGAAGTGCGCGATCGAAAAGTCGACATGCTGCACAGGGCGGCCGTGTGCGTCGAGCAGTTGGCCCGCGTCGTCGGTTCGGCCGCGGATGATCGTCAGCGGTTCTTCGATCCCGGACGACGTGTGTTCGTCCAGGATCCGCAACGTCATCTGTCGCGGCTCGTTGCGCCCGCGTTCGGCGATCGGCGAGATCACCTCCGCATGCGCGACGCTCCACTGCACCTGTTCCTCGAGCGTGCGCGGCAGGTGCGTGCCGCCGCCGGCCGATTCGGTCTGCGGCGCGGGCATCCGGCGCGGGGCGCCGCCGTCGCGTTTCTGCTTGTCCCAGATGCCGTCGTAGAAGGCCTGGTACGTCTCGCCGCGGCGGCCCGACACCGGCGCATCGGCGAACGCGTCGGCAAGCCGTGCGACCGTGCCCGCATAGTCGCTCGACGGCGTCCAGCGGTCGGCCTCGTGCTGGAGCGCGTCGGGCAGCGTCGTGTTCGCCGCGATGTCGCCGCCGCCCGCGAGATCGATCTCGTAACGCGCCTCGAACGCGTTGATCTGCGCGCGCGCTTCGGCTTCGAGCGCCTTGCGCGTGAAGCGGCTGCGGCCGCTGTAGTCGAGCGAATCCAGCGTACCGTCGATCGCCTCGACCGCATGCTTGGCCTCGTGCGCGAGCGTGTACGTGATGCTGCCCGAATCGTGCAGTGCGCCGTCGATCGTCACGCGGCGCCGCTTCGGATCGATTCGGCTGCCGCCGCCGCGCTTGCCGAGGCTCACGCGCCAGCCGGCATCGCTCAGCATCCGCAACTGCTGCGTGAGCGTGTCCGATTGCTGCGCGAGCGCGTGGACCGCGTCCGGCAGCGGCGCGCCGCCGAAACGCATTTGCAGCCGCGTGAACAGGCCCGGCCCGGCAAGCGCCGGGTCCGGCGGCGCTTCGGTGGTTTCAGGGTGCGCGGCGGCCGGCAGCGCGTGGTCGTCGGCCCGTGTGTGGCGGGCCGGCTTCGGCCGGGATGCGTCGCGCGCATCGTTCGCCGCTTGCGACGCGGATCGTTCGGCCGGCTTGACGAGCACCAGGACGCGGTTCGGTGCACTGAATGCGCCGTCCAGCGCACGCGCCGGGCGAGCGGGCGGCTGCGGCAGCGCGGCGTGCGTTTCGGGATCGGCGGCGTTGCGCCGGGTCGTTGCGAGCACAACGACCGTGTCGTCGTTCGCGGGCTGCGGCGCGCGCCGCGCGGCGGGCGCTTCCGGATTCGCCGCGGGTGGGTCGGCTTCGACGACGCCGGCCGCATCGGCGTGCGCCGCCTGCGCGTTCGTGCCGACGACGCGGCCGCCTGCCGCCGCTGCGTCGGGGGCGGGCCGGTAGCGCGTCAGCGGCGCGTCGGCGCGCAGCGTGCCGTCCGTGTGCAGCGCGTCCGGCGCGGCCGCGAATACCGGCCGCTGCCAGCGGTTCGCGAGTTCGGGCGCGACGTGCGCGTCCGACGCATCGGCGATGACGACGATCGGTTCCGCGACGTCGGCGGGCAGCGCGCCGGCCGCACGCGGCCGCGCTGCGTCGGGCATGGCGGCTGCCGGGTCCTCGCCGTTGCGCACGATGAAAAGCGTATGTTCGCCGTAGTCGAACGCTTCGACCGACGGGCCGCGCGGCACCGACACGCCGGCCGGGTCGAGCGTCGCGGGCCGGGAGGCCGGTTCGGCGTCGGTCAGGTCGATCACGCGGACCGGCGTGCGCGGCGCGACGCTGGCCGGCTCTTCAAGGGCGCCCGCGCCGGGTGCGCCGGGCGCCCGCGCGATGGCCGGATCGTTCTCCGCGCGCAGGTCGCTGCTGCGGCGATTCTGCGCGGCGACATGCGAATCGGACGCGCGCGTTTCCTGCTGGTTCTCGTCGCGCGCGGTCCGTGCTTCGCTCGTGTGCTGCGCATTGCGTGCGCTGGCGGTCGTGGTCGCGGTGGCCGTGTCGTTCGCTTCGGTGGCGCGCGCCGCGGCTTCGTTGGCCGGCGTGGTCCGCGGGGGCGCGCTGTCGGCCGGCGGCGCCTCGTCGCTTGCCGGCGGCCGCGAGTCGCTGCGCGACGGAATGGGCGCTTTCGCGACGAGCTTCGACGGTGCATTGATTTCGCCGTCGCTGCCGAACGACAGCCGGTCGCCCGTTTCCGTGACCGAATCGATCTTCGTGCCTTCGGTCCAGGTCTTGCCGGTCAGCTTGACGATGCTCAGTTCGCCGTTCTCGCCGAGGATCACCGACGTCCCGCGCGGCAGGTTGTTCAGGTCCTTGTTGTTGAGCGAGTCGAGCACGCGCACGGGCATGTTGTCGTAGATAAGTACCTTGTCGCCCGCCATCAGCGTGCCGTCCTTCGCGACCTTGATGTCGACGCCGTCGAGCGACGCGCGCGTCGCGCCGAACGCGAGTTGCGACGGCTCGTTCCTGCTCAGGATTTTCTGCAGTTGCTGCCCGTCGATCGAGATGCGTTCGCCGCCCGCCGAGCGGGCGACCACTGGCCGGCCCGTGACGCGAACCGTCGCGTTGACCACGCGGTCCCGCACGCCGCCCGCGCCCATCAGCGCGACGTTCGTGAAACCCGATTTGAGCGCGTCCCAGCCGTGCTCGCTGTCCCCGTGCGCGAAGTCGATACCGGCTTCGACAAAGCTCTCGCCTGCGGCGCCGACGCCGGTGGCGAGCGACGTGCCGCGCACGATCGCGGTGGTCACCCGCGCGGCCTTCGCCGAGCCGGTGAGCGCGGTGATCGTCTTGCCGAACACTTCCGAGCCCGCGAACTTCGCCGCGCCGGCCGCACCCATCGGCACGAGGTTGAGCCAGTCGCCGCGCGCGCCGGCGTCGGTGAACGGATTGATGCTCTGGTTGTGTTCCCAGCGCGAGCCGATATCGAGCGCGGATTTCGCCATGCTCGAACCGATCGCCGTGTCCATCATGACCGCGCCCCCGAAATTCAGCGCGGCACCGGCAAAGGCGCCCACACCCGTTGCGTCCAGCAGCACGCCGGCGCCTTCCATCAGCAGCCCGAGACCCATCATCCCGAGGTTCACCTTGCCGCCGGTCAGCGTGTTCAGCGCGCTGTCGAACCAGTCGTCGTGATGCGCGGCCTTCTGCTGGAACTGCGCGTGACCGTTGTCGTCGTAGCCGGTCACGAGATCGAGCGTGCCGCTCGACGCAAGCCGGTTGTTGTCGAGGTAGTCGCCGACGTTGTCGTAGTTCGCCGACGTGTCGTCGACGTACTGGACGTGGCCCTTGCTGTCGGTGACCTTGAAGAGCGCGCTCGTCACCATTCCGGCCGTCTTGTCCGAGTAGATCAGCGGCAGGATGTTGACCTGCGTGCCGCTGCCGCCGCCGAGCTTCAGGATTTCGCCGCGCACCTTGTTGATCGTGTCGAGCTTGTCCTTGTCGGTGTAGCGCACCGTGTCGTCGTTGACGGGCGCGGTGGGCGTGCCCGTGTCCGACGACGGCTGCACGTCGGACGGCAACCCGATCGCGGTGCCGATCAGGTTGCGCTGCTCGTTGTCGGTCAGCTTGCCGAAATTGATCGTCGCGGCCTTGTTCGTGCTCACCCCGGCCTGATCGAGCAGCGATTGCGACAGCTCGCCCTGGTGCGCGCGGAAGAAACCGTCGAGCGCGTTCGAATATGCGTCCTTGTCGTCCTGGCTCTGCGGATTGCGCAGATTCTCGGCGAGGCTCGCATCGAACTGGTCGAGCAGCACCTGCTGATGCGACATCTCGGTCAGCAGCTGCAGCTTGTTGATGTTCGCGCTGGCCTGCTGCAGGTCGTTGCGCGCCTGGTCGAGCTGGTCCTGGTACGGATTCGGACGCTGCGGCGTGCGCATCGGAATCTCGTCGCCGTTCACCTCGCGCATGCGCACCGGCGTCGGGTTGTTCGCGTACCAGTCGTCGTAGGTTTTCTGAATGTCGGCGAGCTTGCCCTTCAGCACGCCTTCCTGCGTCTTCGCGTTCGCCAGCTGGAATTTCGCGGCCGCGTCGTTGAAGGTGTTGGACAGCCGGCCGTCGGCCGCGCGCAGCGCGCCCGCGACGACATGGAGTTTTTTCGCGTCGAGTGCGGTCTGGCCGGTCGCGGTGGTCGGCACGGACGTGTTCGAGCCGGGCGGCTGCAGCACGAACGACGGATTCGTGAACAGCGTCGTGGGCGCGAGCGACGTCGATAGTGCGCCCGGCGGCGTCGACGTGCTCAACGACGACGTCGGCGTCTGCGTCGTCGACGGCGCCGGCGTGCTCGATGTGCTCGAGGTGCTCGGCAGCGACGTGCTCAGCGACGGCGACGGTTGTGCCGAGGGCGACGGTTGTGCCGACGGGGACGGCGGCGTGGTGGGCGGCGGCGGATTCGTCGACAGCGTCGGCGTCGGGTTCTGCAGTACGAACGGCACCTTCGGCTTGAGCTGTGCGTCGATTTGCGCGCCGGCGTCGTCATACTGCTGCGCGAGCGTCTGACCGTACGCGACGACGAACCCGTCGTGCGCGAGGCGAGCCTTCTGCTTTGCCTGTGCGAGCGCATCAGACGCGGTGGCTAGGTCGGTGTCGACGGCCGGATGCGGATCCAGCGAGCGCGGATTCGCGGTATGCCAGTCGTCGGACGCCGATTTCGCGGTGTCGTACTTGCCCTGCAGGTCATCGACGGTCAACTGCGCGCCGAGCATCTGCATGTAGCTGCCGCTCGTGTTCGCCTGCGTGGTCGCGCGATCGAGCGCGGCCTTGTCGTCTTTCGCCGCGCTGGGCGTCGAGCCGATCAGGCACGCGCTGTCGGCGTCGTACTTCTGCTGCAGCGTCGTGACCTGCTGCGCGTCGAGCGACGCCGCATAGGCCGCGTTCGAGTAATTGGCGATCTTCGCGGCCTGCGCGACATTGGCCTGCACGGCGTTCATGTCGACGTTGCCGTTCGCATCGGCCGGCGGCGGATCGGGCAGGTCGACCTGCAACTGCAGCGGCTCGAGCGCATCGTTCAGCTTGCCGACGCCGGTATCGATCGCGTCCTTGTAGGCGGGATCGGCCATGTACGACTGGAACTGCGTATAGGCGAGATTCGCGTTGCTGACGTCTGCCCAGTACTTCGCCTGGCCCGTTACCGCGCTCGAGGTCGCCGATTGCCAGTCGTCGTAGGCCTGGACCTGGGCGGGCGTCTTGCAATCGCCCTGCTGCGGGACGAAGTTCGGATTCGCCTTCGTCTGGTCGGGGAACAACTTTTGCAGCGTGGCGAGCTTCGCATCGGCCTGCTGTTGCGCGGGCCCCTCGATCTTGTCGTTCGTCGGGTCGGTGCTGTACTGGTCGGCTTTCGCCTGTTCGCCGTACAGGATCCGGTAGCCGGCGTCGGTCGTGACGTCGAGTTCGCGTTGCGCGGTGTCGGCCGCATCGTGCGCCTTCGTGTAGTTGTCGCGTGCGGCCTTGCGCTCGTCGGGCGTCGCGTCGGGGTCGTGGTTCGTCATCCGCAGCACGCCCTGCGCACCTTGCAGCGTCTGCTGCGCGTTGTCGTACTTGGTCTGCGCGTCCTGGATCACACCCTGGACAGCTCGCGTCGTGTCGTTGTCGACCGTGATCTCGGGCGGCGCCACGCGATATTGATCGGCCATGCTCTGGAGCAGGGCGGTGGCCGACGCGATTTCGGGGTTGGTCGGCTTGGACGGATCGGTGCCGAGATCCGCCTGCACGGGGATCGGCGGCGTGGTAGTCGGGTTGACCGGGTTGGCCGGGCCGTTGTTCGGGCCGTCGTTGGACGTACCGTCCGCATTGCGCGGCGGTTTCGGTGCGAGGTCCGGATCCAGCGTTTGCGACAGGAAACGCTGCCAGTTCAACCCCAAACCCATTCCGTCGATCGACAACATGCAAGGCTCCCGTCAGGCGCGGCCGTACGCAGGGTGCACGCCGCCGGCGCCGCATGGCGCGATTTCGAGTGTACGGAAGCGGTGGGAGTGGGCACGGGGGCGATTCGTAGCGCGTGTCGAGGGGGAGCGGGTCGGTCCGGGGATCGCTACGAGAAGCAATCATGTGCTGATCAGTGCGCGATGCGGAAGGCCGGGGATGCGGCGGCTTGCGCATCGATTCGGTCGGGTTCGTGTGTTACAGCTGGCTTTCGGTGATGGGGCGTGTCTTACTGTTCGCTTTCGATTTTTGATAAGTTATGCGAAGTGATTTGTGGGGGTGTTGGGGGCGTAAGTAGTGCGGTATGCCGCGAATTGAGGGAAGGGATTCGGGCGACATGAATGCGGTCAACCCATATCGATGCCAGAGGAACAGGAGCCGGTGCGGTGGATGATTCGCTTTGGTGATGGACAAGTGTTGCCGACTGAATTGCGCCGATATCCGATGGGCGCGGGCAGCTTGCTCGAGCAGGCGGTCGACGGGTAGTCGGCGGAATTCTGCGTGTAACCGAGGGACGGCGAAGAATCGGACGGGGGAAAGAAGCGACTCCTTCCACTGGCGCATCACCATCGGAAAATTGTTACGTGACAACTTCAGATCATCGCAGCCGATGACTTTATATACTGAATTTTTACACCCCCTCACCGAGGCGAATCTCCGATTCGCATACCCCCGAATACGAGTCCGCCAGCCTGGTCCGCAAGCCCTGCGCTCAATGACCAGCCAACATTCGGCAAAACGCCTATAATGATTGGGCAAATTGCCGAAGAGAGGTCAGGTCATGAGCACCATCGCTTTTCATCCGTCGGGCGTCGCTCATCCGCGTCAGGCCGAATTCACGATTCTCGAGCAGCTGCTGGCGATCCGCGTCCGGTCGGGCGCCGATCTGGCCGAGCTGGCGAGCGCGCGCGTCGACGTGTCGGTGATCGATCGACTGTCCGAGCGCGGGCTGAAATCGGACGAGCTGGCCTTCATCATTCCACGCCGCACGCTGAGCCATCGTCGCCAGGCGCACGAGCGCCTGTCGCCGGAAGAGTCGGACAAGGCGATCCGCCTCGCGCGCATCGTCGCGCAGGCGACGGCCACGTTCGGCGACCAGGACAAGGCGATGGCGTGGCTGCGCAACGGGCTCCAGCGCTTCGGCGGCCGCACGTCGCTCGACATGGCGAGCACCGAGCATGGTGCGCGGCTCGTCGAAGAGGCCCTCACGCAGATCGACGAGGGGTATTTCGCTTGACGACGCTGTGGCGGATCAGCAATTACGCCGATCTGAAAGGCATCGGCGGGTTGCGGGCCGGCGGGCGCTGGCACTTCGCCGGGCAGCCCGTCGTGTATCTCGCCGAGCATCCGGCGCTCGCGTTGCTCGAGACACTGGTTCATTTCGAAATCGCCACCGTCGCGCAATTGCCGAGCGGATACCAGTTGCTGCGTATCGAAGTGCCCGATTCGGTGGACGTCGCCGAAATCGCCGAAGGCGATGCGCCGGAGGACTGGCGAACGAACGTCGACTGGACCCGCAGCGCCGGCACCGAGTGGCTGCACACGCAGCCGAGCGCGCTGCTGCGCGTGCCGAGCGTCGTCGTGCCGCACGCCCACAATTTCCTGTTGAATCCGCTGCATCCGGCCGCGTCCGACATCCGCATCGCGGAGGTGATGCAAGCGCCGTACGACACGCGGATTCTGCGGCTGGTCCAGTCGAAGCCGGGCGAATAGGGAACCGAGGGAACACGGCTCGCGCCGGCGGCGCGCGATCAGCGTTCGTGGGCAGCGCGATCCGCGGCCGCATCGGGTGGCAGCGTCTGCCGAATGCGCGTGACCGTCCGCATGCTGGCGAGACCGAGCATCGCGGTGACATCGGCATGCGCGTGGCCCGCGAGCAACTGGCGGCGCGCATACGTATTGCGCAGCACGCGCGGGCTCATGTCCGATGCGTGAAAGCCGATCGCGTTCAGCGCGTCGCGTACCACGATCAGCAGGAACATGTCGTTCATCGCGCCACCGCGCGGCGCGGGAAACAGCAGTGCCGATGGCGGTGTGTCTATCGAGCGCGTGCGCCATGCGGCAAGCGGCGCCAGCGCGAACTCGGCGAGTTCGATTCGGCGCGCCGGCCGTGCGCGATCGCGCGGCACCGACAACACCGGCGGCCGCGCGTCGAGATCGGGTGCGTCATACGCCGCCGCGCGAATCTCGGCCGACGTGATGCCGCTCGCGAGCAGCAGCGCGACGATCGCGCGATTGCGGCAATCGGCCAAGGTGTCGTCTGGTCGGGGCTGTACATGGCGCTGCAGCGCCGCGTCGGCATCGGGCGGCAAGTAGCACGGCTCCGGCTCGCCGTCCGGCCATGCGAGATCGCGTGTCGAACGGCCGGCCGGATGGAGCGTCCGCACACCCGCGTCGACCAGATGCCGGCCCAGTCGGTCGATCAGCTTCGCATAACGCACGCGCGTCGACGTGCCGGGCGCGCAGGTGCGTTCGAGTTCGACCAGGAAGGCCGCGACGTGGTCGGGCCCGAACGTGGCGAGCGACACGCGCTGTGCGCTCAGGTGGCGCAGGAATCGCTCGAACATCGCGACATGCTGCACGACCGAACGCGGCGCGAACGGCCGGCGGCCGGCGCCGGTCGCGGCCGTTTCCTGCCATGCGCGAAACGCGCCGACGGGGTCGTGAATCCAGCGATTCGTGTCCATCCTCGCTTTATAGCCGGACGCAGTGACGTCGGCAATCGTTCCGATGTCTGGTCGGCCGGCGCGCGACGAAGCCGGCGCGTCGGTGCGCGGTGCGCGTGTCGTCGACGCATCGTCGTTCATCGTCAGATCAACGAGCACGAGCAGCAGCGTCGAGCGCTGCGCAGCGTGAGCGTGCCGCTGCCTTTATGCGTCGCGCGAAGGCGCCGCAGCCGCCTCCGCGTGCGCTTGGCCACTCAGCCGCGCAAGCGCGGCGAACGCCAGTTGCGTCGCAATGGCCGCGAGCGTGCCGGCCGCCATGCCGTTGCCGAGCACGATCTGAACGGGCGCGCCGAAATGGCGATACAGGTTCGGCACCAGGATCGGCGCGAGCCCGACCACCAGTGCGGCCGCGAGCGTGTACTGGTTCGCGCGCATGCAGGTCGACGCTCGCGAGCAGCCGGATGCCCATCACGCCGATCATCGCGAATACGACCAGCGCGGTGCCGCCGACCACGGCGGCCGGGATCGCGTACGCGAGCCGCGCAAGCGGTGCGAACAGCGCGATGACGATCAGGATCCCGCCGGCGGCCGCCGTCACGTAGCGCGAGCGTACGCCGGTCGTCTGCACGACGCCGATGTTCTCGGCGCTCGTCACGATCAGCGGCGTGCCGAACAGCGCGCCGGCCAGCGATGCGAGCGCGTCGCCGCGTATCGTCTTCGGCACGTCGCGCTGGAGCGAGATCGCCTTGCCGCATGTTTCGCCGACGGCGACCGTCTGTGCGGTGGCCTCGGCCATCGAGATCGCGGTGAAAATCAGCAGCGGCAGCGCGGCCAGCACGTCGAAGCGCGGCATCCCGAACGGCAGCCACACCGGATGCGTGAACAGCGGCCCATGCCATACGTCGGCGAGTGCCGGCATCGCGCCGAGCGCCCAGCCGAGCGTCGCGCCGACCATCAGCCCGATCAACACCGCGAGGCGCCCGGCCGTGCCGCGGAATGCGCCCGCGACGACGACGGTGGCGACGATCGTCGCGAGCGCGAGCCCGAGGGCGCGCGGCTGTGCGAAGTCGGCCGAACCGGGCTGGCCGACGACGATCGTCGCGTAGATCCGGATCAGGTTGATCGACACGAGCAACAGCATCGCGCCGACGACGATGCGCGGAAAGAGCCGCAGGCAGCGCGTGAAGACGGGCAGCAGCACCCAGTAGAACGCGCTGGCGAGCAGGGCCGCGCCGGCCGCGGTCGGCAGGCCCGATTGCGCGGCGATGCCCGCGAACAGCATCGTCGGTGCGCCGCCGGGCACCATCACGAATGGCATGCGCGCACCGATCGGGCCGGCGCCGAGCGATTGGAGCAGCGTGCCGATACCGCACGCGAAGAACGTCGCGCCGATCAACTGGACCGTCAGGTCGGCCGGCAGCGCGAGCACTTTCGCGATCAGGAACACGGCCGTGATCGGCGACGCGGCCATCGACAGTACGTGCTGCAGCCCGAACAGCGCGAGCTGCCACGCGGGCAGCCGGGCATCGACGGGCGGGGAGATCGGATCGTGCGACACGGCAGGCCCCTCGGAAGCGAACGGCGACGATGGCAGGAAACCGGCGGTGAACGGAAGCTCAGGTTCGTAGCCAGGGCAATTGCGCGGCGCTGTAGCGGAACGTCTGGAACACGCTGTTCAACTGGCCGGGGCCTGTCTTGCGCGCCGCTTCGTCCGGGTATTCGTCGAACCACGGGATCACGTATTCCCAGACGACCTCGCCGGCCGGCGTCACTTCGAACAGTCGGCCCGTCGACGATTCGGTGACGTGCGTGTTGCCGTTCGGCAAGCGCTGCGCGTTGCCCATGAACGGCGTGTAGAACAGGTTCACGACGTCGTCCGCGTACGACCACACGACGCGCTGCGTCGCCGGATCGATTTCCACGACACGCGAGAACACGACATGCGCACCATGGCGGAAATTGCCGTTGTCGAACGCGAGGATGTGGCCGTTCGCCAGCGGCACCGGCGCATGCTGGTGCGACACGACGTCGGGCCCGATGTGCAGGTCGACGCGGCCGGTTGCGCGGTTCACGCCGATGATCCCCGACGTCGTGCGCAGGCTCATCAGCACGCGGCCGTTCGCATCGACCGCGAGACCGTTGACGAGCGGCCAGTGATAGCGGCCGAAACCTGCAGCGATCGGAAAATCCTCCGGCCGAAGATGGTCGCGCGCGTGCCATTCCCAGACGATCTGGCCGGCGCGGTTCACTTCGCGGATCACGTCCGTGTACATCACCTCGTCGTCGCCATGCGCGGTGCCGCCCGGTACGCGCCGCGCGAACGCCGCGTCGACCGGTTCGCACGCGGCGTACAGCAGGTTGCCGTTCGGCAGCCACTGCGCGTCGTGGTGATGCGCGGGATCCTCGTAGCGCCACACGGTTTCTCCCTGCGGGGTGACCTCGTAGAAGTCGCCGCCATGCCACATCGACCATGGCGCATAGCGCGATTCGGAGTGAGGATGATTGCCGTTGTAGCCGAGATTGCCGTTCGCGAGGATGACCGCGTGGCGGCCGGGGCGCACGGGCATCTTCCACTGGTGGACGACTTCGCCGTCGATGCCGACGAGATAGACGTTGCCGTCGGCCGTCTGCGGGGCGATGAGCGTATAGCCGCCCGCGGACAGCGCGGGGTCGTGGGCGATGAGGCCGACGCCGCGGCGGCGCTGGGTAATCTGGTCGACGGTCGTCACTGCGGTCTCCATTCGAATCGGATACGGGGATGCAGCGGAATCTAGACGATTCGTCCGGTCAGTAAAATCGGATTATTCTTGACGGCCTGTTCGGAAAAATCTAACGGACCCTTCATGCGTTCGATATCGCAGACATTCCGCTGTTTCGACGAAGTCGCGCGGCGCGGCTCGATTCGCAAGGCGGCCGATGCGCTGCACCTGACTGCCGCGGCGGTGCACCAGCAGATCCGCAATCTCGAAGAGCAGGTCGGCGTGCCGCTGTTCGACCGGCTGCCGCGCGGCATGCAGCTGACGCTCGCCGGCGAAATCGTGATCGCGGCCGTGCGGCGCGGCCAGCGCGACTTCGACAACGCGCTGACGCAGGTCGAGGATCTACGCGCGCTGCGGCGGGGGCACGTGAATCTCGCGGTGCCCGCGTCAACGGCGGAAAAGCTCGTGCCCGACGCGATTCTCGCCGCGATGCAGCGTTATCCGGGCGTCACGTACAGCGTGCGCTCGGGTAACGGCGAGAGCATCGTACGCTGGGTCGAGACGGGCGAGGTGGACATCGGTTATGCGCTGCGCCGGCGCAGCGCGGCGGGCGTCGTCGAGGTGCGCGCGTTCGCGCAGCCGCTGGGTGTCGTCACGGCGCCCGGCCATCCGCTGGCGTCGACGGGCGGCAAGGTGCGGATGCGCGACTGCTTCGCGCATCCGCTGATCCTGATGACGCCCGACACGGAGCTGCGCGCGATGTTCGACCAGATCGATGCGCGGCAGCCGCGCAGCGTGCGGCCGCTCGTCGAAACCGGTTCGGTGTCGATGGTGCGGCGCCTCGTGGCCGAAGGCGCCGGCGTCGGCTTCCTGATCGCCGAAAACGTCGCGGACGACGTGGCCGCCGGCCGGCTCGCCTGGACACCGCTGGCCGATGCGGGCGCGCGCTCGTTCAGCTGTATCTACCAGCGGGCGGACATGAGCGCGACGGTCGCGATGACGATGTTTCTCGCGTTCTTTTCGGAGGCGATCGACGCGATGGAGCGCGGGTTCGCGCGCGGCGGGCAGACGGCCGGCACGCGTCGCCGGGCGAAAAGATGACGACGTCACGATGCGGGTGCATCTGCGTATCGCCATGCGATGCAATGCAGCAAGCAACCCCGCGTGCCGGTTCGGTGACGTAGCGCACACGACGTCCGCTGCATGACGCCATTTCCTTATTGCGGAAAAATTTTTGTTCATGGGATTATCGAACGCGTTGCCCATGCGCCGAGGGGCGCAGGCAGCGGGATGTCCACCACAACGACCTACAAGAACATCGGCATACCATGAACAGAACAGCGATCTTTCCGTATGCGTCCGCGTTGCTGGCGGCTGCCCTGCTGACCGCCTGCGGCGGCGACGTCGAGAACGAGGCGAGCCGCACGACGACGCCTTCCACCGATGCGAGCTGCCTCGCGCTCGACAACAGCGGCGCGACGGTCGTGGTGGGCTCGAACCAGCCGGGCGACCCGTCGTTGCCCGAAGCATCGTCGGGCTATCGCACCGGGATGAAGCCCGTCTATGCGAAAACCTACCTGGTGGCCACGTCGAACGCGTACGCGAGCGCGGCCGGTTGCGCGGTTCTGAAGAAGGGCGGCACGGCCGCCGACGCGGCGGTCGCCGTGCAGGCCGTGCTCGGCCTGACCGTCCCCGAGGCGACGGGTCTCGGGTCGGGCGGCGTGCTGCTCTACTACGATGCGCGCGGCAAGACGCTGCAGGCATACGACGGCCGCGAAACCGCGCCGGCCGCCGCGACGGAGAACTACCTGCGCTATGTCGATGACGCCGCCGATCATTCGGCGCCGCAGCCGAACGCGCGCGCGAGCGGCCGTTCGATCGGCACGATCGGCGTGCCGCGGCTCATCGAGGCGCTGCAACAGGATCACGGCCGCTTGCCGTGGCAGAGCCTGTTCGGCGATGCGATCACGCTGGCGACCAACGGTTTCCCGATCGGCGGCCGGCTCGCCGACGCGATCGCGGCGAACGCCGCGAACCTGAAGCGGGACCCCGAAGCCGCCGCGTATTTCCTGAACGCCGACGGTTCGCCGAAGCCGCTCGGCACCGTACTGAAGAATCCCGCCTACGCGCGCACGCTGTCGCTGATGGCGCAGTCCGGCGCGAATGCGCTGTACACGGGGCAGATCGCGCAGGACATCGTCGCGAAGATCGCGGTGACGAAGGGCGCGGACGGCTCGACGCTCACGCCGGGCAAGACGACCGTCGCGGATCTCGCCGCCTATCAGGCGAAGCGCCGCGAACCGGTGTGCACGACTTATCGCAGTTACTGGGTCTGCGGGATGCCGCCGCCGTCGTCGGGCGGCATCGCGGTCGCATCGGCGCTCGGCATTCTCGAGAATTACGACCTGAAGTCGCTGAAGCCGACGGCGATCGATCTCGAAGGCGGCAAGCCGACGGTGGCGGGCGTGCACCTCATCACCGAGGCCGAACGGCTCGCGTATGCCGATCGCGACAAGTACGTGGCCGATACCGACTTCGTGCCGCTGCCGGGCGGCACGTGGGACACGCTGCTGAACAAGCCGTACCTGAAATCGCGCGCGGCGCTGATCGACACGACCAAAAGCATGGGCACCGCGCAGCCCGGCAACCTCGGCGCGGTGCCGCTCGGCGTCGACACGACGCTGATCGAGCACGGCACGAACCAGTTCACGATCGTGGACGGCGACGGCAACGTGCTGAGCGCGACGACGACGGTCGAGTCGAGCATGGGCTCGTTCCACATGACTAACGGCTTCCTGCTGAACAACCAGTTGACCGACTTTTCCGCGAACCCGCTCGACACGTCCGGCAATCCGGTGGCGAACCGCCTGCAGCCGGGCAAGCGGCCGCGCAGCTCGATGGCGCCGACGATCGTGTTCGGGCAGGCCGCCGACGGCTCGCGCGGCGACTTCGTGATGGCGACTGGTTCGCCGGGCGGCGGCACGATTCCGCAATACGTGGTCAAGACGCTGGTCGGCGCGCTCGACTGGGGGCTCGACGCGCAGCAGTCGGCGGGGCTCGTCGACTTCGGCGCGAGCAACAGCCCGACGACCACGATCGGCGGCGAGCATCCGAACGTCAACGCGGCGAACAACGGGGCGAACGATCCGCTGATCACGGGGCTGCTCGCGCTCGGACACAAGGTGTCGACGTCCGCGCAGGCGAGCGGCGTCAACACGGTGATGCGCGTGACGGTCGGCCAGTCGCCGGCGTTGCAGGGCGGCACCGATCCGCGTCGCGAAGGCGTCGTGCTCGGCGATACGTTCCGGCCGTAACCGGGCGGCATGTGCACGGCCCCGGTCCGCTCGTTGGCGGCCGGGGCCGTGCATCGTGACGATGCCGAATCGACGGCCGGGCAATCCCCATCCTTTGGAATGCAGATCAAAGCGGCCGGCTCGTCAGTCGGCCGTTTCGTTGGTCGGCTTCCCCGATACATGACGATCGCGCGAATCGCCGGCGTGAAGCAGCCGAGCGCCCCGGTTCATGATTCACCCCGTCCGTTGTCGAATATAGCGTTCACCCCGCCGCACGTCCCCGATTGTCAAACAGTGTGAGTCAATCGTCAGCATTTGCAACGGAAGTAACAGTCCCCGCAATTCGATCGTTTTGCGCGCCGGTGCCGCTACATTAGCTCCACCTGCCGCATGTCGCGGCAAGGCATGCGACAAGCCGCACGAAGGCGGCCCGCAGCAACAACGTCTTTGGGGAGAATGACCATGAACAAGATTCGTACGATTCTGCTGGGTGCCGCTCTGACGGCGATGGCGACGTCGGCTGCATTTGCACAGACGGCCCAGACCGGTGCGCAGGGTTCCGCAGGTGTTGGCGCTCAGGTCCAGACGCCGCTGCTCGGCGGCGGCGTGGGCGTGCAGGCCGGCGCCGGCGCGAATGCGGCAGGCTCGGGTTCGGGCGCGGGCAATGTCGTCGGCGGCGCGCTGAACGGCGTCGGCAAGACGGTCGGCGGCGTCGGCTCGGCAGCCGGCACGGCGGTGGGCGGTGCGACGCAGGCGGTCGGTTCGGCAGCCGGCGCGACGAAGGATGCGGCGGCATCGGCCGTGCACGCGACGAAGTCGCACGTGAAGCACGTCGCGGCCTCGGCGAAGAGCCATGCACAAGGCGCGATGTCGACCGCGGGCGACGTCGCGGGCGGCGCGAAGGCGAAGGCCGGCGAAGCGCTCGAAGGCGCGACGAACTCGGTTCAGGGCGGCGCATCGGTCGGCTTGAAGGGTTCGGCGTCGGCGCAAGGCGGCGCGCTGTAATAAGCAGCACGGATCCCGTCACGGCCCGGCCCGCTTCGATGCGGGCCGGGTTTTTCTATTGGGGAACGCGATGCGTCGTGCATGGTGCCTCATGTCGAAACACGGGAAGAGGAATGTATCGATATTGATTAGGATCACAAATAACAGGCTGCCGACCGACTGAGCTTGACGCCAAAAGGACGCGACTGTCGGGCAGGGGCAAGCTGGCCGGCTTGGACGGACGAAGATGGAACGAATGCAGTATCCGGGTTACTGAGCTGCGCATCGCAGCGTCGTCCAGTTCGTCCTCAAGCTTGTCGGTTCTCTACCCGTTTCGGGGAAGCCGAACTCATCCCAGTCGTTTCGTATTGGCTCCGGAGATTCCGAGCGCGCATGCGCGCTGTGCGATCTTCGCACTCGCCGCTCTGCCGCGCTCCGCGAAAGGAAGGATTGACCGCGTCCGCCTACTTTCCGATGACGTCGGCGTTCGCCGGCATGATCGCCATGTGACGTCTCGCGACAGGGTAGAAATGGCGATCACGAAATCTGGTTCGGGTTCCCTGATCGGGGAGGCGACCGGCCCATTGCCCACGCGCCATGCTTAAATAGCAGGGCTCGCGACAGCCGGCCGCCGCGACGGCCTCGCCGGTCGCCCGACCGCGCCTCGCTATCGCTCGCTCGCGCTGCGGCAAAATGGCGGTTCGCATCGGTATCGCGTGCTTCCCCGTCATCCGCACCGACCGAGGACGCATGTCGTCATCCGCTTTCAGGTACCATCCCGAGCCGCTTGCAACGGGCGGCGCGATCCGGTCCGGTACGTGTCGCATGTGCGGCGGCAAGCTTGCGGCTCCCGGGACGACGCTTGACGGCACGGGCCCGTGCGAGCGGCGTCGCCCCTTCGCCATGAAACAGAGGAACCTTCGTGAAGTTCATCCACGCGGCAGACATTCACCTTGACAGCCCGTTGCACGGCCTGAGTGCGTATCCCGACGCACCGGCCGCGCAGTTGCGCAACGCGTCGCGCGAGGCGCTGCGGCAACTCGTGGATCGTGCGATCGAAGAAGAAGTCGCGTTCCTCGTGATTGCAGGCGACCTGTACGACGGCGACTGGAAGGATCACAACACGGGCATCTTCTTCGGCCAGCAGATGGGGCGCCTGCGCAAGGCCGGCATCCGCGCGTTCGTGCTCGGCGGCAACCACGATGCCGAAAGCGAGATGACGAAGAAGCTGACGCTGCCCGACAACGTTACCGTGTTCGGCCACCGCAAGCCGGAAACCTTCAGGCTGCCTGAATTCGACGTCGCGCTGCACGGGCAGAGCTTCAAGGACAAGGCGGTCGTCGACAATCTCGCCGTCGGCTATCCGGACCCGGTGCCCGGCCACTACAACATCGGCGTGCTGCATACCGCGCTCGAAGGGTATGCGGCGCACGCGAACTACGCGCCGTGCACGCTGGCCGAACTGCACGCGAAAGGCTACGACTACTGGGCGCTCGGCCACGTGCATGAATTCCAGCAATGGACGGGTTCGTCCACCGTCGTGTTTCCCGGCAACCTGCAAGGGCGCCATATCCGCGAGACGGGCCGGCGCGGCGCGGTGCTCGTGACGGTCGAGCAAGGCAAGACGCAGGTCGAGCGCCTGTATCTCGACGTGCTGCGCTGGGAAGCCGTGTCGGTCGATGCGTCCGATTGCCTGTCGGTGGCCGATCTGTCGCGAAAGATCGGCCAGTCGCTGGAGGCGCTGTTGACCGTCGACGGCCACGTGCCCCGCGCGGTGCGCGTCACCGTCATCGGGCGCACGCCCGCGCACGGCCTCTTTTTCGGCCGCGCGCCGCAGTTGCGTGCCGAGGTGCTGAACCAGATCGGCATCATCGGCAACGAGCGGCTGTGGCTCGAGAAGGTTCGGCTCGCGACATCCGCCGCCGATCAGCAGCCGGGCGAAAGTGAACCGCTCGAGGCACTGGAGGACCTGAAGCAGATTCTGGCCGACGCCGCGCACGATCCGGATTTCCTCGCGCTGCTCGAACGCGACCTGAAGCCGTTCGTCGGCAAGGTCCGCAGCGACGTGAAGGAGGAAGTGCCGTTGCTGACGATGGCGCGCGCGGGCGAGCTGACGGCGCTGGTGGAGCAGGTCGGGCCCGCGTTGCTGGCGCGGCTGGCGAGGGGGGAGTAAGCGATGCGTATCGGCCAGCTCGATCTGATCAAGTACGGCAAGTTCACCGACGAGACGCTGCGTTTCCCGTCGGCCAGCGAGGATTTCCATGTGATCGTCGGGCCGAACGAGGCCGGCAAGTCGACGATCCGCACGGCCGTGTCCGAGTTGCTGTTCGGGATGAAGCTGCAGACGCCGCTCGATTTCCTGCACAGCACGCCCGAGTTGCGGATCGGCGGCGTGCTGGAGAGCGGCACGGGCGAACTCGCGTTCCACCGTGCGCGCGGGCGCAGTCCGTTGCGCACGCCCGCCGACGACAAGCTGCCCGACGACTATCTGGCGGCGGTCCTCGACGGCGCGACGCGCGAGTTCTTCGAGCAGATGTTCGGGCTCGATCACGGGCGGCTCGTCGATGGCGGCCGCAGCATTCTCGACGCATCGGACAAGCTCGGCCAGGTGCTGTTCGAATCGGCGGCCGGGGTCGGCAGCCTCGGGCCGGTGCGCGAGGAGCTCGACGCGCGCGCACTCGAATTGTGGGCGCCGCGTCGCAGCGGTAGCACGTTTGCGCTGGCCGAAACGGCGTTCAACGAAGCCGTGACCGAACTGAAGACGGTCCAGGTGCGCACGCGCGACTGGGTCGATCGCAAGGACGCGCGCGAAGCCGTCGAGCAGCAGATCGAGCAGGCGCGCGCGGAACAGCGCCGGCTCGAAGCGCTGCGCTCGAAGCTCGAACGCGTGCGTCGGCTCGCGCCGTACCTGAAGGAGCTGACGGTCAAGGACGCGGCGCTGGCCGAACTGGGCGCGGTCGTCGAGTTGCCGCCGACCGCGTATGCGGATCTGCTGAAGGCGCAGGGCGATCTCGCGGCCGAGCAGAAGGTGCTCGAGGAACGGCGCGCCGACCTGATCGCGAAGCGGCAGGCACGCGATACGATCGACGCGGATGCCGACACGCTGGCGCTCGAAGCCGATATCGAGGCGCTCGATCGGCTGCGCGGTGCATGCATGAATCACGCGCAGGATCTGCTGCTGCTCGGCACGGACGTCGAGCGGCACCTGTCCGCCGCGTTGTCGGCGGCCGCGCAGCTCGGCTGGCCGACGGACGAAGCGTCGCTGCGCGCCGCGTTGCCGACGGCGCTGTCGCTGCAGACCGTCGCGAACCTGCTGCGCGAACATGGCGCGCTGCACCAGGCGCTCGCCGGTGCACGCGAATCGCTCGACGAGCGCACGCGCGAACTGGCGCAGGTCCGGGAACAACAGGCGCGCCTGTCGACCGTCGACGTGCCGGAAGCGTTGCGCGCGGCGCTCGCCGACGCGCAGGGCTTTCGCAACAGCGGCCCGCGCGAGCAGGCGCTGGCGCACGAAATCGCGGCCGCCGAGCGCACGCTGTCCGGTGCGCTCGACGCGCTCGGCCAATGGCGCATGCCGGTCGACTCGCTGCGCGCGCTCGACGTACCGTCGGCGGCGCGGCTCGGCGCGCTGCTCAAGGAAGACAGCGAACGTGCCAGCGCGGCCGCTGCCGCGCGCGAGGCGCGCGATGGCGCACTCGAAGAACTCGAGCGGCTTCAACTGCAGGAGAAGCATTTCGCGGAGAACCACAAGGTCGTCACGACCGCCGACGTGCTGGCGGCGCGCGCGCGTCGCGACGGCGCGTGGGGCGAGATCCGCAGCGGCGCCGTCGATCTCGCAACGGGCGCACCGGCGGTCGACGACGCGATTCGCCTCGCCGACGAACTCGTCGATGCGCAACTCGGCGCGACCCAGGCCGCGGCGACGCTGCAGTCGCTGCGCCAGCAGGTCGAATCCGCGCGTGCGGGCGTGACGCGCCGGCAGGCGGCGCTGGACGAACGCGAGCGCGAGCTCGCCGCCCATCGCGACGCCTGGGCCGCACTCGCGACGGCGGCCGCGGTGCCCGGCATGCCGCTCGCGGCGATGGGCGACTGGCTCGCGAAGCGTGATACGGTGTTCGCCGCGCAAGCCGATCTCGATCGTCAGCGCCGCGAATTCGACGCGATGCGTGCTGCCCGCGCCGGCGCCGAAGCTGCGCTGCGTGCGGCGCTGCTGACGGTATCGCGGGGTGGCGAGTCTGACGGACTGGCCGCGCTCGTCGCCATTGCCGAAACATTCGTCCAGTCGGCCGAGAAAGCGGCCGCACAGAGGGATAGCCTCGACGATCGTGCGCGGGAAGCCGAACGCGGATGTGCGACCGCGCAGTCGCGGGCCGGCCATGCACAGGCGGCTTACGATGCGTGGCAAGCGCAATGGCGTGACGCGCTGGCCGACGCGAAACTGTCCGAGAGCGCGACGACGCTGGCCGCGGCGGAAGGTGCGCTTGGGCTCGCGAATACGGTGACGGCCGAGCTGTCCGATGCCGATGCGCCGCGCAACCGGATCGCCGCGATCCGCGCGGAGCTGGCCGCGCTCGAGGCGGGCGCGCGGCAGCTTGCCGAAGCGCTCGCGCCGGCGTGGCTGGCGAGCGGCGACTGGCCTGACGTGGCGCGCCGGTTGACGATGCGCCTCGCCGCCGCCCGGGAAATCGCGCGTGCGATCGAGCGTGCCGACGAGGCCGTGCGGCAGGCCGACGGCAAGGTCGCGGACGCGGCTGCCGCGGTGGCCGGCGCCGATGCGCGCATCCAGCCGCTGTTGCAACTGGCCGGCGTCGCGTCGATCGACGCGGCGCTGCCGCTGGCCGAGCGTTCGGATCGCCAGCGCCAGCTACGTCAGGCGGTCGAGGCCGCGCACGAGGCGCTGGTGCGCGACGGCGACGGGCTTTCCCGGTCGGCCGTCGAGGCCGAGGTGGCGGAACAGGACATTGCCGACGTGCCGGCGCATCTCGAAGCGGTGAAGCAGTCGCTGGGCGATGTCGGCAAGCGGCTGAACGAGCTGGCGCAGCAGCAGGTTGTGGCCGAGCAGGCGTTCGGCGCGATCGACGGCCAGGCGAACGCGGCCGTCGCCGAGTCGAAACGCCAGGAGGCACTGGCGGCGATGGGCGATGCGGCCGAACAGTATCTGGAAGCGGCCACGGCGAGCCGCTTGCTGAAGTGGGCGACGGATCGCTACCGCGACCAGAAGCAGGGGCCGATGCTGCGGCGTGCGGGCGAGATTTTCGCCGGGCTCACGCTGGGTGAATTCGCGAAGCTGACCGTCGATACCGAACGGACGCCGCCCGCGCTGTATGCACGGCGTACGAGGGGAACGTCGGTCGAGGTCGCCGGGCTGAGCGAAGGGACGCGCGATCAGCTGTTCCTCGCGCTGCGGATCGCGGCGCTGGAGTTGCAGCTCGGCAGTCGCACGGCGCTGCCGTTCGTCGCCGACGACCTGTTCATCAATTTCGACGATGCGCGCGCGAAGGCGGGGCTCGACGCGCTGCGCGATCTGTCGACGCGCACTCAGGTGCTGTTCCTGACGCACCACGACCACCTGCTGCCGCTCGTGAGGGACGTCTTCGGCGCGCGGGTCAACGTGGTCGAGTTGCAGCGCGCGCCGGCCGGCACGTGATGCAGGGGTACGCCGGGATGCCGGCGCACGGGAAGGGTCATCGCGTACAGGTAGTATGAGCGGTTCCGAAACGCATGCGGCCGGTTCAACGGCCGCGGGTCTGGCCACACGAGGGGTGAATATGAAGAAGCTGGTAGCCGCGATTGCGTTCGCGGCGGACAAGCATCGCAATCAACGACGCAAGGATGAGGAGGCGTCGCCGTACATCAATCATCCGATCGCGCTCGCCGACGTACTGGCCAACGAGGCCGGCGTCGAGGACGAACGCGTGATCGTCGCGGCCGTGTTGCACGACACGGTCGAGGATACGGAGACGACCGAGCAGGAGTTGCTGAGGCTGTTCGGCAAGGACGTGGCGGACATCGTGATGGAAGTCACCGACGACAAGTCGCTGCCGAAGGACGAGCGCAAGCGTCTGCAGGTCGAGCACGCGGCCACCATCAGCCGGCGCGCGAAGCTCGTGAAGCTGGCCGACAAGATCTGCAACCTGCGCGACATCGCCCGACATCCGCCCGCGGACTGGCCGCTCGAACGCAAGCAGGCGTATTTCGACTGGGCGAAGTCGGTGGTCGACCCGATGCGCGGCGTCCATCCCGGTCTCGAGGCGATCTTCGATACCGCGTACGCCGCACGGCCGGCGGACTGAGGCACGCACGTGCGATCGGCCCGATTCGCCGCGCGAGAACCGGCCGCCGTGGCGGGTGTCGATGTCGGCGGCGACAGGAAGCTGTGCGATCTCGTGATCCTGCGTGGCTCGACGGTCGTCTGCCGGGAAGCGCGGATCGCGCCGGAATCGTTGCCGTCACTGTGTCTCGCCCATGATGTCGTGGCCGTTGGCGTCGACGCACCGAGCCTGTGGTGGACCGGGAGCGGCCGCCGCGCGGCCGAACAGGCGCTCGCCCGCGAACGAATCTCGTGCTTTCCGACACCGTCGCGGGAGCAGGCCATCGCGAGCACGTCGGGCTTCTTCGACTGGATGTTCATGGGGGAGCGCGTCTACCGCGCGCTCGCGCACGCCTATCCGTTGCTGACCGGCGCGCGCTACGCGGGCGGGCGTGCGAGCTTCGAGACCTATCCTTATGCGATTACCTGCGCGATGCTGGGCAAGGCCGTGGCGTCTGCGAAGCAGAAGCGCAACCAGCGCCGGCAATTGCTGGAGCGGCTGGGTATCGACGTATCGACGCTGCGCTCCGTCGATGCGCGGGACGCGACCCTGTGCGCGTTGACGGCGCAATACGTGATCGACGGGAACGCGCATGCGTATGGCGATACGGTGGGCGGATACATCCGCGTGCCGATGATGAGCGAGACGATCGTGCTGGATTCGCCGTAGAGGCGACGTGCGGCTCCGCGCATGGTGGCGGTCGCAGGACGGCCGCTTCGGGCTGGAGCATGCGGCAGGCCCGGAAACGAAGATCGTCAGCCGGCGGTTGTCGGCGGGCACGACGTGAGGCCGGTGCACCGCGCGATTCGGTGAGCCTGTTCAATCCTCGAGGATGGATTTCGGCACGCTGGACAGGTCGCAGGCTTGTGCATGCTCGAAGTAGCTTTCCGCATCGTCGACCATCACGACCGCGACGTCGATCAGCTCGTCCAGCCGTTGCAGCAGCGATTCCCGCCACTCGATGTCCTCGTCGCGCTCGGGTGTCTTGTCCAGTTGCTCGATGATCGAGTCGGCCGTCTGCAGGAATGGAATGGCCTGCTGATAGTTTTCGATCGAGACCAGCGCCGCATTGCGTGCGCCGACGAGCCGCTCGCGATGCGTGTCCGCCAGTTCGGATTCGCCGCTGATGCGCGGCAGCATATCCGAGATGCGTTGCAGAAGCGGCGGGACCTGTTCTTCCAGCAGGATCGCACGCTCGCGCAGGGCGGCATATTCGTCGCGAAGGTCGGTGTCGCCGGGTTGAGTCGTGCTGTCCATCATCGGTATGCGTGCGTGGTTCGGTCGCGGCATGATACTCGACCGCACCAGGTTCCTTGCCCGTTTCGCGTTCTCTTACATAGGGAACGAGATGTGTTCGTCATATCTTTGGCGGGCTGCGCGCGTTGCGTTTCACGGCCCGTCGCGCCCAAAGCCTCCGTGCGCGGCAGCGCACGGAGGCTTTTTCAAATTTTCTTCACAAAGGACTTGCGCGGATGGGGGTGGGTGCTTAGAATCACGCCTCTTTCGCGCTAACGGAAACGCGGCACGGGAGGAAGGGAAGTGGTGCTGTTGAGGTTCGGTGGTAACGAGCCTTGGCGGCGCAGGAAGAGAGCCCCGCAGTCGCAACGATGTAGGTAAAAAGTTGTTGACGAGCTGCGAAACACGGTTCATAATCTCGCTTCTCTGCTGCTGAAAACGCAGCGCTGCCGGGAAACTTCAGGTTTCTCGCAGAAATGCTC